>NZ_CP108364.1:1235231-2470462 GCF_035946055.1 Streptomyces sp. NBC_01341 | reverse complement strand
CGGTTCGGACTCCCGCTCGGGGGCCAACTCGCAGTACGGCGAGGACGGGGGCGGCGCCCGGTCGGACACCGCGATGGTCGTCCACGTCAACCGGGGCCACACCTCGGCGAGTGTGGTCTCCGTCCCGCGGGACACCCTCGTCGACCGCCCCGCCTGCGCGAGCGACACCAGCGGCCGGCAGGTCGGCGCGGAGCACCACGCCATGTTCAACACGGCGTACGAAGTCGGCGGGCCCGCCTGCGCGGTGAAGACCGTCGAGGCGATGTCGGGCATCCGCATGGACCACTACGTGGAGGTCGACTTCACCGGGTTCAAGAAGCTCATCGACGAGCTGGGCGGCGTCCCGATCACCACCTCGCAGGCGATCGACGACCCCGACAGCCACCTCGCGCTGAAGCCCGGCACCCACACGCTCAGCGGTGAACAGTCCCTCGGCCTCGTCCGCACCCGGCACAGCGTCGGTGACGGCAGCGACCTGGGCCGCATCCAGCTCCAGCAGGCGTTCGTGAAGGCACTGATGGACCAGGCGAAGAGTGTCGGGGTGTTCTCCCACCCGAAGAGGCTCTTCGGGCTCGCGGACTCGGCCACCAAGGCGGTCACCACCGACTCCGCGCTGGCCTCGGTCAAGAAGCTCGCCGGCTTCGCCAACGGGCTCAAGGGCCTCGGCTCCAAGAACGTCGACATGGTGACGCTGCCCGTGGAGTACGACCCGGAGAACCCCAACCGCGTGCTCCCCCAGGAGAAGGCCGGACAGAAGGTGTGGGCCGCTCTCAAGCAGGACAAGCCGGTTCCGGCCTCCGCCACGGCGAAGTCGGCCGGAGACAAGGGCGGAGCGGGGACGGTGGTGCGCTGAGGCCCCCCGGGCGGCGGCTTTCCGTCACCGCACGGTCGCCCAGCGTTCCCCGTGCGCGAGGGGAATACACACAGACGGGTCCTCGTTTTGGGAGATACGGCCGGTCCTGGCAGACTGGTACGTCGGCCCCGGTTCACGGACGCGCAATCCGCGCGAACGACCCGGAGCCCTCCCGAACCTAGGAGACACCTTGAAGCGCGACATCCACCCCGAGTACGTCGAGACGCAGGTCAGCTGCACCTGCGGTGCGTCGTTCACCACCCGGAGCACCCTTGAAGGCGGCGCCATCCGCGCCGACGTCTGCTCCGAGTGCCACCCGTTCTACACGGGCAAGCAGAAGATCCTCGACACCGGCGGCCGCGTGGCCCGCTTCGAGGCCCGCTTCGGCAAGGCTGCCGGCTCCGCCAGCAAGTAGCGAGCCACTGCGCCGGTTCCCGACGCCCTCCAACGGGGCGCCGGGGCCGGCGTTTTTTCCGGCTCTGCCGCCGGCCGCGCCCCGGCGGCGTACCACCGGCAGCACGCCGTCCAGGCAGCCCGCAGACGTATGACGCAGAAACCAGGAGCCCGAAGATGTTCGAGGCGGTCGAGGAACTGATCGGCGAGCACGCCGATCTCGAGAAGAAGCTCGCCGACCCGTCGGTCCACGCCGACCAGGCCAACGCGCGCAAGCTGAACAAGCGCTACGCGGAGCTGACCCCGATCGTCTCCACGTACCGGTCCTGGAAGCAGACCGGCGACGACATCGAGACCGCCCGCGAATTCGCCGCCGACGACCCGGACTTCGCCGCCGAGGTCAAGGTCCTGGAGAAGCAGCGCGAGGAGATCACCGAGAAGCTCCGGCTCCTGCTGGTCCCGCGCGACCCCAGCGACGACAAGGACGTGCTGCTGGAGATCAAGGCGGGAGCGGGCGGCGACGAGTCCGCCCTCTTCGCCGGCGATCTGCTGCGCATGTACCTGCGCTACGCCGAGCGCGTGGGCTGGAAGACCGAGATCATCGACTCCACCGAGTCCGAGCTCGGCGGTTACAAGGATGTCCAGGTCGCCGTCAAGACCAAGGGCGGCAACGGCGCCACCGAGCCGGGCCAGGGTGTCTGGGCGCGGATGAAGTACGAGGGCGGCGTGCACCGCGTGCAGCGCGTGCCCTCCACCGAGTCGCAGGGCCGCATCCACACCTCCGCCGCCGGTGTGCTCGTCACGCCCGAGGCGGAGGAGGTCGACGTGGAGATCCACGCCAACGACCTCCGCATCGACGTCTACCGCTCCTCCGGCCCCGGCGGCCAGTCCGTCAACACCACGGACTCCGCCGTCCGCATCACGCACCTGCCGACCGGTGTCGTCGCCTCCTGCCAGAACGAGAAGAGCCAGCTCCAGAACAAGGAGCAGGCCATGCGCATCCTGCGCTCCCGGCTGCTGGCCGCCGCCCAGGAAGCCGCCGAGCAGGAGGCCTCCGACGTACGCCGCAGCCAGGTGCGCACCGTGGACCGGTCCGAGAAGATCCGGACGTACAACTTCCCGGAAAACCGCATCTCGGACCACCGCGTCGGCTTCAAGGCGTACAACTTGGACCAGGTGCTCGACGGTGAGCTCGACGCGGTCATCCAGGCCTGCGTCGACGCCGACTCGGCCGCCAAGCTCGCCTCCGCGTAAGCGCCACCGCCCGCCCCGCTCGTGAACCCGTACGGAGAACCGCGATGAACCTGCTGCTCGCCGAGGTGGCCCAGGCCACCCAGCGGCTGGCCGACGCCGGTGTCCCCTCACCGCGATTCGACGCCGAGGAACTCGCCGCGTTCGTGCACGGGGTCAAGCGGGGCGAGCTGCACAACGTGCCGGACGCCGACTTCGACGCCCGCTACTGGGAGACGATCGCCCGCCGCGAGGCCCGCGAGCCCCTCCAGCACATCACCGGCCGGGCCTTCTTCCGCTACCTGGAACTCCAGGTCGGCCCCGGAGTCTTCGTCCCCCGCCCGGAGACCGAGTCGGTCGTCGGCTGGGCGATAGACGCCGTCCGCGCGATGGACGTCGTCGAGCCGCTGATCGTCGACCTGTGCACCGGATCGGGCGCGATCGCCCTCGCCATGGCGCAGGAGGTCCCGCGCTCGCGGGTGCACGCCGTCGAGCTGTCCGAGGACGCCCTGAGGTGGACCCGGAAGAACGCCGAGGGGTCCAGGGTCACCGTGCACCGCGGCGACGCCCTGAGCGCCCTCCCCGAGTTCGACGGCCAGGTCGACCTGGTGATCTCCAACCCGCCCTACATCCCGCTCACCGAGTGGGAGTACGTGGCGCCCGAGGCCCGCGACCACGACCCGCAGATGGCGCTGTTCTCCGGCGAGGACGGACTCGACACCATCCGCGGCATCGAACGCACCGCGCACCGGCTGCTGCGCCCCGGCGGGCTCGTCGTCATCGAGCACGCCGACACCCAGGGCGGCCAGGTGCCGTGGATCTTCACCGAGGAGCGGGGCTGGGCCGACGCGGCCGACCACCCCGACCTGAACAACCGGCCCCGGTTCGCGACGGCCCGCAAGGCCATGCCGTGACCACCGGACCGCACGACCCCTACCCGTACACGCCCGAGGAGGCCGGCTGATGGCACGGCGATACGACTGCAACGACGCGACCGACCGTACGACCGGCCTGCGTGAAGCCGCGTCCGCCGTCCGCCGCGGCGAACTGGTCGTGCTGCCCACCGACACCGTCTACGGCATCGGTGCGGACGCCTTCAGCTCCGAGAGCGTCGCCGACCTCCTCGACGCCAAGGGCCGCGGCCGTAACATGCCGACCCCCGTCCTGATCGGCTCCCCGAACACCCTGCACGGTCTGGTGACCGACTTCTCCGAGCAGGCGTGGGAGCTCGTCGACGCGTTCTGGCCGGGCGCCCTCACACTCGTCGCCAGGCACCAGCCGTCGCTGCAGTGGGACCTCGGTGACACCCGCGGCACCGTCGCCGTCCGGATGCCCCTGCACCCCGTCGCCATCGAGCTGCTGACGGAGGTCGGCCCGATGGCCGTCTCCAGCGCCAACCTCACCGGACACCCCTCTCCCGAGGACTGCGACGCCGCCCAGGACATGCTCGGCGACAGCGTCTCCGTCTACCTCGACGGCGGCCCGACCCCCGGGATCGTGCCGTCCTCGATCGTCGACGTCACGGGCAAGATCCCCGTGCTGCTCCGCGCCGGCGCACTCTCGGTCGAGGAACTCCGCAAGGTGGTACCCGACCTCGAGGTGGCCAATTGACCGCCCCTGAGGGGCGTGGCATAGCGGGGCAGCACGACGCTTTCCGCATCCTCCACGTCAGCACCGGCAACGTCTGCCGCTCGCCCATCACCGAGCGGCTGACCCGCCATGCCCTCATGAACCGCCTCGGAGATCCGCTGAGCGGCGGCCTCATCGTGGAGAGCGCGGGCACCTGGGGACACGAGGGCGCGCCCATGGAGGCCAACGCGGAGGTCGTCCTCGCCGACTTCGGCGCCGACGCCACGGGGTTCGTCGGCCGCGAACTCCTCGACGAGCACGTGATCCGCGCCGACCTGGTGCTCACCGCCACCCGCGACCACCGGGCCCAGGTCATCTCCATGGGCCACTCGGCGGGCCTGCGGACCTTCACGCTCAAGGAGTTCACCCGGCTGGTGCGGGCCATAGACCCCGCGACCCTCCCCGACGCCCGCGAGGAGGGCGTCGTCGAGCGCGCCCGCGCGCTGGTGCGCGCCGCGGCGGCCCTGCGCGGCTGGCTCCTCGCGCCCACCGCCGAGGCCGACGAGGTCTACGACCCCTACGGCGCCCCGATCACGTTCTTCCGCTCCATCGGCGACGAGATCAGCCAGGCGCTCGATCCCGTCATGACGGCACTGACCGGGGTGGGCGCGCCCCACTGAACGACCGCCGCACCGCGCAACACCGCGCCCGGGTGCGCCGACCGGCGTAGAGGGCCGCACGGCAGCGGGCAGGCAGCCGGGGGCGGGCCTACATTGGATCTGACGCCAGTGCACCCCTCCCTCAGGCCCGGAGCCGTCAGATGCCGGTCACCACGCCAGTCGCACCCGCAACCGTGCCCCCGCCGGACACCGCCGTGCCGCAGGACTTCCGCGCCCTGCTCCGCCAGGACCCGGAGATCGGCGGCATCCTGCTGGCCGAGGCCGGCCGGCAGGCGACCACCCTCCAGCTGATCGCCGCCGAGAACTTCACCTCGCCCGCGGTCCTCGCCGCCCTCGGCTCCCCGCTCGCCAACAAGTACGCCGAGGGCTACCCCGGAGCCCGCCACCACGGCGGCTGCGAGCAGGCCGACGCCGCCGAGGGCCTCGCCGTCCGCCGCGCCATGGAGCTGTTCGGGGCCGAGCACGCCAACGTCCAGCCGCACTCGGGCTCCTCCGCCGTGCTCGCCGCGTACGCCGCGCTGCTGCGCCCCGGCGACACGGTGCTGGCCATGGGGCTTCCGTACGGCGGCCATCTCACCCACGGCGCCCCCGGGAACTTCTCCGGGCGCTGGTTCGAGTTCGCCGGCTACGGCGTCGACCCCGACAGCGGCCTCATCGACTACGCGCAGGTACGCGCACTCGCCCGGGCGCGACGCCCCAAGGCGATCGTCTGCGGCTCGATCTCCTACCCCAGGCACCCGGACTACGAGCTGTTCCGGGACATCGCCGACGAGGTGGGCGCCTATCTCATCGCCGACGCGGCCCATCCCATGGGGCTGATCGCCGGGGGAGCGGCGCCCAGTCCGGTGCCGTACGCGGATGTGGTCTGCGCGACGACGCACAAGGTGCTGCGCGGACCCCGTGGCGGCATGATCCTCTGCGGCGTCGAACTGGCCGAGCGGATCGACCGCGCGGTGTTCCCCTTCACCCAGGGCGGCGCGCAGATGCACACGGTCGCGGCGAAGGCGGTCGCGTTCGGCGAGGCGGCCACCCCGGCGTACGCGGTGTACGCCCACCGGGTCGTCGCGCACGCCCGGGCCCTGGCGGCCGCCCTCGAGGCCGAGGGCTTCGAGGTGACCACGGGCGGCACGGACACCCACATCGTCGTCGCGGACCCCGGACCCCTCGGCGTGGACGGCCGCACGGCACGCGAGCGGCTGTGCGCGGCGGGGATGGTCCTGGACACCTGCGCGCTGCCCTACGGGGACGCGCGCGGTATCCGGCTCGGCACGGCGGCCGTGACGACCCAGGGGATGGACGAGGACGACATGGTGCGGATCGCCGGTCTGTTCGGCGCCGCCGTGCGTGAGGAACGCGACACCGGCCGGCTGCGGGCCGACGTGCGCGCGCTGGCCGAGCGGAATCCGCCGTATCCGGGGTAGCCGGACCATGTGCAACCATCACCCGTGGCTCGGTGTCCTCACTCATGAGACTAGGGTGTGGGGCTGAGATGGCCGGCGAAATCTGTGGGGCAGCCCGTGCGTGATTACCTGCTGACGCTCTGTGTCACGGCCGCAGTGACCTATCTGCTGACCGGGCCTGTGCGGAAGTTCGCCATCGCGGTCGGGGCGATGCCCGCGATCCGTGCGCGCGACGTACACCGGGAACCGACTCCCCGGCTCGGTGGCATCGCGATGTTCGGCGGACTCTGCGCCGGCCTGATCGTCGCGGACCACCTGTTCAACCTGAACGGTGTCTTCGACCTCTCCAACGAGCCCAGAGCGCTGCTCTCCGGCGCCGCTCTCATCTGGCTGATCGGCGTCCTGGACGACAAGTTCGAGATCGACGCGCTGATCAAGCTCGGCGGACAGATGATCGCCGCCGCGGTCATGGTCATCCAGGGTCTGACGATCCTGTGGCTGCCCATCCCCGGTGTCGGCACGGTCGCGCTCACCCAGTGGCAGGGCACGCTGCTCACGGTCGCCCTGGTCGTGATCACCATCAACGCGGTCAACTTCGTCGACGGTCTGGACGGCCTCGCGGCCGGCATGGTGTGCATCGCCTCCGCGGCGTTCTTCCTGTACACCTACCGCCTCTGGTACGGGTACGGGATCGAGGCCGCGGCCCCCGCGACGCTCTTCGCCGCGATCCTGATGGGCATGTGCCTCGGCTTCCTGCCGCACAACATGCACCCCGCCCGGGTCTTCATGGGGGACTCCGGGTCGATGCTGATCGGCCTCGTGCTGGCCGCCGGCGCCATCTCCGTCACGGGTCAGGTCGATCCGGACACGATGAAGCTCTTCGAGGGCAGCGAGCGGCAGGCCACCCACGCGATGCTCCCCGTCTTCATCCCGTTGCTGCTGCCGCTCACGATCATCGCGATCCCGGCCGCCGACCTCGTGCTCGCCATCGTGCGCCGCACCTGGAACGGCCAGTCGCCGTTCGCGGCCGACCGCGGACACCTGCACCACCGGCTGCTGGAGATCGGGCACTCGCACAGCAGGTCCGTGCTGATCATGTACTTCTGGTCCGCGCTCATCGCGTTCGGCGCCGTCGGCTACTCGGTCCACTCCGCCTCGCTGTGGATCGTGCTGGTCATCGTCGGACTCAGCGCCGTCGGCCTGATCCTCCTGCTCATGCCGCGCTTCACCCCGCGGGCACCGCGCTGGGCGGAGGCGTTCGTACCGCCCCGCTACCGACGCCGGAGGCGTGCGGGCCACGAAGAGGCCGCACAGGCCGCCGAGGACGCCTCCCGCGGCCAACACGGGCCGCGGGGCTCGGAGATGGCCTCCCCGGCACCGGAGCGGGCCCCGGTGGCCGTGGGAGTGTCCGGCGTCAACGGAGCGACAGCGATCGGCCCCCGTTCGCGCTTCGCGGATCGGGACCGGGCCGACTCATCACGCTGACGGACCGGGTGCAGACGCCCCGATACCAGACAAACCGCTGTGACGTGCTGCACAGGCGCGCGAAGTAACCCTCACGTGTGACAGCTGGCACACTTTCTGAGTAAAGACCTCATCAAATAGTTTGTGATAGCGTTCACGAAGCCCGGTGATGAAGCCGAAGGACCTGAGTAGCACGGTCCATTGGCCCGAAACATCGATCTCGGTCCGGGCCTACGCTCGTCCCTGACGACCACTGCCCACCCCCTGCCATGCGGAGCAACCGCCATGCCGTCCAACAACGACGTCCGGACTCTCCTTCAGACCGCCGTGCCCACTGCTGCCGCCGGCGTCGTCGCCGCTGCGGTCAGCGCCGGTGTCGCGGGTGGCAAGGGAGCCCTGGGTGCGGTTGTCGCGACGCTGGTCGTGATCCTCTTCATGGGGATCGGGCTCGTGGTGCTGCAGCGGACCGCCAGGTCCCTTCCGCACCTGTTCCAGGCCATGGGGCTGATGCTGTACACGGCGCAGCTCCTCCTTCTGTTCATCTTCGTCGCCGTGTTCAAGGACACGTCGCTGTTCAACCCGAAGGCCTTCGCGATCACACTGGTCGCGACGACTCTCGCGTGGATCGGCGCGCAGGCGCGTGCGCACATGAAGGCCAAGATCCTTTACGTCGAACCCGAGTCCAGCGACGCCCACCAGCCCAAGAAGACGGGCTCGTCGGCGTGATGGGTAGGGCCGGAATAAGGGCGCTCACCGGAGCCTGCTATCGTCCGGTTTCAACTGCGGCACTGCGGGCGCGGGCATGTGAGCTGACGCCTGCTCGATCGCGAGGCTCATTGCCTGACTGCCGCTCACACATCCGTAACACCAGTCCAGTGCCGAACCGCGGCCGCGTGCCGCGCCGACACATCGAGGTTGCCGTACCTATGCGCCACGCTGAAGGAGCCCGCGGTGAGTGCTGACCCGACACAGGTGCTCGCCTTCGAGACCGATTGCCACATCTTCGACGGTTGTGGTTTCCCGGCACCCGGCCTGCACTCGTTCCTGTTCGAGCCCCTCTGGGGAGACGCGGACAGCAACCTGTACTTCAACAAGCCGATGCTGCTGGCCCTGCTCGGCTCGGTCATCATCGTCGGTTTCTTCTGGGCTGCGTTCCGCAAGCCCAAGATGGTCCCCGGCAAGCTGCAGTCGGTCGCCGAGATGGGCTACGACTTCGTCCGCCGCGGCATCGTCTACGAGACGATCGGCAAGCGCGAGGGCGAGAAGTACGTTCCGCTCGTCGTCTCGCTGTTCTTCTTCGTCTGGATGATGAACCTCTGGTCGATCATCCCGGTCGCCCAGTTCCCCGTGACGTCGATCATCGCGTACCCGATCGTGCTCGCCCTGATCGTCTACGTGCTCTGGGTCAGCCTGACCTTCAAGCGGCACGGATTCGTCGGCGGGTTCAAGAACATCACCGGCTACGACAAGTCGCTCGGCCCGGTGCTTCCGCTGGCGATGCTGATCGAGTTCTTCTCGAACCTCTTCGTCCGGCCGTTCACGCACGCGGTGCGACTCTTCGCGAACATGTTCGCCGGACACACCCTGCTGCTGCTGTTCACCATCGCCAGCTGGTACCTGCTCAACGGCATCGGCATCGCGTACGCGGGCGTCTCGTTCATCATGGTCATCGTCATGACCGCGTTCGAGCTCTTCGTTCAGGCGCTGCAGGCGTACGTCTTCGTGCTCCTGACCTGCACCTTCATCCAGGGCGCGCTCGCCAAGCACCACTGAGTAGCGCGCACCGCACCCTTATTCGTCCGGTGGCCAACCCCCACCGGTCCTTGAAAGAGAAGGAAGACTGGCATGTCCCAGACCCTCGCCGCTCTCACTGGCGACCTGAAGGCTCTCGGCTCGATCGGTTACGGCCTCGCCGCCATCGGTCCCGGCGTCGGCGTCGGCATCATCTTCGGTAACGGCACCCAGGCCCTCGCCCGCCAGCCCGAGGCTGCCGGCCTCATCCGCGCCAACCAGATCCTCGGCTTCGCCTTCTGTGAGGCGCTCGCCCTCATCGGTCTGGTCATGCCGTTCGTCTACGGTTCCTGATCTTCAGGCCTGACGACCAGCACCCGAGACGAAAGGCACTGATGTGAGCCAGCTGCTTACGGTCGCGGCTGAGGAGATGGAAAATCCCCTCATCCCGCCGATTCCAGAGCTCGTCATCGGCCTCATCGCCTTCGTCATCGTCTTCGGCTTCCTCGCCAAGAAGCTCCTCCCGAACATCAACAAGGTTCTGGAAGAGCGTCGCGAGGCCATCGAAGGCGGTATCGAGAAGGCCGATGCGGCCCAGACCGAGGCCCAGAGCGTTCTTGAGCAGTACAAGGCTCAGCTCGCCGAGGCCCGCCACGAAGCAGCCCGTCTGCGCCAGGAGGCGCAGGAGCAGGGTGCCGTCATCATCCAGGAGATGAGGGCGGAAGGTCAGCGGCAGCGCGAGGAGATCATCGCCGCAGGCCACGCCCAGATCGAGGCGGACCGCAAGGCCGCAGCCTCGGCGCTGCGTCAGGACGTGGGCACCCTCGCCACCGCCCTGGCCGGCAAGCTCGTCGGCGAGTCCCTCGAGGACCACGCCCGGCAGAGCGGCACCGTCGACCGATTCCTCGACGAGCTCGAGGCGAAGGCCGAGGCCGTCCGATGAACGGAGCGAGCCGCGAGGCGCTGGCCGCCGCACGCGAGCGCCTCGACGCACTGACCGACAGCACGTCGGTCGACGCGGCGAAGCTCGCCGAGGAGCTGGCAGCCGTCACCGCGCTGCTCCACCGCGAGGTGTCGCTGCGCCGGGTCCTCACCGACCCGTCGCAGGGCGGCGAGGCCAAGGCCGAGCTCGCCGGACGCCTGCTGCGCGGTCAGGTCGGCGGCGAAGCCGTGGACCTGGTCTCCGGCATGGTCCGCTCCCGCTGGTCGCAGTCGCGTGACCTGGTCGACTCGGTCGAGGAACTGGCGAACACCGCAGACCTCACCGCGGCCCAGCGTGCCGGTGCCCTCGACGACGTCGAGGACGAACTGTTCCGGTTCGGCCGGATCGTCGGTTCCGACAAGGGACTGCGTTCCGCGCTCACCAGCCGCACGGCGTCGGCCGCCGCCAAGGGCGAGCTGCTCCGCAGCCTGCTCGCCGGCAAGGCGCAGCCCGTCACCGAGCGTCTCGTCACGCGCCTCGTGACCCAGCCGCGTGGACGTAGCCTGGAATCGGGACTCGACTCCCTGGCCAGGCTGGCCGCGGAGCGCCGGGACCGCATGGTCGCCGTCGTCACCTCAGCGGTGCCGCTGTCCGACCGGCAGAAGCAGCGCCTCGGTGCTGCTCTGGCGAAGATCTACGGCCGGCAGATGCACCTGAACCTCGACGTGGACCCCGAGGTCCTCGGCGGGATCACGGTGCGCGTCGGTGACGAGGTCATCAACGGCACGATCGCGGAGCGCCTCGCTGAGGCGACCCGCCGGATGGCCGGCTGACAGCGAGCAGCGCAACCGCACCACCTGAACGAGCAAGAACAGCGGCCCGGTTGGGCCGTGCAGAAATTGCAGAAGATTCCTGGGGGTCGCCCCCAGACCCCCTTAAGAAACTTCGGGCCCAACAAGGAGAGCAGGGAACCCAGATGGCGGAGCTCACGATCCGGCCGGAGGAGATCCGGGACGCACTGGAGAACTTCGTCCAGTCGTACCAGCCGGACGCGGCCTCGCGCGAGGAGGTCGGAACGGTCAGCGTTGCCGGCGACGGCATCGCGAAGGTGGAGGGTCTGCCCTCCGCCATGGCGAACGAACTGCTGAAGTTCGAGGACGGAACCCTCGGTCTCGCACTCAACCTCGAAGAGCGCGAGATCGGTGCGATCGTCCTCGGCGAGTTCAGCGGAATCGAGGAGGGCCAGCCGGTGCAGCGCACCGGTGAGGTGCTCTCCGTCGGCGTCGGCGAGGGCTACCTCGGCCGCGTCGTCGACCCGCTCGGCAACCCGATCGACGGTCTCGGCGAGATCGCGACCGAAGGACGCCGCGCCCTCGAGCTGCAGGCCCCTGGCGTCATGGTCCGCAAGTCGGTGCACGAGCCGATGCAGACCGGCTACAAGGCCGTCGACGCCATGGTGCCGATCGGCCGCGGCCAGCGTCAGCTGATCATCGGCGACCGTCAGACGGGTAAGACCGCTCTGGCCGTCGACACGATCATCAACCAGCGCGACAACTGGCGCTCGGGTGACGTGAACAAGCAGGTGCGCTGCATCTACGTCGCCATCGGTCAGAAGGGCTCCACCATCGCCTCCGTGCGCGGTGCCCTCGAAGAGGCCGGCGCGCTGGAGTACACGACCATCGTCGCCGCCCCGGCGTCCGACCCGGCCGGCTTCAAGTACCTGGCGCCGTACACCGGCTCGGCCATCGGCCAGCACTGGATGTACGACGGCAAGCACGTCCTCATCATCTTCGACGACCTCTCGAAGCAGGCCGACGCCTACCGCGCCGTCTCGCTTCTGCTGCGCCGTCCGCCGGGCCGTGAGGCCTACCCGGGCGACGTCTTCTACCTGCACTCGCGTCTGCTGGAGCGCTGCGCCAAGCTCTCCGACGACATGGGCGCCGGTTCGATGACGGGTCTCCCGATCGTCGAGACCAAGGCGAACGACGTGTCGGCGTTCATCCCGACCAACGTCATCTCCATCACCGACGGCCAGTGCTTCCTGGAGTCCGACCTGTTCAACGCGGGTCAGCGTCCGGCGCTCAACGTCGGTATCTCGGTCTCCCGAGTCGGTGGCTCCGCCCAGCACAAGGCCATGAAGCAGGTCTCCGGCCGACTGCGCGTGGACCTCGCCCAGTTCCGTGAGCTGGAGGCGTTCGCCGCCTTCGGTTCCGACCTGGACGCGGCCTCGAAGGCGTCGCTGGAGCGCGGTAAGCGCATGGTCGAGCTGCTGAAGCAGCCGCAGTACGCCCCGTTCCCGATGGAGGAGCAGGTCGTCTCCGTCTGGGCCGGCACCACGGGCAAGATGGACGACGTCCCGGTCGAGGACATCCGCCGCTTCGAGAGCGAGCTGCTGGAGTACCTGCGCCGTGAGCGCAAGGACCTCCTGACCAGCATCGCCGAGGGCGGCAAGATGTCCGACGACACGCTGCAGTCGATCGCCGACGCGATCGCCGCCTTCAAGCAGCAGTTCGAGACCTCGGACGGCAAGCTCCTGGGCGAGGGCTGATCGATGGGCGCTCAGCTTCGCGTTTACAAGCGCCGCATCCAAGCCGTCACCGCGACCAAGAAGATCACCAAGGCGATGGAGATGATCGCCGCCTCGCGCATCGTCAAGGCGCAGCGCAAGGTGGCGGCGTCGATGCCGTACGCGACCGAGCTCACCCGTGCGGTGACCGCGGTCGCGACCGGCTCGAACACCAACCATCCGCTCACCACCGAGGCCGAGTCCCCGGCCCGGGCGGCGGTCCTGCTCCTCACGAGCGACCGCGGTCTGGCCGGCGGCTACTCCTCCAACGCCATCAAGGCGGCGGAGCGGCTCCGGGAGCGGCTGGCGGCCGAGGGCAAGGAGGTCGACACGTACATCGTCGGCCGCAAGGGCGTCGCGTACTACGGCTTCCGTGAGCGCAAGGTCTCCCAGTCGTGGACCGGCTTCACGGACAGCCCCGAGTACTCGGATGCCAAGAAGATCGCCGAGCCCCTCATCGAGTCCATCCAGAAGGACACGGCCGAGGGCGGCGTCGACGAGCTGCACATCGTCTTCACGGAGTTCGTGTCGATGATGACGCAGAACGCGGTCGACGGCCGGATGCTGCCGCTGTCGCTCGACCAGGTCGCGGAGGAGAGCAACGAGAAGGGCGAGATCCTTCCGCTGTTCGACTTCGAGCCGTCGGCGGAGGACGTCCTCGACGCCCTTCTGCCGCGCTACGTCGAGAGCCGTATCTACAACGCACTGCTGCAGGCCGCCGCTTCCGAGCACGCCGCCCGCCGTCGTGCGATGAAGTCGGCGACCGACAACGCCGGGGATCTGATCAAGAGCCTCTCCCGGCTTGCCAACGCGGCCCGCCAGGCCGAAATCACCCAGGAAATCAGCGAGATCGTCGGCGGTGCTGGTGCGCTGGCCGACGCGTCCGCGGGGAGTGACAAGTAATGACGACGACAGTTGAGACGGCCGCTGCCACGGGCCGCGTCGCCCGGGTCATCGGCCCGGTCGTCGACGTGGAGTTCCCCGTCGACGCGATGCCGGAGATCTACAACGCCCTGCACATCGACGTCGACGACCCGGCCGAGGCCGGCGCTCGTAAGACGCTGACCCTCGAAGTCGCCCAGCACCTGGGTGACGGCATGGTCCGCGCGATCTCGATGCAGCCCACCGACGGCGTGGTCCGCCAGGCCCCGGTGACCAACACGGGTGCGGGCATCACCGTCCCCGTCGGTGACATCACCAAGGGCAAGGTGTTCAACACCCTCGGTCAGATCCTGAACGAGCCGGAGGCCGAGGCGCAGATCACCGAGCGCTGGCCGATCCACCGCAAGGCTCCGGCCTTCGACCAGCTCGAGTCCAAGACCGAGATGTTCGAGACCGGCCTGAAGGTCGTCGACCTGCTGACCCCGTACGTCAAGGGCGGCAAGATCGGTCTGTTCGGTGGTGCGGGCGTCGGCAAGACGGTCCTCATCCAGGAAATGATCATGCGTGTGGCGAAGCTGCACGACGGTGTGTCGGTGTTCGCCGGTGTCGGCGAGCGCACCCGTGAGGGCAACGACCTCATCGACGAGATGACCGACTCGGGCGTCCTGGAGAAGACCGCGCTGGTCTTCGGCCAGATGGACGAGCCGCCGGGCACCCGTCTGCGGGTCGCGCTGTCCGCCCTGACCATGGCGGAGTACTTCCGCGATGTGCAGAAGCAGGACGTGCTGCTCTTCATCGACAACATCTTCCGCTTCACGCAGGCCGGTTCCGAGGTCTCCACGCTGCTCGGCCGCATGCCGTCCGCAGTGGGTTACCAGCCGACCCTGGCCGACGAGATGGGTGTGCTCCAGGAGCGCATCACCTCGACGCGTGGTCACTCGATCACCTCGATGCAGGCGATCTACGTCCCCGCGGACGACCTGACCGACCCGGCCCCGGCCACCACGTTCGCCCACCTCGACGCGACGACGGTTCTCTCCCGTCCGATCTCCGAGAAGGGCATCTACCCGGCCGTGGACCCGCTGGACTCCACGTCCCGCATCCTGGACCCCCGCTACATCGCGCAGGACCACTACGACACGGCCAGCCGTGTCAAGGGGATCCTGCAGAAGTACAAGGACCTCCAGGACATCATCGCGATCCTTGGTATCGACGAGCTGGGCGAGGAGGACAAGCTCGTTGTCCACCGTGCCCGTCGCGTCGAGCGCTTCCTGTCGCAGAACACCCACGCCGCCAAGCAGTTCACCGGCCTGGACGGTTCGGACGTTCCGCTCGACGAGTCGATCGCCGCGTTCAACGCGATCTGTGACGGGGAGTACGACCACTTCCCCGAGCAGGCGTTCTTCATGTGCGGTGGCATCGAGGACCTGAAGGCCAACGCCAAGGAGCTCGGCGTCTCCTGAGCCTCCGGCTCACCGAGGGGGGCGGGTGTGTCCCGCCCCCCTCACCACGCCCCGTAGAATCGAACCGACACCCGGCACGACCGCCGGGTGGTGACCCGAGGAGCCACCCTTGGCTGCTGAGCTGCATGTCGAGCTGGTCGCCGCGGACCGTAGTGTCTGGTCCGGCGAGGCCACCCTCGTTGTCGCACGTACCACGTCCGGCGACATCGGCGTCATGCCCGGTCACCAGCCGCTCCTGGGTGTGCTGGAATCGGGCCCCGTCACGATCCGCACGAGCGACGGCGGGACCGTTGTCGCCGCTGTGCACGGCGGTTTCATCTCGTTCGCGGACGACAAGCTCTCGCTGCTGGCGGAGATTGCCGAGCTTGCGGACGAGATCGACGTCCAGCGCGCCGAGCGTGCGCTGGAGCGTGCGAAGTCGGACACGGACGCCGGCGCCGAGCGCCGCGCGGACGTACGACTGCGTGCGGTGGCGGCGCACTGAGCGTCCCCACGAAGAGTTTCTGACTCAGCCGCGGCCCGAACTGGAGCGATCCAGACCGTGTCGCGGCTGAGGCGATGCAGGTGCAGTCCGGTTCGGCTCGGTGCGGTATCCGTTACTCGACGATGCGAGGAGGTCGGTGGAGATGGTCCTCGCGTTGTGGGTGTGTGGCCTGGTGGTCGTACTGGTCGCGGTAGGCCTGTTCGTCTTCGGTCTGCGCAGGCGGCTGATCCAGCGTTCCGGCGGCACGTTCGACTGCAGTCTGCGCTGGGACATCTCGGAGGAGCCCGACCCGTCGGGCAAGGGCTGGGTGTACGGCGTCGCCCGCTACAGCGGTGACCGCGTCGACTGGTTCCGGGTCTTCTCCTACTCGCCCCGCCCGCGCCGCGGGCTGGAGCGGTCCGCCATCGAGGTGGTCGCGCGTCGGCTGCCCGAGGGCGAGGAGGAGCTGGCGCTCCTGTCCGATTCCGTCGTGCTCGGCTGTCTCCACCGGGGGACACGCCTGGAGCTGGCGATGAGCGAGGACGCCCTGACCGGTTTCCTCGCCTGGCTCGAGGCGGCACCGCCCGGCCAGAGAGTCAATGTGGCTTGAGCAAGAGCATCCTCCCTCGGACGGAGTTCGGGGCCAGGAGCGACGCGCTCTTCCCGGAACGCTCCGGGGAGGGCGCACACGGCTTTCCGGAGGCCCGTGGGCGCCCGTGACGTCCGACGGATGAGCCGGGGCCCGCACGCGCGCGTCACGACCCGTTCCGGGGCATGCGAAAACCGGGGAGACAGGGGGCGGACCTGTCTCCCCGGCGCATTTTCCGGAGTGGTGCTGCCTCGTGGGGGGTGGCGCGCCGAGGCTTTTCTGGCTAGTTGAGGCCGTTGTCCATCGCGGTCACGAGCTCACCGTTCGCGGTGTCACCGCTGAACTCCCAGAAGAACGCCCCGCCCAGGCCCTGGCTGTTCGCCCAGGCCATCTTGGTCGTGATCGTCGCCGGGGTGTCGTAGCTCCACCAGTTGGTGCCGCAGTGGGCGTAGGCCGTGCCGGCGATGGTGCCGCTGGCGGGGCAGGTGTTCTTGAGGACCTTGTAGTCCTCGTTGCCCGCCTCGTAGGTACCCGGGGCCGCGCCGGTCGCCGTGCCGCCGGGGGCGGACTGGGTGACGCCGGTCCAGCCGCGGCCGTAGAACCCGATGCCGAGCAGCAGCTTCGAGGCCGGGACGCCCTGGGCCTTCAGCTTGGCGATCGCGGCGGCGGAGTTGAAGCCTTCCTGCGGGATGCCCGTGTACGAGGTCAGCGGCGAGTGCGGGGCCGTCGGGCCCTTGGGTGCGAAGGCGCCGAAGAAGTCGTACGTCATCACGTTGTACCAGTTCATGGACTGTGCGGCGCCGGCGTAGTCGGCCGCGTCGATCTTGCCGCCCGAAGAGCCGTCGGCGGTGATCGCCGCGGTGACCAGGTTGCTCGCGCCGAACTTCGTCCGCAGTGCGGAGGCGACGTTCTTCAGGGCCGCCGGACCGCTCGTGTCACAGGTGAGACCGCAGGCGTTGGGGTACTCCCAGTCGATGTCGATGCCGTCGAAGACGTCGGCCCAGCGGGGGTCCTCGACCAGGTCGTAGCAGGACTGGGCGAAGGCGGCCGGGTTCTGGGCGGCCTGCGGGAAGCCGCCGGACCAGGTCCAGCCGCCGAAGGACCAGAGGACCTTGATGTGCGGGTACTTGGCCTTGAGCTTGCGCAGCTGGTTGAAGTTGCCGCGAAGCGGCTGGTCCCAGGTGTCGGCGACGCCGTCGACCGACTGGTCGGCGGTGTATGCCTTCTCGTAGTCGGCGTAGGAGTCACCGATGGTGCACTTGCCGTTCTGGACGTTGCCGAAGGCGTAGTTGATGTGGGTGATCTTCGCTGCGGAGCCGGAGGTCACCAGGTTCTTGACGTGGTAGTTGCGCCCGTAGACGCCCCACTCGGTGAAGTAGCCCAGGTTGATCTTGTCGCCGGTCCCGGGGTTGCCCGGGTCGGTGGTCCCGGTGGTGCGGACGGCGACCGGGGAACTGACCGGACCGGTCTGGTCGGCGGTGTCGCGGGCCTGCACCGTGTAGGAGTAGTCGGTGCCCTTGGTGAGGCCGGTGTCGGTGTACGTCGTCGTGGTGACGGTCGCGACCTTGGCGCCGTCGCGCAGGACGTCGTAGTTCTTGATGCCCTTGTCGTCGGTCGCGGCGGTCCAGCTGATCTTCGCCGAGGTGTCCGTCACGTTGCTCGCGGTCGGCGTGCCGGGCTTGGAGGGCGCGTTGTCGCCGGGGACGCTGCCGCCGTCACAGGAGGCACCGTTCAGCTTGCAGCCGGCGGGCGAGCCGCTGCCGGTGCCGTTGAAGCCGAAGCTGACGCTGGCGCCCGGGGCGACGGAGCCGTTCCAGCCGAGGTTCTTCGCGGTCCAGTGGGTTCCGGAGCTGGTGACGGTGGCGTCCCAGGCGGAGCCGACCGCCGTGCCGGAGGGGAAGTCCCACTCGATCGTCCAGGAGGAGAGCGTGGTGGTGCCGGTGTTCTTCACCGTCCACTGGCCCTCGAAGCCGGTGCCCCAGTCGGACTTCTTGACGTAGGTCGCCGTCGCGGACGTGGCGGCCTCGGCGGGGGAGGCCAGCCCGACCATCGCGGCGAGCGGCAGCAGCAGGGCGGTGAGGCCCGCGACCGCCTTGGAGCGGGTGCCCGTGCCGGCTCCGCGCCTCCATCTGAGTCGGGATCCGCGTAGGGGGTTGTCAGTGCTCAACGGTGCTCCTCGGGTGAGGTCGGCTAACGGGGATGGTCCGTGGACTGCAAACCCTGCGTCGCCCTGAGCCCGCTTGTCATGGCGTACTCACCGCAGTGTGTTCGGTGAGATTAGGAAGGTCTGGACCAATCGTCAAGAGGTCCAGACCAAAGTTTCCCGGCTTGTCTCAAAGCCCCAACTCTCGTGCCATGACCGCCGCTTGCGCCCGGCTGCGCAGCCCCAGCTTCCCGAGCAGCCGGCTGACGTGTGTCTTCACGGTGGCCTCCGCCATGCCGAGGTGCCCTGCGGTCTCCGCGTTCGACAGCCCCTCACCGAGGCAGCCCAGCACCTCCCGCTCCCTGCGGGTCAGCCGGTCCACCACCTCGCGGCCCGGCCCGCCCGTCCCGCGCGGGGCGGTCGCGACGGCGAACTCCTCGATCAGCCGGCGTGTCACGGCCGGTGCGATCAGCCCCTCACCCCGCGCCACCGTGCGTACCGCGTCGAGCAGATCCCGGGCCTCGGTGTTCTTCAGCAGGAAGCCCGCCGCGCCGGCGCGGAGTGCCCCGAAGACGTACTCGTCGAGGTCGAACGTCGTCAGCACGAGTACGTCGGCGAGGCCCTCGGACACGACCTGCCGTGTCGCCGACACTCCGTCGAGCCGGGGCATCTGCACGTCCATCAGCACCAGGTCCGGGCGCAGTTCACGCGCGAGGCGCACGGCGGCCTCGCCGTCGCCCGCCTCACCCACCACCTCGATGTCCGGCGCGCTGCCCAGGATCAGGACCAGACCCGCCCGCACGGCCGACTGGTCCTCCGCGACCAGAACGCGGATCGTCATGGGCGGTACACCCCTTCCTCGACGGGCAGTTCGGCCCGCACCAGCCAGATCCCGCCGTCCTCGCCCCGTGCGACCGGCCCCGCGGTGATCGTCCCGCCGAGCAGCGCCACTCTTTCCCTCATCCCCACCAGTCCGGCTCCCGAACCGGGTGCGCGCGGCCCGGGCCGGTCGCCGAACACGCTGCCGACCTCGACCGTCAGCAGTTCACGCGACCTGCCCAGCCGTACCGTCACCGGGCCCGGCGCGGCGTGTTTGAGCGCGTTCGTGAGGGACTCCTGGACGATGCGGTACGCCGCCAGCTCCACCGGCGCGGGCAGCGACCCCGCCTCCCCGCCGCCGTCGTCCAGGGTGACGGTGAGTCCGGTGGACGCCGCACCGGCCGCCGCCTGCCCGACCAGGACGTCCAGGGAGGCGAGGGTCGGCGCGGCGCTCTGCGAGGAGTCCGCACCGCTCCGGCGCAGCAGCCCGATCAGCCGCCGCATCTCGGCCAGGCCGTCGACACTGTTCCGCCGGATCACCCCGAGGGCGTCCCGCGAGGTCGCCGGATCGTCGATGGAGAGCGCGGCGGTGGAGTGGATGGCGATGGCGGAGAGGTGGTTGGCGACCATGTCGTGGAGTTCCCGGGCCATCCGGGAGCGCTCCGCGGTCACCGCCTGGACCCGGTCCATCTCGGCGAGCAGCGCGGTCTGGTCGGCGCGCAGCCGGGCGGCCTCCGCCGCCTCGCGGTGGTTGCGGACGCTGACGCCCGTGATGGCGGGGCCGAAGGACACCAGTCCGGTGACGACACCGATCAGCAGTGCGTCTGCCGTGCGGAACCAGGCGAGGAAGCCGAGGGTGGACGCGGCGGTGACCAGGAGCGTGGTCACGGGAATCCGCCGGGCTGCCGCCGGGGTCCCGTACACGACCGCCGCGTACACCAGGTCGGTGAACATGAGCACGGTCGCCAGGCTGCCCGACGTGAACTGATCGGCGATCAGCGCGAGCGTGCCGAGGACCAGTGCCGTCTGCGGGGCGCTCCGGCGCAGGAGTTCCAGCGCCGCCGTCGCGGTGAGCGGAACGAGGGCCGCCCAGTGGGCCTCGACCAGTCGTCCGCCCTGGGTGTGCAGTCCCGCCAGCCAGAGCAGCAGACCGCCGGACAGCCCGACGGCCGCGATCAGCACGTCGTGGCGGTGCGGGGGGCGCGTGGAGATGAACACCCGCCCATCCAACACGCCCGGCCCGGGACGGGGCGTCCTCACGGAGGCCGATGCGCGACTGCGCCGAAGGATGCAGTCGCGCATCGTCACTCCCGACGACGATTCGGGACCGGGCCGGCGGGAGTCTGGAGTCGACCGGAAGGAGAAGAACCGTGATCGTCACCCTGATCCTCGTCTGCGAGGCCGGCTTCTGGGTCCTGCTGGCCGCCGGACTCGCACTGCGGTACGTCGCGCGGAAACCCCGGCTGGGCGCCGCCGTGCTGCTGTGCGAGCCGCTGCTGGAGCTCGTCCTGCTGGTGGTGACGGCCGTCGACCTGAAGAACGGCGCGGCACCGGACTGGAAGCACGGTCTGGCGGCCGTCTACATCGGCTTCACCGTGGGCCTCGGTCACTCCACGATCACCTGGGCCGACGCCCGGGTCGCCCACCGCTTCGCGGGTGGCCCCGCGCCGGTGAAGCCCCCGAGGTACGGGATGGCGCGGGCCGCCCACGAGTGGCGCGTCGCCGCCCGGTGGACACTCGCCGCGGTGACCGCGATCGCCCTGCTCCAGGCGGCCGTGCTGTACGTCGGCGGTGACGGGGACACCGGCTCGCTGCGGATGTGGCAGCAGAAGATGCTCTGGGTGATCGGCGTCAACCTGGTCGTCGCCGGCGGCTACACGGTCTTCCCCAAGCGGGAGCCCGGGGGCCGCGCCGGGGCCGGCCGCTGATCAGCGATCACCGCCCGGCACCCACAGCACGTCCCCGACCTCCTTGTTCGCCGTCCTGGCGAGGATGAAGAGCAGGTCGGAGAGCCGGTTCAGGTAGGTCGCCGTCAGGGCGTTCATGACCTCACCGTGCACCTCCAGCGCCGCCCAGGTGGACCGCTCGGCGCGGCGGACGACCGTGCAGGCCTGGTGCAGCAGCGCCGCCCCCGGCGTACCGCCCGGAAGGATGAAGCTCCGCAGCTTCTCCAGTTCCTCCAGGAAGCGGTCGCAGTCCGCCTCCAGCTTGTCGATGTAGGACTGCTCGACCCGCAGTGGCGGGTACTCCGGGTCCTGGACCACCGGCGTGGAGAGGTCCGCGCCCACGTCGAAGAGGTCGTTCTGGACGCGGACGAGGACCTTCACGACGTCCTCGGAGAGGTTGCCGAGCGCGACGGCCGTACCGATGACGGCGTTGGCCTCGTTGGCGTCGGCGTAGGCCGAGATCCGCAGATCGGTCTTGGCGGTCCGGCTCATGTCGCCGAGGGCGGTGGTGCCCTTGTCGCCGGTACGGGTGTAGATGCGCGTCAGATTGACCATGGGGCCAGCGTAGTTACGCCCCGGCCCCGCGGGAGACGCGCGTGCCCACCGTCACAGCCGGGAGGGCCGGGGCGACCGCCACGACGACGCCGTACCGCATGTGTGCGGTGGCGCACCGGCCGGCGTACGCGTCCCGCACCCGTCCGCCGGGCAGCGGAACGCTGTGAAGCGCGATGGGCGACGGGGCGCTCAACTACGCCCGGCGCGCCGCCGCATGACGCCGGAGGGTGTGATGTCCGTCATGTGAGACGTGACGCGCATCTCTTCACGGCCTCATGTCCGCTCACGGGTACTAATCTCCGCCGGAGAGCATGAGAACGACCGACTATGCATAGGGGTGCGAACGTGGCCAGGAAGCTCGCCGTCATCGGCGCCGGACTCATGGGGTCCGGTATCGCGCAGGTCTCCGCCCAGGCGGGCTGGGACGTCGTGCTGCGTGACGTCACCGACGAGGCCCTGGCCCGCGGACGTGGCGGTATCGAGGCGAGCTACGGCAAGTTCGTCGCCAAGGGCAAGCTGGCGGAGGCCGACGCCGAGGCCGCGCTCGGCCGGATCACCACGACCACCGATCTCGACGCCGTGGCCGACGCGGACATCGTCGTGGAGGCCGTGTTCGAGAAGCTCGAGGTGAAGCACGAGATCTTCCGCACCCTCGACAAGGTCGTCCGTGAGGACGCCGTCCTCGCCTCCAACACGTCCGCCATCCCGATCACCAAGATCGCCGCGGTCACGGAGCGCCCGGAGCGCGTCGTCGGCGTGCACTTCTTCTCGCCGGTACCGATGATGCAGCTCTGCGAGCTGGTGCGCGGCTACAAGACCAGTGACGAAACCCTCGCCACCGCACGGGAGTTCGCCGAGTCCGTGGGCAAGACGTGCATCGTCGTCAACCGCGACGTGGCGGGTTTCGTCACCACCCGGCTCATCTCGGCGCTCGTCGTCGAGGCGGCCAAGCTCTACGAGTCGGGCGTCGCCTCGGCCGAGGACATCGACACCGCGTGCAAGCTGGGCTTCGGTCACGCCATGGGCCCCCTCGCCACGGCCGACATGACCGGCGTCGACATCCTCCTGCACGCCACGGGCAACATCTACACCGAGTCGCAGGACGAGAAGTTCGCCGCCCCGGAGCTGATGCGCCGGATGGTCGACGCAGGTGACATCGGCCGCAAGAGCGGGCAGGGCTTCTACACCTACTGATCACGACCGGGCCCCAGGGCCGTCCGACATGCCGTCGGCCGGACCCCCGGGGCACGGGATCCGGAACCGTCCGGCACTCGGATCCAGGGGGTACCGCCGCACCAGCTTCACTCCTCGGGGTGAATTCGGTATCGGTTCGCTTACAGACGGCAACTTCCCTGTCGCCGCGGCAGTCAGTTGGGACAGAGGAAGAAAGAGAAAACAGTCAGACCGACCTTGCTACGGAGCATTTCCGGGGAGCGCATATGCACATCAGGGGCGACCACGCCGAGCTGGTCGTCGGGGGCCGCCTCGACGTCCGTAACGCGGCGGACGCCCGTACGGTCCTGCACTCGGCCGTCGACGACGGCGCCGGCGATCTCGTGCTGAACCTCACCGAGCTGGACTCGTGGGACGCCACAGGACTGGGCGTCATCATGGGTGCGCACCGCAGGGCCGGGAGGGCCGGCCGACGGCTGGTACTGCGCGGCGTGCCGCCGCAGATGCAGCGCCTGCTGGTCGCGACGAGGCTGCACAGGATCCTGGCCATCGAGGGCGGAATCGCAGCGGATTCCCTGCCACGCGTATAGGGAATTCCGGGCGGACCGGAGCGGCGGACGGTTATTTACGCACAATCCTCACGAGAATGTGACGTCGTGGGCGGCGCGGCCCCCCGATGGTTCATGGATACTGTGCGAAGGTTTAGGGTTCGGCCGTCCGCCGATCGACGAGGACCCACTGGCGGACACCGGACCGGAACGAGCCGAAGCAGGCGTGCGAGGCCGGAGGGGGTCACCGCGCGCTGCGCCTTTGGGGGGCTTTGACGATGGACCCGACCAACCGTGGACCGGAAGAGTACGGCCATGACCGGTCCGGTGACGACGCGCCACCACGACGTCAGTCCCGCGATCCGCTGACGCCCGACTTCGGGCACCAGACACCGCAGCAGACGCGCGCGGTGCAGTTGATATCGGGTGACCTCCTGCTCACCGTCAACCCGGTCGACGGCAGCGAGATCGAGTCCTGCCGGCCGGGGGAGCGGCCCGCCCCTCCCGAGCGGCACACCGCGGAGCAGCGCGCGGACAGGGAGCGCGCAGCGGCGCCGCCCGTCCCCGCCGGGCCGCCCGGCCCCCAGCTGTCCCTCCTGGAGCGTCAGGAGGACCGTGAGCGCCTCGTACGCCACCTCGGGCGCGGGCGCTCCGTGCGCCTCACCGGACCGGCCGGTTCCGGGCGTACGGCCCTCCTCGACGCAGTCGCGGCCGACTGCGCGGATCTGGCCCCGGACGGGGTCGTGCGGCTCTCCGGTTACAAGCGGACCGGCGCGGACCTGCTCCACGCGCTCTTCGAGGGCGTCTACCGGGCTCCGCTGCACCGCCCCGACCGGGAAGGGCTCCTCGCGCTCGTCCAGGGCATCGGGGCCGTCGTCGTCGTCGACGACCTCGAGATCGGCGGCGCCCCGCTGCAGGAGCTGCTCGACGCGACGCCCGAGTGCGCGTTCCTCTTCGGCGTGTCCCCCGACGTGCCCGCGCCCACCGCCGACTCGAACCTCGAAGAGGTCCTCCTCGACGGCCTCGGCCGCAGCGCCTCGATCGAACTCCTCCAACGCGTCGTGGAGCGCGAACTCACCGACGAGGAGGCGAACTGGGCGGGAGACCTCTGGTTCGAGTCCGAAGGGCTGCCCCTGCGTTTCGTCCAGGCCGGCGCCCTCCTGCGCCAGCGCGACGACCTGCGGACCGGGCAGGACACTCTCGACACCTACGACGACCCGGCCGACATGCCGGCCTTCGGCACCGCCCCGTCGGCGGACGGGCCCCTGCCCAGCCTCGGTGAGGGAGCGGCGCCCGCGGCACTGCTGGCCTCCCGGCTGAGCGAGGCCGCCCGCGAGACCCTGCGCTTCGCCGTCGCCCTCGGCGGTGAGGTGCCGCACCAGGCGCACCTGCCCGCCCTGGTGGGCGACACCCACGCCGATGCCGCGCTGGGCGAACTGCACCGCTGCGGGCTGCTCTCACCGGCCGGCCCCCGCTACCGGCTGGCCGCCGGTGTGCTGGCCCAGCTGGAGGCGAGCGGATACGGCGAGACCGCCGACACCCACGCCCGGAGTGCCGCCCAGCACTACACCTGGTGGTCCGGCCACCCCTCGGTCACCCCCGAAAGGGCCGCAGCCGAGGCCGATGCCCTCCTCGCCTCGCTGTCCCGCCTCGTCCTGGGCGACCAGGCGGGACAGGCCAGCGCGGCCGTCCTGCTGGCCCGCAGCGCCGCGCCGGCCTTCGCCGCCGGCATGCAGTGGGGCTCCTGGGAGAAGGCGCTCAGGTCCGGCCAGGAGGCCGCCCGGATCGCCGGCGAGGTCGCCGAAGAGGCCTACTTCCACCACGAGTTGGGAGTCCTCGCGCTCTGCGCCGGACATCTGGACCGGGCCCGGGCCGAGCTGGAGACCTCCATCGGCATGCGCGGTGCGCTCGCCGACAAGTCCGGTGCGGTGGCGGGGCGACGCGCACTCGCCCTGGTCGCCGACCGTGCCGGTGAGCCGCTGCCGGCCGAACGCACCCTGGCGGGCGACGAGATGCCCGTACCGCGCGACGAGACGGCTTCCCCGCCCGGCGGCGTCCCCGCGGTCAGGCCGCTCTTCCCCCGGGTCACGGACACCTCGGCGATGCTGATCACCCATCAGGAACCCATGCCGCCCGAGAAGGGCGGCAGCCGTGCGGGGGTGCTCCGCGGTGCGAGGCGCAATCTCGTCGCGGTCGGCGCGGGCGCGCTGCTGGCGGCGGTACTCGGCACGGTCGTGACCCTGGGCGCGACATCGGGCAGCGAGGACCCGGAAGGGCGGAACGTCACGACCGAGCAGTCGGCGGACGAGGACGAGGGCGAGAACGGCGTCCCCGCGGACGAGCCCGCCGACGCCCCGGCGTCCGAGGACGGCACGTCCGGCGACGGTCCCTCCGCACCCGGCCCGTCCGGCACGGCCGGTGCGTCGACGAGCGGTACGCCGTCCCCCGGCGCCTCCAGTCCCGGTGCGAGCTCCGGCACCCCGTCGAGCGGCAGCCCCACCGGACAGCCCACGCTCGGCAGCCCGTCTCCGACGAAGCCCACGAAGCCGCCGACCACGCCACCCGGCCAGACCGGGAGCCCGAGCGAGACCCCGACCGAAACGGGGACGCCGACGCCCACCCCGTCGGAATCGGAGACGACCACGGACCCGACCATGTCCGACTCCGCGAGCGGCCCGGCCGAGACGGTCACCGCGTCGACCACCGAGGACACAACCGGTTCGCCGACGACGGCCTGACAGCGAAGTACGCCGTACGGGCCCGGAATCCGGGCCCGTACGGCGTGAGAGGCATCGCGACGGAGTGAGGGGCGGGGCCCCGGGTCAGAACAGCCGCAGCTTGTCGTCCTCGATGCCGCGCATCGCGTCGTAGTCCAGGACCAGGCACCCGATACCGCGGTCGGTCGCCAGCACCCGCGCCTGCGGCTTGATCTCCTGGGCGGCGAACACACCGCGCACCGGAGCCAGATGAGGATCGCGGTTGAGCAGCTCCAGATAGCGGGTCAGCTGCTCCACGCCGTCGATGTCGCCACGCCGCTTCAGCTCCACCGCCACCGTCGCGCCGTCCGCGTCCCGGCACAGGATGTCGACCGGGCCGATAGCGGTCGGGTACTCACGGCGGATCAGGGTGTAACCCTCGCCGATCGTCTCGATGCGGTCGGCGAGCAGCTCCTGGAGGTGTGCTTCCACACCGTCCTTGATGAGCCCTGGATCGACGCCCAGCTCGTGGGATGAGTCATGGAGGATTTCCTCCATAGTGATGATCAGTTTTTCGCCCGCCTTGTTCACCACGGTCCAGACGCCCTCGCTGTCGTCGGCGCCCTCCTTCAGGGTGCAGGGCGGTGACATCCAGTTGAGAGGTTTGTACGCCCGGTCGTCGGCGTGGATCGAGACACTGCCGTCCGCCTTCACCAGGATCAGACGGGGGGCGGAGGGCAGGTGGGCGGTGAGCCGGCCCGCGTAGTCGACGGAGCAACGGGCGATGACGAGACGCATGGTCGGCAACGCTACTCGAAGACGCGGGGTCCACGCGATTCCCGGCCCCGCCCCGGCACCTCCCGACGGGCGCCGATCGGGCTTGCCCCTCTTTGCGACCGTTCGTTATTGGCCGGTTGTGTTCCCAATCTCCTGGTGCGGCCCGGACTGCGCCCTTACCGTGGAAGCAGGAGGTCGCCGCCTGTGTACGCAGCGTCGCCGCCCTGCCCTGCCCGTAAGGCCCCGGCCACCCGTCGGGGTCGCGAG
The DNA here is from genome assembly GCF_035946055.1 of Streptomyces sp. NBC_01341. NCBI lineage: Bacteria > Bacillati > Actinomycetota > Actinomycetes > Kitasatosporales > Streptomycetaceae > Streptomyces > Streptomyces sp. NBC_01341. The sequence continues at coordinate 2,443,333 of NZ_CP108364.1, read as the reverse complement.
AGGAGAACACATGTCGCTCGACGTCTCACCGGCGCTGTTGGAACAGGCCGAGCGAGGCGAGGTCGACGAAGCCGACTTCGTCGACTGCGTCCGGACCTCCCTGCCCTACGCATGGGAGATGATCAGCTCCCTGGTGGCACAGCTGAAGGTCGACGGCGGAGAGTTCGCCGACAACCAGACGCCCCCGCCGGACGAGCAGGCACGTGGTCAGCTGCTGCGTGCGCTCGCGAGTGATGCGATACGCGGCGCGCTGCAGCGGCACTTCGGGGTGCGCCTGGCATTCCAGAACTGCCACCGCATAGCCGTATTCCCGCTGGACGCCTCGGTCGACGAGCGTCTGGCCCGATTCACCTCGGTGAGGGGCCAGTTGCTCAACCAGTCACCCGAGCTGCGGGACTGCTGACGTTTCCGCTGCCGCTTCGGGCCGCGGGAGGTGCAACTGGCTCCGGAGCGGCAGCTTCCGCACCACCGCACCACCAGGACAACCAGCGTGAACCCGTCACTTCAGCAACGGCAGCACCTCTGTGCCCAGCCGCTGCACATTGGTCTCCGTCGCCGCGAGGTCGCCCGAGCCCTCCACCATGAGGGCGAAGCGGGTGATGCCCGTGCGCTCCGCCGTGGCCGCCAGGCGGTCGGCGGCGAAACCGGGCGGCCCCACGGGGTGCAGCCCGCACAGGAACTCCGTGTACGCGACGGGGTCACGCATCACCCGGTGCCGGCCGTCGACCGTCACATGGGCGTCGAGCCCCTGGCGCAGCCACCCCGGCATCGCCTTCACGAGCGTCTCCACAGCGTCTGCGGGACGGTCGGCGATCTGTGCCACCCCCGCGGACACGTGTTCCACCCGCTCCACGACCTCCGGCGGCAGGCCCGCGTCCCGGGCAGCCGTACGCCACAGCGTGACCATGTCCGCCTTTTCCTCGTCGCCGCAATGCATCCCGAGAAGCATCGGCAAACCCTTTCCAGCGGCGAGTTTCACGCTTTTCGGCGAGGTGCACGCGACGATCACCTCGGGGCCCGGCGGACCGTCCCCGAGGAGTTCGTCGGCGCGGGGGACCACGGCCACCTCACGGAAGCCGAACCGCTCCCCGCCGCCCGCCACCCGGGGCTTGTCCAGCCAGTCGAGCAGCAGCCCCAGGGCCTCGGGGAAGCCGCGCTCGTACGCGTCGAGGCCGCCTCCGAACACCTCCAGGTCGACCCACGGGCCGCCGCGCCCCACCCCGAGGGTGAAGCGGCCGCCGCTGGTCAGGTGCAGCAGCGCCGCCTGTTCACCGAGCATCACCGGGTGCTGGTTGGGGAGCACGCTCACGGCCGTGCCCACCCGGATCCTGCGGGTGCGGCCGAGCAGCAGCGCGGCCAGTGTCGTGGCGGACGGGCACACCCCGTACGGCACGAAATGATGTTCTGCCAGCCAGACGGAATCGAGTCCGGACTCCTCCGCGACCTCCGCGGACCGGACTGCACGGTGCAGGGCCTCGCCCTGCCCCTGCCCCGGAAACTGTGCTGCCAGTACGAACGTTCCTACGCGCATCGCCTCTTGCCTCCTTACGGCCGACGCGGCTGTCCCCCACTGGCAACAACGTCTGACACGTGCCAAAGGCACGGTCCGCGCCGAAGTTGTTGCGATTTTCCGGTTACCCACCCGCCCCGCCGGCACACAGGCGCCTCACCCGCACCCGGTCCGTGGCCGATGGCTCTAGGCTGGACGGGAACAATCTGCCCGTACCGTCACGTGAGGTGTTCCGTGTCCCCGCGCCGCAACCGCCCCCGAGGCGGCGAGAGTCCCGAAGGAAACGCACGCGAGCCCGGGGAGCGGTACGGCAGCGGCGGTGCGACCGAGAGCTGGCAGGGCGAGGAATGGTCGGTGCGCCCCGTGAGCGGCGCGAGCGCGGCGGGCAAGCGCTACCGCTGCCCCGGCTGCGACCAGGAGATCCCGTCCGGGGTCCCGCACATGGTGGCCTGGCCCGAATTCGGCGGCATCGACGACCGGAGGCACTGGCACAAGGCCTGCTGGAACGCGAAGGACCGCCGCACCACGAGGGTGCAGCGGTCCAGGAACGCCCCGCGCTACTGAGTCAGACGTCCCGCCGGTCCAGCGAGGCGAAGGCGCCGGCCATGACCACCGCGGTCACTCCGATGATGATCCACAGCGGCTGCCAGCCGCTCGGCCCCGACGTGGTCACCGACGCGTCGTACATCGCGCCGAGCTGGCTGGGGACGGAGTACTCGAAGAGAGCCTGCTGCACGCCCGCCAGGGAATCCGCGAACATGAACATGGCCAGCACGAGCGGGAGCAGCACCACCCCGATCATCACCGTGATCGCGCCCGCCGAGTGCCGGATGAGCGCGCCGACGGCGAGGGCGAGCAGCCCGAGCGTCGCGACGTAGAGGCCGACACCCAGGGTGGCGCGCACCCAGGAGCCGACGTCGGCCGTGACCCCGTCCAGCATGGCCGTCTGCAGCATCCCCACGATCCCGGTGGTCACCGTGGTGATCGTGAAGGCGAGCAGGAAGAACACGACGGACTTCGCCGTCAGCATCCGCGCCCTGCTCGGGCACGCGGTCAGGGTCGTACGGATCATTCCCGTGCCGTACTCGGACGCGATGGTGAGCACGCCCAGTGTGATCACACAGATCGAGCCCAGCAGCACACCGAAGAAGCCGAGACTGAGGATCGGCGTCCCTTCCATCTCCGCGTCCGACACACTCACGGCGAACGCGGTGAGCAGCCCGATGCCGACCAGCAGCACGATCATCACGCCGAGCGTCCACATCGTGGAGCGCACGGAGCGGATCTTCGTCCACTCGGACGCGATCGCGTCGCCCAGGCCCGGGGTGCGCACCGGGATCGGTGAGGCGTACGTCCCGGCCGGGCCGCCCCAGCCCTGCTGCGGGTGCTGGTACTGGTGTGCCTGCGGGGGCGGCGGAGTCGCCGGCGTCGTCATCGGGAGTCCTCGCTGGTCGTGCGCTCGGTCGGTTCGGCGGTGGCCGCGGGCGCGGCCGCGGGTGCGTCGGCGTACGGGTTCTGTCCCGGCGGGGGCGGGGCGTACCAGCCCTGCCCCGGGACCTCGGGCGGGGGCTGGGGGGCGTACCCCGGCTGCGCGTACCCCCCGGAACCCGGCTGCCCGTATCCGTGGCCGGGCTGCGGTGGCTGGAGCCCCGCCTTGGCGTCCGCGGTCGAGCGGTAGTCCACGGCGCCCTGCGTCATCCGCATGTACGCCTCCTCCAGCGACGCCTGGTGCGGCGAGAGCTCCCACAGCCGTACGTCCGACTCGTGGGCCAGATCGCTGATCCGGGGGAGCGGCAGCCCCATCACGCGCAGGGCGCCGTCCGGCTCGGTCATCACCCGGCCGCCCGCCTCCGCCAGGGACGACGTCAGCTTCTCCCGGACCTCGGGACCGTCCGACGCGACCCGTACCCGGGCGAAGTCCGCGGAGTTGGCCGAGATGAAGGCCGAGACGCTCATGTCGGAGAGCAGCTGCCCCCGCCCGATCACGATCAGGTGATCGGCGGTGAGTGCCATCTCGCTCATCAGGTGACTGGAGACGAAGACGGTGCGCCCCTCCGACGCCAGCCGCTTCATGAGGTTGCGCACCCACAGGATGCCCTCGGGGTCGAGCCCGTTCACCGGCTCGTCGAAGAGGAGCACCTGCGGATCCCCGAGCAGTGCCGCGGCGATCCCGAGCCGCTGCCCCATGCCCAGCGAGAAGCCGTTGGAGCGCTTCCCGGCGACGTCCTGGAGCCCGACGACACCCAGGACCTCGTCCACCCGGGCCGCCGGGATACCGGCCAGCTGGGCCAGGCTCAGGAGGTGGTTACGGGCGCTGCGCCCTCCGTGGACCGCCTTGGCGTCGAGCAGGGCCCCGACCTGGCGCGGCGCGTTGGGAAGGCTGCGGAAGGCGTGCCCGCCGATCGTCACGTGCCCCGAGGTCGGCCGGTCGAGGCCGAGCATCATGCGCATGGTGGTGGACTTGCCCGACCCGTTGGGACCGAGGAACCCCGTCACGGCACCCGGGCGTACCTGGAAGGAAAGGTTGTGCACGGCCGTCTTCGCGCCGTAGCGCTTCGTCAGGCCGACTGCCTCGATCATTCTGCAGCCCCATCGACTTATCTGTCGTCGGGGCCCAGGCCGGCCGGCCGCACGCCCCCGTAAGACTTAGGAGGATAACCAGCGCCCGATGGTTCCGGCCAAGCCGTTGTGCGGGGCGTCGGCACACCGCGTTCGACCGCCGGACGCGTTGCGCCCGGTTGACGGCCCGCTCCCGGTCAGGCGTCCCGCTTCTTCAGGACGAGAAAGCCGCCCACCAGCGCCGCGATCACCCACAACACCATGATCCCGAGCCCGCCCCACGGTCCGTACGGCGCGGGGTCGCTGTTCATGGCGTCCGGGACGACCTGGGTGATCTCGGAGCCGGCCTGGTCGGGGAAGTAGCGGGCCACGCTCTTGGCCCCGGGGACCGCCGAGAGGATCTGCGAGACGAGGAAGAAGAACGGCATCAGGATGCCGAGCGACAGCATGGAACTGCGCAGCATCGTGGCCACGCCCATGGAGAAGACCGCGATCAGGCCCATGTAGAGACCGCCGCCGAATACGGCACGCAGGACGTTCGGCGCGCCGATGTCGGTGCTGTGGTCGCCGAGCAGGGCCTGGCTGAAGAAGAAGGTCACGAAACTCGTGGCGAGGCCGACCAGCGTGGCGAGGACACCCGCCACCGCGATCTTGCTGAAGAGGAACGAGCCCCGCTGGGGCACGGCCGCGAGCGACGTGCGGATCATGCCGGAGCTGTACTCCGTGCCGACCACCAGGACGCCGAAGACGACCATCGCCAACTGGCCCAGGATCAGGCCGGAGAAGCCCACGAAGGTCGGGTCGAAGGTCGCGCGCTCGGCGTCGGAGAGGTCGTCGAACTGGCTGTTCAGCACGGCGCTGAGGGCCGCCCCGATCGCGACGGTGACGGCGAACGCGCAGATCAGCGTCCAGGTGGTCGAGGAGACCGTCCGAATCTTGGTCCATTCGGAGTTCAGGACCGCGGGTACCGATGCCATCGCCGTCACGCGCCCTTCGTGCCGTCGCCGGCCTGCTGGTTCCACTGTTCGCCCCAGTTCGGACCCGCCGGCGCGGGCACCGGCGGCACGCCGTCCCGGTCGGAGTGCGCGTGGTACTCCACGGAGCCGGCGGTCATCTGCATGAAGGCCTCCTCCAGGGAAGCCTGCTGGGAACTCAGCTCGTGCAGCACGATCCCGTGCCGCGCCGCGAGTTCACCGAGCCGCTCGGGGGGCTCGCCGTCGATCTCCAGCGTGCCGTTGCCGGACTCGACCACGACGACGCCCTCCGTGTGCAGCACGTCGAGCAGCCGCTCCCGCTCGGGGGAGCGCATCCGCACGAAGCTGCGGGAGTTGTCGCGGATGAAATCGGCCATCGAGGTGTCGGCGAGCAGCCTGCCCTGGCCGATGACGATCAAGTGGTCTGCGGTCAGGGCCATTTCACTCATCAGGTGCGACGAGACGAAGATCGTCCGGCCTTCCGCCGCGAGGGTCTTCATCAGGTTCCTGATCCAGTGAATACCCTCCGGGTCCAGGCCGTTGACGGGTTCGTCGAACATCAGGATCTCGGGATCACCGAGCAGTGCCGCGGCGATTCCCAGCCGCTGTCCCATACCGAGCGAGAAGCCCTTGGACTTCTTCTTCGCCACCGCGCTCAGACCGACGGTGTCGAGCACATGAGCGACCCGGCTCGTCGGGATACGGTTGCTCTGGGCGAGGCACAGGAGGTTGTTGTACGCGCTGCGCCCGCCGTGCATCGACTTGGCGTCCAGCAGCGCGCCGATGTGCTTGAGCGGCTCCTGGAGCTCGCGGTAGTGCCTGCCGTCGATGCGTACCGTGCCGCTGGTCGGGTTGTCGAGGTCGAGCATCATCCGCATCGTCGTGGACTTGCCGGCGCCGTTCGGGCCGAGGAATCCCGTCACCATGCCCGGCTTGACCCGGCATGACAGATGGTCAACGGCAACCTTGCTGCCGAAGCGTTTGGTGAGGCCGTCCAGCTCGATCATGCGTTCACGCTAGAACGGCCGCGCGCCCGGCGCCACCACAAAGGCGGAACCGGGCGCGCAAGAGGTACAGCTGAGGTGCGTGGGACGTCAGCGGCTCTGCTGGGCCGGGACCCCGCGGGTGGCGGGCTCGTCCTCCGCCGGGGAGCCCGCGGCGGCGACCGCGGCACCCGTCAGCGTCGCCAGCATCTCGCGGACGTTGGTCAGCTGGGCGTTGATCGAGTCGCGGCGGTTGGTGAGCGCCGCCAGCTCGCGCTCCGACTCGCTGCGGATCCGGTCGGCCTTGGCGTTGGCGTCGGCCACGATGTCCTCGGCCTGGCGCTGCGCGGTCTCCACCGTCTGGCGGGCCCGGCGCTCGGCGTCCGTGCGGAGCTTCTCGGCCTCCAGACGAAGCTGCTCGGCGCGGTGCTCGATCTCGGCGAGACGCTTTTCGGCCTTCGCCTGACGGGACGCGAGGTCGCGCTCCGACTGCTCGCGGCGCTTGGCGAGGTTCGTCTCGAAGTCCGCGGCGGCCTGGGCGGCCTTGGCGCGCGTCTCCTCGAAGAGCGCGTCGGCCTCCTCACGCTTCTGCTGCGCGTCCCTCTGCGCCTCGGTGCGCAGCGTGCCCGCCTCGCCCTTGGCCTTCTCGACGATGCGGACGCCCTCGTCCTCGGCCTTCGACTTGCGCTCGGCGGCGAAGGTCTCCGCGTCGTTGCGCACCTGCTGGGCGGCCGACTCGGCGAGCTCGCGGTGCTGCTCGGCCGCTCGGCGGGCCTCCTCACGCAGGTCCTTCGCCTCCTCCTCGGCGAGGCGGAGGATCTTCTCGACACGGGCACCGAGGCCGGCGTACGACGGCTCGGCGTCGTTGACCTGGGCCTGGGCGTTCTGCGTCTCGAGGTGGAGCTCCTCGATGCGCTTTTCCAGCGAGGTGATTCGGGCGAGGGCGCTGTCACGGTCGGCGACGAGTTTGGTAATGCGGTCGTCCACCTGACCGCGGTCGTATCCACGTCGCACGAGCTCGAAGCCGAAGGGGGAGGAAGGGTCGCTCATGGGGTTCCTGTCGAATGAGACCGGTGAGGTGTTAGAGGGAATCCTAGGGGCCTGGGCGGCGTGTCAACGTGAAGATGCCGCTTTGGTATGGAGAATGAACCCCCTTTTGAGTGGCTGACCTCCGGAGTGCTTGCCACTCGAATGATGAACGTTCACGGCAAAGTCGTCCACGGCTAGCCGTCCGATGCCTTGCCGCCCGACCGGTTGCCCACCGAGGCACCGGCCTTGACGCCCCCGGCGCCACCCCCTGCGGCCTTGCCCGTCCCACCCGGAGCCTCGAAAGATTCCAACGCCTCGAGCACGTCCTGGACACGGGAGATCTCCGTATTGATGTCCTCCCGTCTGCGGACCAGCAGATCCAGCTCCCGTCGGCCCTCGTCGACCATGCGCTGAGCCTCGGCCTCGGCGTCGGCGTGCAGCTTCTCCGCCGCGCGGGTCAGCTCGGCCTTCTTCGTCTCGGCCTCCTTCAGCAGCGACTCGGCGCGCTTCACGGCGGCGATGCGGACCTTGCTCGCCTCCGAATTCGCGTCGTTCAGCAGCTCCTTGGCCTTCGCCTCGGCCTCTTCGCGCTGCTCGGTCGCGGCCTTCATGAGCTTGTCGACACGCTCGCCGGCCGTCTTCATCTGCTCCGAGGTCTCGCGCCTGGCGCGCTCGTGCAGTTCCTCGATCTCGCTCTCGATCCGGGCCCTGAGCTCCTCCGCGCGCTCACGGGTCGCGGTGGCGTCACGGCGCGCGCCGACGAGCAGCTCGTCCGCGTCCGTACGAGCCCGCTCGACCAGGGTGTTCCCCTCGACCGTGGCACCCGAGGTGATCCTGACGGCCTCGTCGCGAGCCGCCCCGACCATCCTGTCGGCCTGCTCCTCGGCCTCGGTGGCGGACCGCAGCGCCTCCTCCTGCGCCTTCTCCATGAGCTGGTCGGCCTGTTCGGCGGCATCCGCACGGCGCTTCGCCGCGGCCTCGCGCGCCTCGTCGAGCAGCCGGTCCGCCTCCTGGCGGGCGTCCGCGCGCACCTGCTCGGCCGCGGCCTCCGTCTCGGCGCGCAGCCGCTCCGACTCCTCGCGCGTCCGGGCGGCGTGCTCCTGGGCCGATGCGACGGTCTGCGCCGCCTCCGCCCGCAGCCGCTCCGCCTCGTCGGTCGCCTCGCCGACGAAACGGGCCGACTCCTCGGTGGCCTCGGTACGGACCCGCTCACTCTCGCTCGTGGCCTCGGCCATGAGCCGGTCGGCCTGCGCCGCTGCCTCCGAACGGATCCGGTTGGCGTCCGCACGGGCGTCGGCACGGGCACGCGAGGCGTCCTGCTCCGCCGAGGCGAGGGCGTCCGATGCCTCGGTGCGGACCCGCTGGCTGTACTCCGAAGTGTCCGAGCGCAGCTTCTCCGACTCGGTGATCGCCTCGGAGACGGTCCGCTCGGCCAGGGACTTCGCGGCCTCCGACTCCTCGTGCGCGACCTGGCGCACACGGTTGGCGTCCTCGGCGGCCCGCTCTCGCTCGGCGTAGGCGTCGGCCCTGACCCGGTCCGCCTCCTCCTGGGCCTCGTTCCTCGTCCGCTCGGCCGAGTGCTCGGCGGCCGAGCGCAGCCCGGTGATCTCCTCCTCGGCCTGCTCCTGCAGCCCGGAGACGGAGTCCCGCACCTGCTGGGCGGTCTGTTCGGCGGCGGAGACGAGCTCCGACGCCCGGCTCTCGGCCTCCGCGACCAGCCGTTGCGCCTCCGCCTGGGCCTCCTCGACCCGCTTGCGGGCGGAGGCGAGGAGCTCCTCGCTCTGCTCGCGGGCGCGCTCGCGCTCCTGCTCCGCCTCGGCGCGGGCGGAACCCAGCGTCTCCTCGGCCTCGCGGCGGCGCCTGTTGGACTCCTCCTGGGCGGCGGCCAGAGCCTCGGCGGCCTCCGCGCCGACCCGCTCGGCGGCGGCCGCGGCCTCGGAGCGCACCCGGTCGGCGGTCTCCTGGGCCTCGGTCTTCAGGCGCTCGGCCTCCGCAGCCGCCTCGCTGCGCAGCCGTACGGCCACGGACTCGCCCTCGGCACGGGACTGCGCGGCGTCCGCCGCAGCCTCGATGCGCAGCCGCTCGGCCTCCGTCGTCGCCTGCTCCTGGAGCGTGCGCAGCCGCTCGGCGGCCTCCGAGCGCAGCCGCTCGGACTCCTCGTTCGTCTCGCGACGGATGCGCTCCGCCTCGGTACGCGCCTCGCCGAGGGCTTCCTCGGCGGCGGCGACCCGGGACTCGGCCTCGGTGTGCAGCCGGGCCAGCTCGTCGGCCGCCTCGGCCCTGCGGGCCTCGACGCCGCGTTCGGTCTCCTCGCGCAGGGCCTCGGCCGCCGTCTCCGCCGCGGCGGTCAGCGCGGTGGCCTGTTCCTCGGCCTCGGCACGCACCTTCTCGGCCTCGGCGCGGGCACGATCGAGGGCTTCCTCCGCCTGCTTGCGCAGCGTGGCCGCGCGCTCGGCCGCCTCGGTCCTGACCCGCTCGGCCTCGGTGCCCGCGGAGGTGCGCCGCTCCTCGGCGTCGGCCTTCGCCTTGGTGAGCAGTTCCTCGGCGGTCCGGGCGCCCTCCTCGAGCTGCTGGACGGCCTCCCGTCGGGCTTCGCCGCGGATGCGCTCGCCCTCGGCGACGGCTTCGGAACGCAGCTGCTCGGCCTCGCCGCGCAGCCTGCGCGCCTCCTCCTGCAGCTCGACCGTCTTGGCCCGGTACTCCTTGGTGTCGTCCTTGGCCGCGCCCTTGAGCTGGTCGGCCTGCTCGGCGGCCTCGCCGCGCAGCCGGTCCGCCTCCGCCTCGGCCTCGCGGCGGATGCGGTCCGCCTCCTCACCGGCGGACCTCGTCGTCGACCTGGCGTCCTCGGACGCCTTGGTCAGGACCTCCTCGGCGCTGCGGGCCGCCTTCGCGAGCTGGGCCGCGGCGTCCTCGGCGGCGAGGGTGCGCGCCTTCTCTGCGGCCTCGGTGACCACCCGCTCGGCCTGCGCCCGGGCGTCGGTGAGTGCCTGCTCGGCCTCTTCCTTGAGCGTCTCGGCCTGCTTGGTGGCCTCGCCGACCAGCCGCGCGATCTCGGACTTGGCCGTACGGGTGCGCTGCTCGTTCTGCGACTCGGCGCCGGCCAGCCGCTTGACGGCGGCCTCCTTGGCCTCGGCGAGGACCTTCTCGGCCTCCAGCCTGGCCTCGCGCAGCCGGGTCTCCGCCTCCTGCATGCGCTGCTCGGCGGCGCGGTTGAGCTCGGCCGTCTGCTGCCGTGTCTGATCCGACTCCGCGGCCGCCGTCGAGCGCAGCTGCTCCGCGTGACTGGTTGCCTCCTGCGCCTGCGTGGACGCGGCGTCGAGCAGGCGCTCGGCGTCCCTGCGGGCCCGCAGCAGCGTTCCCTCGGCCTCCGTACGGGCCGCCTCCGCTTCGGAGTTGACCCGCCGACGGGTCTCGTCGGCCAGCCGCGCGGCCTCCGCGCGGGCGGCCGCCAGGGACTGCTCGGCCTCGGCGCGCGACTCGTCCAGGAGGCGGCGGGCCTGCGACTCGGTCCTGGCCCGCAACTGCTCGGCCCAGGCGACGTTCTCGTTGACGTGGGACTCGACGGTCTGACGGCGCTCCGCGAGCTCCTGGTCGAGCCGCTGGCGCCGCTGCACCGCCTCGGTGTGCAACTCGGCCTGCAGACGCGCCTGGTGCTCCGCGTGCTCCTGGAGGATCCGCTGCGTCTGCGCCCTGGCCTCGCGCAGCTCGCGCTCGGCGTCGGTGCGCAGCTGGTCGGCCTGGATCTGGGCGTTGCGGAGCATCTGTTCGGCCTGGTAGCCGATGTCCGCGCCGTCGTGTGCGGGACGGGTCGCGAGATTGCGCCGAGCCTCGTGCAGCTTGGCGCGCAAGACCTCGACCTGGTAGCCGAGGTCCTCGGCGTGCTGGACGGCCTTCTCCCGGTCGGTCTTCAGCCGGTCCATCTCGGCTTCGAACCGCGAGAGATGGTCGTCGTCAGCTCGGTGGCTCTGCTGGCTTTCGTAGCCCCGCACTGCGCGGTCCCATCCTTCCCCGAGCTCTCGACTTCTTCCCCGAGCTCTCAACTTCGTTCGAGCAGGGGATGCCCCACTGAGCAGGGAAGACCCCAACCCCGGTCGCAAACTCCATACGAGTACCGCTCGCGGGCGAGCGGTCCCCCGGGGAATGGTGACAGATCAACGGTGAGGACGCGGCACGGCCCCGACCCGGCCCCGGCCCGGAACCGCCCACTCTACCGGGCCGGGTATCCGGCGGGTCAGTGCTCCGTTGCCGAGGTGACCAGTTCGGTCAGCACCCCGTGGCAGTCCTTGGGGTGGAGGAAGGTGATGCGGGACCCCATGGAACCCGTCCTGGGCTCGTCGTACAGCACCCTGACGCCCTTCCCGCGGATGTCCGCGGCGTCCGCGTCCACGTCCGCGGTACCGAAGGCGATGTGGTGCACACCCTCCCCATTCTTTGCCAGCCACTTGCCCACGGCCGAGTCCTCGCGGGTCGGTTCCAGCAGCTGGAGGTACGAGGCACCGCCGTCGGAGGTGTCGTTGATCTTGAGCATGGCCTCCCTGACGCCCTGCTCCTCGTTGACCTCGGAGTGGTACACCTCGAAGCCGTAGGTCGCGCGGTAGAACTCCACCGTCCTGTCGAGGTCGAAACAGGCGATTCCGATGTGGTCGATTCGCGTCAGCATGGAACCAGTGCAGCGCCCCGGGGATGGTTACGCAACGTGCGCGCGATCACACCCACTGCCGGATGACGGGCGCGGTACCGCTCAGTACATTCAGGTAAACCCTCGTTCACAACCAATCCAAGGGGCTGCGCCTCATGTCAGGAACGACCGGTACCACCTCAGTGATCGTCGCGGGCGCGCGTACGCCCATGGGCCGCCTTCTCGGCTCGCTGAAGAGCTTCTCCGGGGCCGACCTCGGCGGCGTCGCCATCAAGGCCGCGCTGGACCGGGCCGGGATCGGCGGCGACCAGGTCCAGTATGTGATCATGGGCCAGGTCCTCCAGGCGGGGGCGGGGCAGATCCCCGCGCGCCAGGCGGCGATCAAGGCCGGGATCCCGATGAACGTCCCGGCGCTCACCGTCAACAAGGTGTGCCTGTCCGGGCTGGACGCGATCGCCCTGGCGGACCAGCTGATCCGCGCCGGCGAGTTCGACGTCGTGGTGGCCGGTGGCCAGGAGTCCATGACCAACGCCCCGCACCTGCTGCCGAAGTCCCGTGAGGGCTACAAGTACGGTGCGGTCGAGCTGCTCGACTCGATGGCCCACGACGGCCTGACCGACGCCCACGAGAACATCCCGATGGGCGAGTCCACCGAGAAGCACAACTCCCGCCTCGGCCTGACCCGCGCGGCCCAGGACGAGATCGGTGCCCTGTCGCACCAGCGCGCGGCCGCCGCCCAGAAGAACGGCCTGTTCGAGGCCGAGATCACCCCGGTCGAGATCCCGCAGCGCAAGGGCGACCCGGTCCTCTTCTCCAAGGACGAGGGCATCCGCCCCGAGACGACCGTCGAATCGCTCGGCAAGCTGCGCCCGGCCTTCACCAAGGACGGCACGATCACGGCGGGCACGTCCTCGCAGATCTCCGACGGCGCCGCCGCCGTCGTCGTCATGAGCAAGGCCAGGGCCGAGGAGCTGGGCCTGGACTGGATCGCCGAGATCGGTGCCCACGGCAACGTGGCGGGGCCGGACAACTCCCTCCAGTCGCAGCCGTCCAACGCCATCCGGCACGCCCTGAAGAAGGAGGGCATCGGCGTCGAGGACCTCGACCTCATCGAGATCAACGAGGCCTTCGCGGCCGTCGCGGTCCAGTCGATGAAGGACCTCGGCGTCAGCTCCGACAAGGTCAACGTGAACGGCGGCGCGATCGCGCTCGGCCACCCGATCGGCATGTCCGGCGCCCGTGTGGTGCTGCACCTGGCGCTCGAGCTGAAGCGGCGGGGCGGAGGCACCGGCGCGGCGGCACTGTGCGGCGGCGGCGGTCAGGGTGACGCGTTGATCATCCGCGTACCGGGCAAGTAGTACACCGTACGAACGAGCGAGGAGGCCGAGTGTGAAGGTGGACGTCCCCACCCTGGTCGAGCAGGCACGGGAGGGCAGGCCGCGCGCGGTGGCCCGGCTCATCTCCCTGGTGGAGGGTGCCTCCGAGCACCTGCGCGAGGTGATGGCCGCCCTGGCGCCGCTCGCCGGCCGGGCGTACGTCGTCGGCCTGACCGGGTCGCCGGGGGTCGGGAAGTCCACCTCGACCTCGGCGCTGGTCTCCGCCTACCGGAAGGCGGGCAAGCGGGTCGGGGTCCTCGCCGTCGACCCGTCGTCGCCCTTCTCCGGGGGCGCGCTCCTCGGTGACCGGGTCCGGATGTCGGAGCACGCCTCCGACCCGGGCGTCTACATCCGCTCGATGGCCACCCGCGGCCATCTGGGCGGGCTCGCCTGGTCGGCCCCGCAGGCGATCCGGGTGCTGGACGCGGCCGGCTGCGACGTGATCCTCGTGGAGACGGTCGGGGTCGGCCAGTCCGAGGTGGAGATCGCCTCCCAGGCCGACACCTCCGTCGTCCTCCTCGCACCCGGCATGGGCGACGGCATCCAGGCGGCGAAGGCCGGGATCCTGGAGATCGGCGACCTCTACGTCGTCAACAAGGCCGACCGGGACGGCGCCGACGCCACCGCCCGGGAGCTCAACCACATGCTGGGCCTGGGGGAGTCCCGGGGCCCCGGCGACTGGCGGCCGCCGATCGTGAAGACGGTCGCGGCCCGGGGCGAGGGCATCGACGAGGTCGTCGAGGCGCTGGAGAAGCACCGGGCGTGGATGGAGGAGCACGGGGTTCTCGCCGAGCGGCGCAAGGCGCGCGCGGCCCGCGAGGTCGAGACGATCGCCGTCACCGCGCTCCGCGAACGGATCGCCGATCTGCACGGCGACCGCCGGCTGGACGCGCTCGCCGAGCGGATCGTGGCGGGGGACCTCGATCCGTACGCCGCGGCGGACGAGCTGGTCGCGGGACTCACCAGCGGGAACTGAGCGCCCCCGGGCGGTGTGCGGGCCGCCCGGGGGAGCCCTTCTCCCGGACGGCCGACGGCCCTCAGTCGTCGCTGTCGTCGCTGTCGTCGTCATCGGCACGGTCCGCCGTGGCCTTGCCGCTCTTCGCGTCGACGCGCAGTTCGTGCTGCTTGCCGTCCTTGCCCGTGACGTCGACGTCCCAGTGCGGCGCGGCCTTCCCGCCGTCGTCCCCGTCGTCGTCCAGGTCCACGGACGTCACCGTGCCCGGCCGGTCGCCGAGCGCCGCCGTCACGGCCGCGTCGAGGTCGACGGCCGACGGGCGGGGTGCGTGACGGTCACGGTCGTCGTTGTCGTCGTCGGCGCGCTCCGACAGCACCTTGCCGCTGCGCGCGTCCACCGTCACGTCGTGCCATGCCTTGTCGGAGCCGTACACGTCCAGCTCCCAGACGGTGCGGGCCCCGTCGTCGTCATCGTCGTCCAGTTCGGCCTCGGTGACCGTGCCGGGGACGGCCTTCAGGGCGGTGCCCACCGCCTCGTCGAGGGTGATCATCCGGCCGGCGGTGCCGCCGCCGGTGTTCCCGGCCGTCCGTCCGTCCTTCGTGCCGCCGTCGGAGTCGGCGAATGCGGCGGTCGTGACGAGCCCGCCGCCCACGAGCACGGCGGCGGTGAGAGCGGCGACGGTGATGTTGCGCTTCATGGCGGGTTCCTCCCCGATGGGATGTGTTGTGCGGTACGACGGGGACCACACTGGCGCCGCGATGCTGAACCCAGCCTGAAGTCACCTGAAGGTGTCTTCAGGTCCGGTTTGGGAAGCTGTCCTCATGCGTCTGTTGATCGTGGAGGACGAGAAGCGCCTGGCGACGTCACTGGCGCGCGGGCTGACGGCCGAGGGGTTCGCCGTCGATGTCGTGCACGACGGCCTGGAGGGACTGCACCGGGCCGGTGAGGGCGTCCACGACCTCGTCGTGCTCGACATCATGCTGCCCGGGATGAACGGCTACCGGATCTGTGCCGCCCTGCGGGCCGCCGGGCACGAGATGCCGATCCTGATGCTGACCGCGAAGGACGGGGAGTACGACGAGGCGGAGGGCCTGGACACGGGCGCCGACGACTACCTGACCAAGCCGTTCTCGTACGTCGTGCTCGTCGCCCGGGTCCGGGCGCTGCTGCGCCGTCGCGGCGGTTCCGCCTCCCCCGTGCTGAGCGCCGGCGCGCTGCGGATGGACACAGCCGCCCGGCGGGTTCACATGGACGGGGAGGAAGTCGGCCTCACCGCGAAGGAGTTCGCCGTCCTGGAGCAGCTCGTGCTGCGGGCCGGCGAGGTGGTCAGCAAGGCGGACATCCTGGAGCACGTCTGGGACTTCGCCTACGACGGCGACCCGAACATCGTCGAGGTCTACATCAGCACCCTGCGCCGGAAACTGGGCGCCGCGTCGATCCGCACGGTCCGGGGCGCGGGTTACCGGCTGGAGGCGCGGTGAGGTCCGTACGGGCGAGGGCGGCGCTGGGCGCCACCCTCGTCGTCGCCGTCGCCCTGATCGGCGCCGGGCTGGCCGTCCTGCTGGTGCTGCGCGCCAACCTGACGGACCGGGCCGGCCTCGAGGCGGAGGTGGCGGCGCGCGAGGTGGCCGGGCAGCTCGCCCTGGGGGCGGCGTACACGGAGCTGGAACCGGGCGACGAGGAGACCCATCCCGTCCAGGTGACCGACGCGGAGGGGCGCGTCGTGGCCGTCTCCAAGGACCTGGAGGCGATCTCGGGCACGGGCACGGCAGAGGTCGGACCGGCGCCGTCCACGCCGGTTCCGAGCCCGGGGGACGACGATGACGACGATGACGACGCGGGCACCCCGGACCGCGGAGAGGTGTCCTCCGACCAGCCGGACTTCGCGAACGGCACCGCCACCGTCGACGGCGAGACGGCCGACTACCGTTTCGCCTCCGTCGAGCTGACGACGGACGAGGACGTGACCCTGACCGTCCACGCGGGTGCCCCGCTCGCGGCCGAACAGGAAGCCGTGGACTCGGTGCGCGACTCGATGCTGACCGGGCTGCCCGTCGTGCTGCTGGTCGTCGCCGGGGTGACCTGGCTCGTCACGAGGCGCGCGCTGCGCCCGGTCGAGGGCATCCGGCGGGAACTGGCCGCGATCACCGCGTCCGAGGACCTCGGGCGCCGGGTGCCCGAGCCGGGCTCCCGGGACGAGGTGGCGAGGCTGGCCCGTACGACGAACGAGACCCTGACCGTGCTGGAGGCCTCGGTCGACCGGCAGCGGCGCTTCGTCGCGGACGCCTCGCACGAACTGCGCAGCCCGATCGCCTCGCTGCGCACCCAGTTGGAGGTGGGAGCCGCCCACCCGGAACTGCTGGACGTGCCGGGCGCGGTCGCGGACACGGTGCGCCTGCAGACACTGGCCGCCGACCTGCTGCTGCTCGCCCGGCTGGACGCGGGGGAGCGGCCGGGGAGCGCGGTGGTCGATCTGGGCGCCCTCGTCCGCGATGAGGTGGCCCGGCGTGCGGGGGACCGAATCGGCCCCGTGGTATCGGTGCGGGAGGCGGGCGGTCTCGAAGTCACCGGATCGCGCGGCCAGTTGGCCAGGGCCGTCGGCAATCTGCTGGACAACGCCGAGCGCCACGCGGTGCGTTCGGTCGCCGTGGTGGTGCGGGCGGACCGCGGCGGCGTGGTCGTGGAGGTCACCGACGACGGCGCCGGGGTGCCGCCGGGCGAACGGGACCGGATCTTCGAGCGTTTCGTGCGCCTGGACGACGCCCGCAGCCGGGACGACGGCGGAGCCGGGCTCGGCCTGGCCATCGCACGTGACGTGGCCGTGCGGCACGGGGGCACGCTGACGGCCGGCTCGGCACAGGACGGTGGAGCGCGCTTCACCCTGCGGCTGCCCCGCAGGGCGGGAGCGGGTCCCGGCCTGTCCGGCTGACAGGGGCCCTACGGCTTGCCGCGGCGGCCGCGCAGATGGTCCGCGATGGGGGTCAGTGCCGCGTGCAGTTCGGCGAGCGCCTCGGGTGACAGCAGGTCCATGAAGTGGGTGCGCACCGAATCGACGTGGTGGGGCGCGACCTTGCGCATCGTCTCGCCGCCGAGGTCCGTGAGGACCGCGAAGAGTCCGCGCCGGTCCGACTCGCAGTGCTCGCGCCGCACGAGGCCGGCGGTCTCCATGCGGGTGATCTGGTGCGAGAGCCTGCTCTTGGACTGCAGGGTGGCCGCCGCGAGGTCACTCATCCGCATACGCCGCTCGTCCGACTCCGAGAGGTTGACCAGGATCTCGTAGTCGTTCATGGTCAGGCCGAACGGCTGGAGGTCCTTCTCGAGCTGATGCGTCAGCAGCCTGCTGACGTCCAGGTGGGTGCGCCAGGCGCACTGCTCCGCGTCGTTCAGCCAGCGGGTGGCCGTCTCGGTCTCCATGTATGGATTCTACCTAAGATGTTGAAAGCTGGACGAAGTCTGGGAGTGTGACGCCTCGCACGCACTGCCGGGCGTCACACTCCGCAGACTATCGTTTACAGGCCGAAGCGACGCTGGAGGTCCCCCAGCTGACCGGGCATGCGGGGTGTGGAGCCGTGTTGACCGGCTCCCGGACCGCCGCCGGGCACCCCCGGCTCGTGCGGGACCGCGCCGGTCGCCTGCTCGGCCATCAGCACCTCGGTCGACTGGAGCAGCACCGTGCCCGCCCCGACGAACTCGAACTGGTGCTCCTCGCCGGAGGTGCCGCCGATCCCGGTGAGCGACCGCAGCCCGCCCATCACGCCCGTCATGTACCCGTGGTCGTAGTGATGGCAGGGGGACGGGCAGTCCGCCCACCCCACCAGTGCTTGCGGATCCACCCGCACCGGGGGCTCCATGAAGACCACCGGGCCG
The DNA here is from genome assembly GCF_035946055.1 of Streptomyces sp. NBC_01341. Taxonomy (NCBI): domain Bacteria; kingdom Bacillati; phylum Actinomycetota; class Actinomycetes; order Kitasatosporales; family Streptomycetaceae; genus Streptomyces; species Streptomyces sp. NBC_01341. The sequence continues at coordinate 2,425,441 of NZ_CP108364.1, read as the reverse complement.
TTGGACGCCGCGACGAACTTCCCCGTCCCGATCAGGGTCAGGAAGCCCGGGACGATCGACTGCTTCAGCGCCAGCGTCGGCTGGTACGCCAGCAGGTTGCCCGACCTGATGGTCAGGTTGCCGTCGTCCAGGTCGAAGGAGTTCACGTCGAAGGCCCGGTCGGCGAGCAGCATCTTCCCGCTGCCCTCGGCCACCACCCAGTCACTGGCGTGCAGGGGGGAGTGGAAGCTCGTGCGGATCAGCCGCTCGAAGCGCCCGTGCCCGATCCCGTTGAAGTCGATGCGCCCGTAGTAGGCGATCATCTTGCCCTTCTGCAGGAACCACTGGCTTCCCTTGAGCTCCACGCAGAAGGTGTAGGAGTTGACGTTGTCGTCGGACGGCAGCGTCGACGGATCATGGATCACGGGCGTACTCACAGCTTCTCCTCCGACGCCTGGACGTACACCGCGCCGTTGCCGCTGAGCTCCAGCTGGAACGCCTCACCCGAACCGCGCCCCACCATGTCGCGCCAGCCGAGCGCCGTGGACAGCTTGTTGGTCACGCTTCCGTGGTGCGCGACGTATGCCTGCGGGTCCACGTGGACCGGACGGCCCTGGGTGATCGGCAGTTCGATCACCCCGCCGTGCGCCATCACGGCGACCGCGCCGTGGCCCTTGAGCGTCGTGGTGAAGAGGCCCTGCCCCGTCACCTGGCCGCGCACCATCCCCATGACCCCGCCCTGCGAGCCCATGAACATGGTGCCCTGCTGGAGGGTGCCGTCGAAGGCGAGCAGCCGGTCGGCCTCCACGTACAGGGTGTCGCCGGCCAGGTTGATCACCTGGATGTGATGGCCGCCGTGTCCGAACATCACCGTGCCGCTCCCCTCGACGGTCATCAGGGGGGCCGCCTCGTTCGCGACCCGCCGGCCGATCATCGACCCCAGGCCGCCCTGGCCGCCCTGGACGTTCGGGGTGAACGACACGTCGCCGCGGTACGCGAGCATCGCGCCGCGCTGGCTGTACATCTTCTGGCCGGGCGCCACGACGGCCTCGACCATCTTCGAGTTGATCTCGCGGAACGGCATCAGACGTCGCCCCCCACGGTGTTGCGCTCGCTGGGCTGGACGTACACGAGGCCCTCGCCCTCGAAGCGGATCTGGAAGGACTCCCCGGAGCCCTCACCCATGAGCGTCCGGAAGTTCACGCCGGACTGGAAGTGCTGCTGGAGCCTGCCCTGATGGGCGATGTAGGCGCCGGGGTCGACGTTCAGCGGGTACTGGGGGGTCACCCGCAGCACCACGGCCGAACCGTCCGACATGATCGCCGCCTGGCCGGTCCCCTCGACGGTCGTGGTGAACAGGCCGTTGCCGCTCGCCCCGCCGCGCAGGCCGGTGAAGGTGGTGCCGGTGCGCAGCCCGGCGTCCGTGGCCAGCAGGTTGCTGGCCTCGACGTACAGCGTGTCGCCGTGCAACGAGACGAGGTTGATCTCACTCGCGCGGTCGGCGAAATAGCAGGTCCCCTGCCCCTTCACCTCCATCATCACCATCTGCTCGCCGGTCAGGCGGCGGGTCACCATGCCGCGGATGCCCTCACCGCCGCCGGACATCTTCTTGAAGTCCATCCGGCCGTCGTACGCGACCATCGAGCCGTTCTTCGCCTTGACGGCATCGCCTGTCAGGTCGACGGCCAGCGTCTTGCTGCCTTGGAGTCGGAACATCGCCACGATGCGACGGTAGCCGCCGGGGCGCCGTGCGGACAGGCCCCGGTGACCGATCCCACCCCGAATGCCCCCTGAGGGGGCCCTGAAATGCACCGGTACGTGCTCCGGGGGAGGTTCGGGGACCCGGCTCGGAGGGGGGTCGTGCGCGATGCCACAATGGCTGTGCTTGTGCGTGCGTTCACAAGCCGACCAGCCCCTCCCACCGAAGGTGCCCTCGTGGACATCAAGACCGCTTCCGCCCTGCACCGGCTGCGCCTCATCTCGCTTCCCGAAGCGCTCTCCTTCCCGGCGCTGCTCATCTTCGGCTCGCTGCTCATGCGGGTCTCGGACATCGACTTCCTGATGCCGCCCCTCGGGGCGCTGCACGGCATCCTGTTCACGATCTACGTGATCTTCCTCGTGGACGTCTGGGTCAAGGCCAAGTGGCCGCTCAAGCGCGTCGGCCTGTTCTTCCTCCTCGCGGTCGTCCCGTTCGGTGGGCTCTACGGCGAGAAGCTGCTCAAGAGGTACGAGGCCGACGGCGTGATCGCCGCCCGCGCCCGCGCCGAGGGCAAGGTGAACGCATGATCGTCGCCTTCTCCGTCAGTCCGCTGGGCGTGGGTGAGGACGTCGGTGAATACGTCGCCGACGCCGTGCGCGTCGTCCGCGAGTCGGGGCTGCCCAACCGCACGGACGCGATGTTCACCTCGATCGAAGGCGACTGGGACGAGGTGATGGACGTGGTGAAGCGCGCCGTCGCGGCCGTCGAAGCCCGTGCGGGCCGCGTGTCCCTGGTGCTCAAGGCGGACATCCGGCCGGGTGTGACCGACGGCCTGACGTCCAAGGTCGAGACGGTGGAACGCCACCTCGCCGGCTGACGGACCGTCCCCGCCGCCTCCGCGCATGCCGGAGCCCCCGACGCCCGCGGGCGACGGGGGCTCTTCTCGTTCGGCCGAACGAATGCGCTCACTCGGTCCTGTCAGGTCGACACCTTGTCATATGTCCCCTTCTGTAGGGATACAGACACATTCGACCATGGAGGCGCGATGCCGTCGGAGGGTCACGACCACGACAACCACGGCAGGCGTGCCCAGTCGCCCCCGACCGGGTACCGGGTGAGGTACCGGCCTCTCCTCGCGGGCGAGAAGGGCACGCCGGGAGCAGTCCACGCGGCGGCACTCGCCCCCGCGGTCGGCGGACTGCTGCCACTCGTCCCGCTCGTGCACGCCTTCGGGACCGGGCACGGTGACCGGTTCGGGGCGGCCGGGACACTGCTGTTCCTGACCGTCTGCGCGCTCGCGCTGGTCGCCCTCGTCAACGCGGCGCTCACCGTGTACGCCGCCAGGGCGGCCAGGGAGCCGGTTCCCGCGAAGCCCGGATCCGGCACCGCGGTCGCCTTCCTCGCCACGTACGCCCCGGACGGGGTGCCGCTCCCGGCGGTACGGGCCGTCCTGGAGGGCGCCGTACAGCTGAGGCACTCCGGACCGCTGGACGTCTGGCTGCTCGACGAGGGGGACGACCCGGAGGCCCGGATGCTCTGCGCCGAGCTCGGTGTGCACCACTTCACCCGCAAGGGAGTGCCCGAGTGGAACCAGGAGCGGGGCGCGCACGAGGCCGGGTCGGAGCACGGCAACCACAACGCCTGGATCGCCAAGCACGGTGACGCTTACGGCCTCATCGTCTGCGTGGAGACGGGCCGCGTCCCCCGCCCGGGTCTCCTCGAACGGATGACGGGCTACTTCCGTGACCCCGACATCGCCTTCGTGGTCGGCCCGCCGGCCGACAGGTACGAAGACGGCCGCCATGCAGGGTTCCGCCTCCGGACGCTGGCCCAGCGCGCGGCCAACCGCCGTGGGGCGCCCGTGCTCGACGGCACCTGCACCGTCGTGCGCGTCGAGGCACTGCGCCGGGCGGGCGGTTTCCGGGCCACGGCCAGCGGGGACATGGTCACCGGGCTCGACATGCACGGCCGGCCCAACCCGCTGACCGGACGCGACTGGCGGTCCGTCCATACCTCGGAAGCGCAGACGGACGAGACGGCCGACGGCTCCCCGCATGGCCGCGCACCGTACGGACCCCTGCCGTCGCTGTACGGGAAGGCGCTGTTCCGGATGTCTCCGGGTCGGCTGCTCGGCTATGCGCTGCTGCTCCTCCAGCGCCCCGCCGCGTTCGCCAACTGGGTGCTCTGCGCACTGACCTGCCTGCTCTTCCCGATGAGCGTGTGGGCGTTGGCGGCCTTGCCCGTCGCCCTGGCACCGGCCGCGGCGCTCCTCCTCACCCGGCTGCGGGAGCGCAGGGCCCGCGCGGCCGGCGCCCGCGCGGTCCGTACGCACCAGGACGCGGAGCACGCTCCCGCCGCCTCCGCGGGCACTGCCGCGCCGGGCAGCTGACCCGGTGGTCCGGCGGCCGGCGTCAGGTCTCCTGGGCGGCCAGCGCGATGCCGAGCGGCGTGCGCTCGTACAGCACCTGGTGGCCGTAACGCCGTGAGGTGAGCAGACCCGCGGCGCGCAGCACCGCCAGATGTGCCGACACGGAGGAGGGGGCGAGTGAGAGCCGGTGCGCGAGGGCGCTGGTCCCGGCCGGTTCGTCGAGCGCGCACAGCACATCCGCGCGTGCCCGGCCCAGCAGGCGGGCGAGCGCGTCCGGTGTCCGGTCGCCGGCCGGGGTCCACAGGCCGCCGATGCCGCGCGCGGGGTAGATCACGGCCGGCTGCCAGGGCGGTTCGTGCCCGCCGACCACGTCGGGCCAGACGAAGGCGCTGGGCATCAGGACGAGTCCCTGGCCGCCGAGCACCCGGGTGTGGTTCCCCCTGGTGCCGGCCACGGTCAGCGTCGAGTCCGTCCACCGCAGCTGCGGGCTGATCTCGCCGAGCAGGCGCTCGAAGCCGACCTCGGCCAGGCGGCGCGAGTGGTAGGCGATGTCCGCCTCCAGCAGGGAGCGCAGCCGTGGCCAGTGCGGCTCGACCATGACCCGCCAGGCTCGTTCCAGCAGGTCGGCGAGTTCCCGTACCGCCCGCACCGGGTCGGCCAGCATCCGCTCACCGGCGGGGGAGTCCGGCCGCTCCGCCAGGGCCAGCGCGATGTCGTCGCGGGCGACCAGCGGATCGACGCCGCGCACCCCCGCGATCTCCTCCTCGAAGGTGGTCGTGGGGCCGACGGGCGGCGGGCAGACGAAGTCGGGGTTGTGGCCGCCGTCCGGCATGAGCAGCCACAGCGGGGTGAAGTCGAGGGCCGCCGCGTCCTCGCGGATGCGGCGCAGCCAGGGCAGGTGGTAGCCGTACGCCCCCGGGCGGGCCAGCAGTCGCACGGCCGCCTGGGTCTCCCACAGCGGGGACAGGGCGAAGCGGCAGCGGAGCAGGTCGCTCTCGTCGAAGTGCAGATGGAACGGCAAGGAGGGCCCACTCGAGTTTCGGCGTCAGCCGAAAGTCTACGGAGGGGCGGGGCCCTGCCCCACGCTGCGTCCATGCCGAGCGACACCACCACTCCGGCGGGCACGCCCCGCGACGAGTCCACCGCCGACGTACCGACCACCGATTCCGTACCGCGCCCCCGGGCCGGGGGCTACCGCGCCGTGTTCGCCGTGCGGGAGTTCCGGGCTGTCTTCGCCGCCCATCTGCTCTCCCTCCTCGGCGTCGTCGTCAGCGAACTCGCGCTCACCGTGCTCGTCTACGACCTCACGGGCTCGCCGCTGCTGTCCGCCCTCACCTTCGCGCTCGGCTTCCTCCCGTACATCGTGGGCGGAACCCTCTTCGCCGGCGTCGCCGACCGCTACCCGGCCCGGCGGGTCCTCGTCACCTGTGACCTGATCTGCGCCGGCTGCGTCGCCGTCATGGTGCTTCCGGGCACTCCCGTCGGCCTGCTCCTCGCACTGCGCTGCCTGGTCGCCGCCGTGGCGCCCGTCTTCACGGGGACCCGTACGGCCGCCCTCACGGACATCCTCGGAGAGGGGCCGCTCTACGTCCTCGGGCGCTCGCTGCTGCGCCTGGTCTCGCAGAGCGCCCTGCTCATCGGCTTCGGCGCGGGCGGGATGCTGCTCGCCGCGCTGTCCCCGCGCGGGGCGATCACCGTCACCGTGGTCACGTTCCTCTGTTCCGCGGCCCTGCTGCGCCTGGGTACCAGGGCCCGCCCCGGCCGCTCGGGAGGGGACGCCGGCGGCACGCTGCTGAAGGAGTCGCTCGCCGGGACGCGCGCCGTCCTCGGCAACCGCGAGATCAGAGGGCTGCTGCTCCTCTTCTGGGTGCCCGCGTTCTTCGTGGTGGCCCCGGAGGCCCTCGCGGCCCCGTACGCGGACGCGATCGGCGTGGGGCCGGCGGCCCTCGGGCTGATGATGTGCGCGATGGCCGTCGGCCACATCGGTGCCGAGGTGTACGCGGGGACCGCCCTCGGGCCCCGTGCCCGCTCCCGGATCGTGCTGCCGGTCGCCGTCGCGGGCCTGCTGCCCCTGGTGCTGTACGCGTTCCGCCCGGGGACGGCCGCGACCGTGGCGGCCCTCGTGCTGGCGGGCGCGGGCGCCGCGTACATCATCGGGCTCGACCAGTGGTTCGTGGAGGCGGTCCCCGAGCACCTCAGGGGCCGGGCGATGACCCTGCTCACCGCCGGTCTGATGACGGTCCAGGGGCTCGGTATGGCGCTGGCGGGACTGGCGGCGGAGTTCTTCCCGGTCCACCGGGTGGTCGCCGCCTCGGGGGCGGTGGGCGCCGTGACGACGCTGTTGCTGGCCGTGGAGGTCCGTAGAACACGCGTCCGGTACCGAAGTGCGAGACGGGTATGACCGCCATGTGACCAGTCGGTAAGGTCGTGCCGTGCCGAAGCCGCTCAGCCTCCCCTTCGACCCCATCGCCCGTGCCGAGGAACTCTGGCACCGGCGCTGGGGGCCGGTGCCCTCGATGGGTGCGATCACCTCGATCATGCGGGCGCAGCAGATCCTGCTGGCCGAGGTGGACGCGGTGGTCAAGCCGTACGGCCTGACCTTCGCCCGCTACGAGGCCCTGGTCCTGCTCACCTTCTCCCAGGCCGGCGAGCTGCCCATGTCCAAGATCGGCGAGCGCCTGATGGTGCACCCGACCTCCGTGACGAACACCGTCGACCGGCTGGTGCGGTCGGGCCTCGTCGCCAAGCGCCCCAACCCCAACGACGGCCGCGGAACCCTCGCCTCCATCACGGACAAGGGCCGCGAGGTCGTCGAGGCGGCCAGTGCGGACCTGATGGCGATGGACTTCGGACTCGGGGCGTACGACGACGAGGAGTGCGCCGAGATCTTCGCGATGCTGCGCCCGCTGCGGGTGGCCGCCCAGGACTTCGAGGACAAGTAGCCGCGCCGCGCGGGGCGAGCGGCGCCGGGGGCAGGGTGCCGCAAGATCGCCCCGGCCGCCCGGATACGCTCGATGCCATGAAACGCAGTGTGCTGACCCGCTACCGGGTGATGGCCTACGTCACCGCCGTCATGCTGTTGATCCTGTGCGTCTGCATGATCTTCAAGTACGGCTTCGACACCGGTGAGGGTCTGACGCTCGTCGTCTCGCAGATCCACGGTGTCCTCTACATCATCTACCTGGTCTTCGCCTTCGATCTCGGTTCCAAGGCGAAGTGGCCGGTCGGCAAGCTGCTCTGGGTGCTGATCTCCGGCACGATCCCGACCGCCGCGTTCTTCGTCGAGCGCAAGGTGGTCCGGGAGGTGGAGCCGCTGATCGCCGACGGCTCCCCGCAGACCGCCAAGGCCTGATCCGCACCGCCGAACCGCCCCGTGCGAGGCGCCGGGCGGTTTGCCATCGACATTTACTAGGACGTCCTAGTAAATTCGTACCATGGACGCTCACGCGATCGAGGAAGGCCGCCGACGCTGGCAGGCCCGTTTTGACAAGGCCCGCAAGCGCGACGCGGACTTCAGCACGCTCTCCGGCGACCCGGTGGAGCCCGTGTACGGGCCCCGTCCCGGCGACGCGTACGAAGGATTCGAACGGATCGGCTGGCCCGGCGAGTACCCCTTCACCCGGGGACTCCACCCCACCGGATACCGGGGCCGCACCTGGACCATCCGCCAGTTCGCCGGTTTCGGTAACGCCGAGCAGACCAACGCGCGCTACAAGACCATCCTGGCCAACGGCGGCGGCGGACTCAGCGTCGCCTTCGACATGCCGACCCTGATGGGACGCGACTCCGACGACGCCCGCGCGCTGGGCGAGGTAGGCCACTGCGGTGTCGCCATCGACTCGGCCGCCGACATGGAGGTCCTCTTCCGGGACATCCCGCTCGGCGACGTCACGACCTCCATGACGATCAGCGGGCCCGCCGTCCCCGTCTTCTGCATGTACCTCGTCGCGGCGGAGCGCCAGGGCATCGACCCCGCCGTGCTCAACGGCACGCTGCAGACCGACATCTTCAAGGAGTACATCGCGCAGAAGGAGTGGCTCTTCCAGCCCGAGCCGCACCTCCGCCTCATCGGCGACCTGATGGAGCACTGCGCCCGCGACATCCCCGCCTACAAGCCGCTCTCGGTGTCGGGCTACCACATCCGCGAGGCCGGGGCCACGGCCGCGCAGGAGCTCGCGTACACCCTCGCCGACGGCTTCGGCTACGTCGAACTCGGGCTCTCCCGCGGTCTCGACGTCGACACCTTCGCCCCCGGGCTGTCCTTCTTCTTCGACGCGCACCTCGACTTCTTCGAGGAGATCGCCAAGTTCCGCGCGGCCCGCCGCATCTGGGCGCGCTGGATGAAGGAGACGTACGGCGCGAAGACCGACAAGGCGCAGTGGCTCCGCTTCCACACCCAGACCGCCGGTGTCTCGCTCACGGCCCAGCAGCCGTACAACAACGTCGTGCGCACCGCGGTGGAGGCGCTCTCCGCGGTCCTCGGCGGGACCAACTCGCTGCACACCAACGCCCTGGACGAGACCCTCGCCCTTCCGTCCGAGCAGGCCGCCGAGATCGCGCTGCGCACCCAGCAGGTCCTGATGGAGGAGACCGGCGTCGCCAACGTCGCGGACCCGCTGGGCGGCTCGTGGTACGTCGAGCAGCTCACCGACCGGATCGAGGCCGACGCCGAGAAGATCTTCGAGCAGATCAAGGAGCGGGGCACCCGGGCCCACCCGGACGGCAAGCACCCCATCGGGCCGATGACCTCGGGCATCCTGCGCGGCATCGAGGACGGCTGGTTCACCGGGGAGATCGCCGAGTCGGCCTTCCGGTACCAGCAGTCCCTGGAGAAGGGCGAGAAGCGCGTCGTCGGCGTCAACGTCCACCACGGGTCCGTCACGGGCGACCTGGAGATCCTGCGGGTCAGCCACGAGGTGGAGCGCGACCAGGTGGCAGGGCTGGCCACGCGCAAGGAGGGCCGTGACGACACCCGGGTCCGCGAGGCGCTGGACGCGATGCTGGCCTCCGCGCGGGACGGTTCGAACATGATCGCGCCGATGCTGGAGGCCGTACGGGCGGAGGCGACGCTGGGCGAGATCTGCGGCGTGCTGCGTGACGAGTGGGGGGTCTACACGGAGCCGCCCGGCTTCTGACCTCGCGTCAGCCCTCCCGCGAGGCCGCCGCTCCCAGTCCCGAGAGCAGCAGCAGGGTGAAGCGCCGGGCCCAGTCGGCATCGACGGGCTCGGCGCTCACCAGGGCGCGGTGCACCACCGCGCCCGCGATGACGTCGAAGATCAGGTCGGCGGTGCGGGCCGCCACCTCCGGGTCGGGCTCCAGGGGCAGTTCCCCGCGCTCCTCCGCCCGCTCACGCCCCTGCAGGACCAGCCGCTTCTGCCGGGCGACGATCGAGTTCCGTATACGGTCCCGCAGGGCCTCGTCGCGGGTGGACTCCGCGACGACCGCCATCAGCGCCGTCCTGGTCTCGGGCCGCTCCAGCAGGGCGGCGAACTGCAGCACCACTGCCTCCACATCGGCCGACAGGCTGCCCAGATCGGGCAGCTCCAGTTCGTCGAAGAGCACGGCGACCGCGTCCACGACCAGTTCGTTCTTGCCCGCCCAGCGGCGGTAGAGGGTCGTCTTGGCGACCCCTGCCCGCGACGCCACGTCGCCCATGGTCAGCTTCGACCAGCCGAGGTCGACCAGCGACGCGCGGGTCGCCTCCAGGATCGCGGCGTCGGCCTCGGCGCTGCGGGGACGTCCGGATCGGGCGGGTTCGGTCGGGCTGCGGCTCAGCATGCGGCGACCATACCGGCCGGTAAGTACCGCTGACCGGCCCCGGAGCCCGTGAGACAGATCACCGCGCGCTCTTGCCCCGGAGGGGGGCCGGGCAGTTACGCTACGGGTCGTAGCGTAAGAAGCGACGGTCCGCCGTCGTCACGCGACGACCGAACGACAGCCACAGGCGCCGGGTGGGGACCCGGTGCCGACCACGGGGTTTCAGGGCCTCGGGGCCGCTTCCGACCACGCGCCGCGCACGCCGGCACGGCTGTGGGCGGGGGCGGCTCGCCGATCGCTTTTCGCGGCAGCGCGCACAGGGGGGAGGATGTACGTATGCAGCCTAGGAACATGTCCATGAGCGGCGTCGTCGACCTCGCCGCTGTGAAGGCGGCCGGCGAGGCCAAGGCGAAGGCGGAGCACGCCCGCGCGGAGTCCGCCCGGCAGGGTGGGACCGGCGCCGTGTCCCCCGCCTCCCTGGTGATCGACGTCGATGAGGCGGGCTTCGAGACCGAGGTCCTCCAGCGCTCCACCGAAGTCCCGGTCGTCATCGACTTCTGGGCCGAGTGGTGCGAACCCTGCAAGCAGCTCGGCCCGCTCCTGGAGCGGCTCGCCGTCGAGTACAACGGCCGCTTCCTGCTGGCCAAGGTCGACGTCGACGCCAACCAGATGCTGATGCAGCAGTTCGGCATCCAGGGCATCCCGGCGGTCTTCGCCGTGGTGGCCGGACAGGCCCTCCCGCTCTTCCAGGGTGCGGCGCCGGAGAGCCAGATCCGTCAGACGCTCGACCAGCTGATCCAGGTCGGCGAGGAGCGGTTCGGCCTCACCGGGATCGTCGTCGACGCGGAGGCCGGGGCCGGTGACGCGGAGGCCGTCCCCGCCGAGGTGCCCGCGGGGCCGTACGACGCGCTGCTGGAGAGCGCCGCGCAGGCGCTGGACGCCAACGACTTCGACGGCGCGGTCCAGGCGTACCGGAGTGTCCTGGCCGACGATCCGCTGAACACCGAGGCGAAGCTGGGGCTGGCCCAGGCCGATCTGCTGGGCCGGGTGGCGGGCATGGACCCGCAGCAGGTCCGCAAGGCGGCCGCCGAGAACCCGGCCGATCCGGCCTCGCAGATGGACGCCGCCGATCTCGACCTCGTCGGCGGTCACGTCGAGGACGCCTTCGGGCGGCTCGTCGAGACGGTCCGCCGTAATTTCGGTGACGACCGCGACGCGGTACGGGTGCGGCTCCTGGAGCTCTTCGAGGTGATCGGCCCCGACGACCCGCGTGTCGTCGCGGCCCGGACCGCCCTGGCACGGGTCTTGTTCTGATGTGACAACACGGCCGTGGCGCCCTCCGGGCACCACGGCCGTTTTCGCGGGCGAACGACAACGAATGCCCCTGCTTTACCAAAACTTGATAAAAGTACTCAGTGTTACTGGCAGTAAATCGCCTCCCGGAGTCTGTCCGGTTGAGGGTGGAATTCCCCCCATTCGTGCGCCCCTTCGGTGCCACCGTGTGTGGCCGGGCGGTATCGCCCTGTCGTTCCCTGGTTATCGGGCCGTTACTAGCGAGTAACGACCCCCCTTGTGTCATGGCCGCGAATGCACCACGATCGGCCACGCTCGGTCCAATACCCGCCGGCCCGACGTCCAGTCGGGCAGGCGGATCCGTTGGGTCCCCACCGGGTGGTCGGCGGCAGTGGCGCCGATCGCGGACAGGGGGGTTCCTGCCCCTGGGCAGGGCCTGTCCGAACCGGCCGCGCAGACGCGTGGCCAGTGGTTGTCGCTCGGGGGTGATCGCCGGTGATTCGGATGCGGTACGCGCCTCCGGTCCGGGCGCTCTCCTTCCCGAGGACGTAGCACTTCTCCCATCCCAGGGCGGGCACGATGCCCGTACCGGAGATGTACGTCCGAGAAGGAGGAAATTTTATGAGTTCGCAGGTTCGCGGTGGTACCAGATGGAAGCGTTTCGCTCTGGTCATGGTCCCGAGCGTCGTCGCGACCGCCGCTGTCGGCGTCGGTCTGGCGCAGGGTGCGCTCGCCGCGTCGTTCAGCGTCTCCGGCCAGAGCTTCAAGGTCAGCACCGACAAGCTCGTCGGTAAGGACTTCGTCCAGTACGGCAGCGTCGCTGTCGGCAAGGACCTCAAGGGCAACGACGCTGCACACCCGGTCGCCGTCTCCGGCTTCAGCAGCGCCACGATAACCAACATGTGCCAGTCGGTGGTCACGCCTGGCCTGCCCTTCGGTCTCGGCAGCGTCAGCCTCGAGCTGAACGCGGGCACCGACCCGAAGAAGCCCGTCGAGGCGACGAACCTCTACCTCGACGTGGCCCAGCTCGACGCGGACGCGTACTTCGAGAAGATCGACATCGGTGTCGCAGCCGGTTCGGTCGGCAAGCCCGGTATCCAGTCCGGCACCGAGAAGGCCGTCAACCCGAACGGCTTCGCGCAGCGCGCCGAGACGGCGACGCTGTCCAACGTGGAGCAGACGGCGTGGGCGACCACCGCCGGCACCTTCAAGCTGAGCAACCTGAGCCTGAAGCTGCACAAGGGCGTCAAGGAGTGCTTCTAAGCACTCGCCCGGGTGGCCGGAGTGTTCCGTGAGGACCTCCGGCCGCCCACCCCTTCTCTTCTCACGGCAGTACCGGTTCCAGGGAGCTGTTTTCCATGAGCCCCGAGTCCACAGGGCAGAACGAGCACTACCTCACCGTCTACCGGCGGGGATTCCGCACCTGGCGGGGTAACCGGCCGTTCTGGGCGGGCCTGTTCACCATCTTGGGTGGTCTACCCATCGCGTACTTCCCGTACGCCAACATGCACCTCGGCAACATGACGATCGCGATGTCGACCACCGCAGGTGCGGGATCGCTGATCATCGGGGTCCTGCTCGTCACACTGGGCCTCACGATGTGGTTCCACCACATCGTGCGGGTGTTCGCCGGTGTCGCCGCGATCCTGCTCGCGCTGATCTCCATACCCGTCGCCAACATCGGCGGCTTCATCGTCGGCTTCGTCTTCGCGCTCCTCGGCGGAGCCCTCTCCATCGCCTGGGTGCCGGGCGAGGCGAAGGCCGCCGCGGCGGCAGGCGCTCCGGAGAAGTGGACGCAGCAGGACGACGACGCCCGGGCGCCGGAGTACGGCCAGGAGTTCCACGGCGCGCCCTCGGTCCCGCCGCAGCCGGCACAGTTCGACGGGACGGTCGAGGCCGACGGCGGGAGGCATCGTGCGGGGTGACGACACGCAGACGAACGACTCCGGGCAGGACGGATTCCCGGAGCGAAGAGGACCCCGTCACGCGGCCCCCAGGAAGTCGCTGCTGACGAAGCTTCACATGCCCGCGGGAAAGAAGGCGTTCGCGCTCGCCGCGATGCCGACCGCGGTCTTCGTGGGCATGGGCCTCACCCCCAGACTGGCGATGGCCGACGACAGTACGGACATCCCGTTCGCGCCCGGCCCCTGCGTGACCCGCTCCGACGAGCCGGCCGAGTCGCAGGAGCCCGAGGCGAAGCCCACCCCGAGTGCCACGCCGTCCGCCGAGGCCGGCAAGGACGACGAGGACGGCGGGACGGGCGGCAAGGACGAGACGGCCGAGCCGAAGCCCTCGGCGAGCGTGTCCGCGACCCGGCCGCCCTCGGCGGCACCCGACGGCGAGGACACCCCGACGGCGACCCCCGCACCCACCGAGTCGAAGAACCCGCTCGACCCGCTGGGCGTCGGCGACGCGCTCAAGGACCTCCTCGACGGACCGGACAAGGAGACGGCCGAGCCGTCCCCCAGCGCCACCGCGGAGACCCCGGAGCCGTCGAAGAGCACCACGCCCGCCAAGCCGGTGGAGAAGGCCACGGACGCCGCGAAGGACACGGTCGACAAGACCGCCGACGCCATCCGTGACGCCGCCGACAAGGCCGGCAAGGACGTCGAGGAGCTCGACGAGGACGTCAAGGGCCTCGACCCGGTGAAGGACGAGGACATCCCGGACGGCGCCAAGGAGCGCTTCCCGTGCCCGACCGCCGACCCGAAGGCGCTCGCCGCGGCCGACCTGGAGCAGGGCATCCCGCTGCTCCCGGACGACCCGTGGACCCTGGAGACCTCGAAGCTCACGCTCACCGGGCTCGACTACCACGGCATCGTCGAGGTGAAGACGTACAGCGGCAAGGTCAAGAAGGTCCTGAAGTTCACCGCCGACACCATCGACATCAGGGACCTCCACCAGCTGACGAAGGGCCCGGCGGGCACCACCGGCCACGTCACGTCGGATGAGGGCTCGACCTCCACCATCCGCAACGGCACGGTGACGATGTACACGGAGAAGCTGAAGGGCAACCTCTTCGGCATCATCCCCATCACCTTCAGCCCGGAGACCCCGCCGCCGCTGAACGTACCGTTCGCCTTCTTCACCGACGCCGAAGTGACCCAGGCCGGCCAGTTCGGCGGCTCGCTCAAGGTCCTCGGTCTGCGGAACTACTTCACCGGCGGCAACAGCTAGCCGGTGGTCCGGACCCGTCCGGGAGCCGCACAGCACTGTGGCCCGCCCCCGTCCTCACGGGGTGCGGGCCACAGTCGTGTGCGGGGCGGGACGTCAGGCGCGCTCGCCGCTGAGGTGGTGCACCCGGACCATGTTGGTGGTGCCGGGGACGCCGGGGGGCGAGCCGGCCGTGATCACCATCGTGTCGCCGTCGCTGTAGCGGTTCAGCTTCAGCAGCTCGGCGTCCACCAGGTCGACCATGGCGTCCGTGTTGTCCACGTGCGGCACGACGTAGGACTCGATGCCCCAGCTCAGCGCGAGCTGGTTGCGGGTCGACTCCTCCGTGGTGAAGGCCAGGATCGGCTGGGCGGTGCGGTAGCGGGAGAGCCGGCGGGCCGTGTCACCGGACTTGGTGAAGGCGACCAGTGCCTTGCCGTTGAGGAAGTCCGCGATCTCGCACGCCGCGCGCGCCACCGAACCGCCCTGGGTGCGGGGCTTCTTGCCCGGCACCAGCGGCTGGAGGCCCTTGCCGAGGAGCTCCTCCTCGGCGGCGACGACGATCTTCGACATCGTCTTGACCGTCTCGATCGGGTACGCGCCGACGGAGGACTCCGCGGACAGCATGACCGCGTCCGCGCCGTCCAGGATCGCGTTGGCGACGTCGGAGGCCTCGGCGCGGGTCGGCCGGGAGTTGGTGATCATCGACTCCATCATCTGGGTCGCCACGATCACCGGCTTGGCGTTGCGGCGGCACAGCTCGATGAGCCGCTTCTGCACCATCGGGACCTTCTCGAGCGGGTACTCGACGGCCAGGTCGCCACGCGCGACCATGACGCCGTCGAAGGCCGCGACGATGCCCTCCATGTGCTCGACGGCCTGCGGCTTCTCGACCTTGGCGATGACGGGGACCCGGCGGCCCTCCTCGTCCATCACCTTGTGCACGTCCTTGACGTCCTCGGCGTCGCGCACGAAGGACAGCGCGACCAGGTCGCAGCCCATCCGCAGGGCGAACCGGAGGTCCTCGACGTCCTTGTCGGACAGTGCCGGGACGTTGACGGCCGCTCCCGGCAGGTTGATGCCCTTGTGGTCGGAGACGACACCGCCCTCGATCACGATGGTGGTGACCCTGGGGCCGTCCACCGAGACGACCTTCAGCTCGACGTTGCCGTCGTTGATCAGGATCGGGTCGCCCTTGGCGACGTCGCCGGGCAGCCCCTTGTAGGTGGTGCCGCACATCGACTTGTCACCGGGAACGTCCTCGGAGGTGATGACGAACTCGTCCCCCCGGACCAGCTCGACCGGGCCCTCGGCGAACTTCGCGAGGCGGATCTTCGGTCCCTGGAGGTCGGCGAGCACGCCGACCGCGCGGCCGGTCTCGGCGGCGGCCTTGCGGACCCTGTCGTAACGGCCTTGGTGCTCCTCGTGGGTACCGTGACTGAAGTTGAAACGGGCCACGCTCATGCCGGCCTCGATCAGAGCGACGAGCTGCTCATGGGAGTCGACGGCGGGACCGAGGGTGCAGACGATTTTGGAACGGCGCATGAGGCGGATCCTATCGGTTTGTTTCAGTGCGGAATATTCCGGCTGGTGGAAGATACAAAGGGGCGGAGGCCCGCTCAGTTGTGGACCAGGGCGAAGGTCTGGCCGGCGATCTCCAGCTCCTCGTCCGTAGGCACGACCGCGACCGCGACCCTGGCGTCGTCGGGCGAGATCAGCCGGGGTTCGGCGGACCGCACGGCATTGCGGTCCGCGTCCACCGCAAGGCCGAAGAGCTGCATCCCGGCCAGCGCAGCCTCGCGCACCGGAGCCGAGTTCTCCCCGACCCCCGCCGTGAACACCACCGCGTCCACCCGGCCGAGCACCGCCGCATAGGCGCCGACGTACTTCTTCAGCCGGTGGATGTAGACGTCGAACGCGAGGGCGGCCCGCTCGTCGCCCTCGTCCACCCGGCGCCGGATCTCCCGCATGTCGTTGTCGCCGCAGAGACCGGTCAGGCCGCTCCTCTTGTTCAGCAGGACGTCGATCTCGTCCGTCGACATCCCCGCCACCCGCTGCAGGTGGAAGGTGACGGCCGGATCGATGTCTCCCGAACGCGTACCCATGACCAGCCCCTCCAAGGGGGTCAGTCCCATCGACGTGTCCACGCACCGGCCGCCCGCCACCGCGGACGCGGAGGCACCGTTGCCCAGATGGAGCACGATCACGTTCACGTCCTCCACGGGCCGGCCCAGCAGCTCCGCCGTCCTGCGCGACACGTAGGCGTGCGAGGTGCCGTGGAAGCCGTAACGGCGGATGCGGTGCGCGTCTGCGGTCTCGACGTCGATCGCGTAGCGCGCCGCGTACTCCGGCATCGTCGTGTGGAACGCCGTGTCGAAGACCGCGACCTGCGGCAGGTCCGGCCGCAGTGCCCGGGCGGTGCGGATCCCGGTGATGTTGGCCGGGTTGTGCAGCGGGGCGACCGGGACCAGCCGCTCGATCTCCTGCAGCACCTCGTCGGTGATCACCGCGGGCTCGCTGAACCTGAGCCCGCCGTGCACCACCCGGTGGCCGATCGCGGCCAGTTCGGGGGAGTCGAGCCCGAGGCCGTCGGCCGCCAGCTCCTCGGCCGCGGCGTTCAGTGCCTCCTCGTGGTCGGCGATGCGCCCGGCGCGCTCCCTGGGCTTCCCGTCGCCGGTCAGGGGCGTGTGCACCAGCCGGGACGCCGACTCGCCGATCCGCTCGACGAGCCCGGTGGCCAGCCGGGAGCGGTCGCGCATGTCCAGCAGCTGGTACTTCAGCGACGAGGAACCGGAATTGAGCACGAGTACGCGACGGGCGTCTGTCATGGAGCGGGAACCTCCGCTGGTCGGGTCGGTGGTCACGGCCGTCATTCGCTGTCCTCGGCCCGCGCCTGGGCCTGGATCGCCGTGATGGCCACCGTGTTGACGATGTCCTGGACCAGAGCCCCGCGCGAGAGGTCGTTGACCGGCTTGCGCAGCCCCTGCAGGACCGGGCCGACCGCGACCGCGCCCGCCGAGCGCTGGACCGCCTTGTAGGTGTTGTTGCCGGTGTTGAGGTCCGGGAAGATCAGCACGGTCGCCCGGCCCGCCACCTCCGACGCCGGCAGCTTGGTCGCGGCGACGGACGGCTCGACCGCCGCGTCGTACTGGATCGGGCCCTCGATCCTCAGGTCCGGCCGTGAGGCGCGTACCCGCTCGGTGGCCTCGCGCACCTTGTCCACGTCGGCGCCCGTGCCCGAGGTGCCGGTCGAGTAGGACAGCATCGCGATCCTCGGCTCCACCCCGAAGCGGGACGCGGTGACGGCCGACTGGACCGCGATGTCGGCGAGCTGCGCCGCGTCCGGGTCCGGGTTGACGGCACAGTCGCCGTACACCAGCACCTTGTCGGCGAGGCACATGAAGAAGACGGAGGAGACGATCGAGGCTTCCGGCTTGGTCTTGATGATCTCGAACGCCGGCCGGATCGTCGCCGCCGTGGAGTGAACCGACCCGGAGACCATCCCGTCGGCCAGGCCCTCCTGGACCATCAGGGTGCCGAAGTAGTTGACGTCGGAGACCACGTCGTACGCCAGTTCCACCGTCACCCCGCGGTGCGCGCGCAGCTCGGCGTACCGCTCGGCGAAGCCCTGGCGAAGCTCGGAGGTCTGCGGGTCGACGACGTGGCTGCCCGCGAGGTCCACGCCCAGGTCGGCGGCCTTCCTGCGGATGGTCTCCACGTCGCCGAGCAGCGTCAGATCGCAGACGTCACGGCGCAGCAGCACGTCGGCGGCGCGCAGGATGCGCTCCTCGGTGCCCTCGGGCAGTACGACGCGCCGCCGGTCGGCGCGGGCCTGTTCCAGCAGTTCGTGCTCGAACATCATCGGGGTGACCCGGCCGCTGCGGGCCACCGAGATGCGGTCGAGCAGGGCGGCGGTGTCCACGTGGCGCTCGAAGAGGCCGAGCGCGGTCTCGGCCTTGCGGGGCGTCGCCGCGTTCAGCTTCCCTTCCAGGGCGAAGAGTTCACCGGCCGTGGGGAAGGAGCCGCCCGCCACCGCCACGACCGGGGTGCCCGGTGCGAGGCGGGCCGCGAGCCGGAGGATCTCCTCGCCGGGACGCTCGTCCAGGGTCAGCAGTACGCCCGCGATGGGCGGGGTGCCCGCGCTGTGCGCGGCGAGCGACCCGACGACCAGGTCGGCGCGGTCGCCCGGGGTCACCACCATGCAGCCCGGGGTCAGCGCCTTCAGGAAGTTGGGCAGCATCGCCCCGCCGAAGACGAAGTCCAGCGCGTCCCTGGCCAGTCCCGCGTCGTCACCGAGCAGGACCGTGCCGCCCAGGGCAGCGGTGATCTGGGCGACGGTGGGCGCGGAGAGCGCCGGGTCGTCGGGCAGCACCGAGCAGGGGACCGGCAGCTGGGTGCGCAGCAGCTCGGCGATGTCCTCCCGGTCCTCGGACGCCACCCTGTTCACGATCATGGCGAGGACGTCGCAGCCGAGGCCGGTGTACGCGCGGTAGGCGTTGCGTGTCTCGGCCCGCACGGACTCGGCGTCCTGGTCCTGGCCGCCGACGACCGCGATCACCGAGGCGCCGAACTCGTTGGCCAGCCGGGCGTTCAGCGCCAGCTCGTCCGGGAGCTGGGTGGCGGCGAAGTCGCTGCCGAGCACCAGCACGACCTCGTAGTCGCGTGCCACCCGGTGGAAACGGTCCACCAGCAGGGAGACCAGTTCGTCGGTCCCCTTCTCCGCCTGTATGGCCGAGGCCGCGTGATAGTCCAGCCCGAACACGGTGTCCGGGCTCTGGGAGAGCCGGTAGCGGGCCCGCAGCAGCTCGAAGAGCCGGTCGGGTCCGTCGTGCAGGAGTGGCCGGAAGACGCCGACGCGGTCCACCTGACGCGTCAGGAGCTCCATGACTCCCAGATCGACGACCTGGCGGCCGTCCCCCCGGTCGATCCCGGTCACGTACACGCTGCGCGTCACGCGTGCTCTCCCGTCCTGTTTGGCTGGCATTGCCCTTTTGACGATACCCACCGGATCAGGCGGGACGCCCTCCGGCGGGTACCCGCTCCGGGCCCTCCCGGGCACCGGAAGGACCCGCACCGGCGAAGCCGGAAGCACGTGGCCAGGGCCCGGCGTGGGACAATCGTCGTGGCTCACGGTACGGGGGTTTTCGAGGGGTCCCTGGAATGCATGCCACTAGCGAGCAGGAGACAGAGCACGATGCGCATCGGAATTCTCACCGCAGGCGGCGACTGCCCAGGCCTCAACGCCGTGATCCGGTCGGTCGTGCATCGTGCCGTGGTGGGGCACGGCGATGAGGTCATCGGCTTCGAGGACGGTTTCAAGGGGCTGCTCGACGGCCACTTCCGGCCCCTCGACCTGAACGCGGTCAGCGGCATCCTGGCGCGTGGCGGCACCATCCTCGGCTCGGCACGGCTGGAGCGCGACCGGCTGCGCGAGGCGGCGGAGAACTGCGCGGAGCTCTCGCTCCGTTACGGCATCGACGCCCTGATCCCCATCGGCGGCGAGGGCACGCTGACCGCCGCGCGGATGCTGTCCGAGGCGGGCATGCCCGTCGTCGGCGTCCCCAAGACCATCGACAACGACATCTCGGCCACCGACCGGACCTTCGGCTTCGACACCGCCGTGGGCGTCGCGACCGATGCCATAGACCGTCTCAAGACCACCGCCGAGTCGCACCAGCGCGTCATGGTGGTCGAGGTCATGGGCCGCCACGCGGGCTGGATCGCGCTGGAGTCCGGGATGGCCGGCGGTGCCCACGGCATCTGCCTGCCGGAGCGGCCCTTCCAGGTCGACGACCTGGTGAAGATGGTCGAGGAGCGCTTCTCCCGGGGCAAGAAGTTCGCCGTCATCTGTGTCGCCGAGGGCGCGCACCCCGCGGAGGGCTCCATGCCGTACACCAAGGGCGAGATCGACCAGTTCGGCCACGAGCGCTTCCAGGGCATCGGCAACCGCCTCGCCGCCGAGCTGGAGCTGCGCCTGGGCAAGGAGGCCCGGCCGGTCATCCTCGGGCACGTGCAGCGCGGCGGCACGCCGACGGCGTACGACCGCGTGCTGGCGACCCGCTTCGGCTGGAACGCGGTGGAGGCCGTGCACCGCGGGGACTTCGGCCGGATGACCTCGCTGCGCGGGACCGACATCGTGATGGCGCCCCTGGCGGACGCCGTGACCCGGCTGAAGACGGTCCCGAGCGACCGGATGTACGAGGCCGAGTCGGTCTTCTGATCCCTCCGCCGGGCTCGCGTCCGGCGCCCGCACGGCCTCGGTCTCCCTCTGGAGCGCCGGGGCCGTCGCCGCGGGACGGAGCCGCGCCCACCCGGGCGGGGCCACGGGGCTCAGATGCCCGCGGTCCGCCAGAACTCCTCGACGACCCGGCCGATGAACTCCCGTCCCGCGTCGCCCGCTGTGCCGGCCCGGTCCCGGTTCGTGGTGTTCCAGCTGAGTGTCGAGACCATCAACGCCTGGTAGTCGGCGTGCAGTTGTTCCAGCACGTCCTGCACCAGGATCCGGTCCAGCGGGACGAGTTTGTCCACCGGCCGTACGTAGGCCTGCCAGCGGGTCGTCACCGCCCTGGTCAGCAGGTCGGCGAGCTCCTCGTTGCGGCCGGTCGCGGTCAGGAACTGCGCGGCCGACATGTCCAGCGCCTCGCAGAGGGCCACCGCCTGGCGCTCGTTGCCCCTCCAGCGGCCCGACTCCTCGATCCGCGTGTACGCGCCCCCGGTCATCCCGAGCGACCGGGCCAGGTCCTCCACGGAGAGGTCGCGCGCGATCCTGTGCTCGCGCAGCGTGCTCGCGGCGGCCAGCAGATCACCCGGGGCGCACCACAGCACACCGGCCAGTGCCATCAGTTCGCGTTCGCCGGGCAGGGCCGTACCCCGCTCCCAGGCCATCACGGTTTCCGCCGTGATCAGCAGCCCGTACTGGGCTCCGAGACCGTACGCAACATGTCCTGGAGCCATTCCCAGTGCCTCGCGGAGTCGGCGGGCGGCGGGGGCGTTGAAGGGTGGAGTGGGGTGCACGGCCCCACCGTATGAGGCCGGGATCGGCCTGGCTACAGGCTGTTCTTATCAGTTCACCCTTCGTATGATCCTCCTAGCGCGTCGGCGGAGGGCTGCCGGGCTCATCAGCGGGTTTCGGCCACCCAGTGGTAATGCAGTTCGGGACGGCCCACCTGGCCGTAGCTCGGGCGCCGTTCGGCCCGTCCGGCGGTCACCAGGTGCTCCAGATAGCGGCGGGCGGTGATCCGCGAGATGCCCAGTTCCTCCCCGGTGGCCGCTGCCGTCGCCCCCTCCGGGGACTCCCGCAGGGCCCGGGTCACGGCCCGCAGGGTCGGCCCGCTCAGGCCCTTGGGCAGCGTCGCGGGGTCCGCGACCCGCAGCGCGCCCAGAGCCCGGTCCACCTCCTCCTGGCCGCTCGCCTCACCGGCCGCCGCCCGGAACTCGGCGTACCGCACGAGCCGGTCCCGGAGCGTGGGATAGGTGAAGGGCTTCAGCACGTACTGCACGACGCCCAGCGACACCCCCTCCCGCACCACCGCCAGGTCGCGCGCCGACGTCACCGCGATGACGTCCGCACCGTGCCCCGCCGCCCGCAGCGAGCGCAGCAGCTGCAGGCCGTGCCCGTCCGGCAGGTAGAGGTCCAGCAGGAGCAGATCCACCTCCGTGCGGTCCAGCGCCCGTACGGCCTCCGCCCGGGAGTGGGCGACGGCCGCCACCTCGAAGCCCGGCACCCGGCCCACGTACAGCTGATGGGCGTCGGCGGCCACCGGGTCGTCCTCCACGACCAGCACCCGGATCATGCCGTGACCACCTTCGCCCCCGCGGCGCGGCCGGTGAGCGGCAGCCGCACCGTGAACTCCGCGCCGCCGTCCGGCGCCCTGCCCAGCGTGACCGTCCCGCCGTTGCGGTGGACCGCCTGCCGCACGAGCGCCAGGCCCAGCCCGCGCCCCGTACCGTGTGTCGTCCAGCCGCGACGGAACACCTCGTCCGCGTCGTCCGGGCCGATCCCGCCGCCGGTGTCCGCGACGCGCAGCAGCAGTTCGCCCGCCTCGGTGAGCGCGGTCACGGTGACCAGGGCCCGCACCGGACCGGTGCGCTGCGCGGGTACGGGGCCGCCCCCGCCCGTCGCCGTCTCGGACGCGGCGTCCACCGCGTTGTCGATCAGGTTGCCGAGGATCGTCACCAGATCCCGCGGTGCCAGCGAACGCGGGAGCGCCCCGTCGTCGATCAGGCTGTCCTCGGCGAGGGCCAGCTCCACGCCGCGTTCATGGGCCTGCGCCGCCTTGCCGAGCAGCAGCGCGGCCAGCACCGGCTCGGCGACCGCCCCCACCACCCGGTCGGTGAGGACCTGCGCGAGCTCCAGCTCGGCCGTCGCGAACTCCACGGCCTCGTCGACCCGGCCCAGCTCGATCAGCGACACCACGGTGTGCAGCCGGTTCGCGGCCTCGTGCGCCTGCGAGCGCAGCGCCTGCGTGAAGCCGCGCTCGGAGTCGAGCTCGCCCGACAGCGCCTGCAACTCCGTGTGGTCCCGCAGGGTCACGACCGTGCCGCGCCGCTCACCGCCGACCACCGGGCTCGTGTTGACCACGATCACGCGGTCCGCCGTCAGGTGGACCTCGTCCACCCGCGGCTCGGACGCGAGGAGCGCCCCGGTGAGCGGGGCGGGCAGCGCGAGTTCGTCGACCCGGCGGCCGACCGCGCCCGGCGCCAGCCCCAGCAGCTCCCGGCCCGCGTCGTTGATCAGGGCGACCCTGCGCCGGCCGTCCAGCATCAGCAGCCCCTCGCGCACGGCGTGCAGGGTGGCCTCGTGATACGTGTGCATCCGGCTCAGCTCCCGGGCGTTCATCCCGTGCGTGTGCCGCCGCAGCCTCGCGTTGATCACGTACGTCCCGAGCCCGCCGAGCGCGAGTGCGGCGCCCGCGGCGGTCCCGAGGGCGCCCAGCTGCTCCCGCACCTGGGTCGACACCCGCTCGACCGTGATGCCCGCGCTGACGAGCCCGACGATCCTGTCGCCGTCGCGGATCGGCGTGACGACCCGTATCGAGGGCCCGAGCGTGCCGGTGTAGGTCTCCTCGAAGGTCTCGCCGGCGAGGGCGCGCTCGGTGTGCCCGATGAACCTCCGGCCGATCTGGGAGGGGTCGGGGTGGGTCCAGCGGACGCCGTCCGGATCCATGATCGTGACGAACGCGATCCCGG
Organism: Streptomyces sp. NBC_01341; assembly: GCF_035946055.1. NCBI lineage: Bacteria > Bacillati > Actinomycetota > Actinomycetes > Kitasatosporales > Streptomycetaceae > Streptomyces > Streptomyces sp. NBC_01341. The sequence goes on along the minus strand of NZ_CP108364.1, from coordinate 2,402,003 downwards.
TGTCAGCCCGCACCCGCTCCGCGTAGGGCTGGAGTACGGCGGACGGGTCCGGGGTACGGATCGCCTCCCGTACGGAGGGTGATCCGGCCATCGCGAGGGCGGCCGCACGCACCTGGCGGGCCGCGGTCTCCTCGGCCTGCGACCGGCCCGAGGCATAGGCGAAGAAGGCGCACCCGGCGACGACCGCCGCCACGAGCAGGGCCTGCATCGCGAACAGCTGACCGGCCAGGCTGCGGGGCAGGGTACGGGGCAGACGCATGCCCCACAGTCTGCCTGGCGCCGGGCACCGGCCCAAGGTGGCCGATAAACGTCCGTGAACGATATGAACACAAGGGTGACGGGCGTCACAGGGAAGTGAATAGTCACCGGGGCCCCCAGGGACGGGGAGCCACCGCATACCCGAGGAGACCCCCGTGGCAGAGAAAGCCGCACGACGGGACCGTACGCACTACCTGTACCTGGCCGTGATCGCCGCCGTGGTGCTGGGCATCACCGTGGGCCTGGTGGCGCCGGACTTCGCCGTGGAGCTCAAGCCCATCGGTACCGGCTTCGTCGCCCTCATCAAGATGATGATCTCGCCGATCATCTTCTGCACGATCGTGCTGGGGGTCGGCTCCGTACGGAAGGCCGCCAAGGTCGGCGCGGTCGGCGGGCTCGCCCTCGGATACTTCCTCGTGATGTCGACGGTCGCCCTGGCCATCGGCCTCGTCGTGGGCAACATCCTGGAGCCCGGCTCCACCCTGCACCTCACCGACGCTGCACGGGCCGCGGGCGAGAAGCAGGCCTCGGGCGCAAGCGAGTCCACCGTGGACTTCCTGCTCGGGATCATCCCCACCACCATGGTCTCCGCCTTCACCGAGGGCGAGGTCCTGCAGACGCTGCTCATCGCGCTGCTCGCGGGCTTCGCGCTGCAGGCGATGGGGTCGGCCGGCGAGCCGGTCCTGCGCGGCATCGGCCACATCCAGCGCCTGGTCTTCCGCATCCTTGCGATGATCATGTGGGCGGCGCCGGTCGGAGCGTTCGGTGCCATGGCCGCGGTCGTCGGCGAGACCGGCGTGGACGCCCTGAAGTCCCTCGCCATCATCATGGTCGGCTTCTACGTCACCTGCGCCCTGTTCGTGTTCGTGATCCTGGGCACGATCCTGCGGGTGGTGGCCGGCATCAACATCCTGTCGCTGCTGAAGTACCTCGGGCGCGAGTTCCTGCTGATCCTGTCCACGTCGTCGTCCGAGTCGGCGCTGCCGCGGCTCATCGCGAAGATGGAGCACATGGGCGTCAGCAAGCCCGTCGTCGGCATCACCGTGCCGACCGGCTACAGCTTCAACCTCGACGGCACCGCCATCTACCTCACCATGGCCTCGCTCTTCATCGCCAACGCCACGGGCGACCCGCTGAGCATCGGCGAGCAGATCTCGCTCCTCGTCTTCATGGTGATCGCCTCCAAGGGCGCCGCGGGCGTCACCGGCGCCGGCCTCGCCACCCTCGCGGGCGGCCTGCAGTCGCACCGCCCCGAACTGGTCGACGGGGTCGGCCTGATCGTCGGCATCGACCGCTTCATGAGCGAGGCCCGCGCCCTGACGAACTTCGCGGGCAACGCGGTGGCGACGGTGCTGGTGGGCACCTGGACCAAGGAGATCGACCGGGAGCGGGTGGACCGGGTCCTCTCCGGCGTCCTCCCGTTCGACGAGCAGACGATGACGGACGACGCCCACAGCGGCGAGCCGCACGTCCCGGACGCCAGGGGCGGGGACGAGGAGAAGCCCTCGCTCGTCAAGGCCTAGGTGTTCTGTCCGAGGAGGCCTGGGCGCGACGGTGCGGCCGGCACGGGTATCCCGTGCCGGCCGCACCGCCATGCCCTGGCATGTCCGGCCGCCCTGTCACCGATGTCCGGTAATCGGAGAGCGTGATCATTCCGTGCTGGCGCCGGGCGTCCGCAGCGATCACGATCAGACTTTCCGGCCAGGCGCGAACAATGCCCTGACCAGGCGCAAGGGGTGGGCACACTGAATACCGCACGACACCGGAGAGCCGCAGCCGCGCTGCTGCTCCCGGTCATCATCGGCATGGCCGGATGCGCCGCCGAGGACAAGGCCCCGGCGGGGGAAGCGGTCTACGGAAGGCCGCTCGCCGAGCAGTTCCAGGCGGCGACCGACGCCACCCGCGACGCGGGCACCGCCGTCTTCAGCTCGACGCTGACCTACGGGGCGGCCGGCGGCGACGCGGTGGACCGCACGCGGGGCAGCCTGGACTACGCGCGCGGTACGTCCTTCGCGAAGCTCGGCCTCGACGCCGACCGGCACTTCCCGGCCGGGCTCCGGGAGCGGCTCGGTGCGGCGGACCCGAAGGGCGGGCGGGTGCTCGCTACATCCGGTGAGGACGTCTACGTTCGGCACGGAGCCTCCTCCTGGCTGAAGTTCACACCCCGCGCCGTCAACGAACTCGGTGAGTCCACCGGCGTGATCGCGGCGCACGCCGCGGGCGACGCGGCCCCGTACAGCGGCACCCTCGCGGATCTCGTGCCGCGCCTGATCCCGCGGGAGAAGCCCGTACGCAAGGCCGACGGCAGCCGGGTGTACGCGGTGACCGCTCTCCCCGAGGTCGCGTCCGAACTGCTGCCCCGCGACCTGCAGAGCCTCCAGGGCGACTGGGGCCTCGACCCGGTCGACGTCACGGTGCGCCTCGACGCCGACGGGCGGCTGTCCTCGGCCACCGCCGACCTCGGGCCCGTGCTGGACCGGCTCCACGAGCAGCGGGAACTCCTCGGTGTGAAGCGGTTGCGCGCGGCCTTCGCGCTCAGCGCCTTCGGTGAGCCGGTGAAGGGCAAGGGGCCTTCCGGCGGCAAGGGCGCCGAGGACGCCGCCGAGGTGCTGGCCCCGGTCGCCGGCCTCGCGGACGGGCGGTGTGCCACCACGGGTGACACGGGGCTCGGTGCGGCGGAGGTCGTGCGGCCCGTGGACTGCGCGAAGCCGCACGACCTGAGGGTGCTCGGCCACGTGAAGGTGGACCGGACCCTCCCCGGCGACCCCGATGTCCGGGGAGGCGACGGATATGCCAGGACCGCGTGCGAACGCGTCTACGCCGCCGCGCCGAAGGACTGGCGGCGCGGCGGCGCTTACGCGGACGGGTTCAGCGTCATGGGGGACTCCGAGGTGACCCTGACGGTCGGCCAGGGAGGAACGGAGACCACCGTGACGGGTGCCTACACCTGCTATCTGCAAAGGTCCTGACGAATCATCAGCCGTACGGGATGTGGACGACCGACTGGTTGCCGGTCCCCACGGTGCTCGTGCCGTTGCCGATGGCGTTCCAGACCTCGACCTTCACCGTCCCGTTGGACAGGTTGCCGTGGCTTCCGGTCGAGGACTTGAGCCCCTTGGACTGGGTGTAGTGCTCGTACCCGCTGACGGGATCGGTGGCGAAGTAGTTGTACGTCTCCGTGCGGTCCCAGGTCCCGTCGCCGGTACGGTCGTAACTGATGCGCACCTGCACCCCGTTGGCGACGGTGGTGCCCGAATCGGCGAAGACGTCGAACTGGGTGGAGCCGCCGTCGTACGCCCGCGTGACGCCGGTGGCCGTGAACGTCTGCGGGCTGTGCGGGGTGCCGTCGTAGTTGCCGCCACCCGCGGAGGCGACCGTCACGGACGAGGCGGAGGACTGGGCCGCGCCGAGGCCGCCGCCGGTGCGCAGGGCGAGGGTGGAGGAACCGGTCGGCGGGTCGGTGGGGGGATCGGTGGGCGGGTCGGTGGTCCCGCCGCCGCCCTTGGTCCAGACACCGACGTAGTCGACCAGCATGGGCCGGCCCGGCACCGTCTCGGCGGTCGGGGTGGAGCCGCCGAGCGCGTTCGGGAACGCCCCGCCGATCGCGAGGTTCAGGAGGAGGAAGTACCCGGCGTGGTCCGTCATGTTCGCCCACGTCGCGGCGTCCAGTTGGCTCTGCGTGATGCTGTGGAAGAGCTGGCCGTCGACGTACCAGCGCAGCGCGTTGGGGGTGACAGCGCGGTCCCACTCGAAGCGGTAGGTGTGGAACGCGGACTGGCAGCTCGCACCCGGGCAGGTCCGGTTGCTGGCGAGGCCCGTGGTCTCGTTGCAGGGGCCGCCCGGGTTGACCCCGCAGTGCAGCACGCCCCAGACGGAGTTGATGCCGTTGACGTTCTCCATGATGTCGAACTCGCCGATGCCCGGCCAGTTCCAGTAGTTGCCCCGGTAGGGCGAGCCGAGGGCCCAGAAGGCGGGCCAGTAACCCAGGGCGGCGTTGCCGGTGACGTTCGGCATCTGGACGCGGCCCTCGATGCGCAGGGTGCCGCCGGCCGGCGCCTTGAAGTCGGCCCGCTTGGTCTCGATCCGGCCCGAGGTCCAGTTGCCGGCGCCGTCGCGCAGCGGCGTGATGCGGAGGTTGCCGTTGCCGTCGAGGCTGACGTTGTCGGGGCTGGCGGTGTAGTTCTGGATCTCTCCGGTGCCCCAGTTGCCGGGACCGCCGGGGTAGCCGTGGCCCGTGTCGATCTGCCAGTTCGCCGACGACGGCAGGCTGCGGTTCGCGCCGTTGAAGTCGTCGCTCCACTTCAGGTCCCAGCCGGGTGTGGTCGGCACGTCGCCGCGGGCGGACCCGGAGCCGGCGACGGTGATCACTCCGGCGAGGGTGAGTGCCAGGGCGGTGAGGAGGGCGAGGAGGGATGTGCGTCTGTGGGGGACGGTGCGGCTCGTACGCAAGTGAACCTCCGGTGGGGACGTGCCGGGAAGGATTCTGAGAGCGCTCTCAGTGTTATGTAGATGCACCTGGGCCGACCGTCAATGGCCCCGGCCGCTCTACTTCCCGAAGGCTGCCCCGTCGCCCGGCGAATTCGCCTTCTGCCGCTGCTACTCGGCCGCCCAGGTTCTGTTGTCCAACCCTGGTGCGGGTCGCCGGACGCAGATGGACCGCCGAGGAAGCCCAGCCCGGCAAGGTGCTGGCCGGGCTGGACGAACACCAGGTGAGGCGGCTGGACGTCCTGGTACTACTGGGTCACCCTCGCGATGCTGGCCCGTGCCTTCCTCACCGTCGTCCGTACGGACGAACACACCCGTCATCCGAAGCCAGACGGACTGATACCGCTCACCTGCAACGAGACCAAGCGCCTCTTCATCGCTCTCGTCGTCCACCTCTTCCACGGCGCGGCCAACCGGCCGACTGGTCCCACGGGCGACGCCGCCACCAGACCCGACCCATGGCTGCCACTACCCACCCTCATATCTGTCGCGCCCCTGTGATCTCGGACGACTTTGACGAGCGCTTCGAGTACGGCATGAACGCCCTGCGGAAGGCTTTGGTGCCTGAAACCTGCTCCCGTCGGTTCAAGTGTCGGCAGCCCGAGTTCCACACCGGATACGGCCGATGCCCCTCCCGGCCCTTCATCTCCTCCGCCGTCACATGCCCGTGACGGGTGCAGTTCGAGCCTGCGCCAGGCACAACGCATGCATCAGACGCCGCTGGAGGACGTGCCCTCAGCGAAGACGGCAACGGCGATCTGGTAGGTCTCGAACGCGCGAGCTACACCCGCGTAGACCGCAACGTGGATGAACAGGTCAACGACCTCGTCCTGGGTGACACCGTTGTTGAGCGCGATGCGCAGCTGCCCGCGCAGCGGTTCGAATGCGCCCAGTGTGGCGGTGATGGCGACTGAAACCAGAGACCGGTCGTGCTTCGAGAGTGCGGTACGGGTCCAGGAGTCTCCGAAGGCGTGGACCGTCGCGACCTTTCGGAAGTCAGCCCCGGATGGAGGCTCGCTGGGGCTCAGCGGGAGTTCCAGGCGCTGTCCGAGGAGTTCACTTGCGGTGTCCAGAGCCCGTTCGTAGGCCGCGTCCAAGTCCATGTCCACTCCTCGTCGGTAGGTCGGTTCAAGCAGGACAGGTGACCCCGGAACCCATCTCACGGGGTCCGTTCCCGGCTCAGCGCCGTGGCTTGGTCGACCCCGATCCCCCGTCACCGAGAGGCCGCAGCAGTTCGCACTTCGCCGCACCCTTTCTCGTTACCACGCCCCATTCACACGCAATCCTGCCTGTCGACCGCGTGAGCCCTCCGGGCTAGGGGATGAACGGAAACGTGTACGAGACCGGCTCTCCCCGAAGCCGGGAGCCCGGCGGAACTAGCGCGCTATACGGGACCGAGTTGCCCGGTCGGCGGCCGTCACCAAGGGGACCGGTTGGAGCGGCGAATGACGGGGATCCAGAACAGCCAGTGGTAGTCGATGATCGGGCCTGCAGCAACCGTACCGAGGCCGCCGCCGGCGGCGATCACGGCAGACAGGTTGCTGATGCTGCTGCTGGCCTTGTCGCGCGCGAACTCTGGTCGCGGATGATGCCGGACGGCAACGGGAAGAGGGCTCCGCCGGCACCCTGGATCATCCGGGCGATGATCAGGACACCGATGTCCGGTGCGAGGGTGGCGAGCAGGCAGCCCGCAAGGACGGTCACCAGGACGGCGACCATGGTCCGCTTCTTGCCCCGAGCAGGTCGCCGGCGCTGCCAAGATCGGCGTGAACACCTAGGCGGACAGCAGGAAGGCGGTCATCACTCAGGTCGCGGTGGACCGGGAAGTGTGCAGTGCGTGCTGGACCGTCGGCAGAGCCGGTGCAATCAGTGACTGAAGCATCGAGAACACGCCGGCACCGGTCGCGAGGACCGCGAAGGTGAGTCGGTTGGAGAACGGGGCATGGAGCGACTCTCCGGGGCGGGTGCGGGCGGGCCGGGTCCGTCCTACGGGCGCGTTTCTGACGCAGGCAGGTAGGACGGCGGCGGTATGGCCCGCGTTGCGGGTACTTGGGGAGGAGACCCACGGCGGGCTCATGCCGGCCACCGGTCTCGGCCACTGGGTGCAGTAGTGGTGCAGGCGGGGGCACGGGCTGGGGGAGAGGCCGGTTGGACCGGCGCTGAGGTGGGACGGGCCCTGTGTGCTTGAGGGCCCGTCCCGATGGAGCGTGACTACCGGGTGCGGGTGATCGACTTGTGCTCGACGTAGCCGGTCAGGCCGACCTTGCCGTACTCACGGCCGAGACCGCTCGCCTTGTATCCGCCGAAGGGGCCGTCGAAGCTGATGGGCGATCCGTTCAGCGTGACGGTGCCGGTGCGCAGGCGTCGGGCGACGTCCAGGGCACGGTCGGCATCCGACGCCCATATGCCGCCGGACAGACCGTACTCGGAGTCGTTGGCGATGCGGACAGCGTCGTCCTCGTCGTCGTAGGCGATGACGACCAGAACCGGGCCGAAGATCTCCTCCTGTGCTATGCGCATGCTGTTGTCGACGTCGGCGAAGACGGTCGGGGTGACGTAGTTGCCCTTTTCGAGCCCCTCGGGGACCTGCGGTCCGCCGGTCACCAGCCGCGCGCCGTCCTCGATGCCGATGTTGATGTAGTCGATGACACGCTGCTGCTGGTCGCGGCGGATCATCGGGCCGATGAAGGTGTCGGGTGCGGCGGGGTCGCCGACCTTCAGTGACTCGACCATGTCCTTGACGGCTGCCACGACCTCTTCGTAGCGGCTGCGCGGGGCCAGGATGCGGGTCTGCAGGATGCATGCCTCACCGTTGTTACCGAGCGAGCCGAATCGCAGACCCTGCATCGCGGCGGTGAGGTCCGCGTCGTCCAGGATCAGGGCAGCGGACTTGCCGCCCAGTTCCAGGCCTACGCGCTTGAGCTGCTCACCTGCGATGGACGCGATTCGCCGGCCGGCTCGCGTCGAGCCGGTGAAGGAGATCTTGTCCACCCCGGCGTGCGAGACGAGGTACTCACTGGTCTCACGGTCCGCCGGAAGGACGCTGAGCACACCCTGGGGCAGGCCGGCTTCGTGCCAGAGGTCCGCCAGCAAGGCCATGCTCAGCGAGTTCTCCGGGGAGACCTTCAGCACGACGGTGTTGCCGGCCAGGAGAGCCGGGATCAGCTTGGCAGTGGCCGCGGAGAAAGGCGAGTTCCAGGGGATCACTGCGGCAACCACGCCGATCGCCTCGCGGCGCACGATGGTGTCGAAGGCCACCGACGGGTCGGAGGGTGCGACGACCTCTTCCCAGCCGAACTCCTCGGCCGCCTTGAGGTAGGCATTGACCTGGCGGGTCAGGAAGGGCTGCCCGACCTTGGTGAACCAGCCGGCGGAACCGTTTTCCGCAGAGATGGCCGCAGCGATTTCGTCTGCGCGGGCGGTACGCAGGGCGTCGTAGCGGCGGACGACCTCCTGGCGTTCCTCCGGCGTGGTGTGGGGCCACGGGCCGTGGTCGAAGGCGGCGCGGGCCGCGGCCACAGCCTTGTCAACGTCGGCCGGTGCGGCCTGCGCCACACGGCCGAGGACCGATTGGTCGTGGGGGGAGAGGATGTCGAGGGTCAAGCCTGGGTCACTGGGAGCGATCCAGGAACCACCGATGTACAGGTTGTTACGCACAGTCATGTCTGTCGTTCCTTCGCGTGCATAGGGGGAAGAGGTGGGGAGATCAGGGCGTAGGCGCGCTGATGGGTCCCGATCGGGTCTTGTGCGACGTGCTGCGGAGGCAAGCCGGACTGGCTCGCGAGCCTGCGATAACGGCGCGCCGAAGGTCGCAGCGGTGGTGGTGCCAGCCGTTCTGCGGGAGCGAATGCTGCTGGGCGGCACGCCTGGCTGGCAGTCCAGCTGTGGTCAGTTCCTCGTGGGCGGGCGGACCATTCGGGCGACTGCTGAGTCGGCGAAGTCTCCGAGTCCGTCGCGGTCGGTGGAGGCGCTGACCTCGCGCCAGGCGGCGTCCTCGGCGGCGCGTGCCTCGGCGATCTGCGGGGCGAGCCAGGCAGCGTCGGAGCCCAGCAGCAGCCGCATCGGAGGTGCCGGCTCCTCGGTGAGGCGCAGGATCACGGCGGCCATCTTGACCGGGTCGCCACGCTGCACGTCGGGGTTGTTGTTGTACGTGCGGGCGAAGACGCCGACCGTTTCCTCGTACTCCTCGTGGATGTCCGGCACAGGCATGGGGGCTGCTGCCCAGGGGGTTCGGATGCCGCCCGGTTCCAGGAGTGTGACGCGGATCCCGATGGGGGCGACCTCACGCGCGAGGATCTCGGTAAAACCGCCCAGTGCCCACTTCGATGACTGGTAGGCGCCTAGACCGGGCTGGTTGCGGCGGCCGCCGATGGTGGAGAGGTTGATGATGCTGCCCGAACGACGCGGGCGCATCACCGGAAGTACGGCGCGCACCGTGTTGACGGCGCCGAAGAAGTTGACGTTCACGTCGCTGTGAAACGCGTCCTCGGACATGTCCTCGATGGAGCCGACGCTTCGGGCGCCGGCGCTGTTCACGAGGACGTCGATGGCTCCGAACTCGGCAACCGCGTGGGCGACGGCGCCACGGGCGGAGGCCGGATCGGTCACGTCCATGGCGCGTATGCGCAGTCGCTCGCGGTGCTCGTCGGGGACGGGCACCGCGTCGGGTGACAGGTCAGTTGCCATCACGTTGTGGCCGGCGGCGAGCGCCGCCTCGACGATGCGGCCTCCTAGGCCCCCCGCGGCACCGGCTATCAGAAAGGTCTTGCTCACTGCTTCTCACCTCTGCAGGAATCGGTGGTCTGCTCGACGGGGCGGACTGTCGCTGGGGTCGATGCGGCGGGCACGGCGCGGGTTTCGACCGGCGCGCGCCCTTTGCCCGCGGCGCTCTCAGGCGGAGGGGTAGTCCGTGGAACGGCTGACCTCGGCCCACTTGTTGGCCTCGGCGAGGCGGCCTTCTTCCGAGGCGATGGCGATGCCAAGGGCGTCGCTGCCGAGCAGCAGGCGGCGCGGGGGCTCCTCGGCGTCCACGGCTCGGGTGATCGCGCGGGCCATGCGGTCAGGGTCACCGGGCTCGTTGCCGGCGTACTCCGCGAACCGGGCCAGCCACAGACCCACGGTCTCCTCGTAGTCAGGGGTGATGGGGCCCGAAGGCTCCGCCGCACCCGCGGCCCAGCCGGTACGGATGCCACCCGGCTCGACAATGGTGACCTTGATCCCGAACGGTGCCACCTCGTTCGCCAGGGCTTCGGAGAATCCCTCGACGGCGAACTTGGCGGTCTGGTAGGCGCTCAGTCCCGGCGTTCCGCCCACGCGTCCGCCGATGGAAGAGATCTGCACGATGTGTCCGGACCGCTGGCGGCGCATGACCGGCAGGACAGCCCTGGTCACGTTGACCACGCCGTACAGGTTGACGTCGATCTGCGCGCGGAACTCGTCCTCGGGGAAGTCCTCGATCGAGCCGCTGGTTGCGTAGCCGGAGTTGTTCACCACGACGTCCACGGAACCGAACCGGTCTACCGCAGTGGCAACAACGTCCCGGGACTGGGACGCGGAGGTGACGTCCAGCGCCACCGTCTGAAGGTGTTCGGGGTTCTCGGCCTTCAGAGAAGCCAGCGCCTCAGGCTTGCGGGAGGTCACCACGACGTTGTCGCCGGCCTCCAGGGCGGCGAGCACGAGAGCCTTGCCCAGGCCCTGCGAACCCCCAGTGATCAGCCAAGTCCGTGACATTGAGTGTTCCTCGTTTCGTCTCGTTCAGCACCCCGAGTGGCGCAGCAACTCAACCGTAGACGAAACGGACACAAATGCAACAGCAGAGATGCAGAACAGTAGCGTGTTGCATCTCACGCTGGGACGATATCGATTTAAGTGACCCGAAGGGATAGGCTCGCCGGACCATGAGAGCTGACGCCGCACGCAATCTGACTGCGGTCCTCCATGCCGGAGCTCGGCTCCTGGCCGAGGACCCGGGCACCTCCATGTCGGCCATCGCCGCCGCCGCCGGAGTCGACCGAACCACCGTCCACCGACGCTTCGCGAACCGTGAAGCCCTGCTCAGCGCCGTCTTCCAGGCCAAGCTCGATTCCTCCGAGCGTGTCCTGGACGAGGCCCGCCTGGTGGAGGCCCCCCTGCCGGTCGCCCTCCACCGCTACCTGGAGGGGATCATCCCCGTCAGTCGCGAATGGCCTCTCGACACTCGCCGCTTGATGCAGAACGATCCCTCTGCCCGTAACCGTCGGCAGGAGCAGAGCGCACGCCTCGACTCCTTCATCCGCCGCGCGCTGGACGAGGGATACCTGCGCGCCGACGTCGACGCGGTCTGGGCGCGGAGCGTTCTCGACCAGCTCGTCGACACTGTCGCCCACCGGTTCCCCGACCTGGACCCTCCGCAGGCGGCGGACCTCGTCGCCTCCACACTCCTGAACGGCCTAGGCGCGGCCTGACCCCCTGCCCCTGAGCGGAACGAAGACGCCTCGCCACATCAGGCCGAAACATACTTTTGCCGGACCGCCAGGCGTGAACCGCATGCCTGGCGCGTCCCTGCGCAGACCCCGCAATCGCAGACGGGGGTTGCGGCTCACGCACCCATGCACACGAAGGGAAGGACCGTTGTGGACCTCGAACTCACAGGCCGCCGGGCTCTTGTGACGGGCTCCAGTTCCGGCCTCGGCGTCGCGATCGCGCGGCTACTGGCAGCTGAGGGCGCGGACGTTGTTGTGCACGGACGGGACGAAACCCGAGCACACGCAGTAGCACAGGACATCGGCGCGGTCGCGGCGGTAATCGGTGACCTCGCGACAGAGGACGGAGCCGACACCGTGGCCGATCGCGCCGGCGACATCGACATCCTGGTCAACAATGCCGGAGCATACGATCACGCAGGCTGGGACTCAGCCGACGCCGCCACCTGGACACATACCTACGAGGTGAACGTCGTTTCAGGCGTACGTATGATCCAGCGACTGGTGCCGGGCATGCGGGCCAAGGGCTGGGGGCGCGTCATCCAGATCGGCGGCGGACTCGCCTCACAGCCCATGGCCGCGCAGCCCCACTACAACGCCACGCTCGCTGCGCGTCACAACCTTGCCGTCTCCCTGGCTCGTGAGCTGAAGGGAACTGGAGTGACCTCGAACATCGTCTCACCAGGAGCCATCATGGTGGACGCCGTCCGGGACATGCTTACAGAAATGGCCCCCGAACGCGGCTGGGGTGATACCTGGGAAGAGATCGAACGCAACGCTGCCGACAGCTACGTGCCCAACGACACACACCGCTTCGGCCGACCCGACGAGGTCGCCGGCGCAGTCGCCTACCTCAGTAGTCCCTACGCCGACTATGTCAGCGGCGCGACCATCCGCGTCGACGGCGGCACCATCCGCTCCGTCATGTGACGTCGAGAGCCGCACGGGTCCCGTGATGCCTCAAATTCTGCACAGCGCTGTTTTCGTCCCACCACTTGGCATATCGGCTTCAGGGACGAACAGCAGGTGGAGCCATCGCAACCCGCGACGATCCTACGGATGTCCCCCGGCATCAGCCCATCTGCCCGATTACTCTCTGTCCTGTGGTCGTCTCGGTCACCGCATGCCTGAGCGCCGTGTCGATCGGTTTCGCGCTGGGGCAACGAGCCCTGGGCGATGGGGGTCGGCCGCCTGCCGGCGCCTTGCTCGGCCGGACGGCTGCGCCGTCGCTGAGTCAAGGACAGAAACACGACGCTACTGCTGCGATTTCCCACTGGCGCCTGACGTAGAACTGCTCAGCGGTAGTGGTCGGTTCGGCATTCGAAGGCGGCGAGTGTCAGCGCTTTCATCGCTGCTTGGGCGCGTTCCTCGTCCACAGCATCCACGATGCCTGCCCCGCCGTCGGATCACAACGTTGCGCGTCACGGTCGCCAGATTGTGCCGAGCGCCAGGGTGCCGGGCGCGGGGACCACGTCGGGCAGGGGCGCGGTGGAGAACTCGGCCTGGCCGCTCGAGGGTGAGGAAGACCAGTTCGCGGGCGGGCTGTTTGATGCGGAAGCCGAGCGGCAGACGCACGCGGCGGTTGAAGTCCTCGAAGCCGTCGAGGGTCTGCGCCATCGTGTCGCGGATGCGGTCGTAGTCCTCGACGGATGTGCTCTGGATGCCGCCGCGCTGGTGGTCCTTCTCGATCCGGCCGTGGCACGGCAGGGTGACGCGCGCCGTTCGTGCACGAGGTGGCTGAGGTTGAGCTTGGTGCTCACCTGGACGGTGAGGTCGCACCGACGGAGTGCGGCGTAGGGGTAGGGGGTGTCGGGCGCAGCTAGGGCCGACCGGTCCTCCTCGCCGCAGTGGCGCGGGCAGCCGCGACACCGCTGCGCCGTACGGACCGCGCGGACACAGCCCTGCAGGTGCTCGAGGAAGCACACGATGAGCTGAACGCCGGCCCCCGGCCGTCCGTGAGCGTCCTGGACGTGTCCGGCATGGTGGCATTGACCGCCGCGTACACCGCTGCCCAGGCCCGCATGCCCTCCGAGGCCGAGCAGTTCGCCCCTTCGGCTCTTGCCTTGACGCCGACGTCAAGGATTACGGTCGCGGTATGCGAATCGGGGAACTGGCCGAACGCGCCGGGACGACGACACGGACGCTGCGGTACTACGAGTCACGCGGCCTGCTGCACGCGCGCCGCGCCGAGAACGGCTACCGCACGTACGACGAGGGCGATCTGCGTCTGATCGAGCAGATCCGGACCCTGCAGGACTTCGGGTTCGACCTGGAGGAGACCCGCCCCTTCGTCGACTGCCTGCGCGCCGGTCACCCGGCGGGCGACGCGTGCCCCGCGTCTCTGGCGGTCTACCGGCGCAAGCTCGACGAACTGGACTCGCTCATCGACCAGTTGAAGTCCATTCGTGCGGAGGTGGGTGCCCAGCTCACCCGTGCCGAACTGGAGGCCTCCGCCGGTCTGCCGGGCGGCCCCGAACCACGATGCGAACTGAGCCGGGAGGACGAGGGATGATCCACGCAGAGGGTGTCGCCGAGGTCACGGACGCGACGTTCGGCGCCGAGGTACTGGAGGCGGGCCTGCCGGTCCTGGTCGAGTTCACGGCGGACTGGTGCGGCCCCTGCCGCCAACTGGCGCCGGTGCTCAGCGCTGTCGCCCGGGAGGAGTCGGACCGCCTCAAGGTCGTCCAGATCGACGTGGACCACAACCCCGGGACCGCGAGCCGCTACGCCGTGCTGTCGATGCCGACACTGATGGTCTTCCAGGGCGGCGAACCGGTGAAGTCGATGGTCGGCGCCAGGCCGAAGCGCCGCCTGCTCCAGGAGTTGGAGGACGTGCTCCCGGCGGCGGTCTGACCGGGCGGGCGCGTTCCGCCGCACGGGACGGCGAGGGGGCGGCGCCCCGGGAAACCGCGCGCCGTCCCCTCGCGGACCTCAGGCCGGCCGCAGCCAGACCGTCGCCAGCGGCGGGAGCGTCAGCGTGATGCTGGTGTCCCGGCCGTGCGCCGGCACCGCCTCCGGCTTCAGCGGCTCCTCGTTGCGCACGTCGCTCCCGCCGTAGCGGGCCGCGTCCGTGTTGATGATCTCCACCCAGGCCTCCGGGCCGTCCGGGACGCCGATGCGGTAGTCGTGCCGCACCACCGGGGAGAAGTGGGAGACGGCGATCAGCGGCGAGCCGTCCGCGTCGTAGCGCACGAAGGAGAACGCGTTGTCCTCCGCCGCGCCGCCGTCGATCCAGGAGAAGCCCGCCGGGTCGGTGTCGCGCTGCCACAGCGCGGGCAGCGCGCCGTACACGGCGTTCAGGTCGCCGACGAGGGTGCGTACGCCGCGGTGGTCACCGGAGGCCTCGTAGGTCTCGTCGAGCAGCCACCAGTCGGGGCCGTGGCCCTCGGACCACTCCGCTCCCTGTGCGAACTCCTGTCCCATGAAGAGGAGTTGCTTACCGGGGTGCGCCCACATGAAGCCGAGGTAGGCGCGGTGGTTCGCCCGCTGCTGCCACCAGTCCCCGGGCATCTTGCTGACCAGCGCCTGCTTGCCGTGCACGACCTCGTCGTGCGAGATCGGCAGCACGTAGTTCTCGCTGTAGGCGTACACCATCGAGAACGTCATCTCGTTGTGGTGGTACTTGCGGTGCACCGGCTCCTTGGACACGTAGACCAGGGAGTCGTGCATCCAGCCCATGTTCCACTTGAGGCCGAAGCCGAGGCCGCCGTGGTCGGTGGCGCGGGTGACCCCCTCCCAGGCGGTCGACTCCTCGGCGATCGTGACGACGCCGGGGTTGCGGCGGTAGACCGTCGCGTTCATCTCCTGGAGGAAGGCCACAGCGTCCAGGTTCTCCCGGCCCCCGAACTCGTTCGGCGACCACTGGCCGTCCTCGCGGGAGTAGTCGAGGTAGAGCATCGAGGCCACCGCGTCCACGCGCAGGCCGTCGATGTGGAACTCCTCGCACCAGTACGTGGCGTTGGCGACCAGGAAGTTGCGGACCTCCGTCCGGCCGTAGTCGAACTCCAGGGTGCCCCAGTCGGGGTGCGCGGCCCGCCTCGGGTCGGAGTGCTCGTACAGTGGCCGCCCGTCGAACTCGGCGAGTGCCCAGTCGTCGCGCGGGAAGTGCGCCGGCACCCAGTCCATGAGGACCCCGATGCCCGCCGCGTGCAGCGCGTCGACGAGGAAGCGGAAGTCGTCGGGGGTGCCCATCCGGGACGTCGGGGCGAAGAAGCCGGTGACCTGGTAGCCCCACGAGCCGCCGAACGGGTGCTCCGACACCGGCATCAGCTCCACGTGCGTGAAGCCCAGCTCGCGGACGTACGCGGGTAGCTGTGAGGCGAGTTGCCGGTACGTCAGGCCCGGCCGCCACGACGGCAGGTGGACCTCGTACACGGAGAACGGCGCCTCGTGGACGGGGCGGTCGCCCCGGTGCGCCATCCAGTCGGCGTCCTGCCAGGCGTGGTGGGACGCCGTGACCACCGAGGCGGTGGCGGGAGGCACCTCGGTGTGCCGGGCCATCGGGTCGGCCCGCTGGGTGTGCGACCCGTCGGGCCGGCAGATGTCGTACTTGTAGGCCGAGCCCTCGCCCACACCCGGGAGGAACAGCTCCCAGATGCCGGTGGAGCCCAGCGAGCGCATGGGGAAGGCGGTGCCGTCCCAGTAGTTGAAGTCGCCCGTGACACGGACGCCCCGGGCGTTCGGCGCCCAGACCGTGAAGCGGGTGCCCATGACGCCCTGGTGCTCCATGGGCGTGGACCCGAGCGCCTTCCAGAGCTCCTCGTGCCGGCCCTCACCGATCAGGTGGAGGTCCAGTTCGCCGATGGCCGGCAGGAAGCGGTACGGGTCGTCCACCTCGATCGTGTTGTCGTCGTACGCGACCTGCAGGCTGTAGGCGTCGGGCACCGCCGGCATCGGGAGGATTCCGGAGAAGAAGCCGTCGCCGTCGCTCTGCAGCTCGGCACGCTTGCCCCCGGCCAGCACGGCCACGGAGCGGGCGAAGGGGCGCAGGGCCCGGAAGAGCACCCCGCCCGTGACCGGGTGCGCGCCCAGGACGCCGTGCGGGGCGTGGTGCTCACCGGCGAGCAGCCTGCCCCGGTCCGCGTCGTCCAGGACGGTGGCGGGCAGTACGTTTTTGCTGCCCCCGCCGCGGCGCGGACGCGGCGGGGTACCGGTGGCCGCAGTGGTCCGCTTGGCGCGGGCACGCTTGACCGGTGCCGGTGCCGCGGCGGTGGTCTCCGCGGCCGGGACGGGGGGCTCGGCCGGAGCGGCCGCCGTGACCTCGGTGGTCACCGGCTTTGCCGCGGGCGGGGCCTCGATGGGCTCGGGCGACTTGCGGGACGGCTTGCGGGCGGTCACAGAGACTGCCTCCTCGGAAGACTCGAAGGGGAGAACGGGGAAGGGGGGAACGGGGAAGGGGAGTTCACGCCGGCGCGGCGGCCAGGCGCTGGATGGCGGCCATCGGGACGGGCAGCCAGTCGGGACGGTGCCGGGCCTCGTAGAGCACCTCGTACACCGCCTTGTCGGTCTCGTGGGCGCGCAGCAGTTCCGGCTCGGCGCGCGGATCGGTGCCGGCCGCGCGGGCGTAGCCCTCGCAGTAGGCGGTACGGCAGCGGGCCGCCCACTCCGGGTTCCACGGGTGGTGGGAGCGGGCCGCGTAGTCGAAGGAGCGGAGCATTCCCGCGACGTCGCGCACCGTCGGCTGCGGGCTCCGGCGCTCGGGCAGCGGTCTGGCCGGCTCGCCCTCGAAGTCGATCAGTGACCAGAAACCGTCGTCGTCCCGCAGGGTCTGACCGAGGTGCAGATCGCCGTGGACCCGCTGGGCGGCCCAGCCGCGTCCCGTCTCCCCCAGCGCCGCGACCGCGTCGAACGCGGTCCGCAGGCCCGGTACGTACGGGACGAGCGCCGGCACCGCCTGCGCGGCGGCCTCCAGCCGCTCCACCATCCCGGCCACCAGGTGCCGGGTCCGGTCGTGTGCCAGCGGGGGTGTCGGCAGGGCGGCGGCGAGCGCCGTGTGGACCTCGGCGGTGGCCCGGCCGAGCGCGTGCGCCTCGGGCACGAAGTCACGTCCGGCCGCGAGGGCGGCGAGGGCGAGCTGCCATCCGTCCTGTGCGCCGCGCAGGAACGGCTGCAGTACCCCGAGCGTGAGCGGCTCCGGCCCGGTGGCCGCCTCGAACCAGGCGACCGGGGCCGGGACCCGGCCGCAGCCCTCGCGGCCGAGGGCGAGCGGCAGCTCCAGATCGGGGTTGATGCCCGGAAACACCCGGCGGAAGATCTTCAGGATGAGCGCGTCGCCGTACACCAGAGAGGAGTTGGACTGCTCGGTGTCCAGGACCCGCGGGGTGAGCCCCGCCGGGACCGGACCGGCCCGGTCGAAGTGGAGGGGGCCGAGGGATCCGGGGTTACGGAATCGTTCCAGCAGAAGGTCGGCGACGCGGGGGTCGTGCAGCCCTTCGTACAGGGTCCGCCCGGCCAGCGGTCCTTCGGTGACCTGGCCGATGCGTGCCGCGGCCAGCCGTTGCGGCAGAGCCGTGCGCACACCGAGCAGGAGCTGGTAGCAGTCGCCCTGCGACTGCGCGGGCCGTGCGCTCGGCTGGTGGACCCGGACGAGCAGGTGCAGCAGTCCGGGTCCCGTGCCCGCGGCGTCCAGCGGCAGTATCTCCGTCGCGGCCACCAGCGAGAACCCGGTGACGGGCTGTCCTTTGCCCGCGAACCACCGCTGCCGGGGCACCCACTCGTGGAGGAGTGGCGCGAGTGACGGCAGCAGGGCGGTCGTGCCCGTGCTCGCCGGGTGTCGTCTTGTCGTCTTTCTCGATGTTGTGCTCTTCGCCAGGGCGACTCGAGTGGATGCAGCCTCCGACATGGCATCGCGTCCTTTCCCCGGGCACACCACAGGATGCGAAGAGTGTCCCGGATTGCGGCAATGGCTGTCCGGCTGTGCGGGACGTGTCGGGTGAGGAAATTCCGTACGGACTCGATCGATCGGCCCCAGGGGCCGGATGGAGCCCGGAGAGCTCGATATGGGGGAGAGTGCCCCGTGCGGGGCGGTGGAAACCGCCCCGCGGGTGGCGCCCCGGAGCCGGAGCGCCGTCGGCCGCCCGTTACCGGCGGTCAGCCGACCGGAGCATCCTTCCGCATCCGGAACCAGTAGAAACCGTGGCCCGCGAGTGTCAGCAGGTAGGGCCACTGACCCACGGCCGGGAAGCGCACCCCGCCGATCAGCTCCACCGGATGACGCCCGTCGAAGGCCCGCAGATCGAGCTCCGTCGGCTGTGCGAACCGCGAGAAGTTGTGGACGCACATGACGAGATCGTCCTTGTACTCACGGGTGAACGCGATCACCGCGGGGTTCGACGACGGCAGCTCGTTGTACGAGCCGAGGCCGAACGCGGGGTTCTGCTTGCGGATCTCGATCATCCGCCGCGTCCAGTGCAGCAGCGACGACGGCGAGGCCATGGACGCCTCGACGTTGGTGACCTGGTAGCCGTAGACCGGGTCCATGATCGTGGGGAGGTAGAGCCGCCCCGGGTCGCTGGACGAGAAGCCCGCGTTGCGGTCCGGCGTCCACTGCATCGGGGTGCGCACCGCGTCCCGGTCGCCCAGCCAGATGTTGTCGCCCATCCCGATCTCGTCCCCGTAGTAGAGGATCGGGGAGCCGGGCAGGGACAGCAGGAGAGCCGTGAACAGTTCGATCTGGTTGCGGTCGTTGTCCAGGAGCGGGGCGAGCCGGCGGCGGATGCCGATGTTGGCGCGCATCCGCGGATCCTTGGCGTACTCCGCGTACATGTAGTCGCGTTCCTCGTCCGTCACCATCTCGAGCGTGAGCTCGTCGTGGTTGCGAAGGAAGATGCCCCACTGGCACCCGGACGGGATCTCAGGCGTCTTGGCCAGGATTTCCGAGACCGGGTAGCGGCTCTCCCGTCTGACGGCCATGAAGATCCTCGGCATCACCGGGAAGTGAAACGCCATGTGGCACTCGTCGCCGCCCCCGGTGTAGTCACCGAAGTAGTCGACGACGTCCTCGGGCCACTGGTTGGCCTCGGCCAGCAGCACCGTGTCGGGGTAGTTGGCGTCGATCTCCTTGCGGACCCGCTTGAGGAAGTCGTGGGTCTCGGGAAGGTTCTCGCAGTTGGTGCCCTCGCGCTGGTAGAGGTAGGGCACGGCATCCACGCGGAAGCCGTCGATGCCCAGGTCCAGCCAGAAGCGCAGGGCCGAGATGATCTCCTCCTGCACCGCCGGGTTCTCGTAGTTGAGATCGGGCTGGTGCGAGAAGAAGCGGTGCCAGTAGTACTGCTTGCGGACCGGGTCGAAGGTCCAGTTGGACGTCTCCGTGTCGACGAAGATGATCCGTGCGTCCGGGAACTGCTTGTCGTCGTCGGCCCAGACGTAGTAGTCGCCGTACGGTCCGTCCGGATCGGTACGAGACTGCTGGAACCAGTCGTGCTGATCGCTCGTGTGGTTCATGACGAAGTCGATGATCACGCGCATGCCGCGCTGGTGCGCGGCGTCCACGAACTCCACGAAGTCGGCGAGGTCGCCGAACTCGGGCAGCACGGCGGTGTAGTCGGAGACGTCGTAACCACCGTCCCTCAGCGGGGACTTGAAGAACGGCGGCAGCCACAGGCAGTCGACGCCCAGCCACTGCAGATAGTCCAGCTTGGCGGTGAGGCCCCTGAGGTCACCGACACCGTCCCCGTTGGAGTCCTGGAAGGAGCGGACGAGTACCTCGTAGAAGACGGCGCGCTTGAACCAGTCGGGGTCGCGGTCCTTGGCGGGAGTGTCCTCGAACAGGTCGTGGACAGGCTCGTTGACGATCATGGTGTGGGTGACCCTCCGGTCGGCGGGGACGGTCGCAGGGCGACGATGTGCGCGGGTGTCACACCCGGCTCGAGACGCACATAGAAGGCCCTGCCCCAGTGATAGGTGTCGCCGGTGAGCTCGTCGCGCACCGGCACGCTCTCGTGCCAGTCGAGGCCGAGACGCGGCATGTCCAACGAGACCGTGGCCTCCTGGGTGTGGTGAGGGTCGAGGTTGACGACCACCAGGACGACGTCAGGACCCGATCGCTTGCTGTAGGCGATCAGTGCGTCGTTGTCGACGGAGTGGAAGTGCACGTCGCGCAGTTGCTGGAGCGCCGGATGGCGACGCCGGACCCGATTGAGGGAGGTGATCAGGGGTGCGAGCGAGCGGCCCTCACGTTCCGCCGACTCCCAGTCCCTGGGCCTGAGTTGGTACTTTTCCGAGTCGTGGTACTCCTCGCTCCCGGGATGCGCCGGGGTGTTCTCGCACAGCTCGAAGCCCGCGTACACGCCCCAGGAGGGGGACAGCGTCGCGGCCAGCACGGCCCGGGCCTCGAAGGCGGGGCGCCCCCCGTCCTGGAGGTAACCGGGAAGAATGTCGGGCGTGTTCACGAAGAAGTTGGGGCGCATGTACGAGGAACTCTCGCCCGAGAGCTCAGTGACGTACTCGGTGAGTTCGCCCTTCGTGTTACGCCAGGTGAAGTAGGTGTACGACTGCTGGAAGCCGACCGAGGCCAGCGCGCGCATCATCGCGGGCCGGGTGAATGCCTCCGCCAGGAAGATCACGTCCGGGTCGGTGCGGTTCACGTCGGCGATCACCTTCTCCCAGAAGACGACCGGTTTGGTGTGCGGATTGTCGACACGGAAGATCCGTACGCCGTGCTCCATCCAGAACCGCAGGATGCGCACGGTCTCGCGCACGATCCCGCTCATGTCCTTGTCGAACGCGATGGGATAGATGTCCTGGTACTTCTTCGGCGGGTTCTCGGCGTACGCGATCGACCCGTCCGGGCGGTGATGGAACCACTCCGGGTGCTCGGTCACCCACGGGTGGTCCGGTGAGCACTGGAGCGCGAAGTCCAGCGCGACCTCCATCCGCAGGGTGCGTGCCGTCGCCACGAAGTGGTCGAAGTCCTCCAGCGTCCCGAGGTCCGGGTGCACCGCGTCGTGGCCGCCGTCGGCCGAACCGATCGCCCAGGGCACTCCCGGGTCGTCGGCTCCGGGGGTGAGGCTGTTGTTGGGCCCCTTGCGGTGGGTGGTGCCGATCGGGTGGACCGGCGGGAGGTAGACGACGTCGAACCCCATCGCGGCCACGGCCGGAAGCCGCTCGGCGGCGGTGCGGAACGTGCCGCTCACCAGCCTGGTGGCCGGCGCGCCGATCTCCGCCGTGACCGCCGGGGTCTTCCTCCGCGCGGCGGCGGCCGTCTTCGCGGTCTTCGTCGCCCTCGGTTTCCGTGCCGGCTTCGCGGGTGTGACCGGCTCCTGCCGGGCGCCCTCCGAGCGCGGGAACAGCTCGTACCAGGAGCCGTACAGCGCGCGCCGCCTCTCGACGGTCAGCGGCAGCGGCCGGGACGCGGTGACCAGCTCGCGCAGGGGGTGGCGGCCGAGCGCGTCGTCCACCTCGGGGGCCATCGCGGCGGCGAGCCGGGCGGCCGCGGGGCGGCCGGTGTCGCGCAGCGCGTCGACCGCGGCCAGCACGGCCTCGCGGCCGTCCTTCTTGGGCACGCCCTCGGCGGCGCGTGCGTAGAGCTCGGCCCCCTCCGCGAGGACGAGAGCGGTGTCGATGTCCGCGGGGATCTTGATCTGCGCTGCCGTCCGCCACGTGGTGACGGGATCGCTCCACGCTTCGACGGTGTACGTCCAGGCTCCCTCGGCATCGGGGGTGACGTCGGCGCCCCAGCGGTCGGTGCCGGGAGCGAGCTCGCGCATCCGGGTCCAGGGGCCGGGCCGTCCGTTCGCGTCGCACAGGACGACGTTGGCGGCCACCGCGTCGTGGCCCTCGCGAAAGACTGTGGCGCCGACCTGGAAGGTCTCGCCCGCGACGGCTTTGGCCGGCCGTCTGCCGCAGTCGACGAGCGGAGTCACGTCCAGGACGGGAATGCGACCGATCATGGAATCACCTGGGGGTCGGAGCTCGGCATGCACGGTGCGCGACGTGGGCGTGAAGGGCTGACCGCGCGCGCCGCGATGGTGGGGTTGCGTCCTTTGTAGCTGCTCGGTCGTCGGCTGGCGGGCTGTGGGCATGGCCGCTCCTGTCCGCGTTCACTCGAATGGCACTCGAATGGCAGGTGCGCGGGGGATTCGGGCTCCTACCGGGGCACCTGGGGTGTGCAGCGCGGGACTGTTACCGGGGGAGCCTTCCCACCGTTCTCGGGCGGCCAACCCGGCGGTGTGTTAACTCCTGGGTGCAACCGGCGCACACGCTCATGTCCGCGCGCCGGTTCTCCGGCGGTTTCACGGGCACCTCCGAAGCCTTCCCTGTGGTGCGGGGTGCCACAAGTCCGCGTGAGGTGGGGAAATCAGCCATATCGCCCGTGGCAGATGGGTACGCAACTGGCGCATCTGGCCCACGGGACAGCCGGGGCTGAGAGAGCGCACGGGGCCCAGGTGGCGGATGGGGCGTCAGGGACGGCAGAGGGAGGGCGCGTACGGTGCAACGCGGGGGACGGGGGCGGGCGTGCCGGACTCCATGGGGCCCACTGAGCCGTCCGCGCGCCGTGGCCGCGTACGGCGGCACACCGCTACCGTCGAGGGTGACGGAGAGGGCGTCCACCGTCGTGCGTCCCCTCGGATCCGTACGTCCCCTGTAAAGGTGGGATACGTGAAGGCCATTCGTCGATTCACCGTGCGTCCCGTCCTCCCCGAACCCCTGCGACCGCTCAGTGACCTCGCCCGCAACCTGCGCTGGTCCTGGCACACCGACACCCAACAGCTGTTCCGGGCGGCCGACCCCGAGGGGTGGCGTCCCGCTGACGCCGACCCCGTCCGGCTGCTCGGTGCCGTCTCCGCCGCCCGGCTCGACGAGCTGGCCGGGGACCAGAACTTCCTGGGCCGCCTCGCCGAGGTGTCCGAGGACCTGAAGGAGTACCTCGGCGGCCCGAGGTGGTATCAGGACCAGCTCTCCCACGGCGCGGACCTCCCCGCGGCCATCGCCTACTTCTCACCCGAGTTCGGGGTGACCGCCGCCCTGCCGCAGTACAGCGGCGGGCTCGGCATCCTGGCCGGTGACCACCTGAAGGCCGCCAGCGACCTGGGTGTGCCCCTTATCGGTGTCGGCCTGCTCTACCGCCACGGCTACTTCCGTCAGAGCCTCTCCCGGGACGGCTGGCAACAGGAGCACTACCCCGTCCTCGACCCCAACGAACTGCCGCTCACCCTCCTGCGGGAGACCGACGGCACCCCCAGCCGGGTGGTGCTCGCGCTGCCCGGCGGCCGCTCGCTGTACGCCTGCGTCTGGCAGGCCCAGGTGGGCCGCGTGCCGCTGCTGCTCCTGGACTCCGACGTCGAGGAGAACGCGCCGGGCGAGCGTGACGTCACCGACCGGCTCTACGGCGGCGGCAGCGACCACCGGCTGCTGCAGGAGATGCTGCTGGGCATCGGCGGGGTGCGCGCGGTGCGCACCTACTGCAGGCTGACCGGGCACGCGGCGCCCGAGGTGTTCCACACCAACGAGGGCCACGCCGGGTTCCTCGGCCTGGAGCGGATCAGGGAACTCTCCGAGACCGGACTGGACTTCGACGCGGCCATCGAGGTCGTGCGGGCCGGCGCGGTCTTCACCACACACACCCCGGTCCCCGCCGGGATAGACCGTTTCGACCGTCAGCTCGTGGCCCGCCACTTCGGCGACGACGGCGAACTGCCCGGGGTCTCGGTGGACAAGGTCCTGCGCCTCGGCATGGAGACCTACGAGGGCGGCGAGCCCGGCCTCTTCAACATGGCGGTGATGGGACTGCGGCTCGCGCAGCGCGCCAACGGCGTCTCCACCCTGCACGGGGCCGTCAGCCGGGAGATGTTCTCGGGACTGTGGCCGGGATTCGACCCCTCCGAGGTACCGATCACCTCGGTGACCAACGGCGTGCACGCGCCGACGTGGGTCGCCCCCGAGGTCATGCGGCTGGGAGCCGGCACCTTCGGCTCCGAACGGGCGGAGAACACCACGGCCGGAGCCGAGGCCGGCGCGGCGGACGGCACCAGTGGCGGCCGGGCCGGCACGCCCGCGCCCCGGGACGCCGTGACGACCGCCTCCGACCGCGAGATCTGGGACCTGCGCAGGGGACTGCGCGAGCAGCTCGTCACCGAGGTGCGCAAGCGTCTCCACGCCTCGTGGCGCCGCCGGGGCGCGGGCACCGCCGAGCTCGGCTGGATCGACGACGTGCTCGACCCCGACGTGCTCACCATCGGCTTCGCCCGCCGGGTGCCCTCGTACAAGCGCCTCACGCTCATGCTCCACGACCGTGACCGGCTCAGGGAACTGCTGCTCCACCCGACGCACCCGATCCAGATCGTCGTCGCCGGCAAGGCACACCCCGCCGACGACGGCGGCAAGCGGCTGATCCAGGAACTGGTGCGCTTCGCCGACGACCCGCGCGTACGCCACCGCATCGTCTTTCTTCCGGACTACGGCATGGCCATGGCACAGAAGCTCTACCCGGGCTGCGACGTCTGGCTCAACAACCCGTTGCGCCCCCTGGAGGCGTGCGGGACCAGCGGGATGAAGGCGGCACTCAACGGCTGCCTGAACCTTTCCGTGCGCGACGGCTGGTGGGACGAGTGGTTCGGGCCCGACTTCGGCTGGGCGATCCCCACCGCCGACGGCTCCGCCACCGGGGAGGAGCGGCGCGACGAGCTGGAGGCCAACGCCCTCTACGCGCTCATCGAGGACCGCGTCGCCCCGCGCTTCTACGACCGCAACGCCGATGACCTGCCCGAGCGGTGGATCGAGATGGTCCGCAGCACCCTGGTCACCCTGGGGCCCAAGGTTCTCGCGGGACGCATGGTGCGCGAGTACGTGGAACGGCTCTACGCCCCCGCCGCCCAGGCCCGCCGGGCACTGGAACCGGCGGCCGCCCGGGAGCTCGCCGCCTGGAAGTCCAGGATCCGCGCGGCCTGGCCACAGGTCGCCGTCGACCATGTGGAGGCCGCGGCCGACACGGTCGTCGGCGACTCTGCGGAGCTCGGGTCCACCCTGGCGCTCCGGGTCCGGGTCGCCCTGGGCGGTCTCGACCCGGACGACGTGGAGGTACAGGTCGTCGCCGGGCGCGTCGACTCCGGCGACGCGATCGCCGAGGCCCGGACGTATCCGCTGAAGCCGGCGGGCGGGCACGACCTCGAGGGCCGCTGGCTCTACGAGGGCCCGCTCGCCCTCGACCGCACCGGCCCGTACGGATACACCGTGCGTGTCCTGCCCTCGCACCGGCTGATCGCCTCGGGTGCGGAGCTCGGCCTCGTCGCGGTGCCGAACGCGTCCACGGGCGACGGCGGCGGGGTGCTCCTGCGCTGACGTCTCCCGCTCAGGAGGGCCCGGCGTGCGTGCTGCGCCGGGCCCATCTCCGTGCCCGGCGGTCCACCGCACGACCGGCAGGGGTTTTTTCGCCGTGATCTCGCTAACATGACAGCCCTGCCGGTGCTGCCCAGCAGCCACCGACGTGACGAGCGAGGCGTTCCCCCGGACGCGAGTGGAGGTCAGCACGGTGAACGGCGGCGGAGGCCGAGCGAGACGCCTGACCCGTCGGCCGGCCGCGAAGGGGGGTGTCTCCCGGCGGCTGCACATCCGCCAGTCCGAGCCAGGTGCCCTGCGCGGCGACCGCTTCACCTCCGCGGTCCGGATGCGCTGGCTCAACGCGGCGAGCACCCGGATCGGCACGAGCCTCGATCTGGAGCGGACGGCCGAGGAGCTGGCCGCGTACAGCGTCCCGAGACTGGCCGACGGTGCTGCCGTCGACCTGCTGGAGTCCGTGCTGCGCGGCGAGGAGGGCGAGCGCGTGACCGGCGCGGCCGTTCCCGTCACCCGTGCCATGGCGGTCCGGGCCATCGAATCGCTGAAGGGTCTCGAACCCTCGCCCGTGGGTGAGGTGGTCGACCGCAGGGAGCGCCGCGAGACGCTGCTGACCACCGAGTGCCTGCGCAACGGCCGGCCCGTGCTGGTCAGCCGGATGACCCCGCAGGACTACGAGCGCGTCACCCCCACCGCGAGTGCCGCGGTCGCGATGCGGCGCCAGGGTGTCCACAGCTACATGGCCGTGCCCCTGACCGCGCGCGGCGTCCTGCTGGGTTCCGCGGACTTCGTGCGCGCGGGGGACAGCCCGCCCTTCAACCGCGCGGACCTGGACCTGGCCGGGCAGCTGGCCTCCATGGCAGCCGTCTTCATAGACAACGCGCGGCTCTACGGGCGGGAGCGCGAGCACGTCGTCTCGCTCCAGCGCTCCCTGCTCCCGCGTGCCACTCCCCGTACGCCGGGACTGAGGGTGCACGCCCACTACGCGCCCGCCGTCGACGCGCACGGGGTGGGCGGCGACTGGTACGACGTGGTGGCACTGCCCGGAGGCCGGACGGCGCTGGTCGTCGGTGATGTCACCGGCCACGGTCTGCCCGCCGCCGCCACCATGGGCCGGCTGCGGACCGTCGCCCGCACCCTCATGACCCTGGACATCGCGCCCGACAGGGTGCTGGCCCGGCTCGACCTCGCCACCCGCGACCTGGAGGACGACCAGGTCGCCACCTGTCTGTGCGCGGTGTACGACCCGGCGGACTCCAGCTACACGATCGCGAGCGCGGGGCATCCGCCGCCCCTGCTGGTGGAAGCCGGCGGTACCGCCCGCTACGTCGACGTACCGGTCGGTGCGCCGCTGGGGGCGGGCGTCATCCCGTACGACCCGCTGCGGCTGCGCGGTCCGGTCGGCGCTCGGCTGGTCCTCTACACCGACGGGCTGATCAAGACGCGGACCGACGACGTGGACGTGCAACTGGAGACGCTCCGCACGTCCGTCGCCGCCATGCCGGCCGAACTGCTGGACTCCGGGAAGCCGTTGACCTGCCCGAGACAGGACGACGGCCGGTTCGACGAAGCGGTGCTGCTCGTCGCGGGGGGCCATGAGCTGCCGGCCGAGGTCCGGCTGAGGGAGTGGGACCTGCCCACGGAGGGGAACCCTGCCTCCACGGCCCGCAAGCTCGTCACCGAGCAGCTCGCCCTGTGGGATCTCGACGATCTCGCGGACGTGACGGAACTGGTCGTCAGTGAGCTGGTCGGCAACGCCCTGCGGTACGGCGGCGGGCCTGGCCGGCTCAGGCTCCTGCGCGACGAGCGGCTGGTGGTGGAGCTCGCCGACACCGGGCCCGACCTGCCGCAGATCCAGCACGCCGACGTCAGCGACGAGGGCGGCCGGGGACTCCAGCTCATCAACCTGCTGTGCCGGAGCTGGGGTTCGTGCCGCACGGCGACCGGCAAGGTGGTCTGGGCCGAGCAGAACATCCCCGACTGAGCGCGGTACGGCCCGGGGAAGCATGCTTCCCCGGGCCGTCGGACGTTCTCCGCGCCGTCCGGGGACGCCTTGTCAGGCGCCCCCGGGCGGTGCTCAGAAGGTCAGCTTGACGCTGTTGAAGGTGCCGGTGTCGCCCGAGTAGGCGTCCTGGATCCTGAGGTTCCAGGTGCCGTTGGCCACCTCGGACGAGGCGTTGACCGTGTAGGTCGCCACCACGTTGTCCGCGGAGTCGCTGGACGAGGAGTTCTTCAGCCGGTACGCCGTGCCGTCCGGGGCCACCAGGTCGAGGACGAGGTCACCGCGGTAGGTGTGCGTGATGTTGACCGCCACCGACAGGGTGCTCGGCGCGTTGCCGGTGAGGCCGGTGACGACGACCGGGATGTTGGTGGTGCTGCGGTCGGCGAGCGCCTTCACGGTCGTGTTCTGGAAGACCTTGCCACCCGGGTCGGGGTCGCCGCCGCCGGGGCGCGAGCCCACGGCGATGCCGGCCCAGGCGTTGGCCACCGCGGTGTACTCGGCGCTCGACGCGCCGTACAGTTCGGTCGCCACCGCCAGCGTGCCGGTGCGGGCCGCCGCGTAGTTCGTGGTGGAGGTGAACTTCGTGGTGAGCGCCTTGAACCAGATCTGCAGCGCCTTGTCCCGGCCGATGCCGGTCACCGGAAGGCCGTCCGATGTCGGGGAGTTGTAGGACACCCCGTTCACGGTCTTCGCGCCGCTGCCCTCGGACAGCAGGTAGAAGAAGTGGTTGGCCGGACCCGAGGAGTAGTGGACGTCGATCGAGCCGAGGCCCGAGTACCAGGAGTCCTTGGACGCCCCGTCCTTGCTCGGCTTGTCCATGTAACGCAGCGGCGTGCCGTCACCGTTGATGTCGATCTTCTCGCCGACGAGGTAGTCGCCCGGGTCCGTCGAGGTGTTGGAGTAGAACTCCACACCCGCCGCGAAGATGTCCGACGTGGCCTCGTTGAGGCCGCCCGACTCGCCGCTGTAGTTGAGACCGGCGGTGTTGGAGGTGACGCCGTGCGTCATCTCGTGGGCCGCCACGTCCAGCGAGGTCAGGGGTGCGGCGTTGCCGCTGCCGTCGCCGTACGTCATGCAGAAGCAGCTGTCGGACCAGAAGGCGTTGACGTAGCTGTTTCCGTAGTGCACGCGCGAGTACGCGCCGACTCCGTCACCCCGGATGCCGGTGCGCCCCATCACGTTCTTGTAGAAGTCCCACGTCTCCGCGGCGCCGTAGTGCGCGTCGGCCGCGGCGGTCTCCGTGTTGGACGCGCTGCCGTTGCCCCAGACGTCGTCGGGGCCGGAGAACAGGGTCCCGGTGCCGGACGTACCGCGGTTCAGGTTGTACG
Organism: Streptomyces sp. NBC_01341; assembly: GCF_035946055.1. Taxonomy (NCBI): domain Bacteria; kingdom Bacillati; phylum Actinomycetota; class Actinomycetes; order Kitasatosporales; family Streptomycetaceae; genus Streptomyces; species Streptomyces sp. NBC_01341. The sequence continues at coordinate 2,373,198 of NZ_CP108364.1, read as the reverse complement.
TCTTGTGGCTGCCGCGCGCGGTGTCGGTCAGGTTGTACGAGCTGCCGGAGCCCGAGGTCCCCAGCGTGACCGTGCCGCTGTACTGCGTGTTGCCGGTGCCGTTCTCGATGGCCTGCCACTCGAACAGCTTGGCGCCCGACGAGGCGTCGGTGATGACGTGCAGCTCGTTCGGCGTGCCGTCGTGCTGGAGACCGCCGACCACGGTCTCGTACGCGAGCTGCGGGGTGCCGTTCGCGGCCCAGACGACCTTGCGCGGGGCCTTGCTCGCCTCGGTGCTCTTCGAGCCGTCCGCCCTGGCCGCGGTCAGAGCCTGCTTCTCGGCGGCGGCCGGCGCGACGTCCGCCGCCGTGCCGACGGCCTTCAGCTGCGCTCCGGTCGCCTTCGACGCCTTGGTGACGCCCTCGGTCTTCCCCGCCTTGGACTCGGCCACGACGAGGTCGCCGCCGAGGACCGGGAGCCCGTCGAGCGTGCGCTCGTAGCGGGTGTGGGTGGTGCCGTCGACGTCCTTGACGACATCCCGTACCACGAGCTTCTCCGTCGACCCGAGGCCGAGCTCCTTGGCGGTGGCCGCCTTGGTGGAGTTGGCCTCCCGGAGCAGTTCGGCCCGCTGGGCGGGGGAGAGCTTCGCGGGCAGCGCGCCGGGGTCGGCGCCCTTCACAGCGGCGGCCGGGGCCGCGGACGCGCCTTCGGGGGCGGCCGTTGCGGCACCGCCCTGCATTCCGACGGCGAGGAGTGCTGCTGCGGCTATCAGAGCGCCGGTCGCGGTGGCACGACGGCTGGGCGTGGGTCTCACGCGGACTCCTTCTGCGAGGGGGGTCACGGCCGACTGGGTGAGCCGACCGGCAGAGCAGGCGGTGCGCGGAACGGGGGAAGAGTGCCAGCAGAAACGTGTGCGTGTCAGGACCGTGTCAATGAATTGGCCGGAAGTCGTCCGTTGCCGGAAGTGCCGTGTTCGTTAAGCGGACGTTTCGTTGTGTGTCATACCGGTGCCGTATGGGGGTCGCCCGAGTGCCGAGGGGACCGGGAACGTGGGAGGACTTGAGATTTCGTTCGAATCCGCGCCGTTCGAACAGGAATGCGCGCAGGAGGTGCGGAAACGGAGTCGGGACGGCGCGGAACTGTGGCCAGTTCCGCGCCGTCCCGAACGGTCGCTCAGAAGACGCCGCAGGCACCGGGGGAGACGCCGTCCCGGCGGACGGAACTCCGGAGCGCCGGCGCCGTCGACGCCGGGTGCGGCCGTAGGGCGACCACACCCGGCACACGCGTCACGCCAGGCTCTCGCGCCACGCACGGTGCAGGCCCGCGAACCGGCCGGTCCCTGCGATGAGGTCCGCCGGGGCGCCGTCCTCCACCACGCACCCCCGCTCCATCACCAGGACCCGGTCGGCGATCTCCACGGTCGACAGGCGGTGGGCGATCACCACCGCCGTGCGCCCGTGCAGCACGGTGTCCATCGCCCGCTGCACCGCGCGCTCGCCGGGCACGTCGAGCGAGCTCGTCGCCTCGTCCAGGATCAGCACCGCCGGATCCGCCAGCAACGCCCGTGCGAAGCCGACGAGCTGACGCTGCCCGGCGGAGATGCGGCCACCCCGCTTCCGTACGTCGGTGTCGTAGCCGTCGGGCAGGGCGCTGATGAAGTCGTGCGCCCCGATCGCCTTGGCCGCGTGCTCGATCTCCTCGGGCGTCGCGTCCGGACGGCCGATCGCGATGTTCTCGGCGATCGTCCCGGAGAACAGGAACGCCTCCTGGGTCACCATCACCACGCCTCGCCGCAGTTCGTCGGTGGCCAGATCGCGCAGATCGGTCCCGTCGAGCAGCACCCGGCCCTCCGTCGGGTCGTAGAAGCGCGCCAGCAGTTTGGCGAGCGTCGACTTGCCCGCGCCCGTCGAACCGACCACCGCCACGGTCTGTCCGGCCGGGATCGTCAGGGCGAAGCGGGGCAGGACCTCGCCACCCGTCCGGTACGCGAACCGCACTCCGTCGAAGGTCACCTCGCGGCCCGGGTGCTCACCGGCCGAGGGCGGCAGCGCCTTCGGGGTGAGCGGTTCGGGGACCGTGGGCGTCTGGGCCAGCAGACCGGCGATCTTCTCCAGCGAGGCCGCCGCCGACTGGTAGGAGTTGAGGAACATCGCGAGCCGGTCGATCGGGTCGTAGAGCCTGCGCAGATAGAGCACCGCCGCGGCCAGCACGCCGAGGGCCAGCGTGCCCGACGCCACGCGGTAGGCGCCCCACAGCACCATGCCGGCCACCGCCGTGTTGGCGACCAGCCGGGACCCGACGACGTAACGGGCCATCTCCAGCAGGGCGTCGCCGTTCGTGCGCTCGTGGCGGTGGTTGAGCACCGCGAAGTCCTGGTCGTTGACGCGCTCCCGGCGGAACGCCTGCACCGGGCGGATCCCGTTCATCGTCTCGGCGAACTTCACGATGACCCCGGCCATCGCCGACGAGCGGGCCGAGTACGCCTCGGCGGCCCGTCGGCGGTAGCTCCGCACCAGCAGGTACAGGGGAGCGAAGGAGGCCACCGCGATGGCCCCGATGCCGAGATCGAGCCAGAGCAGCAGGAGCGAGATCGACACGAACGACAGGATCACGCCGATCAGTTCCTGGAGACCCTCGCTGAGCAGTTCGCGCAGGGACTCCACGTCCGTCGTCGACCGGGAGATCAGCCGGCCCGAGGTGTAGCGCTCGTGGAAGTCCACACTCAGCGCCTGGGCGTGGCGGAAGATCCGGCCGCGCAGATCCAGCAGCACGTCCTGATTGATCCGCGCGGCCGCCCGGATGAAGGCGTACTGCATGATCCCCGCGGCCAGCGAGCACAGCGCGTACCCGGCTCCGACGGCGGCCAGCGGGCCGTAGTCGTGGTCCCGGAACGCCGGCACGCCGCTGTCGATGGCGTACGCCACCAGCAGCGGCCCGGCCTGCACGGCCGCCTGCTGGACCAGCAGGAGGAGGGAGGCCACCACCACCCTGGCCCGCATCGGGCCGAGCAGGGACATCAGCAGCGCGCGGGTGGCGCCCCTGGGTGCCGGCAGGGAGTCACCCTCGAAGGCGTCGTCCTCTCCCGGCGCCCGTCCGGACGCCTCGCCGGGCAGGTCGTCGCCGGCGAGGGCGGGGCCGTCGGCAGTCGTACTGGTCATCGGGCGCCGCCTTCCTCGGGGACGAGAACACCGGCGCCGTCACGGGCACCGGACATCAGCCAGGCGTACTCCGCGCTGGTCCGCAGAAGTTCCTGATGGGTGCCCACGGCACTGATCCGGCCCTCCGACAGGAGCGCCACCCGGTCCGCGAGCATCACGGTCGACGGGCGGTGGGCGACGACCACGGCCGTCGTCTCCGCCAGGACCCGCCGCAGGGCCGCCTCCACCAGGGTCTCCGTGTGCACGTCCAGGGCGGAGAGGGGGTCGTCGAGCACGAGGAACCGGGGTCTGCCCACCACGGCACGGGCCAGCGCGAGGCGCTGCCGCTGGCCGCCGGAGAGACTCAGCCCCTGCTCCCCGACCTGGGTGTCGACGCCCTGCGGGAGGTCGTCGACGAAGCCGGCCTGGGAGACCGCCAGTGCGCGACGCAGGTCCTCTTCGCCCGCGTCCTCCGCTCCCATCAGCACGTTCTCCCCGACCGTGGCCGAGAAGAGGGTCGGTTCCTCGAAGGCCACCGACACCAGCTCGCGCAGCCTGGGGCGTTCCATGAGGGCGATGTCCTCACCGTCCAGCAGGATCCGGCCGGCGGTCACGTCGTGGAGCCGTGGGACGAGCGCCGTCAGGGTCGTCTTGCCGGAACCCGTCGCCCCCACCAGGGCCATCGTCTCGCCGGGACGGATCCGCAGGTCGATCCGGGCGAGCACGGGCGGGGAACCGGGTCCGGCGTCGGGATAGCGGAACTCGACCGCCTCGAAGACGATGCCCTCCTGTCCGTCACCGGCCTTCCCCGAGGCGATGTCCGGCACCTCCGGCTCCGGCTCCTCCGCGACGTCCATCACCTCGAAGAAGCGGTCGGCGGCCGTGGCCGACTCCTGGCTCATCGCCAGCAGGAACCCGATCGACTCGACCGGCCAGCGCAACGCGAGGGCGGTCGACAGGAACGCCACCAGCGTCCCGGCCGACAGCCGGCCGTCCGCCACCTGCACCGTGCCGAGCACCAGCGCCGCTCCGATGGCCAGCTCGGGGATTGCGGTGATGAGCGCCCAGATCCCGGCGAGCAGCCTCGCCTTGCCGAGCTCCGTGCCGCGCAGCCGCTGGGCGAGCGAGCGGAAGGCCAGCGCCTGGCTGCGGTTCCGGCCGAAGCCCTTGACGATCCGGATGCCGAGCACGCTCTCCTCGACGACCGTCGTGAGGTCACCGACCTGGTCCTGGGCCTTGCGGGCCACGACCGCGTACTTCGTCTCGAAGAGGGAGCACAGGATCATCAGAGGCACCGCGGGCACCAGCAGTACCAGTCCCAGCGACCAGTCCTGGGCGAACAGGATGACGAAACCGACCAGGATCGTAGTCCCGTTGACCAGCAGGAAGGTCAGGGGGAAGGCCAGGAACATCCGCATGAGCATCAGGTCCGTGGTGCCCCGGGACAGGAGCTGCCCCGAGGGCCAGCGGTCGTGGAACGCCACGGGCAGGCGCTGCAGATGGCGGTAGAGGTCGGCGCGCATCGACGCCTCCACGCTCGCCAGCGGCCGGGCCACGAGCCACCGCCGCAGCCCGAACAGCCCTGCCTCCAGGATGCCCAGCAGCAGCAGCCACAGCGCCCCCAGCCACACGCCGCCCGGGTCGCGCCGGGCGACAGGCCCGTCCACCATCCACTTCAGCACCAGGGGGATGACCAGGGTGAGACCGGAGGCCAGAACCGCCACGAGGGCGGCGCTGGCCCAGCGCGCGCGCACCGGCCGGACATAGGGCCACAGTCGCAGGAGGGAGCGCACGGCGGACCGGTCCGTGGGCTCTGCAGGTTTTTCGGGCATCAGGAGTGAGCCTAAGGTTCACCACTGACATCGCTCACCTGGTTTTCCGGTCACTCCGCCCGGTGGCAGCGCCGCATCAACCGATCGGCCGATGTGGTCCGAGCGCGTCGGCGGACGAACCCGCCGGAGCGCCGTCGGAGCGTGGAGGACGAACCCGCCGGCCGGACGTGTCTCACTCCGTCACCCGCAGCAACAGCACGGACCTCCCCGGCACGGTGAGTACGGTGCCGCCGGTGTGGAGCGTTCCCGGGGCCGTGGACTGGTCCTCGCGCGAGGTGTCCAGGACCAGTTCGTAGGCCTGTGCCCACGGCGGCCCCGGGAGCCGGAAGTCGCACGGGCGGTGGTCGGCGTGCAGGACGGCCAGGAAGCTGTCGTCGGTGATCTGCCCGCCGCGGGCGTCGCGGCCGGGGATGTCGCGCCCGGACAGATAGAGGCCGAGCGTCGCCGCAGGCGCGTACCAGTCGGCCTCGGTCATCTCCTCGCCCCGCGAGGTGAACCACGCCAGGTCCCGCAGCCCGTCGGGGGCCTGGGGCGTCCCGGCGAAGAACGCGCGGCGCCGCAGTACCGGATGCCGGTGGCGCAGGGACAGCACCCGGGCGGTGAGTTCGGTCAGCTGCCGCCACTCGGGCCGCTCCAGCAGGGACCAGTCCAGCCAGCTGACCTCGTTGTCCTGGCAGTAGGCGTTGTTGTTGCCGCCCTGGGTGCGCCCCATCTCGTCCCCGGCGACGAGCATGGGCACCCCCGTCGACAGGAGGAGCGTGGTCAGGAGGTTGCGCAGCTGCCCGCGGCGCAGGGCGTTGACCTCCGGGTCCTCGGTCTCGCCCTCGGCCCCGCCGTTCCAGGAGCGGTTGTCGTTCGTCCCGTCGCGGTTGCCCTCGCCGTTGGCCTCGTTGTGCTTCTGCTCGTAGCTGACCAGGTCACGCAGGGTGAAACCGTCGTGCGCGGTGACGAAGTTGACGGAGGCGTACGGGCGCCTGCCTCCCCAGGCGTACAGATCGCTCGATCCGGTGAGGCGGTAGCCGATGTCGCGTACGTCGGGCAGCGCGCCTCGCCAGAAGTCCCGTACCGCGTCCCGGTAGCGGTCGTTCCACTCGGTCCACAGCGGCGGGAACGCGCCCACCTGGTAGCCGCCGTTGCCGACGTCCCACGGCTCGGCGATCAATTTGACCCGCCGCAGCACCGGGTCCTGGGCGATCACGGCGAGGAACGGGGAGAGCATGTCGACGTCGTGCATCGAGCGGGCGAGCGCCGCCGCCAGGTCGAAGCGGAAGCCGTCCACGCCCATCTCCGTCACCCAGTAGCGCAGGGAGTCGGTGATCAGGCGGAGCACCTGCGGCTGCACCACGTGCAGGGTGTTGCCGCAGCCCGTGTAGTCCGCGTAACGGCGCGCGTCCTGGGCGAGGCGGTAGTAGCCGCGGTTGTCGATGCCGCGCAGGGACAGCATGGGGCCCAGCTCCCCGGCCTCCGCGGTGTGGTTGTAGACCACGTCGAGGATGACCTCGATCCCGGCGTCGTGCAGGGCGCGCACCATCTGCTTGAACTCGCCGACCTGCTGGCCGGTGGTGCCGCTCGCCGCGTAGTCGGCGTGCGGGGCGAAGTAGCCGATCGAGTTGTAGCCCCAGTAGTTGTGCAGTCCGCGCCGCAGCAGGTGGTCCTCGTGGGCGAACTGGTGGACCGGAAGCAGCTCGACGGCCGTGACCCCGAGGCGTCTGAGGTGGCCGATGGCCGCGGGGTGGGCGAGGCCGGCGTAGGTGCCGCGCAGCTCCGGAGGGATACCGGGGTGGAGCTTGGTGAACCCGCGTACGTGCAGTTCGTAGATGACCGAGTCCGCCCACGGCGTCTTCGGGCGGCGGTCCTCGGCCCAGTCGTCGTCGTCGTGGACCACGACGGCCTTGGGCACGAAGGGAGCGGAGTCACGGTCGTCGCGGACGGTGTCGGCGACGTGCTGCTCGGGCCAGTCCCGCACATGGCCGTACACCTCGGGCGGCAGGGTGAACGACCCGTCCACCGCCCGGGCGTACGGGTCGAGGAGCAGCTTCGCCGCGTTCCAGCGGGCTCCGGTCCAGGGGTCCCACCGCCCGTGCACCCGGTAGCCGTAGCGCTGTCCCGGCCGCACCCCGGGGACGAAGCCGTGCCAGATCTCGTGGGTCAGCTCGGTCAGGGGCAGCCGGGTCTCGTGTCCCCGTTCGTCGAAGAGGCAGAGCTCGACGGCTTCCGCGCCGCCGGCCCAGAGGGCGAAGTTGGTGCCCGCCACACCGTCGGGTCCGACCCGGAAGCGTGCCCCCAACGGCATAGGGGCACCCGGCCATACGGGTGGTTCGTCCGGACCGTTCCTCAGGACCGGTCCGGTCGCCACGACCCTCCCGGCGGTACGCGGCGTTTCCTCCTGCTCGGCTGTGCTCGACACCTCTCAGCCTCCTGCGGCTCGTCGGAGCGGTCACCCGCAGAAGGAGTCCGCGGCGTCCCGGCGGCGGCCTTCCTGATGGTGTCCTCACCCCTTGTTCTGCCCACCGGGGGGCCCGCACTCACGTTTCCCCCGGACGACCCCTGTCGTTGGGGGAGCGTGAACCACGTAGCGAAGAGAGCACGGGCGGGTTCGACCGCCGTGCTGACATGGGCAGGACTGTTCACCGTGCTGGCCGTACTGGCCGGCTGCACCGGGACGTCGTCGTTCTTCGGTGACGACCGCTCACCCGGGGACGCCATCCGGATCGTCCCCAAGGACGGCGCCGCGAATGTCGGCGCCGGGAGCCCGTTGGAGGTGACCGTCCCCGAAGGCCGCCTCGAACGGGTCAGGGTCACCCGGATCGAGGACGCGGAACAGCAGGAGGTGCCCGGCCGGATCGCGGGTGACGGCCGCTCCTGGGCTCCCAGGGAGGAGGGCTACCGGCTCGGGCTGGCCGGGAAGTACAGCGTCGAGGCGGTCGCGGTCGACGGGGACGGTCACCGCTCGGCCCGCAGCACCACCTTCACCACCCTGGTCCCCAAGGACCGCTTCATCGGCTACTTCAAGCCGGAGAACCGGTCCACCGTCGGCACCGGGATGATCGTCTCCTTCGACTTCAGCCGGGAGGTCACCGACCGGGCCGCCGTCGAGAGGGCCATCCGGATCACCACGGAGCCCGAGGTCGAGGTGGCCGGCCACTGGTTCGGGAAGAACCGTCTCGATTTCCGCCCGGCCGGTTACTGGGAGCCCGGCACCGAGGTCACCGTCGACGTCGGCCTGCGGGACGTCGAAGGGGCACCCGGTGTGTACGGCAGCCAGCGGAAGAAGGTGACCTTCCGGGTGGGCCGTTCCCAGATGTCCGTGGTGGACGTCAGGGAGCACACGATGGAGGTGCGCCGCGACGGCGAACTCGTCAGCGCCGTACCGATCACGGCGGGTGCCGAGAAGACGACCACCTACAACGGGAAGATGGTCGTCTCCGAACTGCACGACGTGACGCGGATGAACGGCGACACCGTCGGCTTCGGCGGCGAGTACGACATCAAGGACGTGCCCCATGCCATCCGGCTGACGAAGTCGGGCACCTTCCTGCACGGCAACTACTGGGAGTCGCCGGACGTCTTCGGTTCGGAGAACACCAGTCACGGCTGTATCGGGCTGCGCGACGTGAAGGGCGGCGGCTCGGACACCCCTGCCGGATGGTTCTTCGAGCGGACGCTCGTGGGCGACGTGGTCGAGGTCGTCAACTCCGCCGACCGGACCGTCGCACCGGACAACGGCCTCGGCGGATGGAACCTCGACTGGCCCCGGTGGAAGGCGGGTTCCGCGCTGCGCTGACCCCGGTCCCGACCTGCGAAGGTCCCGGGGAAAGGCTCTCCGGGACCACCGGGCACCGCCGCAGGCCGACTTGGGACTGAACGGTGACGTTCCAGGGAACTTCTCCCGACGCGCGGTGTGATTATCTAGCGCTGGCGCGCATGTACAGCGCGCGGGGGTGCGGGCCATGGCGGGGCCAGGGCCGTGCGAGGGGAGACGACCACAATGAACGGGCAGCCGATATCGGGGGCGGGATCCGGCGCGGGCGGGGAACGGCGTGGGCGCAGGGCCTCCGGACTCCTCCCGCTGGTACTGGGCGCGCTGCTGCTGGTGACCGCGTGCGGTGGGAACGGGAGCACCGGCGCGACCGACGGCAAGGGAGCGGGCGCCGCGGTGGACGACACCAGCGCCTCGCAGGCGGTGGTGACCATCGCACCCAAGGACGGCGCCGACGACGTCGCGACCAGCGGGGTGCTGAAGGTCTCGGCCGCACAGGGCAAGCTGAGCACGGTGAAGGTGGCCGACCCCAAGGGCAAGGAGGTCGCGGGCAGGATCGCGGCGGACGGCCTGAGCTGGGCCCCCGACCGCCATCTGGCCGCCGCCACCAAGTACACGGTGCACGCGGTCGCCAAGGACGCCAAGGGCCGCCAGTCGGCGAAGGACACCACCTTCACGACGCTGGTCCCGCAGAACACCTTCATCGGGCAGTACACCCCCGAGGACGGCTCGACCGTCGGGGTCGGGATGCCGGTGTCGATCCACTTCACCCGGGGCATCACCGCCCCCGAGGCCGTCGAGAAGGCCGTCACCGTGACGGCGGAGCCGGCCGTGGCGGTCGAACCGCACTGGTTCGGCAACGACCGTCTCGACTTCCGCCCCGAGAAGTACTGGGCGGCGGGCACGAAGGTGACCGTGCGCCTCGACCTCGACGGTGTCGAGGGCCGGCCCGGGGTCTACGGCAAGCAGGCCAAGACCGTGAAGTTCACCATCGGCCGCAGTCAGGTCTCCACGGTCGACGCGCGCTCGCACCGGATGAAGGTGGTCCGGGACGGCAAGCAGATCAAGGACATCCCGATCTCCGCGGGGGCCCCGGCGACGACCACGTACAACGGCCAGATGGTCATCAGCGAGAAGCTCAAGGTGACCCGGATGAACGGCGACACCGTCGGCTTCGGCGGTGAGTACGACATCAAGGACGTCCCGCACGCGATGCGTCTGTCGACCTCGGGCACCTTCATCCACGGCAACTACTGGGGTGCGTCGGGCATCTTCGGCTCGACCAACACCAGTCACGGCTGCGTCGGGCTCCGGGACGTGCGCGGCGCGTGGGACAGCAAGACCCCCGCCGCGTGGCTCTTCGACCACTCGCTGATCGGCGACGTCGTGATCGTGAAGAACTCCAAGGACAAGGTGATCCAGCCGGACAACGGCCTCAACGGCTGGAACATGGACTGGGCGGAGTGGACCGAGTAGGTCCCCGCGCCACGGATGCGGAGCGGGCCCGGTGCTGTGACCAACAGCACCGGGCCCGCGCGCGTTAGCGGCGGTTAACCTGCTTCCCATGACCGTAACCCTTGAAGTGAGCGACAACGTCGGCACGATCCGGCTGGACCGCCCGCCGATGAACGCCCTGGACGTCGCCGTCCAGGACCGGCTCCGCGAGCTCGCGGAGGAGGCGACCCGACGCGACGACGTGCGGGCCGTCATCCTCTACGGCGGCGAGAAGGTGTTCGCGGCCGGAGCGGACATCAAGGAGATGCAGGCGATGGACCACACGGCCATGGTCGTGCGGTCCAGGGCACTCCAGGAGTCCTTCACCGCCGTGGCGCGCATCCCCAAGCCCGTCGTCGCGGCGGTCACCGGCTACGCCCTGGGCGGCGGCTGCGAGCTGGCGCTCTGCGCCGACTTCAGGATCGCCGCGGACAACGCCAAGCTCGGCCAGCCGGAGATCCTGCTCGGGCTGATCCCCGGCGCCGGCGGCACCCAGCGCCTGGCCCGGCTGGTGGGGCCCTCGCGGGCCAAGGACCTGATCTTCACGGGCCGTCAGGTCAAGGCCGAGGAGGCCCTGGCGATCGGCCTGGTGGACCGGGTGGTGCCCGCTGCCGAGGTCTACGAGCAGGCCAGGGCCTGGGCCTCCAGGCTCGCCCAGGGGCCCGCGCTGGCGCTTCGGGCCGCGAAGGAGTCCGTGGACGCGGGGCTGGAGACGGACATCGACACCGGCCTCACGATCGAGCGGAACTGGTTCGCCGGTCTGTTCGCCACGGAGGACCGGGAGCGTGGCATGCGCAGCTTCGTGGAGGAAGGTCCGGGCAAGGCCAAATTCCTCTGACCGAACGCCAGTTGCGTACAGAGTGGCGTGCGTTCATCCGTGTGGGCGGATTAGCTGGACCTTAAGAGAGCCTTAAGGTCCAGCGCTCCGACCGCCCGTGCAATTACCTCGCTCTCCGGTGTCCGCGCAGGTGGAAGTGGCTGCAGAGGTGCCCGTAGTGCCTCTGGCATATGCCGGAGAACCAACCCGGAATGACTGGTTCCGGGAAGGGGATTCCGTCGGAACGGTCACGGAGAGCGTTCCGTGAGGCCATGATGGGGGGCATGGCGGGCCTGGAGGGTGTGGAACAGCCGCGACCGCGCAGCAGTGCGACCGCGGCGCGCTGGACGTCTGCCGTCGATGACGAACAGGCGTTCAAGGCGCTGGAGTTGTTCGGTAATCCGACGGACGGCGAGGTGGCGCTGCCCTCCCGCCCGGAGTCCGCCGCGACCGCCCGGCGCATCACGTCGTGCGTGATGCAGCGCCAGTGGCAGCTTCCGCCGCAGGCCGTCGAACACGGTGTGCTACTGGTCTCCGAGCTCGTGGGCAACGCGGTACGGCATACCGGTGCGCGGGTTTTCGGGTTGCGCATGCTCCGCCGGCGCGGCTGGGTCCGGATCGAGGTGCGTGACCCGTCGCGCGGCCTCCCGTGTCTGATGCCCGTCCGGGAGATGGATGTGAGTGGCCGGGGGCTCTTCCTCGTGGACAAGCTCTCGGACCGCTGGGGCGTGGACCTCCTGCCGCGCGGGAAGACCACCTGGTTCGAGATGCGCACCGTCGACCGCTGACACACAGAAACCCCCGGGGCGGCCGGGGTGCGGCACGTCGGGGGCTTCTGAGGGGGCCGTGGAATGGGGGGTGTGTCCACGGCCGCTCGCGGGACCTGGCTCGGGTCGGAGGAGGTCGTGCCACCGACTATGGCAGACGGGCGACCCGGGAGCCAAAGCGGCAAAACGGTCATTGTGCATTAAAATCGCATGTTTCGTTTCTGAATCACAGGTGTGTTGGGTCACTCGCCTGGCTTTCTTTACACTTTCATCGCCTCCGCTGGGTGATTCATCGATGACCTCCTGAAAGCGTCCAGCCGAACAATCCGCTGGTTCCGTCTTAACGTGTGGGTGTCTCGGGAAGATCAGCACCCGAACCGACCCGCGAGGTGGACGGCCATGGACGGTCGCAGGACACCGGTGCCCCGCCGTGACGCGCTGCGCGCCGCAGCCGGGACACTCCTGACGGGTACCGCCGCCGCGGGCTGTGCGCGGGACACCCCCGCACGGCCGGCCGCCACCGCCGACGAGCACCGCGCCCGCCCCGCCCGCAAGGCCCACGGCGCCGCGCGCCCTGCCGCCGCCCCGCGCCGGTTCCCCGCGCAGCCGGTCCAGATCGCCCACGGTCCCCGCAGCCGCCCCCGCGTCGCCCTGACCTTCCACGGCCAGGGCGACCCCGTCCTCGCCCGCGCCGTCCTCGCCGAGGCCGAGCGGGCCGGGGCCCGGGTCACCGTCCTGGCCGTCGGCAGCTGGCTCGACGAGCACCCCGGCATGGCGCGGCGGATCCTCGACGGCGGCCACGACCTCGGCAACCACACCCAGGGCCACCTCGACATCAACGCGATGGACGAGACCAGGGCCTTCGCCGAGATCACCGGCTGCGCGCAGCGTCTGCGCAGGCTCACCGGTTCCATCGGCACCTGGTTCAGGCCCTCGCGCGCCCGGTTCGCGACCCCCCTGGTCCAGGACCTCGCCCGCCGGGCCGGATACCCGCACGTCCTGTCCTACGACGTGGACTCCCTCGACTTCACCTCGCCCGGAGTCCCGGCGGTCACCCGCAAGGTCGCCGGCGAACTCCGCAACGGTTCCGTGGTGAGCCTGCACTTCGGCTATCGCGACACCATCGCCGCCCTGCCCCTCCTCCTCACCGAAATCGACCGGCGCCAACTGCGCGCGGTGACCACCACGGAGCTGTTGACCTGATGCCTCCCTCCCCGCGCACCACCGCCGCCGCGACCCTGCTGGTCGCCGCTCTCGCCGCCTGCGCCGCCCCCTCCGACCACGCCCGGTCCGCCGCCCCGCGCACCGAGGCCGCCGCGCCGCCCGACAGGGCCGCGGCACCTCCGGGGTTGCCCGGGATGCCGCCGGTACTCGACCCCGCGGACATCTACGCGGCGGACCGGCCCGGGAAGCTGGCCGCGGCCGTCAAGGACTTCCCGTCCCGGGTGTACGTGCCCAACACCAACTCCAACACGGTCTCGGTGATCGACCCGGCGACGTACAAGGTGATCGAGACGATCCCCGTCGGCAACCAGCCCCAGCACGTCGTGCCCTCCTGGGACCTGAAGACGCTCTGGGTGAACAACGACCTGGGCGACAGCCTCACCGCCATCGACCCCGCGACCGGGAGGACCGGCCGGACGCTCGACGTATCGGACCCGTACAACCTCTACTTCACGCCCAACGGCAAGTACGCCGTGGTCATGGCGTCCATGGACCGCGAACTGGTCTTCCGCGACCCGCACACGATGAAGACCGCCAAGACGCTGCCGGTCGACTGCGCGGGCGTCAACCACGCGGACTTCTCGGCGGACGGGCGGTACTTCATCGTCTCCTGCGAGTTCTCCGGCGACCTCCTCAAGGTCGACACGGAGAAGATGAAGGTCGTCGGCCAGCAGAAGCTGCCCCAGCAGGGTGCGATGCCGCAGGACGTGAAGCTCTCCCCGGACGGCAGCACCTTCTACATCGCCGACATGATGTCGCACGGCGTGTGGGTCCTCGACGGCAAGGCCTTCACCGCGCCGAAGCTGCTGCCGACGGGCAAGGGGGCCCACGGGCTCTACGTCAGCCGGGACTCCCGGGAGATGTACATCACCAACCGGGGCGAGGGCTCCGTGTCGGTCTTCGACTTCGCGGCGGACCGGCTCACGAAGAAGTGGCACCTGCCCGGTGGCGGAAGCCCCGACATGGGCGGCGTCTCGGCCGACGGCAAGGTGCTCTGGCTCTCCGGCCGCTACAACGCCGAGGTGTACGCCATCGACACCCGGAACGGGAAGGAGCTGGCCAGGATCCCGGTCGGCAGCGGGCCGCACGGCCTGGCCGTCTATCCCCAGCCCGGCCGCTACTCGCTCGGCCACACCGGGGTCTTCCGCTGACAGCCGCCGCGGGGCCCGCCCGTCGGTCGCCCCCCGGATCGCCCGCCCGTGCCGCCGGATAATCTGACCTCCGTCAGCAACGCTTAACGAAGGGGCGGAACAGTGGCGGACATCGAGTCGGCACGCAAGGCATTCGAGCGCTTCGACCAGAACAGCGACGGCAGCATCACGGCCGCCGAGTACAAGAGCGCGATGGCGCAGCTCGGCGACCCCTACGTCACCGAGACCGTGGCCCAGGCCGTCATAAACGCGCACGACACCAACGGTGACGGCGAGCTCACGTTCGACGAGTTCTGGGCCTCGCAGAACAAGGCCTGACCGCACGGGACCGGCGGTGGCCGGTCCGGCGCGGCGGCGGCGGGGCCGCTCTCGATGCGGACCAGGCCGTCGGTGGTGAGGGTGGGCCGGCCCTTCGTGCCCACCACCACGATCTTGACACTGTGCGCGGCGGAGCCCGACCAGGACCTCGTCCGCGTCGGCCGCCGGTACGCGGCGGCCCGTCGCCCGGTCCGCCGGTCAGGCCGTGAAGTGAGGGGACAGGGCGTCCTGCCACCCGGCCCGGACGAGATCGGGGCGGGTGTAGCGCTCGGCCCGCGCGTGGTGGTCGAAGGTGCCGCGCGCCAGGCCGCGATGGCTCCGCGCACAGTCCAGCAGTGCCGCACGCACAGGGCCCGCGAGGCCTGCGGCGCCGGTCTCCCGGGCGAGGTCCTTCTCCGCGCGCTGTATCCGCTCGGCCGTGCGGGACAACTGGATGCCCGCCTCGTTCACCGCTTCCTGGAGCGTGTAGCCGCGGTCCCGCTGAAGGAGGAGGACCCCGTTGTGCCCGTATCCGAGGACGGACTCCTTCTCCAGCGAGCAGATGTCGTTGCACAGTCCGGCGTGGTCGGTCACCGCGTTGCGCAGGGCGATGTACGAGGGCAGGCCGCGGGCGGACTCCGGGAGGTCCGTCCCTTCGGCGATCTCCTGGAGGTCCAGGAAGGGCCGCACGGCCACGGAGTCGCGGCGGTGGTCCGTGAAATCGGCCCTGGCCGGCTTTCTTCCGGCGGCCCGCTCGACGGCCTCCGCGTAGTACGTCCACAGCCAGGAGGCGGTGTCGCGCCGGAACTGCCGGATCCAGCCCGCCGACCGGCCCCGGCAGGCTCGTTCCCGCAGGTCCCCGAGGGCGTACTCCATGGGGCTGCCCGGTCCGGAGCCGTCGAGGACGTGCACCAGCCGGGCGACCACCTCCTCGCACAGACGCGGGTCGCGGCCCGCCGCCCCGTCGTCGAACTCGTCGTCGACCAGGAGCACCCAGAAGAGCCACTGGGAGAAGAGGTCGAGGTGGTTCTGCGAGGCCTGGGGGAAGACGAGCGAGGTCCAGAGCTCCGGCCGGGCCCGGAGCATCCTGCTCCGGGCGGCGGGGGAGAGCGAAAGGCCGTTCTCCCCCGCCCAGTCCCAGGCGGCCTTCCCGGCGATCTCCATGCGAGGGTTGCAGCCCGCGCTCCTGAAGGGCATGTGCAGCGCGGGCAGGACGATCTTGCTCATTGCGGCCCCTCGTCGGAGAAGGGTCGGCGGGCCGGACGGGCGGCCGCGTCACCTCGAGTCACCGACAGTGAACCCTTTGGGGGTGCCTGGGGGAAGGCGTAGGCCGCCGGGGCCGCATGATTATGGCGGAAAGCTGTCCATATCTGCCTACTTGGCGACGCGCGCGCTCGCGGGAGTGCGGTTCAGTTCTCCGGTCCGGAGGGGTAGACGGTTTCGAAGGACGACTGGAACAGCGCCCGGACCTCCTCGTCGCCGAGCCCCTCCTCGCGCGCCAGGTGCAGCCACTCGTCCAGCTTGGTCCGCAGGGGCCACTCCGGTCCGGAATCCGGCCCGCTGAGGCTGCGCGTGATGAAGGTGCCCGCCCCCTGGCGTACCTCCGCCAGCCCGGCACGCTCCAGTTCCCGGTAGGCCTTGAGCGTGGTGTTCGGGTTGACCTTGGTGGTGGCAGCGACCTGTGCGGCCGTGGGCAGCCGGTCGCCCTCCTCCAACGCGCCCATACGAAGGGCCTGTTCGACCTGACGGACTATCTGGAGATATGTCGCCACACCGCTGCGCCGGTCGACGCGGAACACGACCACGGGCATCACCTTCCGCTCTGATAGCGATACTTTACGTAGAGGATGAATCGGCGGCCTAGAAGGGCCGCCTGGAACCGCGCCACAGGACGAACGCCACCAGGGCGGCTGTCGCGGCGAGCAGGATGCCCGCGCCGGTCCACTGCATGGCGGACATCTGGTCGTATCCGAGGTACTGGACGACGTTGTTGACGATGCCCTTCTCGGAGATGCATGCGTCCGCGGCCTTCTCGGTCGCCTTCGCGCACGAGCCCCATCCGTACAGATGGCCGTCGGCGCTGCCGATCCAGCTGTCCAGTTCGTACGCGCCGTCGAGACGCGCGGGGGGTGCGCCGTTCAGCGGGTACGTGAGGGTGCGCGAGGCGGCCAGGTGGTCACGCAGCACGCTCCACGCCACCTTCGCGGCGACGCAGAAGACGAAGGTCGCGACCATGGAGGCGAGGACCCGGCGCAGCAGGACGCCGATGGTGACACCCGCCGCGGTGAGGAACAGGGCGAGTGCCGGGAGGACCGGGCCCGTGGTGTCGAAGACCGAGGCGTCGTACCAGCTGTCGCCGAGGACCGAGCGGTGGGGCCGCCACCACCAGGTGAAGATCGCGGAAAGGGTCACGGAGGCCACCAGGACGGCCAGGAAGCACCAGCCGAGCTTCGCGACGAGCCAGCGGCGGCGCGTCACGGACTGGGTGGTGACGAGCTGGGCGGTGCCCTGTTCCTGGTCGGCCGCGATCAGCGGGGCGCCGAAGAAGACGGCGAGGATGCCCGGCAGCAGTCCGAGGAGCGTGGTGAGTCTGCTGTAGCCCTGGCCCACGACCGGCTGTTGTGGGGTCTTTCCGGGCCATCCGGCCGCGTCGAGCAGGTCGGTCAGCTGGGCGCGCTGATACAGGATCCAGAGTGATCCGAGCACCGTCAGCGCGAGGAGGCAGAGCAGTGTGACGCGGTGCTGGCGCAGCACGAGCCAGGTGAGCCCGCGCGTCATCCGGCGGGGCGCGGTCCGGGCGGTGGGTGCGCCGGTCAGGGTGGTGCTCATGCGGTCCTGGCCTCCTCGGGATCGACGTGGGCACCGGGTGTGTAGAGCGCGGGCGCGTCCGGCGACCTCAGATGGGCGAGCAGCACTTCCTCCAGGCTGGGCTCGGCTACCTGCCAGTCCCCCTGCAGCGGGCCGTTCGGCCGGACCAGGGCCTGGAACTGCCGCCCCTGCACCCGGTTCTCGATGACCGTGTGGGCGGCGAGCGTGCCGGGGAGTGCGCCGTCGCGGGTCACTCCGGTCACCAGCGCGTGGGCCGGGACCAGGGCGTCGACGTCACCGGCCATCCGGATCCTGCCTCCCGCGACGACCAGCAGGTAGTCGCACATGTCCTCCAGCTCGGCGAGCATGTGGGAGGACATGACCACGGTGGTGCCGCGTTCGACGGCCTCCGCCATGAGGAGGGTGCTCATCTCGTGCCGGGCGAGCGGGTCGAGGTCCGACATCGGCTCGTCGAGCAGCAGTACGTCGGGCCGTTTGCCGAAGGCCAGCGCGAACGCGACCCGGGTGCGCTGACCGCCCGAGAGCGTCCCGACCGCCGCATCCATCGGCACGTTCCCCGAGCGCACGATCCGCTCGGCCGCGGCCGCGTCCCAGCCGGGGTTGAGCTCATCGCCCATCCGCAGTGTGTCCGCCACGGTGAACCGCTTGAACAGCGGCTTGTCCTGCCCGAGGAAGGCGAACCTCGGCATCACTCCGGGGTCGCCCACCGGCACACCGAAGACACGCAGTTCGCCCTCGGTCGGCTCCACCTGCCGGGAGGCGATGCCCAGCAGGGTGCTCTTCCCGGCGCCGTTGGGCCCGACGAGGCCGCAGATCCGTCCGGCGGGCAGCCGGAAGGAACAGTCGCGCAGAGCCCAGCCGCGCCGGTAGCGCTTGCCCAGGCCGCGGGCCTCCAGCGCCCAGGCGCTCGTGCCCGGGGTACTCGTTTCCACCATGCGCCTCACTTCAATTCCATGAGTCAATTAATGGAATCATGGTCATGAGAAGGTGCAGCTGTCAACAAAGAGGCTCCCGGGGTCCGCCGGCCGGTGACCGCGGACCCCGGGAGCCGGGGTGCTGTGCCGGTGTTGCGTGACGCGTCAGCCGAACATGCCGGGCCGGTAGTCGCCCGCGGGCTGCTGGACGATGACGTTCAGCCGGTTGTAGGCGTTGATGACCGCGATGAGACCCACCAGGGCGATGAGCTGGTCCGTGCCGAAGTGCTCGGCGGCGGCGGACCACGCCTCGTCCGTGACCCCGCCGGCCTCGTCCGCTCTCCGCGGTGCCGTCGTCGCGCGGTACGTGAGGGCTCGCCCGGCGACGCGGAAACCGGCCGGCTTCTTACGGGCGCCGGCCCGCGACGCGTGCGCGTGCCCGCTCCGGCGGCCGCTGGTCCCGTCGTTCATGAGCGGCCGACGGACGTGATGAGGGCTCGAAGGTGCGGGAGAGTCCAATGGTCCCAACCGACGTGCGGGACAAGGGTGTTCACGGTATGAGTGAGGTCCGTGAGTCGGCCGGCGTCCGGTCGTGGCGCACACTGTATGAATTCAGTTTGCCCACTGTCCGCTTTCTCCGTGTCTAATGACGGGTGGTCGTGAACGCGGTGGCCGTGACCCCGTGCGTCCACCACCATGTATCCCCGGTGCACACCGGCCGGAGTTGGACAACGTTGTCATGCCCTGGATGTCGTCCACCGGACCGTGCGTGCGTATCGCGACCTGGAGAGGTTACGTGTCCATCAGATCCCATCCCCCCTTGCCTGGCTCGGCGGTTCCGAGACCCGCCGCCCGGCACCGCCGCCGACTGCGCGCGACGGTCGCCACCCTGCTGTCCGGGGCGCTCGGCCTCGCCGCACTGGCCGGTGGCGGCGCGGCCGCGGCCGCGCCCCACCCGACGGCGTCCGCAGGGACGTCCGGCGGCACGGACTACACGGCACTCGTCGATCCGTTCGTGTCGACCGCCGGTGACGACGGCAACGATCTCCCGGGCGCCCAGGCACCCCACGGCCTGGCCAAGGTCAACCCGATGACCACGCCCGGGCGCAACCACTCCGGGTACGACTACAACGAGAAGCAGATAGCCGGGTTCACCGCGACGAACCTCGACGGCGTCGGCGGCTCGGGAGGCGGTGGCGACCTGCTGGTCGTCCCGACCTCCGTGCAGTACGACAAGCGGCCCGTCCCCAGCACGTACGCGCACACCTACAGCCACACGGACGAGAGCGCGACGCCCGGCTCCTACAAGGTGGGCCTCGGGGCCGTTTCCGGGACCGGTTCCTCGGTCGAGCGGGACTCCGGCACCATCAAGGCCGAGATGACCGCGACGACGCGCACGGCGCTCGAGCGCTACAGCTTCCCCGCCGGGTCGAAGCCCCAGCTCGTCCTCGACCTCGCCAACAACTACACCAGCCGCACCCGCTCGACGCTGAAGGCGACGACGCTCCCCGACGGGACCGGCTCGATCTCCGGACTCATCGCGGGATCGTTCAACGGCGCCGCGTACCAGCTGTATTACCACGCCACCACGAACGTCCCGGTGACCTCCCTGAAGAGCTGGGGCAGCGACGGCAAACTGAGTGACGCGACCACGCAGAACGGCTCCGACACCGGCGCCGTCCTCGGGTTCGACACGTCCGACGCGAACGACGTCGAACTGCGCATCACCCTGTCGCCGATCAGCGCGGAACAGGCCGCGACCGACCAGGCCAACGAGGTGGGCCACCTCACCTTCGACCAGGCGCGCGCCGGTACGAAGGCGGACTGGAACCGTACGCTCGGCGCCGTGGCGGTGCGCTCCTCGGCGGTGTCCGACCCCGGGTCGACGCTCACCAAGGAGTTCTACACACACCTGTACCGCATGTACGCGCTGCCGGTGAACGCCACCAGCACGACCGGTACGTACCGCGGCGCCGACGGCGCGGTGCACAAGGCGAACGGCTTCACGTACTACGACGGCTGGTCGACCTGGGACGACTTCCGCAAGTACTCCGTCGAGGCGTACATCGACCCGGCCACCTACCGGGACATGATCCAGTCGCTCATCGAGCTCTTCGCCGACACCCGCACCTCGGGCAAGAGCCTCGGCAGCCTCACGCACTCGGTCCCGACCGTGCGCTGGGAGCGTTCGGCCGTGCTCGTCGCCGACGCGCTGTCGAAGGGCTTCAAGAACTTCGACCGGCTCGACGAGGCCTACCCCGCGCTGCTGTCGTACTCCGGTTACTACACCGGGGCGCAGCTGCGCCAGGGATACGTGACCGGTGACCCCGGCACGACCGTGCAGCGCGGCTACGACCAGTGGGCGCTCGCCGTCATCGCCGACGCGCTCGGCAAGAAGGACGACGCGAAGAAGCTGCGCACCCAGTCCACGATGGCGATCGACAACCTCGTGAAGTCCGGCGCCTGGACCGCGCCCGACGGCACGAAGGTCGGTCTGCTCACCCCGCGCGCGGCGGGCGGCGACTGGCAGAACGCCGACTACGAGAAGTTCGAGGCGGCCGGCCTCTACCAGGGCACGCTCTGGCAGTACCACTGGTACGACGCGTACGACATGGACCGCCTCATCAAGGCCATGGGCGGCGCCAAGGCCGGCAAGGCCGCGGTCAAGCACATGTTCGGCGAGGACTCCGCCGTCGACGACGGCTCGACCATGCTGCACTCCAACGCGAACGAGATCGACCTCCAGGCCCCGTACCTCTTCAACTACGTCGGCGAGCCCAGCCTGACGCAGAAGTGGGTGCGCTCCATCTACACCGGCACGACCTGGAACCGCTACATCGCGACGGGCTCCTCGAACGAAGCCCCCAGCTCGGGCGGCCAGTTCACCCCGCCGGTCAAGACACAGGTCTACAAGCTCTCCCCGAACGGCTTCCTGCCGACCATGGACAACGACGCCGGCACCATGTCGACCATGTTCGTCGGCGCCGCCCTGGGCCTGTTCCCGGTGACCGCCGGCTCCAGCCAGTTCCAGATCGGCAGCCCGTTCTTCGACTCCACGACGATCACCTACGCCAACGGCACCCGGTTCACCGTGAAGGCCGACGGCGTCTCGCCGGACAACTACTACGTGCAGAGCGCGAAGCTCAACGGCTCGCGGTTCGACAACACCTGGCTCGACTACTCCCAGATCATCTCCGGCGGAACGCTGGACTTCACCATGGGATCCAAGCCCTCCCAGTGGGGCGCGCACACGAAGCCCGCGTACTCCCTGAGCACCAGCACGGGTGACGGCGGAACGGGCACCGGCAAGGGCGATGCCGTCGTCTCCGCCAAGCCGGGGACCGTCTCCACCGCCGCGGACGGCAGGCTGGGCGGCAGCGTGCAGCTCACGCTGTCCGGACCGGCGTCCTTCGCCGCCCGCACGGGAACGAGCCTCACCAAGACCGGTGCGGCGACCGTGACCGGCCTGCCGGCCGGTGTCACGGCGGACCTCCGCGTCAGTGGACCGCGCACGGCGACGCTGTCGCTGAGCGGCACCACGACGGCCGACGCCCGACTCGGCATCACCTTCCAGGACGCGGCCTTCGCCCACGGCGTGCAGGCCTCCACGGTGCGCGGCACCGGGATCTCCCCGACCGACCCGCTCCTCGTCTCCGCCGCCGCGGTGCACCGCAAGGCCCTCGGCACACTCGTCACCGAGGCGTCCCTGGTGCGCAGCGGCAACTACTCCGACGGTTCCTGGGCCCTGTTCCGGTCGGCGCTCGAACGCGCACGGACCGTCGTCGCGGACACCACCACCGCGACGGGCACGATCATGGCCGCGGACGACGCGCTGCGGTCCGCCGTCGACGCGCTCACCATCGACGAGGGCGGCTACGCCGTCCTGCAGGCCGAGTCCCCCGATCAGAAGGAGGGCCCCAGCCTCGTCAGTGAGCGGAACAACTCGGACGGCAACCTCGGCGGCGTCACCGAGGGATCGTGGGAACGGTTCGACAAGCTGGACTTCGGCGGGGTCGCCCCGCGGAGCATCTCGGTCCGCTACGCGAACTCGCAGGCGACGAACGCGAAGGCGAGCAGCGTCGACATCCACGCCGGCGGCGCCGACGGCCCCGTCGTCGCCACCGTCCAGCTCCCCGGAACCGCCGCCTGGCAGAACTACAGCACGGTGCAGGCGGCCGTCACCGACGCGGACGCACTGCTGGACGCCTCCCGTGCGACGTTCGTGTTCCACGCCCCGTCCGGCCAGCAGTGGGTGTCGAACTTCGACTGGTACCAGTTCTCGCCGTACGACGTCTCCTCGTCCCCGGCGACCACGCTCGCCACGCTGACCGCGGTGAACAGCACCACGACCGGCGGAGGATCGCTCCCGCTCAAGCTCTCCAACGGCATCTTCGAGAACGTGACGAACGGCGCGTGGGCCGAGTGGAAGGACACCGACCTCCGCGACGGCGCCGACACCGTCACCGTCCGCTACGACAAGCCCCAGTCGCGCGCGGCGTCGGACTCGCACATCGAGCTGCACCTCGGCTCGAAGGACGGCCCGAAGACCGTCACCATCCCGCTCGAGTACAGCGGACCGGGCTGGGGAACCACCGCCACCACGAGCGTGCACCTCGACCCGGCCGTCTTCACCGGCGTCCAGGACGTGTACGCCGCCTTCGTCTCCAGCACGCAGTCGGACGCCCAGCCCTACGTGGGCAACGTCCACTCGCTGACCCTGACACAGGAGGCCGACGCCCCGGTGGCGTTCGACGCCACCGCGTTCCGTTCGCACAGCGGCGGCGGGCTCAAGAGCGAGCCGGCCGGCTGGAGCGGCGCGGGTTCCACCACCAGCCTCGGCGGCACCTACGACGGAGCCTGGCTCGACTACGGGGACATCGACTTCGGCGCCTCCGCGAAGAGCACCGTCACGCTCACCTACGTCAACAACTCCGCCCGCTGCGGCACCGGCTCCGCCGTCCAGGTCTACCTGGACTCGTTCGACGCGGCCACCCCCGGTGCTCCGTACGCCACGGTGCCGCTTCCGGTCACGGGAGCCGCATGGTCCTCGGGCGGGACGACGAGCCTGACCCTGCCCACGGCGATCACCGGTAAGCACTCCGTCCACCTGCGGCTGACGACGAACGCGGACGCGTCGCACCCCTACGTCGCCAACCTCGGCCGGGTCACGTTCAACCACGTCGACACGCCCGCGGTCACCGACAAGTCCGCCCTGCGCAAGGCGATCGCCCAGTACGAGGCACTGTCCGGCGACGCCGGACGCTACGACGCGATCGACTTCGGTGTGTACCGGCGCGAACTCGCCGCCGCGCGCACCGCGGCCGACGCCGACGGCATCACCCAGCTGGAGGCCGACACCCGGACCCGCAGCCTCACCCTCGCCGCCAAGCAGCTGATCCCACTCCCGAGGCTGAAGCTGGAGGACCTCGTCACGACGGCATCGGCCCTCGACAACGCGCGCTACACGGACGCGTCGTGGAAGGCGTTCACCAAGGCACTTGCCGAGGCGAAGACCGCACTCGCCGACGCCACGACGACGGACGCCGCCCTCACCGCACGCCACGACGCACTCGCCCACGCCGAGTCCGCTCTCGTCACGAAGCCCAGGACGGTGCCGGCCACACCCGGCGCGGTGTCGGCGGCGGCGTCGGGCACGAGCGTGACCGTCGCCTGGTCCGCCCCCGCGGACACCGGTGGCTCCCCGGTCACCGGCTACAGGATCACCCTCAGCGACGGCCACGAGATCAAGATCTCCGACCCGGGCAGCCGGAAGGTGACGTTCACCTGGCTGCGGGCCGGCTCCTCGTACACCGCGCGCGTCCGCGCGGTGAACACCGTCGGCAGCTCCGCGCAGAGCGCCGCCACCGCACCTGTGGTCATCGGCGGCGTCAAGCCGCACAAGCCGGCCGTGACGAGTGTGATCACGGACGGCAAGCAGGTCCGCGTGACCTGGCGGACGGCCGACATGGGCGGCTTCCCCGTCATCGGCTACACCGTGACCCTCGGCGACGGCACCACCGTGCACGTACCCGCCACGATGAACACGGCACTGCTGACGGCCTCGGACAAGGCGAAGGCGCACACGGCCACCGTCACCGCGGTCACCCTGGCCGGAACCTCGGCCGACTCCACCACGAAGGCCCCGGCACGGGCCGCCGACCCGGCGTACGAGCCGTCGCCCTTCCCGGACGACACACTGAACGCGGACTACGCGTCGGACAAGTGGCCGGGCGACGGCGACGGGACGGACTACTTCTTCGGCCTGCTCAACGGTTTCGACGACCTGGGCTCCGGCATCCTCGGCGCCAACACCAAGGTGCCGCACGGCGCCGCGATCACCGCCGAGAACGACCGCATCGCCACGGGCATCAACAACGCGGCGACGCAGAAGGAGGTGGACCGGGCCGAGATCGACGCGACGAACAGTTCCACCGTCACGATGGCCGACGGCCTGGGCTCCCGGCTCGGCCGGATCTACAGCGACGCCCTCGGAGGCGGCCGGCTGCCGAAGACCAGCGCTCTCTTCTCCCGCGTCACGAAGGGCCTCGACAAGGGCGGAGCGGCGAAGGACCACTTCGGATACATGCGCCCGTACGTGCGGCTCGGATTCGTCGGCGACGGCGGCAGCGTCTACGAGTCGCAGGACGGCTCCTACGGCAGCCTCACCACCAGCGGTTCCTACCCCAGCGGACACAGCTACGGCGGCTACGAGGCCGGCACCGTCCTCGCCACGCTCCTGCCGGAGCTCGCACCGTCGATCCTCGCCCGCACCTCGGAGTACGGGAACAACCGCATCGTTCTCGGGTTCCACTACCCGCTCGACGTCATGGGCGGCCGCATCGGCGCACAGGCCACCGTCGCGCACCGCTGGGCCGACCCCGGCTTCGAGAAGCTGCTGACCCAGGCCCACACCGAGATGGAGAACGTGCTGCTCGCTCAGTGCGAGAAGGAGGGATACGGCGACACGCTCGCAGCCTGCCAGGGTGACTCCTACGCGGGCCTGAGCACGGACCAGCACGTCGGTCTGTACACGCGCCGCCTGACCTACGGGTTCTCCCAGGTCGGCAAGTCCGGGCAGGCGCTCAAGGCGCCGTCCGACGCGGCGGCCCTGCTGATCACGGCCTTCCCGAACCTCACCACCGCGCAGCGCACCCAGGTCCTCGAGCAGACCGCGACGGACTCCGGGTATCCGCTCGACCTCACCGCGAAGGGCGGAGCGAGCTGGGAGCGCATCAACCTGGCGGCCGCGATGGCGGCGAAGGTGGTGGTCAACGCCGACGGCTCGGTCACGGTGAAGAACTTCTCGGACGCCACCAAGGGAAGTGTCGCCGACGCGAAGTCCATCAAGGTCGGCGGAGTCACGATCGACGGGTTCGACCCGGCCGTGTCCACCTACGTCGTGGACTGGCCGAAGAACAAGAGGATCCCGGCCGTGTTCGCCGTACCGGCCCAGCACGGCGCGCGGCTGAAGATCACTGACGGCAGCCCGGTCCTCTCGTCGCCGGTGCGTCAGTTCACCACCCGCACCATCAAGGTGACGTCGGCCAACGGTTCGGTCACCCGGACCTACACGGTCGGGTTCCAGCCCACGTCCCAGGATCACCGGCCGGGCCCGGCCGGTGGTCACCCCAAGGGGTAGTGCGACGACCACGTGACAGCCGGACCTGCCACGCCCCGTGAGGGTGCGGCAGGCTCCACCGAAGCCCGGAAGGCACACCGCCACGCGAACGGCCCCTCCGGAAGAACCACATGGTTCTTCCGGAGGGGCCGTCGGTCTGTCGCACCGTCCCTGCCGCGTAAACAGGGAAGGCCCTGACAGCGCTGAAAGAAGCGAACGCGCTGGTCAGGGCCTGAAAGCTCAGCACTCGATGATGTTCACCGCGAGCCCGCCCCGGGCCGTCTCCTTGTACTTCACAGACATGTCCGCACCCTGTCGCACTATGCCTTTGACCTGCATGTTCAGGGGTAGATGAGCTGCCCTGCATGCCATCAGGGACTTCTCAGGGACTTTCGGACGGGAGGGGTCCCGCAGCCAGGCGTCCATCGCGGCGATCCCTCGCTGCCCCGAACCGGGCATGAAGTGAGCGTAGTGGTCGAGGGTGACCTTCGGTGTCGAGTGCCCGAGCCACTTGGACAGGCTGACGACCGACTCGCCGGCCTCCAGCTGCACGCTCGCGTAGGTGTGGCGGAGGACGTGGAACATGTCCTCGCGTGGGGCGGCGTAGAGCAGGACCCGGCGAACCCGGTTGCCGTCGTGCCGTACCTTCTCGCCCACGGGCTTGATCAGCCCGGCGGCGGCGGCGAGCGCACGCTTCCAGCTGCGGTCGTTCCAGGTGCGGTAGTAGATGCGATTGCCGTGCGACGAGGTGAGGATCAGTTCGACCGTGACCGGCTTCCGCTGGCGCTCCTCGAGCGCGGTGGTCGGGGCCTCCGGGTTCCGCCAGGGCAACGTGCAGGAAGTCGACGGGAACCGGCGGAAGTGAGCTCGGGCCCGGAGGGCGAGGTTGGCCGGCAGGGGGACCTCGCGGGTCTTGCGCCCCTTGGGGAGCGAGAAGTAGGGGCGGCCTTTGATGTCCCACCTGAGCTGGCGGCGGATGTGGACGACTCCAGCCGCGAAGTCGAAGTCCTCTTCGGCGAGACCGAACGCTTCGCCTTGGCGCAGCCCGAGGCCGATGCCGAGATCGACCGCGATCTGGTAGCGGTCCTGCAACTCCGCGCGGACGGCGTCGACGACCTCACGTGACCACGCCTTGGCCTTGCTGTCGATTGCTCGTGGGGGCTTGACGCTGTTCTTCGCCTTCATCGGGTTGCGCAGCAGACGCTGGTCGTCGACGGCGCTGCCGAGGATCGAGGACAGGTGTCCCCAGATCACCTCTGCCGTCGACTCTTCGACCCTCGTGAGTAGTGCTGCCTTGAAGGTCCGTAGAGCGGACGCGTCGATCTCACGCAGGGCGTAGTCGCCCACCAACGGGATGATGTGGTTCCAGATGCGGCTGCGCATCGGGTCCGCCGTCGAGGGTTCGTCGGAGCGGCCCGCCCACCAGTACTCGGCAATGTAGTCGGCGACAAGTATCTCGCCCTTGCGGGGATCGACGAACTCACCACGGCTGGAGTCCGTCTTGGCGCTGGCGAGCCACTGCTTCGCGTCCTCGCTGGTGTGGAACGACCGGTCCTGGATGCCGGGAATCCCCTTCACTCGGTAGCGCTTCCCGGTGCCGTAGATCGCGGTCCGCTCCCGCTTCCCGGTCAGCTTGTCGGGGCGCTTCTTCAGCCATCGGTCTTCTATGTAACCCGCCATGACGGGGCCCTCCAGTGGTGCGTGATCATGAGCTGGTCGGTGCTAACGCGATCTGCGGCACGATCCAATCCCCGTGTGGAGAACTTCTTCTCGGGGGAGGGCGAACGCGTTAGCCACCGCGCTACTTCACGGCCTTCGAGCGCCGTTGCGGCTTCCGGTTCAGTGGGTCAAGGGCGCGGTTGGAGTGGGAGTCCGCTCGCTCCTGATCGCAGACCCACTCGTCGAGCACCGTGATCCGGTACATCACGCGCCGTCCCATGCGGAAGCTGGGAGGCCCCTGTCGGCGGTGTCGCCAGACGTACAACGTGTTGGGTGAGATGCCGAGGTATTCGGCAGCCCCGGGGAGGGTCAAGAAGGCGGTCTGGGATGTTGCGCGCGGCTCCGGCATGCGTCGACTCCTATCGTGTGGCGATGACAGGACGAGATTCCGGAGAAAGGGCGAGTTGGACGAACTGGATTCTTGGGATAGAGGGGATCAGCCGACGTCTGCAGCGCCGTCGATCGATCTGATACGCATCGCTGGTGACTACGACGCCGGCCAGCCCGGCCCCGGTGTTCAGCAGTGGCTGGAAGCAAGTGATCTCGTTCGCCATCTCACCGACCTCCATCTGGGCCAGGATCAGGTCGGTGGTGTGCTCCAGCGTGGCGAGCAAGCGGATTTTTCGGCCCCCCGCCTTCGCCGCGCCGCGCAGGCTCTTGCTGTCCACGGCCAGACCATGCAGCCTAGCGGCCCCGGTCGCCTTCGGTCTGCGGTCCGCGAGCCAGCGTCCGGCCGCTCGGTCCAGCGCGTCGCCGTCGAGGCGGGACAGTAGTCGGCGGACCGTTGTCCCGGCGGGCACGAGCCGCTTGGGCGGCAGAGGATCGGGGCGCGCGCCGACCTGTCCCAGCACCTGCGCCGGAGCGTCGACGCTCCACTCGCCGACCGCCAGCAGCGAGGTCGCTCCGACCTAGACCGCACATGCAGTGAGCGCGAGGACGTCGGCCGGACGGTGGCGCACCCCACGCGGATCCGGTACCTCGGCCAGCCGCTCCAGCAGGCCCCCGTTCCAGCAGGCCCGGGACCTCCTCGGATATGAGCTCTCCGTCAGGTCGGCTGCGGAGGCCGGAACGTGACAGGCACGGCTTCCAATGTCAAGGAGTTCCTGACGCCCCGTGGTCCGAGTGGAAGACCGTGCCTGCCGACGCATCATGGCTGATCCCGCTTGCCCTTGATCAGCTCCGCAACTTTCCGGACCACCACGAACCAGGCACCAAACGACTACGCCAAAGCTCTGCTCACGACCCTCCAAGACCGGGTCAACGCCCTGAACAGCGACCTCAGCAGCAAGATCAGGACGACGTGTTAATAATCTGCAAGTCCTTAGCGCACGGAATGTGATCCAGCTCCACCTGAGGAGCGACATGAGGTCTTCATGAGGTCCCAAGCCGCCACATCTCCTCAATACGTTCGAGGAAATCTACACCTCTTAATTTCGTGGTAGCACTGAGGGAATGTGCCACAAGCAGCGCAGCGCATGCATCACGGTGCCCCAAGAGGCCCAACCTGTCAAGAATTTGGTCATGTGGAACAGGCAGTGCGGGACTCTGGGCCGCAACAATTTCCTGGACGCAGAATTGCACCACCTCTGCACGCACATCGGCTTCCGGCCCCAGGCGCTGCCGCTTGAGGTTGATGTTGTGTAGCAACTTCTTTCTGAAGCCGCCACGGAAACTGACACAGAGGTCTTGCGAGACTGCCTCGAAGATGGATTCCGTGTCCGTCGCAACGCTGTCCTGCCAGGCCCTTTTCAGCTTTGGATCTCTCCGTACCCGTGAACTGACGCGTACCAGTTCGGATAAGGCCGATACCAAGGCATCCCAGAGGGATTTGGCTGCCACCTCCCAAGGTCTGGCCGCGGTCCATGATATGTAAAACTTTTTGGCCGCCTCATCATTATGTTGTTTCGCGTGTCGGAGTTTGCTGATCATTCCATCAAAGACCACGACAGCCTTCGGCGACTCCACCGAACGAAGAAAGGCCACGTCGCTGCGCAAGGTTTCGCGGAATAGTTTGTAGTATTCCGTGACTAGCACATCGAAGGCTGCTTCCGTAGCAGGGCCCGGCACGGGGGCGTCAGGCGTTTCACAGTCAAGTGTCACGCCGGTACACACGAGCTTGTTCCTGGCAAGGGCGGCAAGGGGATCAGTCATCGCGACCGCGTCTCGTGGTACAGGCTCCGGGGTTCAGCCACTGGTCCACGCGTAAGTTTGAACCCGATGAAGAATGCGGGGAGTGGTTGATTTTTGGCGAACTGTTGCGAAGCCGAAAAATGACGTGGCTCGAAGTAGACTTTTGCACTGAGCTCGTTCACCCAGGCTTCCCCGCCGGACTCATCAGCCCACAGCACCCTTCCAGTAAACACCCTCGGGCGACCAGACTCACCGCCCAGTAGCATTAGTGTGTGTAGGCGTCGAGTCAGCTGTTGTGTCATCTGGTTGACATCGCGGAAAAGTTGCTTAGCTTGGCTGAAGTCTCCCAGTGTGAAGAGCCCCAATGCCTTGACGAAGACGAGTTTGTGGCGATCGGGAAGCTCAGCGTCGTCAAGATCGGCAGCGAGACGGAGCAGCACCTCCGAGTCCTTCTGCGACAAGTAGACTGGCGCACGGTCACCGCGCAAGAGCTGCCGGCCAGTGATTTTTTTCCAAGTCAGATCAAGTAGCAGCTGAGCGCAGCGCCAATCTCTCCTCGCCTCCAATGGTGCGGACTGCAGTCGGCTGAGCGCCTTCGCCTCACCTTCGGCACCTTCCTCGGCTTCAAATTTGGCCAGAAAGTAGACCGCGGCCGGATCTGCGTTGGCTTCTAGACTTCGAAGATTTGCCCACAGAGCCTCATCATCAGCCAGCAGCTTATGGAGTTCAGCTTCACGCTTATCGAGGTCTGCCTGTTGCTTCCCCGAAAGCGGTGCTCTGTCCACCGCAGCCAACGTGGCAACAGCGTTGGTGAGCCGGTCCAGTCGCTCCTCAGGCGCGAGCATATTGGTCCTGATTGCATCGCGGGTCGACCATGCCAGTACATCGACTGGGTATAGGTTCCCCGGATCTATGGTCCTTGCCTCGAGAACCGCCCGAAGGATGTCATCAAGCCCGCTATTTACTCCCGACTTCTGAGCAAGCTCGGGCTTGGAGGAGATCTCATGAATGATCGATCCCAGGGTCGAAGCCAGCTCAACGCAGAGAGACAGGCGCATCGGCCCCTTGACCCGCCTATCGGAAAGAATCTCTTCCAGCAGGTCGCGATTGTGCTCAAGATCCGCGATTCGCTCCTCTGCAATCCCGTCACGCTTTTCCTGGAGCCAATGCACGAAGGCGCGTGTGAAGTTCGATTCCTGCAGCACAAGCCGAGGGTGATAGCGCCCAGTCTCGTTCCTCCGATCAGCAAGCGCGTCAGAAATATCTTTGTAGTAGGGCCGATATTTGCCTTCCTTGGACTTCGGACCGATTCGTTCGAGAAGTGAGACTACAAAGCCAACCTCGTCCGTTGCCCCGGTGTAACCTTCACTGACCCGAGCTGTCCGGATCACTTCGCCAATTACCTCAACCTCGACCTCGAGTGAAACCTCCTGCCGAGCCAGGAGCTCCGCCTCAAGGTGAGTGCGAATCGCCAGGAAGATCTCTCCGTTATCATCCTCGATATCCCGGATGATGTCGAAGGAGTTCAGTACTTCCTGGATCGTTTGCGCCCCTTCACGACCGAGGATGCGTAGGGCTAGATCGATTGGGACAGGGAGACCATGTCGGGACGCCGTCAATACGAGGGTCGTCACCCTTTGCATCGGACGACGTTCATCAAAAGTTTGATCGAGCAGTGGTTTCTCGTCCGATTCCAGGCTGGGAAGCAGGTCGCCGAGGTCGAAGCCGGCCGCCCGGAGTGCGGCGGCCATCGCGGTGATGCGTTCACCCTGGCTGACCTGTGTGCCTTGTTGTCGGACGAGCTTCTCCATCCCCCGCTCCGCTGCCCGCATCTCCCTTGCTAGGCCGCTGGTAAGGGTGAAGTGAGAGTCGGGTAGCGCGTGGTAGAGGAATGCAAGAAAACTGGTATCCAGTGCAGCGGACTTTGGAGCTCGAAACTCCATGTCGAAAGACCTCAACAGGGAAATCAGTTGCGTGAGCTCATTTTCGGAGAGTTCCGCTGGCGCATCGACGGACGGAAATATTCCATCTCGTCCGGCGTACCCGGTTCCGACAACGAGAACTTTGCGTCCCCTCCTACGCAACTGCCGCAGCAAGGTTGCGTATTCGTCAGGATCTGCCATGCCATCCCAAATCAGGACGGTAGCTTTGGCTCCATGACGCTCGGCCCATGCAGCGTACGTGTCAATGTCATCAAACGACGGCCGAACGGTACGCCGCGGTTGGTGCAACACCGCCCAGTCGCCGCTTCGGGCTAGTTCCATGGCGAGT
Source organism: Streptomyces sp. NBC_01341 (assembly GCF_035946055.1). NCBI lineage: Bacteria > Bacillati > Actinomycetota > Actinomycetes > Kitasatosporales > Streptomycetaceae > Streptomyces > Streptomyces sp. NBC_01341. The sequence continues at coordinate 2,341,259 of NZ_CP108364.1, read as the reverse complement.
GCAGCTAGGGCCACACTCTTACCAGTCGCTGTCTGGCCACGCAGAATGACCGGCTGAATAACGTCGGGATCTGTCAGAATGTCCGCGACACGGGCTGCAAGGACGTCTTCGAAGTCCCGGCGGATTTGCACACCCGCAGCAATCCCCCGCCATTGAGGTGATCCCTCAGTAGCACCCATGAAGTTGCGGAACTCTTGGTATCGTGCAGCCTCCGAACTCAGGACCGGTGGCGTTAGTAGGTCCAGGTCGACGGGGCGAGCGGAACGTCGAATTTGATTCCACGTATGAATATCAATCTCGACGAAGCCATCACCGATTGCGATAACGTGCTGCGAAGCGTGGCTACGAGTCGAGGTGGTGCCGACCGCCAAAGCACCCATCTCGGCGAGCCTGATCATGGCTTCGTCGAGTGTTTCGAGATGCAGGGTCAGTTGGCCAGTGCTGACCAAGCTCTCGACGAAGACGTCACCAACCCATGGACCGCCCGAAAACAGGTGCACCTGCCCCGCGCCGAGCAGCTTCAACGCGGGCACCAGGTCGGTTGCTGGCAAGTCGTCGGTAGGCGTCCACCCTTCGATGACGACGGCGCCTCGCGGAGTGACGGTTTCCGTCATAAGGCGCGTGAGCTCCTGAAGACACCTCATCCGAATATCGGCAGCCTGCAGCGGGCTGGTCGACGGCTGCTGGCCCTCGGGTAGGTCTTCGCCCCCGAGTAAGTAGCAGACTTCGAGCTCGGTCTGACTACGCGATGGAGTGGACGACATTGCACCAACGGGCATGACCGTCCGCCAGTCAGCGCGGAAACGCGCCGCAACGTCGGCCGCGGTACGCGTCGTGTAGACACCGCTCCAGCGGTACTGCGCGGCGGAGTTTTCCTCGCACGTACCTGATTGGCCGAAAATTAAGAACGCCGGACCGGCTGCGAGTCGGGCCGCCAACTCCCGCAGATGAGATACCTGCTCTGGCATTGGTCTCCTCGCGCGCATCGCTCAAAGGCAAGCCTGACCGAGCCCAGGCTCCTCCGGGCGAGTGAGTATATGTGAAGCGACCACTGTCGTGTTGGGGCTGCTCTGAGATGGCAACTGCCGTTCCGCTCAGTGCTTCGGCGTAGTCGGGTGACGGCCGGTTCGTGGTGGCCCGTCAGGTGAGTGGCTGGGCCTGGAACGTGACAGGCACGGCTTTTAAGATCATGGAGTTCTCTACGCCCGTGATCCGAGCGGAAGGCCATGCCTGTTGGCGCGTCATCGTTGATCCCGCCCGCCCTGACCAACTGCGTGCGGGTTGAGGAACATCGCGGCCAGCCTCCGCCACAACGCCCGCGACCCCCGACGGCCCTCGCAATCCTCGGCCTGGGATGACCCCAAACCGGGCATAACGCGACTACGTCGAAGCCCAAGCCCTCTGAGCACGCGCTGTAGCCCAAGTTACCCAGCAGATGCGCAAGCTGCTGAGCGAGCACGGTGCCTGTGGTCCGTGGTCGGGCGTCGTCCTCACCGTCGGGTGTGGAGTGGCCGGGGTGTTCGATCCGGCCCGGGCGGTGGTGGGGATGCGCGTCTCAGAGGATTCCCGTCCACGACCACGGCCGCGGGCCGGATCGACCGCGGAGACAGTCGATCCGGTACTGCGCTTGGCTTCTCCACTCCGCGTTGCTGGCTGAGTGCTGCGCCGCGTACGTCACCATGCGCAGCTCACGGGCGCGCGCGAGGACGGGATAGCCCTCCCACGCCGTCACGTCGTACCCGTACACCGCACAGAAGCGGTCGTACTCGCGTGCGCTGACGACGCCCGTGGTCTTCGCGCGCACGGCAGTGGACACGAGATCCCACTCCGGCGGCCCGACAGAAAAGCGCTCCAGGTCCATCATCAGGACCCCATCGTCCGTACGGACGATGTTGCCGGGCCAGGCGTCACCGTGCACGGCCCGATCGGGGAGACCGGCCGGCCGCTCGGCCCAGGCTGCTACGAGGTCGCGGTGAAGGGCGTCCAGCCACTGCCTGTCGTCGTCGCGGATCGTGATGGCCGCGTGCAGCCGTTCGCCGACCCGGACGAAGGGATCGAGGTACCCCAGCTCGATCGCTGGCGTGGGCAGGGAGTGGAGCCTCGTGAGGAGTTCAGCGACATCCTCGACCGAGCCGTGCTGCTGCGGCGGCAGTTCCGCCCAGAAGGTCACGGGTCTGCCGTCTGCTTCTACCGGCTGCTCCACGTCGACCAAGCGAATGGCCGGGACGTTCTCGTCGGCGAGCCAGCGTGCGACGCGCACCTCGCGGGCCGCCGCAGCGCTCTGTCCCTCCTGGGCGATCCGTACGATCACCCGCTGACGAGGCAGCCGCCATATCTGGTTCTCGGCCAGGCGGACAGGCTCCGCTCCGTAGGAGTCCAATCCGACTGCCGAGCAAGCCTGCTTCAGGACGTGACGTGCAGGTTCGGAGGCCGAAGGTGTCATGCAGAAACCGTAGCGGCGATCCGATCTCGCAGTGCTGAAGCCGCCTGGACAGTCCGATGCTTTGAGGCGAAGCGACCGAGCTGCCGCAGATCGTCGGCAGCTCGCCGTGAGGTGAGTCGGCCTACCTCGTTCAAGGCGTCGTGGCCGAGCGCCGCCGCCTGGCGAGGGTCGCCCTTGGCCATGAGCAGGGAGGCCAGCTTCGTCCGCGAGATCGCACGAGACCGTTTGTAGGCGTCTGCGTGTCCGTTCACCGCTGTGTTGAATCGGCGCGCTGCCCGGCCCGGGTCCTGTCCGGCGAGGATCGCGAGATCGAACAGGGCGTGAGCCGTGTCCCCGTTGTGCTGCGCCTCGTCGTAGTAGGCCATCCACGGCGATTCTTCGGTGGGCCGGGCGCGAGTGAACGCCTCGTCTGCGGCACCGACGGCCGCCATCGTGTCCCGTACGTTGCCCATCTTTCCGAAGGCCCTGGCCATTGCCGTGTGAAGCATCGCCTGCTCGGTCGCCGTCAGGCGGTCGGAGCGCACAAGCCCCTTCTCGGCGTAGGTGAGACCGTCATCGGGGGCCCCGATCCATACGGCTTGCCGCGCAAGGAACGAGTAGGTCTTGGCCCGCAGATGCCAGTCGCCTACCTCCTCGGCGCAGTCTGCTGCGAACCGGAAGGTCTTGGTGGCTTCATCGTGGTGGTAGGCGTCGAAGGCAGAGGCGCCGACCACGATGCCAAGCCGTGACACGGCGGCGAACAGGTCGGTTCGCATGTGTTCGGGGAACTGGGCTTGCAGCAGGCCGGCTGACCACTGCATCGCGCGGGCGCCTACGTCACGCACCACGCCCCCGCCGCCCAGTTCGTTGTCCATGCCGCTGATGGCGGTGGCCGCGGCCAGGACCTGATCGACGTCGCTTGGGCTCACATGTGTCGGGAGAGACAGCTCGGCGGGGGCGAAGACGTCGGTGAAGTCGAGAGGGGCTATGGCGGCGAGGCCGCCGATCTGGAGGAACGAGCGTCGAATCACGGGCTCATGGCTCCCAGGGCGAAGAGTTGTTTCGTCTCTGCCCAGGATGCTGCCTGTCGGCACCCGCGTGGGTTTCTCCTCTCGGCGCGTGGAGGCTTTATCGGCATCAGCCCTCTTTTTATCGGCATCACGGTTGCCGAAGACCATCGGCCACGCCCGGTCGAGGAGTCCTCCCGTGCCGAGGACGTCGTCGAGCCGCTGAGCCACATCGCGGCGACAGCTCGGGTACTTTCCCTTCTCGATCGACAGGATCATGTCGTCGCTGACCTGCACTAACCGCCCCAGCTCCTTGGCCGACAGCCCTTGCCCAAGGCGCAGTCTGCGCAGCTCGTTACCGAACCACTCCTGGGGGGACGCCCCGGGATCGAGCTGCTTCATTGGCTGCGGCATGTTCTGCCCCCGAAGTCGTTGATGCCGAACTCTTCACCTCTCGGCATCAGGCCCTGCACGTTCTCGGTGCGCTCTGCCTAAATGGTTGCTGATCGGTTCCAGTCCAGTACACACCGCAATCCACCCCTGCTGAAGGGGTTCCGGTAGAACGGAGGAAGCAGCGATGGAACTGCTCGTCGACACCCGCGAGCGGGATGCTTCTGTTCGAGCCACGTCCAGGAGCGTGGACGGCCAACTCGACATGAGTTTCAACGTCCGGGCCGAAGACCTGGGCACCGTGCGGGACATCGTTGCAGCGCACCTCTGCTGGTGGCGCGTCGACAACGGCACCGCGTTCCGCGTCCTGACCGTGGTCAACGAACTACTCACCAACGTCTTGCAGCACACCCCTGCGGACGCCGGCGGGTGCCGGATGGCCAGCCTGCTCCTCCAGAAGGTGCCGGACGGTGTCACCGCCGTCGTTCGCGACCAGGACCGCTGTCCGCCGGTGTACTCGTCGCCAGCCCCCCTGGCCGAGGAGGGGCGCGGGCTGATGCTGCTGGGTGCTCTGGCCGACGACACGTCCGTGTCCATGACCCCAGCAGGCAAGGACGTGTGGGTCTTCATAGCGATCCCGGAACTGACTGAGCACTTGTAGCCCTCCGCGGCCGGTACTTGGCCCTCCCCAGGAGTCCCGATGTCCCTCACCGTTCTGGTTCCGGAGAACGACGTGGTTCTTCCGCCAACCGACGAGCCCCGCACACCGCAGTGGACCCCTCCACTCGACGCAGAGGGTTTGTGGTCCGTCCTGGAACGGATCAAGAACTGGAAGCCGCTCGACGTGGAGGAGGTCTTTGACGACCTCGACACGGCGATCGGTAACCAGACGCCGCCCGCCGCGGTGACCGACACCCTGGTTGACCGTCTCCGGGACCATCTGAAGCAGCTCAGCAACATCGCTGTCGCGGACGAGCAGTACCCGCCCACCGCCGAGATGCTCCGAATCGTTGTACGCGGGGTCCCCCTGCGGGAGGCGTGCGTGCCGGCCGACTACCAGCAGGCCGTCGGCCTCGCTCGTCGTCTGGCCTTCGTCACCTCTGACCTGGTCGAAGAGCTGATCGAAGCCCACTACATCAAGGAGGCGGAGTGACGTACAACCTTGACTCCGCTCGGCGCTCGGTCGTGACCGCCACGGCGATGACCCTCCCGCAAGACGCATACGACTTCGAGTGCTACGAGAAGCGGATCTCCGACAACTGGCTCTTGGAGCAGAGCGTCGCCATGCGCACCACGCGCATGCCGTTCCTCGCAGTCCCCGTCGGGGGCACGAGGCGCGGCGGGGGCTACCCGGCGTCGTGTGTGTGCTTTGGGCTCAAGGTCTGTGACTTCCTTCTTGGGCGTCTGGGCTTCCCCGACCTGCGCGTGCAGTGGTCGTCTCACCCGGACACCTGCTTCGTTGCGAGTGAGGGAGAGAGACCACCCACGCTCGTGGGCGACCGCACTGCCACCACCCTGGGGCGCTTCTACGGCTACAGCGAAGCAGCCATAGCGGCCTTCATGGGGCGGTGCCACAAGTCCCCCTCTTCGGCTGTGCCCGAACCGTGTTCCCCCACGGCACCGTAGCTGGCCGAAGAGGGCCCAACTTCCCACCCGAGAGGACGAGCACCATGTGTGCGCACAACCCGCCGTGCCCCACGGCCATGGCTCCCGACAGGGAGGCCGCGCGACCCGTCGCGCACCGCCCTGAGCAGGGATGGAGCCTGCTGTGCAACGGAGTGCTTGTCTTCGAGGTTATGTCGATCTCCCAAGCGCAGGGACTGGTCTGACGTGCTGCTTCGCGAGATGGACATGTCGTTTTGGCAGTTCTGGGCGAGAGGCAGTGCGAACTTAGGCGGCGGCGGTCGCCAGCAGTTCGGGCAGGTTGCGCATGTCGTCGAACACGACAGTGCCTGCTCCTTCCAGCCGCGAGGCGGGGGTGAGGCCGCCGCAGTAACCGAAGGCCCGCATGCCAGCGGCCCGAGCTGCCTGCACCCCGTATGCACTGTCCTCGATCACCGCGCATCGCTCGGGTTGTACCCCCATGGAACGTGCAGCGTGCTGGAAGAGGTCCGGTGCAGGCTTGCCTCGACGGACGTCGGTCGCGCTGAAGATGTGGTCCTCGAAGTAGCCCGTCAGATCAGCGATCTCCAGGCTTCGACGAATGCCGGCGTGATCACCGTTCGAGGCGACGCAGACGGCAGTGGTGAGACGCCCCAGAACCTCTGCGATGCCGTCGACAGCGGTCAGTTCGGCCTCAAAGGCTGCATCGTAGAGATGCTCGTATGGCTGCTGCCAGCCCTTCTCCAAGCGCCGTCCGAGTCGTTCCTCGACAGCTGCGGTGTAGACCTCGGTGGACGAGCCCACGAACCGCTCGATGATTTCAGCTTCGGTGAACGTGCACCCCAGGTCAGCCATGATCATTTCGTCTACTTTGATGCATATCCTCTCGCTGTCCACCAGCACGCCGTCACAGTCGAAGATCACCAGTTCAACAGGGCTCTGCGTCATGATCGGCAGCGTAGAGGGCGGCCGATGCAGGCCCTGCGGTGCGTCGGGCAGTCGTCGGTTTTGCCAGAGTTTCACCGTGAGCTACTCGCACCACCCACCGGCGTGCTCGACAGCGTGCGGAGCCGGCGGATCTCGCCGTGGGCGGTCTCCAGTTTTTGGGTGAGATCGGCGACTTGGTCGCGGAGTTGCCGGTTGCGTTCGAGCGCGGTTTCCAGCCTGCGGTGCAGGGAGGCGTCGCTGGCCGCGTTCCGGGTGCTGCGGTGGAGGGCCGGGGCTCGCTGCTGGAGCTGGTTGATCGCGGTGATGAGGTCGGTCTGCGTGTATAGCCAGGACCGGGAGACACCGGCCGCGTTCGCGATTCCGACGACGGTGGGCCGTTCGTTGCGGCGGGCGGCTGCCTTGATGGCTTCTTCGGCGTGCTCGCGTGCTTGTCTGCTGCGGGCCTTCGAGGCTTCGACGAGGAACCGGGCGTTGTCAGCCGGTGGCATCGAGATCGGTCACCTTTCCGCCGGCCACGATCTGTTGCGGTCCGGCCTGTTCGAGGGCGTCGATGATCGTGTCGAGCTTGCCGAGTGTGCGGGTGTTCTTCTCGACGATGCGCGACAGGCCGGCTTGCTCGGCGTCGCCGATGAGCTTGCGGGTCTCTTCCCGCTGACGTCGGTGTTGGTCGAGGAAGTCACCGGTGGTGATGAAGAAGCGGCAGTCCAGGCAGGGGTTCGCGTACTCGCAGTCCGTCTGGATGGGAGCCCCGCAGTAGCCGTTGGGGAGGCTGACCTTGGCTCGGACCAGGGACAACCGCATCCAGGTCGCATCGGCAAGCGGATGGTCCACCGGCAGCGCGACGGCTTCGCCTTCGGCGTTGACCTTGAGGGACTTCTCCCAGTGCTCGCGCAGGGTCTTCTGGTGCAGCCGGGCGTAGATGGCCGTCATCTGCGGCGACATGTGGTCGAGCAGCTGCTGGACGATGTGCTGCGGGACGTTGGCGTTGATCAATCGGGTGCCCAGCGTGTGGCGGAACTGGTGGAAGGTCACGCGAGCTGGGCGGCCGTGCTCGTCGATGAGGCGGATGCGCTCCAGCCAGGTCTCCATCTGTTCGCGGCACCAGGTGTCCGAGACGGCCTTGCTGCCGTTGAGGTTGGCCGTCCAGCCGGGAAACAGGAAGCGGCTTCCGGCGGGGAAGCGGGCCTGAACGCGATTCTGTTGTGCGGCGATCTCGTCTGCGAGGGCCTGGCTGATGGGGAAGAACGCGACGCGGCCGTGGATCTTGTGGTTGACCCAGGTCAGGTAGGGGGCGCCGGTGTCGTCGTGGGTGACGCAGTCGAATTTCAATCGCCGGGCGTCTTTCATACGCAGGCCGCAGGAGATCAGCAGGGGGACCATGAGGCGGAGGTCGTCGTTGGAGATAAGCGTCAAGCTGGCGGGGTTCTCCATCTGTCGCATCAGGTGCTCGGAGATCCAGCGGGGCTTGGCAGGCGGCGGAGGCGGAGCGTCGTTGTAGATGATGGCGTCTCGCGGGAGGACCGGTTGCCAGTCGTGGGCGCGGGCATCTGCGAGGAATCGGCCGAGCGAGTTGATCGTGGCCCGGCGGGTGAACACATCCGGGTAGTCGACGGCCAGAGCGGCCAGCCACGTCTCGATCCTGGCGCGCGTCAGGTCAGCCGGCGCGGAGTTCGGCGACAGATGCCGAGAGAGATGGTGCAGGGAGCGCAGGTTTCCCGCGACGGTGTTGACGCTGATGTTCGTGCTGATGCGCCAACGGCACCATCGTTTGACCAGTTCGCTCAGCCAGGGCTGGGATATGCCGCCGAAGCGCAGGTAGCGCGTCTCTCCTTCGGCCAGGGCGAAGTGCCGCAGGTCCCACATGTCGCGCGGGTACTGGTCGGCCCACGGATCATCGGCGATGAGCAGGTGTTCCAGGGCGAAGCGGGTGTCCGCGATGAAGCGGAAGGCCACCACATTGTGGCCGTGGCGATTTCCACCGAGTCCGAGCGGGGCGACGTGGTCACGCCAGGTGCTCTCGTCCCAGTCCAGGAGGCTGGTGGTGGGTGCCTCGCGGGCCCAGGTGACCGCGCGCCGGACGTCGCGGGCCGGGGTGAAGCGCAGTCCCTCGTCGTGCCGGTGTTGCAGACCGAACTGGAACTCCAGGCGCAAGGCGGGGGCCAGCTGTTCCAGGCGGATCTTCGGGTCTCCGCGGTGAGCGAGGTCGTCGTACCAGGTGTCGAGGGCCGGTCGGCCGTGCTTGCGCCACCGGTTGTGGTGGGTGTGACACAGCGGAGCGTCGGTGCTGTCGGTCCACCGCGGGCAGTCGGGGAACTCGCAGGTCCGCTCGGCGGACCAGGGCTTGCGCGGCGGTTGATAATGGGTCCGTCCCAGCCAGGTTCCAAGGGGCGGGCGTCCGGCGTGGGTCCACCGCGAGGCGTGGCGGTGACACAAAGCGTGGGCGGCTCGGGCTCGGTTGCACCCGGCGACCAGGCAGGCCGACACCTGGCGTCGCTGGTGCAGTCGCGCGTCCTCCTGTGCGGACCAGCCATCCAGGTCGACCGGACGCCCTGCCGCCGCCCAGCGGTGATGGTGGGTGCGACACAGCTTCAGCCTGCCCATCGTCAGCGTCGTCGGGCAGGACGGAATACGGCACTCGCCCGGGAAGAACACCGGGCTGTCTCGCGGCGGACAGAACACCTCGGCCCGGAACTCCGGGCGCACCGTTTCCATCAGCCTGGCCAGCAGGCCGGCGGCGCCTGCACTCGTGCGGGGCGTGTTCACCGGGCCGATGCCCCGTCCTTGATGATCCCGGCCGAGAGGAGTACCCGGCGATGATCCTCGACATCGAGGTGACTGTAAATCTCGGCGGTGGTCTGCGTACTGGCGTGACCGAGGAGCTCGGCCACGACCTCGATCGGCACCTCGGCCCGCAGCAGTCGGGTGGCGTAGGTGTGCCGACAGGCATGCGGCGAGAAGTGCGTGATGCCGGTCCGCTTCTGAAGGCGTTCCACCAGTTCGTTGACGTTCGCCCGGGTCATTGGCGAGCCGATCGGCGCGCGGAAGAGGTTGGCGAACACGAAGTCGCAGTCCAGCGTGCCGTACTCGCTCTCCATGTAGGCGGCGTAGCGGTCGAACAGCTCCGGCCGCACCGGGACGATCCGTCCCTTCATGCCCTTGACCCTGGCGCGGTTGGCGTTGTTCTCGCGTGGAACGACGTGCACCTCGCCCTTGCCGAGGTTCAAGTCAGCGTGCCGCAGGCCCAGGGCCTCGCTGATCCGCAGTCCCGAGTCGTCCAGGAGCGCGATCAGGAACCGGTCCCGGCGCCGGTTACAGGCGCTCATCAGCCGCTGGAGCTCGTCGTCGGTCAGCGTCCGGGGCGGCTTGCGGTGGGCGTGGATGCGGATCGGGCTGTACTCGACCTCACCTCCTCGCTGGGTGTGCGCCAGCATCGGCGTATAGGAGCCTGTCGGCCGCCTAGCCAGCAGATTTCCCAACAGCGCCGGCACGCTCTCATCCCGCCGGGCGTGGAACCGGTAGAAGGACGCGAGCGCGGCCCGCTTCCGCTGCAACGTGGTGTTCTCCAGCGCCTGGCCGACACCCGGCAGCACGAACACCTCCGGCGCGCGGGCCGGCTTCGGACGGCGCAGCCAGTCGAAGAACTGCGCGACAACCTCCAACCGCAGACGCCGGAAGTCCAAGCCCATCTGTCCCAGCCAGACGAAGAAATCGCGCAGGTCGTAGGCGTAGCCCTGAACCGTGTTCGGCGATGCACCCCTCGCCGTCAGGTACGCAAGGAAATCCTCCACGTCATCGACGGGCAAGCCGTCGTCCCCCACCACGGTGTACGAGACCGGACCGTCTTCGGACAACCGCAGCCTCTGCACTGCGAACGACACACCACACCCCAGGCCGACATGGACAGGCGAACAGAACCCGTCCATGTAGCACCGAAAGGCCCCGCCATGGCAGCGAGTTGGACATCAAAGACACCCACAAGACTGATGGACATAGTCGAGGACACCGGAGAACTCCTCCCCGACGGCCGTATCGTCGCCCCCCACCGGCCGCTCGCGCTCACGGTCGGAAGCGCGGCATGACGATCACCGCAGCCGACCTGGTCGTTCCGTACATCACCGCCCGTGAAGGCGAAGAGGCGGACTCCCTCCTGAACCTGAACGTACGCATCGGTCCTGACCGGCGCCCGCGGCTCGGGTACAAGGACGAGGCAGGGCCCGACCGAGATCTCCGCGGCGTGCTGTGGGCCCGGTACTCCATGTCACTCGGCTTCGCGGGACAGCCCGCCGGGAACCCGAGGTGGCGGCTGGTGCACCCGCTCCGCCAGCGCATCACGATGGCGCTCCTGCGCTGCCAGGTGTGCACGGTCCCGCTGAAGCGCAGCGACGGCATCCTCTTCGTGGAGACGGCCGACGACGGCGACGACTACACCGGGCCGGTGAAGACCGCGCAGCCGCCGGTGTGTCTGGAGCACGCCCGGATGGCGGCCCGGCGGTGCCCTCGGCTCAGGAGCAAGGGACACGTCGCCCTGCTGGCCACGCGGTTCCCGCTCTACGGCGTCATCGGCACCCCGTACCAGTACACCGTCGACGGCATCCAGCCCCTCGCCGCCTCGGACGCTCCCCTGCCCTACAACCACCCCCAGATCGGCTGGTTCCTCGCCTCTCAGCTCGTACGCGAACTGCGGGACTACGAGGTCGTCAGCCTGGACGATCTTGTGCCCGCCGCATAGACGGCTGCTCGACGGTCCTGGGCAAAGGACCGGACTGTCGAGCGGCACCCCAGAGCTTCCCGGCCCGACCATCGGACCGGGATGGCCAGAACCTGAACCCATGGCGCAGCCCCGTCGCTACGCCACGGTCCTCAGTGCGCTGGCAAGCACCACCTGTCCTGCACACCAACGAATCACCTGGAGTTGTCATGACGCGAATCGTCACCAAGAGCACCACCCAGGTCCAGGAGCCGACGGCCGGCGGCCAGTCGGACGGGTTCGACCTGAACGTCTCCCTCCTGGAGGTGTCCGACGCGGCCGGGCTGACCGTTCTGACCGACGACGGGTGCGGCAGCTCCTGCGGTGCCTGCGTCACCTTCACCGACTGACCTTGACCGTCTGAACCCGGTCATCAGGTCATGAACCGCGGTCGGTGCTGTCGCGCTACTCGGCGCGTCGGCTCCGACCGCCCCTCCAGACGCACGAAGGGACACGTCACGTGGCTATACCCCCAGCGTTCAAGGCGGGCACGACCGCCCTGGTGCGCGCAGCCGCTCGACCGTCGATGACCCAGCTTCCCCTACCGGACTTCGACGACCGGTCCTTCCGAGCTGAGGAGCTGGAGGAGGTCACCACCGGACGCCTCGCCTGGATTCGCAGCATCTGGCACGACCCGGGCATCGCACAGGCCCTCCGCCATGCCAGCCCGATTCTCGCCGCCGAAGTCGAGGTCCTGGAGAGTGCTAAATCCCCTTCTACCCGCGAAGTCCGCCGCGTTGGAGTGTCGGTGGCGCGCTACCTCCTGCGCGCGCTGCACCGGCCCACACCGTTCGGACTGTTCGCCGGAGTCACCACGGCCACCTTCGACGCCGAGCCCCACTCCCGCTGGGGCCAGAACCACCTGGTCGTGGCCCGCGCCGGTGCGGAGTGGGTGGGGAGGCTGATCGAGCAGTTGGAAAGGAGCGGAGAGCTGCTGCCGCTCCTGTCGGTCGTCGTCAACAACACCACCTTCGAGCGCGACGGCAGTCTCGTCGTCCCCTACCAGGACCACGGGCCGACCGGTCAGCGGCGAGCGGTCGAGGCGTCCGTCGAACTGTCGGCGCCGGTCCGGCTTATCCTCCGCGCAGCTGAGGCGCCGATCCGGATCGGGGAACTCGCCGAGAAGCTGATGGCCGAGTTCCCGGCCGTGGCCCCGGAGCGCGTCAAGCGGCTCCTCGCGGGCCTGGTGCGGCGGCGCGTGCTGATCACCAACCTCCACGCGCCGGCGACCGAGACCGACGCGCTCGGTCACCTCGTCACCCAGCTCGACGCGGTCCGTGCCGAGGACATTCGTCTCCTGGCACCCGTCGTCCGGGAGCTGCGCGCCGTCCACGCCGGGCTGGAGCAGTGCGGCACCACAGAGGGCCGGGACGCCGTAGCGACCCGGATGCGCGATCTGGTGCCGGGCCTCCGCCGTCACCCGCTCGCCCTGGACCTGTGCCTGGACGCCACCGTGGCGCTGCCCGATCTGGTCGCCCGCGAGGTCGAGCGCGCCGCCACGATCCTCACCAGGATCTGCGCCCGCCCGTACGGCACCGAGCCGTGGAACGAGTACCACCAGCGGTTCTACGAACGGTTCGGCGTCGGCACCATGGTGCCGCTTATGGAAGTTGTCGCAGACAGCGGCGTCGGCTACCCGGACGGGTACCCGGGCAGGCCGACCGGCGAAGGCCGTCGGCGCCTGTCGCCGCGGGACGACGTGCTGCTCCGCCTCGCCCAGGCCGCGGCGCTCGACGGCCGCGACGAGGTCGTACTGACCGACGAGATCGTGGCCGCCCTGGACCGAGGCCCGCAGGAGCCGCGGATACCGTCCCACTTGGAGGTGGGCGTGCGGCTGCACGCGGCCAGCCTCGCCGAAGTCCGCCGTGGGCGGTTCACCGTGGAGTTGACCAGCGTGTCACGCGGAGCCGGGGTTACCGTCGGACGCTTCCTCAGCGTCCTCCCGGCCACACAACGCGATTGCCTGCGCGCGGAATTGGCTGACCTACCCACGGCTGACGAGGGCACGGCGGCGGCGCAGCTCTCCTTCCCCGCGCTGCTGCCCGACACCGCCCACGTCACCCGAACCCCGCGCATGCTGCCGTTGGTGATCAGCCTGCAAGAGCACCGCGCCCCCGACGCCTCAGTGCTCACGCCGGCGGATCTGGCGGTGGCGTGCGACGGGCGCCGGATGTACCTGGCGGCTCCGGACCGCGGGCTGCGCGTCGAGGCCGTCGGCATGCATGCACTGAACCTTGCCGAGCACACCCCGCCCCTGGCGCGGCTGATCACCGAGGTGTCCCGGGCTCAGAACGCCCAGGTCACCCGGTTCGACTGGGGCGCCGCCGCAGCAATGCCCTTCCTCCCCCGCCTGCGGTACGGCCGCATCGTGCTGGTCGCGGCCCGCTGGAGGCTGGAGGCCGGCGACCTCCCCAACCGCCACCGCCCCGGCGCGGACTGGGACGCGGCGCTGTCCGGCTGGCGGGAGCGCCGCCGCCTGCCGCAGCACGTGCACCTCGTCCAGGACGACCGGCGCCTGCCGCTCGACCTCGATGAGCCCGGCCACCGGAGCCTGCTGCGCCAACACCTCGACCGCGCCGATACGGCGCTGCTCACGGAAGCCGCTCCACCCGGGGCGGACGGCTGGAGCGGGGGCCGGGCCCACGAGATCGCGGTCCCCCTCAAAGCGATCCGGCCTCCGGCCTGGCCTGCGCTGCCCACGCCGACCACCGCCCGCACGCTGTCCCCAGCCCAGATCCAGACCCCGGCCGCCTCGCCGGTGCTCCTCGTGGCCCTGTACGGCGACCCGCGGCGTCAAGACGCCCTGCTGACCCGGCACGTGCCCGACCTGATGCGGCGCCTCGGCTCTCCTCCCTGGTGGTACGTCCGCTTCCGCGACCCCCAGCAGCACCTTCGCCTGCGGATCGCGCTGCCCGACCCGGACGACTTCGCCGACACCACCCACACGGTCAGCGCCTGGGCCGACGAGCTGCGGACCGCTGGGCTGCTGGCGGACCTGCGCTACCCCACCTCCTACCGCGAGACCGGCCGGTGGGGCGCCGGACCGGCATGGGACGCGGCCGAGGCCGTGTTCCGCGCGGACTCCCTGGCCACGGTGGCGCAGCTCGCCCAGCCCGTCCGGCCCGAGCAGCGCCCGCTCGTGGCCGCGCACTTCTTCGCCATCGCCTCCGCCCTCCTCGGCAGCCCGGACGCCGGCGCGCGCTGGCTGATCGACCACATCGAGCCGACCGCGCCGAACCCGGTACCCCGCTCGCAGTTCACCGACGCCGTGCGGCTGGCAGACCCGCGCGGTGACTGGGCGGCCCTGCGGTCAGCGCCCGGCGGCGCCGCGATCGTGGACGCCTGGGCCGAGCGCACCGCTGCGCTCGCCGCGTACGGGCCGTACCTGTCCGGCCCGCACGCCGACGGCATCGCCGTGGACGGCGTGCTGACCTCCCTACTGCACGTCCACTTCGTGCGGCATGTCGCGGTGGACTTCCCCGAGGAAGAGGTCTGCCTCTACCTGGCCCGCGCCGCCGCCCTGGCCTTCACCGCCCGCGCCGGGAGGCGACCGTGACCCACACAGCAGCCGCGGTGGCCGCCGCCATCGCCGACCGGCTCGCCCACCCCGACCAGGCGCCGGCGGCGGTTACCGCCGAGGACAACCGGCAGCACCTCGCCTATGGCCCGACCGGCATCGCTCTGCTGCACATCGAGCGCGCCGCGGCCGGGCTTGGCCCATGGCAGCGCGCCCACGACTGGCTGTCCGCCGCGGCCCGCGAGCCCTTCACCAGCGGCCCGGACAGCCACCCCTTCTACGGCGCCCCGGCGCTCGCCCATGCCGTGGCGTGCGCCGCCGACCAGCTTCCGGACTCCTACCGGCGCGGCCTTGATGTGCTGGACCGGCAGGTGACGGCAGACGCCCGGCGGCGCCTTGACGCCGCGCACCGCCGGGTCGAAGCCGGGCAGCTTCCGGCACTCGCCGAGTTCGACGCCATCCGGGGCTTGAGCGGGTACGGCGCCTACCTGCTGCGCCGCGACCCTGCGGGCCCGGTGACCCGGGCCGTTCTCGACTACTGCGTGCGCCTGACCGACCCGGTCACCGACAGCGGCGAACGCCTGCCGGGCTGGTGGGTACCGACCGGGCCGTCCGGCAGGCCGGACGACCGCTTCCCCGGTGGGCACGCCAACCACGGCATGGCGCACGGCGTCGGCGCGGTCCTCGCGCTGCTGGCGCTTGCCGCCCGCCGCGGCACCACCGTCACCGGCCACCATCAGGCGATGCGCACCATCCTTGCCTGGCTGGAGCAGTGGAAGGCGCCCACCGGGCGCGGCACGGCTTGGCCGTACTGGATCAGCCGCGAGGAACTGCGCAGCGGCCGGCCCGCGGCCGCGGCACCACGGCGGCCGAGCTGGTGCTACGGCACTGCGGGCCTTGCCCGCGCACAGCAGCTCGCCGCGCTCGCCCTTGGCGACAGCGGCCTTCAGTCCGAGTCCGAGGCCGCCCTGCTGAACGCGCTGAGCGACCGCGCGCAGCTTCGCACCACCACGGACAGCGGCCTGTGCCACGGCTTCGCCGGTCTCGTCCACGTCGCGGCACGCGTTGCCGCCGACGCAGACCGTGCCACCGCCGGTCAGCTCCGCGCCACCGTCCCTGCCCTTCTCGCCGTGCTGGTCCCGCCCGGCACCGACCCGTACGACGCCGCCGCCCTGCTGCTGAAGGACGCGGCGGGCCCCGGGCTCCTCGACGGTGCCGCCGGAACCGCGCTGGGACTGATCACCGCGGCCAGCGCGGAGCCGCCCCGCACCTCCTGGGACGCCTGCCTGCTCACCGCCTGAATCCGACCCGAAGGACTTCGCAATGCGCTCCGATCGCTGGCAGCAGCACAACATCACCTTCCCCGACCGGGACACCGGACGGCGCGCCGTCACCGAACACCTCGCCCCCGTTCTGCTCGCCGCCGAGGCCGACGGGCAGCTCAGCGGCTGGTGGTTCATGAACAAGCAGCCCTGGCGCCTGCGATACGTCGCCGACCAGCCGTCACCGACCGTGCTGACTCTGCTGGACGAGTGGGTGGCGGACGGCAAGGCGCAGTCCTGCACGACCGGGATCTACGAGCCGGAGACCGAGGCGTTCGGCGGGGCGGACGCCATGACGGCCGCGCACGCCCTCTTCCACGAGGACAGCCGCCACCTCCTCACCCACCCCGTCCACAACGAGCACCTGGGGCGACGCGAGACCGCCATCCTGCTGATGAGCAGCATGATGCGCGCCGCGAACCTCGACTGGTTCGAGCAAGGCGACGTGTGGGCGAAGGTCTCCGCACTGCGCCCCGGCACCGGCACGCCTGCGTCCATGCGCCTGACCTCCGCGATGCGGACCCTGATGACCACCGAGGCCCGCAGCCTGTGCCGCGAGCACGGGCCGCTGGACGGCCACGCCGACTGGGTCGCCGCCTTCGAGCGCGTCGGCACCACGCTCGCCTACCTCGCCGCCCAGGGCGACCTGACCCGCGGACTGCGCGCCATCATCGCGCACCACGCCATCTTCCACGCCAACCGTGCCGGTCTGCCGTCCGCCGACCAGCACACCCTGTTCCACATCGCACGAGAGGCAATCATGGGTTCGAGTGAAAACACCGCGTCAGCAACAGAATCAGGCTCCGCGGCCCATAGCGTCAGCACGGTGAACACCGACACACTCACCGCCCCCGAGGCCAACGCCGAACAGCTCCGCAACGCCCTGGTCGACCAGATCAAGGCCGACGGCCACGCCCGCACCCCCGCGGTTGAAGCCGCCCTGCGCGCCGTGCCCCGGCACCTGTTCGTCCCCGACACCCCGCTGGCCGACGCCTACGACAACAGCCCGGTCAACGTGAAGTACGACCCCGAGGGCACCTCGATCTCCTGCGCCTCCCAGCCGGCCGTCGTCGCCCTCATGCTGGACCAGCTCGAAGCCCAGCCGGGCGAGCGCATCCTCGAACTCGGCGCCGGCACCGGCTACAACGCCGCCCTGATCGGCCACCTCGTCGGCCCGAGCGGACACGTCACCACCATCGACGTCGATGACGACCTGGTCGAAGGCGCCCGAGCCCACCTCGCCGCCGCCGGAGCCACCAACGTCGAGGCCCTGACGCGCGACGGCGCCCTCGGCCACGCCGAAGGCGCCCCGTACGACCGGATCATCGCCACCGTCGGCGCGCACGGCATCCCCCACGCCTGGCTCGACCAACTCGCCGAAGGCGGCCGACTCGTCACCCCGCAGCGGCTCACGGGCAGCGTCTCGCGCTCCATCATCTACGTGAAGCGCGACGGCCGGTGGCAGTCGGTCGGCTCGGAGATGAACACCTTCATGCCGCTGCGCCGGGGCATCGCCGACGACGACCGCCGCGCCGTGCCGCTCAGTACGGACGGCGCCGTGCGCCTCCAGGCCCCGGCCGGACTGACGCTCGACGCCGACGCCCTTGCCGGTGTCCTTGACCAGCCGCGCGTCGAGGAGTGGACCGGGATGACGGTCCGCGCCGGGGAGTCCCCGGAGTGGATGGAGCTGTTCGTCTCCTGCGTCCTGCCATCCGGGCTGATCCGGATGCTCTTCCCCCAGACCGCCAAGGGCACGTTGCTTACCGAGGACCCCTACCCCTCGGCCACGGCCGCCGTCGAGAAGGGCGCCCTCACCTACCTCGCGCGGCGTCCCTCGGAGCAGAAGACCCCCGAGGGCGCCAAGCTCTGGGAGTTCGGCGTCATCGGCCACGGCCCCGGGAGCGATGAGCTGGCCGCCAAGGTCGCCGACGCGGTCCGCACCTGGGACCGCGAGTACCGCGGCCGGGACGCCGCCTTCGAGATCCTGCCGCTCGATGCGCCCGCGGACGAGCAGCCCGGTGTCTTCGTCCTCGACACCCCGCTGAACCGCGTCCGCGTCACCTGGCAGTAGCTGATCCGCCTGCGTGGTGCCCGCCGACCGGCCGGCGGGCACCACGCGGCCCTTCCCCGCTCCTCGTCGTCTTCATCCCCGGGGGACCTCATGGACCTGAACGGACCCATAGCCCAGCGCTTTCCGCTCATCTATCGATTCCGACCCGCGTGCCTGCCCCTGCCCCGGCGCGTGCACGGCTTGGCCGAACTCGCCGACGCCGCAGCCGCAAAGGCTCACCAGGGCCTCGCCTCGGCCGTCTACAACCAGGCCGCCCTCATCGCCTCCGACCTCGGGCTGCCCGACCTCGCGCGGAAGATGTGCCACCAGCACGCTGCCGCCTACCTCCACGCCACCCCCCTGCCCGGCATGACCGCGATCCGCGCCCTCGAACCCGTGGTGAACCTCGCCCGCCTCCAGATCCGCGCGGGCGCCGCCGACGACGGGCGTCACCGTCTGCTGCACCTCTTCGACGCCGTCACCAACGGCACCAGGGCTCAGTTCGAGGGGGTCCACGTCCCGGCCGACCTCACCGTCACCGAGACCGACCGCCACGAGGTCCGCACCTGGCTGTGGAAGGTCGTTCTGGCCGACGGCACCCGCACCTTGACCACGGCCGGCCGCTGGGCGGAAGCTCTGGCGCACATCGAGGAGCACCGGGGCATCGGGCAGCGCATGCTGGACGGCCGCCAGGTCGCCGTCCTGGCCGCGCTCAGCCACACCCCCACCGACGCAGCCGTGCTCATCACCATGACCACACCCGGGGAACGCTGGGAGAACGCCGTCACCGGCTGCCTTGACGCGATGTGCAGAAAGGCCCTTCGCGTCCCGGCCGTACCGCTTCTCGACACACTGGTCGAGGACTACGTCGAGCACCAACCCGACCAGGGCATGACCGTCTTCGACACGCGCCTCGGCCTGACGATCCTGGACCTGCTGGAGCCGCACCAGGAAGACGCAGCGCACCGGATGGTTGCAGAGCTCCACTGCCGGGCCGCCGCGGCGACCGACGGCTACGCCGCCCGTGAGTGCCTGGCCGACCACCGGTTCACCAGTCTCGCCGAGCCGCGCCAGGTCGAGGCGGCCCAACGGCTTGTCCATGCATGCGCGCTGGGGAGCGGCAGCCTCCCCGAGCCCTGGCTCGCAAGGATGACAGAGGCATTACAGGGCAGCGACGAGGTGATCCGCGCCAGCGTCGAACACTCTCACTCTCAGCAGGAAGGGACTGGCGCACAGGGTTGAGGTGTAACGCTTGGGCAGCCAGAGCAGCCCACCCTGCACGGCGTCGAGCACCAGGGGAGCCAGGGCGCGTGGCGACGCTCATCGTCAGTAGAGGGCTCTCTGAGCGACGAACTGAACAGGCAGGAGAGAGGCCAGACACAGCACGGCCCGCGAGTTGGCTCGCCGATCACCTCAACCTCTCTACGCTGGAGCACCATGAGGAAGGTCGCCATCGTCGGCTGCGGAGGCAGTGGCAAGTCCCACGTGGCCCGCGAGCTGGGCAGGATCCTCGACGCCCCGGTGACGCACCTCGACGCCGCGTTCTACGACGACGAGTGGAACGCGTTGCCCACGGACAAGTTCACCGACGTGCAGCGCGAGCTGGTCGCGCAGCCGCGGTGGGTGATTGACGGCAACTACAACTCGACGCTGCAGGTACGGCTCGAAGCCTGCGACACGGTGGTCCTGATGGACGTGTCGACCGGGGCGGCCCTGTACGGGATCTTCTCCCGGCAGCTCCGACACGGGGCCGGGCACAAGGGCAACGGAGTGCACAACCGCATCCACTGGGGCGTGATCAAGTACGTCGCCACGTATCGGCGCAAGATGCGACCCCGCGTGATGGCGAAGATCGAGGAGTTCGGCTCCGGCGCCGATGTGGTGCTACTGGCCAACCGGCGCCAGACGCACCGCTGGCTGCGGAAGGTCGCCGCCGAGCAGTCCTGATCATCCCGCCCCCCTGTCTGGGGACGCGGGATGAACGAGCCCAATCCGTTTGTCGCGGACGATGGCATAGCGGTGGGGACTCCAGAAGATTTGGCGCGAGCCAGCATCCTGCTCGCCCCGACGCAGAAACATGACTTCCGCGCGTACGGCGAGCAGACGGTCTGCCGATGGCTTGGCGAGCGGCTACACCAGGACAGGGAGCGACGCGAGCCCGCGAACGAGACGGGTGTGCCGCCACGCCAGTCGATCAGACGGAACGGCAAGTCGAACCTCGGGGAACCGCGTCAGGATCATCCGAAGGGCGATCTCAGCCTCGGCCTTGGCGAGAGGAGCGCCGACGCAGCGGTGGATGCCGTGGCCGAAGCTGAGATGGGCAGCGGTGTCTCGCTCCAGGTCGAGAATGTCCGGCGAGGGGAACCGTTTCGGGTCCCGGTTGGCTGCTCCGAGAGCGACCAGCACCGGTACACCGGCCGGGATGTCCGTGCCGCCGAGCCTGACCGCTTCGGTGGTGAAGCGGAATGTGGCTGTACTGACAGGGGACTCGAACCGAAGCAGTTCGTCGAGCACAGCAGGGACGTCGTCTGGATTCTCCCGAAGACGCTGCAGCTGTCCCGGGTGCTGAAGCAGCGCCAGGACGGCGTTGCCGAGGAAGTTGGTGGTGGTCTCGTGCCCGGCTACGAGCAGCAGCACCGCGAGAGAAACCAGTTCTTCCTCGCTCAGGTGATCGTCTCCGTCGCGAGCCGAGATGAGCCGGTCAAGCAAAGAGGTACCGGGGGACAGGCGCTTGGCGGCGATAAGGCTGGTCATGTAATCGGCCATCGAATGCGAGGCCGCGTCGACGACGTCAGGTCTTCCCGCCGCGAACAGTTCTGCGGACCACCGCTGGATGTCGGACCGGTCTCCCTCCGGTACTCCGAGTAGCTCGCAGATCACCAGGACCGGTAGGGGGACCGCGAGGCCGGCCACGAAGTCGAACTGCTCGCCGACGGGCCACTGATCCAGCAGCTCCTCGGTGACCTGGGCAATGAAGGGACGGAGCTTCGTGACGGCTCCGGTCGTGAACGCCTTGGTTACCAGCTTGCGCAGACGGGTGTGCTGCGGTGGGTCGCTGGCGAGCATGGTGTGAGCCACCGCAGGGTGTAGCCGACGCTGTGTGCCCTTACCGGCGAAGAATGCGGCTGTGTCCTTCGACAGCCGAGCGTCGCCGAGGGCTTCCCGGGCTTCCGCGTAGCCGGTGACGAGGTAACTGGTACGCCCGCCGGAGCCCGCGGGCACGGGCTGTACCGGACACGTGGACCGCATAGCCGCGTACGTGGGGTAGGGGTCCTGGGTAAAGCGGGGGTCCTGCGTCGGGTCGGTCATGCTCTCAGGCTCCAACCAGTTCTGGTCGGCCATCGTCTCTGACACGCCCGACACGGTTGACGTAAGCGTCAGCTACCAGAAGGAGCCACTCCGTGGCTGCCCGCAGATCCTTCCGGGAGGCGGCACCCGCGGCTGGCGGGGCGACGTCGTCGGCGACGCGGCCTGTCTTCAAGCCGGCCAGCGCCGCCTTCACGACAGCCGCCTCGACTGCCGCAGCACGTTCCTCTGTCCCAGTGCCGAAAGCGTCCTGGGCCGCCTCCTGTACTGCACGGGGTCGGAACGCCCGAAGGGCGAGGCTGCCGTCGCTGATCTCTATGACCCGCCG
The DNA here is from genome assembly GCF_035946055.1 of Streptomyces sp. NBC_01341. NCBI lineage: Bacteria > Bacillati > Actinomycetota > Actinomycetes > Kitasatosporales > Streptomycetaceae > Streptomyces > Streptomyces sp. NBC_01341. The sequence continues at coordinate 2,319,620 of NZ_CP108364.1, read as the reverse complement.
CTGGAGCAGGAAGTCCGAGTCATTCGAAGAGTCCTGGGCATCGTCTGCGGCGGTCAGGACGATCTCGGGCATCGCAGCTGAGAGGTCCTGCCAGAGGGAGTCAAGCGCCTCGAAAGACTGCGCCTCCCATCGGCGGCGGCGGGCCTGGCTGAGCGGGTAGACCACAGCAGGCAGAGTGAGGCCGAGGCAGATCAGGAGGACGGCGAGCGCTGGCGAGGTCACGCTGAAGACGCACGGCATGGTCACGAGTGACGAGCATTCCGGGTGGGCGGGTATGAGGTGGAGACCCAGACCCAGATCGAGGAGCCGCGTCAGCTTGTACGCCGTGTAGACGAGCGCGAATCCGCAGCCAACCGCTGCCAACCGGAGACCGATTCGTACGCTGCTGCGGCGCGTTGACTTCGACTGGCGCACGACTTGCACCAGGAAGTCGACGACGGCGAAGCCCAGGTAGGAGATGTACAGGAGCAGGTAGAGCGCGTACGCCTGCGGAGAGCGGTGGGCCATCTGCTCGTAGGCGAACAGGATGGTCATGCCGAAGGCCGACCCAGCGAGGAGGAAGAGGCGCAGTCGGATCCGGCGCTGTGCCTCTGCGGGCTCGAGGTTGAGCTGGAAGGAGACGGCCAGGACTGCCGTGGCGGCTGCCACCGAGGCGCAGTTGCTCAGCAACCGGGCGACGTGCGGTACTGCCGTCTCGGCAGCGTCCTCGAACAGCGGTGCGTAGGAGGCGAAGGCCAAGGCGAACGAGGCGAGGAGCGCACCCATGGCCCACGTCCCGGTCGGACGTGGCGTGCCTCGCCCGAGCACCCAGTAGCCGGAAGCCGCAGCGAGCAGGGAGGCCATGCCGAGGAAGACGGTGTTCATCGTGAGCGGAACCGCCGCTTCCTGATGGGCTGGGCAAAGAGTGCGTCCCAGCTGTCCGGCCCCTTCTTCGGCCGCAGAGAGGGAGATTCACGCTCGCGGTAGATGCGCTGGCGGATGACCGTCGCCATCATCTCCGCTTCCCGTTCGTCGGCCGTCGGGTAGCTCGTGCGCCCGGACATGCGCGTCACCAGCGTGGGGTTCACACCGAGGATGCGGGCCATGTCCGTGTCGACCTCCAGACTCCCCGGGTGGTCGTAGTACACGTGGCACAGCTCGTGAGTCAGGATGTGTCTCTGGTGGTGGATAGACGTACCTTCCTCGTAGTAAAGGAGGTCGACCGTCGGGGTTTCGATCCTTATCCCACATGGCGCGTCGACTGCGCCGAGCGTATTCAGCGGCGCCATGACGATCGGCTTGCCGCGGAGATCTGCTATCGCGTCACGCAAATCACGCGTGCTGAAGCGGTGTGGCAGGGACAGTAGATCAACCTGCTCCTCACATGATGTGCGAAGTCGGCTCTCGTCGATTTCTGGCAAAGGCACGCAAGTCCCCCTCCTCGGTTTCGGCGGTGCGCCAACTCGCTAGATGAGCTACACGCTGCACCGAGGCGACGCCCTGACCGTCCTGAAGTCCCTCCCGGACGAGAGCGTCCAGGCGGTGATCACCGACCCGCCGTACAACTCCGGAGGCCGCACCAGCTCCGATCGAACCGGCCGCACCGCTCGCGCCAAGTACGTCACGAGTAACTCGGCGCACGACCTCGCCAACTTCCCCGGCGAAAACCGCGACCAGCGCTCCTACCGCTCCTGGCTCACCGAACTGCTCACCGAGGCGTACCGGGCCTCGACCGAGCACGCGGTCGCGATGGTCTTCACCGACTGGCGACAGGAGCCGACCACCTCCGACGCCCTGCAGATGGCGGGATGGACCTGGAGCGGCACGATTCCGTGGATCAAGCCGTCCAGTCGGCCCCGCAAGGGCGGGCCGAAGCAGGACTCGGAGTTCATCATCTGGGGCGTCAAGGGCTCCCTCGACAACACCCGCGATCTCTACCTGCCGGGCCACTACATCGCCTCCCAGCCCCGCAAGGGCCGGGTTCACATCACCCAGAAGCCGGTCGAGGTCATGCAGCAGCTCGTCCAGGTGTGCCCCGAGGGCGGCACCGTCCTCGACCCGTTCACCGGCAGCGGCTCCACCGGGGTCGCGGCCCTGCGCGAGGGACGCCGCTTCGTGGGCGTCGAGCTGTCCGCGCACTACGCCGACGTCGCCGAGGAGCGGCTCCGAGCGGAACTGACGAAGGACGACTTCGAGCTGGCCGGACCGGAGGCATGAGCGTGAGAGCGAAAAGAGGCCAGGGCCGGCGGCCCACAGACGCCAAAGGGGCGGCCGGAGCATCGACTAACCGATGCACCAGCCGCCCCTCCTGTTACGTCAGGCTGCCTCGAACGCCCGCCGGATCAGCGGCGCCGCCTTCTCCAAGTCGGCTGCCGAGACGATACGCACCTCTAGGTCACCGGTCCCGAGGTGCCCGATACCGCGCATGTCCCGGGTGAAGCCCTCCTCCAGCTCGACCGCGTCCGGGTCGAGTCTGAGGTACACCAGGATCGCCTCGTGCTTCGGACGGAAGATCACCGACGCCACGTTCACCAACCGCCGGTAGGCGATGTAGTGCCGCAGCGACGCCACCTCCACCTCGCCCCACGCTGTGAGCGCCTCGTCCAACTCCGCATACAGGTTCCGCAGGCACTCCGGCACCGTTCCTCCACCCGCAGGCGGAGAGACCGCCGAAGCCGTCGGCACGCTGTCCGCCACGGGTGCCCGCTCCCGGCCCCGGCGAGACGAGGCAGCGCTCGGGAAGCCGGTCGCGGAGTCCACGAGCAGCAGCCCCAGCAGGCCACCGTCGAAGATCCGGTAGCGCACCAGGTCGATCCGCTCGGGCAACCTCTGCACCGCCACCCGGTCGTGGTGCGAGAAGCCCGCCGCGATGCAGATCATCCGCGGACGACGCCAGTCGACGGACTCGGCGGCCTCCGCCCCCAGCACCTTCCGCACGAGCGCCTCGAACTCGTGGTGCGCCGACTCCAGCCAGGACAGGTAGGAGACAGCCTGGGACATCACCCCGCTGTCCGAGCCCTTCTTGAACTCGATCACTACCGGGCTGCCGTTCTCATCGAGTCCCAGGGTGTCGATCCGCCCCCGGTGCCAAGGCCCGGTCGGATACTCCGAGGCCAGGAAACGAACACCCAGCATCTGCTCCAGGCCGGCCTCGACCCGCCGCTGCAGCTCCACCTCCAGCGCCACCGTTGCACTGGACAGCTCGACATCCCGACCGTCCGCGTCCCGTCGGAACATCATCAGCTCGGCCACCCCGGCGCCCCCTCCCGTGTTCGCTATAGAGGTGCAAGTAAGAGGACGCTGCGGGTATTCCGCGTCGGGCAGCGGGAAGGGCAGGCAGCTCGACCATGGGATTGGCCGAGTGCAGGACGCCGACATCGCCTCGGGGCGAGAGCCGAGCCCGCGGGAGAGGCGATGACATGAATCTCGACTGGCGAGAGCTCTGATGGTCTTGTCGGTGTTTGTCCGTATGGTTGACCCTCTCCGGTGTTACTGGGGGGTTGCTTTCCCATACAGGGATGGGCGCCGCGTAATATTCTCGGGGCGCCTGTGGCGTCCTCATCGATCCAGTCATCCGAGGTGGACGTCGGATTCTTGATCTTGCCAGAGGTTGTGTGATCTCCTGGTGCTCGTTCTTCTCGTCCGATGGAGGTTGGCGCAGTGCGCAGGCAGCACTATGGGGTGCCTCTGGAGCGGAGCGACTGTCTGGAGCTCAGGCGCCACAGGAACAGTTGCAAGCCCGAGAACTTCGGCAAGTGGCTCGGTGGCTTCGGTGCTGACAAGCGTCTGGCCGTCGACCTCTTCTCTGGAGCGGGTGGACTGAGTCTCGGGCTGGAGCGAGCCGGGTGGACGGTCGCAGCTGCGGTCGACTTCAACGAGCGGGCGCTCCAGACGCACGCGGCGAACTTCCCGGGCATGAGTCTCCACATGGATCTGGGTAATCCTGACGAGCGTGACAAGCTCGTCGAGATGCTGGCGCCCGCCAAGATCGACTTGGTGGCCGGAGGCCCGCCATGCCAGCCGTTCAGCAGGGCTGGCCGGAGCAAGATCCGCAGTCTCGTGGAGCATCACGGCCGCGATCCCCATGATCGCCGCAAGGAGCTGTGGAGCGCCTACCTCGACGTCGTGAAACGCCTCCGGCCACGTGCGGTCCTCATGGAGAACGTGCCGGACATGGGTCTCGGCGACGACTTCTTCGTGGTACGCACCATCGAGGAGCAGCTGGAGGACCTCGGATACGCGACGCAGGTCCGTCTCGTCGATGCGTGGAAGTACGGCGTTCCGCAACACAGGAAGCGGCTGATCCTGCTCGCGAGGAACGACGTGGAGTGCTTCTCGTGGCGGCAGGAGCTGGAGCACGATCAGCGGACCACGCTGCGTGACGCTATCGGTGACCTGCCGGTGCTGCCTGTCGTGCCCACCGAGCGTGTCGGGGAGCGCGAACTCCCGTACGAGGAACCGTCCGAGCTTTCCAAGTTCGCTCAGGACATGCGTAAGTGGGCGCGTAAGGACCGGGTGTGGGACCACATGACCCGACGGGTCCGGGCGGACGACGCCGAGATCTTCTCCAGCATGGACTCCACCACCCTGTACTCGCAGATCTCGCCGGAACTGCAGCGTTACAAGGCCGACCACTTTACGGACAAGTACAAGAAGCTCGACTGGTCGGATCTCAGCAGGTCGATCACCGCCCACATCGCCAAGGACGGCTACTGGTACATCCACCCCGACCAGGAGCAGCCACGCACCCTCACCGTGCGGGAGTCGGCACGGGTGCAGACCTTCCCGGACAAGTTCCGCTTCGCGGGCACGCGCAGTGACGCCTTCCGTCAGATCGGTAACGCGGTGCCGCCTCTCCTGGGTGAGGCGGCGGCCGAGGCGCTGCTGCCGGTAGGTGACGGGCAGTCGGCTGAGGGTGGACTCCGACCTCACTGGCGGACGGTGCGAGAGGACCTGACCGCTTGGGCCCGGGGACAACGTGACGCGGAGCACTGGTATCAGCTGCCGGGCAGGCACATGTCAGGCTTGCAAGCTGCCGTGGTGGCCATACTGTCCGGGACCAGGATGCAGCCCGCCCAGTTGTCGGCGATGGTCGAGATCGTACGGGGGCTGACGTCACTGAACACGGCCTCACTGGAGGCGCTCACCACGGCTGCGCCGACCGAGGCTGCCAAGGCCCGGGTCGCCCGGCTCTCGGTGATGGTCGGCGAGTCCAGCGCCTGGGAGGACGAGAAGAAGGTCCGCGAGTCCCTGATGCTGAAGCCGGCGGAGGCGACGGTCTACCGGCTGCTGATCGCGGAGGACCTTCTGTGGGTCGGGCAGGGTGCACTCCGCGTCGCCGCTCGTCTCCACGGCAGCGCTTCGGACCGTACGAACAGGCTCAGCGACGGTCGAGTGGACCTGGTGAAGCTCGTCGGGGCAGGCGAGGACGCGCCCCTACGCATGGCAGCGCTCCGTCTCATCGGGACCAGTATCTGCAGGGCCAAGGAGCCTGTCTGTGATGCCTGTCCTCTCAGCCAGTACTGCGCTGACAGGGAAAGTCTCTCGGGCGATCACCTGTTTACGGAGGTGCCGAGCGAGATGAACGATCGGGAGACGGTGCCCGCCCAGTCGCGTCAGGCTGGGCGCACCGTCGGGCGACGCTGAGCGCAGCGCCCTCGACGTCCGTCCGGATCTCGCACTCCCAGACACGGACGACGGTCCACCCGGCAGCTTCGGCCGCAGCGGTGTTCCGACGGTCCCGTTCCTTGTTGGTCTTGATCTTCGCGGTCCACAGGGAGGCGTTCGGACCGCGGAACGCCTTCGGGCCGTGGACCGGGCACCCGTGCCAGTAGCACCCGTCGACGAACACCGCGACGCCGTGCCTGGGCAGAACGAAGTCCGCCGTGCAGCGGGCGGCCACCTTGCGCTGTAGCCGGAACCTGAGGCCGAGCCGGTGCACGGCCCGCCGCAGGGCGACTTCGGGTTTGGTGTCCCGGGAGCGCCGACCGCGCAGGTGGCCGCTCTGTTCGGTGCGGACCCATCCCTTGAGGGCAGCTTCCTCATCTGCTGCCATGGTTTGTCCCCAGGCCGACGTCGCTCCTATAAGGGCGAGAGTGCCACACTCGTCCCATGCTTCGTGAACCAGCAGAACTCCGTGTCGACGACCGCGGCCGGGTCGAGCTTCCCCTTGGCCTGCTCGCAGAGGCCGGCATCGCCCCTGGGTCGGATCTTCTGGCCTTCAGCGACGGAGACGGACGGATCGTGCTCCGTCGCGCCGAGGACGCCATGAGGGATCTCCTCGAACGCGGGAAGCTCTGAGGCCGACGAGCTGCCAGGCTCAGGCTTCCGAGACGAACCCGAGGGACAGAGCCCTGTTGCGTGCGTGTAGCGCCTGAACCGCTTGCGGCTCCGGGATCCCCTGACCGAGTTCGAGTCGTCTGCCGACGTACTGTGCCAGCTGCCGCTGGGCGGGCACGAGATTGCGTGTCTCCTTCGCCCACCGCTCGACGGCGTACCACTCGTCCGCCGGGATCGACGCCACCTCGTCGCAGGCGCCCTGGCTACCTCCTGAGCCCCCTGCGAGAGTCTTCTCGTCCAACGGATGCTCGAGGAGCTCCGCCTTCAGGTCGGCGGGCACGGACCATGGCACGCGGGAGACCGCGTCCCAGCACACGACCTTCTTCGCCCACTCGCCCACGTGGTTTCCCTCACGCGGCCTGGTCACCACGCGCATCACCCTGGGGCAGAGGTCGTCGATCGCCGCCTCGACCGCGGGGGAGATCTGCTGCTCCCGCCAGATCCTGTCCAGGTCGATGCGCTGATTCGTCGCGAGCGACAGACGGGCCACGGTGTACGCCGTGATCATGCTCTTGTAGCTCCCGGCCTCGTGGCTCGCCGCGATGCGGTCGACCGCTTTGAAGAGGACGGCCATGGCGATCACACGTTGGCAGTACTGGACGTCGACATGCGGGGTCGCCTCGTCGATGCGGTCCATGAACGCGACGAAGTTCTTCTGTGCGCCACGGCTGACCTGGAACGGGAGGTGGTTCCAGGAGTTGCAGTACTTCGCCAGGTCCGCCTTCGTGAACTTCCGGTTGGTCGGATTGAGCTTCTTGAAGGCGCGCTGCCTCGCCGGAGTCCGGGCCTTGGCCAACTCGTCAGTGTACTGGCCGCGCGCCCGCTCGTAGAACCAGTGGACCTCTTGGCCGCTGCCGTCCGTGGCCGGCGCCCACAGGGAGCGGGTGATCCGCTGCACGGCCACGTGGTACTCGTGGTTCGAGCTGAAGTCGACCATCGTCACCCGGTTCTGGGTGTTGGAGTACTCGGAGATCATCGGGACGATCTCCGACAGACGCTCGGGGGACACTTCCGTCAGCTTCATCTGAACGGACACGTGCGACAGGTCCGCCTTGTCACGGCTTCTCGCGTAGTGCAGTGAGGCTGTCGTCTGACCGCCGTTCACGACCTGCAGTCCGTGCACGCGGCGGACACCGGTCGGTCTGCCTTCGGCGTCGTGAGCGAAGTCGACCTGCGAAGCGGTGGCCGTGATGCCGTTGTTGTACGCCAGGAACCTTCCGGGGGAGTTCAGAAGTGTCTCCCGGATGCCGCGGTTGACGGTCCCACGGGCCTGTAGGAAGGAGCGGACGTTCAGTTCGAGGAGCCTGGTCCCGTGTTCCCCGTACAGCTCGGCCAGCCTCTGGCCGGGAATCACGGTCATGGTCACCGAGTGGTCGGGTTCGCTGCTGGGTGCTGCGACGCATGGCAGCGGCGGGACGAACTCGACGACGATGGGTTCGCTGATGCTGCCGGAGGTCTCGTGACGGTGCAGGCGCGCGAGGTCCCACACCTCGTGGGTCACCGGGAGGCCGTCGAAGTCGGTGGGTGGCACCGCGGTGCCGGTGCTGACACGGTTACTTAGCAGGAAGAGCCGAACTCGCTGTACCTCGGTGAGGGACTTCTCCACCGCCGCGCACATGTCGTAGACGTCGAAGGACTCGTCGATGTGCTGGCGCAGCCCGTCCCGGCAGCGACGGACGAACGTGAGGAGCCGTCTGAAGTAGGACTCGACCAAGCCCTTCGTGAGCTTGGAAGCCAGCGGCTCCACGTCGAAGTCCGTGACGAAGAGGTCGAGGCACTCACCCGTGTCCCCGATGCCGTAGCCGTGGACCAGGTGACCGTGCGAACCGTGGTAGGCGCTGAACGTGTTGGAGGCGATGCCGCCCTTCTCCAGGTCCTCGAACACGCGTCGCGTGAAGACTTCGGGAGTGGTCGTCCCCTCGGCCTCGGCCGTGGCTTGGACGTCGACGACGACGTCGTGGGCGTACTGGTACAGGTCGAGTTCAGGCATGGGTCCCCCCGATGAGTGCGGTCACCTCGTCGGCCGTGGCACGGTACCGGTCCAGCCCCGAGATGCTCAGGCTGTACGTGCAGTCGCCCACTCCCTCGGGCAGGTCGGCTTCGACGAGCCTCGGAAATTCGTCCCGTACGTGCCAGGAACGCAGGTCTCGGAGGGTGTACCGAGGCTCCTCGTACAGGTCCCGGTGGCTCGGGAGATAGCCGGCCCTCACGAGCCGGCCGTCGAAGTCGGCGCGTACGGCCGTGCTCGTCAGCTGCTCGCGTACGCGGTCCACCACGCGGTTCAGACTCTCGCCGGAACCACCACGACGTTCGTCGAGCATGACCAAGGACAACAGGAGTGAGGGCGTCCCCGTGCCGTCCAGCTGGCGTTCGCTCGCGATACGGATGTTGCGGGGGCGCTTGGCCGTGCTGGCCTTCGTCTCGATGGCCACGGCGGGCAGGTGGAAGTCCTGGTTGGCCCCGCTCGGTCCGGACCAGGAGCTGACGGCTTCGGACGCCCCGACGACTGGCAGGACGCGGTCGCGCAGCAACAGGAGCTCGCCGACGAGCCCGCGACGGGCCTCGGGACCGAGACCGTCCTTGCCCACGGAGCGAAGAAGGTCCTGCCAACGCTCGAACCGCTCCACGGCCGCGGTCAGGGCTGCCGCGGCTCCGGGAGCTCCCCTGACGGTGTCGGCGACGTCGGTGACGAGGGGGTTGAACACCTCGCGGTGCTCGTCCGCGGTGAGGACCACCTGCAGCTCGTACTCGAGCCGCGACACGGCACTCAGGTTCATCTCCAGGCCCGCCGCGCTGGGCAGGCGGGTCACGGAGCGCACGATGTGGTCCGCGGAGCGTGCGTCGGTCCTGAGTACGAGCATCCGTCGGTGCGCCGGGTGGGAGACGGACAGGAAGACGTCCAACGGGGCGTCGGGGTACAGGCGGATGCTGGATCGCCCCTGGGCGGTCTGAGGCGCCTCGAGGTCGCACCACTCGGCTTCCGTGATGGTCACTCCCCGTCCCCCTCTTCGTCCAGGGCGTCGAGGCCCTCCTGCTGCCAGATGCTGTTGACGACGTACTCGGTGTCGGACTGGTGCTTCGAGAGCGGAAAGCTCACCTTGAAGCCAACGAGCGGCGACTGAGGGGAGGCGTTCTCGGACGCGGGCCGTTCGACGAGGTAGATGAGCAGCAACGCCTGGTCGGGTCGTCGCTGCCATCGGAGATGATCACCTGAAGGGGTCTGGGGCACCTTCTCACGCTTCTTGATGGCCGCCGCCTTCTGCGTCGCCTGGAGGGCGGCCAGAATCTGGTCCTTCTCGAGGTCGAGGTGCTCGTCGGGAGGGCTGAGCAGACGACGGATCGTGTGCCGGCCGTCCCTCTCGGTGTCGTTCAGCGCCGTGCGCTCCACGGGTCCCACCTCGTGACCGGAGACGTTCTGGTAGTCCGTGGACGCCCTCTTCCCGACGAGCACCACCGTCCACTCCGGAAGCTCTCCGACGGCCGTGCACTGTTCGATGTACTTCGCGATGAAGCGGGGGCGGACTCTCTGCGCCATGCGGTCCGTCTCGTAACGGTTGAGAAAGTCGACGACGGCGTCGGAGGTCACCTGTGACCATGTCACGTTGGCACCCGTCGTCTCCTGCCTCCCTGTGGAGCGGGCTTCGAGTCTCCGGACGAACTCCTCGAGGACCTTGAGGTTGTGCTCGGGGACCCCGTCGGAGAGCTTGAAGATCACCGTCTCCGGCCCCTCCCCGGAGTAGCTGAGCATGACCTTCGTGCCCTGGCGCATCTTGTTGGCGGCCGTGACGGCGAGCCCGAGTGACGAGGCACGGACCTTCAGTCCGAAGTTCCTCGGGCTGAGGTCCAGCGCCGCCATCTCCTCGACCTCGCGACGCAGTTCGTCGGTCGCAGCGGTCACCTCGATGTACTTCGCCTGCAGGTCGGGCGTGGTGTACAGACGGCAGAGATCCTCGTGCCCCGGTCGGTATCCGAACCAGCGTCCCATCTGGAGCAGGGTGTCGTACGTGGTGGAGGTACGCAGGTAGTAGCTGACGGTCAGCCCCTCCAGAGTGAGGCCCCGGGAGAGCTTCTGGCCCCCGATCGCGATGACCGAGAGACCGGTCCGGCGGTGCTCGTAGTAGTCCAGGGCGTCGCGAGAGGCGCCGTTCACTGTCTTTACTACGATCTTCCGCAGCGCGGGCATCAGCTGGTTCGACACGTCGTCCCAGGTGACGCGCCGGGCCTCGTCCGCAGGGAAGTGGTCTGTCGTGGGTGCGAAGTCGCCCTCCCACAGGGCCCGGAGCCCGGCCGTGCGTTGTGCTGCCTGCCCGTATCGGTCACGGAGAGAGTCCACGAGGAGGCGCAGGTAGTCATCCACCTGGTCGCGGACGATCCCCTGGACTGCCGTGAAGCGGGTGACGTGCACGAGCATGGAGTTGTGCACCTTCGTCTGTCCCCGTACCCTCCGGGCGGCGCTGGCGATGACGAACGAGTCGATCGCGTCGCGGAGGGACTGCGGAAGGTCGTCGGAGGGGACGAACGAGGACTTGTGCTTGCTCGGGATCCAGCTCTCCGAGTCGGCTACGGGTCGCACGAGGGGCAGAGGAGGAACGTCCTCCTCGTCGTCGTTGTCGGTCCGGAGCCCGAACACGCGTTCCGGACCAAGATAGTTGGTCGGCGAGGGCAACGTGCGGATGAAGCTGTCGGGGAAGAGGTCTGCTCCGAGTTCGACGTGGTTGACGTCGGGGTCGATGTAGATGTTGGCGAAGGGAGTGGCGGTGTACCCGACGTACGCCGACTTCTCGAAGCTCTTCATGAGCTCGCGGATCGCGCCGTTCGTCTTGGTCGGGTCCGCGTCGGGGTCGCGCTCGGTGTTGATGGAGGCGTTGTCCGCCTCGTCGTCGATGACGAACAGGGGAATGTCGCGTACGACCTTGTTCCCCGTCTCGTCCTCGGTGCCTTGAACCTCGGTCACCCACGTTCGCAGGTACTCCAGAATCCTCCAGTGCTTCTTGACGACGAGGACCACCGGGAAGCGGCCGAGCGGGAAGTTGACGGCGTTGGCGGCCTGGCGGCCGAAGTCACCCTTCTCCGAGCTGTTGGTGGGGGACGCGATGTCGAGCTTCTTGACCCCCGGCATCCGTCCGGCACCCATGAGGCGGGACTTCCCGTTCTGGTTGGACCGCTGCTGGTGCTGTGTATCGAACCCGAGCAGCCCCTCGTCGACACGGAGCTGGGTCTGGCTCCGGAGGTCGTTGTGGATGCCGGCGAGGATCACTACGAACTGGTATCCCGCGTCCACCGCCTTCGCGGCCAGACCGATGTACTGGCCGGTCTTTCCTGACTGCACCTGACCGATGACCAGACCCGTCCGACGCCAGGAGCCGACTCGGCGAGGGTCCTCGAGCTGACTCAGGACCTCGTCTGTGCTCTGGTCCAGCCGACGAACGACTAGCGGGGGGAGGCTGCGTACGTCCTCCAGGTAGCGCCGGTAGCGCTCCCAGAAGTCCCATGCCCGGTCGTTCTTCGCCTCCGGCAGCCACGGTTCGTGTCCGCTGTCGCTGTCCAGGCCGGAAGAGCCTTCCTGGAACACGGCTGTCAGGACCTCGATCTCCTTGGCCAGTTGGTCACGGTCGAGAACCTCGCCTTGGCCGGCGAGCATCCCGAAGATGACGGTCACCGCGTTCTGCACTTCCTCCGGCGACGGCTGACGGTCCTGCGACAGCAGTGCCAGCACCAGACGACGGGCCTTGGCAAGGGACTCCGACGAGTTGTCAGGGGTGGAACTCACGGCAGACCTCCGGCTGAGCGGGAACGGCATGGGGCAGATTACGCGCGGACACTGACAACGGCCTCACCCGTTCCAGAAGCCCTGCATCTGGTCGAAGGGGGGCATGGTCCGCAGGCGTTCGCGGGCGGCCGCAGGGGAACGGCCGTCCGAGACCAACGCCTCGTAGATCCGCTGTGCGACCTCCATGGCCCCTGCGTCGGCGGGACCGGGGCCGCCGAAGGGCTCGGGGTCGTCGCTGGTGTCCGTCTCGTGCATCACACGGAGGGCGGTGACCGGCACGGTCTCCTCGAGCAGGCGGATCAGGGCACGAACGTCGTCCGGGCTCGCACCGCCAGCACGCAGCGCCGCCTTCACGAGGGGATGACCACGGTTGACCCGGCAGGTGACCCGGTCCTCGGACCGACGCACGTTCCACGCGTACAGCAGCGGGTCCCCGTGCGTGCGCGCCGCGATCTGCCCGCGGTGCCGCAGCACGTCGGAGGCTCGTCTCCTGGCCTGCAGGGCGATGCGTCGCAGGTGGGAACGAAGGGCGACGGGCGGCACGACGCTGGACTTCCGCACGTCGACCATCCACTCGACGTCGGTCTCGGCGGGGATGTCCACGGCGATCCGGGCCAGGTTGTACTTCTCCTCGCGGCGTAGCCCGCGTTGTCCGAGCCAGTCGCCCGCCAGGATCAGACGGTTCCGGCGGTAGACGTAGAACCCCTGCTGGTCCAGCCATCCACGTGGGCCTCCGGCCTTCTCGTACTCGTCCGGGGTGAGCCTCTGAGCGCTCGGGAGGACGAACGCCTCCACCCGTACGGAACCCGATCCCAGCGGCAGGCGCTCGACGGGAAGTGGCTGTACGGACGGGTGGCGGGCGAGGAAGGGATCCCAGGGCGTGACGGGGGTACCGGACACCCGGAGGTTGAGCCGGCTGCCTCCGGTGAGGAACCGCGCGAAGACCATCCCCAGGTGGGACTCGGTGCGCGCGGACTCCGCGTAGAACTGCTTCTGGGTCCGTTCGTCCTCCACCGTCACCGCGCCGCCGTGGTAGCCGTTCAGGCGCCGCCACAACACGACCGTCCCGTGGTCCGCCGTCCCCCGGATCCGCTCCAGCAGTTCGGTCGTCGCCTCGTCCGCGCCGCGGAGCAGCCGCCACTGACCGGAGGTCTCGACGACGTCGAGGTCCCAGGTGCGCACGTGCCATTCGCCGGACCTCGCGGTGGCGACGCTGAGCTGCCGGGCCTGGGAGAAGGACGCGGACTTGAGACCCACGCCGAAACGCCCGAGATCGGTGGCACTGCGTGTTGCCGCGGGGCCGCGCGCGGCGACGGTCATGGCGGTCACGAGGTCCTCGGCCGTCATCCCGGCACCGTCGTCTGCGACGGCGATCCACGAGTCCATTCCGGCCCAGGTGAACTCGACGTCGACCGTTGACGCCCCGGCGGAGATGCTGTTGTCCACGAGGTCCGCGATGGCGGCAGGAAGCGAGTACCCGAGAGAACTGAGGGAGGCGACCAGGCCCGCCGGCTCCGGAGCCGCGATGTCGTACGTCACGCCGATTTTCCAGCCTACTTCCGAGTTCTGGTGATGGATATGATTATCCACCGGCATGGCTACCTGCAGGGGATGTATCGCCGTCCCGAGAGGACGCACAAGCACCGTGCTCTTAGTGGTTCGGCTGGTTGACCGGACGAGTTCACATGACGCGTCAGACAGCCGATGTCCAGGTTGATTCGCTACCCGAAGCGGGGGCGCCAAGAGCTCGTGCGTATCCCGAGCGCGTCGACGTGTACTCGGTGTCGGCCCAAGGAGATCGACCGTTTCCGCACGTCGAAGTGCACCCCTCTGGCCGGAAGATCCGGGCTCCTCAGGGCGGCCACCAGGGAACCGAGGTCGGGCGGCGTCCCCAGCGCCTGCACGTAACGGAGAGAGGTGGCGTGCATGTCCGGAACGGGAAGAGGGCGCGTGGTGAGCTGCTGCGGCGTGCCGACGCACCAGGTCCAGCTGATCGAGTCGAACGAGGGCCAGCTTCGCGGCAGACGAGCACTCGCGGCACCCGATCGGAGCTCGCCTCTGAGACGGTCCAACTGCCCTGCTGCAGAGGTGATCCAGCTCTCGACCTTCATGCCCTCGTGCAGGGACAGGGCTTCGATCGGCCATTTGATCTCGAGGCAGAGGCCGAGCCGACGGACCGGGTCCACGACGACCACGTCCAGATCGCCGGCAGACCCGCCGTCGGTCCTGGCAGCCGGGACGCGCTCGGCTACCAGGGCGCCCGGGGTGGCGCGCAGCCACTCCGCCCAGGCCGTTGCACGTGCACCCTGCTCCCTTCCGATGCGGCCGAACCCACCAGGCGCATGAGTGGCCGAGCGAAGCATGATCGCGTCCACGGTCCTCGGCGTCAGGAGGGGTGGACAGATGATCACGACGTCGTCGTGGCTAATCAGAGGGGAGGTCCTACAGGACCTGCCGGGTCGGTAGGTGAGTCTCTCCACCACCAGAGCCTGGTGCGCCTCGGACACGTTCGGGCACATCTCCGCGATGGCGGCGAGCAGCTGGGAGGTCGGCATGTGTGCGAGCGTCGCCTCCAGACGGGAGAGCCTGTGCGCGGTGTGCTCGCTCAGAGAGGCGATTCCCATGATCACCGCCAGGACGCTGGTCATGTCACCGGCGGTCATCCCCTCTCCGAGTTGGAAGGAGTCGGGAACCTGGCCCTCGGGTACCGACTGCCGGTACACCTCTATCGTCGCAGCGGCCCGCTGGACAGCTGCCTTGAGGACCTCCGGCGGTGGACCGCTACGAGAGTCGACGACTCGGGACGAGATCCACTTCCGCTCCACGTCGGAGAGCAGGGGTACGCCCCTGGGACGCGCGTCCTGCTCGAGGATCATGTCGGCCACTTCGGCGGAGGCGTCCCAGCGGTGACGCACGCGGAAGTCACCTCTCGTCATGCGTACGTCGTAGGCACCGCTCCGGATGCTGGCCTCCAAGGGGTCGAACCGCTGGGCTGCCACCGCAGCGAGGACGATCTCGTCGGCGTCCCCGCCCGAGCACGCACCAGTGCCGACGGGTTGGTCGTGATGCCACGCGACGAGTTGCGCGAGAACGCTTTCCCACGGAACGTCCGTCGTGACTCTTGAGCTGATCTCCATCGCGCGGACTCTGGTCGCGGTCCGGAGCAGGTCGTAGATCCGCTCCGGTCCGGAGTCCCATCCGCGCAGGGTTAGGGCCCGGTCCCGGGCCTCGGCAAGGACGCCCAGCAGGTCCTGTTCTGGTCTCACGCAGAGCTCCACTCGTGCACTTCGGTGGTCGGGAGCCCTGCGTGTCGACAGGGCGGGTCGGGGACGGCCGTCGGGCTCAGAGACTCGGGTCCCAGTACCCGACTCTTGAACCGTCCGGGGAACCGAAGAGATGCCAGCGGGAGAGGTTACGGTTCCAGGACTGACAGGCCGTCTCGGGCAGCTGCAGGCAGCCGTGGTCGGCACCCTCGTTCGTGATCATGCAGTTGGGGTCATACAGGCAGGAGTCGTTGTCGACGGCACGGCTCACGACCGCGTCGAGGTTCTGCTCCAGGACGGTCCTCATGGCGCCCAGGCTGAAGTCGCTGCCCCCGTTGGGGTAGACGGCGAAGGCCAGGTCGTACGGGAACAGGTACTCGGACAGGCTCGTCTCGCTGTACCCGCTGTCGACCGCCAGTGCCCGCAGGATCTGGTGCGACAGGGAGTGCAGCAGTCCGAACAGCTCGTGCACCGGGAGGTCGGGGTGTCCCGGAGCGGGGCGTACCTCGTGGGAGAGAGCCTGGCCGTTACTCGGACCGAGCTGGTGTACAAGCCACTGGGCGACTCCGCCGGCGTCGTCAAGCGTGCGTCGGCTGACGAGATCGTTTCGAACCATCCACCGGCTCACCCGGTCCCGGTCCACCGGGAAGAGCAGGGCTTCCGCCTGGGTGGGGTGTGCGTAGAGGAGGGTCTTCTCGGGAGCACCCCGTGACACGCGACCACGGTAGGGCACCAGGTCCGCCTCCTCGGGGCTGAAGCCGGTTCGGCTGTAGCCGATCGCGAGGTAGGTGATCGGTAGATCACTCACCAGGCAGGTGTCACGGCTGAGGCCGGCGGCTGCCAGGACCCCGGGGTAGCGTTCGTAGAGCGCGCGCCGCTCCGGGTTGCGCGCTTCCCGCTGCAGTCGGGGAACCCCCAGGCGTTCCAGATTGAGAACGCGACGGTAGGTGTGCAGCTCGGCCGCGAGCCCACGGGCGTCGTCACTGCCTGCGTCGAGCCCGAGGGCCTTGCCCACCCGGTCCCGCAGATGGTCCACCTCGACAGGCATGAAGCGTGCCCGCAGGGCACGCGCCTGGTCGTGCAGACCGGCCTCCTCCATCACCCGGATGCTCTCCACGACCTCGTCGGGGACGTCCACCGTGTGCCCGTCCGTGAGCCGACGGAACTCGTCCTCGGTGATCTCCCCGAGCCACCAGCCGAGCACGGCCGCGGTGTACAGCGGATTGCTCTGCCGGGTCGCCTCCTCAGTCGTCGTCACGTTCACGAGGGTGAGCCCGTGGCCGACGTGCGCGGTTCCCGCCGAGTGAAGCAGGGGGTTCATGAACTTGTCCGGGTAGCTGCACGAGGAGTTGCTGCAGCTCCACTGCACCCCCAGAGGAAAGCCACAGGTCATGCACTCCCAGCGGAAGTCGCGGAACCGACTGGCGCGGTCGTCGAGCCTGAACCGCGTGTGCCCCCTGGGGCACTTGCTAGGGGGGTACATCGGCGACGTCTCACCGCACTTGTGCGCGAAGACGAACTGGAGCTGCCGGTTACCGACCACGCCGCCGCAGGCCGGACAGGCCGGCGGCCAGTCGTCGGTTCCGGGCCGAGGGTCGCCGGCCGTCCAGACGTGCCCGCACCCGGCCCTGGAGCAGCGCACCACCCGGGGCCAGACGCGACAGAAGACCTTGCCCGGGACCACGACCTCGTAGTGGCGATCGGCGAGTCGGTCCTGGTCACCGGGAAACTCGGGTGCGCGGTCGGAACCGGGGACGAACGCACGTCCGGCGGTCCGCCATCTGCGAACGAACCTCATCGCCTCCTGCACGAGGTGGTCACGATCCAGGGAGGGACCATCGAACTCCTCGTCACGCCCGAGCTGGATCACCTGCGTGGTGTACCCGCCACGGTGGTCGAAGGTCTGGCCGGGCCGGAACCTGAAGAGGACCTGGCCACGGTCGCGTGACATCTCGTCGTTCCTGGGGTTGAACGCCATCACGACCTCCGGTTGTCGGACACGACGTGGAAAGGGATGCCTTCGGAGACGTCGCGGAGACTCGTCATCGGTCGACACTCGAGCCCTAGGTAGTCGCCTGTCGCGCGGTACCCCCGGTTGTTTCCGCCGGCGAGGGTGGCGGAGGCGCCTGCGGAGCGGAGGCTGGCGATCGCGTGCTCCACCATGTCCTCCAAGTCGCTCCGGAGTTCCTGTCCCTCCGGTCGATGGGACTGGAAGACCGCGTGGAGCGCCTCGAGCAGCTCGGTCAGCTGGACTCCGTCCAAGCCGCCACGGGCGGGGTCACGGAGAGCAGCCTGCATCTTGGAGAGGTCGTGCAGATGCCCTGGGGCATTGCCCGCCTGCCACCAGTCGCGGTTGGCGATCTGGAGCAGATAACCCATGAGGATTCCGGGAAGGGTCCTGCGTACCGCGAACCGGCTCCAACGGTTGATCGCCACTGGTTCGACCATGCGGTCCAGGTACTCGTGGAACTTGCCGTGGTAACGGTAGTGCGAACGGTCCCGCTCCCGTACCGGGTTGAAGAGCATGAACACGAGTCCGTGGTGCGCGCGGCCGACTCGTGAGGACGCCTGGATGTACTCCGCCATCGACCTGGGCATGCCGTTGAACAGCATAAAGTTCAGTCGGTCCACGTCGACCCCGTGGCTCACCATGCTCGTGGCCACGACCATGCCCGTCTCGCCGTTGGGGCTGCTCAGGTCGTCCAGGACGCCACGCACCTCGTCCAGGCGCGTCTCGCTCTTCAGCTCGGCCACTCGGAGGTCCGGATAACCTTCCCTGCGCAGCGCCTCGTTGACCTGTGTGTCCAGTGAGCGGCGGATACGGCCGAAGTCGACGAGCGTGGTGGCGTACGTGAGGCTCGTGCGGTACAGGTCGACGACCGCACGAAGCTCCTCCTCCGGCCACGCTTCGAAAGCTGGCGGGAGTTTGCGGCGCTGCTCGAGCTTCCACAGGGCTCGGTGTGCGGAGGTCAAGATCCTTACCAGCGTCATCTCCGCGGTCCCCCGGGTCGGCATGACCCCGACGAATCGACGGAGGGGGAGCCCTCGGTCCAGGCGCCAGTAGAAGCTCTCGTCGAGGTTGGGCCCCGGGAGGGGCACCACGACGGACCTGAGGCCGAAGAGGTGCTCACTCTGGCGGTCCTCGCCCCGGATGGTCGCAGTCGTCGCCACCACCTTCATGCGGACTCCTCGCCCGTCGGCCCGGTGCCTCGACGTCAGGGTGCGCTGCACCTCCGCCAGGAGCCCTTCGTAGTGCCCCGAGAAGGCCCCGAGCTCCTCGTTGACCATGTGCAGTTCGTCGATGATCTCCAGGGAGGGGGAGGGGTCGTAGAGAGGTGCCTTCAGGGGCCCGGGAGCCGTCTTCGGATGACCGGGCGCGTGGCGCTCGTGGCACTTCCCGCCCCGACCGAACCCGTGCTGCGGGCACCAGCAGTCGACGTCCCCCAGGAGCGCGCCGAACTTGTCCGACAGTCCGACGTTGGCCAGCTTGTCCAAGGTGCCGACCACGACCGTGGGCAGGTAGCGGTAGATCTCGGTGTCCACCACGACGATTGGCAGGATCTTCCCGCACTGCTCGTTGCCGCAGACGTGCTTGAGCCTGAGCTCCTGAGGATCGGGAGGCGGGATGTGTACCGACCGTTCACCGCAGTAGGGGCAGTCGTGTACGAGTCGGTACGCATGCCGCTCTGCCTCGCTCGACCGAAGGCGGTCGAGCGTGCGATCGGACGTGAGCGAGTTGGGGGTGTTGCCTCCGCCGGCGTAGAAGCCGATGAAGAAGGGCCACCCGGGATTGCCGCCGACCTCCTTGATGCGGTCGGCGTTGCGGCCTCGGACGATGTCAGCGGCAGCAATGACGTCGAGTTGCCGCTGAGTTTGCTGCAGGGTGAGGAGCCGGAGGGGGAAGCGGCACCAGGCCGAGACCCCGACCTCCTTTCCTCTGGTCCGGTCGTAGAACATGCACACGAGGACCAAGCCGAGGTAGGCCTCCGTCTTGCCGCCCCCGGTCGGGTACCAGACGACGGTCGCCGCTTCGGTGGGATCCACGTCCTGGTCGTCACCCCAGAGTCCCGGCGTGAAGAGCTCCTGGGGGTGCTCCCGCCAGGCCAGGGCGCCGAGCTGGCTCACGATGGCCACGAGCTGGAAGAGGCGCCACCCCCGGTTCGGCCGCTTTCTCCGCGTGTTGAGCTCCGTCATGGACTCGTTCGCGAGCTGGAACGCGGTCAGCAGACGGTCATCCCGCCGCAGCCACACGATGCCGTCGCGGAAGCGGGCGACCTCCAACGCGGCGGCCTGGCGGTCGGACTCCTTCCGGCGGGCCAGTTCCTGCCTGTCCTGCAGGTCCTCCGTGCTCCACGCGGGGGCGTCGAGATACGCCTCCATCTCGTCGGCGAGCTCCTCCAGAACCGGCAGCGGGTCCGCAGCGAGCGCCGAGTAGCCCCAGCGTTCGTCAGCACGGGCCACCGCGCGATGGGTGTCGTGCTGCGGCACGGGCACGCTGCGGACGGAGACGAGCCGGCCGTCGTGCCACCGCGGCTCGACACCGCAGTTGTTCGCGTACGCCCCCAGGTCCCCCGAGTAGCGGTAGGCGTCGGCACCGAGATCCATCACGATGGGCAGGAGACGGTCACCGTCGATCTCCAGCCCCGCGCGGAACAGGGCGTTGTCCCTCGCCTCGTCGCGGCGGCTGCGGCCTGCGTTCCTGCCCTTTCCCTGGACGGTCACGACCGGGTCCGCGGCGAGGTTCTGCAGGGTCGCGGTCACCCGGAGCCGCCCCGGGGCCACCGGCCGCGACGTGATGACGACGTGTGCGGCGGGGGCCGGCACCACCGGATCCCCGGCCACCTCTCGGGCCAGCCACTGCTCGAAGGACCTGTCGTCGTCCATCGCTGCAGGGGGCACCAGACGCTCTCGGCGGTCATTGCCCACGCGACGATCGATCCGCGGGTCACGGAGCGCCAGCTCGACGGCCTCCGAGAAGGCGTGCCGGAACTCGGCCTCCAGAGTCTGACGGAGGCCGGCCTGACCGAGGACGATCTCCACCGGGCCGACCACCACGTCAAGTCGCCTGAACAACGGCGCCAGCCGGTACGGCTCCTCGCGGTCGCCGGCCCACTCCAACTGCTCCGCTCGGGTCGGCAGGGCCGAGTAGTAGAACGACGCCTTTGCCCTGACCATGACGGAGCTGGCGTTCTCGGCCTCGAACTCGAACCCGAGGCTGTCCGGAGTCATCCGACCATACCTGGGTGCGGCGCCGCCCGGCTCGACGGCGTGGGGGCCGAGGCTCTCCATGAAGTAGCGCGCGCTGGGAGGTTCACCGAGGCAGACGTCGCCCTGTGCCTCGCCTGTCGCGTCGGTGACCACCGCGCTCACGAGGTGCTCGACGAGGGCCGTTTGCTGGGCGACGCTCGGCTTGAACGGGGGCGTGGTCACTGCGTCTCCTCTCCGGCGTAGGTCGCCGACAGGGAGGAGGCGCTGCAGGAGGGCCTGAGCATCAGACAGGCGCCGTCGCTCACGAACGAGCGACGGGGGAGCCGAAGCGGCTCCGAGGTACGTGCCGGCGGCGACGAGCATGCACAACCGGCCCGCAGGACAGGGGTGTCCACGGGGATCTCCAGGGTCCGCGAGTCAGAAGCCGCCATGGCACGACGCCATGGCCGGACATCTTCTGCTTCTCCGAACCCCAGCAGCATCCGGTGCTACCTGCTGAAGTTACAAGCACAAGACCGGAATTGACAGAATCTGTCTTGATCCAATGCCTCTGCACCGCGGCCGCCCCTCAGATGTACCGACTCCCCCTGCGTGTCGGTACATGCCGTAGGAACATCGAGCGCACCAACAGTTAAAAGGGGGCATCGGAGCCGCGGCGGACGTGGGGATGCCCGGTGATCTACCATCTGCTCCCAGGAGGTCACCATGCCAACGCTCCGTCCTCGTGCGAGGCTGCTTCACACCATCGGTACGGAACTCATCAGTAGCGAGACTGTGGCAGTCGTAGAGCTGGTCAAGAACGCTTACGACGCTGATGCGAGCTGCGTTGTCCTGTGTTTCACCGGCGAGCTTCGAGAAGGCCATGGAGGGCTGGCGGTATTGGATGACGGATCCGGAATGACTGCCGAAACCGTCACGGACATCTGGTTGGAGATCGCCACTCCGCATCGGATGCGTGGGAGAACCACTCCGCGTGGTCGCCGCGTCTTGGGGGAGAAGGGCGTTGGGCGGTTCGCAGCTGCTCGACTGGCTGACTCCATGACTTTGATCAGTCGGCATTGGGGCGAGTCGAGCGAGGTCGAAGTCGGAGTTGACTGGCGTCAGTTCAGGGATCCAGACGTCTATCTGGACCAAGTTGAGCTCGATGTGACCGAACGAGCGGCAGTGGACTTCCACGACGGCGGGCGTGCGGCCGCGCTTTGGGAACAAGTCGATCTGCCGAGCCGCTCAGGTGGCACGCTGCTGCTGTTGGAAGGCCTGACGCGTAGCTGGGAAGAGTCAGATCTTCTTGCTCTCCGTCGTGATCTCTCCCGCCTCATCGCGCCCCCGGGTGCGGATGGTAACCGGGACTTCGAGATCGTGCTCGATCTGCCTCGAGAGTTCGAAGCGTTGGCCGGACCGATCGAACCTCCGACCGAACTGATGAACCCCCCGTATCGGCTGTCCGGATCCGTGTCGGCCGACGGGACGGCGGACCTTGAGATCACGATCCCCGGCAGGGCTCCGTACCTGCACCAAGTGGCGCTTGACCGCAACGCGCAGCACCGAGGTACTGACGGGATGCTTACTAGCGGCCCCTTCTCCATCGACCTCCGGGTTTATGACCGGGACCGAGATGCAATCTCACAGTTGACTGCCGACGGTGGACTCAATCTGTCAACTAAGCAGTTCCGTGATCTGCTCGATCAGCGGGCTGGAGTGAGCGTTTACCGCGATGGGTTCCGGGTTCTGCCATTCGGGGAACGTGGTGACGATTGGCTCACGCTCGATGCCCGACGCGTAAACAACCCCCGGATGCGTCTGAGTAACTCACAGATAATCGGAACTGTCAGTATCTCGGCAGATGAAAACCCCGATCTACGCGACCAGACAAACCGTGAGGGGCTGCTCCAGGGCCCCGCCTATGACGGCTTGCGGGATGCGGTCACGGAGATCATCGCGGAACTCGAAAGCGCTCGGCTCAAGCAGCGGAAACGGACTCGTGAGACTGAGGAGCCCCGGGGGCGCGGCCTATTTGACGAAATTGATATCACCGATGTCGCAGAAGCCGTTCGCAAATCGCACCCCAACGACCGCGCGCTGGCAGCTGTAGTCGCCAACGCAGAGCGCAGGATCAACGCGGGCGTGGAGCACGTTCGCGAGGTGCTTGCCCGCTATCAGAGGCTCGCTACGCTCGGCAGACTCGTTGACGAGGTTGTGCATGATGGACAGTCCTCTGTCGGGCGGATTCGCCGGGTTACCCGGGATGCGGGGCGGTTGCTGGCCGACGCTGACGCTTGCGAGCTTCGTGACGAGGCCGTCGGCCTCGTTAGTACGGCCGATAAACAAGCGGATTACTTGGCCCAGCTGTTCAAGCGCATTGCGCCCTTTGGAGGGCGTCGCCGGGGTCGGCCCAAGAAAGTCAGCATGCTGGAGACAGTCAATTCGGCCGTCGACGTTCTTGCAAGCCGTGCCGCAAAGGTCGGTGCTGATGTCACAGTAACTGGTGTCGATGAGATCGTCACCCTTGATCCCGCCGAGCTGCAAGAAGTCGTTATTAACTTGCTCGACAACTCTCTCTATTGGATTCAGCAGGTCCCGAGGGGTTCGCGGTATGTGGAGCTTAAAGTGGAGAGACTGGAAGACGGGGCCTTGGCATTGGTGATCGATGACAGTGGACCCGGGGTGCCGGCCGAGATTCGTGACCTCATCTTCGAGCCCTATTATTCCAGCAAACCGAATGGTGGAGGCCTCGGGCTGGCAATCGTGGGTGAGCGTGTCGCTGACGCCTACGGTGGGGTGCTTGATCTTGTGGACAGTCGGCTTGGCGGAGCAGCTTTCCAGGTGACCTTTAGGAGACGAGTGTGAGTGCAATCGCAGATGGTGTAGCCGGGGAGGGCGTAACCGAAGTTGATTACGCCGTGGACGGCGGGAACGACGATGACGTGGAGCCGGACATTCCGGATCTGACTATCGCGTTCCCTGAGCCCAGTCCTGAGTGGACTGTTGTCATCGTGGAGGATAACGAGGACTTCCGAAAGGATGTAGAGGATCAGCTTCGTCGGTCGGATGTTGCATATGGCCGCGCACCGCGAGTGATCCCGGTCGCTGAATTCTCCCAAGCGGAGGAGGTGTTGAGTGCGCAGACTGTCGATGTCGTAATTCTGGATGTGCGTGACGACGAGGGAAGGGACGACGCTGGCGAGCTGATTCTGGACAACTTGAAGTCCACGCGGTTTGTGCCAGTCGTCTTTTACACCGCATACACGGAGCGGGTCGAGCCGCTGGCCCAGCCGCCCGTCGTCCAGGTCGTGGGCAAAGAGGAGCACACCGACGTTTTGATCAATGCTGTGAAGGCGGCGTTCGACAGCGGATTGCCTATTGCTGTCAGGGGCCTTGCAGACCATGTTCGCGAGGTGACCCGAGAGTATCTCTGGGATATCTCAAAGCAGTGGGCCTCGCTGGGAAACTACGATGCTGAGGAGAAGATCACATTCCTAACCGCTCGTCTGACGCGGTCACTGGAATTGACCCTGTCTCTCGATGGAGAGGATCGCCTGCGCGGCCCTGTGGGGCGTGCGCTGGAATTGCCTAGTAATTGGCATCCGTCTCGGATTTACGTGATCCCCCCCATTGGGGATAATTTTGACACGGGTGACCTTCTGTTGCATGCGGATACGCAGCGTTATTGGGTGCAGCTCACGCCTGGATGTGACCTTGCCAATGGAAAGGCGGACAGGCATCTTTTGGTGGCCGCATCTCCTCTTCTTGAGGTTGACCCGTTTCGCGCCTGGAGCGTGATTGAGCCGGAATGGAGGAGTATCGAAAAGGCTATACCTCCGCGGGGCGGATGGAATCCGGAAGAGAAGGGGCGTCGTATGAAGCTGAAAAAGAATTCCAGTGACTTGCGCGCAGAAAGCAGGCGAATTATTCTCGGGCGTCACGATCGGTACTTCCACCTGCCGCAGTTCTTCACAGTTCCGGACCTTTTGATTGATCTCCAGCATGTCAAGACTCCGACGGAGTCCGAGATGGGTGAATATGCAAGGATCAGTGGACTTGCCTCGCCGTGGCCGCAAGTTCTGGTCAATAGGTATAACCGTCAAACCGGGCGGATGGGGTTCGATGACCCTGATGCCGACGCGGTCCTTGAGAGGATTTCGCGCGACATGATCAAGCGTCGAGGCGAGGTGAGCAAGGGAAGAGTTTCCGAATAGCTTCGGTGAAACGCTCGGATGAGCCGTAATTTGGCCGCCCGGTCCTTCCGGGCCTTGCTACGATAGTGCGGCAGAGGCTTGGCCGCCTAAAGCACCCTGCCCCCGGATCACCGCCAATCCGATCGTGAGAGCGCCAGCATTCTGGAGCTGCCGGTCTCGCGGAAAGGGGCATGAGGAAGCGTTCGGCTGGCGCCAGCCGTCGAGAAACGCATGGCGGAGGTTGATCGTCCTGCCTGGTGATGGTGGAACTGGCGCAGCCGGATGAAGAGGTGGGGCCTTGACCCCTGATGTTGGACACACGAGACACTGGATCCTGCGGATCTGAGAACGGACATCTCGTGGTGATGAAGAACTACCCGCCGCAGTTCAAGGCGGACGCGGTCGCGCTGTACGAGTCGCGGCCCGAAGCGACGATCAGGTCGGTCGCCGCCGATCTGGGGATCAACCCGGAGACGTTGCGGAACTGGGTTCGGGCAGCCGGAGTAAGCCGTCCTCGGGGACGGCGGACGCAGGAACCCTCTCAGCCGCCGGCCCCGCTGGAAGTGGAGAACGCAGCCTTGCGGAAGAAGGTCCGTGAGCTGGAGGAGGAACGGGAGATCCTGCGCAAAGCGGCGAAGTATTTCGCCGGGGAGACGCGCTGGTGAACCGCTTCCAGTGTGTCGCCGACCTCCAGCGCCGTCACGGCGTGAAGCGGCTGTGCAGCATCCTCGGAGTCAGCCGCTCGAGCTTCTACTACTGGCAACGGACGGCCGCCGACCGGGCCGCCAGGCGGGCGGCTGATGCCCGCCTGGCGGCCCGGATACGGGCGGTGCATCAGGAATCGGACGGCACTTACGGCGCCCCCAGGATCACTGCCGAGCTTCGCGAGGAGAACGGTGAGGCGGTCAACCGCAAGCGGGTCGCCAGGATCATGAGGGTGTCCGGGATCGAAGGAGTCCGCCTTCGCCGCCGGCACCGCACCACCGTCCCAGATCAGGCTGCGGCCAAGGCCCCGGACCTGATCGGCCGCGACTTCACAGCGGACAGGCCGAACACGAAGTACGTCGGCGACATCACCTACCTGCCCATCGACGGCGGGAAGTTCTGCTACCTGGCGACCGTCATCGACCTCGCCTCGCGCCGTCTGGCCGGCTGGGCGATCGCCGACCACATGCGCGCGGACCTCGTCACCGACGCCCTGGCCGCGGCGATCCGCACCCGCGGCAGCCTCGCCGGATCGATCATGCACACCGACCACGGAGCCCAGTACACGAGCAGAGCATTCGCCGAAGCATGCAGGTCAGCAGGGGTTCGGCAAAGCATGAGCGCGGTCGGTTCCAGCGCGGACAACGCACTCGCCGAATCCTTCAACGCGACCTTCAAACGCGAGACCTTGCAGGGACGAAAGAGCTGGCCAGACGAGCGTGAGGCGCGACTCGACGCCTTCAGATGGCTCCACCGCTACAACACCCGACGCCGACACTCCCGCCTCGGACAACGATCACCGATCGCCTTCGAGAACGCCTTCCACCTCACACCAACTACGCTGGCACAAGCCGCATAAGCCGTGTTCAGGATTCGGGGTCAAGGCCCGTGACGGCCAGTGGTAGACCCTACCCTTAGGACCTACGCAAGCGGTTCCGTCGTGTCCGATCAGCCGGAGGGCCGGCGGGATCGTCACAGAGTGGGGGACATCCCAGGGACTTTTCAGGGACTTTCATGTCTGTCCCAGGGAGATTCCAGGGACTTTTCGCCGGGTAAGCAGGGAAGGCCCTGACAGCGCTGAAAGATGCGAACGCGCTGGTCAGGGCCCATCTGCCTAGCACTCGATGATGTTCACCGCGAGTCCGCCGCGGGCGGTCTCCTTGTACTTGACGCTCATGTCCGCCCCCGTCTCCTTCATGGTCTTGATGACCTTGTCCAGGGAGACCATGTGGCTGCCGTCGCCGCGCAGTGCCATCTTCGCCGCCGTGACCGCCTTGACCGCAGCCATGCCGTTGCGCTCGATGCAGGGGATCTGGACGAGACCGCCGACGGGGTCGCAGGTCAGGCCCAGGTTGTGCTCCATGCCGATCTCCGCGGCGTTCTCCACCTGCTCGGGGGAGCCGCCCAGAACCTCGGCCAGGGCGCCGGCCGCCATGGAGCAGGCGGAGCCGACCTCGCCCTGGCAGCCGACCTCGGCCCCCGAGATCGAGGCGTTCTCCTTGAACAGCATGCCGATGGCGCCCGCGGCCAGCAGGAAGCGGACCACGCTGTCGTCCTTCTCGGCCTCGGTGCAGCCGCCCGCCGCGAAGTTCATGTAGTAGTGCAGGACGGCCGGGATGATGCCCGCGGCGCCGTTGGTCGGGGCGGTGACGACACGGCCACCGGCGGCGTTCTCCTCGTTGACGGCCATCGCGTAGAGGGTGATCCACTCCATCGCGTGCTCCTGCGGATCACCCTCGGCACGCAGCTGCCGGGCGGAGTTCGCGGCGCGGCGGCGTACCTTCAGGCCGCCGGGCAGGATGCCCTCCCGGGACATGCCGCGCGTGACGCACGCCTGCATGACGCGCCAGATCTCCAGCAGGCCGGCTCGGATCTCGTCCTCCGTCCGCCAGGCCTTCTCGTTCTCCAGCATGAGCGAGGAGATCGACAGTCCGGTCTCCCGGGCGAGCCGCAGCAGCTCGTCGCCGGTGCGGAACGGGTGCTTGAGGACCGTGTCCTCCGGGACGATCGGGTCCTGGCCCGCCACGGCGTCCTCGTCGACGACGAAACCGCCGCCCACCGAGTAGTACGTCTTCTCCAGGAGCGGAGCCCCCTCGCGGTCGTACGCGAAGACCGTCATCCCGTTCGCGTGGTAGGGCAGCGCCTTGCGGCGGTGGAGGACCAGCTGCTCGTCCGCGTCGAAGGGGATGTCGTGCATGCCCAGCAGGTTGATGCGCCCCGAGGCGCGGATCTCCTCGACGCGGGCGTCGGCGCCCTCGACGTCGACCGTGCGGGGCGACTCGCCCTCCAGGCCGAGCAGGACGGCCTTCGGGGTGCCGTGGCCGTGCCCGGTGGCGCCGAGCGAGCCGTACAGCTCGGCACGTATCGACGCGGTGTGGGCCAGCAGGCCCTCGTTCTTGAGGCGGCGGGCGAACATGCGCGCCGCGCGCATAGGGCCGACCGTGTGGGAGCTGGACGGGCCGATGCCGACCGAGAAGAGGTCGAAGACCGAGATGGCCACGGGAGTACTCCTAAGGGGTCTGGCGGACGCCGTTGTCTGCCGGGTGGTGCGGGACGGGCCTGTGGGCACGAAGAGCGCGGGGACAAGGGTGGGGGCACCGCGCTCACTCTTCAGTGTGCGTGGTGCCCCCACCCTGCGTGCAAATTGCGGGTGGCCTACTTGAGGCCGGCGTACAGCGGGAACTTCTCCGCGAGGGCGGTCACCCGCGCCTTGAGGCTCTCGGCGTCGTAGGCGGGCTTGAGCGCGGCGGCGATGATCTCCGCCACCTCGGTGAAGTCCTCGGCCCGGAAACCGCGGGTGGCCAGCGCAGGGGTGCCGATCCGCAGGCCCGAGGTGACCATCGGGGGCCGCGGGTCGTTCGGGATGGCGTTGCGGTTGACCGTGATGCCCAGCTCGTGGAGCCGGTCCTCGGCCTGCTGGCCGTCGAGCTCGGAGTTGCGCAGGTCGACCAGGACCAGGTGCACGTCCGTGCCCCCGGAGAGGACGCTGACGCCCACCTCGGTGACGTCCGGCTGCACCAGGCGCTCGGCCAGGATGCGGGCGCCGTCCAGGGTGCGCTGCTGGCGCTCCTTGAACTCCTCGGTCGCCGCGACCTTGAAGGAGACGGCCTTGGCCGCGATCACGTGCTCCAGCGGGCCACCCTGCTGACCGGGGAAGACCGCCGAGTTGATCTTCTTGGCGAGCTCCTGCGTCGACAGGATGACGCCACCGCGCGGACCGCCGAGGGTCTTGTGCGTGGTGGTCGTGACGACGTGGGCGTGCGGCACCGGGTTGGGGTGCAGACCGGCGGCGACCAGGCCCGCGAAGTGCGCCATGTCGACCATCAGGTACGCGCCGACCTCGTCCGCGATGCGGCGGAAGGCGGCGAAGTCCAGCTGGCGGGGGTAGGCGGACCAGCCGGCCACGATGAGCTTCGGCTTGGACTCCTTGGCGAGGCGCTCGACCTCGGCCATGTCCACGACACCGGTGTCGTCGACGTGGTACGGGACCACGTTGTAGAGCTTGCCGGAGAAGTTGATCTTCATGCCGTGGGTCAGGTGACCGCCGTGGGCCAGGTTGAGACCCATGATCGTGTCGCCCGGCTTCAGCAGCGCGAACATCGCGGCGGCGTTGGCCTGCGCACCCGAGTGCGGCTGGACGTTCGCGGCCTCGGCGCCGAAGAGCGCCTTGATGCGGTCGATCGCGATCTGCTCGACCACGTCGACGTGCTCGCAGCCACCGTAGTAGCGGCGGCCCGGGTAGCCCTCGGCGTACTTGTTGGTGAGGACCGAGCCCTGCGCCTCCATGACGGCGGCCGGAGCGAAGTTCTCCGAGGCGATCATCTCGAGGGTGGACTGCTGGCGGTGGAGCTCGGCATCGACGGCGGCGGCGACGTCCGGGTCCAGCTCGTGGAGGGAGGAGTTGAGAAGCGACATGTGGGTCCCTTGGGGTCTCAGTTGCCGGAGAACGCGGTGTACTCGTCGGCGGAGAGAAGGTCGTTCGGCTCCTCCGCGACGCGCACCTTGAACAGCCAGCCGCCCTCGAAGGGGGCGGAGTTCACCAGCGACGGGTCGTCCACGACCTCCTGGTTGGCCGCGGTCACCTCGCCGGTCACCGGCGAGTACAGGTCGCTGACCGACTTGGTCGACTCCAGCTCACCGCAGGTCTCGCCCGCGGTCACCGTGTCACCGACCTCCGGGAGCTGGGCGAAGACGACGTCACCGAGCGCGTTGGCCGCGTGCTCGGTGATACCGACCGTGGCGACGCCGTCCTCGACGGCCGACAGCCACTCGTGCTCCTTGCTGTACCGCAGCTGCTGGGGGTTGCTCATGACCTGAATTCTCCTGTACGCGGGGGAGTGCTGATGAACGGTGGTCTTACGGTGTGAGACACGAATGCGTCACGCGGTGCGGCGAGGCCGTGTCACGCGCGGCGCTTGTAGAACGGCAGTGCCACGACCTCGTACGGCTCGTGCGTGCCCCGGATGTCGACGCCGACGCCCTCGGTGCCGGGCTCGGCGTACGCCGCGTCCACGTAGGCCATGGCGATCGGCTTGCCCAGGGTGGGCGAAGGCGCACCGGACGTGACCTCGCCGACGACCTCCCCGCCGGCCACGACGGAGAAGCCCGCGCGGGGCACCCGGCGGCCCTCGGCGATCAGGCCCACGAGCTTGCGGGGCGGGGCTGCCTCCGCGCGGGCGGCAGCGGCGGACAGCGCCTCACGGCCGACGAAGTCGCCCTCCTTCTCGAACTTCACCACACGACCGAGGCCCGCGTCGAAGGGGGTCAGTGCGGTGGTGAGCTCGTGCCCGTACAGCGGCATGCCCGCCTCCAGGCGGAGCGTGTCGCGGCAGGAGAGCCCGCAGGGAATCAGGCCGTACGGAGCGCCGGCCTCGGTGAGGGCCGTCCACAGCTGCTCGGCGTGCTCGGGGGCGACGAAGAGCTCGAAGCCGTCCTCGCCCGTGTAGCCGGTACGGGCGATGAGCGCCGGGACGCCCGCGACCGTGCCCGGCAGGCCCGCGTAGTACTTCAGTCCGTCCAGGTCGGCGTCCGTGACCGACTTCAGTACGGCGGGGGAGTCGGGTCCCTGTACGGCGAGCAGCGCGTACGCCTCGCGGTCGTCCCGCACCTCGGTCTCGAAGCCGGCCGCGCGCTCGGTGAGGGTGTCCAGGACCAGCTGGGCGTTGCCTGCGTTGGCGACGACCATGAACTCGGTGTCGGCCAGGCGGTAGACGATCAGGTCGTCCAGGATCCCGCCGTCCGCCGCGACGATCATGGTGTAGCGGGCCCGGCCCACGCCGACGGTGGCGATGTTGCCGACCAGCGCGTAGGCCAGGAAGGCCGAGGCCTGCGGGCCGGTGACGGTGATCTCGCCCATGTGCGACAGGTCGAACAGGCCCGCCCGGGTGCGCACGGCGTTGTGCTCGTCGCGCTCGCTGGCGTACCGCAGCGGCATGTCCCAGCCCGCGAAGTCGGTCATGGTGGCGCCCAGCGACCGGTGCAGGGCGTCGAGGGCGGTGAGACGGGGGGCGGCGCTCGGGGCAGTGCTCATGGACATGGCTCCAGGGCATGACGACAGAGGGTTGATCCCTCCCCATCTGTCATCGGAACCTGAGAGGTTCGCCGAGACCCCCCGAAGGGGTCCTGAAGGGTCGTCCCCTTCGGGTTCGGCTTGCACCTTGGGTGGGGCCGCGCAGCGGCCCGCTTTTCAGATCTGCCTCATCCACGCGGTACGGGGCCTGAGAGATTCAAGGGAGGAACTTGCTCCTTCGGCGCCCGGCGCACACGGTGACCGGGACTCTCCCGCGCGGATTCAAACGGCCGGTATGCAATTGGCGGGGTCATCATCGCACGCATTGGGAGAGAGTGGGGCGTCCAGGTCCGTGCGGGTGTCCGGAGCCGGACAGCCGCGACACGTACGGTCCGGACCGGTTGTGCCGCATTACCTTTTCTTTACACTTCTTGGGCAGGTCAGTGGGTGAATCGGCAGGGGGACGGCGATGAGGTTGCAGCGCTACGCGACGACCGCGGGGGTCACGCACGAGGTCATGCCCCAGCAGCCGGGCGCGCCGGCCAGGGAACTGACGGGCGGGCCCGCACCGGTGGTCCGGGATCTGCGGGACGGGAAGGGGCGGGGCCCGCGCGCCCTGGACTTCGCCGCGGGGGACGTGGTGGTGGTCTCGGGGCTGCCCGGCAGCGGTAAGTCGACGCTGATCCGGCGTGCGGTCGAGGAACACGCCATCGACTCCCAGGACACCAGGGACAGCTGGGCGGAGGCCCTGCCCGGATTACTCCCGTACGCGCTCTACCGCCCTCTGGTGCGCGCCGCGCACTACGCCGGCCTGTGGCGGACCCTGCGCTCGGGGGCGTCCGTGGTCGTGCACGACTGCGGCACGCAGGCCTGGGTACGCCGCTGGCTCGCGCGTGAGGCCCGGCGCCGGGGCCGCCACCTCCACCTCGTGCTGCTCGACGTCGCCCCCGGGGTGGCGCGGCAGGGGCAGCGGGAGCGCGGGCGCGGGGTCTCCGGATACGCCTTCGCCCGGCACCGGCGCGCCGTGGGACGGCTCCTGCGCGACACCGAGAGCGGTCTGCTGCCGCCCGGGTGCGCCTCGGCGGTGCTGCTCGACCGGGAGTCCGCGGGGGCCGTCGGCCGGATCTCCTTCCCGGAGGCCCGGCCTCCGCAGCAGTAGCCGCCGCGCGGGGACGCCCGGCCGGGGTGTCACCGTTCGCATACGCACAGTCCGCGGCGGACCGGCTGGTCGTCCGGAATGCGGACGACGTGCCGGGTCCGGCCGCCCCTCCCGTCTGCGGCCCTGTATCCGGGGCCCGACCCGGTCTAAGGTTTCTGCCGCACAGCATGGCGAGAAAAGGACACAGACACCGTGGACATTCCGGCCCAGGCCGCGCCCCTTCAGACGAACGGATGGCCGGCCAACGAGCTCGAAGAAGTGCTCGGCGCCTCCATCGGCATACCCGGAGCCGGCGGCCGGCTGGTCGAGGTGCTCGGCCGCAGTCACATCTGGGTGCCCCTGCCGAACGGCGGCGGGCCCGGCAGCGCCGATCTCGACCTGCCGACCGTCGACATCGACGGCGCCGCGTACGTCCCCGTGTTCAGTTCCGAGGCGCAGTTCCTCCAGTGCGTCGGATCGCACCTCTCCTTCACGGTCGCGCCCGCACGCGACTTCGCCCGCGGACTGCCCCCGCAGGTCGGTATCGCGGTGAACCCCGGGGGAGTGGTCGGCATGCCGCTGCCGCCACCCGCCGTCGCGGAGCTCTGCCGGGCCGGCCGCACCCCGCTGGACGGCTCCGCGAGCGGAGGCCGGGTGCGGCTGTACGAGCCGGACTGGAAGGAGGACCCGGTCGACTTCCTGGCCGCGGTGTCCGAGGAGTTCCGGGCGACGGGTGTGGTGAGCACCGCCCGCCGCGCGCTGGCCAGCATCGAGGGCGACAGCCCCGTCCTGTTCGTCGGCGTCGAGGCCGCCGTCCTCGACGACGCGGGGCAGAGCGCCCCGATGGACGCGCTCGGCCGGGCCCTCGGCCGCGTCCAGGTGCCCTGGCCGGTCAGTCTCGTCCTGCTCGACGTGGCGCGGGACCCGGTGGGCGACTGGATGCTGGACAAGGTGCGCCCGTTCTATGTGCGCGAGGCGTACTGAGAGCGAAGTGACGCTCCGCCATGTGGCATCGAGGCGGTGTCGGGGGCGGCGCATAAGCTGGTTTGATGGCGGGGCCGGTGCGCCCGGGAGCGGCGGCACGGCCCCGCGGAGCACACGGGCGGCGGAACAGCGGATCGAAGAGGGGCGGGACCCAGGGTGAGTGCGTCGGGCATGGGGGCGGCCGATGGGGTATCCCCTGCTCAAGCGAAGCCGAGAGTGGGGGAGGAGTCGAGAGCTCGGGGAGAGGTCGAGCACATGCTGCGCCAAGTGACCCCCGGGCGCCTCGACACGTACGAGGAGCTCTTGAGGTCCCTGACCGGCGGGCAGGTCTGGATGCTGCTCTGGCACGGCACCGCGGGCTCCCCCGACGCGCAGTACGGCAACATGGAGGTCGACGGCCTCGGTTACGCCCCCTGCGTGACCTCCGCCCAGGAACTCTCCGCCAGCGGCTGGAGCAGGGCCCACGAGGTCACGACCGGCCGCGACATCGCCCGCTCCCTCTTCCCGGACCGCTGGGGCATCTGGCTCAACCCGCACGCCCCCGGCGGCGGCGTCGGCATCCCCTGGCTCGACCTGCGCCGCATCGCGACCGGACTCGACCGCATGCCGGCGGGCCCGCTGCGGCTCTCCGAACCGGCCATCGAGATCCCGCAGTTCTACGCCCTGCTGTCGCAGAACGCCCACCGCACCCCCGCCGTCCGCGCACTGCGGCGGGCCTGGGTGCAGCCGGCGCTGGGTGTCCCGTACCTGGCGATCGGGCTCGACCTCTACGACACCGGCCGTCCGTCCGTGGACGCCGTGCGCGCGATGATGCAGCAGTCGATCGGCGTGGTCCCCGACGGCCTGCCCGTCTCCACGGTCTCGATGTCCGACGAGTACGACCCGGTCGCGATGTGGCTCCGCGCCAACTCCCGGCCCTTCTACGACCGCGAGGCGCACGCGCCGGCGCCCGGCACGGGTTACGGCTACCCACCCGCCCCCGGCCCGGCCCCGCAGGCGTACTGACGGGGCGTCGGCCCGGCGCGGCCGACGGTCAATTGGTGAGCACATCAACGTGCTTGGGGTGGCATGTCCGCTATAGCGGATTAGTGGCCGAGAGGTCCGCTCACGCAGCACAGCTGTCCGGATAACGGAAGCCTCTGGACAGCATCACGTTTGAGCAAACATTCCCCGTCAGGTCTGGCGGGTGATCGCGAAGGCACCTCAGACTCCACACAGCAGGTGTTCCCTGCCCCGCGCATCCCTCTTTCAAACAGGGTCAGTTCGGGGGTGTGCGATCACGTGTGTCACGTTTTGTACGAGCCGCTACAGCGGCGGTCATGGGCCGGCCACCGTCGGCCGAGAGGGGTCTCCACCGCAATGACGGCACCTATCGAGACCACCAGGGCGGATGTGCAGCCCGAAGCGGTGCTGGAAGGCGCCCCGCGCAAGCAGATCGAGGGCCGTTCGCTCGGCCGGATCGCCTGGACCCGCTTCAAGCGGGACAAGGCCGCTATGGCCGGTGGCATCGTTGTCGTGCTGCTGATCCTCACCGCCCTGCTGTCCAAGCCGCTCCAGGCGCTCCTCGGGCTCGATCCCGACGCCTTCAACCAGAGCCTGGTCGACCCCGTACTGCTGGCGCCCAAGGGGGACTTCGGCGGTATCAGCTGGGACCACCCGTTCGGGGTCGAGCCGCAGACGGGCCGCGACATCCTGGCGCGCATCCTCGAGGGCTCCTGGGTCTCGCTGGTGGTCGCCGTCGGTTCCACGCTGCTCTCGGTCGTGATCGGTGTCGTCATGGGCGTCGTCGCGGGCTTCTACGGCGGCTGGGTGGACAGCTTCATCAGCCGGCTGATGGACACCTTCCTGGCGTTCCCGCTGCTGCTCTTCGCGATCTCCATCTCGGCCTCCCTGCAGGGAGAGGCGTTCGGGCTGCAGGGGCTCACGCTGCGGATCGCGGTTCTGATCTTCGTCATCGGCTTCTTCAGCTGGCCCTACATCGGCCGCATCGTCCGCGCCCAGACCCTGTCGCTCCGCGAGCGGGAGTTCGTCGAGGCCGCGAAGTCGCTCGGCGCCCGCGGTCCCTTCATCCTCTTCCGCGAACTGCTGCCGAACCTGATCGCGCCGATCCTGGTCTACGCGACACTCCTGATCCCCACGAACATCCTCTTCGAGGCATCCCTCAGCTTCCTCGGCGTCGGTATCGCGCCGCCGCAGGCTTCCTGGGGCGGAATGCTGACCCAGGCGGTCGATCTCTACGAGGTCGACCCGATGTTCATGGTCATCCCCGGCATGGCGATCTTCATCACCGTGCTGGCCTTCAATCTGCTGGGGGACGGGCTGCGTGACGCACTCGACCCTCGTGGCAAGTAATCGCGGCCATGCCGCACCGTTCGATCGAGGGGGCTTTCCTCAGCATGAGAAACAGAAAGACAGCTTCGGCCATCGCCGTTGCCGTGGCGGTCGCGCTCGGCGCGTCTGCCTGCAGCGGCAGTGACACGGACACAGACGGAGCGGGGGGCAGCGGCGGGGGCAAGGCCGATGCCGCCCTGACGTCGATCGTCAACAAGACCGACAAGAAGGGGGGGACGGTCACCTTCGAGCACTCGAGCGGTCCCGACTCCCTGGACCCGGGCAACACGTACTACGGCTGGGTGCAGAACTTCTCCCGCCTGTACGGCCGTTCCCTGGTCACCTTCAAGCCGGCCGCCGGCAAGGAGAGCCTGGAGATCGTCCCGGACCTCGCCACCGGTCTCGGCAAGGCCAGCGCGGACGCCAAGTCCTGGACCTACACGATCCGCAAGGGCGTGAAGTTCGAGGACGGCACGGAGATCACCTCGAAGGACGTCAAGTACGCCGTCGAGCGCTCGAACTTCGCGCCGGAGGCCCTGTCCAACGGTCCGACCTACTTCAAGGCGTACCTCGACGGCGGCGACAAGTACAAGGGTCCGTACAAGGACAAGTCGCCCGAGGGCCTCAAGTCCATCGAGACCCCGGACGACTACACGATCGTCTTCAAGCTGAACAAGCCGTTCGCGGACATGGACTACCTCGCCGCCTTCTCGCAGACCGCCCCGGTCCCGCAGAAGGCCGACAAGGGCGCCAGCTACGTCCAGAAGATCGTCTCCTCGGGTCCGTACAAGTTCTCGGCGTACGACGAGAGCAAGGGCGCGACGCTCGTCCGCAACCCGGAGTGGGACCCGAAGACGGACCCGATCCGCAAGGCCCTGCCGGACAAGATCGAGCTCAAGCTCAACGTCAACCCCACCACGGTCGACGACCACCTGCTCAACGACGTCACCACCGCTGACATCGCGGGCACCGGTCTGCAGTCCAAGACGCAGCCCAAGGTCCTCGTGAAGGCCGCCGAGAAGGCGAAGACGGACAACCCGTACGCCGGCGTGCTGCAGTACATGGCGCTGAACGTCAACGTGAAGCCGTTCGACAACGTCGAGTGCCGCAAGGCCGTCCAGTACGCGGTCGACAAGCAGAGCCTGATCGACTCGATCGGCGGCTCGGTCAAGGGCGACCCGGCCACCACGGTCATCCCCCCGACCGTCGCCGGCTACAAGAAGTTCGACCTGTACCCGACCGAGGGCCACAAGGGCGACGCGGCCAAGGCCAAGGAAGCGCTGACCAAGTGCGGTCAGCCCAAGGGCTTCAAGACCACGCTCACGGCGCGCTCCGACCGTCCTGACGAGATCACCGCGGCCACCCAGCTCCAGGGCAGCCTGAAGGCGATCGGCATCACCGCCGAGATCAAGCAGTTCCCCTCGGACAAGTACTTCACCGACTTCGCGGGTGTCCCGGCCTGGGTGCACAAGAACAACGCGGGCATGATGATGATGCAGTGGGGCGCCGACTGGCCGACCGGCTTCGGCTTCCTCGACCAGATCGTGAACGGTACGGCCATCAAGCCGTCCGGTGGCACGAACCTGATGGAGCTCAACGACAAGGCCGTCAACGAGGCCCTCGTCAAGGGCATCGGCACCGTCGACACCACGGCGCGCAACGCCGCCTGGGGCGAGGTCGACCAGAAGGTCATGGAGAACGCCTCGGTCGTTCCGCTCGTCTACCGCAAGAACCTGCTGTACCGCCCGGACTCCGCGGCGAACGTCACGGTCACGGACGCGTACCTCGGCATGTACGACTACGTGCTGATGACCTCGACCAAGAAGTAACACCTGTTCATCGACAGCATCATTTGAAAGGCAGGTGAAGGCGCCGGGCCGGCGGGTGTCAACCCGCTCGCCCGCCCGGCGCCGCACGGCTGTGGCTGCGTACATCATCCGACGCGTATTCGCCGCGGTGTTGCTGCTGCTGGTGGTCAGCGCAGTCACGTTCGCGATCTTCTTCCTGGTCCCCCGCCTCGGTGGGCAGACCCTCGACTCGATGGCCGCCCAGTACGTCGGGAAGAGCCCTGACCCCGACGTCATCGCCGCGGTCAAGAAGAACCTGGGGCTCGACCAGCCCCTGTACCTGCAGTACTGGCACTTCATCAAGGGCATCGTCGTCGGCGCCGAATACCAGTTCGGTCCCGACCCGGTCACCTGCCATGCCCCGTGCTTCGGCTACTCCTTCAAGACCCACACCGAGATCTGGCCTCAGCTCATCGACCGCATCCCGGTCACGCTGTCCATGGCCGTCGGTGCGGCCGTCATCTGGGTCGTCTCCGGTGTCGCCGCCGGTGTGGTCTCCGCCCTGAAGCGGGGATCGTTCTTCGACCGCCTCTCCATGGGCGTCGCACTCGCCGGTGTCTCCCTGCCCATGTTCTTCACCGGCCTCGTGGTCCTGGCGGTGTTCGGCAACGGCGAGTACGTCCCGTTCACCCAGAACCCCGTCGAGTGGGCGGGCGCCCTGGTCCTTCCCTGGTGCACGCTCGCCCTGCTGTACTCCGCGCTGTACGCCCGGCTCACGCGGGCCGGGATGCTGGAGACGATGGGCGAGGACTACATCCGCACCGCGCGGGCCAAGGGTCTCCAGGAGCGCAAGGTGGTCGTCAAGCACGGCCTGCGGGCGGCACTGACCCCGCTCGTCACGATCTTCGGCATGGACTTCGCGCTGCTGCTCGGTGGCGCGGTCATCACCGAGAGAGTCTTCTCATTCCAGGGCCTCGGCGCGTTCGCCATCCAAGGCGTGACCACCGCCGACCTGCCCAAGGTGATGGGCGTGACCCTGGTCGCCGCCTTCTTCATCGTCATCTGCAACCTGCTGGTGGACCTCGTGTACGCCGCGATCGACCCCCGGGTGAGGCTCTCATGAGCGACGTAAGCAAGAAGGAAACCCCCGCGCCCGGGACGGCGCCGGCGACGGTCCCCGCTCCCCGGGACGCTTCGGCGGACGCGAAGGAGTTCCTCTCCGTACGCAACCTCAGCATCCACTTCGACACCGACGACGGCCTGGTCAAGTCCGTCGACGGCGTGAGCTTCGACCTGAAGGCCGGTCAGACCCTCGGCATCGTCGGCGAATCCGGGTCCGGCAAGTCCGTGACCTCGCTGGGGATCATGGGACTGCACACCTCGGAGCGCGCCCGGATCGGCGGTGAGATCTGGCTCGACGGCGAGGAGCTGATCGGTGCCGGTCCCGAGCGGGTACGCGAGCTGCGCGGCCAGAAGATGGCGATGATCTTCCAGGATCCGCTGTCGGCGCTGCACCCGTACTACAGCATCGGCGCGCAGATCGTGGAGGCCCACCGCGTCCACAACAAGGTCGACAAGAAGACGGCCAAGAAGCGCGCGGTGGAGATGCTGGACCGGGTCGGGATCCCCGAGCCGCACCGCCGTTACGAGGACTACCCGCACCAGTTCTCCGGCGGTATGCGCCAGCGCGCCATGATCGCGATGGCCCTGGTCAACAACCCGCAGCTGCTGATCGCCGACGAGCCGACGACGGCCCTGGACGTCACCGTCCAGGCGCAGATCCTCGACCTGATCCGCGACCTGCAGAAGGAGTTCGGCTCCGCGGTCGTCATGATCACCCACGACCTCGGCGTCGTCGCCGAGATCGCGGACAACCTCCTGGTCATGTACGCGGGCCGCTGCATCGAGCGCGGAAGCGCCGAGAACGTCTTCTACGGGCCCCAGCACCCCTACACCTGGGGGCTGCTGGGCTCCATGCCGCGCATCGACCGCGAGCAGACCGAACGGCTCATCCCGGTCAAGGGGTCGCCGCCCAGCCTCATCAACGTCCCGTCCGGCTGTGCCTTCCACCCGCGCTGCCCGTACGCCGACGTTCCGAAGGACAACATCACCCGCACCGAGCGTCCCGAGCTGACGCCGGCCGGCGACGGGCACTACTCCGCGTGCCACATGTCGCGTGAGCAGCGGGAACAGATCTGGACCGAAGAGATTGCGCCGAAGCTGTGACTGATCTGAAGAAGGAGGCCCCCGC
Organism: Streptomyces sp. NBC_01341; assembly: GCF_035946055.1. NCBI lineage: Bacteria > Bacillati > Actinomycetota > Actinomycetes > Kitasatosporales > Streptomycetaceae > Streptomyces > Streptomyces sp. NBC_01341. Next base: position 2,280,181 of record NZ_CP108364.1, on the reverse strand, counting down.
GTCCGCCGCGGCAGGGCCGGAAGGAGCCGGGTCGGAGCCGCTCCTCAGGGTCGAGGGTCTGGCCAAGCACTTCCCGATCACCAAGGGTGTGCTGAAGCGCAAGGTCGGCGCGGTCAAGGCCGTCGACGGGCTGACCTTCGACGTCCGCCCCGGGGAGACCCTCGGCGTGGTCGGCGAGTCGGGCTGTGGCAAGTCGACCATGGGCCGCCTGGTGACCCGACTGCTCGAACCGACCGATGGCAAGGTCGAGTTCCAGGGCCGCGACATCACCCACATGTCGGCGGGGCGGCTGCGGCCGATGCGTCGCGACATCCAGATGATCTTCCAGGACCCCTATGGGTCGCTGAACCCGCGCCACACGGTCGGCGGAATCGTCGGCACCCCCTTCAGGCTCCAGGGCGTCAAGCCCGAGGGTGGCGTGAAGAGGGAGGTCCAGCGGCTGCTGGAGCTGGTCGGGCTCAACCCCGAGCACTACAACCGCTATCCGCACGAGTTCTCCGGCGGTCAGCGCCAGCGCATCGGCATCGCCCGCGCGCTCGCGCTCAACCCGAAGCTCGTCGTCGCGGACGAGCCCGTCTCCGCGCTGGACGTGTCGATCCAGGCGCAGGTCGTGAACCTGCTGGACGACCTCCAGGACGAGCTCGGGCTCACCTACATGATCATCGCGCACGACCTCTCGGTCATCCGTCACGTGTCGGACCGGATCGCGGTCATGTACCTCGGCAAGATCGTCGAGCTCGCGGACCGCGATTCGCTGTACGGGGCGCCGATGCACCCGTACACCAAGGCTCTGATGTCCGCGGTGCCGGTGCCCGACCCCCGGCGGCGCGGCGAGAAGAGCGACCGCATCCTGCTCAAGGGCGATGTGCCGTCGCCGATCTCGCCGCCGACCGGCTGCCGCTTCCACACCCGGTGCTGGAAGGCGACGCTGGCCTGCAAGACCACGGAGCCGCCGCTGCTGCAGCTCAAGACCGGGCACCAGGTGGCCTGCCACCACCCGGAGAACGGCGAGGACCAGATCCCCGGGGACGCGCCGCTCGTCGCGGACGTCATCACGGTGAAGCCGGCGAAGGCGGCCGAGCCGGTTGCCGCGGAGAAGGCCGAGCCCGTTGCCGCGAAGGCGGCCGAGCCGGTTGCCGCGGAGAAGGCCGAGCCCGTCACCGCGAAGGCGGCCGAGCCCGTCACAGAGGACAAGCCCGCCGTTGGCGGGAAGCCTGCTGCTGCGGCGGAGAAGGCGGAGAAGGCGGCGGTGACGGCTGAGCCGGTCGCGCCGGCAGAGACCGCTGAGGCCGTCGAGGTCGTCGCAGCGCCGGAGTCGACCGGGACGACCGGGACGACCGAGACGACCGAGTCGGAAGGGACTGCTGAGGCCGCCTCCGAGGACGCCGGAAAGGGCTCCGCCGCACCGACCACGGGTACGGGGGAAAAGCCGAAGGAGTAGGACCGGCACAATTGCCCGGTGCTCAACGAACTCTTCACCCCCTCCGTCCAGCACGCGCTCGACATCGTCGGAATCTTCGTCTTCGCGATCTCGGGTGCTCTGCTCGCCGTCCGCAAGAACTTCGATGTCTTCGGCATCGCGGTGCTCGCCGAGGTGACAGCGCTGGGCGGGGGGATTTTCCGTGACGTGATGATCGGCGCGCTGCCCCCGGCGGCCTTCACGGATCTGGGGTACTTCCTCACGCCGCTGCTTGCCGCCGGTCTCGTGTTCTTCCTGCACCCGCACGTGGAACGCATCCAGGTGGGTGTCAACGTGTTCGACGCGGCAGGGCTGGGTCTGTTCTGCGTGTCCGGCACGATCAAGGCGTACGACTACGGCCTGGGCCTCACCTCGTCGGCCGCTCTCGGACTGGCCACCGCGGTCGGCGGCGGCGTACTGCGGGACGTCCTGGCCAACGAGGTCCCCTCGCTGTTGCGCTGGGACCGCGACCTGTATGCCGTGCCCGCCATCGTCGGGGCCGTGACCGTGGTGCTCTGCATCCGCTTCGACACGCTCAACGCCTTCACCAGCGGGACCGCGGTGATCACGGCCTTCGTGCTGCGGCTGCTGGCCATGCGCTTCCACTGGAGGGCCCCGCGCGCCTGGAACAGGCGCTCGGCCTCGGCGGAGGACAACTCGGCCGTCATCTGACCGCAACAAAAAGCTACCGCTCAGTAATGCGATCGGTGTACGGTGCATGCCATGGCACAGGCAGCAGCGCAGGAGTCGCGCGCGGTACACGCGGTACGGGCGACCATCGGAGACAGCGAGTTCGACCGCGACACCGCGGTCACCTTCCGGGAGGACGGTGTCTTCGACGCGGAACTCTCCGCGGGCTGGACGATCATCCGCGCGGTCAACGGCGGCTATCTGCTCGCGCTGCTCGGCCGCGCACTCGGCGAGGCGCTCCCGCACTCCGACCCCTTCTCGGTCTCCGCGCACTACCTGACCGCTTCCGTCCCCGGTCCGGCCGTGATCCGCACCCAGGTCGTCCGCACCGGGCGCACCCTCTCCACCGGCGGGGCGTCGCTCTTCCAGTTCGCGGAGGACGGCAGCGAGGTCGAGCGCATCCGGGTGCTGGCCACCTATGGCGACCTGGGCGGCCTGACCGACGAGGTCCGTACGTCGGCGGAGCCGCCGGTGATCCCGCCCATGGAGCACTGCCTCGGCCCGGGAGACGGTCCCGCGCCCATTCCCGGGAGCTCGGCCATCACCGAACGGCTCGACATCAAACTCGATCCCGCGACGACCGGCTGGGCCGTCGGAGCCCCCTCGGGCAAGGGGGAGATGCGGGGCTGGTTCGGTCTCGCGGACGGCCGCGACGCCGACCCGCTCTCGCTGCTGCTGACAGTCGACGCACTGCCGCCGACCTCGTTCGAGCTGGGCCTGAAGGGCTGGACGCCCACCATCGAACTCACCACACACATCCGCTGCCGCCCGGCCCCCGGTCCGCTGCGCGTCTCCATCACCACCCGCAACCTCGCCGGCGGCTTCCTGGAGGAGGACGCGGACGTCTGGGACAGCGCCGGCCGCCTCGTGGCCCAGTCCCGCCAGCTCGCCCGCGCGCCGCGCGCCTGACAGCCGTGCCGTGCCGTAAGGCCCGGTTACCGGCGCCGCCCCTGTGGTCGCGCCCGGCCCGGCCGGGATGCGCCGCCTCTGGGGCAGTCCTCAGCGGGGGTCGAGCCAGTGGGCCCTGCCGAGCGTGACCAGGCGCAGCCGGCGACGCGCCACCCGGACGACCTCCTGCCGGCCGTCGGGGCCCGCGTCCAGCAGCGCCGAGGCCGTGAGCACCATGTGGTCGACGTACAGACCACCCAGCATGAGCAGGTCGTCCCGTTCCCACCCGGCGGACTCCGGCTCCTCGGCCAGGACGCCGGCCACCTCTTCCGCGAACAGCCGCAGTTGGGTGGCGATGGCCTCCCGGACCTGGCCCACTCCGCCGTGCTGTTCCCGCGCGATGAACCTGAAGTGAGCGGGCTGATCCGTCACATGGCGCGCTATCAGTTCGACGCTCCGGTCGAGGCGTTCGTCGGTGTCGCCCGTCTCCGCCAGGATCGCGCCGATCATTCCGTGCAGGCTGTCCAGGGTCTCCTCGACCAGTGCGACGCCGAGGGCCGCCGTGCCGTCGAAGTGCCGGTAGAAGGCGGTCGGGGCCACGCCCACGGCGCGTGTCACCTCGCGCAGTCCCAGGCTGCTCAGGCTCTGGTGCTCCAGCAGTTCGAGCGCCGCGTCGAGGAGGGCCTGACGTGTCCTCAGCTTCTGGGCCTGACGGATGCCGACGGTGTGACTCATGCCATTCAGTAAACAACCGTTCTCCGAGACAGGGAAGGGGGCGAAGGGTCTAGACTCAAGAGTCAGTGAACAGTCGTACTCTCAAAGCTCGCAGAAAGGCACCGGCATGTTCGTCCTCGTCGCAGCCCTGCTCCTGCTGGGGGTCGTCCTCGGAGCGGTCGCCCATCTTCCGCTTCCGCTGACCCTGGCCGCCGCGGCCGTGATCGGTCTCTGGCTGGCGGCCTTCGGTGTCCGTGAACGCCTCGCCCGCCGCACCCGCTGACGAAGGAGCTCGGACCATGACGCTCACGACCTCGCACACCGGCCGTTCCACCGGTACCCGGCTCCACGGGAACCGGCCCGACGAAGAGGCCACGTCGCCCGGAACCGCTCACAGCGAGACCTCCTCCGGCGAGGCGGCCTCCGACGGAACCGGCGCAGGCCCCGCCGGCCGTACCCGCAAGCCGTCCCGGGAGGCCGACGGGCTGGCCGTCGCGTCGTTCGTGCTCGGGCTGCTCGGCCTGCTCGTGATGAACATCCTGCTCGGGCCCGTCGCCATCGCCATGGCGCTCATCGCCCTCGCCCGCTCCACCACCCGGCGTGGGCGCGCCCTGCTGGGGCTGGGCCTGGGCGTCGCGGATCTGATCGTCCTCGCGGTGCTCGTGACCGCCAACGGCACCGTCTCCTGGAGCCTGGCGGGCTGATCCGTCGACCCGGACGGGGCGCCCGGTGCTGCTTCGGCTCATCGAGTGGCCGTCCCGGTGGTTCGCGGGGCGTGGCTCTTCCGCGGTGACGCCGGAGTGGCTTGCCGGGCCGGGCCCGGAGCCGGTGGGGACGGCGTCCGGGGTGCCCGCGCCCGCCGGTACGCGATGCGCCCGGCACGCGCCCCAGCACGGGCTCGTAGAATCAGTTCCACCATGGCTTACCTCGACCACGCCGCGACCACACCGATGCTTCCTGAGGCGATCGCGGCGATGACCGCGCAGCTCGCCGTCACCGGCAACGCGTCCTCACTGCACGCCGCCGGGCGCCGGGCCCGCCGTACCGTCGAGGAGTCCAGAGAGACCCTTGCCGATGCCCTCGGCGCCCGCCCGAGCGAGGTGGTCCTCACCTCGGGGGGCACCGAGGCCGACAACCTCGCCGTGAAGGGTCTCTACTGGGCCCGCCGCGACGCCGATCCCCGGCGCACCCGGATCCTCGCCAGCCCCGTGGAGCACCACGCCGTCCTCGACGCCGTGGACTGGCTGGCCGAGCACGAAGGCGCCCTTGTCGACTACCTGCCGGTCGACGCCTACGGCCGGGTGCACCCCGACGTGCTGCGCGAGGCCCTCGCCCGCAATCCGGACGACGTGGCCATGATCACGGTGATGTGGGCGAACAACGAGATCGGCACCGTCATGCCGATACATGAACTCACCGAAGTGGCACAGGAGTTCGGTGTCCCGATGCATGCCGACGCGGTGCAGGCGTTCGGGCAGCTGGAGGTCGACTTCGCCCGATCCGGGCTGGCCGCGATGACCGTCAGCGCGCACAAGATCGGCGGTCCGGTCGGCACAGGCGCGCTGCTGCTGGGCCGCGACCAGACACCGGTGCCGGTACTGCACGGGGGCGGGCAGGAGCGCCATGTGCGTTCCGGAACGCTCGACGTGGCCGCCGTGGCGGCGTTCGCCGTCGCCGGACGGCATGCCGTCGACGGGCGCGACGCGTTCGTCCGTGAGGTCGGGGGGCTCCGTGACGAACTGGTCGCGGCGGTACTGAAGGCCGTGCCCGACGCCCTCCTCGGAGGCGACCCGGCCCCGGGCGGGCGGCTGCCCGCCAACGCCCACTTCACCTTTCCCGGCTGCGAGGGCGATTCGCTGCTGCTGCTGCTCGACGCCCAGGGGATCGAGTGCTCCACCGGTTCCGCGTGCACGGCGGGTATCGCCCAGCCCAGCCATGTGCTGCTGGCCACCGGAACCGACCCCGGCCTGGCGCGCGGCACCCTGCGCTTCTCGCTGGGACACACCTCCACCGCCCGGGACGTCGAGGAACTCGCACGGGCGATCGGCCCCGCGGTCGACCGGGCCAGGACGGCGGGGCTCAGCTAGGAAAACCGGGGCGACGGGGGCAGGGGTGACGCGAGCCGGCCGGGGAGCCGGGGTTCGGCCGGACGCCGGGCCGGTGGTTTCAGCCCGCCGCCGTCGAGGGCCCCGCCGTCGACGGCCCCGCTGTCGACGCGGCACGCACCAGCTTCATGTAGCGGTTCCAGTCCCAGTGCGGGCCGGGGTCGGTGTGGTCCGTACCCGGCACCTCCACGTGGCCGATGATGTGCTCGCGGTCGACGGGGATGTCGTACCGCCTGCATATCGCGGCCGTCAGACGCGCCGACGACTTGTACATCGCCGTCGTGAAGTCCTGCGGCCGGTCCACGAACCCCTCGTGCTCGATGCCGACGCTGCGCTCGTTGAAGGAGCGGTTACCCGCGTGGAACGCCACGTCCAGCTCGCGGATCATCTGCGTGACCCGGCCGTCCTGCCCGACGATGTAGTGCGTCGCCGCCCGGTGGGCCGGGTCCTGGAATACCTTGACCGCACTGGCGAAGCTGCCCTGGGTGACATGGATGATCACCCGGTCCACGCTGTAGTCGTCCGGCCGGTCGGCCCGTCGCCAGTTCGCCTCGGACGCGGCGATCCACTGCGCCGGGGCGTAGTCCAGCTCGCCCGCCTCGCGCGGCTTCGCCACGCCCGGCACCCGCCACCAGACGCGTCTGATCTCGTCCACGGCCAGAGCGGCCGTGCCCGCTGCCGCGACCCCGCCGCCGATGAGCAGCGTCCGCCGACTGATGCCGTGACCAGGGCCTTTCCCTGATGATCCGGCACTCCCGTTGTTCTCCATGTGCTCCTCAACGCATATCCGCGAGCATTCGGTTCCCGGGGCCCCGTACTCTGGACGTGCTATGACTCAGACCTCCCAGCGCCCCCTCCGCGTGCTCGCCGCCATGTCCGGCGGAGTCGACTCCGCCGTCGCCGCAGCCCGTGCCGCCGAGGCGGGCCACGACGTGACCGGGGTGCATCTCGCCCTCTCCGCGAACCCGCAGTCCTTCCGCACGGGCGCGCGAGGCTGTTGCACCATCGAGGACTCCCGTGACGCACGCCGCGCCGCGGACGTCATCGGGATCCCGTTCTACATCTGGGACCTGGCGGAACGCTTCCGCGAGGACGTCGTCGACGACTTCGTGGCCGAGTACGAGGCGGGGCGCACACCCAACCCCTGTCTGCGCTGCAACGAGAAGATCAAGTTCGCCGCACTGCTCGACAAGGCCCTGGCGCTCGGCTTCGACGCCGTGTGCACCGGCCACTACGCCACGGTCGTCCTGAAGGACGACGGCACCCGGGAGATGCACCGGGCCTCCGACATGGCCAAGGACCAGAGTTACGTCCTCGGTGTCCTGGACGAGAAGCAGCTCGCCCACGCGATGTTCCCGCTGGGCGACACTCTCACCACCAAGGACGAGATCCGGGCCGAGGCCGAACGCCGGGGCCTGGCGGTCGCCAAGAAGCCCGACAGCCACGACATCTGCTTCATCGCCGACGGCGACACCCAGGGCTTCCTGGCGAGCCGCCTCGGCGGCCCCGCGGAGGGCGCCATCCTCGACGAGTCGGGCACGAAGGTCGGCACCCACGAAGGTGCGTTCGGATTCACCATCGGCCAGCGCAAGGGCCTGCGCATCGGCCACCCCGCCCCGGACGGCAAGCCCCGCTACGTCCTGGACATCTCCCCGGTGAACAACACGGTGACGGTGGGCCCGGCGGAGGCCCTGGACGTCACGGCCCTCACCGCCATCAAGCCCCGCTGGTGCGGCACGGCCCCGTCAGGGCCGGGCACGTACACGGCTCAGCTCCGCGCCCACGGCGGCGAGACCGAGGTGACGGCCGAGCTGACCGACGGCACGCTGCACGTCACCTTCACCGAGCCGGTGCGGGGCGTGGCACCCGGCCAGGCGGTCGTGCTGTACGACGGGACGCGGGTCGTCGGCTCGGCCACGATCGCCACGACCGTCAGGCGCGAGAAGGCGACCGCCGCCGGCTGACGACGTCCGGGCCGGCCGGGTCGCTCCCCTGCGACGACCCGGCCGTGCCGGAGGCCCCGCGCGGGGATCCCCGCGCGGAAGTGCCGCCCCCCTGTGCCGCCGCGTGTCCTCGCGGGAGGGCCCTGCCCGGGCGCGCGGACGCCTGCTCCCGGTGGCCACGGGCGCCGCACCCGCGTCTCCGCTAGGAGGCCGTGCGCAGGAACGAGTCCCGGGTGAAGAAGTCAGCCAGGACCGGAGCGATCACGTGCGGTGCCAGTTCACGGGTCTGACCCGTCAGGGTGCGATGCCTGGCGCGAGGGACTGCGGCCGCCAGGGCGAGCGTCGTCTCGTGCGTCTGCGGCGGGCTGAAACCGCCCGTCACGACGAGGGTGCGCGCAGTGAGGGAGGCGAACCTCCCGGTGGGCACCGTCCCGTCGCCCAGCAACGCGTCGTCGTAGGCGAGAGTGTGGGCCACCGCTTCGAGGCCGTGCCACAGGGGCGACCGGCGTATCCGCGCGATCGTCGCCTCCGGGACACCCGCGCGCGACAGGTGGAGTGCCACGGCTCCCGCCCGGTCGCCCGCCGCGAGCAGGCGGTGCATCGGCGCCGTGCAGCGGGACGTGTGCGCCGGGCCGGCGGGGCCGGGCGTGTACGGCGGCTCGTAGACCGCGAGCAGGTCCACGGGCAGCCCGGCGGCGTGTGCCTCCAGGGCGAGCGCTCCGCCGGACAGCATGCCGAACAGCGAGACGCGCCCGCCCACCCGTGACGCCACCGCCGCCAGGTCTTCGATCTCACGGCGGACCGAGTACGGCCCGCCGTCGCCACTGGCCCCGCGTCCCCGGCGGTCGTACGTGACGACCGTGAAGCGCGGGGCCAGCAGAGCGGCCAGCGGCGCCTCGTCGGCCGCGGTGCTCAGAGCCCCGCCGACCAGGATCACCGGCGGCCCGTCGCCGCGGCGGCGATACGCGATCGACGTGCCGTCGCGGGAGAGAGTCTTGTCCATGTGAGGGTGGACTCCCGGGCCCGGCGGAACTCATCGCCGCCGCGGGGAAATGTTTCTGACGGTCAGCCGGTCACGATCTCGGTGGCGTAGAAGCAGAAGTGGTCCCTGATCGCGGCGACTTGGTCGTTGGGGTCCGGGTAGGCCCACACGAGGTCCACCGCACCGGGCAGTGACCAGTAGGACGCGTCCCCCTTGAAGGGGCAGTGCGTGCTGGTCGCGGACGGCGTCAGGAGCTCGGTACGGACGTCCTCGGGCGGCAGGTAGTAGCGGACCGGACAGCCCGTCTCGCGCAGCACCAGCGGCCGACGGCTCTCGGCGAGCACCTGGCCGTCGTGCACCGCGCGCACATGCACGTCTGCGGGTTCCACGGTGATGGTGTGTCCTGTGAGGGAAGTCATACGTCCTTCAGCCATCCCGGACGCCGGTTTCTTCCCGCGTCCGGGACCGGCCGTACGGTGGCCCCATGAACATCTGTGTCTTCCTCTCCGCCGCCGACCTCGACGACCGCTACACGGGGCCCGCCCGTGAGTTCGCCGAGTTGCTGGGCCGGGGCGGGCACACCCTGGTCTGGGGCGGGTCGGAGAGCGGGCTGATGAAGGTCGTGGCCGACGGGGTGCAGGAGGCGGGCGGCCGGCTCGTCGGGGTGTCGGTGGACTTCCTCGCGGCGAAGGCACGGACGAACGCCGACGAGATGGTGATCGCCAAGGACCTGGCCGAGCGCAAGGCGCTGCTCCTGGAGAAGGCGGACGCCGTCGTGATCATGGTCGGGGGGACCGGCACGCTCGACGAGGCGACGGAGATCCTCGAGCTGAAGAAGCACGGCAAGCACGCCAAGCCCGTCGTCCTGCTGAACACCGCAGGGTTCTACGACGGTCTGCGCCAGCAGTTCCAGCGCATGGACGACGAGGGCTTCCTGCCGCTTCCCCTCACCGACCTGGTGTTCTTCGCGAAGGACGCCGTCGGCGCCCTCGCCTACCTGGAGGAGTCGGGCGGCCTGCGGTGAGGTCCGGGACACCGTGAACAGGGCGCCCGGCGTGATGCGAGCATGAGGGCATGCCTACTCATCTCATCACCGGCGCCGGCTCCGGTATCGGCGAGGCCGTCGCCCGCCGTCTCCGGGAACGCGGCGACGACCTCGTGCTGCTCGCCCGGAACGCCGGCCGCGCCAAGGAACTGGCGGCGCTCCATCCCGGCGCCCGCACGCTCGTCGGCGACCTCGACAACCCCGACCGGCTCTCCTGGGCGTTCGGCCAGCAGACGATGCCCGACCGCCTCGACTCGCTGCTCCACGTCGCGGGTGTCGTCGAGCTCGGGCGGATCGGCGAACTCACCCCCAAGGCCTGGCACTTCCAGCTCAACGCCAATCTGATCGCCCCCGCCGAACTGACCCGCCTCCTGCTGCCGCAGGTGCGGGTCGCCCAGGGCCACGTCGTCTTCGTGAACTCCGGCGCCGGGCTCGCCGCGCACGCCGAGTGGGCCGCGTACGCGGCCAGCAAGCACGGCCTCAAGGCGCTCGCCGACTCGCTGCGCCACGAGGAGCACGGCTCCGGGGTCCGCGTCACCACCGTCTACCCGGGCCGCACGGCGAGCCCCATGCAGGTCAAGGTCCACCAGCAGGAGGGCAAGGAGTACGACGCCTCGCGCTGGATCGACCCCGAGTCGGTGGCCACCACGATCGTGATGGCACTCGACCTGCCCAGGGACGCCGAGGTCAACGACCTGACGGTCCGCCCCGGCCGCTGAGGGCGGGTCCCCCGGGCCCGTAGGCTCTCCGTGTGAGCGAGAAGAGCGGGTTCAGCGCGAGTGCAGCCACCGGGATCGGGTCCATGCCGGGGGGAGACGCCCGGGAGACGGCCAGGACCGTCACCGGGTCCTTCGCCGACGGCCGGGGCATGCCCCACCTCGCGGAGCTGCCCGCAAGGGGCCCCGGGGCCGACATGACCGGCCGGACCATCGGCATGCTCGTCGAGATGTACGGCCACGTCGAGCCGAGCGGCTGGCGCGTCAGCGACCGGCCCGGCCGCGACACCCGGCGCGCCCGGTCCTGGCTGGGGGAGGACCTCGACGCCCTGGAGGAGTTCACCCAGGGGTACGAAGGGCTGCTCAAGGTCCAGGCCGTGGGCCCCTGGACCCTGGCGGCGGGGCTCGAACTGCGGGGCGGAGAGGCCATGCTCGGCGACCCTGGGGCCTGCCGTGACCTGGCCGGCTCCCTCGCCGAGGGACTGCGCTCCCACCTTGCCGAGGTGCGGCGCAGGATTCCCGGCGCCGAGGTCGTGCTCCAGCTCGACGAGCCCTCCCTGACCGCCGTACTGCAGGGGCGGGTGAGGTCCGCGAGTGGCTACCGCACCTACCGTGCGGTGGACCGGCAGGTCGTCGAGGGAGCGCTGCGTGACCTGCTCGCCGTCAACGGCGCGTCGCCCACAGTGGTGCACTCGTGCGCCCCCGAGGTGCCGTTCGCGCTGCTGCGCAGGGCCGGAGCGGGGGCTGTCTCCTTCGACTTCGCGCTGCTCACCGAGCGTGAGGAGGAAGTGATCGGGGAAGCCGTCGAGGGCGGTACCCAGCTCTTCCTCGGCGTGGTTCCCGGTCTCGACGGCGCCTCGACCGCATTGTCGGACCCTGGCGGTAGCGTCAAGGAGGTCAGGACGTTGTGGAGCAGGCTGGGGCTGAATCCGGGGACTCTCAGCGAGTCCGTCGTGATCACTCCGTCCTGCGGGCTCGCGGGGGCGTCGCCCGCGTACGCGCGCGCCGCGCTCGCCCACTGCGCCCGGGCCGCGAAGTCGCTCGCAGACAACCCTGAGTAACGGGGCAACGGGTCAACGGGAGGAACGGACGATGGCCGGCGAAGAGCAGGCACAGCAGCTGACCGGTGTGCCGGCGGGGGTGCGGGAGCAGCACGCACTCCTCGCCGAGCAGATCGATGACCACCGCTTCCGGTATTACGTGAAGGACCAGCCGGTCGTCAGCGACGCCGAGTTCGACCGGCTGATGCGCTCGCTGGAGGCCATCGAGGGCGAGCACCCGGAGCTGCGCACCCCGGACTCGCCGACCCAGAAGGTCGCGGGCCCCTACACCACGGAATTCACCTCCGTCGAGCACCGGGAGCGCCTGCTCTCCCTGGACAACGCCTTCGACGACGCGGAGCTCGCGGCCTGGGCCGAGCGCGTGGCCAAGGACGTCGGCAGGGGCGGCTACCACTTCCTGTGCGAGCTCAAGGTGGACGGCCTCGCCGTCAACCTCACCTACGAGCACGGCAGGCTGACCCGCGCGGCGACCCGCGGCGACGGCCGCACCGGCGAGGACATCACCCCCAACGTCCGTACGATCGCCGAGATCCCGCACCGCCTCGAAGGCGACCGGATCCCCGCACTCGTCGAGATCCGCGGCGAGGTCTTCTTCCCCATGGAGGCCTTCGAAGGGCTCAACGCCCGGCTCGTCGAGGCCGGCGACAAGCCCTTCGCCAACCCGCGGAACGCGGCGGCCGGCTCGCTCAGGCAGAAGGACCCCAAGGTCACCGCCACCCGCCCGCTGCACATGGTGGTGCACGGCATCGGCGCCCGTGAGGGCTTCGACATCGACCGGCTCTCCCAGGCGTACGACCTGCTGAGGGAGTGGGGCCTGCCCACCGCCCGGCACAACAAGGTCGTCGAAACCCTGGACGAGGCGAGGGAGTTCATCACCTACTTCGGGGAGAACCGCCAGTCCGTCGAGCACGAGATCGACGGCGTCGTCATCAAGCTCGACGAGATCCCGCTCCAGGGCAGGCTCGGCTCCACCTCCCGCGCGCCGCGCTGGGCCATCGCCTGGAAGTACGCCCCGCAGGAGGTCAACACCAAGCTGGTCAACATCCGCGTCGGCGTGGGGCGCACCGGCAGGGTCACGCCCTACGCCCAGGTGGAGCCCGTTGAGGTGGCGGGGTCCGAGGTGGAGTTCGCCACCCTCCACAACCAGAACGTCGTGAAGGCCAAGGGCGTCCTCATCGGAGACACGGTGGTGCTCCGCAAGGCAGGCGACGTCATCCCCGAGATCCTGGGCCCGGTCGTCGACCTCCGTGACGGCAGCGAGCGGGAGTTCGTCATGCCGTCCGAGTGCCCCGAGTGCGGCACGGCACTGCGCCCGATGAAGGAGGGCGACATCGACCTCCGCTGCCCCAACGCCCGCTCATGTCCCGCTCAGTTGAGGGAGCGGCTGGCCTATCTGGCGGGCCGCAAGTGCCTGGACATCGACCACTTCGGTTACGTCGCCGCGGCGGCCCTGACCAGGCCGCTCGAGCCCGCCGATCCGCCGCTGCTGGACGAGGGCGACCTCTTCGGCCTGACGGTGGAACAGCTGCTGCCGATCCGGGCCTACGTCCTGGACGCGGACAGCGGCCTGCCCAAGCGCGACCCGAAGACGGGCGAGGAGAAGATCGCCACCGTCTTCGCCAACCAGCAGGGCGAGCCGAAGAAGAACGCCCTCGGCATGCTGGAGGGCATCGCCGCCGCCAAGGAGGCACCGCTCGCGCGGATCCTGACCGGGCTCTCGATCCGCCACGTGGGCCCGGTGGCCGCCGTGGAACTGGCCCGCCAGTTCCGCTCCGTCGACCGGATCGACGAGGCGTCCGAGGAGGAGCTGGCCGCGGCCGACGGGGTCGGGCCCATCATCGCCGCATCGGTCAAGCAGTGGTTCGCCGAGGACTGGCACCGCGAGATCCTGCGCAAGTGGCGTGAGGCCGGGGTCCGGATGGAGGACGAGGGAGCGGGCGCCGACGAGGGCCCCCGGCCCCTGGAGGGTCTCACCGTCGTCGTCACCGGCACGCTCGCGACGCACACCCGGGACGGGGCGAAGGACGCGCTCCAGAGCCTGGGCGCCAAGGTCACCGGCTCCGTGTCGAAGAAGACCTCCTTCGTCGTGGTGGGCGACAACCCCGGGTCGAAGTACGACAGGGCGATGCAGCTCAAGGTGCCCGTCCTCGACGAGGACGGCTTCGCCGTGCTCCTCGGCCAGGGGCCGGATGCGGCCAGGGAGGCCGCTGTTCCGGCCGAAGCGTGATCGAGGCGCGATCGATACACGTGTGAGGCGTGGCCCGTGCCGGGCGGGGAATCAAGGGAACGGGCCGGAAGGACCGGCCCGTCCGCCCGACCGGTTCGGGGACCGGCCCGTCCGATCCACCCGTTCGGCGGACAGCGGGCGGTGCGGGCTCCCCGGTCCGCATTCGGGCCAGAGCTGCAGAGCGCTGCCCGCGCGGGCCTCCGGCGGCCTACTGTTGAACGAGCACCTGCTGTGCCCGGCCGCGTGGCGGGAATCGGGTCGTGTGGCATGGGAGCGGGGGCCACCGTGGGACATCGGCACCGCCGGCTGTGAGAGGGACGGAATGGAACGGACCGAGAGCGCCGCAGCGGTGTCGCGGCTGCAAGGTTTCGTGGGCCTCACGTCACGAGCGGGCACGGTGGTCGTCGCGGTCGCGGCGCTCCAGCTCGCCACCGGGTTCTACCGGACGGTCCAGGACGGGCGCGCCCTGTTTCCCGACGGCACGGCGGGCTGGTCGCTCGCCCTGCTCACCGGGATCATCGTGGGACATCTGGTCGCCCTCGGGCGCGACCGGTGGTGGGGCGGTACCGGTTCCGGTGCCGCCCTCACGCTTGCGGTCCTCCTGCTCTACGGATGGGTGCCCGCCGGGCTGGTCAGCCTTGTCGTCGTGGTCCTCGTCGGCACGGCCAGGCGCCATCGCTGGTGGCAGGGGCTGCTGCACGGCGCGGTGGACATACTCGGTGTCGGGGCCGCGGCGCTCGTCCTGTCGGCGTTCGGCGAGGCCCCCACGGTGGAGACGCCCTGGCGGCCACTCGACTGGGGCATCGCCGCCTTACCGGAGGTGCTGCTCGCCGCGGGCACGTACCTGCTCGTCACCCGCGCCCTCCTGTGGTACGCCCGGGCCTCCCGCACCGGCGGGCTGCCGACGGTCGCCCGCACCGCACTGCTGCGCCAGGGGCTCGTCGCGGTGGCCCTGATCGGCATCGCCCCCCTGATCTGCGTGGTGGCCTCGGCCACGCCGGTGCTGCTCCCGCTCTTCGCCGTACCGCTGATCGCCCTGGACTCCACGCTGTGGATCGCCCGGGCGCGGGCGGAGGAGCAGCTCCGTGACCCGCTGACGGGTCTGCCCAACCGGCAGTGGCTGCTGGAGCGGACGTGGACGGCGCTGGAGGAGGCCCGGAGCACCTGCACCAGGTCCGCGCTCGTCCTGATCGACCTCGACCGCTTCCGGGCGGTCAACGACACCCTCGGGCACCTCGCGGGGGACCGGCTCCTGCTCCAGATCGCGGAGCGGCTGCGGCTCGCCCTGCCGCGGGGTGCGGAAGCCGCGCGGCTCGGCGGCGACGAGTTCGCCGTACTGCTGCCGACGGCGGACTCGACCACCAGCGCCCAGCGCATCGCACGCCACCTCGTGGCCGCGCTCTCCTCGCCGCTGGACCTCGACGGACTGACCCTGGTGCTCGAGGCGAGCGCCGGGGTCGCCGTCCACCCCGACCACGCACTCGACGCCGAGGGCCTGCTGAGACGGGCGGACGTCGCCATGTACCAGGCCAAGCGGGACCGTACGGGCGTCGAGGTCTACGAGTCGAAGCGGGACAGCAACACCCCGGACCGGCTGGGCCTGCTGGGCGACCTGCGCCGCGCCCTGGACGCCCGGGAGGTGGAACTCCACTACCAGCCGAAGGTCCGCTTCGACGGCCAGGTGGCCGGCCTCGAGGCGCTCGTACGCTGGGTGCACCCGGAGCGCGGCCGGGTTCCCCCGGACGAGTTCATCGCGATCGCGGAGTCCTCCGGGCTCATGCCGCACCTCACGGAATACGTCCTGGAGACGGCGCTGGCCCAGGTGGCCCGGTGGCGCGCTCAGGGCCTCTTCGTGCCCGTGGCGGTCAACGTCTCGCCCCGTGACGTCCACACCCCCGGCTTCGCTGGCAGCGTGGCCGCCCGGCTCGCCCGGCACGGCGTGCCGGCGGGGTCCCTGCAGCTGGAGATCACGGAACACGTCCTGCTGGAGGACCCGCAGCGGGCCGCCGACACCCTGGCCGCACTGACCGGGCACGGAGTGAAGATGTCGCTGGACGACTTCGGCACCGGCTACTCGTCCCTCGTCCACCTGCGGAAGCTGCCGGTCAGCGAGCTCAAGATCGACCGGTCGTTCGTGGCGCGGCTGGCCGTGGACCACGAGGACGCCGAGATCGTCCGCTGCACCATCGACCTCGCCCATTCGCTCGGGCTGATCGTCGTCGCCGAGGGCGTGGAGGACGACGAGACCTGGGAGCGGCTGAGGGACCTGCACTGCGACGCCGTGCAGGGGTGGCTCGTCGCTGCGGCGATGCCGCCGCAGGAGACGACGGCCTGGCTGAGGGCGCGGGGCGAGCACGGATGGCGGCGGCCGTCGGAGCTGGAGGCCGCGGCGACGGTGGTGCCCGAGCTGGAACCCAGGTCCGCGGGGCGCGCGCTCAACCCCGGCCCGGCGACCGCCTGAGGAGAGGGCTCGCCGCAGGGTGGCCGTTTTGTCCTCAATCGGCGCCCGGGCTCGATCGGCTCGGCCACGGGCGTGCCCGGCGACCCCATAGGATTGGGCCAAAACCACACACCAAACCCTGAGGATCGCTGCATGCCTGGCATCACGCGCGAGGAGGTCGCCCACCTCGCCCGGCTGGCGCGTCTGGAGCTGAAGGGCGAAGAGCTCGAGCACTTCGCCGGTCAGCTCGACGACATCATCGGCGCGGTCGCCCGCGTCTCCGAGGTCGCCGACCAAGACGTACCGCCGACCTCCCACCCGCTGCCGCTGACCAACGTCATGCGCGCGGACGAGGTCCGTCCCTCGCTCACCCCCGAGCAGGCGCTCTCCGGCGCCCCGGCCCAGGAGCAGCAGCGTTTCAAGGTGCCGCAGATCCTGGGGGAGGACTAACAGCCATGACGGACATCAGCACCATCATCAAGCTCACCGCGGCCGAGATCGCCGCGAGGATCGCCTCCGGCGAGCTGACGGCCGTCGAGGTCACCGAGGCCCACCTGGCCCGGATCGACGCCATCGACGAGAAGGTCCACGCCTTCCTGCACGTCGACCGTGAGGGCGCGCTCGCGCAGGCCCGCGCCGTCGACGCCAAGCGTGAGGCGGGCGAGAAGCTCGGCCCGCTGGCCGGCGTCCCGCTCGCGCTCAAGGACATCTTCACCACGAAGGACATGCCGACCACCGTCGGTTCGAAGATCCTCGAGGGCTGGGTCCCGCCGTACGACGCGACCCTCACCAGGAAGCTGAAGGCGGCCGACGTCGTCATCCTCGGCAAGACCAACATGGACGAGTTCGCCATGGGGTCCTCCACCGAGAACAGCGCCTACGGCCCGACCGGGAACCCGTGGGACCTCACCCGCATCCCGGGCGGTTCCGGCGGCGGTTCCTCCGCCGCGCTGGCCTCCTTCGAGGCGCCGCTCGCCATCGGCACGGACACCGGCGGTTCCATCCGCCAGCCCGCCGCAGTCACCGGCACCGTCGGCGTCAAGCCCACCTACGGGGGCGTCTCCCGCTACGGCATGGTCGCCTTCTCGTCCTCCCTCGACCAGGGCGGGCCCTGCGCCCGTACGGTCCTGGACGCGGCGCTCCTGCACGAGGTCATCGGCGGACACGACCCGCTCGACTCGACCTCCATCGACGCGCCGGTCCCGCCGGTCGTCGAGGCCGCGCGCAACGGCTCCGTACAGGGCATGCGCGTCGGCGTCGTCAAGCAGTTCTCGGGCGAGGGCTACCAGGCCGGTGTCGTCCAGCGGTTCAACGAGTCGGTCGAGCTGCTGAAGTCCCTCGGTGCCACGGTCGTCGAGCTCGACTGCCCGTCGTTCGACCTGGCGCTCTCGGCGTACTACCTGATCGCGCCGTCCGAGTGCTCCTCGAACCTCGCCCGCTTCGACGCCATGCGCTACGGCCTGCGGGTCGGCGACGACGGCACGCGCTCCGCCGAGGAGGTCACCGCGCTCACCCGCGAGGCCGGCTTCGGCGACGAGGTCAAGCGCCGCATCATCCTCGGTACGTACGCGCTCAGCTCCGGCTACTACGACGCGTACTACGGCTCGGCCCAGAAGGTCCGCACCCTCATCACCCAGGACTTCGAGAAGGCGTTCGAGCAGGTCGACGTCATCGTCTCCCCGACGACGCCCACCACCGCCTTCCCGATCGGCGAGCGCGCCGACGACCCGATGGCGATGTACCTCGCGGACCTGTGCACCATTCCGACCAACCTCGCCGGCAATTCCGCCATGTCGCTTCCCTGCGGCCTGGCCCCGGAGGACGGGCTGCCGGTCGGGCTGCAGATCATCGCCCCCGCCATGAAGGACGACCGGCTGTACAAGGTCGGAGCCGCCGTCGAGGCCGCCTTCGTGGAAAAGTGGGGTCACCCGCTGCTTGAGGAGGCTCCGTCACTGTGAGTGCAATGACCAAGAAGGCCAAGAACTTCAAGAAGTCCAAGTCCGGCGTGTACCTGTCGCTCGGCACCACCGCCTTCGGCGCGCTGAGCGTCGCGAAGCAGGCCAAGCTCGCCCGACAGGAGAGCGACACCCTCCGGCTGATCGACGCCGCCGTCTCGGCCGCCGCGATCGTCACCGGCCTGGCGATCCTCTACCGCGAACTCAAGCGTCTCGGCGACGACGACGTCCTGCTGGGCTGAGAGGGAAAGTTTCACCGTGACTGTCATTGACCTGGAGTCGTACGAGGACGCCCTCGCGACGTACGACCCCGTCATGGGCCTCGAGGTCCATGTCGAGCTGGGCACCAAGACCAAGATGTTCTGCGGCTGCTCCACCGAGCTCAAGCAGGACGCCAACTCGCAGACCTGCCCCGTCTGCCTCGGGCTGCCGGGCGCGCTCCCGGTCGTCAACGAGATCGGCGTCGAGTCCGCCATCAAGATCGGGCTCGCGCTGAACTGCGAGATCGCCGAGTGGTGCCGCTTCGCCCGGAAGAACTACTTCTATCCGGACATGCCGAAGAACTTCCAGACCTCCCAGTACGACGAGCCGATCGCCTTCAACGGCTATCTGGACGTCCAGCTGGAGGACGGCGAGATCTTCCGCGTGCAGATCGAGCGCGCCCACATGGAGGAGGACACCGGCAAGTCGACGCACGTCGGCGGTGCCACCGGCCGCATCCACGGCGCCTCCCACTCGCTGCTCGACTACAACCGTGCGGGCATCCCCCTCATCGAGATCGTCACCAAGCCGATCGAGGGAGCGGGCGCACGCGCCCCCGAGGTCGCCAAGGCGTACGTCGCCGAGCTCCGCGAGCTCATCAAGGCGCTCGGCGTCTCGGAGGCCCGGATGGAGATGGGCCAGATGCGCTGCGACGTCAACCTGTCGCTGCGCCCGCACGGCCGAGAGGCGTTCGGTACCCGCTCCGAGACGAAGAACGTCAACTCGCTGCGTTCCGTCGAGCGCGCCGCCCGCTTCGAGATCCAGCGCCACGCCGCGGTGCTGAACTCCGGCGGGACGATCGTGCAGGAGACCCGGCACTTCCACGAGGAGGACGGCTCCACCACGGCCGGCCGCATCAAGGACAACGCCGAGGACTACCGCTACTTCCCCGAGCCGGACCTGGTGCCGGTCGCCCCGTCCCGTGACTGGGTCGAGGAGCTCCGCAAGGGGCTCCCCGAGCTGCCGCGGCTCCGCCGCAAGCGGCTGAAGGACGAGTGGGGCGTCAACGAGCACGACATGCAGTCCATCCTCAACGCGGGCGCGGTCGATCTGATCGTCGCCACGACCGAGGCGGGCGCACCGTCCGACCAGGCCCGCAAGTGGTGGATGGGCGAGCTCGCCCGTAACGCCAACGAGACCGGCCGCAGCCTGGACGAGCTGCCGGTCACCCCGGCGCAGGTCGCCCGGGTGGCCGAGCTCGTCGCATCCGGTGACCTCAACGACAAGCTGGCGCGCCAGGTCCTCGAGGGTGTCCTCGCGGGCGAGGGCGACCCGGACACCGTCGTCGAGAAGCGCGGCCTGAAGGTCGTCTCGGACGAGGGGGCGCTGGGCACGGCGGTCGACGAGGCCATCGCGGGCAACGCGGCGATCGCCGACAAGATCCGCGGCGGCAAGGTCGCCGCCGCCGGCGCCCTGGTCGGCGCGGTCATGAAGGCCACCCGTGGCCAGGCCGACGCCGCGCGTGTGCGTGAGCTGATCCTGGAGAAGCTCGGCGTCGAGGGCTGACCCGGGCACACGGACGCAGGGGCGGAGCATCCACCGGATGCTCCGCCCCTGCGGCGTGTCCGGCCGTTCCGGCGCGACTCCGGCACGGGGATCCGACCGCCGGGACGGAAACTCCGGCACGGGGACCCGGCGGCCGGGACCGAGCGCGGGCCGCCCGCGCGCACGGATCGCCCGAAGGGTGGCGGGACGGCGCAGCGAGGCGCCTGCCGGACATTCACCACCGGGCCGTACGCACGCCTTCCGGCCGCCACCTCGCTTGTCTACCTTCCTGGCGTACCACTGGTTCTCGGGAGGCTCACATGGCTACGGACTTTTCACGGCGACGGCTCTTCACACTGGGCGGCGGCGCTCTCGGGGCCGCGGCCGCCGGCTCGCTGCTGCCTCCGTCGCTCCAGGCCGCCATGGCCGCGCAGCCGCAGCAGGCATCGGGATCCGGTGGGCTCGGGGACATCAGGCACGTGGTGATCCTGATGCAGGAGAACCGTTCGTTCGACCACTACTTCGGCATGCTCCGCGGGGTGCGCGGTTTCGGCGACCGCAACACGATCGAGCTTCCCTCGGGCAGGCCCGTCTTCGAACAGCCGGGACCGGCCGGGACCGCGGTGCTGCCCTTCCCGGTGCGCGAGGCGGCTGCCGCGCAGAAGCAGGACCTCCAGTACATCGGTGCCCTCGACCATTCCTGGAGCGGTGGCGGCAAGGCATGGGCCGACGGGTGGATGAACGGCTGGGTGACCGCGAAGACCGCCGCGACCATGGCGTACTACGACCGCCGGGACATCCCGCTGCACTACGAACTGGCCGACACCTTCACGGTCTGCGACGCCTACCACTCCTCCGTCCACACCTCGACGAGCCCCAACCGCAACCACCTCTGGAGCGGGAAGACGGGCTTCGAGGCGGACGGCGCCCGGGCGGTCGGCAACGACGCGTACGACGAGGGCACGCACCCCGGCTACGGCTGGGGCACGTACGCGGAGCGGCTGGAGAAGGCCGGGCGCAGCTGGCGTACGTACACCGAGTGGGAGAACTTCACCGACAACCAGATCGAGTTCTTCAGCACCTTCAAGGCGCTGGCCCGCAAGGCCCTGGTCCGGACCGGCGGGCACACCTACATGGAGTCCTTCTACGCGGCGGTCCGGGATGCCGGAGCGGGGCCGGAGCGGGACCGGCTGCTCGGACTGCTGGAGGACGGCGTCGCCATGCTGACCCGCCCGGAGCGCAGCCTCTTCGAACGCGGTCTGCGCCGGGTGGAGACGGGGACGCTGGCCGACGCCTTCGCCGCCGACGTCGCCGCCGGCACACTGCCCGCGGTGTCCTACCTCGTGCCGTCCGCGGTGGACTCCGAGCATCCGAGCGTGTCGTCCCCGGTCCACAGCGCGACGATCGTCTACAAGATCCTCGACGCGCTCGGCAGGCATCCGGACGTGTGGCGGCACACCGCCGTCATCATCAACTACGACGAGAACGACGGCTTCTTCGACCACGTGCCGCCGCCGGTCCCTCCCGTGGAGGTCTCCGAGGAACACTGGGAGGGCAAGCCCACCGGGCTCGGTGTGCGGGTCCCACTCCTGGTGGTCTCGCCGTGGACGGTCGGCGGTTACGTCTGCTCCGAGGTCTTCGACCACACGTCGGTGGTCCGCCTCCTGGAGCGCTGGACGGGCGTGGAGGAGCCGAACATCGGCGACTGGCGCCGTTCGGTCACCGGCGACCTCACCTCGGTCTTCGACTTCCGCCGGACGCAGCGCCGGCCGGAGATCGCACACCCGGGCGCGGTCCCGCCCTTCGGCGGGCGGTGGCAGCCGAGGCCTCCCGCCGACCAGCGCATGCCCGTCCAGGAGCCCGGTGTCCGCCCCGCCAGGCCGCTGCCCTACCAGCCCGACGCGCAGGCGGTGCTGATGGACGGCCACCGGCTGCGGCTGTCCCTGAGCAACACCGGAAGGTCGTCCGCGCACTTCGCGCTGTACCCGTACGCGGGGGAGTTCCCCGTCCCGCAACACCGCGACGTCAGGAGGAGGGCGGAACTGACCGTGCCCCTCGACGGCGAGCGGTACCGGTTCACGGTCACCGGACCGAACGGCTTCCGGCGGGAGTTCGAGGGCGCCGCGGACAGCCCCGCCGAACTCGCCACGCGGATCGACGCCGAGGAGCGTGACCTGCACCTCACCCTGCGCAACACCGGCCGCCGGACACTGACCTTCATCGTCAGGCCGCTGGCGTACGTCGAGGAGGACGACCTGCTGGACTGGACCCGGAGGGTCGAGGTCAAGCCGGGCCGTAGCCGCACGGTCGTGCACTCGGCGGCCGATTCCCACGGCTGGTACGACCTCGATGTGACGGCCGACGCGGAGGGGGCCTTCCGGCGGCGCCTGATGGGCCACATCGAGAACGGCCGGCCGAGCGTGTCCGGCTGAGGACTCAGGACTCAGGACTGAGGGCTGAGGGCTGAGGGCTGAGGGCTGACGGCCGCGTTAAGGAGGCTCTCAGACGGGACCCCTAGCGTGCGGCGCATGAACACCACCCCCTCCACCACGACCACCGACGACACCGAGAAGAAGGCGGCGGGCGACACCGCCGCCGCACCGGACCTGGCGAAGAAGGCCGGTCCCGCGGAGGACGCCGTGCCGGAGGGCGTCGCGCCCGGCGTGACCGCGTCGGACGTGACCGCGATGGACGTGGCCGCCACGGACGCCGCGGCGGAGGACGGCCTGGAGAACGAGCTGGAGCCCGACCCGTACGCCGAGGCGGAGGCCACCGCGTCCGCCGGGACGGGTTCCGGCGCCGCCGCCGTCGTGGCCGCCGGGCTGGGAATCGTCTCCCTCTCCGGAGCGTGGACCGGCCGGGTCGCCGCCGAGCGCGAGACCCTGATCGGTCAGATCAAGACCACCGGCGGTGGCAGCGCCGCACAGCAGATCAACGAGATCTACGGCGATGCCTGGCACAGCACGGCACTCGTCAACGGCGTGTTCGCGATCCTCGCCCTGCTCGTCGGCGTGTTCGTCCTGGTCCGCCCCGCCTTCGGGGCACCGTCTCTCCTTCCCCGGCCGGGCTGGATCCGTTCCGTGGCGTGGGCGGGCGTGGCACTCGGCGTACTGGGCGTGCTGATCTCCGTGGGCATGTACGTCGACCTCTTCGTGGCCCTGCCGTCCGCGGCCGGCGGCTGAGCCCTCGGAACCAGTGGCCCGTCCGGCGGGTCCCGGAGTCCAGGGACCAGCCCCGCAGCCAACGGCCTTATCGGCAAGAACAGTTGACGGAGAAGGTGTGCGGGACCGCGCTTCCTCCTCAGGACGACTCAGACTTGGCTCAACCGGCGGTCCCGCAGTCAGGACGTCCGACAGGACACCTAAGGCCCCCCGCCCGCAGAGATACGGAACTCGCCCGATGTGGTGAGGCCCCCTGCAGGACGAGGGTGGTGCCACGGCAAAAGGCCGTGGCACCACCCTCGTTCCGCGTCAGGGAGACGACCATGTACCACTACGAACTTCACCAGCTCGCCGTCGGTGAACTGCTCCACCGGGCCGAGGAGCAGCGCACCGTCCGCCAGGCCGTCCTCGCCCGCCGCGCAGCCCGACGCTCGGCCCGCCGTGCCGGACGGGACGAAGCCGAAGGGCGGGTGGGAGGCGAGCGGGGCCGGTTCGGCCGCGCTGCGTAGCGGTGGAGGCCCGGCCGAAAACCCCTCTCGCGAAGTCGCACGCGTATGCGATGCTCGGCGACGTGGAGACCAACACCGTCAGCCCCGTCTTCGTCGGCCGAACCGGTGAACTCGCCGCGCTCACCGACGCGCTGACCCGAGCCGGTGCCGGCGAGCCGCAGGCGCTCCTCGTCGGCGGCGAGGCCGGGGTGGGCAAGACACGGCTGGTCGAGGAGTTCCTCGCGGCGGCCCGCCGCCGCCAGTCCGTCGTGGCAGTCGGCGGATGTGTGGAGATCGGGGCCGACGGTCTGCCGTACGCACCGGTCTCCACAGCCCTCCGCGCCCTGCGCCGAGCGCTGCCCGACGAGCTGACCGCGGCCCTGGCGGGACAGGAGGGCGAACTCGCCCGGCTGCTGCCCGAACTGGGCGAGGCCGACCGGGCGCCGGACGACGAGCACGGCACCGCGCGGCTCTTCGAGCTCGCGGCCCGGCTGCTGGAGCGCCTCTCCGCAGCGTGCACGGTCGTGCTCGTCCTGGAGGACCTGCACTGGGCCGACGCCTCCACCCGCCATCTCCTCGCCTACCTCTTCCGCACCCTGCGCAGCGGCAGGCTGGTCGTGATCGGGACCTACCGCGCCGACGACGTCCACCGGCGCCATCCCCTGCGGCCGCTGCTCGCCGAACTCGACAGGCTCCGCACGGTCCGGCGCATCGAACTCGACCGGTTCAGCCGTGCCGAGGTGGGACGGCAGCTCACCGGGATCCTCGCGACCGTCCCGGACGCCGAACTCGTCGACGACATCTTCGAGCGCTCCGACGGCAACGCCTTCTTCGTCGAGGAGCTCGCCCGCAGCATCGAATGCTGCGGAGACAGTTCCGGGCTCTCCGACTCGCTCCGGGACCTCCTTCTCGTACGCGTGGAGGCACTGCCCGAGAACGCCCAGCGGATCGCCCGGATCGTCGCCGAAGGCGGCTCCACGGTGGAACACCCCCTCCTCGCCGCCGTCGCGCAGCTCACCGAGGACGACCTCGACGCGGCCCTGCGGTCCGCCGTCGGCGCCAATCTCCTGCTGCCCGCGCCCGACAGCGACGGCTACCGCTTCCGGCACTCCCTGGTCCGCGAGGCCGTCAGCGACGACCTGCTGCCCGGCGAACGCACCCGCCTCAACCGCCGCTACGCCGAAGCGCTGGAGGCCGACCCGTCGCTCGTGCGCGCCGACGAGCGCGCCGCCCGCCTCGCGAGCTACTGGTACGCCGCACACGACGCGGTGAAGGCCCTGCCCGCCGTGCTGCAGGCGGCCGTCGCCGCCAGACGGCGCTTCGCCTACTCCGGACAACTGCGCCTGCTGGAACGGGCCATGGAACTGTGGGACGACGTCCCGGAGTCGGTGCGCGCGACCCTGCGGCCCCTGGACTACGCCGAGGTCTACCCCGGCTGCGGCTGCGAACCGGGCACGAACCCGCTGCGCTACCTCGACCTGATGGCGGAGGCCACCGTCGCCGCCCGCATCGGCGGCGACCGCGAGCGCTCCCTGGCCATCGCGAAGAAGGCGCTGCGCATCCTGGACGGCGACACCGACCCCCTGCGGGCCGCGTGGTTCTGGGTGCAGCGCTCCCTGCTGATGCAGACGCTCTCCAGGGGCGACGGATGGCAGGAACTCGCCACGGCCCAGGACCTGGTGCGAGGACTGCAGCCGTCCGCCGTGCACGCGGACGTCCTGGCCGCCGTCGCCAGCTGGGGCGCCCTGCACCGGCCCGGAGCCGAGACGCTGGTGGCCGCGGACCGGGCCGTGGAGTACGCCCGGCTGGTGGGCGAGGAGTACATCGAACTCCACGCCCGGCTCACCCGCGGCTGGCTCACCATCGACGCGGGCGCCGTCGAGGAGGGCATCGCCGAGATGTACGCCGTCCGGCAACGGGCCGAGGAACTGCGCCTGGTGGGCGTGATGAGCCGCACCAGCATCAACCTGCCCTCCTCGCTGGAGTCCACCGGCCGTTCCCTCGAATCGGTGGAGGCGGCGGACCACGGCATAGACATCTGTCACCGGCACGGGCTCCCCGAGTCCGAGGCCTGGGTGAGGGCGAACCAGGCACAGTCGTACTTCTCGCTGGGACGCTGGGAGGAGTGCCGCAGGGCCCTCGACGCGGCGGCCCCGCTGGCCCGGTCCCGCAAGTCCAACGGTCTCGTCGCCTCGCACCGGACCGATCTGGCCCTGGCCCGCGGTGACTTCGAGGAGGCCGCTGAGCACCTGGCGGCCAACCGGCGGCACATCGGGCTGCACGACCCCCAGCCGCAGCACCTGATCAGCCCGGTCCGGCAGGCCATGATCCTCGCGGCACAGCAGGGCCGGCTTCCCGACGCGCGCGCCGCCTTCGAGGCGCAGTCCGAGGCCGGTCTCCCGCCCGGCACCCAGCGGTACTCCCTCCCGCTGCTGTACGCCGCCGCCACCGTGGAGGCGGACGCACGGGGGTTGCCGGCCACCGACGCGGGACGGCCGGGCGTCCTGGAGCGGATCCGCGGCCACCTGAAGCGGCTCCCCATGCTCGTCCCCGTGTGGGCGGGCTACGGCGTGCTGATCGAAGCGGAACTGGCCAGGGCTGAAGGGGCGGACGCCCCGGACCACTGGTGCCGGGCCGCTACGGCCTTCGCGCCGCTCCAGCGCCCTTACGAGTCCGCCCAGATCCGTCACCGCTGGGCGGAGGCGATACTCACCGCCTCCGGCGACAGGGCACGTGCGGCCCTCCTCCTGCGCGAGGCCCACGCGGTGGCCGTGGCCCTCGACGCGCGCCCCCTCGTGGAGAACATCGAGCTGCTGGCCGGCCGGGCCCGGATCGCGCTCGCCGCGGCGCCCGGGGCCGACGAAGCCCGGGCGGAGAACGTACGCGTGGAGGAAGCGGCTCCGGTGGTCGACGCGATCGAGTCGTTCGGGCTCACCTCGCGGGAACAGGAGGTGCACCGGCTGGTCGCCGCCGGGTACACCAACCGCAGGATCGCGGAGGAGCTGTACATCTCGCCGAAGACGGCGAGCGTGCACGTCTCCAACATCCTGGCCAAGCTCAGCGTCTCCAGCCGTGGGGAAGCGGCCGCGCTGGCCCACCGCTTCCGGCTGTACACGGTCGGCTGACCACCGGCAGCCTCCCTCCCGCGCCGCCAGGCCCGGCGGCTACCGGACCTTGAGGAGCAGGATCCGGTCGTCACCCGGCTTCGGGGTCCCGCGGCCGTCCGTGTTGCTCGTGACCAGCCACAGGGTGTCGCCGCCCGCGGCGAGGACCGTGCGCAGCCGGCCGTACCTCCCGTCGAGAAGCGCCTGGGGTGCCGCCAGCGGCTCCTCGTCGGGCTTGCCGGACAGGGGGATCCGCCAGAGCCGCTCGCCGCGCAGCCCCGCCATCCAGATCGACCCCTCGGCATAGGCGATGCCGCTCGGGGAAGCCTCGGACGTCTTCCACTGGGCCACCGGGTCCACGAACCCCGCCTCTCCCTTCCTGCCCTCCACCTCCGGCCAGCCGTAGTTCCTGCCCGGCTCGATCCGATTCAGCTCGTCCCAGGTGTTCTGGCCGAATTCCGCAGCCCAGAGCTGCTTCCTGCTGTCCCAGGCGAGCCCCTGCACATTGCGGTGGCCGTACGAATACACCACCGAATCGCCCTCGGGGTTGCCGTGCACCGGCTCGCCGTCCGGGGTCATCCGCAGGATCTTCCCGGCGAGCGAGGCCTTGTCCTGGGCGAGACCCGTGTCGCCCGTCTCGCCCGTGCCCGCGTACAGCATGCGGTCCGGGCCGAACGCGATCCGTCCGCCGTTGTGGATGGAGCCCTTCGGGATGCCCCGCAGGATGGTGTCCGGCGCTCCCAGCTGCCGGCCCGGAGGTTTCCTCTCGTCGTACTGCATGCGGGCGATGCGGTTGTCCGACTCGGTGGTGAAGTAGGCGTAGATCAGGTGGTCCGCGCCGAAGGTGGGGGCGACGGCGAGGCCGAGGAGTCCTCCCTCACCCGACGGGGCGACCCCCGGCACCGAACCCAGCAGGGTCTTTCTGCCGCTGTCCCCGTCGATCCGCGTGATCGTGGCGTCGTCGCGCGAAGCCACCAGAAGGTCTCCGCCCGGCAGCGTGGCCAGGCCCCAGGGGGACGCGAGGCCGGTGGTGAACGTCTTCACCACCTCGACCGAGCCCTTGGCGGGCGGCAGGGCGGGTGAGGGGCTCTTCGTGGCCGGGGGAGCGGTCGCGGTGCCCGTCGCGGACGAGGAGGGGGCGCCCGCACCGGCCGCCGGGCCGTCGGCGGACGAGCAGGCGGACAGCAGGATGGACGCCGGGGCGAGCACGGCCACCACCCCCTTGCGCAGCACGGGACTCAGCACAGCACCGATCCTTTCGACGGTCGCACGACCACTGTTCTTACACCGCTCCGCACGGGGAGGTTCCCGGTCTCCGCCGATTGTCCCGCCCCGGACCGGTCCCACGACTCAGTCCCACGACCCGCGTGCCCGCGGCAGCCCGGCGATCTCCTGGAGGTCCCCGTCCGTGAGCGTCAGTTCGGCCGCCGCCGCGTTCTCCACCACCCACTCCTCACGCTTCGCTCCCGGCACGGGCACCACGTGGCGACCCTGCCGCAGGACCCAGGCCAGCGCCACCTGCGCGGGGGTGGCGCCGTGCCTTTCCGCGATCCGGCGCAGCCCCACCACGACGGGCTGGTTTGCCGCCATCATCTCCGAGGTGAACCGGGGGTGCCTGGCTCGCGGGTCGTCCGGCTCGAAGCCGTGGCCCGGCTTGAGCGTTCCCGTCAGATAACCGCTGCCCAGCGGCATCGCGGCCAGCACGCCCACGCCCCGCGCCGCACACCACGGCAGCAGGTCGTCCAGCGCCTGCGGCGACCAGACCGAGACCTCGGCCTGGACGGCGCTGACGGGAAAGACCTGCTGTACGCGCTCCAGCTGCCGGATCGTTCCGTCGTGCATCCGCGCACCGGGCCTCCGGCCGGCCCTGGCCCCCACGGCGCACAGTCCGAGCGACCGCACCTTGCCCGCGGTGACCAGATCCGCCATCGCACCCCAGGTCTCCTCCACCGGCACCTCGGGATCCGCCCTGTGCAGCTGGTAGAGATCGATCACGTCGGTCTGCAGCCGCCGGAGCGAGGCGTCGCAGGCCCGGCGCACGTACCCCGGACGGCCGTTGGCCACGACGTGCTGGTCCCCCACGAGCAGCCCGCACTTGGTGGAGAGGAACGCCTCGGACCTGCGGCCCTTGAGCGCCCTCCCGAGCAGCAGTTCGTTGGTGAAGGGGCCGTACATGTCGGCGGTGTCGAACAGTTGGACGCCCGCGTCCAGTGCCGCGAGCACCGTCCGCACCGAACGGTCACCACGCTGCTGCGACGTGCTGTAGGCCCAGCTCATCGGCATACAGCCCAGCCCGACCGCGCCCACGGACAAGGCTGCCGCACCGATAGTCCTGCGCTCCAACTCCCCGAACCCTCCCTAGGGCTTCTCGTTCGGATCATGCTGGGCTCGCGTGCCCCGGCTCCTGATCCAGCCTGATCCAATCGAAAGGCCCCGGGCTGCGCGATCATGGAACCACCAGCACCCCAAAGTAACCTCTGCCGTGACGACGCCTTCGCATAGCCTCCTGATCATGACTTCCGCAACCGCCAACGACGTATGGCTGCCCTTCGCCGCCCCTGAGATCGACGGACTCCCCGAGGGCCTCGACTACCGCTTCTGGGACGGCGGTCCGGACTATCCGGCGGACCCCTCCGACTGCGCCTTCTACGTCGTCCCCTACATGAAGGGCCCGGAGGTCGCGGTCCGCCCGCTCGGGTCGATGGGCCGGGTCAGGGTCGTCCAGACCCTCTCGGCGGGCATCGACCACGTCGAGCCCGGGCTCGGGCTGCTGCCCTCCGGGGTGCGGCTGTGCAACGCCAAGGGCGTGCACGAGGCGTCGACCGCCGAGCTGGCCCTTGCCCTGGTCCTCGCCTCGCTCCGCGGACTCCCCGGCTTCGTGCGCGGCCAGGACGGGGAGGAGTGGAGGTCGGGCTTCTACCCGGCGCTCGCCGACAAGTCCGTACTCGTGGTGGGTTACGGATCGATCGGCGCGGCCATCGAGGACCGGCTCGAACCCTTCGAGTGTGCGCGGGTGGTGCGCGTCGCACGCTCCGCACGGACCACCGGGCGCGGCCCCGTACACGCGATCGAGGACCTTCCCGCGCTGCTGCCCGAGGCCGATGTCGTGATTCTGTCCACCCCGCTGAACCCTTCCACACAAGGGCTGGTGGGACGCGAGTTCCTCGCCTCGATGCGTGACGGCGCGCTGCTCGTGAACGTCGCCAGGGGCGGAGTCGTCGACACCGCCGCCCTGCTGTCCGAACTCGAGTCCGGGCGCCTGCGTGCCGCACTCGACGTCACCGACCCCGAACCCCTGCCCGCCGGCCACCCCCTCTGGCATGCTCCCCACACGTTGCTCACTCCTCATGTGGGCGGCAGCACCTCCGCGTTCCTGCCCCGCGCGAAGCGACTGCTGGCCGGACAGCTCACCCGGTACGCGGCCGGGGAGCCGGTCGCCAACGTCGTGCGAACGACCGGCTGACCGGGCGACGGACGGGGCCCGACCGCACCGGGTTCCCACAACACCCCAGGTGGTCACGGAGAGTAGAGAAGCTATGTCCCTGAGTGACGACTCTGGTGTATCGTCCACAACAGGGCTGCGCCGTGGAAGGGACGGCGCCGGGGGTGAGCCGAACGCGAGGGGGCGACGGGCGATGTGCGGCCAGTGGAGAGACGATCCGACGCTGCGGGGCCGACGAGAACGGCCGGCACCGAGGGTGCCCGGGCCCGCGCGCGGAGTTCCCCGGTGAGCGCCCTCGGTGCCCTGCTCTCCCGGCAGCCCGCCGCCGACCGCACCACAGGGCTGCGCGCCCAGCTCGCCCTCGCCGCCCTCTGCGCCGGGTACGGAGTGGGAGCCGCCGTAGGCTGGGGATCGCCCCGACTCGCCCTCGTCATGGGCGACTTCGGGCTCAGTGTCGCGGCGCTTGTCGCAGCCGTCTCGTGTTTCCTCTACGCCCGCGCCGGTGACATCCGATTCCGGCCGGCCTGGCTCCTCTTCTCCCTCTCCTCCGCGATGGCCGCCGGCGGGAACGCGGTCTGGGGGTGGTACGAGGTGGTGCTGGGGCGCCCGGTGCCGTCCCCCTCGCTCGCCGATCTCTTCTTCCTCTGCTTCGCGCCGCCCGCCATCGTCGGCCTTCTCGTCCTCGCCAAGCGGCCGGTCACCAGGGCGGGCTGGGTCTGTCTGGTGCTGGACGCCTGGCTGATCGGGGGGTCCCTCCTGACGCTCTCCTGGAGCCTCGCGCTCGCCCACACCGCCCACGCCGTCAACGCGGCGGGTGAGAGCGTCGCGAGGGCGGCACTCTCGCTCGCCTATCCCCTGCTCGACATCGTGCTGGTGTCCATGGTCCTCGCGCTGCACTTCCGGCGGGTCAACGTGAACCGCTCCGCGGTGAACACGGCCATCGCGGGCCTCGCACTGACCGTGGTGTGCGACGCACTGTTCACGGCCCCGCTGCTGCGCTCGGCGTACCACTCCGGACAGCTCCTGGACGCCGGGTGGTTCGCCGGATCCCTGCTCCTCGCCTACGCGCCCTGGGGGGCCCGTCGCCACGACGAGGACAACGCTGTCGACCCCGTCCCGGAGCCGCGGGCCGTGAGCCGTCCCATCGCCGGTTCGCTGGCCGCGCTCACGCCGTACCTCGCCGCGGCGGTGTGCACCCTCGGCATCCTGTACAACGTGGTCGAGGGGCGCCGGGTCGACCGTGTCGTGGTCCTCACCGGCTGCACCGTGGTGCTCGCCCTGGTGCTGCGACAGGCCATCATGCTCCTCGACAACATCGCCCTCACCCATGAACTGGCCCAGAAGGAGAACTACTTCCGTTCCCTGGTGCAGGGCTCCAGCGACGTCATCATGATCGCCGAGCCGAGCGGTGTGCTGCGCTACGTCAGCCCCGCCGCGGCCGGGGTGTACCGGCGCGACGCCGAGGACCTCGTCGGCGCGGAACTGGCGTCGATCATCCACCCCGACGACCTCGGGGGAGTGGTCCACGAGCTGCGGCGCTTCCTCGCCGCCCCGTCGCGCGACGCGCGCACCACCCGTATCGAGTGCCGCTTCCGGTCGGGCACGGGGGACTGGCTGCACGTCGAGTCGACCGTCAACCGGCATGAGGGCGGCCTGCTGCTCAACAGCCGGGACGTCACCGAGCGGGTCAGGCTGCAGGCGCAGTTGCAGCACAACGCCGAGCACGACCCTCTCACCGATCTGCCCAACCGGTCCCTCTTCACCGCCCGGGTCGGCCGGGCGCTCGGGGGCCGGAGAGCCGGCGATCCCGGCACGGCGGTGCTCTTCATCGACCTCGACGGCTTCAAGGCCGTCAACGACTCCATCGGCCACCAGGCGGGCGACGAACTGCTGGTCCAGGCGGCCCGCCGGCTCCAGGAGTCCGTACGCACCTCCGACACGGCGGCGCGTCTGGGCGGCGACGAGTTCGCCGCCCTCATCGTCGGTGACGGCACCCGCGACCAGGCCGCCAGGGAGTGCCAGGTCCACGAGATCGCCGAGCGTCTGCGCCTGCGGCTCTCCCAGCCGTACCGGATCGGTACCGGGGACGTCAGGGTCGCCGCCTCCATCGGAGTCGCCTTCGCCGAGCCCTCCATCACGCCCAAGGACCTCATGCGCAACGCCGACCTCGCCATGTACCGGGCGAAGGCGGGCGGCAAGGACC
This sequence comes from Streptomyces sp. NBC_01341, assembly GCF_035946055.1. Lineage (NCBI taxonomy): Bacteria > Bacillati > Actinomycetota > Actinomycetes > Kitasatosporales > Streptomycetaceae > Streptomyces > Streptomyces sp. NBC_01341. The sequence continues at coordinate 2,247,812 of NZ_CP108364.1, read as the reverse complement.
GGGTCGAGCTGTACGCCCCGCAGATGCAGGCCGACGTCGTGCGCCGGTCGGAGCTGGCCGCGCGCACGCGCACCGCCCTGCGCGACGGCGAGTTCGCCCTGCTGCACCAGCCGGTCGTCCACCTGGCCACGGGGACGGTCGCGGCGGTCGCCGCCCAGGCGCGGTGGCGGTCCTCCCAGGGCATCCTCTTCACCCCCGCGGAGTTCCTCAGGGTGCCCGAGGACGGCGAGCGCGCCGCCGAGCTCAGCACCTGGCTCCTGGAGGAGGCCGTCGAGCAGGCCGCCGACCGGGCCGGTGCCGGGCACGCCGTCTCCGTCTGCGTGCGGGTCCCGGCCGCCAGGCTGCTGGACCGGACCTTGCCTCCGGGGTCGGTCGAGGCGCTCCTGACACGGCACGGGCTCCCCTCCGGCGCCCTGATGATCGAGGTGGCCGACAGCGACCCCCGGATCTCCTTCGACGAGCTGGAGCAGCGACTGGTGTCCCTGCGCCGCCTCGGCGTACGGATCGCGCTCGACGGCTTCGGCAGCGGGTACGCCGCCGTCAACGCCCTGCGGCGCCTTCCGGTCGACGTACTGAAGCTGGACCGCTGCCTGGTGGAGGGGGTGGCCGAGTCGGCGAGGCTCCACAAGATCACCAGTGGGCTCCTGCGCATCGCCTGCGACCTCGGCATGCAGTCCGTGGCCGACGGGGTGGACGTGCCCGAGCAGGTGCGGGCGCTGCGCGCCATGGGGTGCACGCACGGCCAGGGCATGGCCTTCGCCGGACCACTGGACGAATACCGCCTGCGGCGGACGCTGATCCGCGGGAAGTACCCCGTCCCCGGCCCCGGGCCGGCCGCTCGGCCGGTGCTCGCGGGCGGCTCGATTCCGCTCCAGACCCGCTCACATAATGAGACGCCCGTCCCACCCACTTGACACCGAATGCGTGCCGGAGAGAGGGTCAATGCCATGCGCACCCGAATTCTCGTACTTGGAAAGCGCGTCGGCTGAAGCCGGGTCACTCATGGAAACCCTGCGGACCGCACCGGCGCGCTCCCCTCGCTTGCCTCACGGCACGGGGGGTTTTTTGTTGCACCGGGACCTCTCAAAACCCCACAAAAACACCGCATAAACCCTCAGCTTCGAGAAGAGATGCCGATGACCGAGCAGGCCACCGGGGCCCAGCACCCGCAGCCGCGGGCCCGTAACGGCGGACCGTCCTCCGCCTCCGTTGAGCACCTCACGGGCGCGCAGTCCCTCATCCGTTCTCTCGAGGAGGTCGGGGCCGACACCGTGTTCGGGCTCCCCGGCGGCTGCATCCTCCCGGCGTACGACCCGCTGATGGACTCCACCCGCGTCCGGCACATCCTGGTCCGCCACGAGCAGGGCGCGGGCCACGCGGCCACCGGATACGCGCAGGCCACCGGCAAGGTCGGGGTCTGCATGGTCACCTCGGGCCCCGGCGCCACGAACCTGGTCACCCCGATCGCCGACGCCGCGATGGACTCCGTGCCGATGGTCGCGATCACCGGCCAGGTGGCCTCCGCCGCCATCGGCACGGACGCGTTCCAGGAAGCCGACATCTGCGGCATCACCATGCCGATCACGAAGCACAACTTCCTGGTCACCCGCGCCGAGGACATCGCGCACACCATCGCCGAGGCCTTCCACATCGCGTCGACCGGCCGCCCGGGCCCGGTCCTCGTCGACATCGCGAAGGACGCCCTCCAGGCGAAGACGACCTTCAGCTGGCCGCCGACGATGGACCTGCCCGGCTACCGCCCGGTCACCAAGCCGCACGCCAAGCAGATCCGCGAGGCCGCCAGGCTGATCACGCAGGCCCAGCGCCCGGTGCTGTACGTCGGCGGCGGCGTCATGAAGGCCGGCGCCACCGCGGAGCTGAAGGTTCTGGCGGAGCTCACCGGAGCGCCCGTCACCACCACTCTGATGGCGCTCGGCTCCTTCCCCGACAGCCACCCGCTGCACGTGGGAATGCCCGGCATGCACGGTTCGGTCACCGCCGTCACCGCGCTGCAGAAGGCCGACCTGATCGTCGCGCTCGGGGCCAGGTTCGACGACCGCGTCACCGGCAAGCTGGACAGCTTCGCCCCCTACGCCAAGATCGTCCACGCGGACATCGACCCGGCCGAGATCGGCAAGAACCGCGCCGCCGACGTCCCGATCGTCGGCGACGCCCGGGAGGTCATCGCCGACCTCGTCCAGGCGGTCCAGGCGGAGCACACCACCGGTACGCCAGGCGTCTCCGCCCAGGAGCGGTACGCGGCGTGGTGGAAGGACCTCAACCGCTGGCGCGACACCTATCCCGTCGGTTACGACCTGCCCGACGACGGCAGCCTCTCGCCGCAGCAGGTCATCCAGCGCATCGGCGAACTCGCCCCCGACGGGACGATCTTCGCCGCGGGCGTCGGCCAGCACCAGATGTGGGCCTCGCACTTCATCCAGTACGAGCAGCCCGCCACCTGGCTCAACTCGGGCGGCGCCGGGACCATGGGCTACGCCGTCCCGGCGGCGATGGGCGCCAAGGCCGGCATGCCGGAGCGCGCCGTCTGGGCGATCGACGGCGACGGCTGCTTCCAGATGACCAACCAGGAACTCACCACCTGCGCGCTCAACAACATCCCGATCAAGGTCGCCATCATCAACAACGGCGCGCTCGGGATGGTCCGCCAGTGGCAGACCCTGTTCTACAACCAGCGCTACTCCAACACCGTGCTGCACACCGGCGCGGACACGGACGGCGTCCCCGCCAAGGGCACCCGAGTGCCGGACTTCGTCAAGCTGTCCGAGGCCATGGGCTGCTACGCGATCCGCTGCGAGGACCCGGCAGACCTGGACAAGGTCATCGCCGAGGCCAACGCGGTCAACGACCGCCCGGTCGTCATCGACTTCATCGTCCACGAGGACGCGATGGTGTGGCCGATGGTCGCCGCCGGAACCTCCAACGACGAGGTCATGGCGGCGCGTGGTGTCCGTCCCGACTTCGGCGACAACGAAGACGACTGAGAGACAGAGAGGGACCGACTCCATGTCCACCAAGCACACGCTCTCCGTCCTGGTCGAGAACAAGCCCGGTGTCCTCGCCCGGATCACGGCCCTGTTCTCCCGGCGCGGCTTCAACATCGACTCGCTCGCGGTCGGTACCACCGAACACCCCGACATCTCACGCATCACCATCGTCGTGAACGTCGAGGGCCTGCCCCTGGAACAGGTGACCAAGCAGCTCAACAAGCTGGTCAACGTGCTGAAGATCGTCGAACTCGAGCCCGCCGCGGCGATCCAGCGCGAGCTCGTCCTGGTGAAGGTCCGCGCCGACAACGAGACCCGCTCCCAGATCGTCGAGATCGTCCAGCTGTTCCGAGCCAAGACCGTCGACGTCTCGCCCGAGGCCGTCACGATCGAGGCGACAGGGGGCTCCGACAAGCTGGAGGCCATGCTCAAGATGCTGGAGCAGTTCGGCATCAAGGAGCTCGTCCAGTCCGGCACCATCGCCATAGGGCGCGGCGCGCGCTCGATCACCGACCGTTCTCTGCGCGCACTCGACCGCACGGCGTAACCCTTCACGGGTCACCTCGCCGCTCGCATGGCGAGACCCGGCAACGTATCCCACGCACCCGCCGTACGGTGGGACGCAACACCTGCACACCAAGGAGAAGACCCAGTGGCCGAGCTGTTCTACGACGACGATGCCGACCTGTCCATCATCCAGGGCCGCAAGGTCGCGGTCCTCGGATACGGCAGCCAGGGCCACGCCCACGCGCTGTCGCTGCGTGACTCGGGTGTCGACGTCCGAGTCGGTCTGCACGAGGGTTCGAAGTCCAAGGCCAAGGCCGAGGAGCAGGGCCTGCGCGTGGTCACGCCGGCCGAGGCCGCGGCCGAGGCCGACGTCATCATGATCCTCGTCCCGGACCCGATCCAGGCCCAGGTCTACGAGGAGTCCGTCAAGGACAACCTCAACGACGGCGACGCACTGTTCTTCGGCCACGGCCTGAACATCCGCTTCGACTTCATCAAGCCGCCGGCCAACGTCGACGTCTGCATGGTCGCCCCGAAGGGCCCCGGCCACCTGGTCCGCCGTCAGTACGAGGAAGGCCGCGGCGTCCCGTGCATCGTGGCCGTCGAGCAGGACGCCTCGGGCAAGGGCCTGGAGCTCGCCCTCAGCTACGCGAAGGGGATCGGCGGCACCCGCGCCGGCGTCATCAAGACGACCTTCACCGAGGAGACCGAGACCGACCTGTTCGGTGAGCAGGCCGTCCTCTGCGGTGGCACCGCCGCTCTGGTCAAGGCCGGTTTCGAGACCCTGACCGAGGCCGGCTACCAGCCGGAGATCGCGTACTTCGAGTGCCTCCACGAGCTGAAGCTCATCGTGGACCTCATGTACGAGGGCGGCCTGGAGAAGATGCGCTGGTCCATCTCGGAGACCGCCGAGTGGGGCGACTACATCACCGGCCCGCGCATCATCACGGACGCCACCAAGGCCGAGATGAAGAAGGTCCTCGGCGAGATCCAGGACGGCACCTTCGCCAAGAACTGGATGGCCGAATACCACAACGGCCTGCCCAAGTACAACGAGTACAAGAAGGCCGACAGCGACCACCTGCTGGAGACCACCGGCAAGGAGCTGCGCAAGCTCATGAGCTGGGTCGACAACGAGGAAGCCTGAGTTCCCGGCCGGGGGCGGGCCCGCGAGGGTCCGCCCCCGGCCGCGCACGGCCCACCTCACCCCGTGTCACTGCGGGGAGGGGCGGTTGGCCGGAACGGCACCGCACGTCTGTACAGACCGTCCAACCCCGTGCGGGTGATCCTTCCATCAGGGCGCTGCCGACGCCCGGTCGCATGACTACACTTCCCCTCAACCCATACACGCGTCAGGGCCCACAGTGTCGTGCGTCTTCCACGCGGCTAGCCCCTCCACCGCCTGCGGCCGTCGGGACGGCCGTCCGCACTGGACTTGTGAGGACACACGTGAGCTCGAAACCTGTCGTACTCATCGCCGAAGAGCTGTCGCCCGCCACGGTCGACGCACTGGGTCCGGATTTCGAGATCCGGCACTGCAACGGTGCGGACCGCGCCGAACTCCTCCCCGCTATCGCCGACGTCGACGCGATCCTGGTGCGCTCCGCCACCAAGGTCGACGCCGAGGCCATCGCCGCCGCGAAGCAGCTCAGGGTCGTCGCCCGCGCGGGTGTGGGTCTGGACAACGTCGACGTCTCCTCGGCCACCAAGGCCGGAGTGATGGTCGTCAACGCCCCGACCTCCAACATCGTCACCGCCGCCGAGCTGGCCTGCGGCCTGCTCGTCGCGACCGCGCGCAACATCCCGCAGGCCAACACCGCGCTGAAGAACGGCGAGTGGAAGCGCTCCAAGTACACGGGTGTGGAACTCAGCGAGAAGACGCTCGGTGTCGTCGGCCTCGGCCGCATCGGCGTGCTCGTCGCGCAGCGCATGTCCGCCTTCGGCATGAAGATCGTCGCCTACGACCCCTACGTGCAGCCCGCGCGCGCCGCGCAGATGGGCGTCAAGCTCCTCACGCTGGACGAGCTGCTCGAGGTCTCCGACTTCATCACGGTGCACCTGCCCAAGACCCCCGAGACGCTCGGCCTCATCGGCGACGAGGCGCTGCACAAGGTGAAGCCCTCGGTGCGCATCGTCAACGCCGCCCGCGGCGGCATCGTCGACGAGGAGGCGCTCGCCTCCGCCCTCAAGGAGGGCCGCGTCGCCGGCGCCGGTCTGGACGTGTACACCAAGGAGCCCTGCACGGACTCCCCGCTGTTCCAGTTCGACCAGGTCGTCTGCACGCCGCACCTCGGTGCCTCCACCGACGAGGCGCAGGAGAAGGCAGGCATCGCCGTCGCGAAGTCCGTCCGTCTGGCGCTCGCCGGTGAACTCGTCCCCGACGCGGTCAACGTCCAGGGCGGCGTCATCGCCGAGGACGTGCGTCCCGGACTGCCGCTCGCCGAGAAGCTCGGCCGGATCTTCACCGCCCTCGCGGGTGAGGTCGCCGCCCGTCTCGACGTCGAGGTCTACGGCGAGATCACCCAGCACGACGTGAAGGTGCTCGAACTCTCCGCGCTCAAGGGCGTCTTCGAGGACGTCGTCGACGAGACCGTCAGCTACGTCAACGCCCCGCTGTTCGCGCAGGAGCGCGGTGTCGAGGTCCGCCTCACCACCAGCTCCGAGTCGCCCGACCACCGCAACGTGGTCACGGTCCGCGGCACGCTGTCGAGCGGCGAGGAGGTCGCGGTCTCCGGCACGCTGGCCGGCCCCAAGCACCTCCAGAAGATCGTCGCGATCGGCGAGCACGACGTCGACCTGGCGCTCGCCGACCACATGGTCGTCCTGCGCTACGAGGACCGTCCCGGCGTCGTCGGCGCGGTCGGCAAGATCCTCGGTGAGGCCGGGCTCAACATCGCCGGCATGCAGGTCTCGCGCCAGGACGCGGGCGGCGAGGCGCTGGTCGTCCTCACCGTCGACGACACCATCCCGCAGGGGGTCCTGACCGAGATCGCCGAGGAGATCGGCGCGACCTCGGCCCGCTCGGTGAACCTCACCGACTGACCGGACACCGCACGACGACCGCGCCCGGTGGACAGAGCGAGATCTGTCCACCGGGCGCGGTCGTACCGTGGCTCAGCCGTCCACGCGCCCGGCGAAGAGCGCGATCAGGTACTCGGAGGACTGCGCCCGCGTGCTCACAGCCGGGCCTGTTTCAGCGCCATGTGCAGCAGCAGCCGGTCCTCGCCGTCGTTGAGGTCCAGGCCGGTGAGCTGCTGGACCCGGGCGAGGCGGTAGTAGAGCGTCTGGCGGTGGATGCCCAGTGCGGTGGCGGTCCGGCTCGCCTGGCCCGCGAGGTCGAGGAACACCTCGGCGGTGCGGGCCAGTTCGGCGTGGGGTGGGGTCAGCAGGGTGCGGACGGTGTGGTCCGCCCCGGTGTCCTCGGTGCGGGGGAGAGAGGCCAGGAGGCGGTACGGGCCGATGGCGGACCAGTCGGCGACCGGACCGTAGCGGGACTCGGCCGCTGCCGCCCGGGCCGCGGAGAGTGCCTCGCGCCAGGAGTCGGCCAGCTCCGCAAGACCACGGCGCGCGGCCGCCAGGCCGCCGGTCGCAGTCGGCCCCGCGGCGGCGCGCAGCCGGTCCGCGGCCTTCGCCGCCGGGTCGAGTGCGTCGGCGGAACGCAGCCGCACCAGCGCCGCGAGTGCCTGGGCGCCGGCTCCGGGCACCGTGGCGAGGGCCGCGGCCGACGGCACCGTACGGACGGAGGGCGTGTCGCCGGGCCACGGTGTCACGCACACGACCGTGTGCAGACCGGCCGCGTCGGTCCCCAGCGCGTCGCGCAGCGCCGCCACCGCCATGTCGCGCTGCCAGCCGTGCCCGGCGACGAGCACCGCGCCGAACTCCCGTGACAGGTCCGAGCCCGCCCGCTCCTCGTCGGCGAGCAGGGCGCCGATCCGGGCCGCGACGTCCATCGCCGCCGCGAGCTGCCCGTCGGCCGGCCCCGGATCGGCGTCGAGCAGCCAGACATAGCCCAGGACGACACCCCGATGGCGTACCGGCAGGCAGATCCGGTCCCGGAAGACCCCGGCCTCGGGGGCGGCCGGAATGCGGACCGGGCCCGTCGCCCGGGTGATGCCGAAGCCCTCGAACCAGGCGCGGACCGCGGGGGTGGACCGACGCGTCAGGATCGAGCGCGTCCGGACGGGGTCCATCGCCGTGTCGTCGTCGCTGTCGTGGGCGCCGAAGGCGACCAGGCCGAAGTCACGGTTCTCCAGGGTCGCCGGTGCGCCGAGCAGCGCGGAGATCTCGTCGACCAGCTCCTGGTAATCGCCCTTCACCCGGCCATTCTCGCACCTCTTCAGACATATGTCTGAGATCCAGTACACGGATGCGTGACAGGTGTCGATGGCAGGGGCCCGCGGCGGTCCCTAGATTTCACCTTGGTTCTCCGTGCCGTCCCGGTCCGTACACATCGTCGCCGGTTCGGCCTCTTTCGTACTCCGTGGAGGTGCCCCGTGCTGGGTCCCGTGATTCTCGCCGCGTCCCGCAGCGACGCCATGCGCCGTTTCATCTCGGCCGCGCCCGGCACCAAGCAGGTCGTCGACCGGTTCATCGCGGGCGAGACCGTCGACCAGGTCGTCACGGTCGTCCAGGACGCCGCGGGCAAGGGCCTCGAGGTCACCCTCGACGTCGTGGGTGAGGACATCACCACCCCGGAGCAGGCCGCAGCGGCGCGTGACGCCTACCTGGAGCTGATCGGCCGCCTGGAGACGCTCGGGCTCGGCGTCCGGGCCGAGATGTCCGTCAAGCTGTCGATGTTCGGCCAGTCGCTGGACGGCGGCCACGAGCTGGCCCTCGCCAACGTCCGCCCCGTCGTCGAGGCCGCCGCGGCGATCGGCACCACGGTCACGCTGGACGCCGAGGACCACACCACTCTCGACTCGATGTTCGCCATCCACACGGAGCTGCGGAAGGACTTCCCGCAGACCGGCTGTGTGATCCAGTCGTACCTGTTCCGCACGGAGGCCGACGCGCGCCGCCTGGCGGCCGAGGGCAGCCGGGTCCGCCTGGTGAAGGGCGCCTACAAGGAGCCCGGCTCCGTCGCCTACCAGAACAAGCCTGAGATCGACAAGGCGTACGTCCGCATCCTGAAGACACTGATGCTGGGCGAGGGCTACCCGATGATCGGCTCGCACGATCCCCGTCTCATCGCCATCGGCCAGGAGCTCGCACGCCAGGCCGGGCGCAAACTGGACGAGTACGAGTTCCAGATGCTGTACGGCATCCGCAGCGACGAGCATGTCCGGCTCGCGGCCGAGGGCCACCGGATGCGCGTCTACACGGCGTACGGCACCGACTGGTACGGATACTTCATGCGCCGCCTCGCGGAGAAGCCGGCCAACCTGCTCTTCTTCGGCCGCTCCGTCCTCACCAAGGGCTGAGCCGGCGACCGGAGCCAGAGGGCCGGACCAACCGAACCAGGGCTGACCGCCCGGCCGACCACCCACCTCAACCAAGGAGACAAGGCACTCATGGACGCTGTCACCCAGGTCCCCGCGCCGGTCAACGAGCCGGTCCACTCCTACGCCCCCGGCACCGCGGAGCGCGCCCGTCTGGAGGCGAAGCTCAAGGAGCTCAGCGAGAACCCCATCGACCTGCCGATGACCATCGGCGGTGAGAAGCGCATGGGCGGCGGCGAGCGCGTCGACGTCGTGCAGCCGCACAATCACAAGGCCGTCATCGGCACCTTCGCCGGTGCCACAGAGCAGGACGCCCAGGACGCCGTCGACGCGGCCCTCGCCGCCGCTCCGGCCTGGCGCGCCATGTCCTTCGACGACCGCGCGGCGATCATCCTGCGCGCCGCCGAGCTGCTCTCCGGCCCCTGGCGCGAGACGCTGGCCGCCTCCACGATGCTCGGCCAGGGCAAGACCGCCCAGCAGGCCGAGATCGACTGCCCCTGCGAGCTCGTCGACTTCTGGCGCTTCAACGTGCACTACGCGCGCCAGATCCTCGCCGAGCAGCCCCCGGCGAACTCCCCCGGCGTGTGGAACCGCATGGACCACCGCCCGCTGGAGGGCTTCGTCTACGCGATCACGCCGTTCAACTTCTCGGCCATCGCCGGCAACCTGCCCACCGCCCCCGCCCTCATGGGCAACGTGGTGGTCTGGAAGCCGTCCCCGACGCAGACCCACGCCGCCGTGCTGCTGATGCAGCTCCTGGAGGAGGCCGGCCTGCCCAAGGGCGTCATCAACCTCGTCACCGGTGACGGCCTCGCCGTCTCCGAGGTCGCGCTGAACCACCGTGACCTGGCGGGTGTCCACTTCACCGGCTCGACCCCCACCTTCCAGCACCTGTGGAAGACGGTCGGCAACAACATCGCCAACTACCGCACCTACCCGCGACTGGTCGGCGAGACCGGCGGCAAGGACTTCGTCGTCGCGCACCCGAGCGCCGACCGCGCCGTCCTGAAGACCGCGCTGACCCGCGGCTCGTTCGAGTACCAGGGCCAGAAGTGCTCCGCCTCGTCCCGTGCGTACGTCCCGGCCTCCATCTGGAACTCCGGTTTCAAGGAGGAGTTCGCGGCCGAGGTCGACGGCATCACCATGGGTGACGTCACCGACCTGTCGAACTTCATGGGCGCCGTCATCGACGCGCGTTCCTTCGCGAAGAACAAGGCCGCGATCGACCGCGCGGCCGCCGACCCGACCTGCACGATCGTCGCGGGTGGCACCTACGACGACAGCGTCGGCTACTTCGTGCGCCCGACCGTCATCGTGTGCGACGACCCGGCCAACGAGGTCTTCACCACGGAGTACTTCGGCCCGATCCTCGCCGTCCACGTGTACGAGGACGAGAAGTACGACGCCATGCTGGAGCAGATGGAGTCGGTCTCCGACTACGCGCTGACCGGCGCGGTCATCTCCAACGACCGCGCGGCGGCCGCGTACACGATGGACAAGCTCCGCTACGCGGCGGGCAACTTCTACATCAACGACAAGTCGACGGGCGCGGTCGTCGGCCAGCAGCCCTTCGGCGGCGGCCGCGGTTCGGGCACCAACGACAAGGCGGGCGCACCGCAGAACCTGCAGCGCTGGACGCTGACCCGCGCCATCAAGGAGACGCTGGTCCCGCCGACCGACTACACCTACCCCCACCAGGGCTGACGGTCCGGGGCGCCCGCGCGGGCGCCCCGCACAGAACTCCGCCCCCCGACCGGTTCCCCCGCCGGCCGGGGGGCGGTTTCCATGTCAGGCCCGCCCCCGACAGGCTTTCAGCCCTTGACGGTGAAGCCCGCCCGCAGGAGGGCGTCGTCGCGGGAGGACGGGCCGACCAGCAGCTCGAAGGCGCCCGGTTCGACGACGCGCCGGCCGGCGGCGTCCACGAGGGTGCACTCGGCGACCGGCAGCTCCACCTGCACCTCGCGCGCCTCGCCGGGGGCGAGCGTCACCTGCCGGTAGGTCTTGAGCTCCTTCTCGGCCCAGGTCACCGAGGTCACGGTGTCGCTGATGTAGACCTGCACGGTCTCCAGGGCGGGCCGCGCGCCCGTGTTGTGGACGGTGACACGCGCCCGCAGGGTGTCGCTCTCGCCCACGCTCGCCGTCAGCACCTCCAGAGCGGAGTACTCGACGTCCGTGTAGCTCAGGCCCTCGCCGAACACGAAGGCCGGTCGCTGGGTGAGGTCGGCGTAGCGGCTGCCGTGCTGGCCGCGGATCTGGTTGTAGTACGTCGGCTGCTGGCCGGCGTGCCGGGCGAAGGAGACCGGGAGCCGTCCGGAGGGCTCGACGAGCCCCAGCAGGACCTCCGCCACCGCACGGCCGCCCTGCATGCCCGGGTTGAAGGCGTGCACGATCGCGGCGGCACCGAGCGCGGACGGCGGCAGCACCAGCGGCTTCGAGCTGATGACCACCACGACCAGAGGCTTCCCGGTGGCGGCCAGCGCGTCGAGCAACGCGACCTGGTCGCCGATGAGTTCGAGTGTCGCGGTCGAACGCCCCTCGCCGATCAGCTCGATGCGGTCGCCCACCACGGCGACGACGTAGTCGGCGGCCTCTGCCGCCGCGACGGCCTCACCGATCAGAGCCTCGGAGGGCTGCGCGGGGATCACCACGTCCGGGCGGGGCTGCCCGTCGGGGAAGAACTGCCCCTCCGGGTCCGCACCCACTTCGAGGATCCTGGCGCCCCGCGCGTACGAGACCGTCCAGTCGGCGGGAGCGTGCTCGCGGAAACCGTCGAGAACGGTACGGATCATGGCGCGCGGCTGGCCGTCCGGGAGCCAGTCCACCTGGCCCGACGAGCCCGCCCAGTCGCCCAGTTGGGTCTGGGCGTCGTCCGCGTTCGGCCCGACGACCGCGACCGTACGGGGGCCGGGGGCCCCGGAGGCCCGCCCGTCGTCGCCCGCCGTCGAACCGCCGGCCAGCGGCAGCGTGCCGTCGTTCGTCAGCAGCACCAGCGAGCGCCGGGCCGCTTCCAGGTTCAGTGCGGCGTGCCCGGTGCTGCCGATGATCTCCTGCTGGCGGGCGGTGTCGGGGCGGCGCGGGTTCTCGAACAGGCCGAGCTCGAACTTGAGCGTCAGGACGCGACGCACGGCTGCGTCGATGTCGGCCTCGCTCAGCGTGCCGTTCCCGACCGCTTCCAGGGCGCCCTCGAAGAACCCCTCGGTCGCCATCACCATGTCGTTGCCCGCGCGGACCGCCGCCGCGGCGGCCTGCGCGTAGTCGGCGTACACCTTCTGCTCCCACACCATGCGGCCGACGTTGTCCCAGTCGGTCACGAGCGTCCCGGTGTAGCCCCACTCCTCGCGCAGCACGTCGTTGAGCAGCCAGTCGTTCACCGTGATCGGCACACCGTCCATGGACTGATAGCCGAGCATGAACGTCCGGCAGCCCTCCTTGGCGACCCGCTCGAACGGCGGGAGGAACCAGGACCGCAGCTTGCGCCGCGAGATGTCCGCCTCGCTGGCGTCCCGGCCGCCCTGGGTCTCGGAATACCCCGCGAAGTGCTTGGCCGAGGCCAGGATCGCGGTCGGGTCGGCCAGGCCGTCACCCTGGTACCCGCGCACCATCGCCGACGCCAGCTCCCCGATCAGGTGGGGGTCCTCGCCGAACGTCTCGCTGACCCTGCCCCAGCGCAGATCCCGGGTGATGCAGAGGACCGGTGAGAACGTCCAGTGCACGCCGGTCGCCGCGACCTCCACCGCCGTGGCCCGCGCGATCCGCTCCACCAGATCGGCGTCCCAGGTGGCGGCCATGCCGAGCTGGGTGGGATAGATCGTGGCGCCCTCCCAGAAGGAGTGTCCGTGGATGCAGTCCTCCGCGACCAGCAGGGGGATGCGCAGCCGGGACCGGTCGGTCAGCTCCGCGGCCTCCAGGACCCGCTCGGGCGAGGTGTGCAGGATCGACCCCACATGCAGGTCCTCGACGAAGTGCCGCACCCCTTCCTTGGCGTTCAGCTGGAGCATCTGGCCGACCTTCTCGGGCAGCGTCATGCGCCCCAGGAGATCGGCGACCCGCTCCGCCACGGGGAGCGCGGGGTCGAGATAGGGCAGGGAGGGGGACACGGGGGGTCCTTTCGCGACACGGTTCGTGTTCACCATAGAGTCAATCCCGACCACCTGGTAAGTATCTCAGGGGGCCGGACGGAAATCCGATGCAACGCAGTGCCGGCCCGAACCGACGCCGGCGGACCGGGAGAGTGGCAAGTGACCGCCGAGGCGCCGCGGGGCTACGCGAAGGGCCGCGCGAAGCGGCGGGAGATCCTCGACCAGGCCATGTCCCTGTTCGGTGAGGCCGGCTACCGGGGTGCCTCGCTGCGGGTGATCGCCACGCGGTGCGGCATCTCGCACACCGGACTGCTGCACCACTTCCCGACCAAGGAGGCGCTGCTGCTCGCGGTGCTCGAACGCCGGGACGACGTGGACGACGAGTGGCTCTCGGTCGGCGGCACCACGGGAGTGGACCGGCTGCGCCGGTTCGCCGAGCTGGCCGCGCTGAACGCCGAGCGGCGCGGGATCGTCGAGCTGTTCACGGTGGTCTCGGCCGAGGCGACGGCCGCCGACCACCCCGCGCACACCTACTTCGTGCGCCGCTACGAGAACTCCGTCGCCGGTGCCCGGCTCGCCTACGAACAAGTGGGCCGGGACGGGGCGCTGCGAGAGGGGATCGTCCCCGCCGACGCGGGCCGGCAGCTGATCGCGCTGATGGACGGCCTCCAGGTCCAGTGGCTGCTCAGCGACGTGGGCACGGACATGGCCGGTGTCCTGCGCGCACACATCCAGGCTCAGCTCACCGTGGATCTCTGAGGGTCGGGGGCGGCTCGCGTAGCACGCCCGGCTCGTGTCGCCGTCTCAGATAGTAGGAAGTCCGAGTATCTGTAGAGACAGACGGCCCGGGGTGTCCTAGCGTTGTAGGAGCCGAACGAATCGCTGATCCAGCGAGGGCGGTCGTGAGCGTGCCCCGAAGCAGGCAATCCCTGCGGCATCCGCTCCCCGCCCCTTCCGGCGCCTCGAAATCCCGATCTCGATATCCGTCGTGAAGTCCTGATCTCGAAATCCACGCGATCTCAAGGAGTCGATCCCCCATGGCCGAGACCACTGTCCGCCGCGTCCGTCACACCTCCCGTCCCGCCGACTCGGACCGCAAGAACGCCGCCGCGGCCCTGCAGCGGGCCCTCGACCGCCGTGACAACGGCGGGTCGACCGGTCACTGAGCACGACGCGCTCCCGCCCCCGTGATGTCCGCCGCGAGCGACGCTCGCCGTCCGTATCGTGGACAACAGATGTCATGGGGTGGGACGGACCGCTAAGGTGCCTCCATGTCACGCAGCATCGATCTCGCAGTGATCCCCGGCGACGGTATCGGCCAGGAGGTCGTCACCCAGGGCCTCAAGGTCCTCAACGCTGTTCTCCCGCAGGACGTGAAGCTGGAGACCAAGGAGTACGACCTCGGCGCCCAGCGCTGGCACCGCACCGGTGAGACCCTCCCGGACGCGGAGCTGGAGTCCCTCAAGGGCCACGACGCCATCCTGCTCGGCGCCATCGGGGACCCGTCCGTACCCTCGGGCGTGCTGGAGCGCGGGCTGCTGCTGAAGCTGCGCTTCGCCTTCGACCACTTCATCAACCTGAGGCCGTCGAAGCTCTTCCCGAACACCGCCACGCCGCTGGCCGGCCGGCCGGAGATCGACTTCGTCGTCGTCCGCGAGGGCACCGAGGGCCCGTACACGGGCAACGGCGGCTCGCTGCGTACCGGCACGGAGCACGAGATCGCCACCGAGGTCAGCGTCAACACGGCCCACGGCGTCGAGCGTGTCGTGCGCGACGCCTTCGCCCGCGCCGCCGGCCGCCCGCGCAAGAAGCTGACGCTGGTTCACAAGAACAACGTCCTCGTGTACGCCGGCCACCTGTGGAAGAACACCTTCGACAAGGTCGCGGCCGAGTACCCCGAGGTCACCACCGACTACCTGCACGTCGACGCCGCGACGATCTTCTTCGTCACCCAGCCGGAGCGCTTCGACGTCATCGTCACCGACAACCTCTTCGGTGACATCCTCACCGACCTGGCCGCGGCCGTGACCGGCGGCATCGGCCTGGCCGCCTCCGGCAACATCAACCCGACGGGTGCCTTCCCGTCCATGTTCGAGCCGGTCCACGGCACCGCGCCCGACATCGCGGGCCAGGGCAAGGCCGACCCGACCGCCACGGTCCTCTCCGTCGCCCTCCTGCTGCGCCACCTCGGTTACGAGGCAGAGGCCGTGCGCATCGAGGAGGCCGTCTCCGCCGACCTCGCGGAGCGTGACGGACAGAACGCCCGCACCACCGACGAGATCGGCGACGCGCTCGCGGTACGAGTAGCGAGCTGACCCGACGACTCCACTTCGAAGCCGCCGGGTCGCAAGCGCACCCGGCGGCTTCACCTCGCGGTCTCCGGGTGCCACCATCGACCCCTGGACCGCGTTTCTCGCGTCGCCGCACACGTCGTACCGAGCCTGTACCGAACGCGTCATTTCGTGCAGAGCCGCCCCCGGGAGATAATCGAACGCGGGACCGCGGCTCGCGGTGGAGCTCGGACGTCCTACGAACCGCCCGGCAGTGGCCGGGAGGGCGGGCGTGGGCGCGGTCCATCACACACAAGACCGGTGAAGGACACGCACTCATGACGACGCCCACGATCGAGCTCAAGCCCTCCTCGAACCCGCTGTCCGACGCGGAGCGCGAGGCGATCCTGGTCAGCCCCGGATTCGGCCGCTACTTCACCGATCACATGGTGACGATCAGCTGGACCGAGGGCCGCGGCTGGCACGACGCCCAGCTCGTGCCGTACGGCCCGCTCTCGATGGACCCGGCCAACATGACCCTGCACTACGCGCAGGAGATCTTCGAGGGACTCAAGGCCTACCGGCAGCCCGACGGCTCGGTCGCCACCTTCCGTCCGGAGTCCAACGCCGCGCGTTTCCAGCGCTCCGCCGCCCGGCTCGCCATGCCCGAGCTGCCGGTCGAGACGTTCATCGAGGCCTGTGACGCCCTGGTCAAGCAGGACCAGGCGTGGGTGCCCGGGCACGGCGGCGAGGAATCCCTCTACCTGCGCCCGTTCATGATCGCTTCCGAGGTCGGCCTGGGCGTGCGGCCCGCCAACGAGTACCTCTTCCTCGTCATCGCCTCTCCCGCCGGCGCCTACTTCCCCGGCGGGGTGAAGCCGGTCTCCATCTGGCTCTCCCAGGACCGGGTGCGCGCCGTCCCCGGCGGCATGGGCGACGCCAAGACCGGCGGCAACTACGCCGCGTCACTCCTCGCGCAGGCCGAGGCCGCGGCGAAGGGCTGCGACCAGGTCGCCTACCTCGACGCCGTCGAGCACAAGTGGGTGGAGGAGCTGGGCGGCATGAACCTCTACTTCGTCTACGAGCAGGCGGACGGCGGCAAGCGGATCGTCACCCCCTCCCTGACCGGCTCGCTGCTCGCGGGCGTCACCCGTGACTCCCTCCTCACCGTCGCCGAGGACCTCGGCTACACCTCCGAGGAGGGGCGCGTCTCCATCGACCAGTGGCGCGACGACACCGCGAACGGCACCCTCACCGAGGTCTTCGCCTGCGGCACCGCCGCCGTCATCACCCCCGTCGGGACCGTGAAGTCCGCCGACGGCGAGTGGACGCAGGGTGACGGTACGCCCGGCGAGGTCACGGTGAAGCTGCGTGAGCGCCTGCTGGACATCCAGCGCGGCATCGCCGAGGACACCCACGGCTGGATGCACCGCCTCGGCTGATCCCCGAGTCCCGCCGTACGAAGGCCGCGCCCCGACGGGGGCGCGGCCTTCGGCGTATCCGGACCGGTTCGGGTTCCGGCCTTCCTCGTATCCGGACCGGCGCGAGTTTTGAGTGCTGCTCAAAACCTGGTTAGAGTGACGCTCCAACCAGGAGGTGCGGTGACGTGCGACTGACCCCGACCGAACGCGACCGGCTGCTGCTCTTCGGTGCCGCCGAGCTGGCCAGGGCCCGGCGAGCCCGTGGCCTCAGGCTCAACGTCCCCGAGGCGACCGCCCTGATCGCCGACACCGTCTGCGAGGCGGCCCGGGACGGGCGCAGGCTGGCCGAGGCCGTGGAGGCGGGCCGGACCGTGCTGGAGCCCGGCGATGTGCTGCCCGGCGTGGCCGAGATCGTCACCGAGGTCCAGGTGGAGGCCGTATTCGACGACGGTTCCCGGCTCGCCGTCGTCACCCGGCCCCTCGGCGACGGCACGCTCGGCGACGCAGCCCCCGGAGCGCTCGTCCCCGGCCCCGCGGCCCCCGGTCCCGAGCCCGTCGTGCGGCTGGCCGTCCGCAACACAGCGACCGTGCCGGTCAGCGTGACGTCGCACTTCCACTTCTTCGAGGCCAACCCCCGGCTCCGCTTCGACCGGGCTACGGCGTACGGGATGCGGCTGGGCGTGCCGGCGGGTTCCTCCGTCCGGTTCGGTCCGGGGGAGTCCGTGCGCGTGGGCCTCGTGCCCATCGGCGGGGACCGGGTCGCCGTCGGGTTCGCCGGCCTCGTGGACGGACCGCTGGACGCGCCCGGCGCGAAGGAGGAGGCGCTGCGCAGGGCGGCGGCCTGCGGGTACCTCGGAGCGGAGGGGGAGAAGTGATGGATCCGCACGAGTACGCCTCCGTGCACGGACCGCGCGCCGGGGACAGGGTCGCGCTCGGCGACTCGGGGCTGACCGTGCGCGTCGCGTCGGACTCCCAGAAGCCGGGGGACGAGTTCCTCGCCGGGTTCGGGAAGACCGCCCGTGACGGCCTGCACCTCAAGGCCGCGGCCGTACGGGAGACCTGTGACGTCGTCATCAGCAACGTCCTCGTCATCGACGCGGTCCTGGGCGTCAGGAAGGTGTCCGTCGGCATCCGGGAAGGCCGCATCTCCGCGGTCGGACGGGCCGGCAACCCGGACACCCTCGACGGTGTCGACGTGGTCGTCGGCACGGGGACCACCATCGTCTCCGGCGAGGGCCTCATCGCGACGGCGGGCGCCGTGGACCCGCACGTCCACCTGCTCTCCCCGCGCATCATGGAGGCCTCGCTCGCCTCCGGGGTCACCACGATCATCGGCCAGGAGTTCGGCCCGGTCTGGGGCGTCGGCGTCAACTCCCCCTGGGCGCTGCGCCACGCCTTCAACGCGTTCGACGCCTGGCCGGTCAACATAGGCTTCCTCGGCCGCGGTTCCTCGTCCCACGAGGCGCCGCTGGTCGAGGCGCTGGCCGAGGGCGGTGCCTGCGGGTTCAAGGTCCACGAGGACATGGGCGCCCACACCCGCGCCCTGGACACCGCGCTGCGGGTCGCCGAGGAACACGACGTACAGGTCGCGCTGCACAGCGACGGGCTGAACGAATGCCTGTCCGTGGAGGACACCCTCGCCGTCCTGGAGGGCCGCACGATCCACGCCTTCCACATCGAGGGCTGCGGCGGCGGCCACGTGCCCAACGTCCTGAAGATGGCGGGCGTCCCCCACGTCATCGGATCGTCGACCAACCCGACGCTCCCCTTCGGCCGCGACGCGGTCGCCGAGCACTACGGGATGATCGTCTCCGTCCACGACCTCAAGACCGACCTCCCCGGCGACGCGGCGATGGCCCGCGACCGCATCAGGGCCGGGACGATGGGTGCCGAGGACGTGCTGCACGACCTGGGGGCCATCGGGATCACCTCCTCCGACGCGCAGGGCATGGGACGGGCCGGAGAGACGGTGCGCCGCACCTTCGCCATGGCCGCGAAGATGAAGGCCGAGTTCGGCCCGATGGAGGGCGACGGGCCCGGCGACGACAACGCGCGGGTGCTGCGCTACATCGCCAAGCTCACGGTCAACCCGGCCATCGCCCACGGCATCGCGCACGAGGTCGGCTCCATCGAGCCGGGCAAGCTCGCCGACATCGTCCTGTGGCGCCCCGAGTTCTTCGGCGCGAAGCCCCAGCTGGTCCTGAAGTCCGGCTTCCCCGCGTACGGGGTCACGGGCGACCCCAACGCGGCCACCGACACCTGCGAACCCCTGATCCTGGGACCGCAGTTCGGGGCATACGGGGCGACGGCAGCCGATCTCTCCGTCGCCTTCGTCGCCCAGGCCGCCGCCCAGCTCGGCGCCGACCTGATGCCCACCCGGCGCCGCAGGGTCGGTGTCCGAGGCACCCGCGGCATCGGGCCCGCGGACCTGCTCCTCAACTCCCGTACCGGCAAGGTCGACGTGGACGGTGACAGCGGACTCGTCACCCTCGACGGGGACCCGCTGCGCTCGCCCGCCGCCGAGTCGGTCTCCCTCAACCGCCTCTACTTCCTCTGAGGACCCGCCATGACCTACCGCATGCCGCCCGAGTGGGCGCCGCACGAGCGCACCTGGATGGCCTGGCCCGGCCCCAACCCGACCTTCGCCACCGGTGCCGGGCTCGACGGGGCGCGCGCCGCCTGGGCCGCAGTCGCCCGTGCCGTACGCCGCTTCGAGCCCGTCACCGTCGTCGTCGGACCCGGGCAGGAGGAGGGTGCGCGCGAGCTCCTGGGCCCGGACATCGAGACCACCGTCCGTCCCCTCGACGACGCCTGGATGCGGGACATCGGGCCGACCTTCGTCACCGACGGCAGCCGGCTGGCGGCGGTGGACTGGACGTTCAACGGCTGGGGCGCCCAGGGCTGGGCCAGGTGGGAGCACGACCGGCACATCGCGCGCGGCGTCGCGGAACTGGCCGGCGTGCCCGTGCACGGTTCGCCGCTCGTCAACGAGGGCGGCGCGATCCACGTCGACGGCGAGGGCACGGTGCTGCTCACCGAGACCGTCCAGCTGGGGAAGGAGCGCAACCCCGGCTGGTCCCGGCAGGCGGTCGAGGACGAGATCCACGCGCGGCTGGGCACCGAGAAGGCGATCTGGCTGCCGCGCGGCCTGACCGGCGACTACGGCACCTACGGCACGCTCGGCCACGTCGACATCGTCGCCGCCTTCGCCCGCCCCGGGGTCGTCGTCGCCCACGTCCAGCCCGATCCCTCCCACCCGGACCACGAGATCACCCGCGAGACGACCGCGATCCTGCGCGCCGCCACCGACGCGCGCGGCCGGGCCCTCGACGTGGTCGAGATAGCCGCGCCCACGGCGTTGCGCGACGAGGACGGCGCCTGGGCCGACTACTCCTACATCAACCACTACCTCTGCAACGGAGCGGTGATCCTCTGCTCCTTCGACGACCCGAGGGACGAGGAGGCCGCCGCAGCGTTCCGCGACCTGTTCCCGGAACGTGAGGTGACCCCCGTCGACGCCCGTACGATCTTCGCGAGCGGTGGGGGCATCCACTGCGTCACCCAGCAACAGCCCAGGATCTGAACCGTGACCCCTGCTTCCCGCCGTCGCAACATCGCCCCGCCCAGGGAGGACGTGCTCGCCGCCGTCATGGCCACCGTCGCCGAGCGGGGACTCGACGGGCTCACGATGGCCGGGCTCGGCCGCGAGGTCGGGATGAGCAGCGGCCACCTCCTCTACTACTTCCGCACCAAGGACGAGCTGCTGCTCCGGACCCTGGAGTGGAGCGAGGCCCGGCTCGGCGCCGAGCGCCGGGCCCTGCTCACCGGCCCGGGCACCGCCCGCGCGCGGCTCGACGCCTACATCGCGCTGTACGTCCCCGAGGGACACCGCGACCCGCACTGGGCGCTCTGGCTGGAGGTCTGGAACCGCTCGCAGGACGCCGACGACGACGCCCGCGCCCGGCAGGCGGCCATCGAGGACGCCTGGCACGGCGACCTGGTGGAGCTGCTGTCCGAGGGCATCGCACGAGGCGAGTTCCGGGCCGTGGACCCCGGCAGTGCCGCGACGCGCCTGCGCGCGCTGATGGACGGATTCAGCGTGCACGTCACGGTCGGCATCCCCGGCACCGGGCGGGAGCAGGTCCTGCACCAGATGCGCGGCTACGTGGACGGGACTCTTGCGCCTCCCGACGGTGCCCCGCCCGCGGCGGACGTCACGCCCGCATCCTGAGACGGGCCGGGACGGCAGGGCTCCGCTGTGCCAGACTGCGTGCGTGTCCTCGTTCGCCATGATTATCGGCAGCAGGCGCGCCGGTCCGCAGTGACCGTCCCGTACCACCACGTACGGAACGGACATCGTGCCCCAGACCCGCGCGCAGACCTCTCGCACCCGCGAGGGGTTTTTTCGTTTTCCGGCCCACACCACGGCCGGGGCGAGGCACGCGAGATGATGGGGGCAAGTGGAGCCGATTCGTCCGGATCCGCCCACCCGACAGGAGTCAGATCAGCATGACCACCAAGGCAACGGCCCCCGATGACACGTTCCACGTCTTCGACACCACGCTGCGCGACGGTGCGCAGCGTGAAGGCATCAACCTGACGGTCGCCGACAAGCTGACCATCGCACGACACCTGGACGACTTCGGTGTGGGCTTCATCGAGGGCGGCTGGCCCGGCGCCAACCCGCGGGACACGGAGTTCTTCGCCCGCGCCCAGCAGGAGATCGACTTCCGGCACGCCCGGCTCGTCGCGTTCGGGGCCACCCGCAGGGCGGGCGGCAGGGCGGCCGAGGACCCACAGGTCCGGGCCCTCCTGGACTCGGGCGCCCCGGTCATCACGCTCGTGGCGAAGTCGCACGACCGGCATGTGGAACTGGCCCTGCGCACCACACTCGACGAGAACCTGGAGATGGTCCGCGACACCGTCGCCCACCTCCGCGAGCAGGGCCGCCGCGTCTTCGTCGACTGCGAGCACTTCTTCGACGGCTACCGCGCGAACCCCGAGTACGCCAAGGCGGTCGTGCGCACCGCCTCGGAGGCGGGCGCCGACGTGGTCATCCTCTGCGACACCAACGGCGGCATGCTCCCCGCCCAGGTCCAGGCCGTCGTCTCCACCGTCCTCGCCGACACCGGCGCCCGGATCGGCATCCACGCCCAGGACGACACCGGCTGCGCCGTCGCCAACACCCTGGCGGCCGTGGACGCGGGCGCCACCCACGTGCAGTGCACCGCGAACGGATACGGCGAACGGGTCGGCAACGCGAACCTCTTCCCCGTCGTCGCCGCGCTGGAGCTCAAGTACGGCAAGACCGTCCTGCCCGAGGGTGCGCTCGCCGACATGACCCGCGTCTCCCACGCCATCGCCGAGGTCGTGAACCTGACGCCCTCCACCCACCAGCCGTACGTAGGAGTGTCCGCCTTCGCCCACAAGGCCGGGCTCCACGCCTCCGCGATCAAGGTCGACCCGGACCTCTACCAGCACATCGACCCCGAGCGGGTCGGCAACACCATGCGCATGCTGGTGTCCGACATGGCGGGCCGCGCCTCCATCGAGCTGAAGGGCAAGGAGCTCGGCATCGACCTGGGGGACGACCGCGAGCTCGTCGGCCGCGTCGTCGCGCGGGTCAAGGAACGTGAACTCAGGGGCTACACCTACGAGGCGGCCGACGCCTCCTTCGAACTCCTGCTGCGTGCCGAGGTGGACGGCAGGTCCCGCCGCTACTTCCGCACCGAGTCCTGGCGGGCGATCGTCGAGGACCGCCCCGACGGCACCCACGCCAACGAGGCCACCGTGAAGATCTGGGCCAAGGGCGAGCGCATCGTCGCCACGGCCGAGGGCAACGGCCCGGTCAACGCCCTGGACCGGGCGCTGCGCGTCGGCCTGGAGCGGATCTACCCGCAGCTGGCCAAGCTGGAGCTCATCGACTACAAGGTCCGCATCCTGGAGGGCCGCACAGGCACCGAGTCCACCACCCGGGTGCTGATCACCACGGGTGACGGAACCGGTGACTGGGCGACGGTCGGCGTGGCCGAGAACGTCATCGCCGCTTCGTGGCAGGCCCTGGAGGACGCGTACACCTACGGCCTGCTGCGTGCCGGCGTCGAGCCCACCGACTGACGGGCCCTCCTACTGGAGCCGCCACTTCTGGTTGGCGGCTCCGGTGCACGTCCAGATCTGGACGCGCGCGCCGTTCGCCGACGACCGGTCCACCACGTCCAGGCACTTGCCCGAGGCCGTGTTGACCACGTCCCCGGTCGAGGCGTCGTACGTCCAGCGCTGGGCGCCCGAGCCGTTGCACGTGTACAGCTGGACCCTCGTTCCGTCGGCCGTCGCGCCCGAGGTGACGTCCAGGC
Source organism: Streptomyces sp. NBC_01341 (assembly GCF_035946055.1). Classification (NCBI taxonomy): domain Bacteria; kingdom Bacillati; phylum Actinomycetota; class Actinomycetes; order Kitasatosporales; family Streptomycetaceae; genus Streptomyces; species Streptomyces sp. NBC_01341. Next base: position 2,224,739 of record NZ_CP108364.1, on the reverse strand, counting down.
AGGCGCCCAGCACCTTCACGGAGCCGTCGCCGGAGACCGTCCACCGCTGGTTGGCCGCGCCGGTGCAGTCCCAGATCTGGACCGGGGTGCCGTCCGCACCGGTGTTGCCCGTGGCGTCGAGGCACTTGCCGCCGAGGCCCGTGAGCGAACCCCCGCTGCCCGGCGAGCCCGACTGGGTGCCCGACCAGGTGAAGGTCGCCGACGTGCGGCCGGGCAGTGAGTAGGTGAACTTCTGCCCGCCCCAGTTGACGGTGACCTGCTGCGCGGACGCCGAACCGTTGTACGCGATCAGGGCCTTGGAGCCGTCCGGGTTGCGCCACGCCACGTTGGGCACCACCGAACTGCCCGTCGACGCTATCCGGGCGGCGCCCGGCCGGACGTACTTCGTCAGGTGGCCCATCGTGTAGTACTCGATCGTGTAGTCCACCTGGCCGTGCCTGCCGTCCCCGTTGTGCACGGTGACCAGCCCGTCGCAGGTGCCGCAGCCGCCGTTGTGCGGGCCGCGGTTCTGGTCGACGGCCAGCGACCACTTGGTGACCGACTTCGCCCAGTTGCGGGTGTAGTCGATGATGTTGAGCATGTCCTCGCGCTGCTGGTCGGCGATCCACGTGCCGCCCGAGTGCTCGGTCTGGAAGGCGTCCAGCTGTGGGTACTGGTTGTGGACGGCCGTCTGCTTCGCGATGTCGCCGCCGTAGCCGTGCCAGGCGACCCCGCCGAAGTTCGGGTGGTTGCGCACGGCCGCGTCGTCGACGGTGGGGGCGGCGTACGCGTCGTAGCTGTCCCAGTTCCAGTCGTGCGCCAGCACCTTGGTGGCCAGGCCCGCCGACTGGAGCTTCGGGAGCAGTTCGTTCTTGGTGAAGTAGGCGAGGCCCGAGCCGTTCCAGCTCATCGACGGGTAGCCGGAGCAGCAGGTCGGCTCGTTCTGCGCGGTGACGTAGTCGACCGGGACGCCCTGGTCCTTCCACGCCTGGAGGTACTTCACGAAGTAGTCCGCGTAGGCACCGTAGTTCTCGGCCTTCAGCCAGCCGCCGTTGAGCTGCCCGTTGTCCTTCATCCAGGCGGGTGCGGTCCAGGGTGAGGCGACCGTCGTCAGAGCCGGGTTGAGCTGCTCGGCCTGCTTGGTGAGCGGCAGGACGTCCTGCAGATCGTGTGCGATCGAGAAGTTGGCGAGATTCGGATCCGTCTGCCCGGCCGGCATGTCGTCGTAGGTGTATCCGAAACGCGCGAGGTCCGATCCGCCCATCGGGTTGCGTACGAAGGACAGCCCGATGCCCTCGGTCGGCGAGAAGAGTTTCTTCATCGTCGCGTCGCGGGTCGCCTGGCTCAGCGCTCCGCTGCCCTTCATCAGCCAGGCCGCGGTGTCCGTGAACGAGGCGCCGCCGCCGGTGAATGTCTGATAGCGGGTGTTCTCGTCGACGGTGATGTTGGTGCCCTGGCCGCCGTTGCCGGCGCCGAACGTCACCGGGGTCTGGGTCTGGAGGCCGCGGGTGACATGACGGCCGCCGGAGTCGTCGGTCGTGGTCAGCACGATGTTCACGGTCTCACCGGCGGCCTGGGCGGTACCGGAGGAGAGTCCGGCGAGGCCCGCGGTCGCGAGCGTCGTCGCGACGAGGACTCTCGCCGCTCTGCTTGTCCGAATCATGGCTGCTGCCTTTCTCGGCAGGGGCGTGGGGGAAGTGCCGTCGAACGAGCCGTGAGTGAACTGCTCTTACGTGTCCGCGTCAAGAGGCTCGTCCGTTCAACAAGTGAACAAGTGCTCTGGCGGACCTGCTTCGACCAGCGGTACGGACCAATCTCGGCGTGACGTATTGACGCCCCTGTTCCGGCGGGGTTAACTCCAGCCGCAACGCCGGTACCGGTTCCGGTACCGGTTGCGGAACCGGTACCGAACCCCGCCCGCCCCCTGTCCTGCCTTGTCCCTGGAGGCTCCGTTGCGCGTCACCATCGCCGATGTCGCCCGCGAGGCCGGTGTCAGCAAGACGACCGTGTCGCGTGTCATCAACCTCAAGGGCGAAGTGGACGGTTCGACGGCCGCCCGCGTTCGTGAAGTGATCGCGCACCTCGGTTACGTGCCCAGCTCCGGTGCCGTGGGGCTGGCCCGCGGGAGCAGCCGTACGGTCGGCATGCTCGTGCCGTCGCTCACCTGGCCGTGGATGGGCGAAGTGCTCCAGGGAGTCGTCGACACCGTCGAGGCGGCCGACTACGGGCTGCTCCTCTTCACCTGCAACCGGGGTGCCGAGTCCGTCGAGCGCTTCACCACCCAGGTGTCGGCGCGGGCCTTCGACGGACTCGTAGTCGTCGAGCCGGAGAACACCCTCGGCCGGCTCACCGTCCTGCACCGCTCCGGCCTGCCGATCGTGCTGATCGACGACCGGGGCCACCACCCGGAATTCCCCTCCGTCGTGACCACCAATCACGAGGGGGGCGCGTCCGCCGCCCGCCATCTGCGGGCCGCCGGCCGCACCAGACCCCTGGTGGTCACAGGCCCCAGGCACTTCGGCTGCGTGAACGACCGGCTCGCCGGCTTCCGTTCGGTCCTGCCCACCGAACTGGTCGTCGACGGCGACTTCACCGAGCGGCGCGGCCGTCTCGCCGTGGAGGAACTCCTCGCGGACGGTGTGGACTTCGACTCCGTCTTCGCCCTGAACGACATCAGCGCGGTGGGTGTCCTGCGGGCTCTGCGTGCCGCCGGCCGCCGCGTGCCCGAGGACATCGCGGTGGTCGGCTTCGACGACATCCCGATGGCCGAACACACCGAACCGCCGCTGACCACCGTGCATCAGCCCACGCGGCAGATGGGCGAGGCGGCGGCCCGCCTGCTGCTCTCCCGCCTCGGCGGCACCGGCGTACCGGACGGACCGGTCGTGCTGCCCACCGAACTGGTCGTGCGCCACTCGGCGCCGTAGAGGTCCCCGGCCCCGCCGGTCACCTGCCCGCATCCCCGACCCCGCCGGCCCCCGCCCGGCACCCGCACCACCCGCATCCGGCGCGTCGCGCGCTGACCACCCCGCAGGGCCCCGGTCCCGCAGTCCCTCTGGAGTCGCCATGTCCGTACGCCGTCGTCACACTCTGAGAGCGCTCTCAGTCGCCACCGCCGTGGTCGCGCTCGCCGCGGGCTGCTCGTCCGCCAACTCGGGCGCCGACAAGGGGGGCGGTGCGGGTGCCTCCGGAGTGCTGACCCTGGGCAAGCCGGACGGACCGCAGACCAACAACAGCAACCCGTTCCTGGCCACCTCGGCGAGCGCCACCCTCGGCTACCGCTACATGATCTACGAGCCGCTGGCGATGACGAACCAGATCCGCCCCACCGACAAGGCCGACCCGTGGCTGGCGACCGCCTGGGACTGGGAGTCGAACTTCACCAAGCTCACCTTCACGCTCGACGGACGGGCCACGTGGGCCGACGGCAAGCCGCTGACCGCCGCCGACGTCGCGTTCACCTTCGACCTGCTGAAGAAGCACCCGGCGCTCAACGGCAACGGCATCCCGTACGACGGCATCGCGGTCGAGGGGGAGAAGGTCGTCCTGACCTTCAAGGAATCGCAGTTCGTCAACCAGAACAAGATCATCACCACCTACGTCGTGCCCAAGCACATCTGGGAGAAGGTCGAGAACCCGGAGACCTGGCCCAACCGCACCCCGGTCGGCTCCGGCCCGTACAAGCTGAAGACGTTCACCCCGCAGACCACCACCCTGACCGCGACGCCCGCCTACTGGAAGGGCAAGACCAAGGTCAAGGAGCTGCGCTACACCGCGTACAACGACAACAGCGCGGCCACCACGGCACTGGCCAACGGCAAGGTCGAGTGGTCGTTCGTCTTCATGCCGAACTACAAGCAGCTGTACGTCGCCAAGGACCCCGCGAACCACAAGCTCTGGTTCCCGTCCGGGCTCGGCATCCACGGCCTCTGGTTCAACACCGCCCGCAAGCCGTTCGACAACCCCGCGCTGCGCAGGGCGATGGCCATGGTCGTGGACCGCAAGGCGATCCACATCCAGGCCCAGGCGACCCTCTACCCCGAGATCAGCAACCCGACGGGCATCCCGCTGCCCGCCGGTGAGCCCTTCCTCGCGCCCGAGTACAAGAGCGCCACCACGGCGCCCGACGTCGCCGGGGCCAAGAAGGTCCTCGACGAGGCCGGCTTCGAGCTGAGCGGCGGCGTACTGAAGGACCCGAGCGGCAAGCCGGTGAAGCTGACCTTCACCGACCCCGCCGGATGGAACGACTACATCACCGGGCTCTCCATCATCAAGGACAACATCAAGCAGCTGGGCATCGAGGCCAAGGTCAAGACGCAGACCGCCGAGGCCTGGGGTACCGACGTCGCCACCGGCAACTTCGACGCCACCCTGCACTGGACCAACAGCGGCGCCACGCCGTACGACATGTACCAGAACATCATGGACGGGGCGATCCTCCAGCCCGTCGGCAAGACCTCGCAGCTCGGCAACTTCGGCCGCTTCAAGAGCCCCGAGGCCACCGCCGCGCTCAAGGAGTACGCCAACGCCACCGACGACGCCGCCCGCACCACGTCCATGAACACCCTCCAGAAGATCATGGTCGAGCAGGCGCCCGTCATCCCGACGGCCGCGGCCCCCATCGGCGCCGAGTACTCGACCAGGAACTGGACCGGCTGGCCGACCGAGCAGGACCCCTACGCCGCCCCGCAGCACACCCAGCCCGACGCGCTGGAAGTCGTGCTGAACCTGAAGCCCGCCAAGTAAGCACGGGGAAGAACCGACCATGACCACCGAACAGTCCGCAGACGTGCGCAAGGCGACCGACGTGGTGCTCGAAGCACGCGGAGTCACCAAGCACTTCCCCGTACGCCGCACGGCGGGCGACCTGCTCGCCCGCAGACGCCGCACCGTCCACGCCGTCGACGACGTCTCGCTGAAGCTCCGGCGCGGCTCCGTCACGGCCCTGGTGGGGGAGTCGGGCTCCGGGAAGTCCACCGTCGCACGGCTGCTCGCCCAGCTGTACCCGCTCACCGCGGGCGAGATACACCTGGGCGGCACGGCGGTGAAGGCCGGACGTGGCCGGTCCTTCGTCCGTTACGTGAAACAGGTCCAGCTGATCTTCCAGGACCCGTTCGCCTCGCTCAACCCGGTGCACACCGTGCGCTACCACCTCACCCGGGCGCTGAGGATCCACGGCCGGGCGGGGAACGGGGACGCGGACCTGGAGAAGAACCTGACGGCCCTGCTCGAACGCGTCCAGCTGACTCCTCCTCATCGGTTCCTGGACACGTTCCCGCACGAGCTGTCGGGAGGGCAGCGCCAGCGCGTCGCGATCGCGCGCGCGCTCGGCGCCGACCCGAAGGTCCTCCTGGCGGACGAGCCGGTGTCGATGCTCGACGTGTCGATCCGGCTCGGCGTCCTCAACCTGCTGCGCGACCTCAAGGAACGCCTGCACCTGGCGATCCTCTACATCACCCACGACATCGCCTCCGCCCGCTACTTCGCGGACACCACCCTGGTGATGTACGCCGGCCGGATCGTCGAGGGCGGCGACAGCGAGACCGTCACCCAGCACCCCGCGCACCCCTACACCCAGCTCCTGATCGCCTCCGCGCCCGACCCGGACCGGACCGCCGACGCCGAGGACCAGGAGGAGGCCGGAAGCGGCGAGCCGCCCTCACTGATCGCCCCGCCGGACGGCTGCCGCTTCCACCCCCGCTGCCCGAAGGCCATGGAGCGCTGCCGCACCGAGCTGCCGCCGCGCTTCGACCTGGCGGACGGACAGTGGGCCGCCTGCTGGCTGTACGACGGCACCACCGCCCAGGAGGCGGCGAAGTGAAGTACATACTCCAGCGCCTCGCCTTCTACGCCGTCACCGCGTGGGCCGCCATCACCATCAACTTCCTGATCCCGCGCCTCATGCCCGGCGACCCGGTCGAGGCGCTGATGAGCCGCTACCAGGGCCAGCTCGACACCTCGGCGATCGCCTCGCTGAAGGCCCTGTTCGGGCTCGACGAGAACCAGTCGCTGTGGTCGCAGTACACCGACTACTGGTCGAGCCTGCTGGACGGCGACCTCGGCCTGTCCTTCACCTACTTCCCGACCCCGGTCGGCGAGGTGCTCTCCGACGCGCTGCCCTGGACCCTCGCCCTCGTCGGCATCACGACGCTGATCAGCTTCCTGCTCGGCACGGGCATCGGCGTCTACAGCGGCTGGCGGCGGGGCTCCTGGCTGGACGGGCTGCTCCCCGTCACCACCTTCATCTCGTCCGTGCCCTATTTCTGGCTGGGGCTCATCGCCATCTCGCTGTTCGCGGTGAAGTGGCCGCTGTTCCCCTTCGAGGGCGGCTACGACAACTCCCTGGTCCCGGCCTTCGACTGGCCGTTCGTCTCCAGCGCCCTGTACCACGGTGTGCTGCCCGGGATCACGATCGTGCTCAGCGCCGTCGCCGGCTGGATCCTCGGCATGCGCAACATGATGGTGACCGTCTCCTCCGAGGACTACGTCATGGTGGCGCAGGCCAAGGGACTCTCCGAGCGGCGGGTGATGTTCTCCTACGCCGCCCGCAACGCGGTCCTGCCCAACATCTCGGGCTTCGCCCTCTCGCTGGGCTTCATCGTCAGCGGCACGCTGCTGGTCGAAATGGTCTTCAACTACCCGGGCATCGGGTTCCGGCTGCTCCAGGCCGTCGGAGCGAAGGACTACCCCCTGATGCAAGGCGTCTTCCTGGTCATCACGCTCTCGGTGCTCGCCGCGAACCTGCTGGCCGACATGGCCTACGCCCTCCTCGACCCCCGCACCCGCAAGGAGGCCTGACGCCGATGTCCGTCGCAGCCACCGACGTCGCCGTACTCGACGACCCGCCCGCGCCCGCCGCCGGCCGGGCGAGATTGCGCTTCCTGCGCGGCGGGAAGGCCCGCACCGGGCTGCTGATCCTCGTGTTCTTCCTGGTCCTCGCGGTCATCGGCCCCTGGATCGCCCCGTACGACCCGGACGCCATGAGCGACCAGCTGCTGCGGCCGCCGTCCGGCGCGCACTGGTTCGGCACCACCCACACCGGGCAGGACGTCCTCTCCCAGATCCTCGTCGGCACCCGCGGGGTGCTGCTCGTCGGATTCCTCGCCGGATTCCTCGCCACCGTGCTCTCGGTGCTGATCGGCGTCAGCGCCGGCTTCCTCGGGGGCGCCGCCGACGAGCTCCTCTCGATGCTCTCCAACGTCTTCCTGGTCATTCCCGGGCTGCCGCTGATCATCATCATCGCGAGCTTCGTCGAGGACACCGGCGACCTGCTGATCGCCGCCGTCATCGCCCTGACCTCGTGGGCCTGGGGCGCACGCGTCCTGCGCGCCCAGACGCTGTCGCTCAGGCGCCGCGACTACGTCGAGGCGTCCCGCGCCACCGGCGAGTCGACCTGGCGGATCATCCTCTTCGAGGTCCTGCCGAACCTCACCGCGGTGATCGCGTCCGGCTTCGTCGGCACCGTCATCTTCGCGATCCTCTCGGAGATCACCCTCGCCTTCATCGGGGTCGCCGACATCTCCCACTGGAACTGGGGCACCGTGCTGTTCTGGGCCCAGTCCAACCAGGCCCTGGCCCAGGGCGCGTGGTGGTGGTTCGTCCCCGCCGGCCTCTGCATCGCCCTGCTGGGCACCGCGCTCGCACTGATCAACTTCGGCATCGACGAGTTCGTCAACCCGCGCCTGCGCACGGCGACGGGTGCCTCCCGCACGGTGCGGATGCGGGTCGGCTTCACCCCCGTGGCCCGTACCACCGCGCCCACGCAGGCCGGTACGGCCGGCGTACCCGGCCCGCCCAGCAAGGAGCAGTCCGAATGAGCGCCGAGCCGATCCTCACCGTCAGCGGCCTGAACGTCGACTACGGCACGGGCGCCGGCAGCGTCCACGCGCTGCGGGACATCGACCTCACCCTGCACCGCGGTGAAGTCCTGGGCCTGGCCGGCGAGTCGGGATCAGGCAAGTCCACACTGGCCTACGCCGTCACCCGGCTGCTCTCCCCGCCCGGGGTCATCACCGGCGGCGACGTCCGCTACCACCGCCCGGGTGCCGATCCCGTCGACATCCTCGGCCTCTCACCGGACGCGCTGCGCGCGTTCCGCTGGCAGGAGCTGTCCGTCGTGTTCCAGGGCGCGATGAACTCGCTCAACCCGGTGCACACCGTCCACAGCCAGCTCACCGACGTGCTCAAGGCTCATCGCCCCGGCATGCGCCGCGCCGCACGGACCACACGGGCCGAGGAACTGCTGAGGCTCGTCGGGATCTCGGCCGACCGGCTCGCCGCCTACCCGCACCAGCTCTCGGGCGGCATGCGTCAGCGCGTGATGATCGCGATGGCGCTCGCCCTCGAACCCGAGATCGTCATCATGGACGAACCGACCACCGCGCTGGATGTGGTGATGCAGCGTCAGATTCTGCGCCGGCTCGTGCGGCTGAGAGAGGAACTCTCCTTCTCCGTCGTGTTCATCACCCACGACATCTCGCTGCTGATCGAATTCTCCGACCGCATCGCGATCATGTACGGCGGCCGGATCGTGGAGCAGGCGGACGCGGCCGATATCTACCGAGACCCCCGCCACCCCTACAGCGACGGCCTGCTGCACTCCTTCCCCGCACTGCACGGCCCCCGCCGCGAACTCACGGGCATCCCGGGCTCGCCCCCGCACCTGTCCGCGATGCCCACCGGCTGCGCCTTCCACCCCCGCTGCGGCAGGGCCTTCGAGCCGTGTTCCGAGCGGGTGCCGGTCCTGGCCGCGCCGGACGCCGCCCAGGACCGCGAGGTCGCCTGCTGGCTGCACCACTGACCCGACCGCCCCTTCGCCCACCGCCCCCTCGGCACACCGGAGTTACGGAGACACATGAACCTCGCCACGCCCCGCAGCAGCCTGCAGCCCGTCGTCGTCCAGGGACTCCCCACCGGCTTCCGATGGGGCGTCGCCACCTCCTCGTACCAGATCGAGGGCGCCGCCGCCGAGGACGGCCGCACCGCGTCCATCTGGGACACCTTCTGCCGTGTCCCCGGCGCGGTGCACAACGCGGAGCACGGCGACGTGGCGTGCGACCACTACCACCGGATGCCCGAGGACGTGGAGCTGATCGCCGGCCTCGGCGTCGACACCTACCGCTTCTCGCTCGCGTGGCCGCGCATCCAGCCGGGCGGCCGGGGCCCCGCCAACGCCAAGGGCCTCGACTTCTACAAGCGGCTGGCCGACGAGCTCCGGGGCCGCGGCATCACCCCCTGGGTCACGCTCTACCACTGGGACCTGCCGCAGGAACTGGAGGACGCGGGCGGCTGGCCGGCCCGCGACACCGCCCTCCGGTTCGCCGAGTACGCGATGCTCGCGTACGAGGCACTGGGGGACCGCGTCGAGCACTGGACGACCCTCAACGAGCCGTGGTGCTCGGCGATGCTCGGCTACGCCTACGGGGCACACGCTCCCGGCCGCAGCGACATGGGTGACGCCATGTCGGCCGTGCACCACCTGTTGCTGGGCCACGGCCTCGCCGCCCGTCAGATGCGTGAGGCGGCGGGGAGCCGCCCGCTGGAGCTCGGCATCACCCTCAACCTCGGCACCGCGACCCCGGAGACCGGCAGCCAGGCCGACCGGGAGGCCTGCCGCCGGGCCGACGGCATGGGCACCCGCCTCTACCTCGACCCGGTCGTCCACGGCCGCTACCCCGGGGACATCGTGGACGACCTCGCGGCCCAGGGCATCGAACTGCCCGTCCGGGAAGGCGACCTGGAAGCCATCGCGACGCCACTCGACGTCCTCGGCGTCAACTTCTACCGCGGCGCCCTGTTCTCCGGAGTGACCGAGGACGGATCGCCGACGGACGCCGACGGCCTCCCCGTCGTGCGCGGCGTCGAACGCGACCTGCCCCGCACCGCCATGGACTGGGAGATCACCCCCACCGAGCTCACCGACCTGCTGCTGCGGCTCCAGCGCGACTACGCGCTGCCGACCGTCATCACCGAGAACGGCGCCGCCTTCGACGACACGGTCGCCGCCGACGGCTCCGTACCCGACACCGACCGCACCGCCTATCTCGCCGACCACATCGCGGCGGTGTCCGAAGCCCGTGCGCAGGGCGCCGACGTCCGGGGCTACTTCGCCTGGTCGCTGATGGACAACTTCGAGTGGGCCTACGGCTACGACAAGCGGTTCGGCATCGTCCGCGTCGACTACGACACGCAGCTGCGGACGCTCAAGGACAGCGCCAAGTGGTACCGCGACACGATCCGGCTCACCCGGAACGCCCGCACCGACTGACGGCCCCGTGCCGACCCGCCACCTGAGCAGAGAAGAGCCGCCCATGCCCAGCACGCCGCACCACCGCTCACGTCACCGCGCGAGACCGGCCACGGCCGCGCTCGCCGCCGCCACCGTCCTCGCCTCGCTGCTCGCCGGGGCGGTCCCCAGCGCGGCGGCCGACGCCGACGAGCCCGCACCGGTCCTCGTCGACCGCTTCGAGGGGGAGGTCCCCCTCGGTAACCCGCCCGCCGACTCCCTGTTCACCTGGGGCGGCGACGCGGACGACCACCCCGCCCTGACGTTCGAGGAGCGCGCCGACGCCCCCGAGGGCGACAAAGTGCTCCAGGGCACCTACGACATCAGCGCGTGGGGAGGACTCAGCCACGAGTTCGCCGTCGACCAGCCCCCGAAGGACTGGACCGCGCACAAGGGCATCCGCTTCTGGTGGTACGGGCAGAACACCGCGCCCCTGCCGCCCGGTTCGGGCAAGCGGATCAACTTCGAGATCAAGGACGGCGGGGCGAACGGCGGCGCCTCCGAGCTGTGGACGACGTCCTTCACCGACGACTGGGAGGGCTGGCACCAGGTCGAGATCCCCTTCGCGGACTTCGTCTACCGGACCGACTACCAGCCCGTCGGCGGCATCGACCAGGTCCTCGGCCTGAACGAGATGTGGGGCTACGCCGTCACCCTCCCGACCGGCGCCCCCGGTTCCTTCGCCATGGACGCGGTCGAGCTGTACGGCAAGGCCGACCCGGCCCTGAAGTCGGGCGTCGTGGTCGACAACGCCGTCCACCCGGTCACCGAGGGCGGCAGGGCCGACATCAGGATCTCCGTCGCGACCACCGGTTCCCTGCCCACCGAGGAGCCCGTCACCGTCGCCTGGACCACCAAGGGCGGCAGCGCGGAACCCGGCAAGGACTACACACCGGTCACCGGCACGCACACCTTCCCCGCGGGCACCGCCTCCGGCACCGCACACACGGTCTCCGTGGCCACCACCGAGGACCGGGGGGCCGAGCCGGCGGAGACGATCCCGCTGGAGCTCACCGTCACCGGCGCCAAGGCGCCGAAGGAGAACCCCCAGGTCGTCATCGACGCCCACGGGCTGCCCTACCAGGACGCGAAGCTTCCCGTGAAGAAGCGCGTGGCGGACCTGCTGTCACGCATGTCCCCGGCCGAGAAGGCCGGGCAGATGACCCAGGCCGAGCGCAACGCGCTCCGTTCGCAGGGCGACATCGCCACGTACGGCCTCGGCTCGCTGCTGTCCGGCGGGGGCTCCGTGCCGACCCCGAACACGGCGGCGGCCTGGGCGAAGATGGTCGACGCCTACCAGCTGCGCGCGCAGGCGACCCGCTTCCAGATCCCGCTGATCTACGGCGTGGACGCGGTGCACGGCCACAACAACGTGATCGGCTCGACGATCATGCCGCACAACATCGGCATCGGTGCGGGCCGCGACCCGGAGCTCGCGGGCAGGACGGGCGCCGTCACCGCCAACGAGGTGCGGGCCACCGGCATCCCGTGGGACTTCGCCCCCTGCGTCTGCGTCACCCGCGACGAGCGCTGGGGCCGTTCCTACGAGGCGTACGGTGAGGACCCCGCCCTGGTCGGGGCCATGGAGACGGTCATCACCGGCATGCAGGGCAGCCCGTCGGGCAAGGACCTCGCCCGCAACGACAAGGTCCTGGCCAGCGCCAAGCACTTCGTCGGCGACGGCGGTACGGAGTTCGGCTCGTCCACCACCGGCTCGTACACCATCGACCAGGGGGTCACCAAGGTCACCCGCCAGGAACTCGAGGCCGTGCATCTCGCACCCTTCGCCGAGTCGGTGAAGCGGGGCGTCGGCACCGTCATGCCGTCCTACTCCTCGCTGGACGTCATCGGCGACGACGCCGGACCCGTGAAGATGCACGCCAACGCCGAGATGATCAACGGTGTGCTCAAGGACCGGATGGGCTTCGAGGGCTTCGTCATCAGCGACTGGCAGGCCATCGACCAGATACCCGGTGACTACGCCAGTGACGTCCGCACCTCCGTGAACGCCGGTCTCGACATGATCATGGTCCCGACCGCGTACCAGGACTTCACGAAGACGCTCCAGGACGAGGTCACCGCCGGCCGGATCGGCCGGGCCCGGATCGACGACGCGGTCTCCCGGATCCTGACGCAGAAGTTCCGCCTCGGCCTCTTCGAGAAGCCGTACGCCGACACGTCGAACCTGGATGACGTCGGCTCCGCCGCGCACCGCGCGGTCGCCCGGGAGGCGGCGGCCAAGTCCCAGGTGCTCCTGAAGAACGACGGAGCCGTGCTCCCGCTCAAGGCCTCGCAGAAGGTGTACGTGGCCGGCTCCAACGCCGACGACCTCGGCAACCAGGCCGGCGGCTGGACCATCAGCTGGCAGGGCGCCTCCGGCGCGACCACCACGGGCACGACGATCCTGAAGGGCATCGAGAAGAACACCCCTTCGGCCACCTTCTCCAAGGACGCCTCGGCCCCGACCGAGGGGTACGACGCCGGAATCGTCGTCGTCGGCGAGAAGCCCTACGCCGAGGGCATCGGTGACGTGGGCAACGGTCACGACCTGGAGCTCACCGACGCCGACAAGAGGGCCGTCGACACGGTCTGCGCCGCGATGAAGTGCGCCGTCCTCGTCGTCTCCGGCCGCCCCCAGCTCATCGGGGACCGGCTCGGCGACATCGACGCACTGGTGGCGTCCTGGCTGCCCGGCACCGAGGGCGACGGCGTCGCCGACGTCCTCTACGGCAAGCGGGCCTTCACCGGGCAGCTGCCGGTGACCTGGCCGAAGTCGGAGTCGCAGCTGCCGGTCAACGTCGGCGACGCGACGTACGACCCGCAGTTCCCCTACGGCTGGGGGCTGACCACCCTGAAGAAGGTCCCGTCCGGCGGCGAGGCGACGCTCACCGCACTCGCCCTCGCCGCGCAGCTCGCCGAGCACGCCGGCCTCGGGAGGACCCCGGCGGGCAAGGAGATCGTGGACCGGGCGAGGCTGCTGGTCCAGCAGAAGGCCGGCGGGAAGCTGACAGCGGCGGTCTCCAAGCCGTTCGCCGAGGCCGACCACCTGCTGCTCACCGGTGACCTGACCGGTGCGGTGGCGAAGCTCCGCGCGGCGTACCGCGCCGTGTAACGGCACGAAGCCGCGTAACAGCACGAAGGGGACCCGGGCGGGCGACGCATTCATCGCCCGTTCGGGTTACTTTCGGAGTATGCGGAAGAGGCTGTTCGCCCCCTTGTGGGCCTGCCTGCTGCTGATTCTCTCGGCGGCCGTGCTGGCCCTGTCCCCGGCCGCCCAGGCCGCCACCTCCACCATCGACGACGCGGCCCGCGCGCTGCGCCAGGGCCCGGTCTACGTGGACCCGGCGGCTGCCGGCCAGCTCACGGCCTCGCAGGAGGCCGCCCTGGAGAAGAAGATCAAGGACGCCGACAAGCCGGTCTTCGTGGCCGTGCTGCCCGCGACGTCCCAGTTCCCGCCCGACAACCTCCTGCGGAACCTGCGCAGCGACACCGGGATCACGGGCGTCTACGCGGTGCGCCTCGGCGACGGGTTCAGCGCGGGCGCGGACCCCCAGGTGATGCCGACCCGGGCCGTGCAGAACCTCACCACGGCCGTGAAGGCCCCCGGAACGGACACCGACGCCGCGACCCAGCTCAACGCCTTCGTCGACAGTGCGCTCGACCAGGCCAGGGGCAGCGCCCCGGCCTCCTGGTCCGGCGGCAGCGCCGGGGACGGCTCCGCGAGCGGCGCACCCGCGGCAGGCCTGATCGTCCTGGGCGGCGTCGTCGTGGCCGGTGGAGCCATCGCGTTCACGGTCGTCCGCCGGAACAGGAGGCGCAAGGAGGAGGAGGAGCGGGTCGCTCTCGAACGGCTGCGCGTCGTCGTGGACGAGGACATCACGGCGTACGGCGAGACGCTGGACCGGCTGGACTTCAAACCGGGGGAGGCGGGTGCCACCGACGCGATGCGCGCCGACTACGAACGCGCGCTGGACTCCTACGAGGACGCCAAGGCCCGCATGGGCAACGCCCACCACCCCTCCGACGTGCGCGGAGTCACCAAGGCCCTGGAGGACGGGCGGTTCTCCCTCGCCGTCCTGGACGCACGGCGCAAGCACCATGAACTGCCGGCTCGCCGGCCGCCCTGCTTCTTCGACCCGCGTCACGGGCCCTCGGTCGCCGACGTCATGTGGACCCCGGTCGGCGGAGCGGCGCGTGAGGTCCCGGTCTGCGGCGCCGACCGGACGCGGCTGCGGGAGGGCGACGACCCGATGAGCCGCACGGTCGACGTCGGCGACGGCCGCCGCCGCCCGTACTGGGAGGCCGGCCCGGCCTACGGCCCCTGGGCCGGAGGCTACTTCGGCGGTGGTCTGCTGCCCGGCCTCCTGATCGGCACCGTGCTGGGCTCCGCGCTCTCCACCCCGGCCTACGCGGCCGAGTACGGCGGAGGCGACTTCGGCGGAGGCGACTGGAGCGGCGGAGACGTGTCCGGGTCCGACTTCGACTCCTCCGGCTTCGGCGGGTTCGGAGACGGCGGCGGCTTCGGTGACGGCGGTGGTTTCGGCGGAGGCGGCGGATTCGACGGGGGCGGCGGGTTCTGAGGGCCCGGAGCCGCGAGCGGCCCGTCCCGCCTCCGGAGCCTGCTCGGCCCCGGGGGGGTCAGCTCACCGGGCGGCGGCTCCGCGCGCGGGCCGCTCCTCCCACGTCTCCGGTGACCACACACCCGAACGCTTGAGCGATGCCGGGCAGTGCGGGTATATCTCGTCGATGTCCACGACCAGGGCGAGGTCGGGGCGCCTGCCCTTGACCTTCATCTCGTCGAAGACCGGAGCGTCCGTGAGGATCCGGGCCCGGCCGTTGATCCGCAGCACCGTCATGGCGCCCGGTATCAGGTACAGCAGGCCCACGTGCGGGTTGACCAGGATGTTGTGGAAGCTGTCCCCGCGCCGGTTGCCCGGCAGGTCGGGCATCACGAGCGTCCGCGCGTCCAGGACCCGGGTGAATCCGGCCTCGCCGCCCCGCGGGGACGTGTCACAGTTCCCGTCGGCGTCCGAGGTGGACACGGCGCAGAACGGCGAGCGGGCCAGCAGGTCGACATCGGCCTCGGTCAGCTCGTCGTGGACCTTCTCGATCACGATGGGCCACGGTTCGCCCAGGATCTCGCGCAACTGCTCGGCCGACTCCAGGGGCACGGCTCCGGCCAGTGGGCCCCCGTTGCCGACGGGGGCGGCCTCGGTCACGGCGTTCGACAAGGGGTTCTCCGTACCTCATGGGGGCGCGGCAGCGGGGCGCTGACCTGGCACTGTTAGGTTCACCTTACTTTCGTGTGCGGGTGCGTCCGCTCCCGGGGGGCGGTGCGCCCGCACCCCGTCGCGGCGCACGCCCCACGCGCCACCTGGTGGCGCGGGGGGCGAACGGGTGACAGGCTTGGCCGGATGGACCGTGACCGGTTGGAGAAGCAGCTTCTGGACGGCCTGACCGTCGACACGAGCAGGCCGGAACAGCCCGTCCTGCTCGACGACGCGGGCGAGCCGATAAAGACCTGGCGCGAGAACTACCCGTACGACCGCAGGATCCGGCGCAGGGAGTACGAGCGGACCAAGCGCATCCTGCAGATCGAGCTGCTGAAACTCCAGCGGTGGACCAAGGACACCGGCGCCCGCGTCGTGGTCGTGTGCGAGGGACGCGACGCGGCCGGCAAGGGCGGCACCATCCAGCGGTTCACCGAGCGCCTCAACCCGCGTGGCGCGCGCATCGTCGCCCTGGACAAGCCCACGGACCGCGAGCGGGGGCAGTGGTACTTCCAGCGCTACGTGGCCCACCTGCCCGGGCCCGGCGAACTCGTGTTCTTCGACCGCTCCTGGTACAACCGGGCGGGCGTCGAACGCGTCATGGGTTTCTGCACCCCGCCGGAGTACGAACTCTTCCTGAAGCAGTGCCCGGCCTTCGAGGAGATGCTCGTCGACGACGGCGTCATCGTGGTCAAGTTCTGGTTCTCCGTCTCCCGCGCCGAGCAGCGCACCCGCTTCGCCATCCGGCAGGTCGACCCGGTGCGCCAGTGGAAGCTGTCGCCCACGGACATCGACTCACTCGACCGCTGGGACGACTACACCACGGCGAAGATCGACATGTTCCGCGCGACCGACACCGCGCACGCGCCCTGGACCGTGGTCAAGAGCAACGACAAGCGCCGGGCCCGTCTCGAGGCCATGCGCAGCCTCCTCGCCCGCGTCGACTACACGGCGAAGGACCCCGACGCGGTCGGCAAGCCGGACCCCCTCATCGTGGGCGCCGCCGCCACCCTTCTGGAACCGGGCGAGGAGGACACCGCTCTCTCGCCGACGCGCCTCGTACCCCATTCCGACGGCCCGGGGCAGCACCCGTAGACCCAGGTCCGCCTGGAACGGTACTCGGGGCTGCGGGTGGCGGTGACGTCGCCGCTGACGGTCGCGTCAGCGGCGACTGCGCCCCCGAGGCGCGTCGAACGAGTCGGCACCGTACAGGGGGCCCTCGTCCCATTCGGGTTCGGCGTAGCTGGTGGGGCGGAACGTGCTACGGCCGCTGTCCGTGATGAACGGCGTCCGGGAGGACGAGGGCCGACGGCTGCGGCCGCGTTCCCGCCGCGGTTCGAGGCCGATCGGTCCGGCTCCGTAGGAGACGTCGTCGTCGAGGATGAGGGGACGGCCGCTGGTCATGCCGGATGGTGCCCGGCTCGCCTCGCGCCGACGGCTGTGGCTGCGGCCGCGTTCGCGCCGGGGCTCGGCGTCGATCGGTCCGGCTCCGTAGGAGACGTCGTCGTCGAGGATGAGGGGACGGCCGCTGGTCATGCCGGAAGGTGCCCGGCTGGGCGCGCGCCGTCGGCTGCGGCTGCGGCTGCGGTCCCGCTCGGGTTCGGGCTCGAACGATCCCGCGCCGGCGGGGCGACGGCTCCTCCTGCGAGACCTCGTCCCCTCGTCCGCGGAGTCGTTGATGTAGCTGGGGGCGACACTGCCGCGGCGGCGCCGGTGACCGCTGCTCGCGGGTTGCTGACTGCCGAAGTACTCGTCCTCGTCGTCCACCGCGGCGTAGTTGACGGGGGCGGCGGTGTGCGGGCGGCGGCCCGTAGTGCTCAGGGGCGGCCGGCTCGACCTGCGCCGACGGGCGGGGGCAGGAGCCCGGCTCGCACGGCTCCTGCTCCGGCTGCGGTAGGAAGGATCGGGGTCCTCCTCGGGACTGTTGCTGCGCCGGTCCGACTCCATCACGTACGTCTTCCGGCGGTCTGCCACGGCGGCACCCACGTCCCTGGTGGACTGCCGGTGACCGTAGCCGTACCTCTCGAGGTCCGCGTCGTCGTCGGAGTGCTCGGCCGCGAGCCTCATGCCCTCCGGCACGCCCTTGCGGTTCTCCATGCCGTAGAAGCCGTTGTGCGTGCCCGACTTCGCGTACTTGGACGGATGTGGCGTGGTGACACTCACCGTCACGTCGTCGCGGCCGGCGCGTCCGGGAAGTCTGCCGGTGTCCCTGATGAGTTCCTGGGTGGAGTAGCCGCGAGTCCCCCGTGGCACACGCGGCATCTGGAAGTGGATGTTGGCGTTCGGCCCGACATCGCGGAAACGGTCGGCGGCCTCGGGCCGGCTCAGGTCGACGTTGTTGAGGACGGGGACCCCCAGCCGCCGCAGATCCTCGCGGTTGTTCTCGTACTCCTGGTAGTCGGGCTGTTCCTCGAACGTGGTGGCGGCCATCCTGCGTGCCTGGCTGGGATCCCGGCGCACCCGCGCCCGCGCCCCGGACAGGTCGGCCTCCGAGAGGAGGATCCGGTCCCGGTCGTGCAGATTCTCCTCGGGCGGGCGGGTCCGCCCCTCCGGGTGAAGGCCGCCCACCGTGGCCCGGGGGCCCCTGATCTGTTCGGGGTACACGTGGATGCGCCCCTGTGAGGTGTCGAAGATCTCCGTGCCGCCCGACGAGGACCTGACGTACCTGCCGACGACCGGGCCGCGCCCGCCGTCCACCTCGAACATCTGGCCGCGGTCCGCCTCGTACATCCTCCGGCCGCCGCCGGACATCATGCGGGCCACGGCGATACCGCCGCCGCTACGAGCCGGCGTGGCCGTTCCGGCGGAGGCGCCCGATCCGGGGCCGGACAGGTCGGGCATGGCTCCCCGTGCCATCCTCCTGCCGTTCGCCGAGGCATGGCGCTCGAACGGATCGTCCTGGTGGGAGACCGCCACTCCCGACCCGTTGTCCGTCCCCGCGACAGGCCCCAGGGACTGCTGGCGGACGTGGTCGAGCTCGTGGAACATCGTCTCGTCGTCCGCTCCCTGGGGGCCGACGACGATGTCATGGCCCGTGGTGTAGGCACGGGCGCCGAATTCCGTCGCGGAGCGCTGCGCGACCGGGTCGCTGTGCACCCGCACATGGCGGAAGGACATGCCGTAGCCCTGCTCCGCCCGTTCCAGGAGACGCGAGTCCAGCGGACGGCCCGGGGAGCGAACGGCGTTGACCACCGACGACAGCTGCACGGACGAGGCGTCGGCGGGCTGCTGCCCGGCGGTCTCATGACCGCAGGCGCTGCCGTGCTCGTGCCGTTCCTCCTCGACGGCGCGGGCCACGACCGCGTTTCCCACCGCACGCTGGAGAGCGAGAACGCGTTGCGCGAAGGTGCTCGGCCCCTCGGCACGGGGGCTGCTCTCCCGGCCACCGGCCTGCCCCGCCTGTGCTCTGTATGCGCGCACGGTACTCCTCGCCATTCAACGCCCGATCAGGAATCGTCCACCCCCGCACGTGGTGGGCGGGAGGGCCGCGAGGGCAGGATCCCGGGTATGAGCGGGTGAGGAGGAGGGCCGCAGGGGCAACGGGCGCAGCCCGGCCCCTGCGGACAGGTGGGCCCCCGGCCCCGGGCTCTGTCCCGTGTGCAGGGCGCTGCCCGTCAAGTGGGCTTGTCCCCACCGCTTTTCAGGTCGCGCGGAAGGTCCACTCGCCGCCGTATGCCCAGTTTGCGGTAGGTGCTGGTCAGATGGGTCTCCACGGTACGCCGTGCCAGGTGCAGCAGTGCGGCGATCTCCGCGTTCGTCCGTCCGGCGGCGGCCAGTTCGGCGATGCGGCGTTCACTTACGGTCAGCGAGTCGAGGCCCGTGAGGGAGGTGGTCCTGGGGCGGGCGCCGCCGGCGCGCAGGGCCAGTTCCGCGCGGGCCGACAGCCGGACGGCGCCCAGTCGTTCGGCCGCCATGGCGGCCTCCCTGAGCAGCGGGCGGGCGCTGCGGGCCCGGCCGGCGGCTGTGAGCTGCTGTCCGTGCGTGATGAGCGCCGGGATCAGCTCGGCATCGAGAGATGTGCCGCGCAGGATGCCAACGGCCTCGGCGGTGAGTTCGAGGCCACGTCGGCCGCCGGTGGCCGCGCCGAGGACGCGCAGGGCACGGCCCCTGACCCGGGGCGTGTCCCATATGGCGGCGTACCGGCTCTCCTCCTCGGCGAGCGCGAGGGCCTCGGGCGTTTCTCCCAGGAGGAGAAGGCATTCGGCGGCGGCCGAGCGCCACGGTGTGACGACGGGGTTCTCCACGTCGCGACCGGACTGGCGCCTTCCGCACTCCCGGAAGTCGTCCAGGGCGCCCGCCGGATCGCCGACGGACGCGCGCAGGACGCCTCGCGCGTAGAGGAAACGAATCTGCTCCCATCCGTCCTGCGCAGTTCCGACTTCCACCCCGGCGACGAGCTGTTCGGCCTCGGAAGGGCGCCCGCACTCGACGAGTGCGATGACGCGGTGGGCCAAGAAGTTGCTCGCACCGGTATGCGAGGAGTCGCCCGGACCCTGGGAACCGTGGGCGGTCTCCTCCAGTACCCACCCATGACGGCCGCGTGCGGCCGCGGTGTCCACCCGCGCGTTGAGCAGTGACCGGTGGACGGGGTGCAGCGGCGACAGCCAGTGCTCGGTCAGCCCGGACCTGATGATGCGTTCGGCGTCGTCCGGCGCGTCGGCCCACTGCGCCACGGCGGCTGCCGCACCCAGGAGATAGGGCACCAGCAGCGGATCCTCCGGGGCCGCCAGCAGCCGCCGGGTCTGTCGCATGGCCGACTCGGCGGACAGCAGTCCGGCCGTCGACTCGTACCTGATCAGCAGGGCACGCAGGGCCGGGCTGATCCATTCCGGGGAGCGCTCGGCACGTTCGCGCAGCCGGGTGTGGACGGCGCGCCGGATCTCCGGGTCGTGGTCCGAGAAGAAGGCCGACGCCGTGTGGATCGTACGGGCGAGGACGGGTTCCCCGTCCAGCGCGCCCAGATCGCGCATGACGTCGAGTGCGGCGTGCGGCTTGCCCCGGCTGGCCAGGGCGTTGCCCAGGTGGACCGCCGCCAGCACCCGGTCCCTGGGCTCCTCCTGGAGGCGCAGAGCCTCGGCCAGGCTGCGTATCCCGCCGTTCCGTAAGGTGGCGAACTCCAGTTCGCCGAGTTCCGTGAGTACCGCGGCCCGGCGCTCACGCGGCATCGGTTCGTCCAGCGCGCGGCGCAGATAGTGCCCGGCGGCGTCGGTCCTGCCCGCCCTGGACGCGCCGGCCGCCGCGTCGAGGAGTGCCTTGGCGACGCGTTCCGTGCCGCCGGGGGTGGTCCGCAGGAGATGGCCGGCCACCGCTTCGACCCCGTGGCCCCGGCGCTGGCGCAGCTCGGCCGCACGGAGGTGCAGGGCCTGCCGGTCCGAGCGTGGCAGGCCGTCGAGGACCGCTCCTCGCAGCAGGGGGTGCGCGAAGCGCGGGACGCCGGTGCCGGGGGTACGGCACAGGAGTCCGAGCCGGATCATCGCGGTGATCCAGCCGTCGAC
This sequence comes from Streptomyces sp. NBC_01341, assembly GCF_035946055.1. NCBI lineage: Bacteria > Bacillati > Actinomycetota > Actinomycetes > Kitasatosporales > Streptomycetaceae > Streptomyces > Streptomyces sp. NBC_01341. The sequence goes on along the minus strand of NZ_CP108364.1, from coordinate 2,203,710 downwards.
GCGGTCGGGGTCGGCACGAGTGAGCTCGGAGAGGAAGTCACCGAATTCTTCGCCGGCACCGTGGCCCGGTCCGGGGTCTACGTGCGCGGCGGGTCCCGGGCGGGTTCCGGGCAGCCCGGAACCCGCCCGGGGCCCGTAGTCCTTCTCGTCGTGCCGTGCCGAGTCCTCCAGTTCGGCGAGCGCGCGGGCCACCGTGGTGCTTCCTGGGCCCGCGCTCCTCAGCCACCACGAGACCGCCGTCACGAAGGCCCCCGGGTACAGCTCGGCGCAGTTCTCGGGCAGCACGGGCTCCGGGGCGCCGCCCTTCGCGGCTCCGTGCGGGAAGACCGCCCGCAGGTCGTCGAGGAGCGCCCGCAGCAGCAGCGGGTTGCCGGCGCTCGCCCGTACGCAGCCGTCCACCCAGGCGTCGCCCGTGTCCGGGCCCAGGGCGCCGCGTACGAGCTCCTCTGCGGCGGGACGGCTCAGGGGCGCGACCGCGTGCATCCGGACCACGCCCGGGGGCAGGGAGTACGCGAGGCCCGGTTGCGGCGGGGCGATGTCGTACTGACTGCGCTCGGTCACGACCATCACGACCGGCATCCCGGTCAGCCGCCGGGCGCCCTCGGCCAGCCAGCGGCGGGAGGCCTGGTCGGCGAGGTGCGCGTCGTCGACGGCGACGAGCAGGGATGACGCGGCCGCGTACTCGCAGAGCAACTGCCACAGGTGGTGCGGGGTCTTAGGGGTGTCGTCCTGGAGACCGCCGTGATCGTGCGGTGAACCGAGGAGCTGGGTGACGAGGCCGAGGGGGATTCCGGAGCTCTCGGCGGAGGCATGGGCCCTCAGCACCCGCATGCCGCGCTTCGCGCCCAGGCCGGCGGCGGCCTCCAGCAGTGTGCTGCGGCCCGTACCGGTGGGCGCCCGGAACAGGACGAGCCGTCCGGATCCTTCGATGGCCCGGTCGGCCTCCGCCGCCAGCAGGTCGAGTGCGGACTCGCGTTCGAGCAGTCCGGCAATGGCGGGGCTCGGGGCCGACGGCGGGACCGGTGGACACCGCCGTGGCTGACTCGACAACGCCGTCATGGGGACGTGCCGCCGATCTCGTGGTCGGTCTCGTGGTGGACCACGTTGTGGTCGTCCTTTCGGCGAAGGAAGTATGGAAGGAGCAGGAACGATGTGTTCCGTCGAGCAGGACGCGAGGACGTGCAGGCATGGTTCATCGGGCCCCGGTCAGAATCCCCGTCGAGGTCCACGCGTCGGACCCGCTGTCCCTGGACGGCGCGGTCAGCCAGCTCCGCCGGCACGCCGAGGTGGAGCTGATCGACGAGGGCGCGGCCCGGCCGGGCACGGTGGCGGTCCTGCTGGCCGAGGCACTGGATGAACCCACGCTTTCCCGGCTGAGGCGGCTGACGCGGGCGGACGGCACCAGGACCGTCCTCGTCACGAGCCTGATCCGCGAGGCGGAACTGCTCCAGGTGATCGAGTACGGAGTGGGCGCGATCGTCTGGCGGCGCGAGGCCACCGGCCACCGCCTCCTCCGAGCGGTCCTGGCCGCCTCCCGAGGCGACGGTGACCTGCCCTCGGACCTGTTGGGCCGGCTGATGGTCCAGGTCGGCACGTTGCAGCGCGGCGCGACCAGCGTGTCGGGCGCCACGGCATCCGGCCTGGCGCCACGCGAGGTCGATGTGCTCCGACTGGTCGCCGAGGGAATGGACACCGGGGAGATTGCCAGCAAACTGTCGTACTCCGAACGCACGGTCAAGAACGTCATGCACGGTCTGACGACCCGGCTACAGCTCCGTAACCGTGCCCACGCCGTGGCATATGCCTTGCGTGAAGGCTACATCTGATGGTCCGTCCGCCGACGCAAGGGCCCTGAGGGCATGAGCCGGGCGACGTGGGGGCGGCGGCAGTGCCCCTTGATCGTCCCCCGGGTGCCTCGCGGGTCCGGTGTCCTGACGGCGACGATGGACCGGGGCGCTCCGCGCCGAGGCCTGCCCGTGTCCGGACGGAACACGGACGGCTCGGCCGAGTGAGGTGACAGGTCAGGAACGAGAAGTCGCCGACCACGAGAGTCCGTTCGGCGACGAGCGGCCGTGACGTGCGGCGGCGGTGAAGGGCAGGGCGACCGTGATCCACGAGGTGGATGACATCCTGAGAGGGCTGCTCATCCGTGGCGCCTTCGCCGGGTCCGACGTCGAGGTCACCTTTGACGCCCCGACGCGCGACTGGGCGTCCCGGCGGAACGCCCCGACCATCGACGCGTATCTCTACGACATCCGTGAGGACACCAAGCGGCGCCAGCGCGGCAAGGTGTCGCTCCGCGACGAGCAGGGGGTCGTCCTCAGGCAGCACCAGCCGCCGCGCTGGTTCCGGCTGTCGTATCTCGTCACGGCCTGGACCAAGCGGCCGCAGGACGAGCACCGGATGCTTTCGGCCGTCCTGCACACGCTGCTGCCCAAGGAGATCCTCCCGCCGGAGGACCTGACCGGCACGCTCGCCGGGCTCGGCCTGTCCGTCCCGCTGACCGTCGCGGGGCTGCACACGGAGGCGCGCTCGCTCGCGGACATCTGGTCCGCGCTCGGTGGCGAACTCAAACCCTCGCTCGACGTGGTGATCACCGCGCCCTTCCTGGCGTACCCCGAATACAGGGTCGGTCCGCCCGTCACGGAAGGGCTCGGTGTCGAGGTGCGGGGGACGGACGGGCGGCCCGACGACAGCCCCGTGCGCCACCACAGTGCGGACCAGGTCGAAGCCGCCAAGGACGATTTCGCGAAGAAGCACGGCACGTCCGCGACGCTCCAGGGGCAGCCGAAGTGAACGACTCCTCCCCGCTGCTCGAACGGCTCGCGGGACTGCGCGAGCGCGTGGCCTCCCTCGTCGAGCGTCGCAGTGCCACCGACCCGACGGCCGGCGACCCGATGCGCGGGATGTATCTGACGGACGACGCGGTACGGCACCTGCTGTTCGGGAGCACGGGACCCGAGCATCCCTCAGGTCCCGACGAGCCGGAGGAGCCGGAGGAGCCGGAGGAGCCGGACCGGTCGGGGGATCCGCGGGAGCCGGACAGGTCCGAGCCGTCCGACGACGACCGCCTCCACTGGCTCGCCCACTGGCTGCGTCTCAGCCCCCTCGACACCCAGATTCTGCTGATCGCGCTGGCACCCGACCTGGACCGCACGTTCGAGCCGCTGTACGGCTACCTCAACGACGACGTCACACGACGCCGGGCGACCGTCGGGCTCGCCCTCGACCTGTGCGGGGTGCCCGCGCACTCCGCCGCGGGGCGGTCCCGGTTCCATCCGGCGGCTCGGCTGCTCGCACGTGGGCTGATCGAGGTGGACGATCCCGAACGCCCCTTCCTCAGTCGCTCCTTGCGCGTCCCCGACCGGGTTGTGGCCCACCTCCTCGGCGACGACACCCCGGATCCCGCGCTGGACGGGACCGTGCTCCCGCTTCCCTGCCCGCCCGTCGAAGTGGACGCGGAGAGCCCGGAGGGTGCGACGAGCACCGGCCCGGCTCACGACGTCGACCCGCTCCTGCGGAGGCTGGCCGAGCAGCTCGCCGCGCGCCCGCTCACCGTCTACCTGCGCGAGCACCGCGGCGGTGACGGGCTCGCATTCGCCACCGTCGCCCTCGGCGCGGCCGGTATCCCGGGCCTGCATCTCGTCCCGGGGGAACGCTCCGGGGACCACCGCCCCGAGGAACACGGACCGGCGGAACGCACGACAGCGCCGCGCCTCCCGTACCGGGAACTGCTCCGCGAAGCGCGGCTGACGGGCCACGCGATCGTGGTGACCTCGCTGCCCGAGAACCCCGAGGAGCTGATCCGGGCGCTCGCGGTGCCCGACGTCCCCGTGCTGTTCGCGGACCCGCGTCCGTACGACCCGCAGTGGTGCGACAGGGGGCGCGACCCGATCGTGCTGGACACGCCCCGGCAGCGTTCCGGCGACCTCGACGCCTGGCGCAACGCGCTCGGACCCGAGGAGCCGGACTTCGACCTGGCGCCGGTGGTCGCCGCGTACCGGCTCGGCCCCGGCGGGATCGACCGCGCGTCGCGCGCGGCGCTGGACCGCGCCGCGTTCGACGGCACGGAGCTGTCCGCGGGGCATCTGCGGCTCGCGGCCCGCCAGCAGTCCGCGTCAGGTCTCGAGCGGCACGCCCGGCGCATCCGCCCCGACGTCGGCTGGAACGACCTCGTCCTGCCCGAGGGACCGCTGACGCAGCTCAGGGAACTGGTCCTCCGCGCCCAGCACCGCGACCGGGTGCTGGGCGACTGGCGGCTGAGCGCGGGCGGCGGGCGCGGGCGGGGAGTGGTGGGGCTGTTCGCGGGCGATTCCGGTACCGGCAAGACGCTGTCCGCCGAGGTGGTCGCCGGTGAACTCGGTCTCGATCTCTACGTGGTGCAGCTGCCGTCGGTCGTGGACAAGTACGTCGGTGAGACGGAGAAGAACCTGGAGCGGATCTTCACCGAGGCGGACCGTACGGACGCGGTGCTGCTCTTCGACGAGGCGGACGCCGTCTTCGGCAAGCGCTCCGAGGTCAGCAGCTCCAACGACCGCCACGCGAACATGGAGAGCGCCTACCTCCTCCAGCGCCTGGAGTCGTTCGACGGGATCGCCCTGCTGACCACCAACCTGCGCTCGAACATCGACGACGCCTTCACCCGCCGGCTGGACCTGGTGGTCGACTTCCCCTTCCCGGACGAGGAACAGCGCCTGGCGCTCTGGCGGCACAGCCTCGCCCATGTCCCGTGCGCGGACGGCGTCGATCCGGCGTCCTGCGCGGCGGACTTCGAGCTGGCCGGCGGCTCGATCCGCAGCGCGGTCGTCACGGCCGCGTACGCGGCGGCGGGCCGTGGCGACGGCGTGTCGACGGCGGATCTGCTGGCAGGCGCCCGGCGCGAGTACCGCAAGGCGGGCCGGCTGGTCCTCGACGACGCGTCCTGGTAGGCCCCGGTCCCGCGGAGGGCCCGTGGCCTGCCAGGACGGCAGGCCCCGGGCCCCGGACCAGCGGGCGGGGGCTCCCTACGGCATCGGGGCCGGAAGCCAGCCCTTGGCCACCACGGTGCCCGGCGCGTCCTGCGCATGGACCCAGCCCGCCTTCACCTGGTTGAGCGTCAGCTCGTCGAGCACACCGGTCTTCTCGTCGGGGAACTGCCCCTGGTACTCCTTGATCCTGTCGAACAGCGCCTGGCTCGGCTTCTCCTTGAGCTGGACGTGATCGCGCAGGTACTCGATGTTGGCCTTCGTGCACGCGACGGTGACGGCGAGGTCACCGTCGTCGAACTCGCCCTGCGTGCCCCACAGCAGCATGTTCCGGACCCACGGCACCTCGGGGCTCTCCTCGTCCGCGTTCAGCGGCACCGTCTTCGCGGCGACGAAGTGGGAGGCGAGGAGCGCCGTCATCGTGGAGCGGCCCAGGTTGCCGAGCCCGTCGGTCTTGCCCAGTGCACTGAAGGCGCCGTACATGGAGTCGTTGGACTCCTGGAAGCACTTCAGAGCCTGCTGGGTCGCGGCATCGAGCTTGCCCTCCGTGTGCGCGGCGGTCAGCTTGCAGCCGCTCGCCCCCTCGACCAGCCGCACCTGGGCGAACTGTACGAACAGGTTCGGCTTGTCCTCCGACGTGATGGGCAGCGGATTTCGCTCGATCCTCTTCGCCTCCTTCTCGGGCTTCTCCTTCTCGCCGCCACCCGCCCCACCGGGCTCTGCGGAGGGCGCGGGGTCCTGCTTGGGCTTCTGGGCCGGCAGCTTCGGCTGTTCCTCCGGCAGCGCGGTTGCCGCCGCCTGATCGAGTTTCGGCTGCGCGAGGGTGCGCACCGGTGCCTTGTAGGTGAACCAGAGCACGAGGCCGGTGATGGTGAGAGCGAGCAGCAGACTCAGCGTGGTCATCATCCAGAGCGGCAGCAGACTGCGCTGTACGTAGGTCCCGTTCACCGCCAGGGGCTCGAATCCCGAACGCCGCACGGACAGTTCGTAGGGACGCTCCTGCTTCTGTCCCACCCAGGTGACCTGCCGGGGCTTGAGAGTCGCGTCGACGAAGGCCGCGCGGCCGGGCTGGATCTGGACGTTGGCCGGGACGATCTCGTACGAGAGGTCGTCGCTGCTCTTGTCGCCACCCCCGATCGACGCGGTGAGAGTGGTGTTGCCGAGGTTGTCGACGGCCAGCTTGGGCCGGCCCCTGAAGCGCCCCTTGACGGTGTGCGGTACCAGCTCGGCCCGCACCTCCATGAACGTGGTGAAGGTGACGTTCCCCTCGGCGACCGTGGTGGCCTCGGGGTGCTCGGTCGGCAGGATGCGGACACCGTACGGATGTGGTCCCGCGGTCGCGTCCGGGGTGCGGGGCGGAGCGAACGTCAGCTCCACGACTCCGGTGGTCCCTGGAAAGAGCCTGATGGAAGGCGGCTCCACCGTGACGTACGGTGCGACGTCGCCGACCGCCTCGAAGCGGTACTCGTCGACGACGTCGCCTGTGTTGCGCAGACGGAGTCGTACGGTGGTGCTGCTGCCCGGGTCGACCGTGGTCGAGGCGGGCTCCAGAGATGTCCAGGTGGTCACCCGACGGACGCTACTGCGCACGGAGGAGGCGACGTCAGAGGCCGCGGGGTAGTGCCGCTGCCCGAAAGGTATCGCCCGCTGCCCTCGAAACCCCTCGTGTGCGACTCCGGCAAGGGTGCGGGAACCGCACCCCCGGCCGTACTTCACGGGGCGGCGCCCGAGGCCACCTCCGTCACGCCGTGCCAGGAGCCGTGGTGGCGGGAGAGGACCTCGAAGGCTTCCCCGGGTGCCCCTGAGGGCATGTTCGGTGCCCTCGACGAGGCACTGGAGGACGTTTACCCGCTTGCGCCCGAACCGCGAGGGTGAATCCGGTCTTGTATCGGTACCCCGAGGAGAGCAGAGCATGCCGTCTTACCTGTCGCCCGGCGTGTACGTGGAAGAGGTGGCCAGCGGCTCTCGTCCGATCGAGGGGGTCGGTACATCGGTGGCCGCATTCGTCGGCCTGGCGCCCGACGGTCCTCTGAACGAGCCGACGCTGGTGACCAACTGGACCCAGTACGTCGCTTCGTTCGGCGAGTTCACCGACGGCTACTTCCTGGCGCACTCGGTGTACGGCTTCTTCAACAACGGCGGGTCCGCCGCCTACGTGGTCAGGGTGGGCGGGGCGCCCGGAGGAGTGACGGGGGAGGGCACCGGCCCGGTCGGAGCGCAGCGCGGCCGGCCGGCCGTCGCCGGCGGTGCCGCGGCTCCCGCCGCGCTGCCGGCAGGGGAGCCTGCGGCTCTGGGGACGTTCAAGGTGTCGGCCGTCGCGCCCGGGGAGAGCGGCACGATCAGCGTCGAGGTCACGGACGCCGAGGGCGAAGGCCCCGCCGAGCGCTTCCGGCTGGTCGTCAAGGACGGTGCGAAGCCGGTCGAGACCTTCGACGTCTCGGCGAAGAAGAGCGCCCGCAACTACGTGGTCACGCAGGTGAGGGAACGCTCCACGCTGATCTCCGTGCAGGAAGGGGCCGCGGCGTCGCAACTCGCCCGCCCCGACAACCAGACGGTCGCGCTGCAGGCGCCTGCCGCCGCGCAGAACCCCGCCGTCCCGGGCGCGGAGGAGGGCGAGTCGGTCGGTATCGCCGAGTACCTGGGTGACTCCGCGGACCGCACCGGTTTCGGCGGGCTCGAAGCGGTGGACGAGATCTCGATGGTCGCCGTCCCCGACCTGATGGCCGCCTACCAGCGCGGCGCGATCGACCTGGAGGCCGTGAAGGCCGTGCAGCTCGGCCTGATCGCCCACTGCGAACTGATGGGTGACCGGCTGGCGATCATCGACCCGCCGCCCGGCCTCAACGCCAGGCAGATCCGGGTGTGGCGTCAGGAGACGTCCAACTACGACTCGAAGTACGCGGCGCTCTACTACCCGTGGATCAAGGTCTTCGACCCGGCCGGCGGCCAGACCCGGCTCATCCCGCCGAGCGGCCACATCGCCGGTATCTGGGCCCGCAACGATTCCGAGCGCGGCGTGCACAAGGCCCCCGCCAACGAGGTCGTGCGCGGCGCGGTCGACCTGGAGATGCAGATCACCCGGGGGGAGCAGGACCTGCTCAACCCGATCGGCGTCAACTGCATCCGCACCTTCCCCGGCCGCGGCATCCGCGTCTGGGGCGCGCGCACCCTCTCCTCCGACCCGGCCTGGCGTTACCTCAACGTCCGCAGGTACTTCAACTACCTGGAGGAGTCGATCCTCAACGGCACGCAGTGGGTGGTGTTCGAGCCCAACGACCAGGCACTGTGGGCCCGGATCAGGCGGAACATCTCCGCGTTCCTGGTGACGGAGTGGCGCAGCGGTGCGCTGTTCGGTGCCACGCCGGAGGACGCCTACTACGTGAAGTGCGATGCCGAGACCAACCCGCCGGAATCGGTGGACCTGGGACGGGTCATCTGCCAGATCGGCGTCTCGCCGGTCAAGCCCGCCGAGTTCGTGATCTTCCGGCTGGCGCAGTTCTCCGGCGGCAGTGGTGAGCTGGAGGAGTAGACGTCACAGCCCTCGGCCCCGCTCGATCCCCCGTACAACCACAGGTCCCAGCCTCAGTAGAAGGAACGGCTTTTCATGAGTCTCTCCCAGGGTGACGCCCTCACCACCCACAACTTCGGCCTCCAGATCGACGGAGTCATGGTCGAGTACCTCCACGCCGTGGGCGAGGTGGGGATGGAACAGGACGTCATCGAGTACCAGCAGGTCTCGGCGAACGGCCAGCCGATCACCAAGAAGATGCCCGGTGTGAAGAAGGCCGGCGAGACCACCGTCACACGCGGCATGGAGCAGTCCACCGCCTTCACCGAGTGGATCAACGCCTCGCTGCGCGGCGACATGGGCTCGGCCCGTAAGAACGCGAGCATCATCTACATGGACTACCAGTACAACCCGGTCAGGCGTCAGCACCTGCGTAACGCCTGGTGCACCAAGGTGATGGGCGCGGCGGCGACGGCGGGCGAGGCCTCCGTGATGACCGAGACCGTCACGATCGTCTACGAAGAGCTGGTCACCGAGTAATGCGCCGCGGACCTGCCAGGCCCGCCGCCGACGCCGCTGCCGCCACATCCGCTTTCGCGGACGTGGCGGCCCCGGCCGTCGCACCGGCGGAAGCACCCCCTGCACGGCAGCAGTTGCGGACCGAGTTCGCGTTCGAGTTGCCGCGCGGCTACGTGGACGACATGGGAACCGTGCACCGCGAGGGTGTCATGCGACTGGCGACCGCCAGGGACGAGCTGATCCCGCTGCGGGACATGCGGGTGCAGGAGAACCCCGCGTATCTCTCGGTGGTGCTGCTCGGCCGGGTCATCACCCAGTTGGGCACCGTGGCACACATGCACGACGGCGTGGTGGAGAACATGTTCGCCTCCGACCTCGCCTTCCTCCAGGACTTCTACCGTCAGGTCAACGCCGAGGGCCACACCAGGGCCGGCGTGTCCTGCCCGCACTGCGAGCAGCCGTTCGAGGTCGAGCTCGGCGGGAGCCGCCTGGGGGAATCGTGACGTACGCGACCGACCGGATTCATGAGGAGATCGCGTACATCGCCTTCCACTTCCACTGGAACCTGGACGACATTCTGGACCTGGAACACCGTGAGCGGCGGCGGTTCGCCGAGCAGATCGCCACGTTGGTGACGCGTGCTGCGACGGAGCGGTGATGGGCATATTCGACCGGCTCAAGGGCCGGGGCCGGGGTGGCGGTCCGAGCCAGGGCAACGGCCGGGAGCGCGGTGCGGGCGGGGACGGCACGGTGCCGGCCCCCCTTCCCGCGACGTCCGTCGGCGACGGCGCCCCCGCGGGCACCGGTGCCGGTGTTTCCGGTCGGGGCCAGGGCTGGGCGGGTCTGCCGCCGATCCGGCGCGCGATGCCGGCGCCGGGGTGGCAGACGGTCGCGTCCGCGGAATTCGGCGCCTCGCTGACCACCTGGCAGAACCACTCCTTCACGGGGACCCTCTCGCACGCCGTCCTGGACGATGCGCCGACCGGTCTCATCAAGGACACGCAGACGTTCGCCGTGGGGTCCGGTCCGGCAGCCCTCCGTGAGGCCAGGCTCTCCCCGCCGGCCGCCGTCCCCCACGATGACGGAGGAGCCCGCGATCCGGGTGGCCTCGGCGAGCGGCAGGGTCCTTCGGTCCAGCGCGCACGGGGCCCGCGTGTCGCCCCCGTCCGTCCCCGGCCCGCGCCCGCACCTTCGGCGCTGACCCGTGCTTCCATCCCGGCCACAGTCCAGCGCAGGGCCCTGCCCGCGGTGGTGCCGAGCAGGGCGACGTCCGCCCCGGCGGCTGCTGGACCAGGCGCGCGGGAACCGGTGCCGACGTCCGCTCCGGTGCCCGCGCCTACGCCTCCCGCTGCCTCGTCTCCGGCTCGCGCTTCCCGCGCACCCCTCTCTCCGGGCTCCGGGTCTCCGGCTGCCGCTGTTCGTGGCCGGCGCTCGGAGGGAGACCAGGACGGGCCCCGTGGGGGCTCCGCGCGGACCGATGCGCCGGGCCCCCGGCAGCCTGGTCCGACGAGGGCTCCCGAGGCGGCGGCCCCGTCCGACAGGACTCCTCCGGCTCGCACCTCCTCACTCCCCGTCCAGCGACGTGAGGCGAAGGCTCCCGGTCGGGCGCCCGGTCCGGCGGGTTCCGTGCCGCCCCGGCGCTCGTCGCTCGGGCCACCTCTGTCAGGACCTGTGGTCCCGCCGGGACCACGGACAGCGCAGGCCACCCCGGCGCAGGAGCGTCGTGGCGTCACCGCACCCGTCGTGCGACCGTCCTCGCCAGGACCGGAGTCGCCGGCTGGCCCACCGCCTGCGTCCGGCACCGGTGGGAAGGACGGAACACCCCCTGCCCGGACGACACCGGTGGCCCCTCCGGGGGCTGTTGCGCGCCAGGCAGGCGCGCCGGGGGCCGGGCCGTCGGGAGCCGGTACGCCCGGGCCGCGTCCGGCCGTCCGGCCGGGGCTGGGCGCTCCGTCGAGCCGGCCTGTCGCCGGTGAGGCGGCTGCCCCTGCGGTGCGCCGGCAGACCGGCGCCCCTGCTCCCGGCCGCACATCCCCCGTACAACGTTCGTCGGCGGCCGACGGCCGGCCGAGCCCGAGCGTCCCGGCGTCGCCGCCCGCGCGGCCGGCGCCCACGCCCGCTGCCACGCCCGCAACGGCGCCGCCCGTACGGCGCGGCAGCGTCGCAGGCGGCACGTCCTCGGGCGCGCCCCGGCCTGCGAGCACCGTGGCCGGTCCGGATTCCGGGCCGGGCCCCTCCGGATCCGCCGACGCGTCCAGCTCCTCCGGCTCGGGCAGACGTGCGAGCGGCGCGGTGCCGACGCCCGGCACCAGCGCCGGGCCCCCGGTCGTTCCGACGCGCGCGAACTCCGTGGCGCCCGCCGGTCCGGCGGCGGGGAGGACCGGCGGTTCGCCACCGGTGCAGCGGCTCGCTGCCTCAGGGGCGGCCGACCCGGCTGCTCTGCCGACGCCGGGCGGTCCGAGGGATGGGTCCCGCCCGGCCGGCGAACCACCGGTGCGGCGGTCTCCCGCACCCGCACGAGGCCCCGTACAAGCTCCCCACGTCCGTCCCGGTGCTCTCCCGGCGGCCGCCCACGCGGCAGAGGCTCGCCGTTCCCACCCGCCGGCCGCCCCTGGTGCGCCGGTGTCCGGCGCTCCCGTCCGGCCACTGAGCCGCCCCGCCGGGAGCGGCGGCGACACGACCACCCCGTCGCCGGGTCCGGCGCTTCCCGTCGCGGCGAGCGGATCCGGAGCCGTCCGGTCGCCCGCTGCGGCGCCCGTGCAGCGGGCAGCACCGGTGACCGTGCCGGTGCGGCGGCCGGTGACCCCTCCTGTGAGCCGGCCACGGCCGCTGCCGGCAGCGACCGCCGGTCCCGCGATCGGGTCCGACGCCGGGTCCGCGGCACGGGAGCCGGCGCGACCAGTCGCGGCTGACGCATCCGTATCAGGCCGTTCGGGCCACGCGCCGCCCGTGCAGCGGTCGTCCGCGTCCCGGACCTCACCGCCACCCCGGACCCCGCCACGAATCCCCGCGGCCGTCCCCGTCCCGGCCTCCGTCCCTTCTCCGGGCTCCCACAACCGTGCGGCCCGGGCGAGTGCCCTGCCGCCCGTCGTGCGAACGCCCGCCGCGTCCGCCGTGTCCGTGGCATCGGCCGACGCGCCTTCGGCGTCGCGGACACGGCCCGCGCCGGTCGCCCCGCTGGTGGGTTCCGCACGTCCGGTGACAGCCGCCGGGTTCACGCCGTCGCCGGTGGGGACAGGGCCGGAGTCCCGGGGCGCGGGGGCGGGCAGCGCTCCGGCGCCCGCATCGCCGCGACGCGGCGAGGCCCCGACAGCCGGCGCCTCCTCCGCCGCCGTACGGGCCGCCGCTCCCGGGACATCCACGACCCCGGGCGTCCGTCCGGCAGTACCGCGCTCCCCGCAGGCGCCTGCCCCCGCGCCGAGGAGTGCCCCGACGGCCGTGCGTCTGCGGCGTGTCCGGACCGAGGCCACAGCACGTCCGGCCCCGGGGCCCACCGGTAGCGCCGACGCACGCCGGCCCGCGGTACAACGTGCCGCGGCGCCGTCGCCGTCGCCTGTGCCGTCCGCCGCCGTCCGCAGGCAGCCCCTGACAACCGCCGGCCCCGCCGGTTCCGTCGCCGCCGCCACCACGGCGCCCGCCCCTGCGCGGCCCGGCGGCAGCCAAGGACACCGTCTCGACGGCGCCGCCACGGCCTTCCCGGTCGTTCAGCGCGCCGCGTCCCTGCCCGCGTCAGGGCCGCCCCTCCCCGGAACCCCCCAGGGCCCGGCCGCCCACGCACCCGGAACCTCGAATGCCCGTGCCGCCTCTGCGGACCGGCCGGTCCGGAGCCCCGTCGTGCCGCTGTCGCCGGGCCGGACCGCTCCGCCCGCCGCGCTCCCCGTGCAGCGCGCGCCGGCGGTCGCGTCCGCGCGGCCCTCGCCGCTCCCGTCTCCCGTACGGACCCCGGCACCTGCCCCCGCGCGCGTGACCGCACCTCCCCGGGCCACGTCCGTCGCGGTGCAACGGACCGGGGGCGGTGGCGCGGCCTCCGCGGACCGGCCCGCGCCCTCGGTGACGAGCCGGTTCGCACCGCGCGAGCTGAAGGAGGACCAGGTGGCGGAACTGGTCCACCGGCTGATCGGGCCGATGACCCGGCTGCTGCGCACCGAGCTACGACTCGACCGAGAACGGATCGGCAGACTGCGCGACCCACGCCACTGACGGGCCCCGAGCCCGCGCCCGTACGTCCCGCCCCCGGGAACCCCGCCCCGACCGCACGTGGAACCGCAGGAAGGCCCCACCCGATGCCCCAGGAACTCGACGCAGGCTCCACCATCTTCTTCAACCTCACCATCGACGGTGAGAGCCTGGGCAACTTCAACGGCTGCGAAGGGCTCTCCTCCCAGGTCGAGATCGAGCAGCGGCAGGAGGGCGGCAACAACGGATTCGTCTGGCAACTGCCCTCCCGTATCACCTTCTCCAACATCACGCTGACCCGGCCACTCACCGAGGAGACCGCGAAGGTGGCGGAGTGGATCTCCTCCGTGACCACCGGCGTCACCCGGCCCACCGGGCAGATCGCCGCACTGCGCGCGGACGGCTCGACCGTCGCCCAGTGGGGACTGATCGACGTACTCCCCGTGAGCTGGCGCGGTCCTTCCTTCGACCCGGCGAACCCCGCCGTGGCCACCGAGGTCCTGGAGATCGCCCATCACGGATTCACGGACGCGGGGGCGGCGTAGCCGATGAACCTCGCCAACTTCGGTATCGGCGACAGCCTGGTGCGGGCGACGCTCGCCATCCACCAGCCGCCGATCGGCAGCAGCACCAAGCCCGGCGCGCTCATGAAGACGTTCAATTTCGACTTCAATCCGTCCCAGCTGTCGCTCACCCGCAGGGCTCAGTGGAAGACCACGCCCACCGCCGCGGTGCGGGACGGCGCCGTCCCGGAGTTCATGGGGCCCGAGCCCCGGGAGATGACGGTGGAGATCTTCCTCGACCGCTCCGACGACCCGGACAGCAACGACGTGCGCAAGAAGGTGGAAGCCCTCTTCTCCTGCTGCGAGACGACCACCGCGAGCATCGCGGCGAATCAGCCGTCGACCCCGTGGGTGGTCTTCGAGTGGGGTGCCTTCTCCACCGCACGCTTCAACGCGTACGTCAGTTCCGTGGAGGCCCAGTACACCCTGTTCAACACCAACGGTATGCCGATCCGGGCCGTCTGCCAGGTGAACCTGCACGAGATCCCGAGCAGCACCCCGGGCCAGAACCCCACTTCCGGCGCGCTCACCACCCGCCGGGTGCACCGGGTCGTGGCCGGTGACTCGCTCCCGCTCCTCGCATGGCGCGAGTACGGCGACGCCACCGTGTGGCGCACGATCGCCGAGGCCAACGGCATCGACGACCCGAAGGCACTGACGCCCGGCGTCGAGCTGATGCTTCCCGCCGCCGAAGAGGTCGGCGCCTGATGTCCGACATCGGCTTCTCCAACATCCTCACGGTGCAGATCGCCGGCACGAAGCTCAAGTCCCCGGAGAACACGAAACTGGTGGCGGGCCGGGTCGACTTCGGTGCCGGGGTACCCGGCGCGTTCCATCTCACCTTCCGTGACGACAAGAAGGACATCCTCGCCAGGCTGAACGTCGAGATAGGCGTGCCCGTGGTCATCGCGCCCCTCTCCGACGGCAAGGGCACGCCTCTGATCACCGGAGAGGTCACCGCTCTGGAGACCGACTACGACCGCACCGGGACCTTCACGGTCATCCGCGGTTACGACAAGGGCCACCGCATGCTCCGGCAGCGCAGGGTCGCGGCGTACAAGAACAAGACCGCCACCGAGATCGCCGTCGAACTCGCCCGCAAGAGCGGCATTCCGGTGGGGAAGACCCAGCGGACCAAGGGGCAGTACGAGTTCATCAGCCAGGCCAACGTCACCGACTGGGACTTCGTCCAGCGGCTCGCGGACGAGAACGAGATGGTGATGTCCATCAGCTCGAAGGGCAGGTTCCAGTTCGTCAAGCGGCAGCAGGCGGCGTCGGCGCCCCCGGAGAGCACGCCCGGCGCACAGAGCGCCCTCCTCCTGAAGGGCGGCGAGGAGATCCTTCGCTGCCGCGCGGCGGTCACCTCGGCCGACCAGGTGACCGCTGTCGAGGCGCGCGGCTGGAACGTCACCACCAAGCAGCCCCTGGTCTCCAAGGCACCCGCTCTGGACAACCCGGGCTTCGCCATCGGTACGACGCCGTCCGAGGTCTCCAAGACGTTCGGCAAGGCCGAACTCGTCGTGACGGACACGCCCTACGACAAGCTCGACGAGGTCAAGCACGCCGCCGACGCCGTGGCGGACGACGTGACCTCCTCCTTCGCCGAAGTGGAGATCACGGCGCGCGGCAACACCGAACTGCGACCCGGCGTCGCCGTCACACTCAAGGACGTCGGCAAGCCGTTCCAGGGCAAGTACACGGTCACCGCCGCCCGCCACACCTTCGGCGACCAGGAGCACTACGAGACGTTCCTGAACGTCAGCGGGCGTCAGTGGCGGTCGCTGTACGGGCTCACCTCCGGGGGTGGCGGGGCCGGGCCCTCCGGGCTGCCGAGCGTCGCGAACGCACTGGTCACCGACATCAAGGACCCGCTGAGGCAGGGAAGGGTCAAGCTGAGGTTCCCGTGGCTCGACGACATGTACGTCAGCGACTGGACCCGCACCGTCCAGCTCGGCGGGACCAAGGGCGGCAGCATGATCTCCCCGGACGTGGACGACGAGGTGCTGGTGGCGTTCGACCGCGGCGCCCTCGACCACCCGTACGTCATCGGCGGCCTCTACAACGGCGTCGACAAGCCGGACCCCGTCGACGTGCCGGTGTACGACCCCACGCGCGGCAAGGTCACCCGGCGCACCCTGTCCGACCGCAGCAACAACCGTATCGACCTGCTCGACCAGAGCGTCGGCCTCAAGCGCGGGGTGCGGCTCTCCACCGGCGACAACCGGCTCACGATCAATCTGGACCGGACGAAGACCGAGATCGTCGTGGACAGCAAGGGCAAGGTCTCCATCCGGGGGTCCGGCGCCGTGGCCGTCAACGCGGGCGGCAGTCTCTCGCTGAACGCGGTGGGCTCCCTGACGATCCGCAGCGGCGGACCGATGAGCATCAACGCGGCGAGCGCCCTCTCCGTCAAGACGGGCGGTGTCACGTCCGTGACCTCCGGCGGGGCGCTCAACATGACGGCCGCCGCCGCCATGTCGCTCACCGCGGGGATGTCACTCCAGCTCACCGCGGCCATCAACATCGGCCTGCAGGCAGCCACGATCAAGTCCACCGGCATCCTCACCTCCAACATGAAGCCGGTGCTGACGGTAGGAGGAGTCTGATGGCGGAACAGTTCGTCGGCTCCGGATGGGCCTTCCCGCTGCGCATCAGCCCCACCGGCGGCATCGCCCTGGTCAGCGGGGAACGCGAGGTCGAGGAGGCCATCCGGCTCGTCCTCTCGACGGCGCCCGGCGAACGGCCGATGCGCCCCGAATTCGGCTGCGCCATCCACGACATGGTGTTCGCCCCCGTCAACGAGGCCACCGCGGGCCGGATCCAGCACGAGGTGCACAGCTGCCTGGACCGCTGGGAACCGCGCATCGAGGTGGATGACGTCACGGTGACCGCCGGCGAGGAGCAGGGCGTGCTCTTCATCGACGTCCGCTACTCGATCACGGGCACCAACAACCCGCGCAGCCTGGTCTTCCCCTTCTACGTGATCCCCTCCCACGACGGGCCCGAGGGGTCCGGCACGTCCGACGAGCACCTTGGAAGCGACCGCTGATGGCACTGCCCTCCCCGAACCTCGACGACCGGCGCTTCCAGCAGTTCGTCGACGACGCCAAGCGCTACATCCAGCAGCGCGCCCCCGAGTGGACCGACCACAATGTCTCCGACCCGGGCGTGACCCTCGTCGAGACGGTCGCCCACATGGCCGACCAGATCGTCTACCGGCTCAACCGGGTGCCCGAGAAGAACCACCTCGCGTTCCTGGACCTCATCGGGATCACGCTCTTCCCTCCGTCCGCGGCGCGCGCCGATGTCACGTTCTGGCTGTCGGCGCCGCAGCAGCAGCCCGTCGTGCTGGCGACGGGCACCGAGGTCGCCACGGTCCGGACCCAGACCGAGGACGCGGTGGTCTTCGCCACCGAGCGCGAACTCACCGTGATCCCGTGCGAGTTGGCCTACCTCGTGGTCCAGCGGTCCGGTCAGGAAGCGGTCGACCGCACGTCGGACCTCGCCGAGTCCAAGGACGTGCAGTGCTTCACGGAGGCTCCGGGCCCCGGTGACCGCATGCTGTTCGGGCTCAGCGCCGCCGTACCGGAGTGTGTGGTCGTCCTGGAGCTGGACAGCCAGGTGGACGGTGTCGGCGTCGACCCCAGGCAGCCACCGCTCGCCTGGGAGGCGTGGACGGCGGACGGCTGGGTCGCCTGCGACGTCGACCGGGACACCACCGGTGGGCTCAACCGCCCCGGCGAGGTCGTGCTGCACGTCCCGGGCGGCCACGCGCTCTCCCGCACCGGGCGGCGTGAGGCCGGCTGGCTGCGGTGCCGGGTCACCGAGCCGGAACAGGGCCAGCCCTTCTACACCACCTCGCCCACCATCCGCTCGGCCGAGGCGTTCAGCATCGGCGGCACCACCGGCGTCGTGCACGCCGAGACGGTGCGGGACGAAGCGCTGGGAGAGTCCACCGGACTGCCCGGACACCGGCTGAGGCTGGCCAACAGCCCCGTCGTCGGCGACGCGCAGCCGCTGCTCCTCCAGGTCGCCGAGCGGGACGGCTGGGTCGACTGGGAGACGGTCGGTCACTTCGCGGCCTCGGGCCCGGCGGACCGGCACATCACCCTGGACGCGACCACCGGCGAGATCGCCTTCGGCCCGTCCGTCCGCGAACAGGACGGCACTCTGCGTCAGTACGGGGCCGTGCCGCCCAAGGGCGCGCCCATCCGGGCCCGCCGCTACCGTACGGGCGGCGGAAAGGCGGGCAACGTCGCCAGGGGAGCCATCCAGGTGCTCCGCGACTCCGTTCCGTACGTCTCCGACGTCGTCAACCGGGAGGCCGCGCGCGGTGGGGTCGACGGCGAGACCGTCGACGAGGCGAAGCGCCGGGCGCCCATCGCGCTGAGCGCGCAGGACCGCGCGGTGACCCTGCGGGACTACGAGGAACTCGCGCGGCGCGCGGCACCCGAGACCGCGCGTATCACCTGCCTCGCGGCCGAGCCGGACGAGCACGGTGCGCACGCCGTACGGGTGCTGGTCGTCCCGCAGGCCGTGACCGACCCGGGCGGCCGGCTGCGCTTCGAGCAACTCGTTCCCGGAGACGCACTTCTGGGGCGCATCACCCGGTACCTGGACGAGCGGCGTCTGATCGGCACCCGGCTGGCGGTCGGGCCGCCCTTCTACCAGGGAGTGACGGTCGTCGCGACGGTGCACGCCTTCCGCGGCACGGACACCGACCGGGTCAGGCGGCAGGCGCACGACGCCCTGTACCGCCATCTCGACCCGCTGACCGGGGGCGCCCACGGCACGGGCTGGCCCTTCGGCCGTCCGGTGCAGGCGGGTGAGGTGTTCGCGGTGCTGCAACGGGTGCCCGGCGTCGAGCTTGTGGACGAGGTGCTGCTGCACCCGGCCGACCCGCTCAGCGGCAAACGCGGGGACCCCACGGAGCGGATCGATCTCGAAGCCCCCGCGCTCGTCTTCTCGTTCGACCATCGCGTCCGGGTGATCGGGGACGCCTCGTGACCGCGAGCGGGAGCACGCGCGGCTCCGTCGACGGACTCGGATCATCGGCTCCGCTGGGCGTGATGCTGCCGGCGGTGTTCGCGGACGACGACCTCGCCCAGCGGTTCGTCGCCGGTATCGACGAGGTCATCGCGCCGCTGCACAACGTGCTCGACTGTCTGGACGCCTACTTCACGCCGTCGCTCGCGCCCGCGGACTTCACCCGCTGGCTCGGCAGCTGGGTGGGTGCGGAGACCGAAGGGCCGGACACGGCCGGGCGCGCCGACGGACCCGAGGGCCGGAAGCTCGCGGATGCCCCGCTCACCGCACCGTCCACCGGCCGTCCGCGGGACACGGAGGCGACGGTCGCCCTGCGCGCCGCGGTGACCGCCGCCGTACGGCTCCACCGTATCCGCGGCACCCGGCGCGGCCTCTCCGAGGCGATACGGCTCGCCTTCGGCGTGGAGCCGGAGATCACCGAGAGCGGAGCGGCCGCCTGGGACGCCAGGCCCCTGGGCCCGGTCCCGGGCGAGAGCCGCCCGCACCTGCACGTCACCGTACGGCTGCCGGAGCCCGGCCCCGCCGCCGAACACCGGCTGGAGCGCCTCGTAGCGGCAGCTCGCCCCGCCCATATGCCTTACACGGTCCGTGTGACCGCCGCCGAAAGGACTTCCGACAGGTGACCAGTCAGCAGGCTTCCCCCACCACACCACCTTCCTCCGGGGACACCGGCGACACGGGTAACGCGCCGCGCCACTGCGCTGAGTGCGGCACGCGGCCGACCCCGGGGCAGTCCTTCTGTGACGACTGCGGTGCGGTGCTGAGCTGGACCCCGGACACTTCGGGGCCGGATACGCCGGCCGGTGCCGGGAGCTCGGACCCGGTGCGCGAACCCGCACGTGCCGATGCGCCGACGGCGGCGCCCGAAGAGGACGACACCCTGCCCGCGATGCCGCCGCTCTCCGCCACGCAGGCGGCCGCGACCCCGGACCCGGACGCGAGTGCGCGGGCCAGGGCGCTGCTCGTACCGGTCGCCGACCAGCGTGCCGCACCGGCCCCGGAGGTCGTCCCGGTGCTCCCCGGCGTGCCCGCCGCGGCACGCCCCCGGGTCAACGCTCCGAGCGGTGAGCCGGCCGACGACACGGGCGCCCCGTGCCCGTGGTGCGAAGTCGGCAACCGCCCCGACCGGCACTTCTGCCGACGCTGCGGCATGTCCCTCGCCGAGCGCCCCGGTGTCCCGGAGGCCCGGCGCCCCTGGTGGCGCCGGATGCGGGACTTCGGCAACGGCCCCGCGCCGTGGGCGGGTGACCGGCCCAGGCTGCGCCGGGGCATCGGCCGCATCTTCACCTGGGTCGCGTACGGCCTCGCGCTCGGGCTGGTGATCTACGCGGTGTTCAACGTGAGTACGCCGTGGAACGCCGCACGCGACCACTTCGCGAAGCGGGCCCAGATCAGCCCGGATTCCGTCGTGGCCTCTCGCTCCTTCGGCGGCCATCCCCCGAAGGCGGTCCTCGACAAGATCAACAACAGCTGGTGGGGCCCCGGCGTCTCACAGTCCGCCGAGGGCGAGTGGGTCGAGGCGCGCTTCCAGGAGCCCACCCGACTTCTGGACATCCTCATCACCTCCGGCATCTCCACCAGGCCTTCCGACCTCTCCGAGGCCGCGCTGCCGCACCGCATGGACGCGGTCGTCACCACGGCCGACGGGAAGAAGACCACGCGCCACATCACACTCGACCAGATCAGCGGTCCCCAGAGGAGGAAGTTCCGGGCGCAGAACGTCGTCAGCGTGCGCTTCGTCATTCGTTCGGCGTTCAACGTGGGTGCGGACAAGCAGGTTTCGATAGCCGAGATCGAGTTCTTCACCCGCGCCACCACCAGCGGCACGTAGGGCCCGGGCCACGCCGTTCCCGCACCGCCTCCTCGGCCGCTCCTCGGAGCGTCACGTCGAGGAGGCGGTCGCGTTCAGCCGGCGGCGTTCGGCCGGGTCGGGCCGGAGCCCCCTTGGCCCGTGCACCACCGGGCCGGTGGACGGCGGCGTCTCTCCCGGGCACGTCCTCAGAGGATCAGGCCCTTGGCGCGCAGATACGGGACGGGGGAGATGTCGGACCCGAACGCGGGCCCCCTGCGGATCTCGAAGTGCAGATGCGGCCCCGTGGCGTTGCCCGTCTCGCCGGACCAGCCGACGAGTGTGCCGCCCTGGACGCTCTGGCCGACGACCGCCTTCACCTCGGAGAGGTGGGCGTACTGGCTGAACGTTCCGTCCTCGTGGCGGATGACGACCTGGTTGCCGTAGTCACCGCCGGCCCCGGCCGTGACGACCTCGCCGGGGCCGATGGCCTCGACCGGCGTTCCGGTGGGGACCACGAAGTCGACGCCGGTGTGCAGGCCGGTGGACCAGGCGGAACCCTGCTGGTGGTACGGGGTGCCGGCGGGTCCCTCGACGGGCAGGGTCCAGCCGCCGGACACGTCGCCGCCGACCGGGACGACCATCTTCGGGTAGGACTTCATGACGGCCTTGACGTAGTCGTACGTCTCACCGTCCGCTCCGCTCGCGCGCGGCACACCGCCGTACTTCTCGACGGTGCTCCAGCTCACGCGGTATCCGGCCAGGGCCAGTTCCAGGGGCGTGCCCCGGTAGCCGGGATGGTTCTTCGCGGTCCGCAGGAGTTCGCACATCTTCCTGCCCTGGGCCGGTACGGCGTCCGCCGGGTCCCACACGTCCTTGACACCGTCGTTGTTGCCGTCGATCCCGTCGGCCGCCCAGTCGGCGTCGGAGAACTGCGCGATGCCCCTGGTGACGGGCCGTTCCGCCTGTGCCACACCGGGCAGATCCTCACTCGAGGAGGCTTCGCCCGGGCCGGGTCCGGTGGCATGTTCCTCGCGGGAGGGGGCTGCTTCCACCGGCTTCCCGCCGGTTTCCGCGTCCTTTGCCCGCTGTTCGTCACTGCGCGGATCCGTCAGCGAGCCCTCGTCGTCCGCCGGTCCGTCGGCCGCGACCGACCTGGCCCGCGGGTCGAAGTTGCTCTCCCGCTTCAACTGCGCCGCCAGCAGGGGCGCGGTGAGCAGCTTCTCGTCGCAGTCCGCCGCGGCGTCGCGCAGGAGCTTCGCGTACAGGGCGGGAACGCCGACATCGCCCGCCTTCAACGCGGTGCCCATCGGGGCGGGGACGTCTCCGCCGGCCGCCTCGCTGTCGTCGAACGACCCGAGCAGTACCGCCCCCAACCCGATCGACAACGGAGTCACCACGACCCCGACCATGACCGGCACCATCCAGCGAGCGATCCTCACAGGCCCGACACTCCAGCGGCGCTCAGGAACGCGGCCCAGGCGGCCGGGGGCACGGTGACCACGGGGCCGTCGGTGACCTTGGAGTCGCGGATGTGCACGGCGGCGGGGTGGGCGGAGACCTCGACGAAGTTGCCGCCCTGGTCACTGCTGTGGCTGGACTTGAACCACGAGAGATTCGTGCCGTGTGCCGCGCGAGTCATGACGCTCCAAGCAGGTCGTCCAGTAGGCGCGCGCTGTTCTCGACGGAAAGCGCCTGCGAACGCAGCATCCCATATTTCTGGTGGAGGACACTGACGGTATCCGGATCGTCGTGGAGCACGCTGGTCAACTGCGCTTCCACATAGGCCAGGTGGTCGTGATCCGGCGTCTCCAGCAGGACCATCGGGCCGGCCAGGCCGCCGTGTTCGGGAAGCTTCATGGGCATGATCTGCAGTCCGAGGAAGGGAGTTCCATACTCTCCCGCAGGCGCCGGATCTGGTCCCGCCGCGTGCCGGGGTGCCCGATCTCGCTGCGAAGAATGCTCTCTTCCAGGATGAAGTTCGTGTCCTCGCCGAGATTCCGCATGCAGCTGACCTGGAAGGACGCGCTCCGCGCCGAGGTCCACGACAGCGCGGGCGGTGAGGTCCGCGAGGCGTCCGGCCCCGCCCCGTACGCGGAGTACGGACGCGGCCTGCTCCGTCGGAGTGCTCGCCGACGCCTGGGGGATGGGAGAGCGGAGTCCGGGCAAGACGGTCTGGTGCGAGTTTGCCGGATCGGCAAGCAAGTTTGTCGAACCGGAACGCCGGGCGCACCATCTCCCGTAACAGGAGGTGATTCGCATGAGCGAGACGAACCAGCGGTACGACGTCGTGGTCATCGGTGGCGGGGCCGCCGGGCTGAGCGGAGCCCTGGCCCTTTCCCGGGCACGGCGCTCCGTGCTCGTGATCGACTCGGGCAGCCCGCGCAACGCACCCGCGTCCCACGTGCACAACTACCTGGGCCGGGAGGGCGCCCCGCCCGCGGAGCTGCTGGCCATCGGCCGGGCGGAGGCGGCTGACTACGGCGCCAGGATCGAGCGGGGCGAGGTGGTCGCGGCGGAGAAGCTCGCCGACGGCTTCCGGGTCGTACGGGAGGACGGGAGCGCCGTCGGGGCCCGCCGCCTCCTCGTGACGACCGGACTCGTCGACGAGCTGCCCGCTGTCGAGGGGCTGGCCGAGCGCTGGGGCAACGAGGTGCTGCACTGCCCGTACTGCCACGGCTGGGAGGTGCGGGACCGGCCGGTCGGCGTTCTGGCGGTCAGCCCCATGGCCGTCCATCAGGCCCTCCTCTGGCGGCAGTGGACCGACGACGTGGTGCTGTTCCGCCACGAGCAGCCCGACTTCACCGACGAGGACTACGAGCAGCTGGCCGCCCGGGGTGTCCCGGTGGCGGAGGGCGTGGTGGCCGGGCTGGAGGTGGCCGACGACCGGCTCACCGGTGTGCGGCTGGCCGGGGGCACGGTGATCCCCCGGGAGGCGGTCGTCGTCCAGCCTCGTTTCACCGCGCGGTCGGCGGTCCTGGAGACCCTCGGGCTGGTGCCCACCGACATGGTGATGGGCGACCACGTCGTCGGCAGTTACATCGCGGCAGACCCCACAGGCGCCACCGATGTGCCCGGGGTGTGGGTGGCCGGTAACGTCGCCAACCTCATGGAGCAGGTCGTCGGCGCGGCCGCCGCGGGGCTCAAGGCGGCATCGATGATCAACATGGACCTCGTCACCGAGGACACCACCCGCGCGGTCGCAAAACGCCGCGCCCCCTTCTCGGCCGAGGCCGAGCGCCGGGTCACCGAGCGCGTGCTCGGCGACCGCCGTCACGGACTGCAGGAGACACGATGACCACGGACAGCACCAGGACCGACGCCGAGATGTGGGACGACCGGTACCGGGAGAGCGACCGGATCTGGAGCGGGAAGCCCAACACGGTCCTGGTGCGTGAGGTGGAGGGCCTGAAGCCGGGGCGTGCCCTCGACCTCGGCTGCGGTGAGGGGGCCGACGCGGTCTGGCTCGCACGGGGTGGCTGGCAGGTCACCGCGACCGACATCTCGCGCGTCGCCCTGGAGCGGGCGGCGGTGCACGCGGCCGACGCCGGTGTCGCGGACCGGGTCGACTGGCAGTGGCACGACCTGGGGGCCACGTTCCCGGCGGGGGAGTACGACCTGGTCTCCGCGCAGTTCCTGCACTCCATGGGGGACCTGCCGCGCGAACGAATCCTGCGGCGGGCCGCGGCGGCCGTCGCACCCGGTGGTGTGCTCCTGATCGTCGGGCACGCGGGCTTCCCGTCCTGGGACCACGGCCACGCGGACATGGAGCTGCCGACGACGGACGAGGTGCTCGCCTCCCTCGAACTCCCGGACGGGGAGTGGGAGGTGCTGCTCAGCGGGGAGCACGAGCGGGTCCAGGACGACCCCGACGGGAACCCCACCACGCGGACGGACAACGCGCTGAAGGTCCGCCGCGCGCGGTGATTCCCTGCCCGCCCGCGGGGGTGCTCGATCCGGCCGTCCTCCGTGCACGCCGAGCGCCCGCCGTCCTCCCCCGGAAGGGAGGGCCGGCGGGCGCGCTCGGTTCGGACGGGTCAGGCCTGCGGGGCGGCCTTGATGGCGGAGATGTCGAAGTTCAGCTTGACCTTGTCGCTGACCATGACGCCGCCGGTCTCCAGCGCGGCGTTCCAGGTCAGGCCCCAGTCGGACCGCAGGATGTCGGCACTGCCCTCGAAGCCGACGCGCTCGTTGCCGTAGGGGTCGGTGGCGGAGCCGTTGAACTCCAGGTCGATGGCGAGCGGACGGGTGACGTCCTTGATCGTCAGGTCGCCGGTGACGCGGTAGGAGTCGCCGCCGAGCTGTTCCGCGTGCGTGGAGCGGAAGGTCATGAGGGGGAACTTCTCGGCGTCGAAGAAGTCGCCGCTGACCAGGTGGCCGTCGCGGTCGGCGATGCCGGTGTCGACGCTGGAGATCTGGACGTCGATGGAAGCGGTGGAAGCGGCCGGGTCGGCACCGTCCAGCGTGAGCGTGCCCTCGTGCTCACCGAAGGAGCCGCGCACGTTCGTGACCATGGCGTGGCGCACGGTGAAACCGATGCTGCTGTGGCTCGGGTCGATCGTGTAGGTGCCGGTCAGCGCGGCCAGCGCCGGGTCCACGGCGAGGGTGGCGGTGGTGGACGGGGCGGTGTTCTTGCGGTTGAACAGGGCCATGGCTTCTCCTGGGGGCGGATTCCGACGTGTTCTGTACGACAGACCGTCGAAGTGATGGTTGAACCTTCAACGAGGTGTGACTGTAGCGGCTTCTTGTTCAATGTTCAACATCAAGGGTCCAGGCCCGTCCGAAAATCGCGGTCCGTGTCGCGAAGTCGCCGCTGCCCCCTGGCAGACGCGCGTAGAACTCGGGCACTATCTCCCTGCCCGAAAATTGTCATGAGCAGGAGGATTCCCCCATGCTGACCCGTCCCAGACTCCGCTCGGCCCTGACCGCTCTGGCCCTCGTCCTCGGCGCGCTCTTCGCGCCCGGCGTCGGCGTCCTCGGCGGCGGTGCGACCGAGGCGCACGCGGCCACCAAGCTCACCCACTCCCAGGCGACCGCCCGCTTCAGCTCCTCCGGCATCACATGGTCGTCCTCGGGCGGGTGTTCCAACCGGAACGTCTCCACCTGCACCTCCTTCGACCAGCTCAACCTCGCCACGGCCCAGGGCGCCCAGACGCTGAAGAGCGCCACGGGCTGCGCACTCAACATCACCGGGGGCACCGAGACCGGCCACGCCAGTGGCACGTACTCGCACTGGAACGGCTACAAGCTCGACTTCGGCAAGACCACGTGCCTGACGAACTACGTGAAGGGCGTGTTCAGCTACATCGGCCTGCGCGGCGACGGTGCGCCCCAGTACAAGTCCGGATCGGGCAACATCTACGCGGACGAGGGCAACCACTGGGACGTGACGTACTACAACTGCGGCGGCTGCTGACGCACCGGGAACCCCGCACGACGGTGCCCCCGTTCCGGTCGGAGCTGGGGCACCCCGCGCCGCACCCCGCGCCGTGCGTTCGGGTCAGTGCAGGAGCGCGGGAAGGACGCCCGTGCCGAGGACACCGGCCCGGTCGATGGCGATCCGCCCCTCCTTCACCACCGCCAGGATGTGGGAGGGCTCGCCGAGTGCCGCGATGTCGGTCAGGGGATCGACGTCCGTGACCACGAGGTCGGCGGCCTTGCCGGCCTCCAGCGTGCCGGTCAGCTCGCCGACACCGCACAGCCGGGCGGCCTCGCCGGTCGCCGAGACGATCGCGGCCATCGGGGTCAGCCCCCCGAGGTCCACCAGCAGCCCGAGCTCCCGGAGGTTCTGGCCGTGCCCCACCGCCAGACCGCTGTCCGTACCCATCGCGATACGGACGCCCGCCGCGGCCGACCGGGCCACTGACTCCTGGGCGATCCGGTGCCAGCGCACCCCCTTCTCGTACGCGGAGGGCGAGGTCCGCGCCGGGTCGAGGTCCTGCGTCGTCTCCAGCAGGGTCGGTACGAGGTACTGGCCCCGGTCCACCATTTCCGCCCTCAGGTCGTCGTCCAGGGCGTAACCGTGCTCGACGCTGGTGACCCCCGACCGCACGGCCGCCTCGATGCCGGGACGCCCGATGGCGTGCGCGGCGACCGGGAGGCCGCCGTAGGCCCCGGCCTCCTCGACCGCCGCCCTGATCATCTCCGGCCGCAGGCCCAGCCAGTCCGGCTGGTCGTGGGGAGAGGTGACGCCACCGCTGGTGGCCAGCTTGACGCAGTCGGTGCCCGCCGCGACGAGGTCACGGACTCTGGCCCGCATGTCGTCGACGGACCCGACCAGGCTGGGCGGGGTCTCCGGGAAGGTGACGGCGACCGCGAGTCCGTCGATCCCCGAGGCAAGAGTGAAGTCGGCATGACCGGCCCGCTGGCTGAGCATGGTGACGGAGACCAGCAGCCGGGGCCCGGCGATCCTCCGCTCCGCGACGGCCTGCCGGAATCCGGCGTCCAGGCCCATCAGGTCCCGCGCTGTCGTCACCCCGTTCTCCAGCGTGACGCGCAGCCGGTCCAGCACCTTCAGCGTCCGGTAGGTCGGCAGCTCGTACAGGCCCTGGAGGGGATTGCCCGCGGGGCCCGGCAGGGCGAAGTGCACATGGGCGTCGATGAAACCGGGACACACGGTCCGTCCGCCCAGGCCCAGCCGTCCGGCCGGTGGGAGGTCCGCCGGCAGCAGTGCGGCAGGGCCGGCCCACCGGATCGTCGTTCCCTCGATCAGCAGCGCGGCATCCGGTACGGGCGCGGCCCCCGTTCCGTCGATCAGGCGCAGGTCCCGGAGGAGTACCAGGTCACCGGTGTCTCCGGCGGGCGATTCGTCGGGTGAGGGCATCTCACCACGGTCCGCCCCGTGGCCCGGCCCCGCAGGCCGGACTGGGCCGCACGGGTGCCGGACGCGCCCCGGGCCGGACGCCGCGGATCCACGGCGTCCGGCCCGGCGTCGTGCGGCCGGGTCAGGAGCCGACGCTCACCGTGAAGCGGCGCGGGTTCCCGTCATGCGCGGCACCCGAGACGTCCGGTTCACCGTCGGGGCGCACGTCGTCGTAGGGGAACGCGTATCCGATGGGGGAGTTCGCGTGGACGACGCGTGACCAGTGGTTCGTCACACCGCCCCTGTAGTAGTCCGCGACCGTGGTCCCGTTGGGCTGCTGGGGGTGGCTGAGCATGATCGACCGGTTGAAGCCCGCTGCGATCCTGGCGAGCAGGGCCTTCTTGTCGTCGGAGTCACCCGGGTTGTTCGTGAAGGGCCCGTGGTTGCAGGTGAAGATGTCCTTCGACGTCGGCTTCGCGAAGGTGTGCCCGCCCTCGAAGGTCAGCGTGTCGCCGCTGACCCGGCCCGCGAGGGTGCCCCGGCCGCCCTGCAGGTCTATCCGCAGATCGGTGGAGCGGTACTTCTCCCAGACCTGGTCGATCTGCGCGGTGAACAGGTCGCGGAACGGCATCTGGTCGGGCCGGTCGAAGAACGGCGCCATCAGGTTCTGCGGGGAGACGACCCGCAGTACCTTGCCGTCCTGGCCCCGGGTGACCAGCTTGTCCCAGGGCTGTCCGTCGGCTGCCGCCTGGGCCGTCAGGTCGTCCGCGATGCGCTGGACCGCGCCGTCCGGAAGAGGCGCCACGGTGTGCGTCGCGTCGCCCTCCAGGGTCAGGCCGATCGGCAGCGCCGTCACCAGGTCGACGTAGCTGATGTTGGCGTACAGCTGCTGGGGGTTGAAGGTGAACTCGCAGAACGACCAGGTGCGCCCGTAGTTGGGGTCCGTCGCCGTCGCGAAGGCGGGCTCGACCAGGGACGGGCCCGGGTTCAGGTAGAAGTCCAGCTTGTCGTCGCGCACGAAGTAGACGCGCGCTCCGTACATCTGCGGCAGCGTCAGGACGACCGGGCCGGCACCGGCGGCCTTGAGCGGGATGGCGCAGTCCACCGGCAGGGGCGTCTGCGGGGCGCCGGGGGAGTCGGGGCGGTAGACGCCGCCGTCCGGGCGGAGCAGGACCCAGCGGTCGGTGCCCTGTTCGTGGCCGGTGACGTACGCGCGCACGGTGCCGGGCAACGAGCGGTTCTCCAGGGCCAGTTCGCAGGTCGCCGGGGCGGCCGAGGTGCGCGGGCTGAGGGCGCTGCCCCAGACCGGGTAGGTGAGCGCGGTCGCGGAGGCGGCGGCGCCCGTCAGGAACATTCTGCGCGAAATCACGAAGGAACTCCCGGGATGTGGGGGGTCGCAGACAGGGCTGTGGGGGGTGGAGCGGGGAGGAGCGGCCGTGAGGGCGTCTGCGGTGCGCACTACTTTCGCGACGCCTCCCGCAAGCGTCAAGAGTTATGACTGAGAGCGCTCTCATGAACGTGCTTTTCTTTACAACTCGACGCCTCTGGAGGGGTTTTGGCGACTCCTGGTCCGGCTTCGGATGCGCATGGTGAACAGGCTCTGAACGCGCCGGCGGGTGGACGTGCGGGGATCGGCGCCCAGGCGTCGGCAGCCGCGGATGCGGCGCGCGCAACGACGGGCGGGCCTCGCACCGTGCCCCAGGCGGGACCCGCGGTCCGCCGTGTGCCCTTTAGGAACGGCGCCGTACGGTGCGGGGCGTCACCTGTTGGAGGGGTGGTGCGTCAGAATCCCGCTCCGGGGCTCTCCTCTGCCATTGTGGTGTCACCGGTCGGCCGCCCCGGTGGATCCGCGGCGTGGCGCGCGGGCCCCGATGTGTCGGGGGCCACAACGAGGGGTTTGTCGGAGCCCTACAAAGCGAAAGTCCGCCGGGCTGGTGGATGGGCTGCACGGTGCGTGGGTTCTGTCAGGTGTTACCAGGAATCCGGGCAGGAGACTGTGTGGAGTGGACGGCGGTTTTGTGCTGTCGGCTTCGTAGGGTCGATGCATGACCGTTGTGGACGAAATCCCGGGCGAGCCGAGCGACACGCGTGGCCGCGTGGCCGAACTTCTGTCGCTGCGCGAGCAGGCCCGGCGTGGACCGAGCGACCGGGCGACCGAGGCGCAGCACGCCAAGGGCAAGCTGACGGCCCGCGAGCGCATCGCGCTGCTGCTGGACGAGGGATCGTTCAAGGAGGTCGAGCAGCTTCGCCGGCACCGGGCGACCGGATTCGGCCTGGAGACCAAGAAGCCGTACACCGACGGTGTCATCACCGGCTGGGGCACGGTCGACGGCCGGACGGTGTTCGTCTACGCCCACGACTTCCGCATCTTCGGCGGCGCGCTGGGCGAGGCCCACGCCACGAAGATCCACAAGATCATGGACATGGCCATCTCGGCCGGTGCCCCGCTGGTCTCGCTGAACGACGGCGCGGGCGCCCGCATCCAGGAGGGCGTGTCCGCGCTCGCCGGATACGGCGGGATCTTCCAGCGCAACACCCGGGCCTCCGGCGTCATCCCGCAGATCTCGGTGATGCTCGGCCCGTGCGCGGGCGGTGCCGCCTACAGCCCGGCACTCACCGACTTCGTCTTCATGGTCCGTGAGACCTCGCAGATGTTCATCACCGGTCCGGATGTCGTCAAGGCGGTCACCGGCGAGGAGATCACCCAGAACGGCCTCGGCGGCGCCGATGTGCACGCCGAGACCTCGGGCGTCGCGCACTTCGCGTACGACGACGAGGAGACCTGCATCGCCGAGGTCCGCTACCTCATCGGGATGCTGCCCTCCAACAACCGGGAGAACCCGCCGGTCCACCCGAGCGACGACCCGGCCGACCGGCGCGGCGACGTCCTGCTGGACCTGGTGCCGGCCGACGGCAACCGCCCGTACGACATGCACAAGGTCATCGAGGAGCTCGTCGACGACGGCGACTTCCTGGAGATCCACGAGCGCTGGGCCCGCAACATCGTCTGCGCCCTGGCGCGGCTCGACGGCCAGGTCGTCGGCATCGTGGCCAACCAGCCGCAGGCCCTCGCGGGTGTCCTGGACATCGAAGCGTCCGAGAAGGCCGCGCGATTCGTCCAGATGTGCGATGCGTTCAACATCCCCCTCGTCACTCTGCTGGACGTACCCGGCTTCCTGCCCGGCGTCGATCAGGAGCACGGTGGGATCATCCGCCACGGTGCGAAGCTCCTGTACGCGTACTGCAACGCGACCGTGCCGAGGATCTCGCTGATCCTGCGCAAGGCCTACGGAGGCGCGTACATCGTCATGGACAGCCAGTCCATCGGTGCGGACCTCACCTACGCCTGGCCGACCAACGAGATCGCGGTGATGGGCGCGGAAGGTGCCGCCAACGTCATCTTCCGCCGCCAGATCGCGGACGCCGAGGACCCCGAGGCCATGCGTGCCCGCATGGTCAAGGAGTACAAGGCCGAACTGATGCACCCCTACTACGCGGCCGAGCGCGGCCTGGTCGACGACGTCATCGACCCCGCCGAGACGCGCGAGGTGCTGATCGCCTCGCTCGCGATGCTCCGCAACAAGCACGCCGACCTGCCGTCCCGCAAGCACGGCAACCCGCCGCAGTAGTCGCAGCCGCAGCGGCCACCCCGCCCACGCCCGCGACCACCTGCCCAGAAGACGGAGACACCACCATGAGCGCCACCCCCGCCGATTCGGTCCTGCGCGTCGAGAAGGGCCAGGCCGGCCCCGAGGAGCTCGCCGCCATCACCGCGGTCCTGCTCGCCCGGGCGGCCGGCCGTGCCGACGTACCCGCCCGCCGTGGCCGTGACACGGCCGGATGGCGCCGGCTGGAGCGCACCCCCGGCTTCCGCGCTCCGCACAGCTGGCAGGGCTGATACAGGCTCTGAGGCCGTTCCGGAGCCCTGACCGGACTCCTTGGACGCACGAAGGGCCCCGTACTCCTGGGAGAGTACGGGGCCCTTCGCCATACGGCGGCGGGATCAGCGCAGACGGGCCATGAGGGCGTGCTCGACCAGGGTGATCAGAGCGCTCTTGGCGTCCGCGCGGTGGCGGGCGTCCGTCGTCAGGATCGGAGTGTCCGGGCCGATCTGGAGTGCTTCGCGTACCTCGTCGGGGGTGTAGGGCTGGTGTCCGTCGAAGCCGTTGAGCGCGATGACGAAGGGGAGGCCGCTGTTCTCGAAGTAGTCGACTGCGGGGAAGCAGTCGGCGAGGCGGCGGGTGTCGACGAGGACGACGGCGCCGATGGCGCCGCGGACCAGGTCGTCCCACATGAACCAGAAGCGGTCCTGTCCGGGGGTGCCGAACAGGTAGAGGATCAGGTCCTGGTCCAGGGTGATGCGTCCGAAGTCCATGGCCACGGTGGTCGTGGTCTTGTCCCCGGTGTGGGTCAGGTCGTCGATGCCCGCCGATGCGGACGTCATCACGGCTTCGGTGCGCAGCGGGTTGATCTCCGAGACGGCACCGACAAACGTGGTCTTACCCACGCCGAAGCCCCCTGCCACCACGATCTTCGCCGAGGTAGTGGAGCGGGCTGCTCCGCCGCTAGAGCTTGCGAAGTCCACTGAGCACCCTTTCGAGCAGTGTCACGGCTGGTTGGCCGCCGGCGGCCTCGTCGCCGCCGGGCTGATGAATAGCGACGAGTCCGGCCTCTGCCAGGTCGGCGACGAGGATCCGGGCAACGCCGAGTGGGATCGAGAGCAGGGCCGAGATCTCGGCCACCGACTTGATCTCGATGCAGAGCCGGCAGATCCGCTGGTGCTCGGGCAACTGCCCTTGCAGCCGGGCCGGATCGGCCGTGGTGCTGACCAGTGCCTCGATGGCGAGCTGGTAACGCGGCCGGGTCCGGCCGCCGGTCATGGCGTACGGACGGACCAGCGGGTTGTGCGCCGAGGGCTTCTCGGGCGCGGGCTCCTGCCGCTGGACGGGCTGGATGCGGGACGGCGGCGCCTCGTACCGCTGCGGCGGCCGCTGTTCGTGCTGCGGCTGCTGGTACGGAGGCTGCTGCTGCGGCCACCCGGGATCGGGCTGCTGCTGCCAGTCGCCGCCCTGCTGGGACTGCTGGTAGGGCTGATACGGCTGGTAAGGGTCTTGCGGACCCTGTCTGCCGGGCATGGAGGGGGCGTTGAAACGGTTGTCACCCTGCTCACCCGGGACCCGCTGACCGCCCTCGTACGGGTGTCCGCCTGTGGGTGTTGCCACGTTTCCTCCTCCGACTGCCGGTCGCCATCCCAGTGGTGCCGCGCCACCGCACCTTATGGCGCGGTGACGAGAAACGCACTGTCTGTCTATTAGTTAAGAAGACTTCCCTGCAGCTCGGCGCGGAGATCCGGGGTGAGGACACTTCCTGCACGGTCTACGAGAAGTGCCATTTCGTATCCAACCAGGCCAATATCGGCGTCCGGGTGGGCGAGGACGGCGAGTGAGGATCCGTCGGAGATGGACATGAGGAAGAGAAATCCTCGCTCCATCTCCACAACGGTCTGATTTACGGCACCGCCTTCGAAGATCCTGGAAGCACCCGCCGTCAGCGATGTCAGACCGGAGGCGACGGCCGCCAGCTGATCGGCGCGGTCGCGCGGGAAACCTTCGGACATCGCCAGCAGGAGTCCGTCGGCGGAGACCACCACAGTGTGGGACACCCCGGGGGTGCTGTCCACGAAGTTGGTGATCAACCAGTTCAGATTCTGCGCCGCCTGGCTCATCGGGCTCACACTAACGCTCCTGGTTGTAGGTATTACTTGTGTCCGACCCCGCGGTACGTCCCCGCTGGACCCCGCGGCGCAGGTTGCTCAACCTGCCCCGCACGTCCTCCGGAGCGCGGGAGACCTGGGGGCCGCCCTGCTGGGTCTGCTCCGCAGTGCCCTCGACCAGATTGGCCTTGGGCACGCGCCGGGGGAGTCCGGACGGGGTGATCCCGCCCGCCTTCGGATCCCGGAGCTTCTCGGCCCGCTCCCAGCGTTCGTCGTTCGCCGAACGCCAGTCCTCGCCGTTGCCGTCGGAGGTCTCCGTCTGCTGCTCCGGAACCTCCGGCTGCGGCCGCTGCGCCGGCAGCGCAGGCTGATCGTTTCCGCGGCCGGTCGGCTGCCAGTGCTGCTGGCCCGCACCACGGCGCGGGAGACCCGCTTCGGTCAGATCGTGACCGGGGCTGGGGGTGGGTCCCGGGCGGTCGAAGCCTACGCGCTCCGCCTCTTCGGCGGGAGGGCTCGGCGCAGATTCCGTTTGGGCCTGCACCTGGGGCTCGAAGGCACCCTGGTAGGAACCCTGAGCCGCCCATTCGCCCTGCTGGGACTGATCACCCGGCGGTGCGAACTGATCGGAGTACTGCTCCTGGGAGCCGCCCTGGGTCGGGTACGCGGATTCCGCATAACCGTTCTGCTGCGGCTCCTGGTACCCGTTCCCCGCGGCGTACGGCTCGTAGCCGGCCTCGTAGGCGGGCTGCTGCGCGTACTCCTGCTGCCCCTGGCCGTACTGCTCGGATGCGTACTGCCCCTGGGCGTACTGACCCTGCGGGAAGCCCTGCTGCTGCGCCTCCTGCGGGAAGCCCTGCTGCTGTGCGGCGCCGTTGCCCTGGAAGTCCGGGCGCTCGCCACCGGCCTGCGCCTCCAGAGCGGCACGCCGCTCCTCACGCATCAGCGAACGGTTGACCGGGTCCAGCTGCGGGGAGTCCGCCGCAGGGGTGTCGTAGCGGGAGTCGTCGAAGCCGAGCTCCGCCGCCGTACGCATCGGAAGCGGCTGCGGCATGGGGTCGAACGCGGTTGCCTGCTGTTGCTCCGGAATGATCGAGGAGACGGTGAAGTCCCCCTCGGGCGAGGAGTCGCCACCACCACCGTGGGTGATGGGGTCCGGCAGCATGACCAGCGACGTGGTGCCCGCCTGCTCGCCCGAGGGGCGCAGCTGGACACGGATGCCGTGCCGGTCGGCAAGCCGGCCGACCACGAACAGACCCATGCGCTGGGACACCGCGGCGTCCACGGTCGGCGGGTTGGCCAGCTTGTGGTTGATGTCCGCGAAGTCCTCGGCGGTGAGGCCGATGCCCTTGTCGTGGATCTCGACCATGACCCGCCCGTCAGGCAGCCGGGTCGCGGTGACGCGGACCTTGGTCTGCGGTGAGGAGAAGGTGGTCGCGTTCTCCAGCAGCTCGGCCAGCAGGTGCACGAGGTCGGTCACGGCCTGGCCGTGGATCTCGCTCTCCGGCACGCCGGTGAGCTCGATGCGCTCGTAGGACTCGACCTCGGACGAGGCGGCACGCAGCACGTCCACCAGCGGAACCGGCTGGTTCCAGCGGCGGCCGGGCTCCTCGCCCGCGAGGACGAGGAGGTTCTCGCCGTTGCGGCGCATACGCGTGGCCAGGTGGTCCAGCTTGAAGAGGATCTCCAGCTGGTCCGGGTCCGCCTCGTTGTTCTCCAGATCGGTGATGAGGGTCAACTGGCCCTCGATGAGCGACTGGTTGCGGCGCGAGAGGTTGGTGAAGATCGCGTTGACGTTGCCCCGGAGCATGGCCTGCTCGGCCGCGAGCCGGACCGCCTCGCGGTGGACCTGGTCGAAGGCGCGGGCGACCTCGCCGATCTCGTCCTGGCTGTTGATCGGGATGGGCTGTACCCGGGTGTCCACCCGGCCGGGCTCGGTCCGCGACAGCTGGTCGACGAGCATCGGGAGCCTCTGCTCGGCGATGCCGAAGGCGGCCGTACGCAGCTGGCGCATCGAGCGGCTCATCTGGCGGGCCATGAGTCCGGCGATGATGAAGGCCGCCAGCAGCGCGATGATCACGATCGCGGCGTTGACGATGGCGTCGTTCCTGGCGTCGGTGGAGATCTCCGCCGCCTCGGTCACCGCCTTGTCGACGAGCTCGTTCTCGACCGTGGTGTAACCGTCGAACTTCGCGGTGGCCGCGGCCATCCAGGTCTCGGGCGTGATGCCCTTGGCCTTCAGCTCGTCGGGCTGCTTGCCCTGCCCGATCTGCTGCGCCATGCCGTCGAACACCGAACCGTCGATGCTCGGGGGCGAGACGAAGGGCTTCCCGGCGGCCTTCGCCTGGGCCTTGGCGGCCTTCAGCTGCTCGGCCCCCTCGGCGGCCTTGCCGGCCATGACCTCCTTGAGGCGGGCAGCGTCCGCCCCCGTGCCTCCGGAGATGAACTCGCCGAGGGCGATCTGTTCCAGGTAGTTGTACGAGCTGAACGCCGTGACCTGGCCGTTGAAGTTGCGTTCCTCCTGGCTCGGCCGAACCAGCAGGTGCATGCCGATCGAGCGCTGAAGCGATTCTGCGGCCTTGGCCAGCTCGATCGCGTACACGGTCCGGCCGTAGCTCGTGATGTTGCCGGTGCCCAGGCCGAGCTCGTTGGAGAACTCCATGAGCGAGTGCTGGACCTTGGTGTAGCCCTCTTCCGTCTTCACCGGGTCCATGGCCTCGGCGTAGGCGGCCTTGCGCAGCTCGGGGAGGAGCGGCTCCTCCACCTTGAACAGCTTCAGGCGGCGGTCGAGCCCTTCCTTGTCCGGCATGTCCTGCACGGCTTCGGCGAACTTCGCGGCGGCGGCGTCGGTGGTGGCACGCACCTCCTCGACCTCGGAAGCGGCGCGCTTGTTGGACAGCAGCGGCTGGGCGGTGAGGTCTCGCTCGTTCAGCAGCGCCTGTCCGTACTCCCCGGCCGCGCGGACGACCAGTGCCGTCTTCTCGGCGTCCTGGGCTTCGTTCCAGGTGTCGACCGACCCCTTCACCTGGAATCCGCCCATGACCAGGCCGACCAGCGCGGGTATCAGGAGAATCGCGTTCAGCCGGGTGGGCACCCGCCAGTTGCGCGGTGACAGCCGGCTGGTGCTGCCCCCCGCCGGCTCCGCCTCGGACGTGACCGAAGGCGACACCGCGGCGCGCGGAGGGGTGAAGTTGCCCCGCTCCGGCTGCGCTGCGGAGCCCTCGTTGCTTCGCCTCACTCGACCAACAACCTCTCGGCGTCGGCACCTACGTTGTGCCGGATTATCGTTCAGGGGGCCGTACTACTCGGTAGTTCGAGGCATTGCAGCACGCGGACGGGTCGCGTTCCAAACAGTCGGAATCTGTAATTCCGGGTGACGCCCGTCAAAGATAAAACGGGCATAAAGAGCGAGCCCCGTCAAAAGGCGAGGCTCGTGTGCGCGCAGCGGCACCGGGCGTACGCGCCGGGTGGCGATGGCGGGACAATTCACTGTCGAAATGTTATGAACACGGGGGCGGATCGTGTCAAAGGACACAGCCCGCCCCCGTGTGACTACAGCAACTTCCGTAGATCGATACGGACTTGCGCCTACTTCAGCCGAGCCATGAGGGCGTGCTCGACCAGGGTGATCAGGCCGCTCTTGGCGTCCGCGCGGTGGCGGGCGTCCGTCGTGATGATCGGCGCGTCGGGGCCGATCTGGAGTGCTTCGCGTACCTCGTCGGGGGTGTAGGGCTGGTGTCCGTCGAAGCCGTTGAGCGCGATGACGAAGGGGAGGCCGCTGTTCTCGAAGTAGTCGACTGCGGGGAAGCAGTCGGCGAGGCGGCGGGTGTCGACGAGGACGACGGCGCCGATGGCGCCGCGGACCAGGTCGTCCCACATGAACCAGAAGCGGTCCTGTCCGGGGGTGCCGAACAGGTAGAGGATCAGGTCCTGGTCCAGGGTGATGCGTCCGAAGTCCATGGCCACGGTGGTCGTGGTCTTGTCCCCGGTGTGGGTCAGGTCGTCGATGCCCGCTGACGCGGACGTCATCACGGCTTCGGTGCGCAGCGGGTTGATCTCCGAGACGGCACCGACAAACGTGGTCTTACCCACGCCGAAGCCCCCTGCCACCACGATCTTCGCCGAGGTGGTGGCGCGGGCCGTACCGCCGCTAGAGCTTGCGAAGTCCACTGAGCACCCTTTCGAGCAGTGTCACATCCGGCGCGCCGCCGGCCTCTCCATTGCCCGGCTGGTGGATGGCCACCATGCCGGCTTCCGCCAGGTCTGCCACGAGGATCCGCGCCACACCCAGGGGCATGGAGAGCAGGGCCGAGACCTCGGCCACCGACTTGACCTCACGGCAGAGGTGGCAGATCCGCTGGTGCTCGGGGAGCAGCGTCCCGAGGTGAGCGGGGTCTGCCGTGGTGCTGACCAGCGCCTCTATGGCGAGCTGGTAACGCGGCCGGGTCCGGCCGCCGGTCATTGCGTACGGACGGACCAGCGGCTGGTCGCCTTCACCGTCGTACGACGCGTGGTGCAGTGCGCCGTACGGATCCGGTGAGGCGGGTGGCGGGGTCATAAATCCTCCGGGCGTGACAGCAGGGGGTCGGCCTGCGGTCTCAAGGTGGCCGGTGGGGGGCTCGTGCGGCCGGATGGGTGAGGGTTTTGAGTAGTACCTGGGGGGATCGTGTCGGGCGCCTGCCGCATGGCCGGCTAGTGGAGCAGACTGCCTTGTAGCTCGGCGCGGAGATCCGGGGTGAGGACGGTCCCCGCGCGGTCGACGAGAAGGGCCATCTCGTACCCGACCAGACCGATGTCCGCGTCCGGATGGGCGAGGACGGCGAGTGACGATCCGTCGGAGATGGACATGAGGAAGAGGAAACCCCTCTCCATCTCCACGACCGTCTGGCTCACGGCGCCGCCTTCGAAGATCCGGGAGGCCCCTGCCGTCAGCGACGTCAGACCGGACGCGACGGCCGCCAGCTGATCGGCGCGGTCGCGCGGGAAACCTTCGGACATCGCCAGCAGCAGGCCATCCGCGGAGACCACCACCGTGTGCGACACCCCTGGGGTGTTGTCCACGAAGTTGGTGATCAGCCAGTTCAGATTCTGCGCGGCCTGACTCATGGGGCTCAACTAACGCTCCTGCTGGTGAGTGGGGCCGAGATGGAAACTGCCGGTAGACGAGCCGTTGTTGGCCTGTCGTCCCTGCTGGATGCCCCGGCGGAGATTGGTCAGACGGCCGCGTACGTCATCGGGCGCACGCGAAACCTGGGGTCCGGACTGATGATTCTGCTGCTGAGCGGTGCCCGGTACCAAATTGGCACGTGGGACCCTGCGAGGCAGCCCGGACGTGGTGATCCCGCCCGCGGCGGGCTTCTTGACCCGCTCCGCCTGCCGCACGAGCTCGTCGTTGGGCGAAGCGCGCCAGGAACTCGTGACGCCCCCGTCGGCCGCACCACGCCGGGGCATGGGCGGAGCCGGGTTGCCGACGGGCTGGGGAGCGGCCGGTGCCTGCGGCTCGACGGCCGGCGGCTGCTGGCCGCCCTGCTGCGGGCCGTGGAACCAGTTCGTCTCCAGCGTGTCGAACAGCGGCGTACGTCCGTCACCGGGACCGGCGGGCGGCAGCACCTCGTGCTGCTGCGGCAGCGCCGGACGGTGCGGCAGCTCCCCGGCGGAAGGGGCCGGGTGCCGCGGTGCCCCGAAGCCGGCGTTGTCCTGCCGGTCCGGTGCGGGCATCTGCGGACGCTGCGGTGCCTGGGCGCCGTAGCCCTGGTCCTGCGGCATCGGCGCGCCGAAGTCCGGACGGGCGAACTGCGCGGTGCTCGCCGCGTCCGGGACCTGCGGCGCCTGCGGCGCGGAGAAGTCCGGGCGGGCGAACTCGGCCGTGGCGCCGTATTCCTGACGGTCGTTCACCGGCGGACGCTGGTTCTGCGGGCTGAACTGCTGGTTCGGTGCGGAGCTGCCCGGCCGCGCGAAGCGTCCGGCGTCCGTCTCCTCGTGACCGCGGGGGACGTCCGGCTGCGGGCGCCCCTGGGCGCCCTGCTCCTCGGCGCCCCAGTTCTGGGTCTGCGGGTGCTGCGCCTGCGGGTTGCCGCCAGGCAGCTCGGCCCGCGGTCCGCCGGACGGCGGCAGCTGGCGGCCGGGGCCGCCGGGCTGCTGCGGGGCGCCCTGACCGAACTGGGCCTGCTGCGGCTGCGGGGACTGCCGGGCGGGCGGGCCGCTCTGCTGGCCGGCCTGCGATCCGGAGTGACCGAAGAGGTTCGGCCGGTTCGGGTCCGTACCAGCCGATCCGTCCTGCGGCCCGCGTGCGCCCATCCGGGCACCGCCGCCGAAGGCTCCGGAGAGTCCGCCACCCTGACGCGGCGCCTCCGGGCGGCCCTGGTTCGGCAGGCCGGGGGCCTGCTGGTTGCCGAACTGCTGGCCGTTGCCCTGCTGCGGCTGGCGCGGTCCGCCGTCGCGCGAGGGCAGCGCGGCCCGCGGCGCGGAACCCGCGCCGACCTGGCCGAGCGGAGCGGACGAGCCCAGACCCTTGGCGGGAGCCCCTCCGGGGCCCGCGAGGCCGGGACGCTGCCCGCCGCCGGGAGCGCCGCCGGCGAGGAGCCCGCCGGGTGCGCCGCCCTGCTGGCCGTTGCTCTGCTTCGGCGGCTGCTTGCCACCGTGCGCGACCTCCATGGGCAGCATGACGAGCGCGGTCGTACCACCGGAGTCGGAGGGACGCAGCTGGATCCGGATGCCGTGACGCAGGGACAGCCGGCCGACCACGAACAGACCCATGCGGCGTGACACCGAGACGTCCACGGTCGGCGGCGAGGCCAGCCGCTCGTTGATCGCGGCCAGGTCCTCGGGGGAGAGGCCGATGCCGGTGTCGTGGATCTCGACGAGCACACGGCCGTCGGGCAGCGCGTGACCGGTGACCCGGACCTTCGTCTGGGGCGAGGAGAACGACGTGGCGTTCTCCAGCAGCTCGGCGAGCAGGTGCACGAGGTCGTTGACGACGCGGCCGGCGACCTCGGTGGCGGGCACCGCGGCCAGTTCGATGCGCTCGTACTGCTCCACCTCGGAGGCGGCGGCACGGAGCACGTCGACCAGTGGCACGGGACGCGTCCACCGGCGGCCGGGCTCCTCACCCGCGAGGACGAGGAGGTTCTCACCGTTCCGGCGCATACGGGTCGCGAGGTGGTCGAGCTTGAAGAGCGAGGACAGCTGGTCCGGGTCGGCCTCGCGGGACTCCAGTTCGGAGATGAGCGAGAGCTGACGCTGGATGAGGCCCTGGCTGCGGCGCGAGAGGTTGGTGAACATCGCGTTGACGTTGCCTCGCAGAAGCGCCTGCTCGGCGGCCAGACGGACCGCCTCGCGGTGCACGTCGTCGAAGGCCGCGGCCACCTTGCCGATCTCGTCGCGGGAGTGGACACCGACCGACTCGACGGAGGTGTCGACGTCCTGCGGGTCCGTCTCGGAGAGCTGCTTGACCAGCTCGGGCAGACGGTCCTGGGCGACCCGGGTCGCGGTGTCCTGCAGGCGGCGCAGCGAGCGGATCATGGACCGCGCCACGACGAAGGCGCCGACCAGTGACACACCGAGGACGATGAGGATGATCGCACCGTTGAGGATGGCGTCGCGCTGCGACTCCTCACGGAGCTCGCGGGCCTTGCTCTCCATGTCACCGAGGAGGGTCTCCTCGATGGTCTTCATGGCCTGGATCTTGTTGGAGCTCTGGTCGTACCAGTCCATGTACGTACGCGACTTGCTGCCCTCCATGCCCAGCGGGCTGTCGAGCACCCTCTTCGCGTACATGTCGGCAGCCTTGATCTCGGGGTTGCCGTTGTCCAGCGGCGCGAGGAGATCGGTGGAGCTCTTGCCCGTCGACTCGTAGGTCGACTCGAACGTCTGGAGGGTCGTGTCCGCCTTGTGGAGCGCGTTACGGCCGAACGCCTGGTCGTTCGGGTTCAGGTGGGTCTTCTCGCTGTCGCCGCCCGGGAGGGCCGCGGCGATGATGGCCCGCTCGACCGAGGCGTACTCCTTGGAGGAGGAGAAGGCGGCCAGGGCACGGGTGCGCTTGATCATCTCCGGGTTGCTGGTGGCCTGCGCCATGTCCTGGGAGAGGCTCAGCAGGGAGGTGATCAGCTGGCTGTACTGGTCGACCGTGTTGAGGCTCGGCGAACCCTTCGCGTAGGCGTCCTTGCGGATGCTCGTGATGTTGCCGAGCTGGTTGCTGATCTGGCTGACACTCGCGTGGATGCTGTCCAGGGCCGCGTCGCCGGGCGTGTTGCGGATCTCGTCCGTGGCCTCGAGGAAGGCCTGCTCGGCACGGTCGGTGCGCTTGCGGGGCTCGGTGACCTTGAAGTCGGTGGCCTTCACGCCGTTCGTCAGCGGACCGGCCGACTTGTCGCGCTCCTCCTGGAGCGCGTTGGCGAGCGCGGTCGCCTGCTTCGTCATCTTGGTGAGCAGCTGCATGTGCTCCAGCTGATCGATGTCGTTCATCGACTCGTTGATGCGCAGCCCGCCCAGGGTGGTCGCGGCGACCACGGGGAGGGCGAGCAGGGAGACCAGACGCGTGCTGATGCGCCAGTTGCGCAGGGCTATGCGTGAGCCGGTGTTGCTGGGGCCGGCCGGCTTGGCGGGCGCCGTGACGTCCGCACTCGCGCCGTTCTGGGCGCCGGGGCGCTGCGCCCGGTCGCCGCCGTCACCGGCCGCACCGGAATTCTGGGCGTGCTGGGGTGAGGCGCCGCGGTCGTTCCCGCCGCGCGGCTCCTGATCCGCCGGAGTTTCCCCTCGGCCCTGGCGGGGCTGGGGCGACCCCATGCCATCCCTCTTGAAACGTCCCTGCACTAGCGTCGCAACCTCTGGACCAGGCGTCCCTCCGCGCGTGGCACGGCAGGACGGTGTCGGCGTCGTGGGGCGCTCGACGCGCCCCATGGTGGTCGTGAGTGACCGGCGTACTTCCCCCTCCCGCCGCCACTCGGCGCTGCGTTGCGCCCCTGCGCGCTGGGCCTGAAACCCGCGGCGGTGCGTGGAATTCCAGCACAGTGGAGGATCTCCAACAAGGCCCGTGTACCGGGCTGTGACCTGTATGACACGGTGTGATGGGTGGGTAACAAGGCGTGGATCGTGTTCGGGGTCAAATGGGGTGAATAGGGGTGTCGTCGAGGGGGGTGAGGGGTGTCCCAGTCGACATGATCGGGAGCGGAATGACAGATTCAGTGACGGATTGTCTGCTTTGCCTCACGCGATCGACTGTCCGTGATGAGTGGATTGTCGCTCACTTCGTGAGCAAACTCACATGATGATCGACGTCTCTTCCCGGCCCGGGCGGGGAATCGGATGTTTAGCCTGACGCTTTACAGGGATAGCGAATCCGACAACCGGCGCCCCTCCTGGTGGCGCCCCAGCGGCAAGGGCCCATACGGCAGATGAAGACGACGATGACGTTCCGCAACATTGCCAACCCCCGGCGCACCACGCTGGCGCACCTCGACGGCGCCGGGACCCTGCACACGCCGGAACAGCCGGAGCACGCCGTCGACCTGCCGACCCAGACGGCCAACCCCCGCCGCACCATCCTCATGGAGGCCCCGGTCGCGGCCGCCGGCTGAGCGCCTGTCCGGTGACCCCTGATCGGGCGGTCACGCCCCGGCGCGCCCGCTTTTCCGGACGAAGGCCACCCGACAGCCTCTGAGGCCGGCGAGACCCCGGCGCCGCCCGCCCCGCGGCACCGCGCAGACGTCCGCGGTATCGACGCAAGGCCCCCGCAGCCCGGCTGCGGGGGCCTCCGTGTGCCCGTGTCGGCGCGTCCCGACGACGCCGGTAATGGGGGCGGAGCCCGCCGGGCGAGGCGATAGCCTGGAGCGTCAGTCTTCAGCCAGCAAGTGAGGGGCTACAGCTTCCCGTGCGCATCGCCAGGTTCTCCATCGACGGCAATGTCGCCTTCGGCGCGGTCGAGGGCGACAGCCCCGACAGCCTCGTCCTCGACATCATCAAGGGCATCCCGTACGCCGACTTCGAACTCTCCGGGACCAAGGTCCCGCTGAAGAAGGTCCGGCTGCTCCCGCCCGTGCTTCCGAACAAGGTCGTGGCCATCGGCCGTAACTACGCGGAACACGCCGCCGAGATGGGCAACGAGGTCCCGGACGTCCCCGTGGCCTTCTTCAAGCCCACCACCTCGGTGATCGGCTCGGGCGACGCCATCGAGTACCCCTCGTTCTCCGACGAACTGCACCACGAGGCGGAGCTCGCCGTGGTGATCGGGCGCATGTGCCGCGAGGTCCCGCGCGAGCGGGTCAAAGACGTCATTTTCGGCTACACCTGCGCCAACGACGTCACCGCCCGCGACGTCCAGCGTCGCGAGAGCCAGTGGGCCCGCGCGAAGGGCTTCGACACCGCGTGCCCGCTCGGGCCCTGGGTGGAGACCGACGTCGACCCCGGCAACCTGGCCATCCAGGCCACGGTCAACGGCGAGCAGCGACAGCTCGGCCGGACCAGCGACATGATCCGCTCCGTGGAGGATCTGGTCGTCCACATCACGGAGGCCATGACACTGCTCCCGGGCGACGTGATCCTGACGGGGACCCCCGCGGGCGTCGGACCCCTGCACGTCGGCGACGAGGTCGCCGTCACCATCGAAGGCATCGGCACTCTCACCAACAAGGTGATCAAGCGTGGCTAACCCCCCTGTCCGTGTACGTTTCTGTCCCTCCCCGACCGGCAACCCCCACGTGGGCCTGGTCCGGACAGCTCTCTTCAACTGGGCCTTCGCCCGGCACCACCAGGGCACCCTGGTCTTCCGCATCGAGGACACCGACGCGGCGCGCGACTCCGAGGAGTCGTACACGCAGCTGCTCGACTCGATGCGCTGGCTCGGCCTCGACTGGGACGAGGGCCCCGAGACCGGCGGCCCCCACGAGCCCTACCGCCAGTCGCAGCGGATGGACCTCTACAAGGACGTCGCCGAGAAGCTCCTGGCCGCCGGGTACGCGTACCCGTGCTACTGCACCACCGAGGAGCTCGACACCCGCCGCGACGCCGCCCGCGCCGCCGGCAGGCCCTCGGGCTACGACGGCCACTGCCGTGACCTGAGCGACGCGCAGAAGGCCGCGTACGAGGCCGAGGGCCGCACCTCGATCATCCGTTTCCGGATGCCCGACGAGGCGATCACCTTCACCGACCTGGTCCGCGGCGACATCACGGTCCAGCCGGAGAACGTCCCGGACTACGGCATCGTCCGTGCCAACGGTGCGCCCCTCTACACGCTCGTCAACCCGGTCGACGACGCGCTGATGGAGATCACCCACGTCCTGCGCGGCGAGGACCTGCTCTCCTCGACCCCGCGCCAGATCGCCCTGTACCGGGCGCTCATCGAACTGGGCATCGCCAAGTACACCCCTGCGTTCGGCCACCTGCCGTACGTCATGGGCGAGGGCAACAAGAAGCTCTCCAAGCGCGACCCGCAGGCCTCGCTCAACCTCTACCGCGAACGGGGTTTCCTGCCCGAGGGGCTGATCAACTACCTCTCGCTGCTCGGCTGGTCGATCGCGGAGGACCGCGACATCTTCGGCCGTGACGAACTGGTGGCGGCGTTCGACATCGCCGACGTCAACGCCAACCCGGCGCGCTTCGACCTGAAGAAGGCCGAGCACATCAACGCCGAGCACCTGCGGATGCTCGACGTGAAGA
Source organism: Streptomyces sp. NBC_01341 (assembly GCF_035946055.1). Taxonomy (NCBI): domain Bacteria; kingdom Bacillati; phylum Actinomycetota; class Actinomycetes; order Kitasatosporales; family Streptomycetaceae; genus Streptomyces; species Streptomyces sp. NBC_01341. The sequence continues at coordinate 2,158,981 of NZ_CP108364.1, read as the reverse complement.
CCTTCACCGAGGCGTGCGGCCCCTGGCTGAAGGCCCCCTTCGCGCCCTGGGCCCCCGAGGCCTTCGACGCGGAGCAGTTCGCCGAGATCGCCCCGCACGCGCAGACGCGCGTCACGGTCCTCTCGGACATCACGGCCAACGTGGACTTCCTCTTCCTGGACGAGCCCGTCCACGACGAGGCGTCCTGGGCGAAGGCCATGAAGGAGGGCTCCGACGCCCTGCTCGTCACGGCCCGGGCCGAGCTGGCCGCGGCGGAGTGGAACGCCGAGGCGCTCAAGACGGCCGTGCTCACCGCCGGCGAGAAGCACGGCCTGAAGCTCGGCAAGGCGCAGGCCCCGGTCCGTGTCGCCGTCACCGGCCGCACGGTCGGCCTGCCGCTCTTCGAGTCCCTGGAGATCCTGGGCCGCGAGAAGACGATCGCCCGGATCGACGCGGCACTGGCGAAGCTCGCGGCGTAGCGCCTCGCGGTGTCGCGGTGGGCGGTCACGGGAGCACCCGTGACCGCCCACCGGTGTTTCCGGGGGAGGGCCGGGGTCCGCGACCGGGCCCCGTGTTGTCCGGTCGGCCCGCATCGGCCGCACGACACGGGTAGGTTCGCCCGTATGGCCATCCGTGCGGTTCTCTGGGACGTCGACGACACGATCTTCGACTACGCGGGATCGGACCGCACCGGTCTCCTCACGCACCTGCGGGAGGAGGGTCTCCCCGATGACGGCGGGGACCACCACGCCCGGTGGATGAGCATCGCCTCGGTGCACTGGGCGCGGGTCGCCGCCGGCGAGTCCGACTGGCACGCGCACTGCCGCGACCGGGTCAGGGACTTCCTCGGCCGGGAGCTGAGCGACCGGGAGGCCGACGCCTGGTTCACGCGGTACACCGGGCACTACGAGCGATCCTGGGTGCTCTTTCCCGACACGCTGCCCGTACTGGACGCCCTGGCGGACACGCACCGGCACGCCGTGCTGTCGAACTCCTCGGTCGACCACCAGGAGCGCAAGCTGCGGGCGCTCGGCGTGCGCGACCGCTTCGAGGTCCTCCTGTGCGCGCGGGAACTGGGCGTCTACAAGCCGGACGCCAGGGCCTTCCTCGCGGCGTGCGAGGCGATGGAACTCGATCCGCACGAGGTGGTCTACGTGGGGGACGAGCCCGACATCGACGCCGCGGGAGCCGTGGCCGCCGGACTGACCGGCGTCTGGCTGGACCGCAGGGGCAGAGGCGGGCGGCCCGAACTCGTCCGGATCACGGGCCTCGGTGAACTCCCCGGGCTGCTGGCAGGCAATACCCGTTTTGGAGCGCCGGACACCTTCGGGTAATGTTCTTCCTGCGCCGCCCGAGCGGGCCGAAAGATCCGGTCGGGAAGCGCAGACAGAAACACTACCCCCAAGGGTTGCGTTTCAGTGGGCTATGGTGTAATTGGCAACACTACGGTTTCTGGTACCGTCATTCTAGGTTCGAGTCCTGGTAGCCCAGCGCAAGATCAAGTAGCAAGCCCCCGTTGTGTAGCGGCCTAGCACGCTGCCCTCTCACGGCAGTAGCGCCGGTTCGAATCCGGTCGGGGGTACAGATCCTTCCCGCGAGAACATCTGGGTCGCACCCACGTTCTTGCGGTGGCAATATCCGGCTAGCGCCGGATGGAGGATCGCTAGGGCCCCCGTTGTGTAGCGGCCTAGCACGCTGCCCTCTCACGGCAGTAGCGCCGGTTCGAATCCGGTCGGGGGTACTTGTCACACCATGGGCTATGGTGTAATTGGCAACACTACGGTTTCTGGTACCGTCATTCTAGGTTCGAGTCCTGGTAGCCCAGCGCAAGTCAGCAGTAACCACGCCCCCGTTGTGTAGCGGCCTAGCACGCTGCCCTCTCACGGCAGTAGCGCCGGTTCGAATCCGGTCGGGGGTACAACACAGCAGGAAGAGAAGGGCCCTTCACCTCGGTGGGGGCCTTTTTCTCGTGTCCGCCTGCCGACGCCTCGCTGCTTCCTGCGTGGCGTACTGCTCCGACGCGTCCGGATCCGGCACTGCCACCTCCCGTACAGGGCGGGCGGGTTGGGCGAGGCGCCCGACTTCGCGGGGACGTCCGGGCGGACGAGGACCGTCGCGGGGGTGACCAACGAGCGGCGCGCGGGGGAGAGTTCGCCGTGCTCCATCGCCGAACCGCACGGTCCGCGCGCGTGCACGCCGCTCACCGGCCGGCGTGCTGCCGGGGGAGAGGGGATGCGGAGTTCCCGCCACCTCGTGCGCGGAGCGCAGGGCGGCGGATGCCGCTGACTCCGGGAGGGGGCGCCGGAGGGGGCCGGGATGAAGCACCGGGGTGAAGGGGGCCGCCACGGCGCTGGGGCGGCCTGGGGGAGGAGAACCAGGAGCCGAAAGGTCTCAGCCCGTGCGGCGCAGGGCCTCGCTCAGCCGTGCGGCCGAGTCGATGACCGCCTGGGCGTGCATCCGCCCCGGATGACGGGTGAGGCGCTCGATCGGCCCGGAGACGGACACCGCGGCGACCACCCGGTTCGACGGGCCGCGTACCGGGGCCGAGACGGAGGCGACGCCCGGCTCGCGCTCGCCGATGGACTGGGCCCAGCCGCGTCGGCGCACTCCCGAAAGGGCGGTCGCGGTGAAGCGGGCGCCCTGCAGGCCCCGGTGCAGGCGCTCCGGCTCCTCCCAGGCCATCAGGATCTGCGCGGACGAGCCCGCCTTCATGGTGAGCGTGGAGCCGACCGGCACCGTGTCCCGCAGGCCGGACAACCGCTCCGCGGCGGCCACGCAGATCCGCATGTCGCCCTGTCGGCGGTAGAGCTGCGCGCTCTCGCCGGTGATGTCGCGCAGATGCGTGAGTACGGGTCCGGCCGTCGCCAGGAGGCGGTCCTCGCCGGCCGCGGCCGCGAGCTCCGACAGCCGGGGGCCGAGAATGAAACGGCCCTGCATGTCCCTCGCCACCATGCGGTGGTGTTCGAGTGCCACGGCAAGTCTGTGTGCCGTAGGCCTTGCGAGCCCTGTCGCCGCGACCAGCCCGGCGAGGGTGGCCGGACCGGACTCCAGGGCGCTCAATACCAGAGCTGCCTTGTCGAGAACGCCGACGCCGCTAGAGTTGTCCATACGACGATACTCGCGTCTCACTCTGTGAAACGCAAGTTCAATTTTCCCCGGAAGTTGCGAACCTGTAGGAGCGGCCTTACCGGGGCCCGCAGCCACCGCCCCGCTCGGGGGTCCGGACGGCGGCACCCGAATCTCTAGTTGGGCCGGCGAAGACGCCGGCCGAAGGGAAAGCGATGGGTAGGACACTCGCGGAGAAGGTCTGGGACGACCACGTCGTCCGGCGCGCCGATGGCGAGCCCGACCTTCTCTTCATCGATCTGCACCTGCTGCACGAGGTGACCAGCCCGCAGGCGTTCGACGGTCTGCGCCAGGCCGGCCGCCCGGTCCGGCGTCTCGACCTCACCATCGCCACCGAGGACCACAACACCCCGACCCTCGACATCGACAAGCCGATCGCCGACCCCGTCTCGCGTGCCCAGCTGGAGACCCTCCGCAAGAACTGCGCGGACTTCGGAGTCCGGCTGCACCCGCTGGGAGACGTCGAGCAGGGCGTCGTACACGTGGTCGGCCCGCAGCTGGGCCTGACCCAGCCGGGCACCACGGTCGTCTGCGGTGACTCGCACACCTCCACCCACGGCGCGTTCGGCGCGCTGGCCTTCGGTATCGGCACCAGCCAGGTCGAGCACGTCCTGGCCACCCAGACGCTGCCCCTGGCCCGCCCCCGCACGATGGCGATCACCGTGGAGGGCGAACTCCCCGACAGTGTCACCGCCAAGGACCTGATCCTGGCCATCATCGCCCGGATCGGCACCGGCGGCGGCCAGGGCTACATCCTCGAATACCGCGGTTCCGCCATCGAGAAGCTCTCGATGGAGGCCCGGATGACGATCTGCAACATGTCGATCGAGGCCGGTGCCCGCGCCGGGATGATCGCGCCGGACGAGACCACCTTCGACTACCTGCGAGGCCGTGACCACGCGCCCGAGGGCGAGGAGTGGGACGCGGCGGTGGAGTACTGGAAGACGCTGCGCACCGACGACGACGCCGTCTTCGACGCCGAGGTCGTCATCGACGGCCCGTCGCTCGCGCCGTTCGTCACCTGGGGCACCAACCCGGGCCAGGGTGCGCCCCTGTCCGCCGCCGTCCCCGACCCCGCTTCGTACGAGGACGCCTCGGAGCGCCACGCCGCCGAAAAGGCCCTTGAGTACATGGGGTTGACCGCGGGCCAGCCGCTGCGCGAGATCAGCGTGGACACCGTGTTCGTAGGTTCGTGCACCAACGGGCGTATCGAGGACCTGCGCAACGCGGCCTCGATCATGGACGGCCGCAAAGTCGCCGACGGCGTACGGATGCTGGTCGTCCCGGGTTCCGTCCGGGTCGCCCTGCAGGCCGTGGAAGAGGGCCTGGACAAGGTCTTCACCGCCGCCGGCGCCGAATGGCGGCACGCGGGCTGTTCGATGTGCCTCGGCATGAACCCCGACCAGCTGGCCCCCGGCGAGCGCTCCGCCTCCACCTCGAACCGGAACTTCGAGGGCAGGCAGGGCAAGGGCGGCCGCACCCACCTGGTCTCCCCGCAGGTCGCCGCCGCGACCGCGGTGCTGGGCCACCTGGCCTCGCCCGCCGATCTGTCCGACGTCCGTACGCCCGCCGGAGTCTGAGAGTCATGGAAGCATTCACCGCACACACCGGCCGGGTCGTCCCGCTGCGGCGCAGCAACGTCGACACCGACCAGATCATCCCGGCCCACTGGCTGAAGAAGGTCACCCGCGACGGCTTCGAGGACGGACTCTTCGAGGCCTGGCGCAAGGACGGGGACTTCGTCCTCAACCGCCCCGAGCGCAAGGGTGCCTCGGTCCTGGTCGCGGGTCCCGACTTCGGCACGGGCTCGTCCCGTGAGCACGCGGTCTGGGCCCTGCAGAACTACGGTTTCAAGGCCGTCATCTCCTCCCGGTTCGCCGATATCTTCCGCGGCAACTCCCTGAAGAACGGTCTCCTGACCGTCGTCCTCGACCAGGCGGTCGTGGACAGCATCTGGGAGCTGGCCGAGGCCGATCCGACGGCCGAGGTGACCGTCGACCTGGAGAAGCGCCAGGTGCTCGCCGAGGGCATCACGGCCGACTTCGAGCTCGACGAGAACGCCCGCTGGCGGCTGCTGAACGGGCTGGACGACATCAGCCTCACCCTTCAGAACGAAGCGGACATTGCGACTTACGAGGCGGCCCGTCCGTCCCACAAGCCGCGCACGATTGACGTCTGAGCAGCGCTTTTCCCGAACTGCGCCCCCTGTCCTCGGACAGGGGGCGCAGTCGCTTGTTGAGACCCCCTCGGGCGACAACTCGCCCCAGATGGCACAATCGGTGCATGGAACGCGACAGCCAACTCGAGCTCTATGGCCACGTCGCCGACCGATTGAAGGAAGCGCACGCAAAGGTGCGCGCACTGCAAGTCCCGGAGGGCGTAAGGATGGCGCTGTCCCGGAAGCTGATGGTCGTCACGGCCGCGGCTAAGCACGATCTCCCAGGCGCGGCACGGCGTCTGGACCGGTTGATGAAGGACCTCGATGAGGGCCGATTCCCCGAAGGTGACTGACTCTGCGGACAGCGCAGCGGTCGACTTCGTTGCGGCACTAGGGTGATTAGCCCGTTTCGTGTTTGATTTGCGGTATATATCTGCCTAACGTGCGAAAAAGCCTGAACAGTTTCGTTCGGGCAATGTCTCCGAAGGGGAAGACGTGAACAAGGCGCAGCTCGTAGAAGCGATTGCCGACAAGGTCGGCGGCCGCCAGCAGGCCGCTGACGCGGTCGACGTGGTACTCGATGCGATCGTCCGTGCGGTCGTCGGCGGCGACCGTGTCTCGGTCACCGGTTTCGGTTCGTTCGAGAAGGTCGACCGCCCCGCCCGCTACGCCCGCAACCCGCAGACGGGTGAGCGCGTCCGGGTCAAGAAGACCTCGGTGCCCCGCTTCCGTGCGGGACAGGGCTTCAAGGACCTGGTGAGCGGCTCCAAGAAGCTCCCCAAGGGTGGCGAGGTCTCCGTCAAGAAGGCCCCCAAGGGCAGCCTCTCGGGCGGTTCTTCCACCCGCACGACGGCGAAGGCCGCTGCGAAGAAGGCCACCGCCAAGAAGGCCACGGCCCGCAAGACCACGGCGGCCGCGAAGAAGACCACGGCAGCCGCGAAGACGGCGACGCCGGCGAAGAAGACCACCACGGCGGCCGCGAAGAAGACCACGGCGGCGGCGAAGAAGGCGACGCCGGCGAAGAAGGCCACCGCCACGAAGAAGGCCGTAGCGGCCAAGACAGCGCCCGCCAAGAAGACCACGGCGAAGAAGGCGCCCGCGAAGAAGACCACGGCACGCAAGACCACAGCCAAGAAGGTCACCGCACGCAAGAAGTGAGACCGGGCACCGCTCGTTCCTCACACGCGCCGGGCCGGGCTCCCCTCGGGGAGCCCGGCCCGCGGGCTGTCCGGAGGCCGTTCAGAGCGTCTGCAGCGTCACGAGGGTGATGCGCAGCGACGTGCCCTCGCCCTCGGTCTCGATCCGTACCCGCTGCCCCGGACGGAGCAGCCGCAGCCCTCCCGCGTCGAACGCCGGAGCGTCGAAATCCACCGGTGTGCCGTCGTCGAGGAGCACGCTGCCGCTGCGGGTCCCCGGGTCGTACGTGAACGAAGTCGCCTGCATGACCGGCAGCCTATCGGTCCGCGGCAGGCGCCACAGGGGCCGTCAGAACCGCGGTGAACCGCCCGACGCCCAGCGCGAGCGCCGCCCGCAGGTCTTCGCCCGTGTCCACGTCCCGGCGGACCGAATGGAGGCCGGACGGTGTGATCTCCACCGCGCCGGAAGCGAGATGCCGCGCCCTCGACGAACCGCCGAAGGCCGGGCGCAATTCCACTCCGGGTGCGGCGGAAAGAAATGTCGTTCCGATTCCCTGGGCATCGGCGACAAATGCGCGGGGAAATGCCGTCGCGAAATCGAGCACGCGAGCCAATTCGTGCGGACGGAGTGCGGGGAGATCCGCATTGAGCGCCGCCACCGCCGCGCCGCGTCCACACCTGCGCACCGACCGGGCACCGTGTTCCAGCGCCGCGTTGAGCCCCGCGGCAGGGGTGTCGGCCACCGTGCGGGCACCGAGGGCCGACAGCGCCGCACCGGCCACCGGATCGTCCGTGACGACCACCACATCACGCACCGCGGGGCAGGCCAGCGCCGCCGCGACGGTGTCCTGCGCGAACGCCAGGGCCAGGCGGGGCCGCAGCTCCCCGCCCACCGCGCGCCCCAGCCTGCTCTTGGCCCTGGCCAGCGGCTTCAACGGGACGACCAGGGACCAGGGGCCGGTCGGGTCGGTGTTCGTGGCGATCTCCCCCTCGTGAGGCATCAGCATTTATTCTCGCCTGCCGGTACGACAACCCGGCGGTCCGCCCCCACGCGTGAGGCGTACCGTGTTCCCCACACGCAGGGGCCCGGGGCAGTGAGCATCGCCGCGAGCCGCGCAGCAGCTCAGTAGTCCTAGAGGAAGGCCTCCGAGTGTCCCGCCGCAGAATCGGCTTCTGGTACCGCCTGGCTGCGGTGATCGCGAAACCGCCCCTGGTGGTTCTGTTCAAGCGGGACTGGCGGGGGATGGAACACATTCCGGCCGAGGGCGGATTCCTCACCGCGGTCAACCACAACTCGTATCTGGACCCGCTGTCCTACGCGCACTACCAGTACAACACCGGACGCGTGCCGCGGCTGCTCGCCAAGGCCGGACTGTTCAGGACCCCGTTCGTCGGCATGATGCTGCGCGGCACAGGACAGATCCCCGTCTACCGCGAGACGACCAACGCGCTCGACGCCTTCCGGGCCGCCGTCGAGGCCGTCGAGCGCGGTGAATGCGTCGCCTTCTACCCGGAGGGCACGCTTACCCGCGACCCCGACATGTGGCCGATGGTCGGCAAGACCGGCGCCGCCCGCGTCGCGCTGATGACCAAGGCCCCCGTCATCCCCGTCGCCCAGTGGGGCGCCAACCTCGCGATGCCGCCGTACGCCAAGGAGAACAAGCTCCGGCTGTTCCCGCGCAAGACCCTCCGGGTACAGGCGGGACCGCCCGTCGACCTGTCGAGCTACTACGGCCTCGACCCGACGCCCGAGGTGCTGCGCCGGGCGACCGAGACCATCATGGCCGCGATCACCGCCCAGCTCGAGGACCTGCGCGGCGAGAAGGCGCCCACCGAGCTCTACGATCACCGCAAGGCCCGTGCTGAACAGCGGCGCAAGGCAGAGGGAAAGGGATCCACGTGACGCACCCCGCCAAGGCGGCCGTCTTCGGAACCGGCTCATGGGGTACGGCCTTCGCCATGATCCTCGCCGACGCGGGCTGCGAGGTCACCCTCTGGGGGCGCCGGGCAGAGGTCGCCGAAGCGGTCAACACCACCCGCACCAACCCCGGGTACCTGCCGGGAATCGAGCTCCCCGCCTCGATCCGGGCCACCACGGACGCGGCGGAGGCGCTGCGCGGCGCCGACTTCGCCGTCCTGGTGGTGCCCTCCCAGACGCTGCGCGCCAACCTCGCGGACTGGGCCCCGCACCTGGAGCCGGACACGGTCCTCGTCTCCCTCATGAAGGGCGTCGAACTCGGCACCGCCAAGCGGATGAGCGAGGTCATCGAGGACGTCACGAAGGTGACCGCCGACCGCATCGCCGTCGTCACCGGCCCCAACCTCGCCAAGGAGATCGCCGAGCGCCGCCCCGCGGCGGCCGTCGTCGCCTGCGCGGACGAGAGCGTGGCCCAGCGCCTCCAGACCGCCTGCCACACCCCGTACTTCCGGCCGTACACCAACACCGACGTGGTGGGCTGCGAACTCGGCGGCGCCGTGAAGAACGTCATCGGCCTCGCCGTGGGCATCGCCGACGGCATGGGCCTGGGCGACAACACCAAGGGCTCGCTCATCACCAGGGGCCTCGCGGAGACCACCCGCCTGGGCATCGCCATGGGCGCCGACCCGCTGACCTTCTCCGGACTCGCCGGACTCGGTGACCTCGTGGCGACCTGCTCGTCCCCGCTGTCGCGCAACCACACCTTCGGAACCAACCTCGGCCGCGGGATGACGCTCCAGGAGACCGTGGCCGTCACCAAGCAGACCGCCGAGGGCGTCAAGTCCTGCGAATCGGTGCTCGATCTGGCGCGCAGGCACGGTGTCGACATGCCGATCACCGAGACGGTCGTCGGCATCGTCCACGAGGGCAAGCCCCCGGTGGTCGCGCTGAAGGAGCTGATGTCGCGCAGCGCCAAGCCCGAGCGGCGCTGACTCGGGCTCTACCAGCAGGTACGCTCATCGCGATATGAGCAGCCAGAACCTCCCCCAGAGCACCGAGAGCCCCCTCGGCCCCGAGCAGAGCTCCGAGCAGGGCCGCAAGCCGCGCGTGGCCGTCGTGTTCGGCGGCCGGAGTTCCGAACACGGCATCTCGGTCGTCACGGCGGGCGCCATCATGAGCGCCATCGACCGGACGAAGTACGACGTCCTGCCGATCGGCATCACCAGGGACGGACGTTGGGCCCTCACGTCCGACGACCCGGCCCGGATGGCCATCACCAACCGGCAGGTCCCCGACGTGGACCAGCTGGCCGAGTCCGCCCGCGGAGCGGTGACGCTCTCCGTCGACCCCGGCAACCGTGACGTCGTCGTCGGCGAACCCGGCGCGGTCCCCACGGCGCTCGGCGAGGTCGACGTGGTCTTCCCCATGCTCCACGGCCCGTACGGCGAGGACGGCACGCTCCAGGGCCTTCTGGAGCTCTCCGGGGTGCCGTATGTCGGCGCCGGTGTCCTGGCCTCGGCCGTCGGCCAGGACAAGGAGTACATGAAGCGGGTGTTCACCTCCTTCGGGCTGCCGGTCGGGCCGTACGAGGTCGTCCGCCCCCGGGAGTGGGAGTCCGACCGGCCCGCCGCCCGCAAGCGCATCATGGAGTTCGCCGCCGAACACGGCTGGCCGCTCTTCGTGAAGCCCGCCCGCGGCGGTTCCTCCATGGGCATCACCAAGGTCGACGACCCCTCCGGACTCGACGAGGCGATCGAGGAGGCCCGCCGGCACGACCCCAAGTTCCTGGTGGAGTCCCTGCTGCGCGGCCGCGAGATCGAATGCGGTGTCCTGGAGTTCGAGGACGGACCGCGCGCGAGCGTGCCCGCCGAGATCCCGCCGGTCACCGCGCACGACTTCTACGACTTCGAGGCCAAGTACATCGACTCGGCGGCCGGGCTGGTGCCCGCGCCGCTCACCGAGGAGCAGACAGCCGAGGTCCGGCGGCTCGCCGTGGACGCCTTCGAGGCCGTGTCCTGCGAGGGACTGGTGCGCGCCGACTTCTTCCTCACGGAGGACGGCACGTTCGTCATCAACGAGATCAACACCATGCCGGGATTCACCCCGATCTCCATGTACCCGCGCATGTGGCAGGAGAGCGGTGTGAGCTACGGGGAACTGGTCGACCGGCTGATCCAGGCCGCGCTGAACCGCCCCACCGGCCTGCGCTGAGCCGTACGAGGGCCGCCCCGCCGGGGGACGGCCCTCGAAGCCCTCAGAGGCTGCCGGGCACCGTCTTCGCGACCGGCGCCGCGAACGCCGACAGCGGGGTGGCGTCGTGCGCGTACTTCGGCCCGAGCGTCACCTCGACGTACGCCTTGCGATAGGTGGTCGTGAACCGCGGGCCGTCGCCCTCGCGCTGCTCCAGCAGCCAGTTGACGCCGTCCGCCTCCACCGCCTTCGACTGGGAATCGTCCATCCTCGCGGGCCGGGGGACACCGCAGCGCAGTACGATCGCCCCGTCCCCCCAGCCGGCGGTCAGATCCGACTCCGGTGAGGGGTCGCTCCGTTCCAGACCGGCGACCGTCTCCGGCAGTTCCCCGTGCAGTGCCTCGCAGTACCCGGCTGCCTCCGACGACGGAGTGGGTACCGCCACGGACGGCTGGGAACCGCCGGCGGAACAGCCCGCCGCGGCCAGGACGAACAGGGCGGCGGACACGGAGAGAACACGGGGTCCGGGAAGCGGGCGGCGGGTGCGGGTCACCGGGCCAGCGTAGACAGGGGTCAGAGGTGGACGACCGGGCAGGTCAGGGTTCTCGTGATGCCGTCCACCTGCTGGACCTTGGCGACCACCATGCGGCCGAGCGCGTCGACCGTGTCGGCCTGTGCGCGCACGATCACGTCGTAGGGGCCTGTGACGTCCTCTGCCTGAATCACTCCCGGAAGTTTTGCGATGGTCTCGGCGACGATCGACGCCTTGCCCACCTCGGTCTGGATGAGGATGTACGCCTGTACCACGGAACCTCCAGGGCGGCCACGAGGATCATGTGGGGGAAAGGGACGCCACGTTATCGCGTCGCCGCGGGCCGCGGGGAGACCCACGGGCCGGTTGACGCCCACAGCGTGGCGTACGCACCACAGAAGTTGACGTATCTCTTGACGGTACCGACAGCAGTTGGGGCTCGCGACCGCAAGCCCACCGGGGCGGAAGGGGGACGGTGACGCCCGCACGACCCGGGGCCGCCGGTGCCCCCGGGCCGTTCGTCCACGGCCCGGACCTCCGGCCGCTGAAGCAGCACGGACAGGTGTCCGGTGCGATACATGAGAGGTGAGACTCGGTGAAGGGAACCGTGGGCGAGTTGGGGGAGTTCGGGCTCATCAGAGAGCTCACTTCCCGGCTCACCACCACTCCGGCGGTACGGCTGGGACCCGGCGACGACGCCGCGGTCGTGGCCGCTCCCGACCGCAGGGTCGTGGCCAGTACGGACATCCTGCTGGAAGGGCGGCACTTCCGCCGCGACTGGTCCACCGCGTACGACGTCGGCCGCAAGGCGGCCGCCCAGAACCTCGCCGACATCGCGGCCATGGGCGCCGTGCCCACCGCCCTGCTCCTCGGCCTCGTCGTACCCTCCGACCTCCCGGTCACCTGGGCCGCCGAGCTGATGGACGGGCTGCGCGACGAATGCCAGGTCGCCGGTGCCGCGGTGGTCGGTGGCGACGTCGTCGGCGGTGACACCATCACCGTCGCGATCACCGCGCTCGGCGACCTGCGCAACCACGAACCCGTCACCCGCGCCGGTGCCCGGCCCGGCGACGTCGTCGCCGTCACCGGCTGGCTCGGCTGGTCCGCCGCCGGATTCGCCGTGCTCTCCCGCGGGTTCCGCTCACCCCGCGCCTTCGTCGAGGCACACCGGCGCCCCGAACCGCCGTACCACGCGGGCCCGGCGGCGGCCGGACTGGGCGCCACGGCCATGACGGACGTCAGCGACGGGCTCGTCGCGGACCTCGGGCACATCGCGGAGGCCAGCAAGGTCCGCATCGACCTGCGCTCGGGGCTCATCGACATCCCCTCGCAGATGTCGGACATCGGACAAGCCGTCGGGGTCGACCCCCTGCAGTGGGTGCTCACCGGGGGAGAGGACCACGCGATCGTGGCGACGTTCCCCGCGGACGTGAAGCTCCCCGCCCGCTGGAAAGTGATCGGCGAGGTCCTCAACCCGTCGGCGCTGCCCCAGGTGACCGTCGACGGTGCCCCGTGGACCAGCAAGGGCGGCTGGGACCATTTCGGGTCCATCGAGGACGCCCAGTAGATTCCGGGGCATGACAGCACCCGCCGCCGTACCGCCCCGTGTCCTCACCGTCGCCGGATCCGATTCCGGCGGCGGTGCGGGCATCCAGGCCGACCTGAAGACGATGCTGGCCCTCGGCACGCACGGGATGAGCGTGCTCACCGCCGTGACCGCCCAGAACTCGCTGGGCGTGCAAGGCGCCTGGGAACTCCCGGTGGAGGCCGTGCGCGCCCAGTACCGGAGCGTCGTCGACGACATAGGTGTCCAGGCCGTGAAGACGGGCATGCTGGGGTCGGCCGCGCTCGTCGACACCGTCGCGGGACTCCTCGCGGGCACACGGGCTCCCGTCGTCGTCGATCCCGTCGGGGTCTCCAAGCACGGGGACGCCCTGCTCGCCACCGAGGCCCTCGAATCCGTACGCACGAAACTGCTGCCCGTCGCCACGGTCGCCACCCCCAACCTCGACGAGGTGGCCCAGATCACCGGCATCACGGTCACCGACGAGGCCGGAATGCGCAGAGCCGCCGCCGAGATCCTCTCGTACGGACCCCGCTGGGTCGTCATCAAGGGCGGTCATCTGCCCGGCGACGCCGTCGACCTGCTGACCGACGGCTCCGAGGAACACTGGCTGCGCGCGCCGAGGTACGACAACCGGCACACCCACGGCACGGGCTGCACCCTCGCCTCCGCCATCGCGTGCGGACTGGCCTGCGGCCAGGACGTGCCGACGGCCGTGCGGAGCGCGAAGGAGTACGTCACCGGCGCGATCCGGGCCGGCTTCGCGCTGGGCGGCGGCATCGGCCCCGTCGATCACGGCTGGGCGCTGCGCCCCGCACGGTGAAGACAGCAAAAAGCCGGTCCACCGAGGTGGACCGGCTTTTTGGGCAACCGGAAGGCTGCGCTACGACGGGGACGTCAGCGCGCGACCTTGCCGGCCTTGATGCACGAGGTGCAGACGTTGAGCCGCTTCGGCGTCCGACCGACCACTGCACGCACGCGCTGGATGTTGGGATTCCAGCGACGGGACGTACGGCGGTGCGAGTGCGAAATGCTGTTGCCGAAGCTCGGCCCCTTGCCGCAAACGTCGCAGTTGGCAGCCACGGGTCACTCCAAAGACTTCAGATGCACTTACAGTGAATTCCGGCGCGCCGGAATCATTTTACTGAAGTGGCGGTACCGGAGGAATGTCCCGACTTTCGTCGGGCAACCGAAGCAGCATACAACGCCTGCGTCGGAGATACGAAACTACCACGGCTTCCCGGGCCCTCCTCCCCGCACCTCTGCCCGCCGGACCTGCGGGTGAGGACTACTCTGCGGTTCAGCCAGCCCCCCACGGCCGCCCCAAGGAGGACCAACGGTGCCGCAGTCCCACGACGTTCTCGACGCCGTCGCGGTGCGCACCTGGTGCTCGCTGGCCCTGGAGGCCCTGGGCCGGGAGCGTTCGGCGATCGACGCCATCAACGTCTACCCCGTCGCCGACGGGGACACGGGCACCAACCTGTACCTGACCGTCGAATCGGCGGCGGCGGCGGTCGAGGCGGTGTTCGCCGCCCACGAGACGGGTTCCACACTCCCCGCCCCCGCCGACGTCGTACGGGCCATGGCGCACGGCGCGCTCATCGGAGCCCGGGGGAACTCCGGCACCATCCTGGCGCAACTGCTGCGCGGCATGGCCGGAGTGCTGGCCGAGGCAGGTGACGCACCTCACCTGCGGACCGCCCTCGCGGAGGCCGCCGCCGCGGCGCGCAAGGCCGTCGCCCATCCCGTCGAAGGCACGGTGCTGACCGTCGCCACCGCCGCCGCCGAGGCGGCCGGGGCGGCGCCTGCCGGTGCGGGCCTCAGGGACGTGCTCGACGCGTCGTACGGAGGCGCCCTGGCCGCCTTGGCCGCCACCCCCGGCCAGTTGGCCGCCCTCGGACGGGCGGGCGTCGTGGACGCGGGCGGACAGGGCCTGGTCGCCGTGCTCGGAGCCCTGCTGGAAGCCGTCGGCGGCCGCCCCGCGGAGCGCACCGTCCCTCAGGGCCCCGATCTCCCGCCGCGCACCGGGGACTGCGGCGACGCCGACCCGGACGGCGGCCCCGCCTTCGAGGTCATCTACCTGCTGGAGGCCTCCGACGACGCCGTGACCGGGCTGCGGGCCCGGCTGGACGCCCTCGGGGACTCACTCGTCGTGGTCGGCGGCGACGGCCTGTGGAACGTCCACGTCCACGTCGACGACGCAGGGGCGGCCGTCGAAGCCGGGGTCGAGGCCGGGCGGCCCTACCGGATCCGGATCACGCACTTCGCCGCCGACCGGGTCCGTGCCCACCGCGAACCCGTCCAGCGCGCGGTCGTCCTCGTCGTCCCCGGCGACGGACTCTCCGGCCTGTGCACCGACGCCGGTGCGACCACCGTCCTGGCCCGCCCCGGCGAGCCGCCCGCAAGCGGCGAACTGGTCGACGCGATCCGCCGGGCCCACGCCCGCGAGGTCGTCCTGCTGCCCAACGACGCGCAGCTGCGCCACACGGCGGCGGCCGCCGCCGAACAGGCCAGGACCGAAGGCATCCGCGTCGCCCTGGTCCCCACGCGCGCCGCCGTCCAGGGCATCGCCGCCCTCGCCGTCCACGAACCGGGCCGCGGCTTCGACGAGGACGTCGTCGCCATGACCGCGGCGGCCGGTGCCACCCGGTACGCCGAACTGGCCGTCGCCGAGCGCCAGTCGTGGACGATGGCGGGGATCTGCCAGGCCGGCGACATCCTCGGGCTGATCGACGGGGACGTCGCCGTCATCGGCGAGGACGTGCCCGCCACCGCCCGAACCGTCCTCGACCGGATGCTGTCGGCCGGCGGCGAACTCGTCACCCTGGTCCTGGGGGAGGACGTCCCCGACAGCCTCGCCGACACCCTCAGCGCGTACGTGCGCGAGGGCTACCTGGCCGTCGACACCGTCGTCTACCGGGGCGGCCACCAGACCGCACCCCTGCTCATCGGCGTCGAGTGACGCCGTGCCCCGCGCCGCGCCCGGCGACATCTGTCAGTACCGTGGTGTGCAATGGACCGCGTGTCCGCTTTCGATGAACCCCTGAAGAAGCTACTCGGCGGAGCCACCGCGAAGGTGATGGCCGAACACCTCGACCTGCACACGGTCGGTGACCTGCTCCACCACTACCCGCGGCGGTACGAGGAGCGGGGCCGGCTGACGGCGCTCACGGACCTCCCGCTGGACGAGCACGTCACGGTCGTGGCCCAGGTCGCCGACGCGCGGATCATGATGTTCAACAACGGCCGGGGCAAGCGGCTCGAAGTGACCCTCACCGACGGCAGCGGCAGGCTCCAGCTCGTCTTCTTCGGGCACGGCGTCCACAAGCCGCACAAGGAGCTGCTGCCCGGGCGGCGCGCCATGTTCGCGGGCAAAGCCTCCGTGTTCAACCGGAAGATGCAGCTCGCCCACCCCACGTACCAGCTCCTCGACGCGCGGAACAGCGACGAGGAGGCCGACGTGACCGAGGCCGTCGACGCCTTCGCGGGCCGGCTGCTGCCGATCTACCCCGCCTGCAAGCAACTCGACTCCTGGCGGATCGCCAAAGCCGTCGACACCGTCCTGCCCAGTGCCCAGGAGGCCGTCGACCCGCTTCCCCCCTCGCTGCGGGAGGGGCGGGGCTTCGTCCCGCTCCCCGAGGCGCTGCTCAGGATCCACCGTCCTCAGACCAGGGCGGACGTCGCGGCCGCGCGTGACCGGCTGCGCTGGGACGAGGCCTTCGTCCTCCAGGTCGCCCTCGCCCGCCGCAGGTACGCCGACACGCAGCTTCCGGCGGTGGCCAGGAAGCCCGTGTCCGCAGGAGTGCTCGACGCCTTCGACGCCACGCTCCCCTTCACCCTCACCGAGGGCCAGCAGAAGGTCACCGAGGAGATCTTCGGCGACCTCGCGGCGGAACACCCGATGCACCGCCTGCTCCAGGGCGAGGTCGGCTCCGGCAAGACGCTGGTGGCCCTGCGGGCCATGCTCCGGGTCGTCGATGCGGGCGGCCAGGCCGCGATGCTCGCCCCGACCGAAGTGCTCGCCCAGCAGCACCACCGGTCGATCACCGAGATGATGGGCGAGCTGGCCGAAGGAGGAATGCTGGGCGGCTCCGACCTGGGCACGAAGGTCGTCCTGCTCACCGGGTCCATGGGCACGGCCGCCCGCCGTCAGGCACTGCTCGATCTGGTCACGGGCGAGGCGGGACTGGTCATCGGCACCCACGCGCTGATCGAGGACAAGGTCAAGTTCCACGACCTCGGCCTGGTCGTCGTGGACGAGCAGCACCGGTTCGGGGTGGAGCAGCGCGACGCCCTCCGCTCCAAAGGGAAACAGCCCCCGCACCTGCTCGTCATGACCGCCACACCCATTCCGCGCACGGTCGCGATGACGGTCTTCGGCGACCTGGAGACCTCCGTGCTCGACCAGTTGCCGGCCGGACGCTCCCCGATCGCCAGCCATGTCGTGCCCGCCAAGGACAAACCCCACTTCCTCGACCGCGCCTGGGAGCGGGTCCGCGAGGAGGTCGGGAACGGCCACCAGGCCTATGTCGTCTGCCCACGCATCGGCGACGAAGGGGACGAAGCGGCGGAGAAGAAGGACAAGGCCGCAAAGAAACAGGCCGCCCCAGCCGAGGACCCGGAGAAGCGCCCGCCGCTCGCCGTGCTGGACATCGCCGCCCAGCTGTCCCGTGGCCCGCTGAGCGGCCTGCGCATCGAGGTCCTCCACGGCAGGATGCCGCCCGACGACAAGGACGACGTCATGCGGCGCTTCGCCGCCGGCCAGGTCGACGTCCTCGTCGCCACCACGGTCATCGAGGTCGGGGTGAACGTCCCCAACGCCACCGCGATGGTGATCATGGACGCCGACCGCTTCGGGGTGTCCCAGCTGCACCAGCTCAGGGGCCGAGTAGGCCGCGGCAGCGCCCCCGGCCTCTGCCTGCTGGTCAGCGAGGCCCACGAGGCGAGCCCAGCCCGGGCCAGGCTCTCCGCGGTCGCCGCGACCCTCGACGGCTTCGAGCTGTCCCGCATCGACCTCGAACAGCGGCGGGAGGGCGACGTCCTCGGCCAGGCCCAGTCCGGCGTCCGGTCCTCCCTGCGGGTGCTCAGCGTCATCGACGACGAGGAAGTCATCGCGGCGGCCCGTGAGGAGGCGGTCCGGGTCGTCGCGGACGACCCGCAGCTCGACCGGCTCCCCGAGCTGCGCATCGCGCTGGACGCACTTCTGGACAAGGACCGGGAGGAGTACCTCGACAAGGGGTGACGGGGGTGACCGGGCGGAAATCCGGGGACGCCATATCGTGGGGAGCACGGCACACGTCCCGTCCTGTGCGCCGCCCGCGACCCGAGGACCAGACACCCATGACCCGCGTGATCGCCGGCACGGCCGGCGGACGCCGCCTGGCCGTCCCGCCCGGCACCGGCACCCGCCCCACATCCGACCGTGCGCGCGAGGGCCTGTTCTCCACATGGGCCGCGCTCCTCGGCACCATCGACGGCATCCGCCTCGCCGACCTGTACGCCGGCTCCGGCGCGGTGGGCCTGGAAGCCCTCTCCCGCGGCGCCGTCCACGCACTGCTCGTGGAGGCCGACGCCAAGGCGGCGCGTACGGTCCGCGAGAACATCCGGACCCTCGGTCTGCCCGGTGCGGAGTTCCGCGCCGGGCGGGCGGAACAGATCGTCACGGGACCCGCACCCTCGGAGCCGTACGACGTGGTGTTCCTCGACCCGCCGTACGCCGTCACCGACGACGATCTCCGGGAGATCCTGCTCACACTCCGTGCTCAGGGCTGGCTCACGGGCGACGCCCTCGTCACGGTGGAACGGAGCACGAGAGGCGGCGAATTCGGCTGGCCCGACGGTTTCGAGCCGCTACGGGCCCGCCGCTACGGCGAGGCCACGCTTTGGTACGGTCGCGCCGCCTCTACGTACGAAGACGCACGATGACCGCACCGGAGAGCGAGGGAACCACGTTGCGCCGCGCCGTCTGTCCGGGGTCGTTCGACCCCATCACCAACGGACATCTCGACATCATCGGTCGAGCCTCGAAGCTGTACGACGTCGTGCACGTCGCCGTGATGATCAACCAGTCCAAGAAGGGCCTGTTCACGGTCGACGAGCGGATCGAGATGATCCGCGAGGTCACGGCGGACTTCGGCAACGTCGAGGTCGAGTCGTTCCACGGGCTGCTGGTCGACTTCTGCAAGCAGCGCGACATCCCCGCGATCGTGAAGGGGCTGCGGGCCGTCAGCGACTTCGACTACGAGCTGCAGATGGCCCAGATGAACAACGGCCTCTCCGGTGTCGAGACGCTGTTCGTGCCGACCAACCCGACCTACAGCTTCCTGTCGTCCTCCCTGGTCAAGGAGGTCGCCACCTGGGGCGGCGACGTGGCGCACCTGCTGCCGCCCACGGTCCACCGCGCACTCACGGAGCGTCTCGGCGAGAAGTGATGCGCTGACCGACCGTCACCAGGTGTCGGACGGGAGGCGACTGGCCGTACAGTCGTCCCGTCCGTCTCCAACAGCGGCAGAGAGTGGCGAGCACACGGTGGACGTGCAGAAGAAGCTCGACGAGATCGTCGAAACGGTCGGGAACGCCCGGTCCATGCCCATGTCGGCGTCCTGTGTGGTCAACCGGGCCGAACTGCTCGCGCTGCTGGAGGAGGTGCGCGAGGCACTGCCCGGCTCGCTCGCCCACGCCCAGGAACTCATCGGCGGCCATGAGCAGCTCGTGGAACAGGCCCGGCAGGAGGCCGACCGGATCATCGAGTCCGCCCGCGCCGAGAGGGGCTCCCTGATCTCGGGCACGGAGGTGGCCCAGCGTTCCCAGGCGGAGGCCGACCGGATCCTGTCCGAGGCCCGCAGGGAGGCCGACGAGGTCCGCGCGGAGGCCGACGAGTACGTCGACAGCAAGCTCGCCAACTTCGAGGTCGTCCTCACCAAGACCATCGGCTCCGTGGACCGGGGCAGGGAGAAGCTCCTCGGACGCGGCGAGGGCCTCGACGAGCAGGGCTACCAGGACCCCGACTTCGCCGAGGCCCCGGAGCGCAGCGCCGACCCCGAGACGCTCAGGCGGCGCGCGGACGACTACGTGGACACCAAGCTCGGTGCCTTCGAGGCCGTGCTCGCCAAGACGCTGGAAGCCGTCGGCCGGGGCCGGCAGAAGCTGCACGGCCGGGTCGCCACCGACGACCTCGGCGCGCACATGGCCGCCCAGGACGCCGCGGGCGGCGGGCAGCACACCAGCGACGAGGACCACTGGGCCGGCCTCGCGGAACTCGCCACCCCCGAGCCGCAGCAGATCCCCCGGCAGCCGGACTACGCCGAACCCGTCCATCAGCCCTACACGGAGCCCGTGCAGCCGGACTACGCGCCGGTGGCCGGCTACCAGGACCCCGCACAGACGGGCTTTTCCGCTCAGCCCGGATCCGAGCCCCAGTACGCGCAGACGTACGGCTACCAGGACCAGCAACAGCTCCAGGACGGCTACGGATATCCGCAGCAGCAGGCCGACCCGTACGCGTACCAGCAGCAGGCGTACGACCCGAACCAGCAGCAGGAGTACTGGCCCCAGCAGGGCCAGGTGCCCGCGCAGCAGGGCGAGAGCGCGCTCGACGAGACCAGCCTCTTCGACACGAGCATGATCGACCTGGAGCAGCTGCGCCGGTACGAGCAGGGCCGCTGACCGGAGCGGGCCGTACCGGATTGGGAGCTGGGCGGTACGTCCAGTATCCTGGCTGTTCGGTCGCGCGTATGTCCGCGATCCAGGCTGCCCTCTTTCCATCCGGACAGGGGTGGCCCTCCCGAAACCGCACCACGCACATGATCTCGAAAGCAGGAAAAGCCCTGAACGGCCACCTCGACCACCGCAGCCCTCTCGTGTTCGATACGCGCGAGCTCGGCCGGCGTCCGGGTACCCAGAAGCGGCTGACCCGCACGGCGGAAGCACCGAAGGACCTCGGCATCGACGGGGTCGTCGGAGTTCCGGAGAACGCGCCCCTGGCGCTGGACCTCCGCCTCGAATCGGTCATGGAAGGGGTGCTCGTCACAGGCACCGCCCGTGCGACGGCCGAGGGGGAGTGCGTAAGGTGTCTGGAGCCGCTGACCCTCGAGGTCGAAGCGGATTTCCAGGAGATGTTCTCGTACCCTGACGCCGATGACCGGAACCGCAGCAGGAACGCGGACCCGGTCGACGACGCCGAGGACGACGAGGACAGGTTTTTCCTCGAGGACGACTCGTTCGACCTCGAGCCTGTGCTGCGTGACGCGGTGGTGCTCGCACTGCCGCTGCAGCCGGTGTGCAAGGAGACCTGTGCCGGTCTGTGTTCCGAATGCGGGATCAGGCTGGACGAGAATCCGGGCCACCACCACGACGTCGCCGACATCCGTTGGGCGGCACTGCAAGGACTCGCCGAGACCGTTCAGGACGGCGAGAAGGACAACATGGGCGGCGCCGAACCGGGCGTCGACGAGAAGCAGGAGAAGTAGCCGTGGCTGTTCCGAAGCGGAAGATGTCGCGCAGCAACACGCGCCACCGCCGGTCGCAGTGGAAGGCTGCGGTCCCCACCCTGGTTTCGTGCGAGCGTTGCCAGGAGCCGAAGCTCCAGCACATTGCGTGCCCGAGCTGCGGCACCTACAACAAGCGCCAGGTCCTCGAGGTCTGAGCGGCTGGTGAGAGGCCCGATGTCTGAGTTGTCCAGCGCCAAGAAGCAGGCAGACAACATCAACACAGCCTCGTCCCACACGCTTCTGGAAGGGCGGCTCGGGTATCACCTCGAGTCCGCCCTTCTGGTGCGTGCGCTGACCCATCGTTCGTACGCATACGAGAACGGCGGTCTGCCCACCAACGAGCGGCTGGAGTTCCTCGGGGATTCCGTGCTCGGCCTGGTGGTCACGGACACGCTGTACCGCACCCACCCCGACCTGCCCGAAGGCCAGCTGGCCAAGTTGCGGGCCGCGGTGGTCAACTCGCGTGCGCTTGCGGAAGTGGGCCGCGGCCTCGAACTCGGCTCCTTCATCCGGCTCGGCCGCGGTGAAGAGGGCACGGGGGGCCGGGACAAGGCTTCCATCCTCGCCGACACCCTTGAAGCGGTGATCGGCGCCGTCTATCTCGACCAGGGCCTCGGCGCGGCCTCGGAGCTGGTGCACCGGCTCTTCGACCCGCTGATCGACAGGTCCTCGAGCCTCGGAGCCGGCCTGGACTGGAAGACCAGTCTCCAGGAGCTCACCGCGAGCGAGAGCCTCGGAGTCCCCGAGTACCTCGTCACGGAGACCGGACCCGATCACGAGAAGACCTTTACTGCTGCTGCTCGCGTCGGTGGTGTCTCGTACGGCACCGGCACCGGCCGTAGCAAGAAGGAAGCGGAGCAGCAGGCGGCGGAGTCCGCCTGGCGCGAGATCAGCGCCGCCGCGGAAGCGCGGGAGGCAGCGGCGAAGGCGGCTGCCGACGGAGGGGTCGCCGACACCCCTGCCGACCCGTCGCCGCACTCGGGCGCCGCTCCGGCCTGACCCGTCCAGGAGCCCCTCGGTGCCACGTGCACCGGGGGGTTTTCGCTGTCCCTTTCCCCTCGAAGGAGTGCCCGCCGTGCCCGAACTGCCCGAGGTCGAAGTCGTACGGCGCGGTCTGGAGCGCTGGGTCTCCGGCCGCACCGTGAGCGGCGTCGAGGTCCTGCATCCGCGTGCGGTCCGCCGGCACCTCGCGGGCGGGGCGGACTTCGCCGCGCGGCTCCGGGGCCTGCGTTTCGGCACGGCGATGCGGCGCGGGAAGTACCTCTGGGTCCCTCTCGACGAGGCGCACTCGTCGATGCTGGGCCACCTCGGCATGAGCGGTCAGCTCCTCGTGCAGCCCACCGCGGCGGCGGACGAGAAGCACCTGCGGATCCGTATCGGCTTCGACGACGACCTCGGCACCGAGCTGCGCTTCGTGGACCAGCGGACCTTCGGCGGACTGTCGCTCCACGAGAACACCCCCGACGGGCTGCCCGACGTCATCGCGCACATCGCCCGCGACCCCCTCGACCCGGCCTTCGACGAAACGGCGTTCCACGTGGCGCTGCGTCTGCGCCGCACCACGGTCAAGCGTGCCCTGCTCGACCAGTCCCTGATCAGCGGGGTCGGCAACATCTACGCCGACGAGGCGCTCTGGCGCAGCCGGCTCCACTACGAACGGCCGACGGCCACCCTGACCCGGCCGAGGACGGCGGAGCTGCTCGGCCACATCCGTGACGTGATGCGGGAGGCCCTGGCCCAGGGCGGCACCAGCTTCGACAGTCTCTACGTCAACGTGAACGGTCAGTCCGGCTACTTCGACCGGTCACTGGACGCGTACGGACGTGAGGACGAGCCCTGCCACCGGTGCGGCACACCGATCCGCCGCCGCCCCTGGATGAACCGGTCCAGCTACTTCTGCCCCCGCTGCCAGCGCCCGCCGCGCGTCTGAGTGCGGCGGCCGCGGAGTCTCAGGCTCCCCGAGCCGCGTCGTAACGGTCCCGGGCCTCGATGACCTCGGGCATCCGGCCCTCGACGAGGCGGATGAGGTCCAGCAGCCTGCCCGCGACCTCGCGCCCCAGGGCTGTCAGCTCGTAGTCGACGCGTGGCGGATTGGTGAGCTGGGCGTCCCGGTGCACCAGACCGTCGCGCTCCAGGGCCTGCAGCGTCAGGGAGAGCATCTTCTCGCTGACACCGTCGATCCGGCGGCGCAGCTCGTTGAAGCGGGCCCCGCTTTCGTGCAGCGCGCCCAGGGTCAGGCCGCCCCAGCGGCCCGTGACGTGCTCCAGCGTCCCGCGCGAGGGGCACTGCCGTGAGAAGACGTCGAACGGCGACTCGTCGCCGTGCACGTGTTCCGTCTCTGCCAGAGCCATGCCCGAGAGCTTACGCCTGTGCAGTGCTCACTCCCGGTGAGCGCTGCACAGGCGTAAGCGGGAACGCGACGGGACGAGCGCGCCCGCCCCCGTACGTCAGGGGCGGGCGCGCCGTTCGGGCCTGCTGCGCGGACGGCGGATCAGAAGCCGAAGTCCTGAGTCCACCAGGGGCCGCCGGCACCGAGGTGCACGCCGACGCCCAGCGTCGTGTAGTCGCAGTTGAGAATGTTCGCGCGGTGACCGTCGCTGTTCATCCAGGCATCCATCACGGCCTGCGCGTCGGCCTGGCCGCGGGCGATGTTCTCGCCGCCGAGCCCTTCGACACCGGCAGCCGCAGCGCGGTCCCACGGGGTCGCCCCATCCGGGTCCGTGTGGCCGAAGAAGTCCCGCGCGGCCATGTCCTCGCTGAAGTCCTGTGCGAGCGCGGTCAGCGACGCGCTCCTGGTGACCGGGCTGCAGCCGACCTTCGCGCGCTCCTCGTTGACCAGTGCGAGCACCGCCGCCTGCGCGGAGGTGGAGGCAGGGCTCGACGGTGCGGTGGCCGCACGCGTCGGGGCGGCCGACGGGGTCTTCGAGGCGGTGGGGGCCTTGGTGGCCTGCCGGGACGACGCGCTCTTCTTCAGGGCGGGAACCTTCGTCCTCTCCGGACTCTTCGCCGCCCGCTTCGACGCGCTCGCCGAGGGCTTGCCGCTCGGCTTCCCGCTCGGGGTGGCGGAGGGGGACGCCGACGGCAGGGCCGAGGAGTCCGCGCTGCTGCCCGCTTCGGCCGACGCCGAGGTCCCGCCGGTCGGCTCGGCCGACGCGTCGCCCTGGGTCAGCAGGTCGGGGCCGCCGCCCGAGCGGACCTGGTCCGCGGCCGGTCCGCCGCTGACGCTGTAGGTGTCTCCGCCGGGCACGAGGCCGGAGGCGACGGCGACGGCGCCGACGGCCACGGCCGCCGAGATGCCGAGCAGTCCGGCGCGTACGGGCCGTCGTGCTCGCTTCCTCCGGCGTGCACTCCGGGGCCCGCCCGCCGCTTCTGCCGCGTGCTGCTCAGCGGCCGGGGCTGCGCCTGCGCGTCGATGGCGTCCCATGCGCTGTGCCTTCCTCGTGCTCCGGGCGTCGTTGCGACGTCACCGTATTCTTGATCAAACTCACCCGTTCGGGTGAGCTATTGCGAGGGGACCTTACGCCATGGCGGATTGGGGCGCCGTGCTCGTTGTGCAATTGGCCGGTTAGCGTTCGGGCATGAACACAGATGCGCGCCTCGTCGTATGGGTACGCGGCCGAGTACAGCAAGTAGGGTTTCGCTGGTTCACCAGGGCAAATGCTTTGGAGATCGGCGCGCTCACCGGCTTCGCCCTCAATCTCGACGACGGCCGGGTGCAGGTGGTGGCGGAAGGGCCGCGTGAGAATTGCCACCGCTTGCTCGACTGGCTCGGCTCCGACGACACACCCGGTCGCGTGGACGGAGTCACTGAGATCTGGGACACGCCTCGCGGTGGATATGAGGGATTCGCGATCCGCTGACGGCCGCCCGGGGAGAAGGCGCGGATCCGCTTCGTGTCCGACGGGGCGCCGGGCGTGACCGGGAGGGCGGGAAAGGCACCGCACCCGAAATGACCTGCGAAAGCGCCTGGCGGCGGCACATGGTTGCCAAGAAGTGGATGTCATGCAAGGCTGCGGCTCCGACGAAGGTCTCCCTATCCCTCGGGTGCCCGCAGGAGAGTCGCGCCGCATGATCGACAGGCCGCGCGCCCCCGGGACTCCCGGCCGTCGGCGTGTGATCGTGTTGACCGTCAAACTTTTTGGTGAGACGCTGAAAACCCCGCGCACCTCAGCTGTTCGGCAGGGCTGGTGACAGCAGAACAGCAGTGGACACTCATCACTGCCGAACACCGCGGGTGCGATTCCCACGACCCGCACCGCATTCGGTCGGTCACTCAGTGTGGAGGACCATCCATCATGGCAAAGGCGCTTCTCGGTTACGTCGGCGGTTCCGACCCGCGACTCCTCGCCGAGATGCGACGGCTTCAGAAGCGCGTCCAGGACCTGGAATCCGAGCTCGTACGGATCCAGGACGAGAACGACGCGCTCAACGCCGCCGCCCACCACCAGGAGTCGCTGCTCGACAGCATCGACATCGACGTACCCCAGGCGGAGCCCGCGCTGACCTGACCGTCAAGGCCCTGCCGGGTCCGGTGGGGCCGAACGTGCCAGCTGCTCGGGATCAGCCATGAAATGTCTTCGTCACGGATCGCTGTCCTGGATCACCGGGGATCTCCCGGGACCGGGTCACTCCGCGATCCGTCACGCAAGGCTGTGTGCGAACGCCGCATGAGCGGTGTCGCGCGTGATGTACAAGGGACGCTTCGGCGTCCCTTCTTTCATTCCCCCGGCCCGCCCCCGGTCCGTCGCTCTTCGCTTAACGTCTGATGTGCCCTGCACCTTCATCAGCGAAACCGAGAGTGAAAGGTAGAGTCCGGCGGCGTGCACCTCAAGGCCCTGACCCTGCGTGGTTTCAAATCATTCGCCTCCGCCACGACCCTTCGGTTCGAACCGGGGATCACCTGCGTCGTCGGCCCCAATGGGTCGGGCAAATCCAATGTGGTGGACGCGCTCTCCTGGGTCATGGGTGAGCAGGGCGCCAAATCATTGCGCGGCGGCAAGATGGAAGACGTGATCTTCGCCGGTACCACCGGGAGGCCACCGCTCGGCCGCGCCGAAGTGTCGCTGACCATCGACAATTCCGACGGCGCGCTTCCCATCGAGTACGCCGAAGTGACGATCACACGGATCATGTTCCGCAACGGCGGCAGCGAATACCAGATCAATGGCGACACCTGCCGGCTGCTCGATATCCAGGAACTCCTCTCCGACTCCGGGATCGGCCGTGAGATGCACGTCATCGTCGGCCAGGGCCGGCTCGACTCCGTCCTGCACGCCGACCCGACCGGACGCCGCGCCTTCATCGAAGAGGCCGCGGGTGTGCTCAAGCACCGCAGGCGCAAGGAGAAAGCGGCCCGGAAACTCGAGGCGATGGGAGCCAACCTCGCCCGCGTCCAGGACCTCAACGACGAACTGCGTCGCCAGCTCAAACCGCTGGGACGGCAGGCAGCCGTCGCCCGCAGGGCCGCCGTCATCCAGGCCGACCTCCGCGACGCCAGGCTGCGGCTCCTCGCCGACGACCTGGTGGGACTGCGGGAGGCGCTGCGCGGCGAGATCGCAGACGAGGCCGAGCTCAAACGGCGCAAGGAGACCGCCGAGGCCGAACTCAAGGCGGCGCTCGCCCGTGAGGCGGACCTGGAGGACGAGGTCCGGCGGCTGGCGCCGCGGCTGCAGCGGGCCCAGCAGACCTGGTACGAACTCTCCCAGTTGGCCGAGCGGGTACGGGGCACGATCTCGCTCGCCGACGCCCGGGTGAAGAGTGCCACCGGGGCGCCCGACGAGGAACGGCGCGGGCGTGATCCCGAGGACATGGAGCGCGAGGCCGCACGGATCCGTGAGCAGGAGGCGGAGCTGGAGGCCGCCCTCGAAGCGGCGGAGCACGCGCTGGAGGACACCACCGCACACCGGTCGGAGCTGGAGCGGCAGCTCGCCGCCGAGGAGCGCGCGCTGCGGGACGCGGCCCGCGCCATCGCCGACCGGCGAGAAGGACTCGCGCGGCTGACCGGGCAGGTCAACGCCGCCCGCAGCCGGGCGGGTTCGGCGCAGGCCGAGATCGACCGGCTGGCCGCAGCGCGCGACGAGGCGCAGGAGCGGGCGGTCGCCGCGCAGGAGGAGTACGAGCAGCTCAAGGCCGAGGTCGAGGGCATGGACGCGGGCGACGCCGAGCTGGCGGAGCGGCACGAGGAGGCCAAGCGGGAGCTCGCGACGGCCGAGGCGTCACTGGGAGCCGCGCGCGAGGAGGTCACCGCCGCGGAGCGCAGCCGCGCCGCCGTCTCCGCGCGGCACGATGCCCTGTCGCTGGGGCTCCGCCGCAAGGACGGCACCGGGGTGCTGCTGGGCGCGGGCGACCGGCTCCCCGGGCTGCTCGGCCCCCTGGCCGAGCTGCTCACCGTATCCCCGGGACATGAGGTCGCGGTGGCGGCGGCGCTGGGCGCGGCAGCCGACGCGGTCGCGGTGACGGATCCGGCCACGGCCGCGGAGGCGATCCGTCTGCTGCGCAAGCAGGACGCGGGCCGTGCGGCGCTGGTACCGGGCGGTGCCGGCCCGGGGCTGGTGCCCGCGCAGGGGGCGGAGCAGCCGCAGGGGCCGCCGGCCACCACCGCCGCGGGCCAGGTGCCCGGGCAGGCATCGGGGGCGGAGCACGGCGCCGCGGTGCCCGCCGGACAGC
The DNA here is from genome assembly GCF_035946055.1 of Streptomyces sp. NBC_01341. Taxonomy (NCBI): domain Bacteria; kingdom Bacillati; phylum Actinomycetota; class Actinomycetes; order Kitasatosporales; family Streptomycetaceae; genus Streptomyces; species Streptomyces sp. NBC_01341. Next base: position 2,131,223 of record NZ_CP108364.1, on the reverse strand, counting down.
CCGCGCACTCCCCGTCCGCCCTCGCCGTCGCCACCGGGGACTGCCCCGCGCCCCAGGTGGCGGGTCTGCTGCACGGACCCGCCGAACTGCTCGGCCGCGTACGGCGCCTGGTGCGCGACATGGTCGTGGTCGGGACGCTGGAGGACGCCGAGGAGCTGGTCGCCGCACACCCCGGTCTGACCGCGGTCACCGCCGAGGGCGACGTCCTGGGCGCCCACTTCGCGCACGGCGGGTCCGCCGGGGCTCCCAGCCTGCTCGAGGTGCAGGCCTCCGTCGACGAGGCGGCCGCCGAACTGGCGGAGCTGGAGGTCCGGTGCGAGGAACTCGCCTCGGACCGGCGCGCCGCGGCCGCGCGGCGCGGTGACACCGCAGCGCTGGTGGAGGAGCTGGGGGAGCGGCGCAGGGCCGCCGACCGCGAGAAGTCGGGGGTCGCGCAGCACCTGGGACGGCTGGCCGGGCAGGCCCGCGGCGCCGTGGGGGAGGCGGAGCGTACGACGGCCGCAGCGCTCCGGGCGCAGGAGGCGCTGGAGCGGGCCACCGAGGAGGCCGGGGAACTGGCGGAACGTCTGCTGGTCGCCCAGGAGACGCCCGTCGAGGAGGAGCCGGACACATCCGTACGGGACCGGCTCGCCGCCGACGGTGCCAACGCGCGTCAGACCGAGATGGAGGCACGTCTCCAGGCCCGCACCCACGAGGAGCGGGTCAAGGCGCTGGCCGGCCGGGCGGACTCCCTGGACCGGGGGGCCCGCGCGGAGCGTGAGGCCCGCGCCCGGGCCGAGCAGCGCCGTGCCCGGCTGCGCCACGAGGCCGCCGTCGCCCAGGCGGTGGCCTCGGGGGCCCGGCAGCTGCTCGCCCACGTGGAGGTCTCGGTCGTACGGGCGGACGAGGAGCGGACCCGTGCCGAGGCGGCCAAGGCTGAGCGGGAGCGGGAGCTCGCTGCGGAACGCGGCAGGGGCCGTGACCTCAAGAGCGAGCTCGACCGGCTCACCGACTCGGTGCACCGCGGCGAGGTGCTCGGGGCCGAGAAGCGGCTGCGCATGGAGCAGGTCGAGGCGAAGGCGCTGGAGGACTTCGGTGTCGAGCCGGCGGCCCTGGCCGCCGAGTACGGACCGGAGCAGCCGGTACCGCCGTCGCCCGCCGCCGAGGGCGAGGAGCTGCCGGCCGATCCCGAGCACCCGCGCAACCTTCCGAAGCCCTTCGTCAGGGCCGAGCAGGAGAAGCGGCTGAAGGCGGCCGAACGGGCGTACCAGCAACTCGGGAAGGTGAATCCTCTCGCCCTGGAGGAGTTCTCGGCACTGGAAGAACGGCACAAGTTCCTCTCCGAGCAGCTCGAAGACCTGAAGAAGACCCGGGCCGACCTGATGCAGGTCATCAAGGAGGTCGACGAGCGGGTCGAGCAGGTGTTCACCGAGGCGTTCCGTGACACCGCCCGTGAGTTCGAGGGCGTCTTCTCACGGCTCTTCCCGGGGGGTGAGGGACGGCTGGTCCTCACCGATCCGGACAACATGCTGACGACCGGCCTCGACGTGGAGGCCCGGCCGCCGGGCAAGAAGGTCAAGCGGCTCTCACTGCTGTCGGGAGGCGAGAGATCCCTTACGGCCGTTGCCCTGTTGGTCTCCATCTTCAAGGCGCGGCCGAGTCCCTTCTACGTCATGGACGAGGTCGAGGCGGCCCTGGACGACACCAATCTGCAGCGGCTGATCCGGCTCATGGAGGAGCTCCAGGAGACTTCCCAGCTCATCGTGATCACACATCAGAAGCGGACGATGGAGGTCGCCGACGCGCTGTACGGGGTCTCGATGCAGGGCGACGGGGTGTCGAAGGTGATCAGCCAGCGGATTCGCCGGGAGACGCGCCGCCCGGCCTGACAGCACGCCAGGGCTTCTTTACTCGATCTTCAACACTTCACAGTGTGATGCGGGGATTCCTGGGCAGGTGTGGGGCCACGCCTTCGCCGGAGGCGCATCTTGACTTCAAAATTTGAATGCACAGCCTCAGTGACGCCGCGTTTAGCTTCAAGTGGTGGTCGGTGAGGTGTTGTGCGCCACTAAGAGGGCTCACCCCCCACACCTGACGTTGCGGCCAGGTACCAGGAGTTCATGTGACCAGCACAGCGCGCGGACCGGAGTCCGGAGCCCGGGATGCCCACCCGGATCATCTCGGCCATGTCATCTTCATCACGGCGGCCGCGGCGATGGGCGGCTTCCTCTTCGGCTACGACAGTTCCGTCATCAACGGCGCGGTCGAAGCCATCCGCGACCGTTACGACATCGGGTCGGGCACGCTCGCACAGGTCATCGCCATCGCCCTGATCGGCTGTGCGATCGGAGCGGCCACCGCGGGACGCATCGCCGACCGCATCGGCCGTATCCGCTGCATGCAGATCGCCTCGGTGCTCTTCACCATCAGCGCCGTCGGGTCGGCGCTGCCGTTCGCCCTCTGGGACCTCGCCATGTGGCGGATCATCGGCGGCTTCGCGATCGGCATGGCCTCCGTCATCGGCCCGGCCTACATCGCCGAGGTCTCACCGCCCGCCTACCGAGGCCGCCTCGGCTCGTTCCAGCAGGCCGCCATCGTCATCGGCATCGCCATCTCGCAGCTGGTCAACTACGGCATCCTGCAGATCGCCGACGGCGACCAGCGGGGCGACATCGCCGGCCTCGAGGCGTGGCAGTGGATGCTCGGGGTGATGGTCGTCCCGGCGATCCTCTACGGGCTGCTGTCCTTCGCCATCCCCGAGTCGCCGCGCTTCCTGATCTCCGTCGGCAAGAGGGACCGTGCCCGCAAGATCCTCGAAGAGGTCGAGGGCAAGAACATCGACCTCGACGCGCGCGTGAACGAGATCGAGACGGCCATGCGCCGCGAGCACAAGTCCAAGTTCAGCGACCTGCTCGGGAGCCGTCTCGGCTTCCTGCCGATCGTCTGGGTCGGTATCGGTCTCTCGGTCTTCCAGCAACTGGTGGGCATCAACGTCGCCTTCTACTACTCGGCGACGCTGTGGCAGTCCGTCGGCATCGACCCGACGGACTCCTTCTTCTACTCGTTCACCACGTCGATCATCAACATCATCGGCACCGTGATCGCCATGATCCTGGTGGACCGGGTCGGCCGGAGGCCGCTCGCGCTCGTCGGATCCATCGGCATGGCCGTCGCGCTGGCGTTCGAGGCCTGGGCCTTCTCCGCGAATCTGGTCGACGGCAAACTGCCGAACACCGAGGGCACCGTCGCCCTGATCGCGGCCCACGTCTTCGTGCTCTTCTTCGCACTCTCGTGGGGTGTCGTGGTCTGGGTCTTCCTCGGCGAGATGTTCCCGAACCGGATCCGGGCCGCCGCCCTCGGTGTCGCCGCGTCGGCGCAGTGGATCGCCAACTGGGCGATCACCGCGAGCTTCCCGAGCCTGGCCGACTGGAACCTCTCGGGCACCTACATCATCTACGCGTGCTTCGCCGTGCTCTCCATCCCCTTCGTGCTCAAGTTCGTGAAGGAGACCAAGGGCAAGGCGCTGGAGGAGATGGGCTGATCCCCGCTGTCCCGTTCCCGACCCGCTGCCCCGGTCCGGCCCCGTGCCGCCCGGGGCGGCTGCGTGCGGTGGACGAGGGCCGGCGCGAGGTGGGGGCGTCAGAAGACGGCGGGCCGGACGCCCGTGGCGGCGACGGGGCGCGGCAGCAGCGCGTAGACCCCCGCCGAGACGAGGACCGTCGCAGCCCAGCCCAGACCGCTGCGCCCCACCCAGGTGGAGGCGAGCGGGCCGCTGAACCACTCGACGTCGGTGAACAGCAGCCCTGTCACGAGGGCGACGGCCCAGGCGGCCACGGCCGGCCGGCTGAACCCTCCGGCGTACCAGTAACCGCTGCCCGGCGCGGTGTCCATGAGCGCCGCCGGGTCGTACGTACGGCCCCGGAGCGCGTCCACGCCGAAGACACCGATCCAGGCGGAGAACGTCACGCCGAGCAGGGCCAGGAACGACAGGAACGTGTCGAGGAAGTTCCTCGCCACGAGCATCAGCAGCCCGCCGAGCAGCAGGCTGATTCCGGCGTTCACACCCACGGCCCAGGCCCGGGGAATCGCGAAGCCGAGCGTCTGCGCGGTGAAGCCGGCGGAGTACATGGACATCGCGTTGATCAGCACCATGCCGAGCACGGCGGCCAGGAGATAGGGCACCGAGACCCACGTCGGCAGCAGTTCGCCGATGAAGGAAACCGGATCCCTCGTGACCGCCAGGCCGGGGGAGCTCACCGCCATCACCGCGCCCATCGCCACCATCGGCAGCACGGTGACGAGGGCGCCGCCCACGGCCGCGCAGACCATCCCTGGGCCGGACGCGGAACGCGGCAGGTAGCGGGCGAAGTCGGGGGCGGACGGGACCCAGCTGATCCCACCGGCGGCCAGCGTCCCGATCCCCGCGATCAGCAGCGCTGCCGGGGCGGGCGGCCGGTCGAGGACGGACCGCCAGGGGGTCGAGGCCGCGAGGTGGGCCAGCACGAGCAGGCTCGCGCCGCCGAACAGCCAGGCCGAGGACCGGGAGCAGAGCCGAAGGGCCCGGAAGCCGAGGCCCGAGACCAGGAAGCCCGCGCCGACGAAGGCCGTCAGGGTCAGCAGGATCAGCGTGTGGCTCCTGCGCAGGCCGAACAGCAGGTGCAGCACGGCCAGCAGCGCGTAGGAACCCGTGACCGCGTTGACGGTCTCCCACCCCCAGCGGGCCACCCACAGGACGGACCCCGGCAGGAGGTTGCCGCGCTGCCCGAACACCGCACGGGACAGCGCCATGCCGGGTGCGCCGCCGCGCTTGCCCGTGATCGACACGAGGCCGACGAGCCCGAACGAGAGCACGGGTGCGGTGAGTCCCACCACCAGCACCTGCCACAGGTTCAGCCCGTTGAAGACGGTGAGTCCGGCGCCCACGATCAGCAGCAGCACCGTCAGGTTCGCCGTCACCCACGTGGGGAACAGTGCGGGGACCCGGCCGGTGCGCTCGGCGTCGGGTACGGGATCCAGGCCGCGGTTTTCCACGGGCAGCAGCGTACCTTTACCCCCAAAAGTGGCATACCGCCCCGACGGTCTCCGCTGCCGCCGTCCGGAACCGCGCCCGGGCCGCGCCCGTGGCCGATACTGGACACGTTATGGACATCGTCATCCTTGCTGTAGTCATCGCCCTGGTCGCGGTCGGCCTGATCAGCGGGCTCGTGGTCAGCAGCCGCAAGAAGAAGCAGCTGCCGCCCTCGGCACCGTCGAGCACGCCGACCATCACTCCTCCCGCCGAGCCCCATGTCGGCGAGGAAGCCGAGACGTCGCGCGACGAAGCGCGGCGCACCATCGAGGAGGTCGGTCTCCCCGGCACCGGGACTCCCGTCGAGGACACCCCGGTGGTCCTCGAGCCGGAGATCCCCCAGCTCGAAGTACCCGAGCCCACCGCGGGCCGCCTGGTGCGCCTGCGCACCCGGCTCGCCCGTTCGCAGAACACCCTGGGCAAGGGGCTGCTCACGCTCCTGTCCCGCGACAACCTCGACGAGGACACCTGGGAGGAGATCGAGGACACCCTCCTCACCGCCGATGTCGGCGTGGCCCCCACCCAGGAGCTCGTGGAACGCCTCCGCGAGCGGGTCCGTGTCCTCGGTACCCGTACGCCCGACGAGTTGCGCGCACTCCTGCGCGAGGAGCTCATCACGCTGCTCGGTCCCGGTCTCGACCGCGAGGTGAAGACGGAGGGCGGCGCGGAGACTCCCGGTGTCGTCATGGTCGTCGGCGTCAACGGCACCGGCAAGACCACCACGACGGGCAAGCTCGCCCGCGTGCTCGTCGCCGACGGCCGCAGCGTCGTTCTCGGTGCCGCCGACACCTTCCGCGCCGCCGCGGCCGACCAGCTCCAGACCTGGGGTGAGCGCGTCGGCGCACGCACGGTGCGCGGTCCCGAGGGCGGCGACCCCGCGTCGATCGCCTTCGACGCGGTGAAGGAAGGTATCGCCGAGGGCGCCGACGTGGTGCTCATCGACACCGCGGGCAGGCTCCACACCAAGACCGGCCTGATGGACGAGCTCGGCAAGGTCAAGCGCGTCGTGGAGAAGCACGGTCCGCTCGACGAGATCCTGCTCGTCCTGGACGCCACCACCGGACAGAACGGCCTGGTGCAGGCGCGGGTGTTCGCCGAGGTCGTCGACATCTCCGGCATCGTCCTGACCAAGCTGGACGGCACCGCGAAGGGCGGCATCGTCATCGCCGTGCAGCGCGAGCTGGGGGTCCCGGTGAAGCTCATCGGCCTCGGCGAGGGCCCGGACGACCTGGCCCCGTTCGAGCCGGGCGCCTTCGTGGACGCGCTGATCGGCGACTGACCGAGGCAGGGTGCGTTGCGAAGGGCGGTGGACCGAGGGGTTCACCGCCCTTCGGCGCTCACCACCGGTGACATATGTAGGCGAGCGTGCCGAGCAGCAGCCTGGCCTGCGGGGGAGCGGCGGCCGTCCCGGGCGCCGGCGGCCGCAGCCAGCGGACGGGACCGAGGCCGCCGAGGTCCGAGGGCGGAGCCGTGATGTACGTGCCCGCCCCGAGCGCCCTCAGGTCCAGATCCGCGTCGTCCCAGCCCATCCGGTAGAGCAGGCCGGGCAGTCCGGCGGCTGCCCCTGGGGCGACGAAGAACTGGGCGCGCCCTGTCGGGGTGACGGCCACCGGCCCGAGCGGCACTCCCATCCGTTCCATCCGGACCAGCGCGCGGCGGCCGGCGGTCTCGGGGGCGTCGAGCACGTCGAAGCTCCGGCCGACGGGGAGCAGCACCGACGCGCCCGGCACCTCGGCCCAGGCGTCCGCGGCCATGCCGAGGGTGGCGCCGGGCGGGACCTCCGGCGCGAAGCCCAGCGGGTGGGCGCCGGGGGCGGCGCACCCGGGGTCGCCGCACGAGCAGACCCCTGCGGCCGCTCGCGCGCCGGGCGTCACGGCCCAGCCCCACAAACCCGTGTACTCGGCCACCGCCGTCGCCCAGCCCGCACGGCCGCGTCGCCGCGCGCCGCCCGGGCGCATCTCCCGGATGCCGCCGATCGTGAAGCCCATGCCCCCTCCAACGGGTCCGACTCACCGGTGGTTACGACCCGGAGTCTCCGAAGGCATCCGCGGCCGCCCCGGACCGGCGGCGCGTGGGGGTGGCGTACAAGGGGTGCGCGATGCGGCTCCCGCGCCCCAGAACGCTTCACTCCGCCTGCTGCTGATCGCGGTCTGTCAAGTCAATCGCGGACTGCCCGGAGCGGGTTCATCCGAAGGGGTGGCGAATGGTGGCGTTTCAGCAATCACCCTCGCGGCGACGGTGATCGTAGGATTACCGTCGGTACTCGAACCTGCAATTGCATGTGCGCCCGGGTATGCCCCGGGCAATCCGATGATCTGTTCGATGGTGCGCAACGCGCGTACAGACGGCACCGAGGCACGGCATTCTGATAGAGGTTCGCGCGACGGGTTTCAGCGGGATGGGGGCGTTCCAGTGAGTGGCAGCGGCGCAGGCGAGACGGATGCCGGAAAGCGCTCCAACGCGCGGTTGGGTTCGTGGTTCGTGCGCAGCGGCTGGTCGAAGGGGGAGCTCGCCCGGCAGGTGAACCGCCGGGCACGCCAGATGGGCGCCCACCACATCAGTACCGACACCTCCCGGGTGCGCCGCTGGCTCGACGGCGAGCAGCCCCGCGAACCGATCCCGCGCATCCTCTCGGAGCTCTTCTCCGAGCGCTTCGGCACCGTGGTCGCCGTCGAGGACCTCGGACTGCGCGCCACCCACCAGGCACCCTCGGTAGCGGGCGTGGACCTGCCCTGGGCCGGTCCCCAGACCGTCGCCCTGCTCAGCGAGTTCTCCCGCAGCGACCTCATGCTCGCCCGGCGCGGATTCCTCGGCAGCTCGCTCGCCCTGGCCGCGGGGCCCACTCTCATCGAACCCATGCAGCGCTGGCTGGTCCCCGTGGCCCCGGCGGCGCACGGCGAACCCGAGCGCCAGGTCGCGGTGAGCCGGCCGTCCCGGCTCTCCGGGCCGGAGCTCGACCTGCTGGAGTCCACCACGGCGATGTTCCGTCAGTGGGACGCCCAGTGCGGCGGCGGGCTGCGCCGCAAAGCCGTCGTGGGCCAGCTGCACGAAGTCACCGACCTGCTGCAGGAACCCCAGCCCGAGGCCACCTCGAAGCGGCTCTTCCGCTGCGCCGCCGAGCTGGCCGAGCTGGCGGGCTGGATGAGCTACGACGTGGGCCTCCAGCCCACCGCGCAGAAGTACTTCGTACTCGCGCTGCACGCCTCCAAGGAGGCGGGGGACAAGCCGCTCGGCTCGTACATCCTCTCCAGCATGAGCCGGCAGATGATCCACCTCGGCCGGCCCGACGACGCACTGGAACTCATCCACCTCGCCCAGTACGGAAGCCGGGAGTGCGCCACCGCCAGGACCCAGGCCATGCTGTATGCGATGGAGGCGCGCGCGTACGCCAACATGGGCCAGCCGAGCAGGTGCAAGCGAGCGGTCCGGATGGCCGAGGACACCTTCGCCGACGCCGTGCTCGACGACGAGCCCGAGCCCGACTGGATCCGTTTCTTCTCCGACGCGGAACTGCACGGCGAGAACGCCCACTCCTACCGTGACCTCGCCTACGTGGCGGGCCGCAGCCCCACCTACGCCTCACTCGCGGAGCCCGTCATGGCCCGCGCCGTGGACCTCTTCGGGGACGACGACGAGCACCAGAGGTCCTACGCCCTGAATCTGATCGGCATGGCCACGGTGCATCTCCTCAAGCGCGAGCCGGAGGAGTCGACGGTGCTGGCCACCCGGGCCCTGAAGATCGCCAAGAAGGTGAGATCGGAGCGCGTCAACACCAGGCTCCGCAAGACCGTCGACACCGCTGCCAGGGACTTCGGTGACATCCCCGAGGTCGCCCTGCTGACCGACCTGCTCACCGAGCAGCTCCCGGAGACCGCCGAAGCGGTCTGACCGGCACCCGCACCACCGGCCACGACAGCCGCCCCGTACCACCCGACTCGGCTCCCCCATTGCCAGGTCAGCGGGTCGCTGTCGTGGCCGGTTCACGTCCCGGGGCGTGCCGCCCGCACCGTATGCGGCGCTGCGGGCATGGTAGGCAGCGCACCGGGTCCGGCACCGGTGGTTCATCGGTACGTAACACGTGGGCCCCCTTCGTCACTGCGGCGAAACATCGTGCGGCATTCGTGGAAACCGCGTTGCGCGAATGTCATGGCGCATAACCGGCCCGCACCTTTTCACCGTGGTCCCGCACCCCCGCACGAGGCCGCACCGACGACGAGGAGACGCCGATGCCCCCAGGCATCACGACGCTTGCCGCAGACGCCCCCGAGCTGTCTGCCGCCAACACAGGGTTCATGCTCATCTGCACCGCCATGGTGATGCTCATGACCCCGGGTCTGGCCTTCTTCTACGGAGGCATGGTCCGCGTCAAGAGCACCCTGAACATGCTGATGATGAGCTTCATCAGCCTCGGGATCGTCACGATCCTGTGGGTGCTCTACGGATTCAGTCTCGCCTTCGGCACCGACGTCGGCTCCGTCATCGGATGGAGCTCGGACTACGTCGGCCTCAGCGGGATCGGGGTCACCGAGCTGTGGGACGGCTACACCATCCCGGTGTACGTCTTCGCGGTCTTCCAGCTGATGTTCGCCGTCCTGACGCCCGCCCTCATCAGCGGCGCCCTCGCGGACCGTGTCAAGTTCACCTCCTGGGCGCTGTTCATCACCCTCTGGGTCACGGTGGTCTACTTCCCGGTCGCCCACTGGGTCTGGGGTGCCGGCGGCTGGCTCTTCGAGCTGGGTGTCATCGACTTCGCCGGTGGTACGGCCGTCCACATCAACGCGGGTGCCGCCGCCCTCGGCGTGATCCTCGTCATCGGCAAGCGGGTGGGCTTCAAGAAGGACCCGATGCGGCCGCACAGCCTGCCGCTCGTCATGCTCGGCGCGGCTCTCCTGTGGTTCGGCTGGTTCGGCTTCAACGCCGGCTCGTGGCTCGGCAACGACGACGGTGTCGGTGCCGTCATGTTCGTCAACACGCAGGTCGCCACCGGTGCGGCGGTCCTCGGCTGGCTCGCCTACGAGAAGGTCCGCCACGGCTCCTTCACCACCCTCGGCGCCGCCTCCGGCGCCGTCGCGGGCCTCGTCGCCATCACCCCCGCGGGCGGTGCGGTCAGCCCGCTCGGCGCCATCGCGATCGGTGTGATCGCCGGTGTCCTGTGCGCCATGGCGGTCGGTCTGAAGTACAGGTTCGGCTACGACGACTCCCTCGACGTCGTCGGCGTCCACCTCGTCGGCGGTGTGCTCGGCTCCCTGCTCATCGGCTTCTTCGCCACCGGCGGAGTGCAGTCCGACGCCAAGGGCCTCTTCTACGGCGGCGGACTCGACCAGCTCGGCAAGCAGGCCGTCGGTGTCTTCGCGGTCCTCGCGTACTCTCTCGTCGTCTCCGCACTCCTGGCCCTCCTCCTCGACAAGACCATCGGGATGCGCGTCAGCGAGGACGACGAGATCTCCGGCATCGACCAGGTCGAGCACGCCGAGACCGCCTACGACTTCAGCGGCGCCGGCGGCGGCTCCGCCCCGCGCACCACGGCATCGGCGCCCGGTAACGGGGCAGCCCCGACGAACAAGAAGGTGGACGCATGAAGCTCATCACCGCAGTCGTGAAGCCGCACCGGCTGGACGAGATCAAGGAGGCCCTCCAGGCTTTCGGCGTCCAGGGCCTCACGGTCACGGAGGCCAGCGGCTACGGGCGTCAGCGCGGCCACACCGAGGTCTACCGGGGCGCCGAGTACACCGTCGACCTCGTCCCCAAGATCCGCATCGAGGTGCTGGTCGAGGACGAGGACGCCGAACAGCTCATCGACGTGGTGGTCAAGGCCGCCAGGACGGGCAAGATCGGTGACGGAAAGGTCTGGAGCGTCCCGGTCGACACGGCCATCCGCGTACGGACGGGCGAACGCGGCCCGGACGCACTCTGACCGACGGATCCTGTGAACGGAAAGGCAGCTGGGTGACGAGCACCGAAGTGACCACCGAATCCGAGGACTCGGGACCCAGCGGCTACGCGGCGGCCCGGCTGCGCCTCCTTCAGGAGGAGGTGCGGTCCGGGCCGCCGCGCCGTGCGGCCCTCGCCCGGCTCACCGACGACTGGCTGACCGGACTGTTCACCACGGCCGCCCAGCGGGCGGGCATCCGGGGAGCGGCCCTCGTCGCCGTCGGCGGGTACGGCCGCGGCGAACTCTCCCCCCGCAGCGACCTCGACCTGCTGCTCCTGCACGACGGCACCGCCGACGCCTCGGCGGTCGCCGCCCTCGCCGACGGAATCTGGTACCCCGTCTGGGACCTCGGCCTCGCCCTCGACCACTCCGTACGCACCCCCGGCGAGGCACGCGGCACCGCGGCGGACGACCTCAAGGTGCAGCTCGGACTGCTCGACGCGCGGCCCGTCGCCGGTGACATCGGCCTCGTCGCCGGACTGCGGACCGCGATCCTCGCCGACTGGCGGAACCAGGCCCCCAAGCGCCTGCCGGCCCTCGACGAGCTCTGCCGCGAGCGCGCCGAACGCATGGGCGAACTGCAGTTCCTCCTCGAACCCGACCTCAAGGAGGCCCGCGGAGGCCTCCGCGACGCGACCGCCCTGCGCGCCGTCGCCGCCTCCTGGGTCGCCGACGCCCCCCGCGAAGGGCTCGCCGAGGCCCGGCGCACCCTGCTCGACGCCCGCGACGCCCTCCACCTCACGACCGGACGGGCCACCGACCGCCTCGCCCTGCAGGAACAGGACCAGGTCGCCGGGGCCCTCGGCCTCCTCGACGCCGACGCCCTGCTGCGCCAGGTGTACGAGGCCGCGCGGACCGTCTCGTACGCCACCGACGTCACCTGGCGCGAGGTCAACCGTGTCCTGCGCTCCCGCTCGGCACGCCCCCGGCTGCGGACCCTCCTCGGCGGTGGCGCCAAGGCCGCCCCCGAGCGCACCCCGCTCGCCGACGGCGTCGTCGAGGCCGACGGCGAGGTCGTCCTCGCCCGCACCGCACGCCCGGAACGCGACCCCGTGCTCACCCTCCGCGCGGCGGCCGCCGCGGCCGAGGCCGGACTGCCGCTCTCCCGCCACCTCGTGCGCCACCTGAGCACCGCCGCCCAGCCGCTGCCCGTGCCGTGGCCTCCCCAGGCCCGCGAGGAACTCGTCACCCTCCTCGGCGCCGGGGCAGCGACCGTGGGGGTCTGGGAGGCCCTGGAGTCGGAGGGCATCATCACCCGCCTGCTGCCCGACTGGGAGCGGGTCCACTGCCGGCCGCAGCGCAACCCCGTCCACACCTGGACCGTCGACCGCCACCTCGTCGAGACGGCCGTCCGCGCGTCCCACCTCACCCGCCGGGTCGGCCGCCCCGACCTGCTCCTCGTCGCGGCCCTGCTGCACGACATCGGCAAGGGATGGCCCGGGGACCACTCCGTGGCCGGCGAGGTCATCGCCCGCGACATGGCCACCCGCATCGGCTTCGACAAGCAGGACGTCGGTGTCGTGGCCGCACTCGTGCGCCATCACCTGCTGCTCATCGACACGGCCACCCGGCGCGACCTCGACGACCCGGCGACCGTACGCTCCGTCGCCACCGCCGTCGGCAGTGCCTCCACGCTGGAACTCCTGCACGCGCTCACCGAGGCCGACGCGCTGGCCACCGGCCCCGCCGCCTGGAGTGCCTGGCGCGCCTCGCTCGTCGCCGACCTGGTCAGGCGCGTCGCCGCGCTCCTCGCCGGGGAGGAGCCGCCGGTGCCGGAACCTCTCGCCCCCAGCGCCGAGCAGGAGCGTCTGGCCGTCGAGGCCCTGCGCACCGGCGAACCCGTACTGTCGCTGCACACCCGGCCGGAAACGCCCTCCGAGGACGGCGAACCCGAGCCCATCGGCGTCGAACTCCTCATCGCCCTGCCCGACCGCCCCGGGGTGCTGCCCGCCGCTGCCGGGGTGCTGGCCCTGCACCGCCTCACCGTCCGCGCCGCCGACCTGCGGGCCGTCGAGCTGCCGACCGAGCTGGGAGGCACGGCCGATCTCCTGGTGCTCAGCTGGCGGGTAGCGGCCGAGTACGGCTCGCTCCCGCAGGCCGCCAGGCTCCGCGCCGACCTCGTACGCGCCCTGGACGGCTCCCTCGACATCCGGGCCAGGCTCGCCGAACGCGAGGCCGCCTACCCCCGGCGGCGCGGGGTGAAGGCCCCGCCGCCCCGGGTGACCGTCGCGGCGGCCGGATCGTGGCTGGCCACGGTCATCGAGGTCCGTGCCCAGGACGCCCCGGGGCTGCTGCACCGGATCGGCCGCGCGCTGGAGCAGAGTGCGGTGCTGGTGCGCAGCGCCCATGTCTCCACGCTCGGGGCGAACGCCGTGGACGCCTTCTACGTCACGGACGCCGAAGGCGCGCCGCTCCCGCCGGAACGGGCCGCCGAGGTGGCCGGAGAGGTCGAGAAGGCGCTGGGCTGACCCCCTGCTCCGGGCCCGTACGTCACGAGAACCGGGCGAGGGCTTTGCGTTCTCCGGGGTCCGGATACCCTTGAGGGCGACCGACCTGCCCCGCCCCCGACCCTGAGGACCGACGAGCGCCGTGTTCGATACTCTCTCCGACCGCCTTAGCGCGACTTTCAAAAACCTCAGGGGCAAGGGCCGCTTGTCCGAGGCGGACATCGACGCCACGGCTCGCGAGATCCGTATCGCCCTGCTCGAGGCCGATGTCGCCCTCCCCGTGGTGCGCGCGTTCATCGCCAACATCAAGGAGCGGGCGCGCGGCGCCGAGGTCTCCCAGTCGCTGAACCCCGCCCAGCAGGTCGTCAAGATCGTCAACGAGGAGCTCGTCGGCATCCTCGGCGGCGAGACCCGCCGGCTGCGGTTCGCGAAGAACCCGCCCACCGTGATCATGCTCGCGGGTCTGCAGGGTGCGGGCAAGACCACCCTGGCCGGAAAGCTGGGCCTCTGGCTCAAGTCCCAGGGCCACTCCCCGCTGCTCGTCGCGTGCGACCTCCAGCGGCCCAACGCCGTCAACCAGCTGAGCGTCGTCGCCGACCGCGCGGGTGTCGCGGTGTACGCGCCGGAGCCGGGCAACGGCGTGGGCGACCCGGTCAAGGTCGCCAAGGACTCCATCGAGTTCGCCAAGGCCAAGGTGCACGACATCGTCGTCGTCGACACCGCCGGCCGCCTCGGCATCGACGAGGAACTGATGCGGCAGGCCGCCGACATCCGTGACGCCGTCAGCCCGGACGAGATCCTCTTCGTCGTCGACGCGATGATCGGCCAGGACGCGGTCAACACCGCCGAGGCCTTCCGCGACGGTGTCGGCTTCGACGGTGTGGTGCTCTCGAAGCTCGACGGTGACGCCCGCGGTGGTGCTGCCCTGTCGATCGCCCACGTCACGGGCAAGCAGATCATGTTCGCGTCGAACGGTGAGAAGCTCGAGGACTTCGACGCCTTCCACCCCGACCGCATGGCGTCCCGCATCCTCGACATGGGTGACCTGCTCACCCTGATCGAGCAGGCGGAGAAGACCTTCAGCCAGGAAGAGGCCGCCAAAATGGCCTCCAAGCTGGCGTCGAGCAAGGGCAAGGACTTCACGCTCGACGACTTCCTGGCGCAGATGGAGCAGGTCAGGAAGATGGGCTCCATCTCCAAGCTGCTCGGGATGCTGCCCGGAATGGGACAGATCAAGGACCAGATCAACAACATCGACGAGCGCGACGTGGACCGCACGGCCGCGATCATCAAGTCGATGACCCCGAAGGAGCGCGCCGAGCCCACGCTCATCAACGGGTCGCGCCGGGCCCGTATCGCCAAGGGCTCGGGTGTCGAGGTCTCCGCGGTGAAGAACCTCGTGGAGCGCTTCTTCGAGGCCCGCAAGATGATGTCGAAGATGGCCCAGGGCGGCGGCATGCCCGGGATGCCCGGCATGCCGGGCATGGGTGGCGGTCCCGGCCGTCAGAAGAAGCAGGTCAAGCAGGCCAAGGGCAAGCGCAAGAGCGGCAACCCGATGAAGCGCAAGGCCGAGGAGCAGGCCGAGGCTGCCCGCCGGGAGCAGGCGGCGCAGGGTGGCGCGTTCAACCTGCCCGCCCAGGAGGAGAAGAACTTCGAACTCCCCGACGAGTTCAAGAAGTTCATGGGCTGACCGGCCCGTCGCACGCGAAGGGGCGCCCCGCCCGGCGGGGCGCCCCTTCGCGTTCCCGTCAGGTCACGCACACCAGGTAGCGGAAGACGTTCGGCATCCACACCGTGCCGTCGGCCCGCAGATGCGGATGCAGGGCCTCCGCGATCTCCTTCTCGACCTGGGCGCGGTCCGTCGCGCGTACGGCGGCGTCGAACAGGCCGGTCGACAGCAGCCCCCGCACGGCGCTGTCCACGTCCGCGTATCCGAACGGGCAGGACACCCGCCCGGAACCGTCCGGCTTCAGTCCCGCCCGTGCCGCCACGTCCTCCAGGTCGTCCCGCAGCGCCGGCCGCCAGCCGGCCTGGGTGCGCGGGGCGCGCGCGGACTCGGTGAGCCGGGCCGCGACCCGGAGAACCGGAGCCGTGGCACACCGCTCCGGCGGGCCCCAGCCGGCCAGCACCACCGTGGTCCCGCGGACGGCCAGTGGCACCGCCGACGCCAGTGCGGGCGCGAGCCCCTCGGAGTCACCGTCCGCGCACCCGATCGGCTGGAAGGCGGTCAGCAGGTTGTACGGCGCCGGGCGGTCCGCGCCGGCCGCCGCGACGCTGTCCACGAGCCTGGCCCGCGGAGCCCCGCTCCCCTCCTCCTGCCCCGCGCCGGCCAGGAGCCGTTCCCGGGCGAGGGCGAGCCGTTCCCGGTCGCTGTCGACGCCGGTGACGCGCGCCCCGCGTGACGCCGCCATCAGCAGCGCGAGCCCGGAACCACAGTCGAGGGAGAGCATCCGCGTGCCGGAGCCCACCTCGAGGCGCTCGTACACCGCCTCGTAGAGGGGCGCGAGCATGCGCTCCTGGATCTCGGCCCAGTCACGGGCGCGGGTACCGGCGTCCACCGGATCGGACGAGTCCGCGTACCTGTGGTGCCGGACGAGCGTTGGTGTCATGGAATGCGCCCCAATCCGCCGTGAGGTCGGTCGTGCCCGAGTGAGGTCCCCCATGTCTGTGTGCTGTGTATGTGTGCCCACAGCCCCCGTATGTCAGGGAACTCCGCATCGGCGGTCCCGTCCAGGGGTCGGACGGGGCGGGATCACATTGCTCGCGTGCTCCGGTCGTGCGCCCCCGGCGTCGCGCGGTGCGCGCGGACGCCGGGGTGCGACGCGCCGGCCGCTCGCTTCCTCACAGTCTTACCCGACACGCCGGGCGCAGCACGTCGAGCGCTCCGCGCCCGCCCTGCCGCCGGTGTGCCGCCTCTGCTCCGTCCCGGGTAATGTCCCCTGAGGGTGCCGGGTCCGCGCCGGTGCGTACGTGCGGCTACGTCCTACCTTGGTGCGAGCTGTGATGCTTCTCCGCTGATCTGCGCACCCGCCCTCGTCGCGGCGCATGGAGGGAAACTGACTGGTACGTGCAAATTATTTGGGATGCCCCGGAATAGGAACACCGGAGCGCTCAGGCTCGTTGTCACGACGTGAGCACGACACCACCTGTACTTGCCGCAGAGCTGGCACAGGCGTGGGCCGACATTCAGCGGTACCACCCCGAGCTGCCCGATCTTGCCGCGCCAGAGTCCCTGATCGGAGAGTCCTCGTCCGCCTGTGGCGCCGAGCTCTCCTTCGAACGGCTGCTCCATGAGGCAGTCCACGGCATCGCCGCCGCACGAGGTGTCCGGGACACCTCGCGAGCGGGCCGCTACCACAATCGACGCTTCCTCGCGATCGCCGAGGAGCTGGGCCTCGACCATGCCGAGGAGCCCCACCCCAGCAGCGGATTCTCGCTGGTGACCCTGAATACCGAGGCCAAACGCAGATACCGTCCCACGGCGGAGCGGCTGCAGCGCGCTCTCAAGGCGCACACCGTCGCCACGGCCGCGGACACCAAGCGCTCGTTCCGCGGTCCCGCCGCCCGGCACGGTTCGTCCGGGGGAGGCGTGCGGGTCAAGGCCGTCTGCGACTGCGGTCGCAACGTCCGCGTCGTCCCGTCCGTCCTCGCCCAGGCGCCGATCATGTGCGGCGGGTGCGGCAAGCCCTTCCGTATCCCGGAAGCGGCGGTCGCGGTGGGGTGACCCCATGGGGTGTGGCACAATGGTCAGCTGTACTCGACAGTCGCACAGGACCCCTCTCTCCTCCGGCTGACGCGTCCATCGGGCACCCGAGTACCGCAACCCCACGTGGCATCTTTTGTGCCCAACCACGTCACAGACCAGGAGAGACCACTTCCGTGGCAGTCAAGATCAAGCTGAAGCGTCTGGGCAAGATCCGTTCGCCTCACTACCGCATCGTCGTCGCCGACTCCCGTACCCGCCGTGACGGCCGGGCCATCGAGGAGATCGGTCTGTACCACCCGGTGCAGAACCCTTCCCGCATCGAGGTCAACGCGGAGCGCGCACAGTACTGGCTGTCTGTCGGCGCCCAGCCGACCGAGCCCGTCCTCGCGATCCTGAAGCTCACCGGTGACTGGCAGGCCCACAAGGGCCTCCCGGCCCCCGCGCCGCTCCTGCAGCCGGAGCCCAAGGCTGACAAGCGCGCCCTGTTCGAGGCCCTGGCCACGGACGGCGACGAGGCCAAGGGTGAGGCCATCACCCAGAAGGCCAAGAAGTCGGACAAGAAGGCGGACGAGGCGGCCGACGCTGCCGCGTCCACCGAGTCGACCGAGGCCTGAGCATGCTCGAGGAGGCTCTTGAGCACCTCGTGAAGGGCATCGTCGACAACCCCGACGATGTGCAGGTCGCCTCGCGCGATCTGCGCCGTGGACGCGTGCTGGAGGTCAGGGTTCACCCCGACGACCTCGGCAAGGTGATCGGCCGTAACGGCCGCACCGCGCGCGCCCTGCGTACCGTCGTGGGTGCCATCGGTGGACGTGGGATCCGGGTCGACCTCGTCGACGTGGACCAGGTTCGCTGAAGAGTTGAACACCGGCCGGGGCCGGGGAGGGCTTTCGAGCCGTCCCCGGCCTTTGTCGTCCGTACATCACCGCCTCCTCAGCAAGAGAACACCGGGAGAAACAGCGTGCAGTTGGTAGTTGCGCGGATCGGTCGCGCCCACGGCATCAAGGGCGAGGTCACCGTCGAGGTGCGCACCGACGAGCCCGAGCTCCGGCTCGGGCCCGGCGCCGTCCTGGCCACCGAGCCCGCCCACGTGGGGCCGCTGGCCATCGAGACCGGCCGGGTGCACAGCGGAAGGCTGCTGCTGCGGTTCGAGGGGGTGCGCGACCGCACGGCCGCCGAGGCGCTGCGCAACACCCTGCTGATCGCCGAGGTGGACCCCGCGGAACTGCCGGAGGATCCCGAGGAGTTCTACGACCACCAGCTGATGGACCTCGACGTCGTCCTGGCCGACGGCACCGAGATCGGCCGGATCACGGAGATCACTCACCTGCCCTCGCAGGACCTCTTCATCGTGGAACGCCCGGACGGCAGCGAGGTGATGATCCCGTTCGTCGAGGAGATCGTCACCGAGATCGACCTGGAGGAGCAGCGTGCCGTCATCACGCCGCCGCCCGGTCTGATCGACGAGAGCGAGGCCGTCATCGCGTCCGTGCGCGACGAGGACAGCGCCGGCGACGACGCCGCGGACGACGGGAAGAAGGGCGGCGCGTGATGCGGCTGGACGTCGTCACGATCTTCCCCGAGTACCTCGAACCCCTGAACGTCTCCCTCGTCGGCAAGGCCCGCGCCCGGGGCAGCCTCGACGTACACGTCCACGACCTGCGTGACTGGACCCACGACCGGCACAACACCGTGGACGACACCCCGTACGGCGGCGGCCCCGGCATGGTCATGAAGACCGGCCCGTGGGGCGAGGCCCTGGACGACGCGCTGGCCGACGGATACGAGGCAGGGGCGCACTCCCCGGTGCTCGTGGTGCCTACACCCAGTGGCCGGCCCTTCACCCAGGAGCTCGCCGTGGAGCTGTCGGAGCGGCCGTGGCTGGTCTTCGCTCCCGCCCGCTACGAGGGCATCGACCGCCGGGTGACGGACGAGTACGCGACCCGGATGCCCGTCGTCGAGGTCTCCATCGGGGACTACGTCCTGGCCGGCGGGGAGGCCGCCGTCCTGGTGATCACGGAGGCCGTGGCCAGGCTGCTGCCGGGGGTGCTCGGCAACGCCGAGTCGCACCGGGACGACTCCTTCGCGCCCGGAGCCATGGCCGACCTCCTGGAAGGCCCGGTCTACACGAAGCCCCCCGAGTGGCGTGGCCGGGGCATCCCGGACGTGCTGCTGAGCGGGCACCACGGGCGCATCGCGCGCTGGCGGCGGGACGAGGCATTCCGTCGTACCGCGCTCAACCGGCCGGATCTCATCGAGCGTTGCGAGGCATCCGGCTTCGACAAGAAGGACCGCGAGATCCTCTCCATCCTCGGCTGGTCCCCGGAGCCCGGCGGCCGATTTTGGCGCAGGCCGCAGGCCGTGGAAGAATAGGCCCGCTGTACGTCCGGCGTGCGCCCCTGCCACAGGGGGACAGACGCCCGCCCGATGGGATCAGCATCCCGACCTCACTCTCTCCCGTCGATGACCTGTGGCATCGGCGAAGAAAGCAGACAACATGACTTCCCTGCTCGATGGCGTCAACGCCGCCTCGCTCCGCACCGACCTCCCGGCGTTCCGCCCGGGTGACACCGTCAACGTCCACGTGCGCGTGATCGAGGGCAACCGCTCCCGTATCCAGCAGTTCAAGGGCGTAGTCATCCGTCGCCAGGGCTCGGGCGTCAGCGAGACCTTCACGGTCCGCAAGGTCTCCTTCAGCGTCGGCGTCGAGCGCACCTTCCCGGTGCACAGCCCGATCTTCGAGAAGATCGAGCTCGTCACCCGCGGTGATGTCCGTCGCGCCAAGCTGTACTTCCTCCGTGAGCTCCGCGGCAAGGCCGCGAAGATCAAGGAGAAGCGCGACCGCTGATTCACCTCCGGCGTCCACAGCGGGGCCGGATAGAATCCGGCCCCGATGGACACGGAAGCACAGCACACGGAGCGCGATCGTTCCTCAGGCCCCGCAGACGGGCCGGAGGAGGGGTCGCGCTCCGCGCATGTCCGGGACCGGCTGCCCAGGTCGGTGTCCTGGGGGCGGACGGCGTTCCTGGGGATGGCCTGCACCGCGGCCCTGCTGCTGTTCAGCGCGTTCGTGCTCCAGCCCTTCCTCATCCCCAGCGGATCTATGGAACCCACATTGAGAATCGGGGACCGGGTACTCGTCAACAAACTGGCGTACCGTTTCGGATCCGAACCCCGGCGCGGCGACGTGGTGGTCTTCGACGGCACCGGATCGTTCGTGCGGGAGGCGGACACCGGCGGCGACCCCGTGGGCGAACTGCTGCGCGGGGCGGCCGCGTCCCTGGGACTGGCCGAGCCCGCCGGGACGGACTTCGTGAAGCGGGTGGTGGGCGTGGGGGGCGACCGGGTGGTCTGCTGCGACAGGCTGGGAAGGCTCGAGGTGAACGGCACCGCGGTGAGCGAGGGCTACATCCACCCCGGGGACAGACCGTCCGAGGTCGCCTTCGACATCGTGGTGCCCGGCGGCACCCTGTGGGTGATGGGGGACCATCGCAGCAGGTCCCGGGACTCCCGCGACCACCTCGGGGAGCCGGGCGGCGGCATGGTGCCGCTCGACCGTGTGATCGGGCGGGTCGACTGGCTCGGCTGGCCGCTCGGCAGGGTCGGCTCCCTGGAGGGCACGGACGCCTTCGCGGGCATACGGCCGACAGGCGCGGACCGTGGGTAACCGCGGGCGTGGCCGCGACGGGACGGACGCCAGTCCTCCGCTGCCCACCGGATCACGGCCGACGACCCCACGCTCGCTGCCCACACGGGCGGAGCGGAGAAAACTCGCCCGCAAGGTGAAACGCCGCAGACGCAGATCCGCGATCAAGGAGATTCCGCTCCTCGTCGTGGTGGCCCTGCTGATCGCGCTGGTGCTGAAGACCTTCCTCGTCCAGGCCTTCGTGATCCCCTCCGGGTCGATGGAACAGACCATCAGGATCGGCGACCGGGTACTCGTGGACAAGCTGACCCCGTGGTTCGGCTCCGAACCCGAGCGCGGTGACGTCGTCGTCTTCAAGGACCCCGGTGGCTGGCTGCAGCAGGAGGCCCCCGCCACCGAGGACCCGCCGGCGGGCATCAAGCAGATGAAGGAGTTGCTGACGTTCATCGGGCTGCTGCCCTCCGAGGACGAACAGGATCTGATCAAGCGCGTGGTCGCCGTCGGGGGCGACACCGTGAAGTGCTGCGGTACCGACGGCAGGATCACGGTCAACGGCGTGGCGCTCGACGAGCCCTACCTGAACCCCGGTGATGTGCCCTCCACTCTCAAATTCGAGGTAAAGGTTCCGCAGGGCCGGATCTTCGTGATGGGCGACCATCGGTCCAACTCCGCGGACTCGCGCTTCCACCTCGACAAGCCCGGAAACGGCACGGTCTCACAGGACCAGGTCGTGGGCAGGGCCGTCGTGATCGCCTGGCCGTTCGGTCACTGGCGCAGGCTGGAGGAGCCCGGGACGTACGCGTCGGTCCCCGACGGGCGCGCCAGGACGACTGCGGGGCCGAGCCCGTCGAATAGTCTGTCCTCCCAGGATCGCAACGGAATGGTCCTGCTCCCGACCCCTGCGGAACTCCCGCTCGTTATGGGAGTGGTGGGCCTGCGCCGGATCGGACGCGGGCGGTGGCACGGAGTGAGGAGTGGATGTGGGGGATTTGGCGGTCGGCGCACGATCCGGACACGACGAACCCGAGGACCGGCCTTCTGGCGAGGGAGTTCCGGTGGGTGCGGACAGTGACGGCGATGCCGCGGGCGGTGGCAGCAGGGCGGTGAAGAAGCCGCGCTCCTTCTGGAAGGAACTGCCGCTCCTCATCGGTATCGCGCTCATTCTCGCGCTGCTGATCAAGACCTTCCTGGTACAGGCGTTCTCGATCCCCTCGGACTCGATGCAGAACACCCTTCAGCGGGGTGACCGGGTACTGGTCGACAAGCTGACCCCGTGGTTCGGCGCGGAGCCGGAGCGCGGCGAGGTCGTGGTCTTCCACGACCCGGGCGGCTGGCTCGAGGACACCGCGACGCCCGAGCCCAACGCGGTGCAGAAGTTCCTGAGCTTCATCGGGCTGATGCCGTCGGCCGAGGAGAAGGACCTGATCAAGCGGGTCATCGCGGTAGGCGGTGACACGGTCGAGTGCAAGAAGAACGGGCCGGTCACGGTCAACGGCAAGGCGCTCGACGACAAGTCGTTCATCTTCAAGGGCAACAGCGCGTGCGACGACGAGCCGTTCGGTCCGGTCCACGTGCCCAAGGGCCGGATCTGGGTGATGGGCGACCACCGGCAGAACTCGTGGGACTCCCGTTACCACCAGGAGCTTCCCGGCGGCGGCACGGTTCCCAACGACGAGGTCGTCGGCCGGGCCATCGTGATCGCATGGCCGATCAGCCGCTGGGCGACCCTGCCTGTGCCGAAGACGTTCGACCAGCCGGGGCTGAACGCTGCGGCCTCCGCCGCCGTGCCGGGAGCACTCGGTGTAGCCGGTGCGCTGCCCCTCGTGTTCTGGCGTCGCCGCAGGCTGACCCACGGGCGTACCGCCGGGTAGGGTGCCGACTCGGATCAGCGATTGTCGATCTCCGATGGGGGAGCGCTGGGATGAGTGGAACAGGACGTACGGATGACGGCCACGGTCGGCTCGGCACTGTGTTGTCGAACCTGGCCGTGGCCGTCGGCTGTGTGCTCTTCCTCGGCGGATTCGCCTGGGGAGCGGTGGTGTACGCGCCGTACACGGTGCCGACCGACTCGATGTCACCGACGGTGAACGCCGGGGACCGGGTGCTCGCCGAGCGGGTGGACGGCGGTGACGTGCGGCGTGGTGACGTGGTCGTTTTCACCGACTCGGCCTGGGGCGACGTGCCGATGGTCAAGCGTGTCGTCGGCGTCGGCGGTGACACGATCGCGTGTTGCGGCGACGACGGCCGCCTCACCGTCAACGGCAAGCCCATCGAGGAACCGTATCTGCGGGCGGACGGCGCCTCGTCACTCGTCGGCGCGGACGGCAAGGCCCCCGCCTCCGCCCAGAAGTTCACGGCCGACGTTCCGGAAGGACAGCTGTTCCTCCTCGGGGACGAGCGCGACACCTCGATGGACTCCCGCGTCCACCTGGAGGACCCCGGGCACGGTTCCGTACCGCGCAGTGCCGTCCAGGCGCGCGTGGACGCCGTGGCGTGGCCCCTGGACGGCATGATCGGCCGGCCGCAGGCCTTCGCGTCCCTGCCGGGAGGGGTGTCGTCCAGCGGGCCCCTGCCGCTGCAGGCCGGCGCCCTGGTGGTGGGAGTGGTCCTCATCCTGGGCGGAGCGGCCTACGGCCCTTTGGCGGCCCGGTCCGCCCGTGGCCCGAAGAGGCGGAAGGCGTCCGCCGGTGCCCGCTGAGGCACGCAGGGTCGCCAGGGTGATCCTCCTGGACCCTGACGACCGGATCCTGCTGCTCCACGGCTTCGAGCCCGACGACCCGGCCGACACCTGGTGGTTCACCCCGGGGGGCGGGCTGGAGGGGGACGAGACCCGCGAGCAGGCCGCGCTCCGTGAGCTCGCGGAGGAGTCCGGGATCACGGACGTCACGCTCGGTCCGCTGCTGTGGACGCGGGTCTGCTCCTTCCCGTTCGACGGGCGTCGCTGGGACCAGGACGAGTGGTACTTCCTGGCCCGTACGTCGCAGACCTCCACGGACCGGACGGGGCACACGGAGCTCGAGCTGCGCAGCGTTGCCGGTCTGAGGTGGTGGACTTCCGCCGAACTGCTGGCCACGCGTGAGACGGTGTACCCGACCAGGCTCGCCGGGCTGCTGCGCACGCTGCTCGACGAGGGTCCCCCGAGTGTTCCGCTGGTCCTCGCCCCCGAAATCGTCTAATCGGCCAGGGGTGCGCGGGGCTGACGCACAATAGGGGGACGCACGGCTGAAGGGGAACATGCCATGAGTGCCGAGGACCTCGAGAAGTACGAGACCGAGATGGAGCTGAAGCTCTACCGGGAGTACCGCGATGTCGTCGGTCTGTTCAAATATGTGATCGAGACCGAACGGCGCTTCTACCTCACCAACGACTACGAGATGCAGGTGCACTCGGTTCAGGGTGAGGTCTTTTTCGAGGTTTCCATGGCGGACGCGTGGGTCTGGGACATGTACAGGCCCGCCCGGTTCGTCAAGCAGGTCCGCGTCCTGACGTTCAAGGACGTGAACATCGAGGAGCTCAACAAGAGCGACCTCGAGCTTCCCGGAGGCTGATGCCGACGGCGCTCCCCGGTATCCCGGCTCACTCGTACGAGTGGCCGGGATTTCCACAATGAGGGGGTTATCCACCAAGATCCAATGGATTGCGCGTGAGGCGTCATCGTCGGTGCCGGAGGTGGTGCCGAATGAACGCACGGGGGGCACTCGGGCGGTACGGCGAGGACCTGGCGGCGCGGCTGCTGGCGGATGCCGGAATGGCCGTCCTGGAGCGCAACTGGCGATGCCGGGCGGGAGAGCTCGACATCGTCGCCATGGACGGCGACGCGGTGGTCGTCTGCGAGGTGAAGACACGCAGGGAGGGCTCCTTCGAGCATCCGATGGAGGCAGTCACGCCGGCCAAGGCCGACCGGCTCCGCAGGCTCGCGGAGATCTGGCTCGACAGGCACGGCGGGCCGCCGCCAGGCGGGGCCCGGATCGATCTGGTCGGGATCCTCGTGCCCAGGCGGGGCGCTCCGGTCGTCCAGCACGTGCGGGGCGTGGCCTGATGGGATTCGCGCGGGCGTGCTCGGTGGCGCTGGTCGGCGTCGAGGGTGTGGTGGTGGAGGTCCAGGCCGATCTGGAACCGGGTGTGGCGGCCTTCACGCTCGTCGGACTGCCGGACAAGAGCCTGGTGGAGAGCAGGGACCGGGTCAGGGCCGCGATCGTCAACAGCGGGGCGGAGTGGCCGCAGAAAAAGCTCACGGTGGGGCTCTCGCCCGCCTCCGTCCCGAAAAGCGGTTCGGGTTTCGATCTCGCTGTTGCGTGCGCGGTGCTCGGCGCGGCGGAGCGGATCGACCCGGCGGCCATCGCCGACGTGGTGATGATCGGAGAGCTCGGCCTGGACGGCCGGGTGCGACCCGTGCGCGGGGTACTGCCCGCGGTGCTCGCGGCGGCGGAGGCCGGGTACCGCCAGGTCGTCGTCCCGGAGCAGACGGCGGGGGAGGCCGCCCTGGTGCCGGGCATCTCGGTCCTCGGCGTGCGGAGCCTGCGCCAGCTGATCGCCGTCCTGGGTGACGAACCCGTACCGGACGAGACGGCGGCCGACCTCGGCCGCCCCGACGCGATGCTCGCCGGGCTGATGGTCCCGGGTGCGGGCATCGGCTCGGGGCTGGTGCCGCTCTCCGCCGACGGCACGGGGCACCGGCCGGACCTGGCCGACGTCGCGGGCCAGGTGCGGGCACGCACGGCCCTGGAGGTGGCGGCGGCGGGCGGACACCACCTGCTGCTCTCGGGTCCGCCCGGCGCGGGGAAGACCATGCTGGCCGAGCGGCTCACGGCGATCCTGCCTGCGCTGACCCGGCGGGAGTCCCTTGAGGTGACGGCGGTGCACTCGGTCGCGGGCATCCTCCCGCCGGGGGAGCCGCTGATCGGCAGGGCGCCGTACTGCGCCCCGCACCACTCGGCGACGATGCAGTCGCTGGTCGGCGGGGGAAACGGCCTTCCCAGGCCGGGAGCGGTGTCACTCGCGCACCGGGGCGTCCTGTTCCTGGACGAGGCTCCGGAGTTCTCGGGCAGGGCGCTGGACGCGCTGCGCCAGCCGCTCGAGTCCGGGCACGTCGTGGTCGCGCGTGCGGCCGGGGTCGTGCGGCTGCCCGCGCGCTTCCTGATGGTCCTCGCGGCGAACCCCTGCCCGTGCGGCAGGCACACCCTGGCCGGGTCGGGATGTGAATGCGCGCCCTCCGCGGTCCGCCGCTACCAGGCGCGGCTGTCCGGTCCGCTGCTGGACCGGGTGGATCTGCGGGTGGAGGTCGAGCCGGTGAGCAGAGCCGACCTGCTGGGCGGCGGAGGCCGGGGCGAGTCCTCGGCCGAGGTGGCCGCCAGGGTGCGGCAGGCCAGGGCCAGGGCCGCCGAACGGCTCGCCGGCACACCGTGGACGACCAACAGTGAGGTACCCGGCCACGAGCTGCGTACCCGGCTGGTCGCGGCGCCCGGCGCGCTGGCGGCCGCCGAGCGCGACATGGAGCGCGGCGCCCTCACGGCCCGCGGGCTGGACAGGGTCCTGCGCGTGGCGTGGACGGTGGCCGACCTGAGAGCCGCGGACCGTCCCGACGCCTCGGACATCGCCGTCGCCCTGGAGCTCCGGACGGGCATCCAGCGCGGCGTCCCGATGCGGGCGGGCGCCTCGTGAACGGGCAAGGTGTCCAGAGGCAGGGCCCGCCACCTGACGGTCACCGGGAGAGGCTGGCCCGTGCCGCACTGACCCGCGTGTTCGAACCCGGGGACGAGCGCGGCGGCCGCTGGCTCCGGGAGATGGGCCCCATCGAGCTGATGCGGCGTCTGACTGTCGGTGACGGACCGGGGCAGTTGCTCGAAGGGGCGAGCGTCACGCGCCTCGCGGGCTGCCGCCTGAGGGCATCGGGTGTCGATCCCGGGCGGGACCTGGCGGACGTGTCGGCGATCGGCGGGCGGTTCATCTGTCCCGGTGACCGGGAGTGGCCGACCCAGCTCGACGATCTGGGCGACGCGCGGCCCATCGGGCTGTGGGTCAGGGGCGCCCCCGACCTCCGGCTGTGGGCCCTGCGCTCGGTCGCGGTCGTCGGGGCCCGGGCGTGCACCCCGTACGGCGCCCATATGGCGGCGTCCCTCGGAGCGGGGCTTGCCGAACGGGGCTGGGTGGTGGTGTCCGGTGCGGCCTTCGGGGTGGACGCCGCGGCTCATCGCGGTGCGCTCGCCGCCGGAGGGGCGACCGTCGCGGTGCTGGCCTGCGGAGTGGACGTCGCCTACCCCAGAGGGCACACCGAGCTGATCGGACGCATCGCGGAACAAGGCCTGATCGTGGGGGAGTTGGCTCCTGCGTCACATCCGACCCGCAGCAGGTTCGTGATGCGGAACCGCGTCATCGCCGCGCTGACCCGCGGGACAGTGGTGGTGGAGGCGGAATACCGCAGCGGTTCGTTGGTCACCGCCCGCAACGCACAACGGTTGGGCCGTCATGCGATGGGTGTCCCCGGCCCCGCCACCAGCGGACTGTCGTCCGGAGTCCATGAACTCCTGCGCGGTGAGGGCACCCTGGTCACCGACGCCTCGGAGGTGGCCGAACTCGTGGGCAGCATAGGCGACCTGGCCCCGGTCCGGCGCGGCCCGGTGCTGCCGAGGGACCGGCTGGACGCGGACACCGCACACGTCCTGGACGCGCTTCCGCGCAGCGGGGCCGTGGGCGTGCCCGATGTGG
The DNA here is from genome assembly GCF_035946055.1 of Streptomyces sp. NBC_01341. Taxonomy (NCBI): domain Bacteria; kingdom Bacillati; phylum Actinomycetota; class Actinomycetes; order Kitasatosporales; family Streptomycetaceae; genus Streptomyces; species Streptomyces sp. NBC_01341. Next base: position 2,103,740 of record NZ_CP108364.1, on the reverse strand, counting down.
CCCGCGAGGCCGGGGTGGGCGCCGACGAGACGCGCGCCCGGCTGTACGAACTGCACTCCATGGGGTTCGTCGAACGCGACGGCGGAGGCTGGAGGTTGGCGGAGGCACCTCCGTCGGCGGCAGGCGACGCGCTCCCGTAGCTGCCGTGCCTCGCCGCTCGCCGCCTTGTCCGCGGGGCGAACGTACGGTGTGAGGGGGTGCCGCGCCCACTTCCGGGCTCTTCCCGGCGGGTGCCGCACCCAGGTCCCCGGGGAGGTTCTGCGGCCGCAGTCCTCGTGGCGGCTCCCGGTTGACCGGCGCCCGCCGGGTGCCGTGCGCCGGGTGCCGGTTTCGAGCCGCCCTCCCCTCGGCTCGCGCGTGGACATCGCGCTCATGCCTCCGGCGTCCGGTTCACCCATGACGGTGAGATCCAGGCGCGGGCGTCGGACCGGCGCAACCGGACGCCCGCGGTGACCCGGCGGGCGCACCACGTGGCGGCGTCCCCTCGGCGGCCTTGCTGTCGGGGTGCCTATGGGTTCGGCTGCCCGGTTGCTTGTTGCCGAGGCGCCCGCGTCTTCGGGTGCCCGCATGTCTCCCCAGGTAGCGGTGCGGCGCCGGCCCGGCCGTCCGCCCGGATGCCCCCTCGTCCACGTTCACGCTCCGAGTGGCTGACGCGGCGGGTCGTCCGGCGTTCACGCCACGCCGTGCGTCGCCCGCAACGGTGCGCAGACCTCGGCCTGTTGTACGAACCGCACTTACTGGGGTTCGTCGAACGCGAGGGCGGCCGATGGCGGTTGACACCGGTACCCACACGCAATGGGGACGTGCGGCGAGGCGGTACTTGACCCGGAGCATTCGGGTGAAAAGGTGTTGCCGATGACCTCAGCAGCACCCGGTCAGGCCTCCGGGGGCCGGTGCGCGCGGCGGCGTCCCCCGCCTTCGGCCGCGTCCGGGGGTGGGGGAAATGAAACGCAATCGCACCGCACGGTTCCCTTGTCCTGAGCGCACCGCAACACCTCAGTCACGCTACGCTCACAAGGAATCCGCCCCAGAGACACGTCCCAGCACTCCCACAGCAGAACGGCTCAAGGCACCACATGCCCCAGCACACCTCCGGGTCTGACCGCGCGGCAGTCCCACCGGCTGCGCGTGGCACTGTGCGCCCCGCCGCTCCTTCCTCACTCGAAGAGTTGTGGCGTTCCTACAAGACCACCGGTGACGAGCGGCTGCGTGAGCAGCTGATCCTGCACTACTCGCCCCTGGTGAAGTACGTGGCCGGGCGGGTCAGCGTCGGGCTGCCGTCCAATGTGGAGCAGGCGGACTTCGTCTCCTCCGGCGTCTTCGGGCTGATCGACGCCATCGAGAAGTTCGACATCGAGCGCGCGATCAAGTTCGAGACCTACGCCATCACCAGGATCCGCGGTGCGATGATCGACGAACTCCGCGCGCTGGACTGGATTCCCCGGTCCGTCCGGCAGAAGGCGCGCAACGTCGAGCGTGCCTACGCCACCCTCGAGGCACAGCTGCGGCGTACCCCCTCGGAGGCCGAGGTCGCGGCGGAGATGGGCGTCGCCCTGGAGGAACTGCACGCGGTTTTCAGCCAGTTGTCGCTCGCCAATGTGGTGGCCCTGGAGGAACTGCTCCACGTCGGCGGTGAGGGCGGCGGCCGGCTGAGCCTGATGGACACCCTCGAGGACACCGCCGCCGACAATCCGGTCGAGGTCGCCGAGGACCGTGAACTCAGACGACTGCTCGCACGCGCCATCAACACACTTCCGGACCGGGAGAAGACCGTGGTGACCCTCTACTACTACGAGGGCCTGACCCTTGCCGAGATCGGCAACGTCCTCGGGGTCACCGAGAGCAGGGTCAGCCAGATCCACACCAAGTCCGTGCTCCAGCTCCGCGCGAAGCTGGCCGACGCCGGACGCTGACGGAAGCGGCCCCGCCCACCCCGCGTATGCCCACTCCCTTCCGACGGGCGCCGCCGTAGAGTGGACGGGTGCCCAGGATTCGAGCGGCCTCCGTGGCCGAGCACCGGACCATGCAGCGCGGCGCCCTCCTGGACGCCGCTCGCTCCTTGCTGTCCGAGGGCGGTACGGAGGCGCTGACCTTCCCCGCCCTCGCCGAGCGCACCGGCCTCGCCAGGTCCTCCGTGTACGAGTACTTCCGCTCCCGCGCAGCCGTCGTCGAGGAGCTCTGCACCGTCGACTTCCCCGTCTGGGCCGCCGAGGTCGAGAACGCCATGGAGCGCGCCGGTACGCCGGAGGCGAAGATCGAGGCCTACGTGCGCAGGCAGCTCGACCTGGTCGGGGACCGCAGGCACCGTGCGGTCGTGGCCATCTCCGCGAGCGAACTGGACGCGGGTGCCAGGGAGAAGATCCGCGCCGCGCACGGCGGGCTGATCGCCATGATCGTCGAGGCGCTCGCGGACCTCGGCCACACCGAGCCGAGACTGGCGGCCATGCTGCTCCAGGGCTCCGTGGACGCCGCTGTCCGCAGGATCGAGCTGGGTGCGGCGGAGGAGCCGGGCGTCGTCGCGGACACCGCCGTGGCCATGATCCTGCGCGGCGTGCGGGGCTGACCTGACTCACGTGCCGGGCCTGTGTGCGACGTGGCATCGGGCAGCGGCACGCCGAGCACCGGCAGCAGCCGGGAGGGCCCGCGCCGCAGCAGTGAGGGTGGCAGCAGCGTCAGAGGATCCAGGTAGACGTCGCCGCGTCTGAGGCCCCAGTGAAGACACCCGGCGGCGCAGTGCGAGGGTTCCGGCCCGACGACTCCGACCACCTGCCCTGCCGACACCTCGTCGCCCGCGGCGACCTCCGCGCGCACCGGCTCGTAGGTGAAGCGGAGCGGGGGCTCTCCGGTGCCGGCCACATCGACGGAGACCACCCCGCGCCCCGCCACCGGACCCGCGAAGACGACCCGCCCCGGCGCGGCGGCCCGCACCGGGGTACCCGGCGGGGCGCCGAGGTCGACGCCGCGGTGCCCCGGCGCGTACGGACCGGCGGGCTGCTCCCAGCCCCGTACGACAACGGGTCGTCCCGCCAGTGGCCAGGCCCGGCTGCCGTCCCCTCCCGTCGACGCCGGTGCCCCCGTCGACGTGGGCACCGAGGCCACCGTCGCTGCCGGTGCCGGTCTCCACGGGACGGAGGCTCCCGTCAGGACGGCGAGCAGTGGCGCCGCCGTCGAAAGGGCGAGCAGCACCGCGAGGAACGCGGCGGGAGGGCGGGCCTGCGAAGGGCGGACGAACGGGAGCCGGACTACGTTGATGGCAGGTGTGCGGCGCATGACCGAACCATCTCCCGGCGGCCCGTTCCGCGGGGATCATGGCCTTTTCCTGTGGACGGCCGAGCCCCTGTGGACATCGCCGTCACCCGGCACCCGACGGGTCCCGTACACTTCTTCTGGCGATCCGGGTCACCGGGTCGACTTCGCACGCCCCTCCATCTCCCTCTCTGCGGACGGTGGCCGCGCCTCTCGGTCCTTTGTGGCACGGCGCGTCGGGGCGTCAGGCGCGACAGCAATCCTGCGGTCGCGACAACCGAGTACCTCAAGGAGTACGGCCATGGCCGTCGTCACGATGCGGGAGCTGCTGGAAAGCGGCGTCCACTTCGGTCACCAGACCCGTCGCTGGAACCCGAAGATGAAGCGCTTCATCTTCACCGAGCGCAACGGCATCTACATCATCGACCTGCTCCAGTCGCTGTCGTACATCGACCGCGCCTACGAGTTCGTCAAGGAGACCGTCGCCCACGGCGGCTCCATCATGTTCGTGGGTACGAAGAAGCAGGCCCAGGAGGCCATCGCCGAGCAGGCGACGCGCGTCGGCATGCCGTACGTCAACCAGCGTTGGCTCGGTGGCATGCTCACCAACTTCTCCACCGTCTACAAGCGCCTTCAGCGTCTGAAGGAGCTCGAGCTCATCGACTTCGAGGACGTGGCCGCCTCCGGCCTCACCAAGAAGGAGCTCCTGGTCCTCTCCCGCGAGAAGGCCAAGCTGGAGAAGACCCTCGGTGGTATCCGCGAGATGCAGAAGGTGCCCAGCGCCGTCTGGATCGTCGACACCAAGAAGGAGCACATCGCCGTCGGTGAGGCGCGCAAGCTCCACATCCCGGTCGTCGCGATCCTCGACACCAACTGCGACCCCGACGAGGTCGACTACAAGATTCCGGGCAACGACGACGCGATCCGCTCCGTCACGCTGCTCACCCGCGTGATCGCCGACGCCGTCGCCGAGGGCCTCATCGCCCGTTCCGGTGCCGCGACCGGTGACTCGAAGCCGGGCGAGAAGGCCGCCGGCGAGCCCCTCGCCGAGTGGGAGCGCGACCTGCTCGCGGGCGACAAGAAGGCTGACGCCGAGGGCACGGACGAGGTCCAGTCCTCCGCCGAGACCGAGAAGGCCGCCGACGCCGAGCCGGCCGCCGCCGCTGCCGAGCAGGACGAGGCCGCCGCCGAGGCTCCGGCCGCGGACGCCGAGCAGGCCTGACACCCGTCAGTCACGGCTGAATGACGGCGGGGGCAGGTGCACTGGCACCGCCCCCGCCGTTCACCCGTAGATCTTTCAGACTTCGAGAGAGAAACAGACTCATGGCGAACTACACCGCCGCTGACGTCAAGAAGCTCCGCGAGCTCACCGGCGCCGGCATGATGGACTGCAAGAAGGCGCTCGACGAGGCCGACGGCAACGTCGACGGCGCTGTCGAGGCGCTCCGCATCAAGGGCCAGAAGGGCGTCGCCAAGCGCGAGGGCCGTTCCGCCGAGAACGGTGCCGTCGTCTCCCTCGTCTCCGAGGACAAGACGTCCGGCGTCCTGCTCGAGCTGAAGTGCGAGACGGACTTCGTCGCCAAGGGTGACAAGTTCCAGGCCGTCGCCAACACGCTCGCCGCGCACGTCGCCGCGACCTCTCCGGCCGACATCGAGGCGCTCCTCGCCTCGGAGATCGAGTCCGGCAAGACCGTCCAGGCGTACGTGGACGAGGCGAACGCCAACCTCGGCGAGAAGATCGTCCTGGACCGCTTCGCGCAGTTCGACGGTGCGTTCATCTCCGTGTACATGCACCGCACCATGCCCGACCTGCCGCCGCAGATCGGTGTCATGGTCGAGCTGGACAAGGCCGACGCCGACCTGGCCAAGGGGCTGGCTCAGCACATCGCCGCCTTCGCGCCGAAGTACCTGTCCCGCGAGGACGTCCCCGCCGAGATCGTCGAGGCCGAGCGCCGCGTCGCCGAGGAGACCACGCGCGCCGAGGGCAAGCCCGAGGCCGCGCTCCCGAAGATCGTCGAGGGTCGCGTCAACGGCTTCTTCAAGGAGGCCACCCTCCTCGGCCAGCCCTACGCGCTGGACAACAAGAAGTCCGTCCAGAAGGTCCTGGACGAGGCCGGTGTGACCCTGAAGCGCTTCACGCGTATCAAGGTCGGCATCTGAGTCCGTCCGCGAACAACGGTGGACCCGATAGGGTCTGGTGCAGTCGTCGGCCGCACTCAGCCGTACGACCGCAGATCTGACGAGGAGGCCATTGCCGCTGAGGGACGAGAGACCCACCGGCAATGGCCTTCTTCGTATGTGCACGAGGAGAATCTCCATGAACAAGGGCGCGGACGCCACACAGGGTGACCACAAGCGCGACGACGGCACGATTTCCGGACGCTTCATGCTGAAGCTCTCCGGCGAGGCCTTCGCCGGTGGCGGAGGCCTCGGCGTCGACCCCGACGTCGTGCACACCATCGCCCGCGAGATCGCCGCGGTCGTACGTGACGGTGCGGAGATCGCGGTCGTCATCGGCGGCGGCAACTTCTTCCGTGGCGCCGAGCTCCAGCAGCGTGGCATGGACCGGGCGCGGTCCGACTACATGGGCATGCTCGGCACCGTGATGAACTGCCTGGCGCTGCAGGACTTCCTGGAGAAGGAAGGCATCGACTCGCGCGTCCAGACCGCCATCACCATGGGCCAGGTCGCGGAGCCGTACATCCCGCTCCGTGCCGTGCGGCACCTGGAGAAGGGGCGCGTCGTGATCTTCGGCGCCGGCATGGGAATGCCGTACTTCTCCACCGACACGACCGCGGCCCAGCGTGCCCTGGAGATCGATGCCGAGGCGCTGCTGATGGGGAAGAACGGAGTGGACGGGGTCTACGACTCCGACCCGAAGGCCAACCCCGACGCGGTGAAGTTCGACGCCCTGGAGTACGGCGAGGTCATCGCACGCGACCTCAAGGTCGCCGACGCCACCGCGATCACGCTGTGCCGTGACAACCAGCTCCCGATCCTCGTCTTCGAGCTGACCGCCGAGGGCAATATCGCCCGCGCGGTCAAGGGTGAGAAGATCGGCACGCTGGTGAGCGACCGGAGCACCCGGGCCTGACAGCCCCGAAGATGGACAACGGCCTGCCGGTCGGACACCGTGCAGGTGAGGACGCGACGCAGGATCCGCAGGCCCCGGCTGTGCCGGGTCCGCTCAAGACACGCAGGAGCACGTGGTGATCGAAGAAATCCTCCTCGAGGCCGAGGAGAAGATGGAGAAGGCCGTCGTGGTCGCGAAAGAGGACTTCGCCGCCATCCGTACCGGCCGCGCGCACCCGGCGATGTTCAACAAGATCGTCGCCGACTACTACGGCGCTCTGACCCCGATCAACCAGCTCGCCTCGTTCTCGGTTCCCGAGCCGCGGATGGCCGTGGTGACCCCGTTCGACAAGACGGCGCTGCGGAACATCGAGCAGGCGATCCGTGACTCCGACCTCGGCGTCAACCCGAGCAACGACGGCAACATCATCCGCGTGACGTTCCCCGAGCTCACGCAGGACCGCCGCAAGGAGTACATCAAGGTCGCCAAGACCAAGGCCGAGGACTCCAAGATCTCGATCCGCTCCATCCGCCGCAAGGCCAAGGAGTCGCTCGACAAGCTGGTCAAGGACAAGGAGTCCGGCGAGGACGAGGTCCGTCGCGCCGAGAAGGAGCTCGACGACACCACCGCGAAGTACGTCGCGCAGGTGGACGAGCTGCTCAAGCACAAGGAAGCCGAGCTGCTCGAAGTCTGATGAACGACTCCTCCTGGGGCGCCCAGCAGGGAGCCGGCTACTGGGGCACGCCCGAGATGGGGGCGGCCCCGGCGGGTCCCGCGAACGATGTGCACGCCGCCCAGCAGACTCGGCCCATGCCCATCGTGCCGGACGTTCCCGACGAAGGTAGAGACGCTGACGACCGGAACAGGGACGCCGCGCGCGTCAGCGGCCCCCTGTTCCGTGACGAGAGCCCGCAGGAGCCCATGTCCACCACGCTGCCCCCACAGCCGCACAAGAAGCGTGCGGGGCGTGACCTGCGTGCCGCCATAGGGGTCGGCGTGGGCCTCGGCGCCCTCGTCGTCGGCTCGCTCTTCATCGTGAAGGCCGTCTTCGTCGGCGTGATCGCGCTGGCGGTGGTGGTCGGGCTGTGGGAGCTCACCTCCCGTCTCAAGGAACGCAAGGGCATCAACGCGCCCCTCGTTCCGCTGGCCGTCGGCGGCGCCGCGATGGTCGTCGCCGGCTATGTGCGGGGGTCCGAGGGCGCCTGGGTCGCCATGGCGCTCACGGCGCTCGCGGTGCTCGTGTGGAGGATGACGGAGGAGCCCGCGGGCTACCTCAAGGACGTCACGGCCGGCGTGTTCGCCGTCTTCTACGTGCCGTTCCTCGCCACGTTCGTCGCGATGATGCTGACCGCGGACGACGGTCCGTGGCGCGTGCTCACCTTCCTCCTGCTCACGGTGGTCAGTGACACCGGTGCGTACGCCGTCGGCTGGCGCTTCGGCACGCACAAGCTGGCGCCGCGCATCAGCCCCGGCAAGACGCGTGAGGGGCTGTTCGGTGCGGTGGGCTTCGCGATGGTCGCCGGTGCACTGTGCATGCAGTTCCTGATCGACGACGGGAGCTGGTGGCAGGGGCTTCTGATGGGCCTCGCCGTCGCCGCCAGTGCCACGCTGGGGGACCTCGGCGAGTCGATGATCAAGCGGGACCTGGGGATCAAGGACATGGGCACGCTGCTGCCCGGCCACGGCGGCATCATGGACCGGCTCGACTCCCTGCTGCCGAGCGCCCCGGTCGTGTGGCTGCTGCTGGTCCTGTTCGTCGGATCCGGCTGACACGGCCGCACCACACCGGCCCGCGTTCCGTCAACGGGGTCCGCCGTCCACAGGACGGCGGACCCCGTTCGCGTGTGCCGGGGTCGATCGTGCTCCCTTGGCCAGGGCTGACGGCCCACCCGTGGACGGCGGTTCTCCCACGCGGTGGGGCTTACAGCACCCCGAGCTCCCTGTCGGGCCGACAGTACGGGCAGGCTGTGACCCCGTCCTGAGTGAGTGCGCGCAGAGCCTGCTCACGGGTCATGACCTGTGTTCGTTTTCCGCCCATGCCGCAGTCGCCGGTGTGCACGGCGTCCGCCTGGTTCGAGCCACCCGCGCGCAGCACGGACAGCTTCCATCCGGGCGCCGGCGGCGGCAGGACGCGCGCCGCCCGGGCTGCCGAGGCTTCGCGTTCCTCCAGCTCGGCGATGGTCCGATCGGTCCGGCCGAGCTGATACGCCTGCCACTCGCGCACGATCCGGAGGCGGTCCAGACGAGAAAGGTTATCGGACACATATTCGATTCTAGGCCCCGGCGTCCCGTGCCGCGTACTTCCTCCTGGACTCCGGGGTGGGCGCTACATCTGGCACTGCACGGCCGGGTAGCGGGAGCAGGCCCAGTTAGGCGCCACCTCGAAGGCACAGGACACTCCCTGTCGTGCGATCGGTCACTGTTCTCGTGCCGCACCGTGCCGTCGCCCCTCGTCGGAGGCCCGCTGTGCGGCTCCTGACCCGTCGGCGGCCTCTACTACCACGGCGTGTCTGCGACACTGGATGAACCATGCCTAAGCCCGGAGAACTCACTTTTGTCGCGCCCCGCGGAGCCAAGCTGCCGCCGCGGCACCTCGCCGACCTCACACCCGACGAGCGCAAGGAAGCAGTCGCCGCGACCGGCGAGAAGGGCTTCCGTGCCAAGCAGCTGTCGCAGCACTACTTCACGCGGTACACGCACGATCCGGCCGAGTGGACCAACATCCCGGCCGGATCGCGGGACAAGCTCGCCGAGGCGATGTTCCCCGACCTGATGTCGGTCATGCGTCACGTCAGCTGCGACGACGACACCACCCGCAAGACTCTCTGGAAGCTGCACGACGGGACGCTCGTCGAGTCCGTCCTGATGCGGTATCCGGACCGGGTGACCATGTGCATCTCGTCGCAGGCCGGGTGCGGCATGAACTGCCCCTTCTGTGCGACCGGTCAGGCCGGCCTCGACCGGAACCTGTCTACCGCCGAGATCGTGCACCAGATCGTGGACGGCATGCGCGCGCTGCGCGACGGTGAGGTCCCGGGCGGGCCGGCACGGCTGTCCAACATCGTGTTCATGGGCATGGGCGAGCCGCTGGCCAACTACAAACGCGTGGTCGGGGCGATCCGGCGGCTGACGGACCCGGAGCCCGACGGCCTCGGGCTCTCGCAGCGCGGGATCACGGTGTCCACGGTCGGTCTGGTCCCCGCCATGCTGCGTTTCGCCGACGAGGGCTTCAAGTGCCGCCTCGCGGTCTCCCTGCACGCCCCGGACGACGAGCTGCGCGACACCCTCGTCCCCGTGAACACCCGCTGGAAGGTACGCGAAGTCCTGGACGCCGCGTGGGAGTACGCGGAGAAGTCCGGGCGCCGCATCTCCATCGAGTACGCGCTGATCCGTGACATCAACGACCAGGCATGGCGGGGTGACCGGCTGGGACGGCTGCTCAAGGGCAAGCGGGTCCACGTCAACCTCATCCCGCTGAACCCGACGCCCGGCTCCAAGTGGACCGCCTCGCGGCCCGAGGACGAGAAGGCGTTCGTCGAGGCCATCGCGGCCCACGGCGTGCCGGTCACCGTCCGGGACACCCGCGGCCAGGAGATCGACGGGGCCTGCGGACAGCTGGCGGCCTCCGAGCGCTGAGGAGACCTGGGCCGGGCCCCGCGCGCCGGCCCGGCCCGCCCGCTCCCACGCTGCCGGAGATCCCGATGATCCCGCCCGTGCCGAGCGATCGCGCCGGTGTAGCCTGGTCGGATAATCAACTTCATATTCCGACAGGGGAGCGCCACAGCGCTGAGAGTGCGGCACCGAGGACAGGTCGGCCGCAGACCCTCTGAACCTCGCCCGGGTCATTCCGGGTAGGAAGTTCGGACCTTACTCAAGCTGTTGCGCCCTGCCCGCTCGCCGAGCGGGTGGGGCCGCGTCTCTTCCTGGTCATCTCCAGGAGGAATCACATGAACACCACCACGAAGTACGCGGCCACGGCACTTGCCGCCGCGCTCGGTGTGTCCGTGCTGGCGGGCTGCGGGGGCGCGGACGACGGTGCCGCCGGTGCGGGAGCCGGGGGCTCCAAGACCGTCACGCTGGTCAGCCACGACTCCTTCAACGCCTCGGACGCCGTCCTGAAGGCGTTCACGAAGGAGACCGGCTACAAGATCAAGGTGCTGAAGAGCGGTGACGCCGGAGCGGCCCTCAACCAGGAGATCCTGACCAAGGGGTCCCCGCGCGGCGACGTGTTCTTCGGTGCCGACAACACGCTGCTCTCCCGCGCCCTCGACAACGGCCTGTTCACGCCGTACAAGGCGAAGGGTCTCGAACGCGTCGCGGCCGACACGCAACTCGACGCCGACAAGCACCGGGTCACACCGATCGACACCGGCGACATCTGCGTCAACTACGACAAGAAGTACTTCGCCGACAGGAAGCTCGACCCGCCGCAGTCCTTCGACGACCTGCTGAAGCCCGCGTACAAGAACCTCCTCGTCACCGAGAACGCCGCCACATCGTCACCCGGTCTCGGATTCCTCCTCGGTACCGTCGCCGCCCACGGTGAAACCGGCTACCAGGACTACTGGAAGAAGCTGAAGACCAACGGCGTCAAGGTGGTCGACGGCTGGGAACAGGCGTACAACGAGGAGTTCTCCGGCTCGGCCGGCGGGAAGAAGGCCAAGGCGGACCGGCCGCTCGTCGTCTCCTACGCCTCCAGTCCCCCCGTCGAGGTGCTGTACGCAGATCCGCAGCCCACGGAGGCCCCGACCGGCGTGGCCACCGGCACGTGCTTCCGCCAGATCGAGTTCGCCGGTCTGCTGAACGGCGCGAAGAACGAGGCGGGCGGCAAGGCGCTGCTGGACTTCCTGATCAGCAAGCGGTTCCAGGAGGACATGCCGTTGAACATGTTCGTGAACCCGGTGGCGAAGGACGCGAAACTGCCGGAGCTCTTCACGAAGTTCGGCGCCACCGTCGACAAGCCGGCGACCGTGGCACCGGACAAGATCGCCAAGAACCGTGAGCAGTGGGTCCAGTCGTGGTCCTCGCTCGTCGTGAAGTAGCCGCGCCTCCCGCGTGGCGGGGGAACGCGGCGCGGTTCGGGCTGATGGCCCTGCCCGTCGCGTTCTTCGCGGTGTTCTTCGCCTACCCGGTCGCCGCGATCGTCGGCCGCGGGCTGAGGACGGACGGGGTCTGGCAGTTCGGCCGGATCGGCGCGGTGCTGAGCCGGCCCGACATCCTGGACGTCCTGTGGTTCACCACCTGGCAGGCACTCGCCTCGACGGCGCTGACCCTGCTGATCGCGCTGCCCGGCGCATACGTCTTCGCCCGCCTCGACTTCCCGGGCAAGCAACTGCTGCGTGCCGTGGTGACGGTGCCGTTCGTCCTGCCGACCGTCGTGGTCGGCACGGCGTTCCTGGCGCTGCTGGGACGCGGAGGGCTCCTCGACGAACTCTGGGGCGTACGGCTCGACACCACGGTGTGGGCGATCCTGCTCGCCCACGTGTTCTTCAACTACGCCGTCGTCGTACGGACGGTGGGCGGACTCTGGTCCCAGCTCGACCCCCGCCAGGAGGAGGCCGCCCGGGTGCTCGGCGCCGGACGTCTCGCCGCCTGGCGGCGGGTGACCCTGCCCGCGCTGGCGCCCGCCGTGGCCGCCGCCGCGCTCATGGTCTTCCTCTTCACCTTCACCTCCTTCGGCGTCGTCCAGATCCTCGGCGGCCCGGCGTACTCCACCCTGGAGGTGGAGATCTACCGGCAGACCGCGCAGCTGCTCGACCTCCCGACGGCCGCCGTGCTCACCCTCGTGCAGTTCGCCGCGGTCGGCGGAATCCTCGCCGTCCACGCCTGGACCGTGCGCCGCAGGGAGACGGCGCTGAAGCTGGTCGACCCCGCGCAGACCTCGCGGCCGCCCCGGGGCGTGGGGCAGCGGACCCTGCTGGGCGGTGTGCTGCTCAGCATCCTGCTGCTCGTCCTGCTGCCGCTCGGCGTACTCGTGGAACGCTCTCTGGACACCTCGGGCGGCTACGGGTTCGCGTTCTACCGCGCGCTGCAGTCGGCCGACGCCAACGGCTCGACCTTCCTCGTGCCGCCGCTCGACGCCATCGGGAACTCCCTGCGTTACGCGCTGGTCGCCACCCTCATCGCCCTGGTGATCGGCGGCCTCGCCGCCGCCGCGCTGACCAGGCGGCGCGCGGGACGGCTGGTACGGGGCTTCGACGCGCTGTTGATGCTGCCGCTCGGGGTGTCGGCGGTCACCGTCGGCTTCGGCTTCCTCATCACCCTCGACCGGCCGCCGCTCGACCTGCGGACCTCCTGGATCCTGGTCCCGCTCGCCCAGGCGCTGGTGGGCGTCCCCTTCGTCGTACGCACGATGCTGCCCGTCCTGCGCGCGGTGGACGACCGGCTGCGTGAGGCCGCCGCCGTGCTCGGCGCCTCGCCGCTGCGTGCCTGGCGGGAGGTCGACCTGCCCCTGGTCCGGCGGGCGGTACTCGTGGCCGCGGGCTTCGCGTTCGCCGTGTCGCTCGGGGAGTTCGGCGCCACCGTGTTCATCGCCCGGCCCGACAACCCCACGCTGCCGGTCGCCGTGGCCAGGCTGCTGGGACGTTCGGGCGAGCTCAACTACGGCCAGGCGATGGCCCTCAGCACGATCCTGATGCTCGTCTGCGCGGTGTCCCTGCTCGTGCTCGAACGAATCCGCACCGACCGATCCGGGGAGTTCTGAAGATGCTGGAAGTGGATTCGGCCACGGTCCGGTTCGGTGGGCGGACCGCGCTCGACGGCGTGGACCTGGACGTCGCCGACCACGAGATCGTCTGCGTGCTGGGGCCGAGCGGCAGCGGGAAGTCGACGCTGCTGCGGGCTGTGGCCGGGCTGCAGCCCCTGGACGGGGGACGCGTGCTCCTGGACGGCGCGGACCAGGCCCCGCTGCCCGTGCACCGGCGCGGGCTCGGGCTGATGTTCCAGGACCACCAGCTGTTCCCGCACCGGGACGTCGGCGCGAACGTCGAGTTCGGGCTGCGGATGCACGGCGTCCCCCGCGCCGAGCGAAAGCGCAGGGCCGGGGAACTCCTGGACCTGGTCGGCCTGCCCGGCGCGGGCCGCCGCGCCGTCGCCGCCCTCTCCGGCGGCGAGCAGCAGCGGGTCGCCCTCGCCCGGGCGCTGGCGCCCCGCCCCGGCCTGCTGATGCTCGACGAGCCGCTGGGCCAGCTGGACCGGAGCCTGCGTGAACGCCTCGTCGTCGAACTGCGCACCCTCTTCGGCCGGCTGGGCACCACGGTGCTCGCCGTCACCCACGACCAGGGCGAGGCCTTCGCCCTCGCCGACCGGGTCGTGGTCATGCGCGACGGCAGGATCGCCCAGGAGGGCACCCCGCTGGAGGTCTGGCAGCGTCCCGCGTCCCCCTTCGTCGCCCGCTTCCTGGGCTTCGACAACCTGGTGGACGCGACGGTCACCGGCACAGCCGCCGACACCGTCTGGGGAAAGGTCCCGGTTCCCGAGGGATCCCCTCAGGGAAGGTCGGAGCTGCTGGTCCGGCCCGGCGGTGTCCGGCTCGGTGCCCCGCAGGACGGCCTGCGTTGCACGGCGGGCGTACGCACCTTCCGGGGGCATCACGTCAGCGTCGTCCTGCACCCCGACGAGGGGCCGGACCTGGAGGCCGAGTGTGCCCTTGGGGACGCTCCGGAGGAGGGGGCCGTGGTGGGCGTGACCTTCGACCCCGCGGAGACGGTGGTTCTGCCCCGGACCTGACAGTGCGGCGCGCTCGCCCCCACGGGCCCGGGGCGCGCCGCGACCGGCTGGCGGCGTCTCCCGGGCCGTGGTCCCCTGAGCGGGGGACCGACCGGAAGGGGCTGGAGCCATGCCGCAGTCCGCGCGCGAGGGGATCGACATCACCCGCGTCGTCCAGGCACCGCGGGACCGGGTCTTCGAGGCCTGGACCGTCCCCGAGCACTTCGCCACCTGGTACGGGGGCGACGCCGACGTGCCGCTGGACCAGGTGTCGATGGACGTGACCCCGGGTGGCACGTGGAGCCTGGTCATCGTGGTCCCGGGGGTGGAGATGCCGTTCCACGGTGTGTACAAGGAGGTGTCCGCCCCGGAGCGGCTCGTCTTCACGCTGAAGGACGCCAGCGCGCCGGCGGACGCCGAGGGCGAGACCGTCACAGTCACGCTGACCGAGCAGAGCGGCGGGGCCACCGAGATGGCCTTCCGGCAGCGAGGCGGCAACCTGACGCGTGAGCAGTACGCCGCGGCCGAGGACGGCTGGGAAGCCTTCTTCGACGCCCTCGACGCGACGCTCACCGCCCGCTGACGGTGTTCCGGGAGGGCGCGCCCGGCAGCGGACGCCGGCCGGACACCTGGGCCCGGATCAGCTCCCGGCGGTCGTCTCCGTGAGCCTGGCCAGTGCCCCTGCGGCCTCCTCGACGGAGTCGACGAGCGCGATACGCGACTCCATCGCCCGGCCCGCCGCCAGAGCGCGCAGCAGGGGCCAGGTGGGCAGCTTCTCGGTCCAGTGCGCGCGGTTCACCAGCACCATGGGGGTGGGCGCGGACCGCGACTCGTAGTAGTTCGGCGTCGCGTTGTCGAAGATCTCCTGCACTGTTCCGGCGGCGCCGGGCAGGAAGATCACACCGGCGGTCGAGCGGGCCAGCAGCCCGTCCTCGCGCACGGCGTTCGCGAAGTACTTGGCGATGTGGTCCGCGAAGGCGTTCGGCGGCTCGTGGCCGTAGAACCAGGTGGGTACCGCGACCGAGGAACCGCCGTCCGGCCACCGCTCGCGCACCGTGAACGCCGCCGAGGCCCAGTCGGTGACCGAAGGGCTGAACGAAGGCGCCGCGGCCAGGACTTCGCACGCCTTGAGCAGCATCGCGTCGGAGTGCGGGGCGGCGTAGGCACCGAGGTTGGCAGCCTCCATGGCGCCCGGCCCACCGCCCGTCGCCACGGTCAGGCCGCTGCGGGCCAGCTCCCGGCCGAGCACGGCGGCGCCCTGGTACTCGGCGGAGCCGCGTGCCATCGCGTGGCCGCCCATGACGCCCACCACCCGGGCGCCGGCGAGGTGTTCGTCCAGCGCGTCCGACACCGCGTCGTCGTGGAGGGCACGCAGCATCGACGCGAAGACGTCGCCGTTCGACCTGGTCAGCTGGAACCAGCTGTACGCCCTGGCGTCCGGCGTCGAGGCGTAACCGCCCTCGGCCAGGCCCTCGTAGAGCGCTTCCGGGGTGTAGAGCAGCCCGCGGTAGGGGTCGAAGGGCAGACCCGGTACCGGAGGGAAGACGAACGCGCCGTCCGCCCGTATCTTCGCCTCCGCGCGCGGCTCGATGCGGCAGCCGAGGAACACCGCGCCGCGGGTGTCGGTCCTGAGCAGTGCGTCGCCCCGGTCCGTCAGGTCGACGGACTGGACACGGTGCCCGGCCAGGGTTCCGGTCGTGACCGCCCGGTCGAATGCGGTGAGCGTCTCGATCTCGACGCCGGGTGCGTACGTACTCTCGTCCGAATTTTCCACGCGGCCATGCTACGTACCGCCACGGCGGAGGACGTCACTCCGTCAGCGGCAGGGCCGCCAGCTCCGCGATCGCCCAGGTCAGCGGGACGAAGACGGCGAGAAGCACCAGCGCGCGCAGGGCGGCGGCGCTGCGGAGCGCGGAGGCGGGTGCGCCGAGGCGCAGCAAAGTCCCGGCCGTACGGGCGCGGGCCTGCCTGGCTTCCAGAGCCGAGGTCAGGAGCGTCGCGGTGGTGCAGCCGATGACGAGGATCGCACCGAGAGCGGTGAGCGGGCCGAAGGGCCGGGGCCCGCCGGTGTACAGCACGGAGGCCGCGACCACCCCGGACACCACCGCGCAGAGGATGCCCAGCGGGCGGCCGATCCGCGTCGCCTCGTCCATGAGGACCCGGCCCGCCAGCAGGCGGACCGCCCCGGGGCGCACGGCCTGGAGCAGCCGTCCGCACAGATGGGTGAGGCCGGGGCCCGCCATGGCCAGGCCGATCGCCGTGAGGACCCACCCCGCCAGCACGGCCGCGGGGGTGGAGTCCAGCCGGCCGGGCAGCGGGAAGGGGCTGCCCGCCGAACCGCGGCTCGCGTAGGCCTCGACCGCGAGACCGGCCGCCGTGAGCGCCACGCCCCAGGGCAGGCCCGTCGGCGTGGCGGCGGGGGCGAGTTCCGCCTCCGCCTCCTGGGCCTCGGAGGACGGGACGGGCCTGGCACGCACCGCGAGCCCGCTCGCCGCCGACGCGGCCAGGGGGACCAGGGCCAGCAGCACGACGACCGCGGCGAGGGGCAGAGAGGTGCCCGCGCCCAGGAACTCGGCGGCACCGCCGTCGAACGGCAGCCCGCTGAGGTCCCCGCGCAGATGCAGGAAGAAGAGCAGGGCCACCATCGACCCCAGCGTGGTGGACACGGCGGTGGAGACCGCGGCGAGCGCCGCCAGCCGGACCGGGCCGAGGCCCGCGGCGAAGAGCCCGGGGCGCGGGCGGGTGCTCGGATCGGTACGGGCCACGGCGACAGCGAACTGCACGGTCGCGGCCAGCGGTACGGCGCACCACAGCAGCCGCAGGACGGAGCTCGACGCGTCCGCCGGGTGCCCGGATGCGTATCCGAGGGTGCACAGCAGCAGGAATCCGACCCCGGCCGACGCGGCGGCGAGGACCAGGCGCCGCATCAGGACCAGGGGGTGCGATCCACGGGTCAGACGGAGAGCGAGCACGCCGAGCGGCCTTCCGGGTCGGACGCGGCGGGCAGGGCGAGTGTGGTGACGCGGCGGCCGTCCAGCAGACCGACCACGCGGTCGGCGAGCGCGGCGACCTCCGCGTCGTGGGTGGCGAGGACGACCGTGATGCCGTGGGACCGAGCCGCCGTGGTGAGGGTGCGCAGGAGCTGGGCGCGTTCGGCGTGGTGCAGGGACGCCGTCGGTTCGTCGGCGAAGATGACGGAAGGCGATGCCGTCAGCGCGCGTGCCACCGAGATCCGCTGACGCTGTGCCTGCAGCAGCGTGTGCGGACGCTTCTTGGCGAGGGGACCGATGTCCAGCCGCTCCAGCCACTCGGCGGCCGCCTTCTTCGCGGCGCGGTGCGACACGCCCCTCAGCAGCAGAGGGAGGGCGGCGTTCTCCCAGGTGGTCAGCTCCGGAACGAGCTGCGGCTCGGCGCCGATCCAGCCGAACCGCTCGCGGCGCAGCTGCTCGCGCATCCGGGGCCCCATGGTGTGCACGGGAACGCTGTTGAACCACACCTCGCCCTGTTCGGGCACCAACTGTCCGGACAGGCAGTGCAGCAGGGTGGTCTTCCCGCTCCCGCGCGGGCCGGTGACGGCGAGGATCTCTCCGTCACGGACACCGATGGACACACCGGACAGCCCCGGGGATCCGTTGTGGGAGTGGTGCAGGGAACGTCCCCAGATCACGTCGTTGTCGGGCGGGGCCACCATGGCGTACACCTCGGTTCGGATGAGATTTCCCGTTCCCCCGTACGGGGGAACGAATACAACGAGAACGCAGCCGTTCGGTCACTCGGCACGCTAGGCAGCCGGACCGGGGTGTCGGGACAGCACACGGCCCGGATGCGCCCCTTCTCACTCGAAAGGGTGTACCCGGGCCGCGTAAACCGTATGAAATGACTTCCGGGGTGGTGTTCCCCGGTGGCCGGACCGTCGGTCAGAGCTTCGTCCAGGCCTCCGTCAGGACGTTCCGGAGGATGCCCTCGATCTCGTCGAACGTCGACTGGTCGGAGATCAGCGGCGGCGCGAGCTGGACGACCGGGTCGCCCCTGTCGTCGGCCCGGCAGTAGAGGCCGTTCTCGTACAGCGCCTTGGAGAGGAAGCCGTACAGGACGCGCTCGGTCTCCTCGTCGGTGAACGTCTCCTTGGTGGCCTTGTCCTTCACCAGTTCGATGCCGTAGAAGAAGCCGTTGCCCCGGACGTCACCGACGATGGGCAGGTCGTGCAGCTTCTGCAGGGTCGTCAGGAACGCGTTCTCGTTGTCCAGGACGTGCTGGTTCAGGCCCTCGCGCTCGAAGATGTCGAGGTTGGCGAGCCCGACCGCGGCGGAGACCGGGTGGCCGCCGAACGTGTAGCCGTGCAGGAAGGTGTTGTCGCCCCGGTAGAACGGCTCGGCCAGGCGGTCGGAGATGATGCAGGCGCCGATGGGGGAGTAGCCCGAGGTCATGCCCTTGGCGCAGGTGATCATGTCCGGGACGTAGCCGAACTTGTCGCAGGCGAACATCGTGCCGAGGCGGCCGAAGGCGCAGATGACCTCGTCGGAGACGAGCAGCACGTCGTACTGGTCGCAGATCTCCCGCACTCGCTGGAAGTAGCCGGGCGGCGGCGGGAAGCAGCCGCCCGCGTTCTGAACCGGCTCCAGGAAGACCGCGGCGACGGTGTCCGGGCCCTCGAAGAGGATCTGCTGCTCGATCTGGTCGGCGGCCCAGCGGCCGAAGGCCTCCGGGTCGTCACCGAACAGGGGCGCGCGGTAGATGTTGGTGTTCGGCACCTTGTGCGCGCCGGGTACCAGCGGTTCGAACGGGGCCTTGAGGGCGGGGAGCCCGGTGATCGACAGGGCACCCTGCGGGGTGCCGTGGTAGGCGACCGCACGCGAGATGACCTTGTACTTGGTCGGCTTGCCCTGCAGCTTGAAGTACTGCTTGGCGAGCTTCCAGGCGGTCTCGACGGCCTCACCGCCGCCGGTGGTGAAGAAGACCTTGTTGAGGTCGCCCGGTGCGTGGTGGGCGAGCCGCTCGGCGAGCTCGACGGCCTTGGGGTGGGCGTAGGACCACACCGGGAAGAAGGCCAGTTCCTGGCCCTGCTTGTACGCCGTCTCGGCGAGCTCGTGGCGGCCGTGTCCGGCGTTGACCACGAAGAGGCCGGAGAGGCCGTCGAGGTAGCGCTTGCCCTTGTCGTCGTAGATGTAGGTGCCCTCGCCACGCACGATGGTGGGAACGGGCGCGTTCTCGTAGTCCGACATGCGGGTGAAGTGCATCCACAGGTGGT
The DNA here is from genome assembly GCF_035946055.1 of Streptomyces sp. NBC_01341. Lineage (NCBI taxonomy): Bacteria > Bacillati > Actinomycetota > Actinomycetes > Kitasatosporales > Streptomycetaceae > Streptomyces > Streptomyces sp. NBC_01341. The sequence continues at coordinate 2,084,466 of NZ_CP108364.1, read as the reverse complement.
CGTACGCGGTACGGCTGAGGTCCTTGCTCACGGCTATCGGGTTCCCCACATATAGGTCTGCTTCTTGAGCTTGAGGTAGACGAAGCTCTCGGTGGAGCGCACCCCGGGTATGGCCCGGATGCGTTTGTTGATCGTCTCCAGCAGGTGGTCGTCGTCCTCGCAGACGATCTCCACCATCAGGTCGAAGGAGCCCGCGGTCATCACCACGTACTCGCACTCGGCCATGGCCGACAGGGCTTCGGCCACCGGGTCGAGGTCACCCTCGACGTTGATGCCCACCATCGCCTGGCGCCGCAGGCCCACGGTGAGCGGGTCCGTGACGGCGACGATCTGCATCACGCCCTGGTCGAGCAGCTTCTGGACGCGCTGTCGTACGGCGGCCTCGGAGAGGCCCACGGCCTTGCCGATCGCGGCGTAGGGGCGGCGTCCGTCCTCCTGGAGCTGCTCGATGATTGCGAGGGAGACGGCGTCGACCGCTGGTGACGATCCGCTCCCGTTCCTGGAGTCTGTGCTACGGCTGACCACGTCCCCACTGTGCACCGCTACTCGTCTGTCTGGCAAGCATGAATCGATGAAATTCGTTGTCTGGGTGCTCGAATCTCACTGAATCCGAAGTTCCCAGTGGTTGGGTGTGTCGAAAGCGTCACCGCACGGTTTAGGGTGGAAGTCTCACCCATCGGACAGCCGACAGGAGGGGTGGTTGTGACCACCGAGGTGCGCCGTCTGCGCAACTACATCAACGGAGAGTTCCGGGACGCCGCGGACGGGCGGACCATCGACGTGGTCAGCCCGGTGACGGAAGAGGTCTACGCGACCTCCCCCCTCTCTGGACAGGCCGACGTCGATGCCGCCATGGACGCCGCCGCGGCCGCGTTCCCCGCGTGGCGTGACGTCACGCCCGCCGAACGCCAGAAGGCCCTGCTGAAGATCGCGGACGCCTTCGAGGAGCGCGCGGAGGACCTCATCGCGGCCGAGTCGGAGAACACCGGCAAGCCGCTGGAGCTCACCCGCACCGAAGAGATCCCGCCGATGGTGGACCAGATCCGCTTCTTCGCCGGCGCCGCGAGGCTGCTCGAAGGCCGCTCGGCCGGCGAGTACATGGAGGGCCTTACCTCCATCGTCCGCCGCGAGCCCGTGGGTGTGTGCGCCCAGGTCGCGCCGTGGAACTACCCCATGATGATGGCCGTGTGGAAGTTCGCCCCGGCGCTCGCCGCGGGCAACACCGTCGTGATCAAGCCGTCCGACACCACTCCGGCGTCGACCGTACTGATCGCCGAGATCATCGGGCAGATCCTGCCCAAGGGCGTCTTCAACGTCATCTGCGGCGACCGTGAGACGGGCCGTGCGATGGTCGAGCACCCGACGCCGGCGATGGCCTCCATCACCGGCTCGGTGCGGGCCGGTATGCAGGTCGCGGAGTCCGCGGCCAAGGACGTCAAGCGCGTTCACCTGGAGCTCGGCGGCAAGGCCCCGGTCGTCGTCTTCGAGGACGCCGACATCGCCAAGGCCGTCGAGGGCATCTCCGTCGCGGGCTACTTCAACGCCGGCCAGGACTGTACGGCCGCGACCCGCGTCCTGGTCCACGAGTCCGTCCACGACGAGTTCGTCACCGCCCTCGCAAAGGCGGCGGCCGACACGAAGACCGGCATGCCGGACGACGAGGACGTGCTCTACGGGCCGCTCAACAACGCCAACCAGCTCGCCCAGGTCAGCGGCTTCATCGAGCGGCTCCCGGCGCACGCCAAGGTCGAGGCGGGCGGTCACCGGGTCGGCGAGAAGGGCTACTTCTACGCCGCGACCGTCGTGTCCGGGCTCAAGCAGGACGACGAGATCATCCAGCACGAGGTCTTCGGTCCCGTCATCACCGTGCAGTCCTTCACCGACGAGACGCAGGCGGTCGAGTACGCCAACGGCGTCGAGTACGCGCTGGCCTCCTCGGTGTGGACCAAGGACCACTCCCGCGCGATGCGCATGTCCAAGCACCTGGACTTCGGCTGCGTGTGGATCAACACCCACATCCCGCTGGTGGCCGAGATGCCGCACGGCGGGTTCAAGAAGTCCGGCTACGGCAAGGACCTCTCGGCGTACGGCTTCGAGGATTACACCCGCATCAAGCACGTCATGACCTCGCTCGACGGCTGAGCGGCGACGCCCCGAGCGGCGGCGCCTCACCGACGGCCCCGGGCTCCGGCCCGGGGCCGTTCGCGTGCCTGCGGGGACGCGAACGCCCGTGCGGGGCAGGGGTGCCGCGCGCATGGACAGGGTGTGCGCAACGACCCCTCCGCGCTGGACGGTTGGTCCATTGCCCGGCACGGTGACGGACCGGCATGCTGCGCGGGTGCGCTCGATTCCGGACCACCTCATGTCCCGTCGTTCCCTGCTGCGTGCCCTCGGTGCCGTACCGGCCGGTGCCGCCCTGGCCGGCTGCGGTGTGCCCGCCGCCTTCGTCGAGCCGGGCGACCGCGCCGGCCACGACAGCTCCGACAGCGACCGCTCGCTGCACTTCGCCAACTGGCCGCTGTACATCGACACCGACGACGAGGACGAGTCGAGGCGGCCCACGCTCGACGCGTTCTCGCGCCGGACCGGGATCTCCGTCACCTACACCGAGGAGATCAACGACAACGACGAGTTCTTCGGAAAGATCAGCCCGGCACTGATGAACCATCAGCCGACCGGCCGGGACCTCGTCGTCATCAGTGACTGGATGGCTGCCCGGTTCGTGCGCCTCGGCTGGGTGCAGGAGATGGACCGGTCGAGGCAGCCCGACGTCGCCAGGTATCTGGACCCACAGCTGCGTTCGCCCGCCTTCGACCGCGGGAGGCGGCACAGCGTCCCCTGGCAGTCCGGGATCACCGGTATCGCGTACAACCGGACGGAACTCGGCCGGGAGATCCGGCACACGAGTGACCTCTGGGCGGACGACCTGCGCGGCCGCGTGACGCTGCTGTCCGGCCTCGACGAGGCGTTCGCGCTGCTGATGCAGGGCAATGGCGCCGACATCACCCGGTGGACCGCCGATGACTTCCACGGGATGTGCGAACAGGTCGAGAGACGTGTGCGGTCCCGTCACATCCGGCGCTTCACCGGCAACGACTACATCAAGGACCTGGCCAACGGGGACGTGCTCGCCTGCCAGGCCTACTCCGGTGACGTCATCCAGCTCCAGGCCGACAACCCGGACATCCGGTTCGTGGTGCCCGAGGAAGGTGCCGAACTCTGGTCGGAGTCGCTCATGATTCCCGATCTCGCCCGTCACAAGCGCAACGCGGAGGCGCTCGTCGACCATTACTACGACCCGGAGGTCGCCGCGGAGCTGGCCACCTGGGTGAACTACGTCTGCCCGGTCCCCGCCGCCCGCGAGATCCTGGCCTCCGCCAAGGACGAGGAGACCGCCGCGCTCGCCGAGGACCCGCTGATCTTCCCGGATGGTGCGATGCGTGAACGCCTCGCCATCGCCCGGGACATCACCTCCGCCGAGCGCACAGACTTCGCGAAGAGATGGAACAGCATCGTCGGTCTCTGACGGCCGGCCCGGGCGATGATCCTGTCCCGGCCGAGGGCCCCGTACGTCTGCCGGACGGCGGCGTCGGGGGCGGCGCGTGCGGCGCCGGGGTGATTCGGAGGGCGGTGCTCAGGCCGCGGAGCGTAAGACCGACCCCTGTTTTTGAACGTGTTCATGATGGGCGTACCCTTCCCGGCATGAGCGAGCGAGCGCTGTTGCGGCGCATACGCGTGTGGCTGGTCGTCTTCATCGTCTGTCCGGTGCTGAGCGGGCTGACCGCCTTCCCGCTGGTGCATGAACTCCGCTGGGCCGAGGACCTCCTGACGTCCCGGGCCTCCCCGTTCCCCGAACACCTGCCGGCCCTCACCGAGTGGATCACCAGGGTCCGGACCGGCCTCGACGAGGCCGACGCCGAGTACCCCTTCGTGCTGTACGGCACCGACTGGCTGGCCTTCGCCCACCTGGTCATCGCCGTCGCCTTCTACGGCCCCTACCGCGATCCGGTCCGCAACATCTGGGTGATCGAGTTCGGCATGATCGCCTGCGCGGGGATCATTCCGCTGGCCCTGATCTGCGGACCGATCCGGGACATCCCCCTCTGGTGGTCGGTCATCGACATGTCCTTCGGAGTCTTCGGCGTCATCCCGCTGTTCGTCGTCCGACGCATGATCAAGCGGCTGGGGGCGATGGGGGACACACCCGCCGTCCCCTCGCCCGCCCCGTCGCCGGCCTGACTCACCCCGCCGACGGGACCCGAAGGCCGCCATGACGACGACCATCGCCGTGCGGTTCACGTCCTGCCCCTTCGCGTCCGTCGAGTTGACGCTGTGGACGAGGTCCGGGACAGATCGCGGGTGGCGGCCGGCACCGAGTCAGTCCTGGACGGGTCCAGGTGGCGGCGGGCATGTCGGGGAGCGCGGTACCACGAACGGCATCGTCACCGCCGCCCGCACGATCAGCGCGATGCCGACGTCGGTGGCCCACGCCTCGCGCGGGTCCGCCGTGCCCAGGGTCTTCGGCATCAGGGTTTCCGGCCGACAGCGCCGAACTGCGCGACCTCGGGATTCCGCGCGGCGGAGCCGGACCGCCAGCGCGAGCAGGACACGATGCCGGGCTCCAGGACGTCGAGGCCGTCCAGGAAGGAGGCGATGTCGGAGCGGCTGCGCGCGGTGATCGGCGGAGTGGCGTTCTCGTTCCAGAAGCGCATGGCGGCCTCGTTGCCCCCGCCGTCCAGTTCCAGCGTCGGGTGGGTGAGCACCAGATGGCTGCCGGAGGGAAGCGCGTCCATGAGCGTGGCCACGATGTGCCGGGCCTCATCGGTGTCCAGGATGAAATTGAGGATGCCCAGCATCATCACCGCGACGGGCCGGCCGAGGTCCAGGGTGCGTCCGGCGAGCCGCAGGACCAGGTCCGGGTCCCTGGCGTCCGCCTCGATGTACTCGGTGGCGCCTTCGGGTGAACTGGTCAGCAGGGAGCGGGCGTGGGCCAGCACGATCGGGTCGTTGTCGAGATAGACGACGCGGGCGTCGGGCGCCGTGTGCTGGGCGACCTCGTGGGTGTTGTCCGCCGTCGGCAGGCCGGTGCCGATGTCCAGGAACTGGCCGATGCCCGCGTCCCCGGCCAGATGGCGCACCACCCGGCCCAGGAAAGCCCGGTCCGCGCGGGCCACTTCGCCGATGCTCGGATACATGCCCGTCACCTGCTCGCCGACCGCACGGTCCACGGGGAAGTAGTCCGTGCCGCCCAGCCAGTAGTTCCACACACGGGCGTTGTGGGCGATGTCGGAACGGACACGGGCTGGGACCGCGCTAGGGCTGGACTCGGGCACGACTGCTCCTGGGATCACGGACGGTACGGCACCGACCATGATGCCGGATCGATCAAGTGTGCTCGCGTGTAAGAGAGTTGGTGAGCTCGGCGCGCAGCGCCCCGATGCGGTTCGTCGTGATCGAGTCGGCGCCGCACGCGATCAGCCGGCGCATCGTGCGCCGGGTGTCCGCCGTCCAGGCGGAGACGAGCAGACCGTCGCCGTGGACCCGGTCGGTGATCTCGCGGCTGAGCAGACCGAACCGGTAGTTCAGCCAGCGCGGCCGCACCGCGTCGAGCAGCACGGGGCGCGGGGGTGCGAGCGTCGTCCAGGTCAGCGCGATCTCGGCCGACGGATCGGCGGCCCGCACGCGCAGCATCGCGTGCGTGTCCGCGCAGTAGTACACCTGCTCCTCCGCCCCGCACTCGCGGACCGCGCCCACGGTCCGCCGTACGGACACGTCGGTCGAGCCGGGAAGATCGACCATGACCCGGCAGGTGCCGGCGGCGGACAGCGCCTCGTCCAGTGTGGGCACCCCGCCGCCGGTCCGCTCCTCCAGCTCCTTGTGGTCCAGCCGGTCGACGCGGACGTCGTGGCCCCACAACCGCTCCAGGGTGGCGTCGTGGAGCAGGACCGGCACGCCGTCCCGGGTGACGCGGACGTCGATCTCGACCGCGTCCGCGCCCCGTTCCACGGCGGACCGGATCGAGGGCAGGGTGTTCTCGCGGGTGCGGTAGGGATCGCCGCGGTGGGCCACGGCGGTGACGGTGGTGGTCATGGGGCCATTGTGACCGCGAGGTTCACCGGCCGGGAGCCTCCAGCCAGTTCGTCGTGTACGTGTCGATCTCGGCGGCGAGCGTCTGCTTGCCCGCCGGGTCCAGATACGACGCCTCGACGGCGTTCTTCGCCAGCGCCGCCACCCCGTGCTCGTCCAGGGAGAGCAGCCTGGCCGCGACCGCGTACTCGTTGTTGAGGTCGGTGCCGAACATGGGCGGGTCGTCGCTGTTGACGGTGACGAGTACGCCGGCCTGGACCATCTCCCTGATCGGGTGCTGTTCGATGTCGGCCACCGCGCGCGTGGCGATGTTCGACGTCGGGCAGACCTCCAGGGCGATCCGGTGCTCGGCGAGGTGGGCCAGCAGCTCCGGATCCTGGGTGGAGCTCGTGCCGTGGCCGATGCGCTCCGCGCGCAGCGCGGTCAGTGCGTCCCAGACGGTCTGCGGGCCGGTGGTCTCCCCGGCGTGCGGCACGGAGTGCAGGCCCTCGGCGATCGCGCGGTCGAAGTACGGCTTGAACTGCGGGCGGTCCACACCGCGCTCGGGCCCGCCCAGGCCGAAGGAGACGAGCCCCTCCGGCCGCAGGTCCACGGCCAGCCGGGTCGTCTCCTCGGCGGCCTCCAGGCCGGCTTCACCCGGAATGTCGAAGCACCAGCGCAGCACGACGCCGAGCTCGGCCTCGGCGGTCTTGCGCGCGTCCTCGATGGCCTCCATGAAGCCCTGCTCCGGAATGCCCCGGCGGGTCGAGCTGAACGGTGTGACGGTCAGCTCCGCGTACCGGATGTTCTGCCGCGCCATGTCACGGGCCACCTCGTAGGTCAGCAGGCGGACGTCCTCCGGGGTGCGGATCAGGTCCACCACCGAGAGGTAGACGTCGATGAAGTGCCCGAAGTCGGTGAAGGTGAAGAAGTCCGACAGCGCCTCCGGGTCCGTGGGGACCTTGGAGTCGGGGTGGTGGGCCGCCAGTTCGGCCACGATGCGGGGCGAGGCGGACCCGACGTGGTGGACGTGGAGCTCTGCCTTGGGCAGCCCCGCGATGAAGGGGCGCAGGTCGTTCATCGGTATCTCCCGGATCTCGTTTTCCCGCCGGGCACACCGGCTGCACCGATCATCGTAGGCGGGGCCGTGCGGCCAGGCGCCGGGTCGTAGCATGGCGGCATCACGATGGGGGAGGCCCATGTCAGACAACACACAGCAGCCCGGTGGCGGGGGTGCGCCGCGCGATCCGTGGGCTCCGCCGGACAGCAGGGTCGATCTGGGGAAGTCCGCGGAGCCGCGCCCGCCGGCGGTGCACGACCAGCCCACGGTCACGTCCATGCCGGGCGCGGACGCGGGCACCGGGCCGATACCGGCGCCGCCGGCCGGAGCCTTCGGCCCGCAGCAGCCCGGCGTGCCCGCGCCGCCGATCGCGCCGACGGGGCCGGGGCAGCCCGCCCACTACGGCTACCCGGCGGCACCTGCCGCGCCCACGGCGTCGTACGGCTATCCGGGATACCCCGGTTACGGGGCACAGCCGCAGGGCTGGGGGGCTCCGGCACCCGCGAACGGGCTGGGTATCGCCGCGATGGTGCTCGGCATCGTCGCGGTGGCCGGCTTCTGCATGTGGGGGCTCGGCATCATCCTGGGCATCCTCGCCCTGATCTTCGGCCTCATCGGCCGGGGCCGTGCCAAGCGCGGGGAGGCGACCAACGGGGGTATGGCTCTCGCCGGGATCATCCTCGGGGCGATCTCGATCGTCATCAGCGCCGTCTTCCTCGGCTTCCTGATCTGGGCCATCGCCAACGACGAGTCGGGCACCGAGTTCGACTACGACGACCCGTACGCCACCTCACTGGTCGTCGGCGCCACGCGCTGACCCTCGCGGGGCGCGTGCCCGGCCGGAGGGACAGCGGACGGTCCCCGCATGAGTACCGCCCGGCCCGGGCGGGGAGGACCTTCTCCCCGCCCGGGCCGCCGCGTGTCACCCCGAACGCAGCTGTGACCGCGCCTCCATGAGCGCGAACCCCAGCAGATTGAGCCCCCGCCAGGACGCCGGATCCGCGGTGCGCGGATCGTCCTTGGCGAGCCCGATGCCCCATATCCGGTCCAGTGGGCTCGCCTCGACGAGCACACGGTCCCCGGTGCCCAGCAAATACGCCCGCAGCGCGGGGTCCTGGCCGAACTTGTGGACGCTGCCCTCCACCACCAGCGCGAACCGCTCCCGGGTCCACACCGTGTCGTCGAAGCCCCTGACCAGCCGGCCCACCTTCTTGGCCGCCGCGGGGCTGCCCGCCGCCACGGCTCGCCGCTCCGCCTCCGGGTCACCGAACAGCCTCGCCTTGCCGGCCATCATCCAGTGCTCGGCCGAGGCATAGGTCACGGAGCCGACCGTGAAGGGCGAGGGCCACCACTGGCTGAGACAGCTCGCCCCGAGCGTGCCGTCCGGACGGGGTCGATGCCCCCAGAAGGGCAGGTACTTCACGCGTTCACCGCGTGCCGTACGCGCCAGGAGGTCGTCCATGTGTTCCTGTCCCATGGCAGCCGAGTCTGACATCCGCCACTGACAGTCGGTATGGGGATTTCCGTGTTCACGCGACACATCGTCGACAGATTCCGTCGCGTAACCAAAAGGAAACAACGGAATCACTTGTTGGTAGAGGTCTCCTCTGTCAGGATCGGCACTCAAATCGAGAAGAAGCTACGCCGCCCCTGGTCAGGGGGGTGGCGGAGGAGAGCGTCATGGGCAACGGCTTCCAGGTGCAGGACCGCTTCGCCGAGGGTGCGCAGTACATCGGCGGACGGCTGCGAGCAGGCACGTCGGGGCGCCACCAGGAGGTGGTGAACCCGGCCACGGGCGAGACGGTGTTCCGGTACGAACTGGCGGGCCCCGACGACGTGGACGCCGCCGTCGGCGCCGCCCGCGCGGCGTTCCCCGGCTGGTCGGGAACCACCCCCGCCGAGCGCTCGGACGCACTGCACCGGTTCGCCGCCGTGCTCGCCGCGCGGTCCGACGACTTCGCGTACGCCGAATCCCTGCAGTGCGGCAAGCCGGCCAAGCTGTCCGCCGAGTTCGACGTACCCGGCACGGTGGACAACGCCTCGTTCTTCGCGGGCGCCGCCCGCCACCTGGAGGGGAGGTCCGCGGCCGAGTACAGCGGCGACCACACCTCGTACGTACGCCGGGAGGCCATCGGGGTCGTCGGGTCGATCGCCCCGTGGAACTACCCGCTCCAGATGGCCGCCTGGAAGATCCTGCCGGCCGTCGCGGCGGGCAACACGATCGTGCTCAAGCCCGCCGAGATCACCCCGCTCACCTCGCTGATGTTCGCGCAGGCGGCGACGGAGGCGGGTATCCCCGACGGTGTGATCAACATCGTGTCCGGCGCCGGCCGTGACGCGGGGGAGCACCTCGTCGGCCACCCCGACGTCGTGATGACCTCCTTCACCGGCTCCACCGCGGTCGGCAGGCGGGTGGCCGAGATCGCCACGGCCACCGTCAAGCGCCTGCACCTGGAACTCGGCGGCAAGGCGCCCTTCGTCGTGTTCGACGACGCCGACCTCGACGCCGCCGTCAACGGCGCGGTCGCCGCCTCGCTCATCAACACCGGCCAGGACTGCACGGCCGCCACCCGCGCCTACGTCCAGCGCCCGCTGTACGACGCCTTCGTGGCGGGCGTCGCGGCGCTGATGGAGACCGTGAGGCTCGGTGACCCCTTCGATCCGTCGACCGACCTCGGCCCGCTGATCAGTCACCAGCAGCGCGACCGCGTGGCGGGCTTCGTCGAGCGGGCCCGTGCCTACGCCACCGTCGTCACCGGTGGCGAGGCCCCGGGCGGCGAGCTCGCGGCGGGCGCCTACTACCGGCCCACCCTGATCACCGGCGCCGCCCAGGACAGCGAGGTCGTCCGCTCGGAGATCTTCGGCCCGGTCCTCGTGGTGCTGCCCTTCGACTCCGACGACGAGGGAATCCGCCTCGCCAACGACACCCCGTACGGCCTCGCCGCGTCGGCCTGGAGCCGCGACCTGTACCGGGCGAACCGCGCGACCCGCGAGATCGCGGCGGGCTGCGTGTGGATCAACGACCACATCCCGATCATCAGCGAGATGCCGCACGGCGGATACAAGGCCAGTGGCTTCGGCAAGGACATGTCGTCGTACTCCTTCGAGGAGTACACGCAGGTCAAGCACGTCATGTACGACAACACCGCGGTGGCCAGGAAGGACTGGCACCGCACCGTCTTCGGGGACCGATAGCAAGCGGCCGCCACCAGGCGGCCCCACCCACCCGGAAGGGCAACGCGTATGGAGCAGTACGAGCCCGAGCGCCTCTCCGCGCCCCAGCTTGCCGCCATGAGGCGCAGCCTCAGAAATGGCAGGGGAGCCCTCACCCGCCGTTCACTCCTGCGGGCGTCCGGCGTGGGCGCCCTCGCGCTCGGCGGCCTCGGCACGCTGAGCGCGTGCGGCATCCCGCCGGCGGAACGGCAGGGTGACGCCGCCGCGGCCTCGGACGACCACTCGGCAGCGGAGAAGCAGATCAACTTCTCCAACTGGACCGAGTACATGGACGTCAGCGAGGACGAGAAGAGCCGCCCGACCCTCGACGCGTTCACGAAACGCACCGGGATCGAGGTCAAGTACACCGAGGACATCAACGACAACGTCGAGTTCTTCGGGAAGATCAAGCCGCAGCTCGCGGCCGGCCAGGACACCGGCCGCGACCTCGTCATCGTCACGGACTGGCTCGCCGCCCGCATCATCCGGCTCGGCTGGGCGCAGAAGCTCGACCCCTCGAACCTCCCGCACGCGTTCGCGAACCTCTCGCCCCAGTTCCGCACCCCCGACTGGGACCCCGGACGGGCCTACTCCTACCCCTGGACCGGCATCCCGACGGTCATCGCCTACAACCAGAAGGCGACCGGCGGCCGCAAGGTCGACTCCATCACCCAGCTGCTCGACGATCCCAAGCTCAAGGGGAAGGTCTCCTTCCTGTCGGAGATGCGCGACTCGGTCGGCATGACGCTCCTCGACATGGGCAAGGACCCCGGATCCTTCAGCGACGCCGACTACGACGCTGCCATCGGCCGCATACAGAAGGGCGTCGACAGGAAGCAGATACGCCGCTTCACCGGCAACGACTACACCGCCGACCTCAGCAAGGGCGACATCGCGGCCTGCGTGGCCTGGGCGGGCGACATCATCCAGCTGCAGGCCGACAACCCGGACATCAAGTTCGCGATACCGGCGGCCGGTTACATCACGTCGAGCGACAACATGCTGGTCCCGGCCAGGGCGCGGCACAAGACCAACGCCGAGAAGCTCATGGACTACTACTACGAACCCCCGGTGGCCGCCCAGCTCGCCGCGTACATCAACTACGTCTGCCCGGTCGACGGGGTCGCCGCGGAACTCGCGAAGATCGACGAGGCGATGGCCTCCAACACGCTGATCCTGCCCGACAGGGCGATGGCCGCGAAGTCGCGGGCCTTCCGCTCCCTCAGCTCGGAAGAAGAGACGGCGTACGAGGAGAAGTTCGCCAAGCTCATCGGCGCCTGACAGGCCCGCCCCTCCCGATCTCCTCCGACACCACTGGGACCGCGACCCATGACACAGCAGCAGACGGCGGGCGGCGACGTCCGCCTCACCGGGATCAGCAAGACGTACGGCTCCTTCACCGCCGTGCACCCCCTCGACCTGACCGTCCCGCAGGGCTCCTTCTTCGCGCTGCTCGGCGCGTCCGGCTGCGGCAAGACCACCACCCTGCGGATGATCGCGGGGCTGGAGGAGGCCACCACCGGCACCGTGACCCTGGGCGGCCGCGACATCACGGGGCTCCCCCCGTACAAGAGGCCCGTCAACACCGTCTTCCAGAGTTACGCGCTCTTCCCGCACCTCGACGTCACCGAGAACGTGGCCTTCGGCCTGCGTCGGCGCGGCGTGAAGTCCGTGAAGAAGCAGGTCGGCGACATGCTCGACCTCGTGCAGCTGGGCGACTTCGCCCACCGGCGCCCGCACCAGCTCTCCGGCGGCCAGCAACAACGCGTCGCCGTGGCCCGCGCCCTCATCAACCACCCCCAGGTGCTCCTCCTGGACGAGCCGCTCGGCGCCCTCGACCTCAAACTGCGCCGCCAGATGCAGCTCGAACTCAAGCGGATCCAGACCGAGGTGGGCATCACCTTCGTCCACGTCACCCACGACCAGGAGGAGGCCATGACGATGGCCGACACCGTCGCGGTGATGAACGGCGGCCGGGTCGAACAGCTCGGTGCCCCCGCCGATCTGTACGAGAACCCCCGGACCACCTTCGTGGCGAACTTCCTCGGGACCTCCAACCTCATCGAGGGCGAGGTCGTCTCCACCGGCACGGAGGTCGTCGTCTCCGCGGGCGGCGGCAAGCTCCGGCTGCCCGGTTCGCGATGTCAGGCCCCGGCCACAGGCGGCGGCAGGCTGCTGCTCGGCATCCGGCCCGAGAAGATCTCCCTCGCACGCGCCGAGGACGGCGGAGCCATAGCCGAGGGCCGCAACCGCGTCGCCGGGCGCATAGTCGACTCCAGCTTCATCGGGGTCAGCACCCAGTACGTCGTCGAGAGCCCGGCGGGCGAGGCGCTGCACGTCTACGAGCAGAACGTCGAGCACCGCGCCGGCCTCGCCCCGGGCGCCGAGGTCGTCCTGCACTGGAATCCCGACCACACCTTCGGTCTGGACGCCGCCCAGGACATCGCCGCCGGAGTGGAAAGCGTGGAGGACGCGGCGTGAGCGTCACCGAGGCGCCACCGGCGCGGACCACCGAACCGAAGATCCGTAAGCCGTCGGCCCGCAAGCGGCTCGTCCCCTACTGGCTGCTGCTCCCCGGCATCCTGTGGCTGCTCGTGTTCTTCGCCCTGCCGATGGTCTACCAGGCGTCGACCTCCGTGCAGACGGGTTCCCTGGAGAAGGGATTCCAGGTCACCTGGCACTTCCAGACGTACTGGGACGCCCTCACCGACTACTACCCGCAGTTCATCAGGTCCCTGCTGTACGCCGGCACCGCGACGCTCCTGTGCCTGCTGCTCGGCTACCCGCTCGCGTATCTGATCGCCTTCAAGGCGGGGCGCTGGCGCAACCTCGTCCTCGTGCTGGTCATCGCACCCTTCTTCACCAGCTTCCTGATCCGCACGCTCGCCTGGAAGACGATCCTGGCCGACGGCGGTGCGGTCGTGGACGTCCTCGGCACGCTGCACGTCCTCGACGTCACGAGCTGGCTCGGCTGGACGGAGAACAACCGCGTCCTCGCCACCCCCATGGCCGTCGTCTGCGGTCTGACGTACAACTTCCTGCCGTTCATGATCCTGCCGCTCTACACCTCGCTGGACCGCATCGACGGCCGGCTCCACGAGGCCGCGGGCGACCTCTACGCCACCCCGGCCACCACCTTCCGCACGGTGACGTTCCCGCTGTCGATGCCCGGGGTCGTCTCCGGCACGCTGCTGACCTTCATCCCGGCCAGCGGCGACTACGTCAACGCGGAACTCCTCGGCTCCACCGACACCAAGATGGTCGGCAGCGTCATCCAGAGCCAGTTCCTCCGGGTCCTGGACTATCCGACGGCAGCCGCCCTCTCCTTCATCCTCATGGCGGTCGTGCTCCTCGTGGTCACCGTCTACATCCGCCGCTCCGGTACGGAGGACCTGGTCTGATGCCCGTACTCCGATGGATCCGCCGCAACCTGGTCGTGCTCGCCGGTCTGCTGACCCTCACGTACATGATCCTGCCGAACGCCGTCGTCATGGTGTTCTCCTTCAACAAGCCGAACGGGCGCTTCAACTACGCCTGGCAGCGGTTCTCCCTGGACGCCTGGAAGGACCCCTGCGGCGTCGCCGACCTCTGCGGTTCGCTGTCGCTCTCGCTGCGGATCGCCGTCTGGGCCACGGCCGGCGCGACCGTGCTCGGCACGATGATCGCCTTCGCCCTGGTCCGCTACCGCTTCCGGGCACGCGGCGCGATCAACTCGCTGATCTTCCTTCCGATGGCCATGCCCGAAGTCGTCATGGCCGCCTCACTGCTCACGCTCTTCCTCAACATGGGCGCCAGGCTCGGCTTCTGGACCGTGCTGATCGCCCACATCATGTTCTGCCTCAGCTTCGTCGTCACGGCGGTCAAGGCGCGCGTGATGTCGATGGACCCGAGGCTGGAGGAGGCCGCCCGCGATCTGTACGCGGGCCCCGTCCAGACCTTCGTCCGGGTGACGCTGCCGATCGCCGCACCCGGGATCGCGGCGGGAGCGCTGCTGGCCTTCGCGCTCTCCTTCGACGACTTCATCATCACCAACTTCAACGCCGGCTCCACGGTGACCTTCCCCATGTTCGTCTGGGGATCGGCCCAGCGTGGGACACCTGTGCAGATCAACGTCATCGGTACGGCCATGTTCGTCATCGCCGTGGCGGTGGTCCTCGCCGGACAGCTCATAGCGAACCGGCGGAAGAGCAATGCGGGAAAACAGTAGAACCCGAAGGAGTTGGAAACCATGGCCCCGGATGCCATGCGTACCGCCGCACAGTCACTCTCCGACGCACGCCCCCTGTCCTACTGGCTCGACGACCCCGGGCGGCCTCAGGCCCTCCCCGCCCTCACGGGGGACGAGCACTGTGACCTCCTCGTCGTCGGCGGCGGGTACAGCGGTCTGTGGACCGCCCTGCTCGCCAAGGAGCGGGACCCCGGTCGCGATGTCGTCCTGATCGAGGGCGACGAGGTGGGCTGGGCCGCCTCCGGTCGCAACGGGGGGTTCTGCGCGGCGTCCCTCACCCACGGCCTCGCCAACGGACTGGAGCGCTGGCCGGACGAGATCGGGAAGCTGGAGGAACTGGGCGCGCGGAACCTCGACGCCATCGAGGCGGCCGTCACCCGCTACTCCATCGACTGCGAGTTCGAGCGCACCGGTGAGATCGACGTGGCCACCCAGCCCCACCAGCTCGAAGAGCTGCGCGCCTGGCACCGCAGCACGCGGGAGCTCGGATTCACCGGGCTGGAACTCCTCGACCGCGACCAGGTGCGCGCCGAAGTCGATTCACCGACATTCCTGGGCGGACTGCTGGACCGGCGCGGCGTCGCCATGCTGCATCCGGCGAAGCTCGCCTGGGGACTGAAGGAGGCCTGCCTCGGCCTCGGCGTACGGATCTTCGAGCACACCCGGGGCCTGGACCTCGCGACGTCGGGTCCCGGAGCCGCGGTGCGCACCCCGTACGGCCGGGTGTTCGCCCGCAGGGTCGCACTGGCCACGAACATCTTCCCGTCGCTGGTCAGGAGGGTGCGCGCGTACACGGTGCCGGTGTACGACTACGCGCTGATGACGGAGCCCCTCGACGCGGACCGGCTCGCCTCGATCGGCTGGGGGAACCGCCAGGGCCTCGGCGACAGCGCGAACCAGTTCCACTACTTCCGGCTCTCGGCGGACAACCGCATCCTGTGGGGCGGATACGACGCGATCTACCCCTACGGCGGCCGGCTGGACGCCTCCCTGGACCAGCGGCCCGAGACCTTCCTGAAGCTCGCCGGACAGTTCTTCGCGTGCTTCCCCCGGCTTTCCGGAGTGCGCTTCAGCCATGCGTGGGGCGGTGCGATCGACACCTGCTCACGCTTCTCCGCGTTCTTCGGCACGGCGCACGGCGGGCGCGTCGCCTATGCCGCCGGATACACCGGCCTGGGGGTCGGGGCCACGCGTTTCGGGGCCGACGTGATGCTCGACCTCCTCGCGGGCGAGGAGACGGAACGCACCACGCTCGCCATGGTCCGCTCCAAGCCGATGCCCTTCCCGCCCGAGCCCTTCGCCTGGGCCGGGATCGAGCTCACCAAGAGGTCACTCGCCCGGGCCGACAGCCATGGGGGCCACCGCAATCTGTGGCTGCGGACCATGGACCGGATGGGGCTCGGCTTCGACAGCTGACCCGGGGTGACCCAGGTCACCGCCGGCGGGTGGCCGAACCCGCGTCATGATCCGGTCCGGCCCCTCTCTCTTCCGTGAACGCACCGCCGGAACACCGCCGGTGCCCACGGGAGAGGGAGGCAGTTCATGGCCGGTACGGGGGCGAAAGCCGCGGTCGTATGGCTCGCATCGGTGGCACCGGATCCGGAGGCCTGCCGGGAGGAGTGGGAGCGCAATCCGCGGGGGATCGCGCTCCTGCCCGCCGGGAAACGCTGGGACGTGCTGATCGTCCCCGGTGAACTGGGCTATCCGACGCTGGACGTGATCACGCGCCTCATCGACCGGCCGGGGCCGGTGCTGGCGGACTTCGGCGACTCCCGGATGGGCTTCTTCGTGCCCCCGGGGACGGCTGCCCGGTGGGTCGGGACGGGCATCCGCGGGGTCGGCCGGGGCGCCTGGATCGTCGTGCCGCGTCCGGGCAGCACGGTCGGGGGTGTGCGGTGGCTCATCCCGCCCGACGGGTCGGGGGTGCTCACCGACGCCACGCTTCTCGAACTCGCTCTGCACGAGGCCGCCGCAGCCCGCGGCAGCCGTGACGGGCGATGATGCGGCGCCAGAGGTCTTGACAACGTGATTGGTCTGGACCATGTTGTGCGCGAACCGCTCCATTCCTGCGCGCACGGAGGCTGTTGTGGAACGCACCGCATCCCGTACCGGACCATCCGCCAGACCGTCCGGTCTGCTCGCCGGGTTCTCGGCGGTCCTGCTCGCCGCCGGTGCCCTGGTCGCCGCGGCGCCGGCCGCCGGCGCCGCGGACGCCGATCTGGCGCGCAACGGGGGCTTCGAGGCGGGCCTGGACGGCTGGTCCTGCTCGGCCGGCAGCGGAGCGGTCGTCAGCACGCCCGTGCACGGCGGCACAGCGGCACTGAAGGCGACACCGGCCGGCAGTGACCATGCCCGGTGCTCCCAGACGGTGACGGTGAAGCCCGACTCCACCTACACGCTCGGTGCGTGGGTGCGGGGCGACTACGTCTACCTCGGGGCATCCGGCACCGGCACCACCGACGTGTCCACGTGGACCCAGTCCGCCGGTGCCTACAAGCAGCTCACCACGACCTTCAGGACCGGCCCGGCGACCACCTCGGTGACCGTCTACACGCACGGCTGGTACGGCACCCCCGCCTACTACGCCGACGACCTCAGCCTGGTCGGCCCGGGCGGCACCCCCGTCACCGTCCCCCCGGTCCCCACCGGGCTCGAGGCCGGGACGGCCACCGCCTCCTCCGTGCCGCTGTCCTGGACCGCGTCCGCCGGAGCCACCGGTTACCGCGTCTACCGCGGCGGCACCAAGGCCCTCGACACCACCGGGACCTCGGCGACCGTGACGGGCCTGGCGGCCTCCACCGCGTACGGCTTCCAGGTCAGCGCCGTCAACGCCGCAGGGGAGTCCGCGAAGTCCGCCGCCGTGAACGTCACCACGGGCACGGGCGGCGGCGGGGGCGACGGCGGCGGGCTCCCGGCCCACGCACTCGTCGGCTACCTCCACTCCAGCTTCGCCAACGGTTCCGGGTACACACGCATGGCCGACGTGCCGGACTCGTGGGACGTCATCAACCTCGCCTTCGGCGAGCCGACGTCCGTCACCTCGGGCGACATCCGCTTCTCGCTCTGCCCGGCCACCGAGTGCCCGAACGTGGAGAGCGAAGCCGAGTTCAAGGCCGCCATCAAGGCCAAGCAGGCCGCCGGCAAGAAGGTGCTGATCTCGATCGGCGGCCAGAACGGCCAGGTGCAGCTCGCCTCGACCGCTGCCCGTGACGCCTTCGTCTCCTCCGTCAGCACGATCATCGACACCTACGGCCTCGACGGCCTGGACATCGACTTCGAGGGCCACTCGCTGTCACTCGCCACGGGAGACACCGACTTCCGCAGCCCGACGACCCCCGTCATCGTGAACCTCGTCTCCGCGGTGAAGTCGCTCAAGGCGAAGTACGGCGAGAGCTTCGTCCTCACCATGGCGCCCGAGACCTTCTTCGTGCAGCTCGGCTACCAGTACTACGGCTCCGGCCCCTGGGGCGGCCAGGACCCGCGCGCCGGCGCCTACCTGCCGGTCATCCACGCCCTGCGCGACGACCTCACCCTGCTCCACGTCCAGGACTACAACTCGGGCCCGATCATGGGCCTGGACAACCAGTACCACTCGATGGGCGGCGCCGACTTCCACATCGCGATGACCGACATGCTGCTCACCGGCTTCCCCGTCGCGGGCGACCAGTCCAGGGTCTTCCCCGCGCTCCGCCCCGAGCAGGTGGCCTTCGGCCTCCCGGCATCCATCCAGGCGGGCAACGGCCACACCTCGCCCGCCGAGGTCACCAAGGCGCTGAACTGCCTGACGAAGAAGGCGGGCACGAGCTGTGGCTCGTACCAGACGCACGGCACCTGGCCGGGGCTCCGCGGGCTGATGACCTGGTCCATCAACTGGGACCGCTTCAACAACTGGGAGTTCTCCAGGAACTTCGACGCCTACTTCGGCGGCTGACCACTCCGCGTGAGGGCCCGCAGCGTGAGCAGCAGCACCGCGCTCAGGCACCAGCCGGCCACCACGTCCAGCGGCCAGTGGTAGCCGCGCAGCACCAGACCGACGCTCGTCGCCGCCGTCAGCAGGACGGCGGCGACGAGCGTCATCCATGACCGCCTCACATACGGGGCGAGCAGCAGGGCCGCCGCGCCGTACGCCACCGCCGCCGTGGTCGTGTGGCCCGAGGGGTAGTAGCCCGTGGCCTCCGTCAGCGGGCCCTGACGGTCCGTCCACAGCTTCAGCGGGACGACCAGTGCCGGCACGGCCGCCATGGCCAGGACGGCGTACAGGGCCGCGCGCCGGGCCCGGCGGAACCAGGCCACCAGGACGGCGCACGCCAGCACGGGCACGGCGACCTGCATGTTGCCGAGGTCGGCGAAGAGATCCGCGAGCCCGGCCGGGCCGCGTCCCGCCAGCTCCAGGCCGAGGCGCTCGTCGGGCCCGAGCAGGGGCCCGGCGGTCAGCACCTGCCAGGTGACCAGGACGAAGAGCACCGCCGCCGCGGCCGTGGAAACGAGAAGAACCGGCCACCCGGGAACAGGGGGGATTGTTCCGGGGTGGCCGGTCGGATCGGGTTGCCGCGCGCCCCGGGGGGTGTGGGGCGAGCGGCCATCCGATCGGTGAGGAGTTCCGGAGCCCGAAGCTCCGGTGGTGTGCGCGAGGGCACGGCCGGCACGGCGCTGGGGGAGCCCCGTCCCGGCTTCGTCCGCAGTCCCCTGCGGGCGGGGTGTTTCTCTCATCTGGGAAAACCGTACGTCAGAGGGAGTGGGCACCGGAAGCGACAACGGTATCCCGCCATCGCCCCCGCACACCTTCTTCACACGCCCTCACCCGGTCCCCGGTCATTGCCGTCGAAAACGGCGCCCGGCGGCCGGGTGGGTCGCCCGGATCAGAGCTGCGCGAACGCCTGCTCGAGGATGTCGAGGCCCTCGTTCAGCAGGTCCTCGCCGATGACGAGCGGCGGCAGGAAGCGGAGCACATTGCCGTAGGTGCCGCAGGTCAGCACCAGCAGTCCCTCGGCGTGGCACGCCTTGGCCAGCGACGCTGCCGCGGCGGCGTCGGGGTCCTTCGTCCCGGACTTCACCAGCTCGATCGCGATCATGGCGCCACGGCCGCGGATGTCACCGATGATGTCGCCGTTGGACAGCTTGGCCCGCATCTCGCCGAGGCGGCCCTTCATGACCTCCTCGATGCGCTTGGCCCTCCCGTTCAGGTCCAGCTCGCGCATCGTCTCGATGGCGCCGAGCGCACCCGCGCAGGCCACCGGGTTTCCGCCGTACGTGCCGCCGAGGCCACCCGCGTGGGCGGCGTCCATGATCTCGGCACGGCCGGTCACCGCGGAGAGCGGGAGACCGCCGGCGATGCCCTTGGCCGTGGTGATGAGGTCGGGCACGATGCCCTCGTCCTCGCAGGCGAACCACTGGCCGGTGCGGCAGAAGCCGGACTGGATCTCGTCCGCGACGAAGACGATGCCGTTGTCCTTCGCGAACTGTGCGATCGCCGGGAGGAAGCCCTTGGCGGGCTCGATGAAGCCGCCCTCGCCGAGGACCGGCTCGATGATGATCGCGGCGACGTTGTCGGCGCCGATCTGCTTGGTGATCTCGTCGATGGCCTGGGCGGACGCCTCGGCGCCGGCGTTCTCGGCCCCCGTCGGCCAGCGGTAGCCGTACGCGACGGGCACGCGGTAGACCTCGGGCGCGAACGGACCGAAGCCCTGCTTGTACGGCATGTTCTTCGCCGTCAGGGCCATCGTCAGGTTGGTCCGGCCGTGGTAGCCGTGGTCGAAGACGACGACCGCGGTGCGCCTGGTGTGGGCGCGGGCGATCTTCACGGCGTTCTCGACGGCCTCGGCGCCCGAGTTGAACAGCGCGGACTTCTTGGCGTGGTCGCCCGGCGTCAGCTCGGCGAGCTGCTCACAGACCTCGACGTACCCCTCGTACGGCGTGACCATGAAACAGGTGTGGGTGAAGTCGGCGAGCTGCGCGGACGCCCGGCGCACGACGGCCTCGGCGGAGGCGCCCACGGACGTCACGGCGATACCGGAACCGAAGTCGATCAGCCGGTTGCCGTCCACGTCCTCGATGATCCCGCCGCCGGCCCGGGCGGTGAAGACCGGGAGCGTGGAACCCACACCCGCGGCGACGGCCGCCACGCGGCGAGCCTGCAGCTCGACCGACTTCGGGCCGGGGATGGCAGTGACGACGCGGCGCTCCTGCGGGATGTCGGACATGCGGGGCTCCTGGGGGTGTTTCGGACGCTTCTGTTTCTGCAGGCTAGGGGTGGGCGCGGGCAGCGGTCATGCTCCGATCGGGAGTGGTGCCGGCGTGTCCTTGTCCGCGACGGACAGATGGGCGGGCGCCAGCCCGGCGGGACGCCTCGCCGGGTCATCCGGCCGCATGGCTGAACTCCCGGTGCCCGGGCACTAGATTGGCCGGTGCAGAAGGCGGGACCTGGCTGGTCAGGGGGCAGCGGTTCATGGACACCGAAGGCATGTACGACGCACGGGGCACGGGCGCGGGCCGGGTGCCCCGTCCGGCGGGGCCACCGCCCGCCGCGCCGCCGCCGCCCACGCACGCCCCGCACCCGGGGCCCCCGCCGGCCGGCGGGGGCCTGGACGCCTGGATGCGCGCACCCCGCCCCGAGGCCGGCCCGGGCGTCTGGCGCTACGGCCACACCCCGCGCCCGCCGGAGAGGCCCGAAGGTGTGTCGGACCGCTCACTGGTGGTGGGGGTCCTCATCTCCGCGCTCTCCGGACTGCTCCTGTGGTCCCTGTGGCGCAACGGCTACATCCCCTACCGACTCGTCCCGCTGAAGCTGTTCACCCCCCGTGACTGGTGGTACGCCGGGACGTTCGGCGGGCCCAGGACGATCGAGGGGGCCGACGCCCTCACGGTCTACGAGGCCGTCCTCTTCGGGCTCCTCGTCCACGCCTGCGGAAGGCTCGGCAATTGGTCCGAGATCTTCCGGCGCCATGTCGCCGGACGCGGACAGCCCTTTCTCGCGCTGGCCACCGCCGCCGGGGGAGCCGTCGCCGAGGTCCTCGTGTGGAAGGACGCCGTCCCGCTCGTCAGGCCGGTGCTGATCCTGGTCGCAGCGGTCGCCGGCGGTGAGATCTACCAGAGCCAGGCCGTGGTCGACGTGATCTACGCCGTGATCGCCCTCGGGGTCCTCTGGCCGTTCGCCCGCCTCGGGCGCTGGCGCGAGCTGGTCGCCGCCCGCACCGGAAAGGGCGCCGCCGGGGCGTCCGCAGCCCCCGCCGCGCCCCCGGACGCGCCGGCCCCCGAGCAGTGGCCCGAGCTGCGTGCCGCAGGGCTGACCGATGCCGCCGAGACTCTCACCGCGGAGGTGCGGACCGGCCGGATGAACGACGTGGACGTCGCGCGACTGCGCCACGCCTGGACCGTCGGCCGGGCGCACCCGGAACGCCTCAGCGCACTCACCGAGGCCGTCCTGCGCACCGGAGGCGCGGCCGCGCTGCACCCCTCCGGCGCGCGCGACCTTCCCCGCCGCGCCGCCCGGCACGACCTGCTCACGGGCCAGGTGAGGATCGGCACCTTCGCCGACGACCCCCACAACCCGTACGCCCGACGCGGCTCCGGCACCGCCCTGGAACCCGCGCTGCTGGGCACCTCCCTGCTCGCCGTCGGGCCGCCCGGGGCGGGCAAGTCCGCCCGGCTCGTGCGCCCCGTCGTGGAGTCGCTCGCCCTGCAGGCGCTCGCCGGCCGGGCCGCCGTGCTCGCCGTCGGCGGGGGCGGGGGCGAGCTCGGCCCCGACGAGGCGTTCGACGTCGTGGTCCGGATCGGCGACCCCTCGTCCGTCCACGACTTCGACCTGTACGGCGGCACGACGGACCCCGACGAGGCCGCGAGCGTGCTCGCGGAGGGACTGGTCGGCGACGTGCCCCAGCTGGACAGCAGGCGTGCCGCGACCGTGCTCGCCCAGCTGCTGGGCCCCTACCGCGCCGCCCACGGGCACTTCCCCGGGGTACCCGAGCTCCGGCAGCTCCTGGACGGCGACCACGCGCCGACCGACGCACTGCGGGAGGCACTGGCGGCCGGCGGTCATGAGTCGATGCTGCGTGAGCTGGAGGCCCGCACCCGGCAGAAGGGCGGCGCCGGGGACCCCGGGCTCGCCCTCGCCGACCGGATCGCCCTCCTCGACCGCCCCGCGTTCGCCCCCTTCTTCACCACCGGTGAGCAGGCCCGGCCCTTCTCGCTGCGCTCTCTGGAGCACCTGCCGCTCCGGGTCAGGATCGACCTCCCGGAGCGGGCGCACGCGGAGGCGTCCCGCCTGCTGACCCGGCTGGTGCTCGCCCAGTTCACTGCCGTGACCGCCGCCCGGACCGACCGGTCGCTGTTCGTCTGCCTGGTGCTCGACGACGCCACGCACACGGTCACCGCGGGGACCGTCCGCGGTGTCCGGCGGCTTCGCTCGGTCAACGCGGGCGCCGTTCTCGCCCTGCGTACCGTCGACGACGTCCCCGAGCAGCTGCACACCGCGCTGCTGGGCGCGGTCGGCTGCTGCATGGCGTTCAGCGGGGTCACGACCTGGGACGGCAAGCGTTTCTCGGAGGCCTGGGGCAAGGAGTGGATCGAGACCCGCGAGGTCGCCGAGCACGCCGTCTTCGCCGACCAGCCCTTCACCCGCGCCCTGCACGCCCTGCGCAAGCTCGTCACCGGCAAGGCCGTGACGAGGGAAGCCGTCACCGTGCGGCGGGTCGAACGGGAGCGCTGGTCGGCCTCGGAGCTGGCGTACTCCCTGCCCGCCGGACACGCGGTCCTGTCCCTGACGACGGTGGACGGTGAACACGCGCCCCCGCTCCTGGTCGAGCTGAGTGGCTGACCGGGCGGTGACGGGGACCCTGCCGCCCTGGCAGAATTGCCCCCGTCCGTCTGTACGAGGCGGCGTAATCGAGCCGTCCGCCCAGGGCGGCACAACCGGGCCGCGCCCCCCGAGGACGGTCCCATCGACTCCCGGAGGTCCGGCGGTCCCATGCCTCCCACTCTCGCCTCCCTCGTCCAGCACTCGGCGCTCAGGCTGACCGTCCGGGCGGGGGCCGACCGGCTCGGTACCCCGGTGCGCTGGGTGCACGCCAGCGAGCTGGCCGACCCCGTGCCGTACATGGAGGGCGGCGAGCTGCTGCTCGTCACGGCGACCAACCTCGACGCCCGGGACCCGGGGACCATGCGCCGGTACGTACAGCGGCTCGCCGGCGCGGGAGTCGTGGGTGTGGGCTTCGGTGTCGGCGTCACGTACGACGACATCCCGGCGGCTCTCGTGGACGCCGCCGAGGAAGCGGGACTGCCGCTCCTCGAAGTGCCCAGACGCACGCCGTTCCTGGCCATCAGCAAGGCCGTGTCGGCGGCCATCGCGGCCGACCAGTACCGCTCGGTCACGGCCGGATTCGAGGCACAGCGCGAGCTGACCAGGGCGGCCGTCGCCGGGGACGGTCCCACGGCGCTCCTCACACGGCTCGCCGCGCACATCGACGGCTGGGCGGCCCTCTACGACTCCTCGGGAGCCGTCCTCACCGCCGCACCGGACTGGGCCGCCCGGCGCGCGGCCCGGCTCACGCCCGAGGTGGAGCGCCTGCGCGACCGCCCGGCCCCGGCCAGCGCCGTCGTGGGTGACGCCGAGGGCGACGACCGGGTCGAGCTCCAGACCCTGGGAACCGGCCGCCGGGCCCGCGGCGCGCTGGCCGTCGGCACGGGCGCGGCGCTCGGCACGGCAGAGAGGTACGCCGTGAACTCGGCCGTGGCGCTGCTGACGCTGACCACGGCACGCTCCCGCGCGCTCCAGGGCGCGGAACAGCGTCTCGGAGCGGCGGTCCTGCGGATGCTGCTCGCGGGCCAGTCGGATCACGCCAGGGCCGTCGCGGGGGATCTGTACGGAGGGCTCCTCGACGCCCCCTTCCGGCTCCTCATCGCGGAGGCGCCGGTCCCGGCCGGGACCGAACCGCTCGCCGAGGCGCTCGACGCGGCGGCCGGCCGGTCCGGCGAGACCCTGCTGATGGTGCCCGAGGGGGAGCGCCTCGTGGTCCTGGCCGTGGACGGCGGCGCCGTGGTCGCGGCCTGCGCGGCGTACGCGCGGGCCGAGGAGGAGCGGCCGCCGCGCGACTCCGGTGCCGAAGAACCCGACGTCGTCGTCGGCCTCTCGGCGCCCGCCGGGCCGATCGCGGTCTCCGCCGCCTACAAGCAGGCCGAACAGGCCCTCTCGGTCGCCCGCCGCCGCGGCCGGGTGCTCGTCGAGCACGAGGAGCTCGCCGCGGGGTCCGTCCTGCCGCTCCTCGCCGACGACGCCGTACGCGCCTTCGCCGACGGGATGCTGCGGCCGTTGCAGGAGCACGACGCCAAGGGCCGCGGGGACCTCGTCGCCTCCCTGCGCGCCTGGCTCTCCCGGCACGGCCAGTGGGACGCGGCGGCCGCCGACCTCGGTGTCCACCGCCACACCCTGCGCTACCGGATGCGCCGCGTCGAGGAGATCCTCGGCCGCTCGCTGGACGACCCGGACGTGCGCATGGAGCTGTGGCTGGCACTGAAGGCGACGGCGGCCTCGTCGGGGACGCCGTAGCGCCGTGCCGGAGCGGCCGGCTCCCGTCTCCCGCCGTCGCAGGCGGGAGACGGCCGTGGCCGCATCCGACAAAGCGGCGCACCGTCCACCCGCTCCACTCCACGGTGGACAAGCCTCATTCGTCGCGGGTCGCCCTACGGTGGGGCCGAAGGGCGCCTCCGCGGTGCCCGGCGATCCTCGTTCACCACCCCTGAAGGGCCGGAACCGCCATGACTTCCACCCACGCCTTCTGGCTGGCCGGCCGCCGGGCCACCGGCGAGGACAGCTTCGACGTCACCAACTCCTGGGACGGACGCCTCGTCGGCACGGTCTCCGTACCGACCGACGCCCAGGTCGAGGAAGCCGTCGCGGCGGCTTGGGCCGTGCGCGAGGAGTTCGCGGCGACCCCGGCCCACGTACGGGCCGCCGCGCTCGACCACGTCGTACGCCGCCTCACGGAGCGCACCGAAGAGATCGCGCAGCTGATCTCGGCGGAGAACGGCAAGCCGGTCAAGTGGGCGCGCGGCGAGGTCGGCCGGGCCGTGTCCGTGTTCCGGTTCGCCGCCGAGGAGGCCCGCCGCTTCAACGGGGGCGAGGCCCAGCGCCTCGACACCGACCCCGGCGGCACCGGCCGCCTCGGGCTGACCCGGCGCTTCCCGCGCGGCCCCGTGCTCGGCATCTCGCCGTTCAACTTCCCGCTCAACCTGAGCGCCCACAAGGTCGCCCCGGCCATCGCCGTCGGCGCGCCGATCATCCTCAAGCCGGCGCCTGCCACCCCGATCTCCTCGCTGATCCTGGGCGAGCTGCTGGCCGAGACCGACCTCCCCGCCGGGTCCTGGTCCGTGCTGACCGTGCCCAACGACAAGATGCCCGCCCTGGTCCAGGACGAGCGGCTGCCCGTGATCTCCTTCACCGGGTCCGGCCCCGTCGGCTACTCGATCATGGAGTCGGTGCCGCGTAAGCACTGCACCCTCGAACTCGGCGGCAACGGCGCCGCCGTCGTGCTCGGCGACTGGTCCTCCGAGGAGGACCTGGACCGTGCGGCGGACCGCATCGCGACCTTCTCCAACTACCAGGGCGGCCAGTCCTGCATCTCGGTGCAGCGGGTCATCGCCGACGCCACCGTGTACGACCGGCTCGTCCCGAAGATCGTCGCCGCCGTCGAGGCCCTGGTGACCGGTGACCCCTCCGACGCGGCCACCGACGTCGGCCCGCTGGTCAGCGAGGACGCCGCCCGCCGTGTCGAGTCCTGGGTCGACGAGGCCGTCACCGCCGGCGCCACCCTGCTCACCGGCGGCAAGCGCGACGGCGCCACCTACGCCCCGACGGTCCTCACCGACCTCCCGGACACCACGACGATCGCCGGCGAGGAGGTCTTCGGACCGGTCCTGTCCATCCGGAGGACACAGGGCGAGGCCGAGGCGTTCGCCGCCGTCAACGACTCCAAGTACGGCCTGCAGGCGGGTGTCTTCACCCACGACCTGCAGACCGCCTTCCGTGCCCACCGCGCCCTGGAGGTCGGCGGCGTGATCATCGGCGACGTGCCCTCCTACCGGGCCGACCAGATGCCGTACGGCGGCGCCAAGCAGTCCGGAGTGGGCCGCGAGGGCGTGCGCTACGCCATGGACGACTACACCTACGAGCGGGTCCTGGTCCTCACTGGCCTGGCCCTGTAGCCGCCAGCACCGACGGAACCGGCCGGAGCCCGCTGTGCGGGGGCTCCGGCCGGTTCCGTGTGCCGCCGGGAGCCCGCCGCAGGGGTGGTGGGGGTGACGCAGATCGGGTAGATACGGACGAGTGGTACCGATCGGCACGCGTACGGCCCGACCCATATCCCGACTCGCGGCGAGGTGAGCTCCTCATGTCCGCCCCATCCGACATCCCCCAGGCCCCCAAAGTCACCGAGCGCGAAGCACGGCAGGTGGCCGAGGCCGCCCGCGAACAGGACTGGCGCAAACCCAGCTTCGCCAAGGAACTCTTCCTCGGACGCTTCCGGCTCGACCTGATCCACCCCCATCCCCAGCCCGCCCCCGACGACGTGCGGCGCGGCGAGGCCTTCCTCGCCCGGATGCGCGAATTCTGCGAGACCCGGGTCGACGGCGCCCTCATCGAGCGCGAGGCGAAGATCCCCGACGAGGTGATCAACGGGCTCAGGGAGCTCGGCGCCCTCGGCATGAAGATCGAGACGAAGTACGGCGGCCTGGGGCTGACCCAGGTCTACTACAACAAGGCGCTCGCGCTCGCCGGTTCGGCGAGCCCCGCCATCGGCGCGCTCCTCTCCGCGCACCAGTCCATCGGCGTACCGCAGCCGCTCAAGATGTTCGGCACCCAGGAGCAGAAGGACACCTTCCTGCCCCGCCTGGCGCGCACGGACATCTCGGCGTTCCTGCTCACGGAACCCGACGTCGGCTCCGACCCGGCACGGCTCGCGACGACCGCGGTGCCCGACGGCGACGACTACGTCCTGGACGGCGTGAAGCTCTGGACGACCAACGGAGTCGTCGCCGACCTGCTCGTGGTGATGGCCCGCGTCCCGGAGTCCGACGGCCACCGGGGCGGCATCACCGCCTTCGTCGTCGAGGCCGACTCGCCGGGCATCACCGTGGAGCACCGCAACGCCTTCATGGGCCTGCGCGGCATCGAGAACGGCCTGACCCGCTTCCACGGCGTACGCGTCCCCGCAGCCAACCGGATCGGGCCCGAGGGCGCGGGTCTCAAGATCGCGCTCACCACGCTCAACACCGGCCGTCTCTCGCTGCCCGCGATGTGCGTCGGCGTCGGGAAGTGGTCCCTGAAGATCGCCCGCGAATGGTCGGCGGTCCGTGAGCAGTGGGGCAGGCCGGTGGCCCGCCACGAGGCGGTCGGCGCCAAGATCTCCTTCATCGCCGCCACCACCTTCGCCCTCGAAGCGGTCGTGGACCTCTCCTCGCAGATGGCCGACGAGAGCCGCAACGACATCCGCATCGAGGCCGCGCTCGCCAAGCTGTACGGCTCCGAGATGGGCTGGCTCATCTCCGACGAACTGGTCCAGATCCGCGGCGGACGCGGCTTCGAGACCGCCGACTCGCTCGCCGCCCGCGGCGAACGGGCCGTCCCCGCCGAGCAGATGCTCCGCGACATGCGGATCAACCGGATCTTCGAGGGCTCCACGGAGATCATGCACCTGCTGATCGCCCGCGAGGCCGTCGACGCCCACCTCAAGGTCGCCGGTGACATCATCGACCCCGACAAGCCGCTCGCCGACAAGGCGCGGGCGGGTGCCAACGCGGCGCAGTTCTACGCGCGCTGGCTGCCCAAGCTGGTCAGCGGCCCCGGCCGGGTGCCCAGCTCCTACGGCGAGTTCCGCGTCCCCGGACACCCCGACCTCTCCACCCACCTGCGGTACGTCGAACGCTCCT
This sequence comes from Streptomyces sp. NBC_01341, assembly GCF_035946055.1. NCBI lineage: Bacteria > Bacillati > Actinomycetota > Actinomycetes > Kitasatosporales > Streptomycetaceae > Streptomyces > Streptomyces sp. NBC_01341. Next base: position 2,055,982 of record NZ_CP108364.1, on the reverse strand, counting down.
CCCGCAAGCTGGCCCGCTCGACCTTCTACGCGATGTCCCGCTGGCAGGGGCGCATGGAGACCAAGCAGGGCTTCCTCGGACGGATCGTCGACATCGGCGCCGAACTCTTCGCGATGAGCGCGGCCTGTGTCCGCGCCGAGCACCTGCGCGCCGACAACGACCACGGACGCGAGGCCTACCAGCTCGCCGACGTGTTCTGCCGGCAGTCCCGGCTCCGCGTCGAGGAACTCTTCGGCCGGCTGTGGTCCAACACCGACGACATCGACCGCCGCGTGGTCGACGGAGTCCTCGCCGGGACCTACACCTGGCTGGAGGAGGGCGTCATCGACCCGAGCGGCGAAGGCGCCTGGATCGCCGACGCCACCCCCGGACCCGCCGCGGGGGACAACGTCCACCGTCCCATCCGCTGACCCACCGCATCGGCGGGGCGCGTCCACTGCCTGGACGCGCCCCGCCGCCGCACGCTCGGCACGCCGCCTCTTCGTGGCGAGGAGGCCGACGGGAAATGACCCGGCGCCCCGGCACGGGGCGCGCTACGGTCGCCCGCATGATGGCGCGGAACGATGTCCTGGCCGTCCTCGCACTGCTGCGCGGGGCCGGCGCCGACGTGGTGCTCGCCGGGGGCTGGGGCATCGACGCCCTGCTGGGTGAGGAGACGCGCGAGCACCGCGATCTCGACCTGCTGCACGACCAGGGGCAGGAGAGCGCGGTCGTGGCCGCGCTGGAGTCCGCCGGTTACGCCGAGACGCTGGACCAGCGGCCTGTCCGCTTCGTCCTCACCCACCCCTCCGGGGCCGAGATCGACCTGCACCCACTGGAGTTCGCGGCCGACGGCTCGGCCGTGCAGTCCTCGCCGGACCCCGAGGCGCCTTTCCGCTATCCGGCGGCCTGCTTCGTCACCGGCACCATCGGCACGACCACCGTGCGCTGCATCTCCGCCGAGCGGCAGGCGGACTTCCACCGGGGCTACGAACCCGCCGACCGGGACGTGCGGGACATGGCGCACCTGCGGGACAAGTTCGGCATCGACACCGCATTCTGATCACCGGATGCCGCACAATCGAGCCTCGGCCGCGATCAGACACCGGTCCCGGCTCGTCAACGGGAGACAGGGGCAGGCATGTTCGGGGTGCGCGGAGCGGATGTCCGGCGACGGGGCGGCGGCCGGCGGGGCGCCGCAGCGGCGGGCTGCGCGGTGATCGCTCTCGCGGGTGTCACCGGATGCGGCGGCGACGGTGACGACGGCAAGCCGGAGGCCGCGAGGAGTTCGGCGCCCTCCCGCCCGGGAGCCGCCGCCCGCGGGCTCACCGAGGCGCAGCTCACCGCCCTCGCCCTCGCCGACGGGGAGAAGGCCGGCAGCCTCACCGTGTCCGAGTACTCCCTGGGCGGACCGCTCGGCGACGCCTACACGGCCTCGCCCGCCGTGTGCCAGCCACTGGTCAGCCTGGCCGGTGACGTCTCCGGCCACACCCCCACCGCACAGGTGCAGCGGAAGGCCGACGAGCCCGGCGAGATACTCGGCGTCACCGTCGACGTGACGCTGCGCTCCTACGCCGGCGGGGACGCGGCCCAGGTCATGCGGTCGCTCGCCAGGGCGGGCCGGGAGTGCGCCGGGGGCCTCACGGAGGAGCGGGCCGTCGCCCGCGCCACGTACGAGAAGGTCGAACCCGCCGCGCTGCCCTCCTTCGCGGACGAAGCCGACGAGGCGAAGGCCTTCCGCTTCACCGTCCTCGACGTGAAGGGGAAGCTCAAGCTTTACGAGTACCTCACCGTCCTGCGGTCCGGGGCCACCACGCTCGCCTTCCGCGGTGAGGTCCTCGGCACGAAGGACATCGGCCGGATTCCCGAGGACGTCATGGCCGCCCAGTGGAGGAAATTCCGTGCCGGGCGGGCCTGAGGCACACGCCGACGGGGATGCCCTGTCGGTGCGCCCGGCGGATGCGGCAACAATGGGGGCCATGAGCGACAGCCCCGCACCCCTCGCCGACCCGCATCTCGTCTTCGACGCCGTGGACGGCCGCCGGGATCTGGTGATCCTCGGCTCCACCGGGTCCATCGGCACCCAGGCCATCGACCTGGTGCTCCGCAACCCCGGCCGTTTCCGCGTCACCGCGCTCTCCGCGGCGGGCGGCAGGGTCCAGCTCCTCGCCGAGCAGGCCGCGCAGCTGCGGGTGCGTACCGTCGCGGTCGCCGACGCGGACAAGGTGCCGGCCCTCCGGGAGGCCCTTCGCGAGGCGTACGGGGCGGGGGAGCCGCTGCCCGGGATCCTCGCCGGACCCGACGCAGCCACGGAGCTCGCCGCGAGCGCGTGCCACACCGTGCTGAACGGGATCACCGGCTCGATCGGCCTCGCGCCCACGCTCGCCGCCCTGAAGGCCGGCCGCACCCTGGCCCTGGCCAACAAGGAGTCGCTGATCGTCGGCGGCCCCCTGGTGAAGGCGCTCGCGGCCCCGGGCCAGATCATCCCGGTCGACTCCGAGCACGCAGCCCTCTTCCAGGCGCTCGCCGCAGGCAAGCGCGCCGACGTACGCAAGCTCGTCGTGACCGCCTCGGGCGGGCCGTTCCGAGGCCGTACGCGCGCCGAGCTGGCCGACGTGACCAGGGAGCAGGCGCTGGCGCACCCGACCTGGGCGATGGGGCCGGTCATCACGGTCAACTCCGCGACCCTGGTCAACAAGGGCCTGGAGGTCATCGAGGCGCACCTCCTCTACGACATCCCGTTCGACCGGATCGAGGTCGTGGTCCACCCCCAGTCCTACGTTCACTCGATGGTGGAGTTCACCGACGGCTCCACGCTCGCCCAGGCGACCCCGCCCGACATGGGGGGCCCCATCGCCATCGGCCTCGGATGGCCCGAGCGGGTCCCGGACGCCGCCCCCGCCTTCGACTGGACGAAGGCCTCCAGCTGGGAGTTCTTCCCGCTGGACACCGAGGCGTTCCCGTCCGTCGGGCTCGCCCGGCACGTCGGCACCCTCGGGGGCACCGCCCCCGCCGTGTTCAACGCGGCCAACGAGGAATGCGTGGACGCGTTCCTGGCGGGACGGCTGCCGTTCAACGGCATCATGGATACGGTCACAGCGGTGGTGGCCGAACACGGCACACCCGCCACGGGAACTTCGCTGACGGTCGCGGACGTCCTCGAAGCGGAGACCTGGGCCCGTGCCCGGGCCCGCGAACTCTCGGCGGCAGCGACAGCGGAGGCGCACGTATGAGTACGACGACGATCCTGATGACGGTCCTGGGGATCGCCATCTTCGCCGTGGGTCTATTGTTCTCGATCGCCTGGCACGAACTCGGCCACCTCTCGACGGCCAAGCTCTTCGGTATCCGGGTCCCCCAGTACATGGTCGGCTTCGGCCCGACGGTCTGGTCGCGGAAGAAGGGCGACACCGAGTACGGCATCAAGGCTATCCCCGCGGGCGGCTACATCCGCATGATCGGCATGTTCCCGCCGGGCGCCGACGGACGGCTGGAAGCGCGCTCCACCTCCCCGTGGCGCGGGATGATCGAGGACGCCAGATCCGCCGCCTTCGAGGAGCTCCAGCCGGGCGACGAGTCGCGCCTCTTCTACACGCGCAAGCCGTGGAAGCGCGTGATCGTGATGTTCGCCGGGCCCTTCATGAACCTGGTCCTGGCCGTCGCGATCTTCATGGGCGTCGCGATGACCTTCGGCTTCCAGACGCAGACCACGGAGGTCGCCGGTGTCCAGCAGTGCGTGATCGCGCAGAGCGAGAACCGCGACACCTGCAAGGCAGCCGACCCGGTCTCGCCTGCCAAGGCCGCGGGACTGAAGGAGGGCGACAGGATCGTCGCCTTCGACGGCCGGAAGATCGACGACTGGGCCACGCTCTCGGACAGGATCCGCGAGACCACCGGTCCCGCCACCATCACCGTGCAGCGTGACGGGCGGGAACAGACCCTGAACGCGGTCCTGAGGAAGAACGCGGTCGCGAAGAAGGACGCCGACGGCGAGGTCATCCCCGACCAGTACGTCACCGCCGGCTACCTCGGCTTCGCCGCGAACACGGAGATCGTGCCGCTCTCCTTCGGCGACTCGGTCGTCCGCATGGGCGACATGATCGAGAACGGCGTCGATTCGATCATCGCGCTGCCCTCGAAGATCCCCGACCTGTGGAGCGCGGCCTTCAGCGACGGCGAGCGCGCCGACGACTCGCCGGTCGGGGTGGTGGGCGCGGCCAGGATCGGCGGCGAGGTGATGAACCTCGACGTCCCGGCGCAGAACCAGATCGCGATGATGCTGTTCCTGCTGGCCGGCTTCAACCTCTCGCTGTTCCTGTTCAACATGCTGCCCCTGCTGCCACTGGACGGCGGGCACATCGCGGGCGCGCTCTGGGAGGCCCTGCGCCGCAACGTGGCCAAGGTCTTCAAGCGCCCCGACCCCGGCCCGTTCGACGTGGCGAAGCTCATGCCGGTCGCCTACGTGGTCGCGGGCATCTTCATCTGCTTCACGCTGCTGGTGCTGGTCGCCGACATCGTGAACCCGGTGAAGATCACCTGATGCCTCACACGTCCCACAGCTGGCGGCCGGTCGCACAGGTGGTCTCCGGCCGCACACCGACGGGCGGGCTTGACGACGGGATGCACCCCGTCGTCCTCCGGTGCCGTAACCTCGAAGCCCGGAGCCCGCTGTTGTCGGGACCTCGATCCACACTGATCCACACCTTGGGGATGCTCAGCGCATGACTGCGATTTCTCTCGGAATGCCGGCCGTTCCGACCAAGCTCGCCGACCGACGGGTCAGCCGACAGATCCAGGTCGGGTCGGTGGCGGTCGGTGGGGACGCACCTGTGTCGGTGCAGTCGATGACGACGACGCGGACGTCGGACATCGGTGCGACGTTGCAGCAGATCGCGGAGCTGACGGCGTCGGGCTGTCAGATCGTGCGGGTGGCGTGTCCGACGCAGGATGACGCGGACGCGTTGGCGACGATCGCGCGGAAGTCGCAGATCCCGGTGATCGCGGACATTCATTTCCAGCCGAAGTACGTGTTCGCGGCGATTGACGCGGGGTGTGCGGCGGTGCGGGTGAATCCGGGGAACATCAAGCAGTTCGACGACAAGGTCAAGGAGATCGCGAGGGCGGCGGGGGACGCGGGTACTCCGATTCGTATCGGTGTGAACGCGGGTTCGCTGGACGCGCGGCTGTTGAAGAAGTACGGGAAGGCGACGCCGGAGGCTCTGGTGGAGTCGGCGTTGTGGGAGGCGTCGCTGTTCGAGGAGCACGGGTTCCGCGACATCAAGATCTCGGTGAAGCACAATGACCCGGTCGTGATGGTGAACGCCTACCGGCAGTTGGCGGCGCAGTCGGACTATCCGTTGCACCTGGGTGTGACGGAGGCGGGTCCGGCGTTCCAGGGGACGATCAAGTCGGCGGTGGCGTTCGGTGCGCTGCTGTCGGAGGGTATCGGGGACACGATCCGGGTGTCGTTGTCGGCTCCTCCGGCGGAGGAGGTCAAGGTCGGTCTGCAGATTCTGGAGGCGCTGAATCTGAAGCAGCGGCGTCTGGAGATCGTGTCGTGTCCGTCGTGCGGGCGTGCGCAGGTGGATGTGTACAAGCTGGCGGATCAGGTGAGTGCGGGTCTGGAGGGTATGGAGGTCCCGCTGCGGGTCGCGGTGATGGGCTGTGTCGTGAACGGTCCGGGTGAGGCGCGTGAGGCCGATCTGGGTGTGGCGTCCGGTAACGGCAAGGGTCAGATCTTCGTGAAGGGCGAGGTCATCAAGACCGTCCCGGAGTCGAAGATCGTGGAGACCCTCATCGAGGAGGCCATGAAGATCGCGGAGCAGATGGAGAAGGACGGCATCGCCTCGGGCGAGCCCCAGGTCTCCATCGCCGGCTGACCCCCCCGACCGTGTGCCACTGTGCCCCGCAGGACGTGTCCTGCGGGGCACAGCCGTCTCCGTGTGCTAACGGTCCCGCACCTGCGGGGGCACCGCACAGCCTTCTTGGGTACAGTGCGGACATCAGCAGACTGTTTGGTGAGGCCCCAGTGTTGACGCAGACCACTACCCGGGTCCTCGACCCCGGCGAGCTTCCCGCCGCGCTCGCCATCCTCGAGAGCGAACCCGTGGACAACGCGTTCGTGGCCGCCCGCGTCCAGGTCGCCGGCCTCGACCCCTGGCGGCTCGGTGGCGAGATGTGGGGCTGGTACGCCGACGGACGGCTCCGCTCGCTCTGCTACTCCGGTGCCAACCTCGTGCCCATCTGCGCCACCCCCGAGGCCATCAGGGCGTTCGCGGACCGCGCCCGCAGAGCCGGGCGCCGCTGCTCCTCCATCGTGGGCCCCGCGGGCCCCACCACCCAGCTGTGGCGTCTGCTCGAACCCAGCTGGGGTCCCGCCAGGGAAGTCCGGCCCCACCAGCCGCTCATGGTCACCGAGAGCCCCTCCGTGGAGATCGCACCCGACCCCCTCGTGCGCAGGGTCCGCCGGGACGAGATCGACATCCTCATGCCGGCCTGCGTGGCCATGTTCACCGAGGAGGTCGGTGTCTCGCCGCTCGCGGGTGACGGCGGGCTCCTCTACCAGGCACGCGTCGCGGAACTGATCAGCACCGGACGGTCCTTCGCCCGCATAGAGGACGGCAGGGTCCTGTTCAAGGCGGAGATCGGCGCAGCCACCTCCCGCGCGTGCCAGATCCAGGGCGTCTGGGTGGCGCCCGAGGCCCGGGGGCGGGGGCTCTCCGAGACGGGCATGGCCGCTGTCCTGCGCCACGCGCTCAGCGACGTGGCACCGATCGTGAGCCTGTACGTGAACGACTACAACACCCCCGCCCGCAGGGCCTACAGCCGCGTCGGCTTCCGCGAGACGGGTGCGTTCATGAGCGTGCTGTTCTGACCCGGCCACCCGGACAGTAGGGTTCCCGCATGGCAGCAGCAGCACCCGCGTCCACCCGGGGCTCCGGGACCCCCGACATCGTGGTCGGACCGCTCGACCTCGCCGCCCGCGTCGACGAGGCGCTCGCCGTGCAGGCGGTCGCCTTCGGCCTCGGCCAGGACGAGATCGACGTACGCCGCCATATCGTGCTCCGGCACCTCGACCACCCGCAGGCCCGCGCCCTCGGCGCCACCACCGCGGACGGACGGCTGGTCGGGTTCGTCTACGGGCTGCCGAACCACCGGACGCACTGGTGGTCCACCGTCGTCGAGCCCTACCTGCGCGCGACCGGATCCGAGGACTGGCTCGACGACTCGTTCGTGATCACCGAGCTGCACGTCCACCCCGAGTTCCAGCAGCGCGGCATCGGACGCGAGCTGATCACTACCATCACCGACGCCGTCGGCCTGCCGCGTTCCATCCTCTCGGCGATCGACACCGAGAGCCCCGCCCGGGGCCTCTACCGCGCCCTGGGGTACCAGGACCTGGCCCGTCAGGTGCTCTTCCCGAGCGCGCCCAAGCCGTACGCGGTGATGGGCGCGCCCCTGCCGCTGCGCCGTCGCTGAGGAATCGATTTCCGCCCGCGCGGGCCCCCCGGCTAACCTCGGGCTCACCACCCTTGCGAGCAGGAGTTCATCATGGCCCAGGTCCAGCGCATGTCCCGATTGATGATCAAGACACTGCGCGACGACCCGGCGGACGCCGAGACGCTCAACCACAAGCTCCTCGTCCGCGCCGGATACGTACGCCGCACCGCGGCCGGCATCTGGTCCTGGCTGCCGCTCGGCAAGAAGGTCCTGGACAACATCACCCGCGTCGTGCGCGAGGAGATGGACGCCATCGGCGGCCAGGAGGTGCTGCTCCCCGCACTCCTCCCCAAGGAGGCGTACGAGGCGAGCGGTCGGTACGACGAGTACGGCGACCTGCTCTTCAGGCTCCAGGACCGCAAGGGCGCCGACTACCTCCTCGGCCCCACCCACGAGGAGATCTTCACCCAGATCGTCAAGGACATGTGCTCGTCCTACAAGGACCTGCCCGTGATCCTCTACCAGATCCAGACCAAGTACCGTGACGAGGCCCGCCCCCGCGCCGGTGTGCTGCGCGGCCGCGAGTTCCAGATGAAGGACTCGTACTCCTTCGACACCACCGACGAGGGACTCGCCGAGGCCTACCAGCTCCACCGCGCCGCCTACATCCGTATCTTCGAGCGCCTCGGCCTCGACCACCGCGTCGTGTCCGCGGTCTCCGGTGCCATGGGCGGCTCGGCGTCCGAGGAGTTCCTCGCCCCCGCGCCCGCCGGCGAGGACACCTTCGTCGACTGCCCCAACTGCGACTACGCCGCCAACACCGAGGCCGTGACGTACAAGGCCACGACCGTCGCCGACGCCTCGGCGACCGGCGCCGTCGAGGAGCTGGACACCCCCGACACCCCGACCATCGAGACCCTCGCCGCCCACCTGGGCGTGGCGGCCTCCGCCACGCTGAAGAACCTGCTGGTCAAGGTCGACGGCGAGATCGTGGCCGTGGGCGTGCCCGGCGACCGCGAGGTCGACCTGGGCAAGCTCGGTGAGCACCTCGCCCCCGCGGTCGTCGAGCTCGTCACCGCCGAGGACTTCGTGGGCCGCCCCGACCTCGTGCGCGGCTACGTCGGCCCCCAGGGCCTGGAGAAGGTCCGCTACATCGCCGACCCCCGCGTCGCCGCGGGCACCGCCTGGATCACGGGTGCCAACAAGGAGGGCGTGCACGCGAAGAACGTCGTCGCGGGCCGCGACTTCGAGGTCGACGACTACCTCGACGTCGTCGTCGTCGAGGCGGGCGACCCCTGCCCCAAGTGCGGCACCGGCCTCCAGGTCGACCGCGCCATCGAGATCGGCCACATCTTCCAGCTCGGCCGCAAGTACGCCGACATCTTCTCCCTCGACGTGCTCGGCCAGCAGGGCAAGCCGGTCCGCGTCACGATGGGCTCGTACGGTATCGGGGTCTCCCGCGCCGTGGCCGCCCTCGCCGAGCAGACCGCCGACGACAAGGGCCTGTGCTGGCCCCGCGAGATCGCCCCGGCCGACGTGCACGTCGTCGCCGCGGGCAAGGCGCTCCAGACCGAGCTGGCCCTGGAGGTCTCCGAGAAGCTGAACGCCGCGGGCCTGCGGGTCCTGGTCGACGACCGCGCGGGTGTCTCGCCCGGCGTGAAGTTCACCGACTCCGAACTGATCGGTGTCCCGAAGATCCTCGTGGCGGGCCGCCGTTCGGCGGAGGGCGTCCTGGAGCTGAAGGACCGCCGCACCGGGGAGCGCGAGGAGCTCACCGTGGACGAGGCGATCGCCCGGCTGACCGACCAGGGCTGAACCGGCCCGGCAGGACATCACGAAGGGCCCCGGGCACCGCGCGGGGCCCTTCGTGCACGCCTACAGCCAGCCGGCGAACTCCAGTGCCAGCTCCCCGTCCTGCCGCCGGCCCACCGTCAGCGACCGGGTGCCGGACTCGACCGCCCGGAACAGCGTCCAGCCGCGCAGCCGGTCCTGGTCCACCTCGAGCGAGTCGGCGAGCTTCTTGACCCGGCGGCGGGCCGTGACAGCGCCCCCCGGGGACGCGATCAGGTCCTCGACCCGGTCGCGCGCCAGCCGCGCCAGGTCGTAGGCGCGCTCGCCGGTCAGCGGTTCCGGGCCGACGGCCAGCCACGGCGCACGCTCGGCGGACAGGACCTTGCTCTGCCGGAAGTTGCCGTGCAGCAGGAGGAGTTCGGGGGGCTCCGTGACCAGCTCGTCACGCGCCGCGAGCGCGGCCGAGACGAGCGGCCCGAGCTCCGCGTCCCGCTCGGCGGCGGCCAACATCGGCTCCGCCTGCCGGGCGGTGCGCCCGGTGACCGTCTCGAAGGGGTGACCTGCCGGGGGCTCGACCCACAGCCGCCGCACCGTGCCCGCCGCCTCCAGCAGGGCCTTCGCCTCGGGGAGGGACCGCAGGGAGATCTCGTGGTGCAGCCGCTCCAGGAGCAGGGCGTCGTCCGGCACCCCGGCGTCCGCGCCGGTCAGGAGCTCGACGGCGCCCCAGCCGTTCCAGTGCGCGAGAGCGGCCCGTTCGAGTGCGGGTGCGGCGCCCGCGGGCGCCACCTTCAGGACGGCGGGCGTTCCGTCCTCCCGGTGCACCAGGAGGACGAGACTGCTGCGTCCCCCGGGTGCGACGACCCGGTCGAGGGTGACCCGGTGCCCCGCTGCGGACATCGCTTTGCCGGTGAGTGCGGGGAGCCGGCCGAGCCACTCGGCGGCGGCCGTGTCCCCGTACGTCTCGCCGAGCGCTCGCACCAGACGCTGCGGCGGTTCGAAACCCATACGTGCCTTGTTCCCTTTCAGAGCTTCCTCAGTGCGTGACACCCGTGGAGCCCGCCTCCGCCGTGGTGTCCGGGGAGTCGGCCTTCTCCGCGAGCCCAGGAAAGGCTACGCCGGACCCGCGCCACCGCACCGCACGCACCGCGGCCTCCCGGAGCGCACCCGCGGCGTCCTGCCGCAGCGGCCCCCGTGCGGCCCGTACGAGATCGGAGTAGACGCCCGCGACCCGCTCCTCCAGCACGGCCGCCAGCCGCATCGCGGAGGCCGGGTCCCGGACCGCGAAGGGCAGGGCGTACGCGGCGTCCGCCGCCACCGGTGTGCCGCCGAGGTCACGCACGGTCCGGGTGAGCGCGTCGCGCCGGGCGCGGTGGGCGTCGACGGCCGCTGTCGCGTCGCCGCGGCGGGCGCCGTCCAGCCTGCCGCCCAGGGCCCCGTACCCGTAGACCGCGGCGTGCTCGGCGGCGAGTGCGGCCTGCGCGGCGGTCAGCGGCTCCGTGCTGCCGGGGCTGTCGGCCTCCTGTGTCATGCCGGGGTCTCCTTGGCCAGTTCGGTCAGCAGATACGCGTTGGCGGCGCCGGCCGCGGCGATGGAGGCCAGCAGCCTGGCCAGTTCGGAATCGGCCTCCAGGAGGGCCGCGGCGCGTTCGTCCGCCACCCGCCGCTCCTGGGCCGCCAGCTCGCGCAGCGCCGCCTTCGCGTCGGTGGGAGGAGCCGGCGGGGCGGGGGCGGGCGGGCCGCCCTTCGGCGGCCCGCCGAGCGCGGCCAGGTGTGCTCCCACGGCGGCCCTCAGGGGTGCGAGCCCGGCCTCCGTCAGGGGATGTGCGGCGGCGACCTGGTCGTAGCGGGCGAGCAGGGAGACCCCGGCCCGGGCGGCGGTGGCCCTCAGTGTGCTCCGTGCCCGGAGCGAGACCGCCTCCGCCTGTGCGCGGGGGGTCCGTGGCTCGTCCGGCCCGCTCCCGCACCCGGTCAGCACCGCCCCCAGGGCGAAGGCCCCCGTAGCGGTGAGCGCCCCCCTGCGCGTCGTCCCCGTCCGGTGCACTTGTCTCCTTCGGCCTGGTTTTTGACAGTTTCTGACCTGAAGTGATCACCGGGGGTGAGCGTACCCGCGGTGGGGCGGGAGGCGGACGGCAACACCCCTGCGGACCGGATACCCTTTGATCCGACACGCGACGATCCACACAACAGCACACGCGGCCGAGGAGTCACCCGGATGAGCACCACCCAGAGCGACAGGCTGCGCGAACTGCTGGAGCCCCTCGTCGACGCCCAGGAGCTGGACCTCGAGGAGATCGAGCTGTCCCGGGCGGGCCGCCGTCAGGTGCTGCGGGTGATCGTGGACTCCGAGGACGGCGTGGAGCTCGACACCTGTGCGGAGCTCAGCCGCACCATCTCCACGACGCTGGACGAGACCGACGTGATGGGAGAGGGCGAGTACGTCCTCGAGGTGAGCTCTCCGGGCGCCGACCGCCCGTTGACCGAGCACCGCCACTACGTCCGCGCCACCGGCCGGCTCGCGAGACTCACCCTGGGTGACGGCGGCGAACTGGTGGCCCGCATCCTCGGGGTGGACGACGAGGGACTCGATCTCGATGTGCCGGGCGTCAAGGGCCGCAAGCCCACGGCGCGCCGTGTCGCCTTCGACGAGATCGCGAAGGCCCGCGTGGAGATCGAATTCAACCGCAAGGACAAGAAGGAAGAGGAGGCGTAGCCGTGGACATCGATGTGAAGCTTCTGAAGGGCTTGGCGCAGGACAAGGAGATCCCCTTCGACGTGCTCGTCGGGGCGATCGAGTCGGCCCTCCTCATCGCGTACCACCGCACCGAGGGCAGCCACCGCCGTGCGCGCGTCGAACTGGACGCCAACGGCCACGTCACGGTGTGGGCGAAGGACGACCCGGCCGAGCTCGAAGAGGGCCAGGAGCCCAAGGAGTTCGACGACACCCCGTCCGGCTTCGGCCGCATCGCCGCGACGACGGCCAAGCAGGTCATCCTGCAGCGGCTGCGCGACGCCGAGGACGACCGCACGTTCGGTGAGTACGCCGGCCACGAGGGCGACGTCGTGACGGGCCTGGTCCAGCAGGGCAAGGACCCGAAGAACGTCCTGGTCGACATCGGCAAGCTGGAAGCGATCCTGCCGGTGCAGGAGCAGGTGCCCGGCGAGGAGTACACCCACGGCCTGCGGCTGCGCACGTATGTCGTCCGGGTGGCCAAGGGTGTGCGCGGTCCTTCCGTCACGCTCTCGCGCACCCACCCGAACCTCGTGAAGAAGCTCTTCGCGCTGGAGGTCCCGGAGATCGCGGACGGTTCCGTCGTCATCGAGGCCATCGCCCGCGAGGCCGGACACCGCACCAAGATCGCGGTTCGTTCGACCCGGGCCGGCCTCAATCCCAAGGGTGCCTGCATCGGCCCGATGGGCAGCCGTGTGCGCAACGTCATGGCCGAGCTGCACGGCGAGAAGATCGACATCGTCGACTGGTCGGACGACCCCGCCGAGATGGTCGCCAACGCGCTGTCACCCGCGCGGGTGAGCATGGTCGAGGTGGTGGACCTCGGTGCGCGCTCCGCCCGGGTGACCGTGCCGGACTACCAGCTGTCGCTCGCGATCGGCAAGGAGGGCCAGAACGCCCGCCTGGCCGCCCGGCTCACCGGCTGGCGCATCGACATCCGCCCGGACACCGAGACGGACGCCGAGCGCGACGTCGCCGACCGTGAGCGGGCCGAGCGGGCCCGGGAACGGTCCGAGCGAGGCTGATCACCGGGCTGATCGCGAGTCGCAGAGCCGGCGACCCGGGAAGCGCCCGAAGGAACAGATCGAGGCTGTACGCCGCCGAGATCACGACAACATCCGTTCGATTCTTGCCCCAAAGGGGTGAGGTCGGTGCGGGGAGGTAGACTTAGCCGTGTCTGGCCGGACGCACGCCCGCGCTTGCCCCGAGCGAACCTGTGTGGGATGCCGGGAGCGAGCGGCCAAGAGCGAGCTGCTGCGCATCGTGGTGGTCGAGGGAGAAGTAGTCCCCGATCCACGCGGTACGCTGCCCGGCCGGGGTGCGTACGTGCACCCCGTCTCTGCCTGTCTCGACCTGGCGGTCCGCCGCCGGGCATTCCCCCGGGCCTTCAAGGCCAAGGGGCCGTTCGACTCCGCGGCACTGCAGCGGTTCGTCGAGCGGGTGACACCGTAAGAAAGTGAACGGCACGGGTCCCCGTGCGGTCAGGTACCTCGCGAGTTGGAAGTAGGTCGAGATTGCGATGAGCACTCGATGAGTACGCGATGAGTACGCCCATGAAGTAGCGACGGTCCGGCGGTAACCCGGACCTAAAAGGAGCGAAGTGGCTAAGGTCCGGGTATACGAACTCGCCAAGGAGTTCGGCGTCGAGAGCAAGGTCGTCATGGCCAAGCTCCAAGAACTCGGTGAATTCGTCCGTTCGGCGTCCTCGACGATCGAGGCGCCGGTTGTACGCAAATTGACTGACGCACTGCAGGGTCCCGGCGGCAACGCCGGCAAGTCCGCTGCAAAGCCTGGCGCGCCTCGCAAGGCCGCCCCCGCAAAACCCGCGGCGCCGGCTCCGGCCGCCTCGGCACGTCCTGCCGCCCCGAAGCCCGGCGTCCCGGCCCCCAAGCCGGCCGCAGCCGAGGCTCCGGCGGAGAGCAGCACCCCCTCGGCGCCTTCCGCGCCGTCGGCGGGTCCCCGTCCGGGCCCCAGGCCCGCGCCGAAGCCCGCCCCGGTCACCCCGGTGCCCGCAGCCGAGTTCTCGGCCCCGGCACCGGCCCAGCCGAGCACCCCCCAGCAGGCCCCGCGTCCCGCGGGTGCCACCCCGGGACCGCGTCCTGCCGGTGGCCCTGCCCGTCCGGCTCCGGCCGGCGGTCAGCGTGACGGCGGCCGTGGTGGCGAGCGTGACGGCGGCCGTGGCGGCGAGCGCGGCGGAGACCGCCCCGCACGTCCCGCGGGCCAGGGGGCACCGCGTCCGGGCGGCTCCCGTCCGGCCGGTCCCCGTCCGGGCAACAACCCCTTCACCTCCGGCGGCTCCACCGGCATGGCGCGCCCCCAGGCGCCCCGTCCCGGCGGTGCCCCGCGCCCCGGCGGCGGTCAGGAGCGCCCCGGCGCCCCGCGCCCGCAGGGTGGTCCCGGTGGCGCCCCGCGCCCCCAGGGCCAGGGTGGCGCACGTCCGTCCCCGGGCGGCATGCCCCGTCCGCAGGCTCCCCGTCCGGGCGGTGCCCCCTCGGGTAACCGTCCGAACCCCGGCATGATGCCGCAGCGTCCCGCTGCGGGCCCCCGCCCCGGCGGTGGCCCCGGTGGCGGTGGCCGTGGTCCCGGTGCCGGCGGCGGTCGTCCCGGCGGTGGCGGCGGCGGTCGTCCCGGTGGCGGCGGCTTCGCAGGCCGTCCGGCCGGTCCCGGTGGTGGCGGCGGCGGCTTCGCCGGCCGTCCCGGTGGTCCCGGCGGCGGTGGCGGCGCAGGCCGTCCCGGTGGTGGCGGCGGCTTCGGCGGTCGTCCCGGCTTCGGTGGACGTCCCGGCGGCCCCGGTGCCCGTGGTGGCACACAGGGTGCCTTCGGCCGTCCCGGTGGTCCCGCGCGTCGTGGCCGCAAGTCGAAGCGTCAGAGGCGCCAGGAGTACGAGGCCATGCAGGCCCCGTCGGTGGGCGGCGTCATGCTGCCTCGCGGCAACGGGCAGGCCGTCCGGCTGTCGCGCGGTGCGTCCCTGACCGACTTCGCGGAGAAGATCAACGCCAACCCGGCGTCGCTCGTCGGCGTGATGATGAACCTCGGCGAGATGGTCACCGCCACGCAGTCCGTCTCCGACGAGACGCTGAAGATGCTCGCGGACGAGATGAACTTCGTCCTGGAGATCGTCAGCCCGGAGGAGGAGGACCGCGAGCTGCTCGAGTCCTTCGACATCGAGTTCGGCGAGGACGAGGGCGGCGAAGAGGCCCTGGTCTCCCGTCCGCCGGTCGTGACCGTCATGGGTCACGTCGACCACGGTAAGACCCGACTGCTGGACGCGATCCGCAAGACGAACGTCGTCGCGGGCGAGGCCGGCGGCATCACGCAGCACATCGGTGCGTACCAGGTCTCCTCCGAGGTCAACGGCGAGGACCGCCGTATCACCTTCATCGACACCCCGGGTCACGAGGCGTTCACCGCCATGCGTGCACGTGGTGCGAAGTCCACCGACATCGCGATCCTCGTGGTGGCGGCGAACGACGGTGTGATGCCCCAGACGATCGAGGCGCTGAACCACGCCAAGGCGGCCGACGTGCCGATCGTGGTGGCGGTCAACAAGATCGACGTCGAGGGTGCCGACCCGACCAAGGTGCGCGGTCAGCTCACCGAGTTCGGTCTGGTGGCCGAGGAGTACGGCGGCGACACGATGTTCGTCGACATCTCCGCCAAGCAGGGCCTCAACATCGAGGCGCTGCTGGAGGCCGTCGTCCTCACCGCCGACGCCTCGCTCGACCTGCGGGCCAACCCCGACCAGGACGCGCAGGGTATTGCGATCGAGTCCCACCTCGACCGCGGCCGCGGTGCGGTCTCGACCGTCCTCGTCCAGCGCGGAACGCTGCGCATCGGCGACACGATGGTCGTCGGCGACGCGTACGGCCGTGTCCGGGCGATGCTCGACGACAACGGCAACAACGTCCAGGAAGCGGGTCCCTCGACCCCCGTCCTGGTGCTGGGTCTCACCAACGTCCCGGGTGCCGGAGACAACTTCCTGGTGGTCGACGAGGACCGTACGGCCCGTCAGATCGCCGAGAAGCGTGCTGCCCGTGAGCGCAACGCCAACTTCGCCCGCAAGGGTGTCCGGTTCTCCCTGGAGAACCTGGACGAGGCGCTCAAGGCCGGTCTGGTCCAGGAACTCAACCTCATCATCAAGGGCGACGCGTCCGGTTCGGTGGAGGCTCTCGAGTCCTCGCTGCTCCAGCTCGACGTCGGCGAAGAGGTCGACATCCGGGTCCTGCACCGCGGTGTGGGTGCGGTCACCGAGTCGGACATCAACCTGGCGACCGGCTCCGACGCCATCGTGATCGGCTTCAACGTGCGCGCCGCAGGGCGTGCCGAGCAGATGGCCGAGCGCGAGGGTGTGGACGTCCGGTACTACTCGGTCATCTACCAGGCGATCGAAGAGATCGAAGCGGCCCTCAAGGGCATGCTCAAGCCGGAGTACGAAGAGGTCGAGCTCGGTACGGCGGAGATCCGCGAGATCTTCCGCTCGTCCAAGCTGGGCAACATCGCCGGTGTGCTGGTCCGCTCCGGCGAGGTCAAGCGCAACACCAAGGCGCGCCTGCTGCGCGATGGCAAGGTCATCGCGGAGAACCTCAACATCTCCGGTCTGCGCCGCTTCAAGGACGACGTCACCGAGATCCGCGAAGGCTACGAGGGTGGTATCAACCTCGGAAACTTCAACGACATCAAGATCGACGACGTCATCGCGACGTACGAGATGCGCGAGAAGCCGCGAGGCTGATCGACGGGGATTCCCGGGGGGCGACCCCCGGGTTCTCTTCCACAGTCGGGGCCGGTCGACGGGTCGTATTTCCGTCGATCGGCCCCGGCCGTTCCGTGTACGGTTCTGGTGTCCCCGCCAAGCGATGGCGGGGCACCGACCCCGAACCGGCGGGACATCCGGACACACATGTATGTGGGGACTCTGTCCTTCGATCTGCTCCTCGGCGACGTACGGTCGTTGAAGGAGAAACGCTCGGTCGTCCGCCCGATGGTCGCCGAGCTCCACCGCAGGTTCGCGGTGAGTGTCGCGGAGACGGGCGACCAGGACCTCTACCGCAGGGCCGAGATCGGTCTTGCCATGGTCTCCGGGGACACCGGACACCTCACAGACGTACTCGACCGGTGCGAACGCATGATCGCGGGCCGGCCGGAAGTGGAGCTGCTGTCCGTACGACGGCGGCTGCACAGCGACGAAGACGATTGAGCAAGGCTTAAGAAGGAGACGGACCAGTGGCCGACAACGCGCGGGCAAAGAAGCTGGCGGACCTCATCCAGGTGGTGGTCGCCGAGAAACTGCAGCGCGGTATCAAGGACCCGCGTCTGGGTACGCACGTGACCATCACGGACACCCGTGTCACCGGCGACCTGCGGGAGGCCACGGTCTTCTACACGGTCTACGGCGACGACGAGGAGCGGGCCAGCGCGGCCGCGGGCCTGGAGAGCGCCAAGGGCATCCTGCGCTCGGCGGTCGGTGCGGCGGCGGGGACGAAGTTCACCCCGACCCTGGCCTTCGTGGCCGACGCCCTGCCGGACAACGCCAAGGCGATCGAGGACCTGCTCGACCGGGCACGCGCCTCGGACGCCAAGGTGCGCGAGGTGTCTTCCGGTGCCACGTACGCCGGTGACGCCGACCCGTACCGCAAGCCGGAGGACGAGTCCGCCGGCGACGACGAGGACTCGCCTTCCGCATGACGCAGAACAAGCAGGAAAAGACGCCGGACGGACTCGTCATCGTCGACAAGCCGTCCGGCTTCACCTCGCACGACGTCGTGGCGAAGATGCGCGGCATCGCCCGCACCCGGCGGGTCGGTCACGCCGGCACGCTGGACCCGATGGCGACCGGTGTCCTCGTGCTCGGCGTGGAGCGGGCGACCAAGCTGCTCGGCCACCTCGCGCTCACCGAGAAGGAGTACCTGGGGACGATCCGCCTCGGCCAGGACACCGTCACCGACGACGCGGAGGGCGAGTTCACCTCGTCCACCGATGCTTCGGGGGTGACCCGCGAGGGCATCGACGCCGGAGTCGCCGGGCTGACCGGCGCGATCATGCAGGTGCCGTCCAAGGTCAGCGCCATCAAGATCGACGGCAAGCGGTCCTACGCGCGGGTGCGCGGCGGGGAGGAGTTCGAGATCCCGGCCCGCCCGGTGACCATCTCGTCCTTCCGCGTCTACGACGTCCGGCCGGAGGTCGCCGAGGACGGCACCCCGGTCGTCGACCTGGTGGTCTCGGTCGTCTGTTCCTCGGGCACGTACATCAGGGCCCTGGCGCGCGACCTCGGCGCCGGGCTCGGCGTCGGAGGCCACCTGACCGCGCTGCGGCGCACCCGCGTCGGGCCGTACGGCCTGGACGCGGCCCGGACGCTCGACCAGCACCAGGAGGAGCTGACCGTGATGCCGGTGGCCGAGGCCGCCGCATCCGCCTTCCACCGCTGGGACGTGGACGAGAAGCGCGCCCGGCTGCTGCTCAACGGTGTGCGGCTCGACATGCCGTCGTACCCGCCGGGGCCGGTCGGGGTCTACGGACCCGACGGGACCTTTCTGGTGCTCGTCGAGGAGGAGAAGGGCAAGGCCAAGAGCCTCGCCGTCTTCGCCTGAGCGGGCCGACTGCCTGAGCAGCCCCGACCGCCTGAACAGGTCCGGCCGACCGAGCCGCCCCGGTGGCCGGTGGACCGAGAGGTGCCCCGCGGGCCCGTCGTGGGGCGGGCAGGCCCCCCAGCCGCTGCCCGCCCCACGATCCCCCTCCCCGGACCATCCCTGTCCACGCGGACCCGTCGATTCACCCCGATGGACGGGCGCTCGGAGCGTCAGGGGGGTGTGAGGGGGGCGCTTTCGCCCCTCGCGTTTCTCGCGCGCATCGCTCGGCATCTACCGTCTGACCCATGGGCAGCGGGGACCGGTCGAAACTTGTGAGAATCTGCGATCAGGCCGGCCGGCCTCGGGGCACCGGGTTCGTCGCGGACGACCGGGGGACCGTCGTCACCAGCCATCAAGCCGTCGCACGGTCGGCCCCGCTGACGCTGCACGCCGCGGACGGCCGCAGCTGCGAGGTCGGCTCCGACGACATCACCGCCCTGCCGGACCTGGGCCTCGCCCTGCTCCGGACCGGCGGACCCGAGTCACTGGGGGTGGAGCCGCTCCCCATCGCCGTACGCGAACAGATCGGCACCGGCACCTACGTGCGCATCGCCGCCCACGGGTGGCGCGAGGCGCGGGTGCTCGGGACGATCCCCGCGACGTACACCGAGGGTGGACGCGAGCATCCCGTGGGCGAGGCGCTCGAACTGGCCCTCGGCACGGACGGGCGCGACGCGCTGCGCTCCGGCGGCGCCGCGGTCGGCGGGCCCGTGACCGACCCCTGTACGGGCGCCGTCCTGGGAGTGCTCTCGACCGCGCTGAGCGCGGGGCGGGAGACGGCCGGGCTCGCCGTGCCGCTGACCGGCGGGGGCCCGCTGGACGAAGTGCTCCGGCGCAACGCGAGCGGTGTCCCGGGATACGGCTGCGACCTCAACCTCGCGGGGGCGCTCCAGCTGACCGCCACCTCGCTCGGTCACGCCGACATCCGCCCCGGCGGCGTCGAGGCCGTCGAGCGCCCACGGATCGGCGCGGAGTTCGCGGCCTTCGAGGCCGGGACGGGACCGGTCCTCGGGCTGGTCGGCGCACCGGGGACCGGCCGCACCACCGAGCTGGCCGCACTGGCCGGCCGCAGGGCCCGCGGGCCCGTCCCCGCCCTCACGCTCTGGCTGCGCGGCGCCGATCTGCTGGCCGACGACACCTCGGTCACCGAGGCCATGACCCGGGCCCTGCAGCGCTCCGGCAGGATCATCACGGCGGCCGGGGCCCGGGGCGACATGGCGGCCGCCACTCCGGAGCGGGTGGCCCGCCTCGCGGCCGATTCGGGAAATCCGCTGCTCGTCGTCGTGGACGGTCCCGAGGAGATGCCGCCGCTGCTGGCCCACCGGCTCGGCGGATGGACCGCGGCGACGGCCGAATGGCTCCTTTTCCACGGCGTCCGGATGGTGGTCGCCTGCCGCCCCGAGCACTGGGAGACCGCCGGTGCGCTGTACCCGCGGGAAGCCCTGCACCGGCCCGAGCGGCCCGCCGCAGGGCTGCCGCCCGCGGTCCGGCTCGGCGACCTCACGACCGGCCAGGCCGAGCTGGCCCGCGAGCGCTACGGCATCCCGCCCGGCACCATCGCACCCGGCCACGACAGACACCCCCTCACGCTGCGCCTGCTCGCCGAGGTGCGGAAGGCCCTGCCCCCGGACGTGCCCGGCACGCCCGGCACCGAGGAGGTCTTCGCCGCCCACCTGGACCTCGCCTGCGTCCGCATCGCCGTCCGGATCGGCGCCCAGTCCGAGCCCAGGCTCCGGGGCACAGCGGTCCGCAGGCTGGCCGCGAAGGTCGCCGGACAGGTCCACGAGGCGGCCAGGCGCTGTCTCGGTCCGGGCCAGGGCGAGCTGGACCGGGAGGCGTTCGAGGAGATCTTCCCCTGGCGTACGGGGTGGGCCTCGGCGGTGCTCACCGAGGGGCTGCTGGTCCCCGCCGGCCGCGGATACCGCTTCGCCCACGAGGAGGTCGGAGACTGGGTGCAGGGCGCCCACCTCGACCTGGACGCCGCCCTGCGCTCCCTCGTGCACCGGTGGCACGCCGAGGAGCAGCCGGACGGGAACGGCCAGGGACCAGGGACCCGGCCTCCGGACCCGGCCGTCCCTCCGGCCGTGGCCGGAGACCCGGACGAGCCCCGCAACCTCCCCGTGCCGCGCCACCGCACCGGCCCCGTGATCCAGGCCATGCTCCTGCTGGAGCGGCGGCAGGGCCCGGCGGCGCTGGCCCACCGGATGGCGGACCTGATCGAGGCCATGGACCGTCTCGGCGCCGAGCCCGGGACGGGTGCCCGGCACCCCGACGCCGCCTGGTGGGCCGCCCGTCTGCTGCGGGAAAGCCTGCTCAGGGTGCCCGACGCGCGTCCCTACCTCGGGGTGCTGCGGGTCCTCACCGGGCGGATCACCCGGCGCTCCCTGTCCGGGGGCGGGCCCGCAGGCCTCGGGCCCTACACGGAGTTCGGGCCGTGGTTCTGGTGCCGGACGCGGCTGCCCGAGCACGACCGGATCGATCTTCTGCGCAGACTGCTGCCCGCCGACGGCGCACCGCGGGCGGACGGCGGCCGGCCCTATCTGGACGCGGTGGCCCGGCGCCTGGCCGCCGACCCGAAAGCCGTGCAGGGACTGCTGTGCCGCTGGTTCACCGACGAGAGCCCGCTGCCCGCCGAGGAGGACGCGCCCGTCCGGCTCACCGTGGCCGCCGCCGCCCAGGCGCTGCTGTACGCCCGCCGGGACCTCGCCGTCGACGACCTGACCGAGGCGCTCGTCGACACCTCCCACCCCCGCGCCGCCGAACTGCTCTCCGCGCTCGCCGAGGACGAGCCGTCGGCCCTGTGCAGGGCCGTCAGCCGCTGGGCGCGCGACGAGGAGCGGCCCGGACGGCGCGCCGCGGCGGCCGTCCACGGCACGCTCGCCGCCGCACGTACTCTCACCTCTGCCGACCGCACCCTGCTGCGCGGCGCGGCGCTCACCCTGTTGGCCCGCCCGGACGACACCGCCCTGCACGCGCGGGCCCTCACCGTCCTGGTCCGCGACCCGGGCACCGGCGGCCGCTACCTGCCGCAGGCGCTTCGGATCTTCGCGACCGGCGACCCACGGCTGCCGGTGTCCTTGCTGACGGAGGTGTTCCCGAGGTACCCCCAACCCGTGCTCGAGGCGCTGCGCGCCCGGCTGTCGCTGCCCGGTGAGGCCGCCGACGCGGTGCTGAGGGAGCTGGCGGGTCTGGACACCCCCGCCCTGGCGCTGCACGCGCCGGGGCTCGTACGCCGGTACATCGACAGCCGTCCCGGGGGCGAGGGCGGGGCGCAGACCGCCGCGTACGTGGAGCTGAGGCTGGAGCACAGCCCGGCCGCCCGCGCGCTCCTGCTGCCCCTGGTGACCGGCCTGCTGCGGGACCGCCCCGCACCGCCGTCGGTGCGGGCCGCTCTGGCCCGCGTGCTCGCCGCACCAGGGAGCGCCGCGTCCAGGCCGCTGCGCGCCGAGCTGCTGGAGGTCCTGCTGGAGTTCGAACAGAACACCGGGAGGGACCCCGAGGTCCTCGAAGCGCTGCTGCGGGCCGCGGCGGCCGGTTCCGGACGCCGTCCCGAGGCGCGCACACGGGCCCTGGTGCACCGCACGGGCCTGCTCCTCGTCCGGACGCCGGAGGGGGCGGCCCGCTTCGACCGCGGGATCGTCGAACTCGCCCGGGAGGTTCCCGGATTCGCGGCCCTCGTCAGCGGATGGCTGGCCGACGCTCCGCAGGAATGGGCCGCCGTTGTGGGCCCCTCCGCCCGCCGGACGACCCAGGCGCCGGACGCTCCGAGGCCCGGGATCCAGATGCCGATGCAGGCTGCGGGGTGTGAGCATGGCAGTCTTAGACCTGCGTAATGACATACACACGTACACAGGTTCGGGCGAGGAGCGGTCACAGTGCAGTGCTGGCGTGGCTTGGAGGACATCCCCGAGGGATGGGGACGCAGCGTCGTCACCATCGGCTCCTACGACGGGGTGCACCGTGGGCACCAGCTGATCATCGGCCGTGCCGTGGAGCGGGCACGCGAGCTCGGCGTGCCCTCCGTCGTCGTCACCTTCGATCCGCATCCGAGTGAGGTCGTCCGCCCCGGCGCGCATCCGCCGCTGCTCGCCGCGCACACGCGGCGTGCCGAGCTGATGACGGAGCTGGGGGTGGACGCGGTGCTGATCCTGCCGTTCACCGCCGAGTTCTCGAAGCTCGCGCCCTCCGAGTTCATCGCGAAGGTGCTCGTCGACAAGCTCCACGCGCGGCTGGTCATCGAGGGGCCGAACTTCCGGTTCGGTCACAAGGCGGCGGGCAACGTCACGCTCCTGGCCGAGCTCGGCCCGGCGTACGACTACAAGGTCGAGGTCATCGACCTCTTCGTCAGCGGTGAGGCGGGCGGCGGCGAGCCGTTCTCGTCCACGCTGACCCGCCGCCTCGTCGCCGAGGGCGACGTCGAGGGGGCGGCGGAGATCCTCGGCCGTCCGCACCGGGTGGAGGGCATCGTGGTGCGCGGCGCGCAGCGCGGCCGCGACCTGGGCTACCCCACGGCGAACGTGGAGACCCTGCCGCACACCGCGATCCCGGCCGACGGCGTCTACGCCGGCTGGCTGACCGCGAACGGCGAGGTGATGCCCGCCGCGATCTCCGTCGGCACGAACCCGCAGTTCGACGGGACCGAGCGGACCGTCGAGGCGTACGCGATCGACCGCGTCGGTCTCGACCTGTACGGGCTGCACGTGGCGGTGGACTTCCTCGCCTATGTGCGCGGCATGCTGAAATTCGATTCGATCGACGACCTGCTGGTCGCCATGGCAGCCGACGTGAAGCGGTGCGGCGAGCTGATCGCGGCGTACGAGCGGTCCTGACGCCCGCCGCACACCGTACAGCGGTGCCGGGCGGCCGGGGGCGTTCCCCGCGGACCGTCCGGCACGACTCCGGGCCCGGCACGTGGCGTGCCGGGCCCGGAGTCCTGTCAGGACGACGTTCAGGGCACCGCGGGTGCCTCGGCCGCTCGGGCCGCCGCCCAGTGGCAGGCGACGCCGGTCCGGCCGTCGCCCTCCAGCACCGGCAGGTCCTTCGTGCGGCACGCGTCGGCGACCCCGGCCCGCTCAGCCTCGCCCGAGGCGAGGATCTGGCAGCGGGCGTGGAAGCGGCAGCCGGACGGGACCTTCGAGGGGTCCGGCGGCTCGCCCGTCAGGATGACCGGCTCCCCGTCCGCCTCCGGCAGCACGGACAGCAGCGCCTGGGTGTACGGATGCCGGGGGGCCGTGAGGATCTGCTCCACATCACCCGTCTCCACGATCCGGCCGAGATACATCACCGCGACCCGGTCGGCGATGTTCCACGCCAGCCCCAGGTCGTGTGTCACCACCAGCGCCGACAGCCCAAGCTCGTCGCGCAGCCGCAGCAGAAGCGCCAGGATCTCGCCCCGCACGGAGGCGTCCAGCGAGGCGACCGGCTCGTCCGCGACGATGAGCTCCGGCTCCAGGACCAGGGCGCCCGCGATCACGACGCGCTGGCGCTGCCCGCCCGACAGTTCGTGCGGGAAGCGCAGGAAGAACCGCTCCGGGGGCCGTAGCCCAGCGCGCGACAGGGCCCCGGACACGGCAGCCCGCTCGTCGCCCGTGTAACCGTGGATACGCAGGCCCTCCGCCACCGCGTCGTAGACGGTGTGGCGCGGGTTGAGCGAGCCGCTCGGGTCCTGGAGCACCAGCTGCACGCGCTTGCGGTACGCCTTGAGCGCCCGGCCCCTGTAGTCGAGCGGTTCGCCACCGAACGTGACCCGGCCGGCGGTGGGCGGGACGAGGCCCAGCAGGGACCGGGCCAGCGTCGTCTTCCCGCAGCCCGACTCGCCGACCAGGGCGACGATCTCGCCGGGCCGGATGTCGAGGTCCACGCCGTCCACCGCACGCGCGGTCGCCGCCCCGCGCCGGCCGGGGAAGGCGACCTCCAGAGACTCGGCGCTGAGCAGCGGGGCCGGGGGAGTCGTGGTCATGAGGTGCTCCTTGCTTCCTCGGTGCCGGCGTGCGGTGCCGGCCCCGGGGTGACGTCCGCTTCCACCAGCACGCAGGCTGCCCGCCGTGCGGGGCCGGCGTGCCGCAGTTCCTGGTCCTGTGTGGCACAGGAATCCAGCGCCGCCGCGCAGCGCGGATGGAACGTGCAGCCCGAGGGCAGGGCCGAGGGGTCCGGCGGGTCGCCCGGCAGCCCGCGGGGCGCGTGCCGGGACGCGAGGTCGCCGATGCGCGGGAAGGCGGCCGACAGAGCACTTCCGTACGGGTGCCTGGCGCTCTCGTACACCTGCTTGGCCGGGCCCTCCTCGACGACCCGGCCGGCGTACATCACCGAGAGCCGGTCGCAGGTGTCGGAGAGCACCGCCAGGTCGTGGCTGATCATGATCAGCCCCAGGTCCTGCTCGCTGACGAGCTGCTCGATCAGCCGCAGGATCTGAGCCTGGATCATCACGTCGAGAGCCGTGGTGGGCTCGTCGGCGATGACCAGCCGCGGGTCGCAGGCGAGCGCCATCGCGATCATCACGCGCTGGCGCTGCCCCCCTGACAGCTCGTGCGGATACGCGTCCGCGCGGGCGGCCGGCAGGCCCACCTGCTCCAGCAGCTCACCTGCGCGCCGACGAGCGGCGGCGGGCGTCGCCCTGCGGTGCAGCAGGATCGGTTCGGCGATCTGGTCCCCGATGCGGTGCACGGCGTTCAGCGAGTGCATCGCGCCCTGGAAGACGATCGACGCCCCTGCCCAGCGCACGGCGCGCAGCCGCCCCCACTTCATGGTGAGGACGTCCTCGCCGTCGAGCAGGATCTCCCCGCTCATGGTCGCCGAGGCGGGCAGCAGCCGGAGCAGCGCCAGCGCCAGCGTCGACTTCCCGCAGCCGGACTCCCCGGCGATCCCGAGTTTCTGGCCGGCCTCGACCCGCAGGTCGACGCCGCGGACGGCGGGGACCGCGGAGGCCCCGGAACCGTAGGTGACGTGCAGGTTCCGGACGTCGAGCAACGGCTGCCCGGTCTCCGGCCTCTCCACGCTCTCTGTCTTCACAGCGGTCAACGGGACACCCCCAGCTTGGGGTTGAGCACGGATTCGATGGTGCGGCCGCACAGCGTGAACGCGAGGGCGACGACCGCGATGGCGAGTCCGGGCGGAGCGAGGTACCACCAGTTCCCGGAGCTGACCGCTCCGGCCTCACGGGCGTCCTGGAGCAGCCCGCCCCAGGAGACGATCGTCGGATCGCCGAGCCCGAGGAAGGCGAGGGTCGCCTCGGTGAGGATGGCGGTGGAGATCACGAGGGTGGTCTGCGCGAGCACGAGGGGCATCACGTTCGGCAGCACGTGGCGGGACATGATGTGGCCGTGCCCGCCGCCGAGCGCCTTGGACCGTTCGATGTACGGACGGGACTCCACGGACAGCGTCTGCGCCCGCACGAGCCGTGCCGTCGTCGGCCAGGTCGTGACGCCGATGGCGAGGATCGTCGTCCAGAGCGACCGTGAGAGCACCGTCGCCAGCGCGATGGCGAGCACCAGCGTCGGCATCACCAGGAACCAGTCGGTGATCCGCATGACGACGTTGCCGTACCACCCCTTGAAGTGGCCTGCCGTGATGCCCACCAGCGTCCCGATGGCCACCGAGAGGAACGCGGCGAGCAGACCCACCGTCAGCGAGACCCGCGTCCCCCACACGAGCAGGGCGAGCAGGCTGCGTCCGAACTGGTCGGTACCGAGGGGGAACTCGGCGCTCGGCGACTCCAGGGGGCCGCCGGGGGCGTCGGTGACGCTCTGCGAGTCCGCCCCGACGAGCAGCGGGGCGGCCAGCGCGATCAGGGCGATGAGGGCGAGCACGGTGAGGCCGGCCAGTCCCGCCCGGTGCGTGCGGTACTGCTGCCAGAAGCGTGCCGCCGCCTGTCGCCTTCGGGCCCGGGCGAGGGCGCGCGGGCCGATGGCCGGTGCGGCGTCGGTCGTGGTCGTGGTCGTCATCGGCCCACCCGGGGATCGAGGAGCGGATAGAGCACATCGGCGAGCGTGTTCATCAGGATCACCGCGGCGGCGAACACGAAGAACAGCGCCTGCACGAGTGGCAGGTCGGGCACGCTGAGCGCCTGGTAGAACAGGCCGCCCAGGCCCGGCCAGGAGAACACCGTCTCCACCAGGATGGCGCCCGCCACCGTGTTGCCCAGGTTGACGAAGAGCAGGGTCACCGTCGGCAGCATGGCGTTGGGTACGGCGTGCCGACGGCGTACGAGGTCGTCGCGCAGCCCCTTGGCCCGGGCCGTCGTCAGGTAGTCGCTGCCCATCTCGTCGAGCAGCGAGGAGCGCATCACCAGGAGGGTGCGCGCGTACTCGACGGCGACGAGGGTGACGACGGGCAGCACCAGATGGTGGGCCACGTCCATGACGTACGCGAAGCCGGTCTCGCTGCCTGACTCCATGCCTCCGGTCGGGAACATGCCGGGGATCGGCCCGATGCCCACCGACAGGGTGATGATCAGGAGCAGGCCGAGCCAGAACGAGGGCACCGAGTACAGCGTCAGGGCGAAGGCGGTGTGGAAGCGGTCGCCGGCCGAGCCGTTGCGCCAGGCGGACCTGGCGCCCAGCCAGATGCCGATCGCGGTGTAGATCACGAAGGCGGTGCCGGTGAGCAGCAGCGTCGCGGGCAGTGCCTCGCTGATCTTGTCCATGACCGGCGCGTGGAACTGGTACGACGTGCCGAAGTCCCCGGTCAGGGCCTTGCCGCAGTATTCGGTGAACTGCTGCCAGAGTGGCAGGTCCAGGCCGAATTCCTTGCGCATCGCGGCGATCTGCTCGGTCGAGACCTGCCGGCCGCCGGTCATCTGCTTGACCGGGTCGCCGGGGATCAGACGGAACAGGAAGAAGCTGGTGACGAGCACGGCGAACAGCGAGACGGCCGCACCGGCCAGCTTGCCCGCCGCATAGCGGAGATAAGCGGTCGTGCTGCGGGCGCGAGGACTGCGGGCCGACGGCCCGGCCGGAGCCGGACCGTCGGTCGCAACAGCGTCCACGCCCGCCGCGCCCTTCAGGAGCGCGGGAGTGCTTTCTGTGCTCATGGACTATTCACGGTCTTCCGCGGTGGAACGACGACGCATGGCGAACAGGAGCCCGCCACCGGCGAGGACGACTACGGCGACACCGACACCGATGAGGACCCCGGTGGAGCTGCCACTGCCGCCGGACGAGTCGCCCGACGCACCGGCGGCCGGCACCGCCGACCACCAGCTCCAGTAGCCGTCCTGACCGAAGATGTTGCCCGCGTCCGACGGCATGGTCGTGATGGACTTGATCTGGTCGGTCCGGTAGGCCTCGACGGCATTCGGGTACGCCATGACGTTCATGTACCCCGTGTCGTACAGCCGCGACTCCATCTGCTTGACGAGGTCGGCCCGTTTGGCGGGGTCGTATTCGGCCAGCTGCTTCGCGTAGAGCTCGTCGTACTGCTTGTCGCAGATGAAGTTGTCGGTCGCGGCGGATTCCTTCGCCTTGGCCGGCAGCGCCGCGCAGGTGTGGATCGACATGACGAAGTCGGGGTCCGGGTTGACGGACCAGCCGTCGAAGGCGAGGTCGTACTCGCCCGCGTACCAGGGGTCCGAGACGTTGTCGCGGCAGTCGACCTTCAGGCCGACGCCGAGGTCGCCCCACCACTCCTGGAGGTATTTGCCGATCGCCTTGTCGTTCGGGTCCGTGGCGTGGCACAGGATGCGGAAGTCGAGCGGCTTGCCGTCCTTGCCCGCCCGCTTGCCGTCGCTGTTCTTCTTGTAGCCCGCCTCGTCGAGGAGCGCCCCCGCCTTGGCGGGGTCGAAGGCGTGCTTCTGATCGGCCGCCGGCTTCCAGAAGTACGAGCCGTAGCGGGGCGGGATGTAGCCCTCACCCTCTATGGCGTGGCCCTGGAAGACCTTGTCGATGATGGTGGTGCGGTCCACCGCCATGAAGAGCGCCTGACGGACCTTCTGGTCCAGCAGCGCCGCGTGCCCGTCACCGAACTTCTTGCCGTCCTTGGTCCGCGCGCCCGGATTGGTGGCCAGGGCGTAGAAGCGCCGGCCGGGGGCGTCGTTCACCTTGATGTTCTCGGCCGTCTTCAGGGACGCGGCCTGGGCGGGGGTCAGGCTCGGGCTGCCGGCGACGAAGGAGACTTCACCCTTTCGGAGGGCGGCGACGGCGGCGTCCTGGTCCTTGTAGTAGCGGAAGACCAGCTCGTCGAACTTCGGCGCACCGCGCCAGAAGTCCTTGTTGGCCTTGAGCTTCACATAGCTGTCGACCTTGTAGTCCGTCAGGATGAACGGACCGTTCCCCACGATCGGGAACTTCGTGTCGTTGTTGAACTTGGAGAAGTCGCCGACCTTCTCCCACACGTGCTTGGGCACGATCGGCACGTCGAGCGCCGTCATCGTCGCCTGAGGCTGCTTCAGCTCTATGACCAGCTTGTCCGGGCTGGGAGCCGTCACCTTCCTGAAGTTGGAGACGAAGCTGCCGTTCGAGGTCGCCGCACCCTCGTCGGTCATCATCGTGTTGAAGGTCCACGCCGCGTCCTCTGCGGTGGCCTTCTCGCCGTCCGACCACTTCGAGTCGGACCGGATCGTGTACGTCCACGTCAGCTTGTCGGCCGACGGCTCCCACGCCGTGGCCAGCCCGGGAATCGTGTGGTTGTCCTTGGCGTCGTAGTTCGTCAGGAAGTCGTACATCAGCCGGTGGATGCTCGTGGAGAGCAACCGCTGTGCGAGGAACGGGCTCAGGGAGTCCACGCTCTGCGCGACCGCGACCGTGAGCGTCGACGTGCCGTCGGCGGCGTGCGCCTCCTGGGGGGCGGGGGCAAGCGGGTTGCCGGGCACGACCGATCCGGCGGCCAGGGCCAGAGCGGCCGCGCCGGAAGCGAGAAGGACGCGCAGGCGGCCGCGTGGGCGGGACGGGTGTGGAGGGACTCTTGTGACCATAGGACGTGGACCTCGCGTCATGACTCGCATGGTGAAGGCGGGCAGATCTCTGGTTCGCCAGCTGGTGAAGCGAAGGTTTATCAGCGGCGGTCGAGTCGCGTCAACGGTCGTCCAAACCGCGTGTGGGCTGCGGGAATGCGATGAGGGCCCGCACCGGGTGAACGGTGCGAGCCCTCATTGGTTTAGACCTCTACTGCCTTACTGCTGAGGCGCCGAAGGCGGCTGCGGAGGGTATTGCTCCCGGCCTGCCGGCGGAACCGGGCCTCGCAGTTCGGGCTGCCCGGACTGATTGGCCTGGCCGTCGTGGTGCGCGGGGGCCGGAGGCGCTCCGGCGGGCGCCACTCCGGGCTGCCCCTGGGCAGACGGCGGTTGCTGCTGCCATCCGCCGGGCTGGGCGCCCGGAGCGGGGTGCGGCGGGTACGGCTGCCGGGGCACGGCGGTCTGCGGCGGCTGCTGCCCGTACTGCGGCTGTCCCCCGTACGGCTGCTGGGGCGGATACGGCTGACCGGGGTACGGCTGAGGGGGATACGGCTGCCCCGGCTGCGGCTGACCGGGGTAGGGGCCGCCCGGCTGCTGCTGCGGCGCGTACTGCTGCTGTGCGACTCCCGGCTGACCGGGCGTCTGCTGTCCCGGCATCGGCGGCGCGAACTGCGGCGGCGGGCTGCTGCCGTCGGACGTCCACAGACCCTGCTGCTGCTGGGCACGCTGGAAGTCCTCCGCCACGAGCGCGGACAGGTTGAAGTACGCCTCACGGGTCTTCGGGCGCATCATGTCGAGGTCGACCTCGGCACCCGCCGACAGGTGCTCGTCGAACGGCACCACCACGACGCCGCGGCAGCGCGTCTCGAAGTGCTGCACGATGTCGTCGACCTTGATCATTTTTCCGGTCTCACGCACACCGGAGATGACGGTCAGGGAGCGCTGTACCAGATCCGCGTATCCGTGCGCCGACAGCCAGTCCAGCGTGGTGGACGCGCTCGACGCGCCGTCGACGGAGGGCGTGGAGATGATGATCAGCTGGTCGGCGAGGTCCAGTACCCCGCGCATCGCGCTGTAGAGCAGGCCGGTCCCCGAGTCGGTGAGGATGATCGGGTACTGCTTGCCCAGGACGTCGATCGCCCGGCGGTAGTCCTCGTCGTTGAAGGCCGTGGAGACCGCGGGGTCGACGTCGTTGGCGATGATCTCCAGACCGGAAGGCGCCTGCGAGGTGAAACGGCGGATGTCCATGTACGAGTTCAGGTACGGGATCGCCTGGACCAGGTCGCGGATCGTCGCCCCGGTCTCGCGGCGCACCCGGCGGCCGAGCGTGCCGGCGTCAGGGTTGGCGTCGATGGCGAGGATCTTGTCCTGCCGCTCGGTGGCCAGGGTCGATCCGAGAGCGGTCGTCGTCGTGGTCTTGCCGACGCCGCCCTTGAGGCTGATGACCGCGATCCGGTAGCAGGACAGGACCGGGGTGCGGATCAGTTCCAGCTTGCGCTGCCGCTCGATCTCCTCCTTCTTGCCGCCCAGCTTGAAGCGTGAGGCACCGGAGGGCGTACGGCTGCTCTTGGCCTTCTGCTTGCCCCGGACGAGCCGGTCCGACGAGAGTTCCACCGCGGCCGTGTAACCGAGCGGGGCGCCCGGTACGGAACGCTCCCGCTGGTCGTGGGTGACCGCGGTCGGCCACGCGGAGCCGGTACGGGGGTCGACGGGAGCCTGGGGCTGGTAGGCCTCGGGCTGCTGCTGCTGCTGCGCGGCGGGGGCGGGGAGGTTCGGGGTGCCCTGGGCCGGCTGCTGCGGGATCTGCGCCGGGAGCGGCTGCTGCCCCGGTGCGGGGAAATGAGGAGGCTGCGGGGTCTGCGGTGCGGGGAACCCGTAACCGCTCTGTGGAGCGGGCGCGGCGGGCTGCTGGGCGCCCTGGGGGAAGCCGTATCCGCCGTAGTGCGGTGCGGCAGGGGGCAGTTGGGGTGAGCCCTGGGCGGGGATCTGCTGCGGGGGTGCCTGCGGAGCCGGGAAACCGTAGCCGCCCTGCTGGGCGCCCTGGGGGAAGCCGTATCCGCTGTGCTGCGGTGGGCCAGGGGGCAGTTGGGATGCGACGCCCTGGGCCGGGACCGGCTGCGGAGGTGCCTGCGGGAAGCCGTAGCCGCCCTGCGGCGCGGCCGCGTCGGGGTGGGCGGGCGGCTGCGGCGGCGCCGGAGGTGCGGGGCGGGCCGGCGGGGCGGCTACGGCGGGTGTCTGCGGGGATCCGTACCCTCCCGGCGTTTCGCCCGGCCGCGCGGGCTCCGGCTGCTGGGCGGGCCACCGTGCCGCGGGCTGCGGCGCGTTCGCCTGCGGGGCGGCAGGCTGGAAGGAGGGCGGCAGGGGCGGCAGAGCACCCTGCGCGGGCGCCCCCGGTGACCACGGGGCCGGTACGTTCGACGGCACGGCGTCCTGGGGCGCGTCGGCTGACGGAGGCGCACCCACGTGTGACGACGGGTTCGCATCGGCCGCTGGAGCCTGTGCCGTGTCCCCCGGCGCGGCGTCCGGCACCGCGTCCGCGGGCTCGTCGCCTGCCTGTGCGCCGTCCGCCTGCGCGTCGTTTGCCGCCGGTGCCGGTGCCGGTGCCGGTGCCGGTGCCGTTGCGCTGTCGGGCGCCCCGGCCTCGTCGGCCTCGGCGTCCTTCTCCGTGTCGGGAATGGCGGCGCCGTCGCCGGCCCCGGATTCCACCTCGCCCGTCTGCGGTGCCGTGGTGACGGCACCGTCCGGGGACGATGCGGCATCGGACGGTCCGGCAGACGAGGACGCGGCCTCGTGCGTGTCCGTACCGGACGGGGCGGCTGCCTCCGGCGGGACGGACGCGGGCGTCACGGGCGCGGTGGTTGCCGACGCGGGCTCGGCGGCTCCGTCCGCGGCACCGGGGCGGGACACGGCCGATTCGGCCTCGGCGGCCGCCTCACGCTCCGCGATCTCCCGCTTCAGCGCGGCGGGCGAGAAGCGCATGGTGGCCCCGCTCTCCACGTCGCCGCCTCCGAACGCACCGGACGGCCCGCTCCCCACGGGCGGCTCCGCCGAGGCGGAGACCGGGGACGCCGGCTCGGCGGGTGAAGGCGCCGGCCGTACCGGGGACGCCGACTGAGCCGGAGGGCCCGGCTGCACCGGGGGCCAGCCCGGTTCGAATCCCCCGGATGCCGGCAGGCCCGGCACGGAGACCGGCGCGCCGTTCGGCGGCGGCGGCGCGAGGTGCGACCCCGCTCCGCCCGACGTGTCCCCGGACGCGTTCTGCGTGTACCAGGCGGGCGGGGTGTAGTCGATGGTGAACTCACCCGTCATCTCTGCGGGCTCCGCGTCGGACGACTCGTCGACGGGCGTGTTCCATCCCCCGCGGATCTCGTCCCGATCGCCGTTCACTTTGCCTCCTGGTGTGGTCGAGCACCCTTGTGCCGTGGTGGGTGGGGGCGACCGTTCCCGTGGTGCGATCCGCCCGGCTCTCCCCCTTGCGACGCGCAGTGCCTGCCCGCAGGTTCCTCTGCCGCGCACCCACCACCCTAATCGCCACAGGGCGCACTACGGCAGGCCGTACCGCAAGGGAAGAACTGTCCAGTAGGTCACGTCACGCCACAAGTGAACCAAGTGTGAAGGAGCAGCTGCAGAGAAGTGGTCGAAAACGTACATCTGCCCGCGAAATGAGGGCTGTTCCGCGCATGCCCTTCAGGGGTGCATCCGCCCCGGCACGCCCCTCAGGGCATCCGTCCCACGGGAACGGCTCAGTCCATCCGCCGGGCGCCGCCCAGCAGCCCCGACTCGGCATCGGTGGCCTGGGTCATCACGAACTGCCGGTCCCCGCCCGAACACCACAGGGTGACGCCGTCGGCGAGCGTGGACAGCGCCTGGGTCTCGGCGGCCGACAGGTTCAGGATCCGTCCGATCTGTGCGGCCTCGTCCGGAGAGACGCGCTGCACGCCCACGAGCGCGGACTTGTCCATCAGTCGTGGGGCCACCGGGCTCAGGTAGGGAAGCAGGGTCACCACGGACTGCCAGGGCCCGGCCACCACACGTCCTCGCGGCGGACGCATCCCGCAGTCCCGCACCACGACCACCGGAGAGCCGGCCGACGCGCCCTGCGGCGGCACCCGCCCCACGTCGTGCAGCGAGATGCACGGCTGTCCGCCGCCCGCCGCCTGCGCGAGAGCCGTCCAGGCCTGCGCGCGGCCGGTCTCCACGGCGATTCGCGCCCCCGTCGCCGCCGACCGCAGGGCGAGCACCTGCGCGGTCCACAGCCCGCCGATGAGCGTGACCTCGTACGGCGTGGGCCGGTTGACGCCCAGCACGGCCGGGCGCCCCTCCGCGTCCACACCGATGACCGTGCCGTCGTCCCCGACGGGCACGGCGAGCGAGGCCAGTTCGTCGTACGACACCGTGTGCCGGCCCCGTCGGGGGCCGATGAGACCGAATCCCAGCCGGGACCTGGCGCTCGTGCCTGCGGACATCAGCGGGTACCCCCGAGCGGCAGAGTGGCGAGCACGCCGGGCACCTGTTCGCGGTCCAGCCTGACCAGGGACGCCTTGACGCCACGCGCGGTGCGCTCGAGTTCATGACGGGCGGCGAGGAGTTCCTCGTCGCTGCGCCCGGTGATGCGGAGGTGCCCCGTG
This sequence comes from Streptomyces sp. NBC_01341, assembly GCF_035946055.1. Taxonomy (NCBI): domain Bacteria; kingdom Bacillati; phylum Actinomycetota; class Actinomycetes; order Kitasatosporales; family Streptomycetaceae; genus Streptomyces; species Streptomyces sp. NBC_01341. The sequence continues at coordinate 2,021,906 of NZ_CP108364.1, read as the reverse complement.
ACCGAGACCGCCGAACGGGCGCCGTGCCCCAGGGTCAGGCTGAACGTCGTGGCGAGCGCCGGGATGGAGGTGAGCAGGGCGACCAGCTGCGGCATCGACGCACCGCCGCCACCGAGATTCGGCCAACGGCTCACCCAGTAACTGGTGTGCCAACGGTCGTCGCAGCGCCAGGTGCGCGAGGTCTCCTCCGTGCGGCGGCCCGGTGTCTCCGTGCGGCCGGCCTGCGCCATGGCCAGCGGGCTCACGCACGCCGACGTCGCGATCGCCGACGTCAGCTCCTGTTCCGTCAACACGGTGGCACGGAAACCCGCACCCGTCAGCCGGCTGGCCAGCTGGTCGGCCGCGCGCACCGCGCACTTCTGCGCGCCGACGACCCCGCCGCCCCGCGCCTCCACGGCCTCCGGGCAGAGCTCGGGGTCGAGCTTCAGCGCGATCCAGGTGATCCGTAGCGCCGGCGATCCCGTCTGCGCCTGCAACGGCGCGTAGTTGCGCGCCGCGACCGACTGCGACGGCAGGTGCGGAGCCGGAGCGGGCTGGGTGTGCTGCACTATCTGTGCGGACTCCAGCCGGATCCCGTCGACCTCCAGCACCTCACGCACGAGGCTCAGGGGCAGCGGCCGCGCCGAGCGGTCGGGCCGCAGCGCGGTGGCGTCCGACTCCACCTGGACCACGGCGGAGAGGTAGGTGCCGTCGCCGATCATCCCGACCGGGCGCCGGTCGCGGTCGCTGAACGAGTAGGTACGCAGGGCCGGTTCGGCCTCCACCGCGGGGGCCAGTCCGGGTTCCGTTCCCACCGGGAGTGTCAGGGAGGCCGCTCGCCTGGTGCGGGCGCGCAGGGCGAAGACGGTGCCCAGCCACTCCGGCAGCGAACGGCGGTGGCGGCGGACCACGGCGAGCAGCACGAGGACCGTGGCGAGGACACCGGCGGGCATGAGCAGCAGCGGATCGGTCACCCAGGCAGCCACGAGCAGCGCTGCCGCGATTTCGATCAGTACGAGTTGTTGCAATCGGAACGAACCGATCTGTCCGGCACGTCCGTTCAGCCGCGGAGCGACCGCTCCGCCGGGTCCCTGGGGGCCGCTGGGGGAGGTGCGTGGACCGTTGCCGGAGGCGCCCCGCCGGCCCGCTCCGGACCCTCCGGACGGCCGGGTGTTCCCGGCCGGACGTGTCCGCGTCGTGGAAGCCATCATTCCGGCATTCCCCCGTTCATAAGGCCCCAACTCCACCCGATCGCCCCGCTCCCGCCGGGGCTTCGGCGGCTGGATCACCCTACCCGCCCCATCGGTGCGCGCGGTCAGCAGGCATAGTAGGGGCCGGTCCGGCACCAGGGTCCGGCATCCGGGTCCGGCACAGGGGGCGGGAACGCCCGCGCTCCCGGGCCGCGCGGGGAGACACGGGGAGACAGACACACTCATGGCATCACGGCGGGACGAGCTCAACGCGTACACCTTTGCGAAGAAGCGCACGGTGGCCGCATTCCTCCAACCCTCGCCCACGGGTTCCGAGGAGGGCGCCCCGCGGCCCCTGCGAGCCGTCGTCCCGAGCCTGATCGTGGGAGCGCTGGTCATGGCAGGCTTCGGCGCCTGGGGGATGTTCAAGCCCACCGCGCCCAAGGGATGGGACAAGCCGTACGCCAAGGTGATCGTCGGCAAGAAGTCCACCACCCGGTACGTCGTCCTCGAGACGGGTGAGGGCAAGCAGAAGAGGACCCTGCTGCACCCCGTGCTGAACCTCGCCTCGGCCCGGCTCCTCCTCACGCCCCAGCAGTTCGACGTCATCCAGGTCAGCGACGACATCCTCGACGCGGGCAAGCCTCCGCGCGGCCCGATCCTCGGTATCCCGTACGCCCCCGACCGGTTGCCGGACGAGATGGACGCGGGCCGCGCCAAGCGGTGGGCGGTCTGCGAACAGCCCGGTGGCAAGGGCAACACCGTGCAGAAGGCGGCCTTCGTCTTCGCGGAACGGGACAACGGGCTGACCGACGGCGCGAACCGCCTCGACGGCGGCCAGGTGCTCTACGTCCAGGGCCAGGACAGGACCCGCTACCTCGTCGACGCGAGCGGCTCCAAATACCGCGTCGACGAGACGGCGGACGACAACGGCTTCCTGACGAGCGCCCTCGTCGGCAGCACGCGGCCGCAGGCCGTGACCGACGACTGGCTGGCCACCCTCCACGAGGGCAGCCCGCTCGTCTTCCCGCGGATCCCCGGCACGGTCGGCGCGCCCGCGCACATCAAGGGCCAGCTGTCCGCCGAGGAGGACAGGGTCGGGATGGTCCTGCGGACCACGACGGGCGAGGGCACCGCCTACTACGTCGTCCTCGACGGCAAGGTCCAGCCGGTCTCCCAGTTCACCGCCTGGCTGCTGACCAGCTCACCCCAGACCGCGACGCTCAACCTGGCCGGCGAGGCCCGAGCCGTCGGTCTGCAGGACTTCGTCCCGGACACGCGGACCTTCGCGGGCCAGGCCGCCCACTGGCCCGCCCACCGGGCCAAGCAGGTCAACTCGGCCGGCGGCGGCCGGGACACCGTGTGCAGTGTGCTGCGCAAGGTCGACGACAAGGGCCGGACGACACTGAGCACCTGGGCAGGCACCGCCTACCCGGCCGCCATCAACGCCGGGGGCACCAGCACCTACGTCACCCCGGGCAGCGGCCTGCTCTACACACAGGTCCGGGGCCGGCAGTCCAGGCCCGACGGATCGCTCTTCCTGGTGACCGACACGGGACTGCGCTACGCGGTCCAGGCGAACGGCGACAGCGACGCCCAGCGCTCCGACATCGGCACCGGAGGCCAGAAGACCCAGGACGGCAGGCCCGAGCCCAGCCAGGCGCAGGTCAGGCTGGGCTACGAGAAGGTGACCCCCTCGCTCGTGCCGATCGCCTGGTCCGAGTTCCTGTCCAAGGGGCCCAGGCTCGACACCAACAGCGCACGCCAGCCCCAGGGCTCCTAGGGCCTCTCGTTCGGATCAAGCCGCGCCCGCCTGATGCAGACGAGAGACCTGGCCGCGAACCGTACGAACGCGGGATCCGGGGGAGAGGAAACAGATGTTGTACCGGAAGACGGCAGTGCTGACGGCGGCCATCGCCGCGCTGGCGGCGCCCCACGCCGCGTACGCCACCGGAGGACCGGCGGACCGCACCGGACCGGCTCTGGACGGCAGCGGCGAATGCACCTTCCCGATGAAGGAGCAGTTCGCGGGCCGCCCCTGGCCGTTGCAGCGCGTCCTGCTCGACGAACTGTGGCAGGACACCAAGGGCAAGGGCGTACGGGTCGCCGTCATCGACACCGGGGTGGACGACGCCAACCCGCAGCTCAAGGGGGCGGTGGACGCCTCGGCGGGTCGCAACCTCCTCAAGGGGGGCAGCAGCGACGGCACCACGGACGAGGTCGGCCACGGCACCAAGGTCGCCGGCATCATCGCCGCCCGCCCCCGCAAGGGGACGGGGTTCGTCGGGCTGGCTCCCGAGGCCACCATCATCCCGATCCGGCAGAACGACGAGAACAACAGCGGCAAGGACACCACGATGGCCACCGCGATCGACCACGCGATCGCCAAGGGCGCCAAGGTCATCAACATCTCCCAGGACACCACCAAGCCCCTCACCGAGGACTCTGCGCTGGGCAGGGCCGTGGCCAGGGCGCTCGCCCGCGACATCGTCGTCGTCGCCTCGGCGGGCAACGACGGCATGGACGGCAGAATGAAGGAGACGTACCCGGCCGCCTTCCCCGGTGTCCTCGCGGTCGCCTCCTCCGACCGCAACAACGAACGCGCCGCGTTCTCCCAGGCGGGCGAGTTCGTGGGGGTGGCCGCGCCGGGCGTCGACATCGTCTCCACGGTCCCCGGGAACGGCCAGTGCACGGACAACGGAACCAGCTTCTCCGCGCCCTACGTGGCCGGGGTCGCCGCCCTCCTCGTCGCCAAGTACCCCGCATGGTCGCCTGCCGAGATCGTCGCCCGCATCGAGCAGACCGCCGAACGCTCCGTCACCGGCCACGACGCCTACGTCGGATGGGGGGTGGTGGACCCGGTACAAGCGCTCGCCGGGGACGAGGACGACGTCCCGTCGGCCTCGGCGCACCCGGATCCCGCGCCGCCCGAGGCCCCCGCACCCCGGGCCGCGCACCTGTCGATGTCCGAGACCTCGCAGGAACGCAGCGAGCGCTACGCCACCTACGTCCTGGCCCTGGCGGCCGTCCTGGTGTGCGTCGTGGCCGGTACGGCCACGGTCGTCCGTGATGTCCGGCGTCGGCGCGGTGTGCGTCGAGAGGGGCGTCCGTGAAGTAGATCTCCAACCGGAAAGCGCAGTTGGGGAGAGATGGCTAAGTGGCTAGGGTGGTAGCAGACTTCACGTGTGTGACGGGGGAACGAGAAGTGGCTGAGTCCGATTCCGGCGTGTGCGAACGCCGCCGGGAGCTTCCGGGACCCCGTGCAGCGACAAGCCCGTCCGCGACCTGCGGACGGGCCCGGGAACTGAGAGATAGGACCTCCGGATGAGCAGCCCCACCGGTTCTGGGTTCGGACTTGCCGACGATCCGATCGTCCAGGCCAAGAACAAGATCATCGAGACCGCGCAGGCGGTGTCCAAGCAGTCCCGCGAGCTGGCCGACATCCTCGCGACCGTCAGTGCCGGGTGGACCGGCGTCGGCGCCGGTGGATTCACATCCGCACAGATCGTGATCAACGAGGACCACGACGACATCCGTCGGCTCCTGAACGTGCTCCTCGACGGTGTGGGCCAGACGAAGAACCTCTCCAACGCGAACGACGACGAGGTCCGCGCGGCCTTCAACGCCGTGAAGGAGCCCGCTTCCTCGTCGAACACCTCCGGACTCAACAACCTCTGAGCCCGGCCGCCGCCGCAGCACCACCTTCTACACGTCGACATCCGAGGAGCAGACAGATGGCCGGAGATCCGAACACCAAGGTCAGGTACGAGAGCGTCCAGGAGATGGCGAACCGCCTCCGCGTCGTCTCGCGCAACATCATCAAGGACCTCGAGGAGATGGACGCCGCCCTCAAGGTCGTCACCGACACCTGGGACGGTGACGCCCACGCCGGGTACGTCGGCCTGCAGAAGCAGTACAAGGGCAAGGCCGACCACATGAAGGACCGGCTGGAGCACGTCGCCAAGATCATCGAGAGCGGCAAGGACAGCTACCGCTCGACGGACGTCAAGGCCTCGCGCCTGTTCACCGAGGCGTACTGACCCGAGCCGGGGCCGGTCACCGGAAGAGGGGCACGCCCGACGGGCCGTGCCCCTCTTCCGTCCGCCCGCCGCCCCGCGCGAGCCCGGCGGGGACCACGCCTACTTCAGGTCGAACTCGCCGTCCCGCGCGCCCAGTACGAAGGCACGCCACTCGGCCTCCGTGTAGCGCAGCACCGTCTCCGGGTCGAGCGAGGACCGCATCGCCACGGCCCCGCCCGGCAGATGCGCGATCTCGACCCGTTCCTCCGCCTCCTCCGTCCCGGGGGCGCTCAGCCACTCGACCCCCGAGATGTCGAGTGCGTACAGCTCGTCCTTCTCCTGCTGGGTGCCCATCAGACGCCTTTCCCTGTTCCGCGACGGAGCGCGCTCCCGCGGGCCGTTCCACGTCCCGGGCCCGCGCACCGATTATCCCCGGACGGCGGATCGCCAGGGCAAGGAGCCGAATTAGATGCGCCCGCGCCCGCCGTCGGCTAAGGCTGTCCCGCAATCCCTGGCGGGCGCGCGACGACAGCTACGGCGCCGCGCGGCGTTCGCACGAAGGACCCCCCGCGCCCGCGCGGGGGGCCTTCCTGCCGTACCGGGCCGTCCTGCTCAGTGCTGCTCGGGCAGCCGGCCCGTCTGCACCAGCGGTGTCCCGCGCCGGCGCGACGCGAAGTACCCGCGTCCGGCCGGCATCGTGTGACCGCGCACCGAACCGATCAGGTCGCCCTCCGACGGGTCGCCCGACAACACCACCCCCTGCGCGCCCAGTTCCTTGATGCGCTGCATGAAGCCCTCGTACATGGCCCGCGAGGCACCCGCGGAGTTCCGCGCGATGATGAACCTGACCCCCGTGTCACGGGCGAACGGCAGGTACTCCGCGAGCGGCGCCAGCGGATTGCCCGCGTTCGTGGCGACCAGGTCGTAGTCGTCGACGATGATGAAGATCTGCGGGCCCGACCACCAACTGCGGTCCCGCAACTGCTGTGGCGTCACGTCGGTCGGCGGCTGACGGCGGGCGAACACCCCGGCGAGTGCCTCCATGTGCATCTGCATGGCACTCGCCATCGGCGCGTACTCCAGCAGATGGGACTCCGGCAGGGCGCCGAGCAGCGCCCGGCGGTAGTCGCCGACCACGATCTTCGCCTCGTCGGGGGAGTAGCGCTCCCCGATCTGCTTGGCGATCAGCCGCAGCAGGTTGGTCTTGCCGGACTCGCTCTCGCCGAAGACCAGGAAGAACGGATCCGTCTCGAAGTCGACGAAGACCGGCTCCAGCGAGGTCTCGTCGATACCGATGGCGATGCCCCGCTCGGGGAACTCGAAGCCCTTGGGCAGCTGGTCGGCCGGGAGCTTGCGCGGCAGCAGCCGTACGGACGGGGCCACCGGGCCCGCCCAGTTCGACGCCACCGCGGTGACGAGGGCCGCCGTGCCCTCGGACAGGTCCTCGCCGCTGCTGACGGAGTCGATGCGCGGCAGCGCGCCCATGAAGTGCAGCTTCTGCGGGACCTGGCCGCGACCGGGCACCCCGGCCGGGACGTTCGCCGCGACCTTGCGGTCGAACTCGGAGTCCATGACGTCGCCGAGCCGCAGTTCGAGCCGCCCCAGGATCTGGTCCTTCAGCGCCGCCCGCACCTCCATGTAGCGGGCCGCGGTGATGACCACGTGGATGCCGTAGCCGAGGCCGCGCGCCGCGATCTCGGTGACGACCTGTTCCAGGCCCTCGTACTCGTTGCGGAAACCGCCCCAGCCGTCGATCACCAGGAACACGTCGCCCCAGGCCTCGCCGGGGAGCTCACCCCGGGCGCGCTTGCGCCGGTAGGTGGCGATCGAGTCGATGGAGTGGGCGCGGAAGAACTCCTCGCGGCGGTTGAGGACACCGCCGACCTCCGCGACCGTCCGGCGCACCCGCTCCGGGTCCAGCCGCGACGCCATCCCCCCGACGTGCGGCAGCCCGGCGAGCGAGACGAGACCACCACCGCCGAAGTCCAGCCCGTAGAACTGGACCTCGTGCGGCGTGTGCGTCAGGGCGAACGAGGAGATCAGGGCCCGCATCATCGTGGACTTGCCCGACTGCGGACCGCCCACCACCAGCATGTGTCCGGCCGCGCCGGAGAAGTCCCGGTACAGCACCTCGCGGCGCTGCTCGAACGGCTTGTCGATCAGGCCGAGGGGCACGGTCAGTCCGCCGGGCCGGGTGTACTCGGTCGCGGTGAACCCGCGCTCCTCCGTCGGCGCCAGCCCCGGCAGCAGCTGGTCCAGCGTCGGCGCCCGGTCCAGCGGCGGCAGCCACACCTGGTGGGCCGGCACGCCCTGCCCCTCCAGCCGGCGCACGATCACGTCGAGCACCGTGTCGGCGAGCGCGTCGTCGTCCGCGGCGGCCCGGGCGGCGAGATGTGCCGGGTCCGGCGCCGCGTACACGACCGGCACCGGAGCGGCACTGAACACCGCCGGCCGGCGTTCGATCGGCAACTGCCCCACGGGCAGAGCGGGACCGCCCGTACGGTAGGTCCCCGACACGTAGGCCGCCTTGAAGCGGGTCATCTCCTCCGTACCGAACTTGAGGTAGCCCGAACCCGGTACCGACGGCAGGTGGTACGCGTCCGGCACACCCAGCGCCGTGCGCGACTCGGCCGCCGAGAAGGTCCGCAGGCCGATCCGGTACGACAGATACGTGTCGAGGCCGCGCAGCTTGCCCTCCTCCAGGCGCTGCGACGCGAGTAGCAGATGCACCCCGAGCGAACGGCCGATGCGGCCGATCTGGATGAACATCTCGATGAAGTCCGGCTTGGCCGTAAGGAGTTCGGAGAACTCGTCGATCACCAGCACCAGGGATGCCAGCGGTTCCAGGGCAGCGCCCGCCGCCCGCGCCTTCTCGTAGTCGTGGATGTTCGCGTAGTTGCCCGCCGATCGCAGCAGCTCCTGCCGGCGCTGCAGCTCACCGCGGATCGCGTCACCCATGCGGTCGACCAGGGTGAGGTCGTCCGCCAGGTTGGTGATGACCGCGGCGACGTGCGGCATCTGCGACATCCCGGCGAACGTCGCACCGCCCTTGAAGTCCGCGAGCACGAAGTTCAGAGTCTCCGACGAATGCGTGACCGCGAGACCGAGCACCAGCGTCCGCAGCAGCTCCGACTTACCGGAACCCGTCGCGCCGACACACAGCCCGTGCGGGCCCATGCCCTCCTGCGCGGCCTCCTTCAGGTCCAGCATCACCGGCCGGCCGTCCTCGCCGACGCCGATCGGCACCCGCAGCCGCTCCGACACCGAGCGCGGCCGCCAGGTGCGGCCCACGTCGACGGAGCCCGCGTCGCCGAGACTCAGCAGATCCGTGAAGTCCAGGTTGGCGAGCAGCGGTTCGTCGTCGTCACCCCCGCCCATGCGCAGCGGTGCGAGCTGCCTGGCCAGCGCCTCGGCGGCCTCCGGCGACATGCTGTCCGGCACCCCCTCGTACGCCAGCCCCGAACCCGACTCCAGGCGCAGCAGCCCCGGACGCACCACCACGGAGAGACCGCCGCGCGGCTCGTCGAGCTCGCCCGGCACCACCTCGACGATGGTCACGCCCTGCAGTCCCTCGGCGGCCGCGAACAGGGAGTCCGGCGGCACCATCCCGCCGTCGAGCACCACCACGATGTGCGGCTGGTCCAGCACCGGGCTGCTCTCCCGGCCGAAGCGCGGACGGCCGTCCAGCCTGCCCGCGAGCAGGCTCTCCAGCTCGCCCAGGTCATCCCCGAACAGCCGCTTCGTGCCCGCCCCGTCGACCTGGCCGGGCACCTGCGTGTGCGGCAGCCACTTCGTCCAGTCCCAGCGCCCCACCGCACCCGGCGCCGCCACCACCGCGACCATCAGGTCCTCGGGGGAGTGCAGCGTCACCAGCTGCGCCACGATGGACCGCGCCGTCGACTGCGCCGACTCCGGGCGTCCCGACACCGTCACGTGGTAGAAGGCGCGCATCGAGACCGCCATCGGCAGCCCGTCCAACGACCCGTGCACCGCCAGGAACCGCTGCATCGCGCCCGCGCACATCGGCTCCAGCTCGTCCACGGGAGCGGTGTCCGGGGCGATCAGCGGGGTCGACAGCTGCTGCGCCCCGAGGCCGACCCGTACCTGGGCGAAGTCCTTGTCCCCGACGCGCCGTTCCCACACCCGGCTGCCCTCCGCCACCACCGACCACAACTGCTCCGGTGCCGGGTGCAGATAGAGCTGCACATCACGCTGGGCGCGAGCGGTACGGCGTACCGTCCGCCGCGTCTGGGCGAGGTACTTCAGGTAGTCACGACGGACATCGCCCATTTGCCCTTGCGTACCGCGACGGTGCCGGACGATCTGGGCGGCGACCATGCCGACCGTCGAGACCAGCATCAGGACACCCATGATCCGCATGAACGGAGGTGCCTGCGGAGAGAAGAAGAAGACGACCGACGAGCCCATGCCGAGCACCGGCAGGACCTGCATCAGCATGCCCTCCTGCTGCCCGCGGGGCAGTTCGGGAGGAGCCTCCAAAGTCAACTCGTCAGCGGGTACTTCCGGCGGCAGAGACCGCGGAGGTCGTTTCACGACGATCTGGCTCACCGGAACATCAATCCCTCAATACGGACGGGCGGAAGGCCGGCCGGTCCGCACCGACGCCCCCGTGGCTGCGACTGCTGCGGACTCGGATCCGCGCGACGGTGATCCTACGTGCAGATCACCTCGACCCCTCCCGGTAGGGTGGCGCGCGCACTGTGCGCAACCGCGAATCAGGGGGACCAGACACGTGAGTACGACCGCAGCGACGGGTTTCTGCCGCGTCACCGTCGTGGCACCCGACAGCCGGATCGACGTCGCGCTTCCCGAGGACATCGCCGTCGCCGACGTCTACCCCGAGATACTGCGTCTCACGGGCCAGACCCAGGCGGCGGGCACACCCACCGGCTATCACCTCGTGCGCCGTGACGGCAGCGTCCTCGACGGTGCCCGCACCCTCGCCGCGCAACAGGTGCTCGACGGTGAACTCCTCAGCCTGCGGCCTTTCGCACAGTCACTGCCGCCCGCCGTCTTCGACGACGTCTCCGACGCCGTCGCCTCCGCCGTCACCCGGGACCGCCACCTGTGGAGCGACGAACTCCTGCGCGGCGCGGGCCTGGTGGGCGGTGTCCTGCTGCTCGTCCTGATGGGCTTCGTGCTCTGGTTCGCCGATCCCGTACGCCACGACATGCACAGCCTGCCGGGCATCATCGCCGGATCCGCCGGCCTGCTGCTGACCGCCTTCGCGGGCGTACGCGCGCGGGTCTACGCGGACCGGGCCACGGCGGTCGCCCTCGGGCTCGGAGCCCTGCCCCTCGTCCTCATCGCGGGCTCCGGCGTCATCGGCGCCGACGCCGGCCAGGGCCCCGGCCGGCTGCAGTTCCTGCTCGGCTGCGTCGCCGTCCTGCTCGCCTCCGTCGTCCTGGTCGCCCTCACCCCCAGCGGCGACGCCCCGTTCGTGGCGGCGACCTTCCTCGCCACCGTCGGCACCCTCGCCACCTTCGTCGCGATCCTCGCCGAGGCCACCGCCACCGAGACCGCCGCCGTCTGCGCCCCCGTGGCGCTCGGCCTGGTCGCCTTCCTGCCCGGCCTCTCCGCACGCTTCGCCCGCCTGCCCATCGGCTACGCCTCGCCGCGGACCGCCCCCGCCGGCTACGACGAACCCTTCGCCGAGCCGGGCGGCGCTCCCGAGACCCAGGGCGGGCCCGTCGACGCCGACCGCATCGCCGCCCAGGCGCGCCGCGGCCACGAGATGCTCCTCGGCCTGGTCGGCGGCTGCTCCGCCGTCGTCGTCGGCTCCGCCGCCGTCCTCGGCTTCTCCGACAGTGTCTGGGGCCAGGTACTCGCCCTTGCCGCGGGACTCGCGATGCTGCTGCGCGCCCGTCTCTTCCGCTACACCTCACAGGTCGCCTGCGTCCTGGTCGCGGGCATCGGCGCCGTGGCACTGCTGGTCCTCGGCCTGTCGCTGAACCCGCCGGCCGGCCTGCTGTACGACCTGGTGCGCTACGGCGACCGGAGCTCCCTGGACATCCGTACGATCTGGCTGTCGGCCGCCGTCGCCGCGGGCGCCGCCCTGCTCACCGCGATCGGCCTGATCATCCCGCGCAAGGGTCTCTCACCGTTCTGGGGCCGTCTCCTCGACCTCACGGAGAGCGCCCTGCTGCTCTCCCTGGTCCCGCTCTGCCTCGCCGTGCTCGACATCTTCGCCCGGGCCAGGGCCATGACCAGCTGACGCCCGTCGGAGGCGCTCCCGGCGACTGGTACTCTGACTGGTGGCCGTTTGTGTACGCGCCTCCGGGTCACCCTGGGGGCTGCGCTCATCGGACCTTCGCCTCCGAGTCACGGAAGCTCCCCTGAGATCAAGACCAGGGGCACTCGTGGGCGCATCGAACATCAAGAGGAGTACGCGTGCCGCTCGACGCCGCTACGAAGAAGCAGATCATGTCCGAGTTCGCCCAGAAGGAGGGTGACACCGGATCCCCCGAGGTCCAGGTCGCCATGCTCTCCCGCCGGATCTCGGACCTGACGGAGCACCTCAAGACGCACAAGCACGACCACCACTCCCGTCGTGGTCTGCTGATCCTGGTCGGCCAGCGTCGCCGCCTCCTGCAGTACCTTGCCAAGAAGGACATCCAGCGCTTCCGTGCGCTCGTCGACCGCCTCGGCATCCGCCGCGGTGCGGCCGGCGGCGCCAAGTAAGGACGCTGTGAGAGGGAGCGGTTCCCCCATTCCTGGGGGCCGCTCCCTTTGCTGTACGTGCGGGACCGGGGTCTGGATCAGTAACCTGGACGCACGACACCATGACGAGGGGAAGCGCCCCACGGCCGCCGCCGGTCCTCGGTAGTGGCCCCCGGGACAACGCCCGGGAGCTTCGATCGAAGACCGGCCCGCACACAGGGGAGCGCTTCTCCGCACCGTCCTCCGCCACACGGGCGGCAGGACGAAAGACGACGAGTATGGAGAAATCACTAGTGGAGAACGAGACCCACTACGCCGAAGCCGTGATCGACAACGGTACCTTCGGCACCCGCACCATCCGCTTCGAGACGGGCCGCCTGGCCAAGCAGGCCGCAGGCTCCGCCGTCGCGTACCTGGACGACGACACCATGGTGCTGTCGGCCACCACCGCTTCCAAGCGGCCCAAGGACCAGCTCGACTTCTTCCCCCTCACGGTGGACGTCGAGGAGCGGCAGTACGCGGCCGGCAAGATCCCCGGCTCCTTCTTCCGCCGTGAGGGCCGGCCCTCCGAGGACGCGATCCTCACGTGCCGCCTGATCGACCGCCCGCTGCGCCCCTCCTTCAAGAAGGGCCTGCGCAACGAGATCCAGATCGTCGAGACGATCATGGCGCTCAACCCCGACCACCTGTACGACGTGGTCGCGATCAACGCCGCCTCCGCTTCCACGATCCTGGCGGGCCTGCCCTTCTCCGGCCCGATCGGCGCCACCCGCGTCGCCCTGATCAAGGGCCAGTGGGTCGCCTTCCCGACGCACACCGAGCTCGAGGACGCCGTCTTCGACATGGTCGTCGCCGGTCGCGTCCTCGAGGACGGCGACGTCGCGATCATGATGGTCGAGGCCGAGGCCACCGAGAAGACCATCCAGCTCGTCAAGGACGGCGCCGAGGCGCCGACCGAAGAGGTCGTCGCCGCCGGTCTGGAAGCCGCGAAGCCCTTCATCAAGGCGCTCTGCAAGGCCCAGTCCGACCTCGCCGCCAAGGCCGCCAAGCCCACCGGCGAGTTCCCGGTCTTCCTCGACTACCAGGACGACGTCCTGGAGGCGCTCACCAAGGCCGTCCGCACCGAGCTCGCCAAGGCGCTCACCATCGCCGGCAAGCAGGAGCGCGAGGCCGAGCTGGACCGCATCAAGGAGATCGCCGGCGAGAAGCTGCTCCCGGCGTTCGAAGGCCGCGAGAAGGAGATCTCGGGTGCCTACCGCGCGCTGACCAAGAAGCTGGTCCGTGAGCGCGTCATCAAGGACAAGGTCCGCATCGACGGCCGTGGCGTCACGGACATCCGTACGCTGGCCGCCGAGGTCGAGGCCATCCCGCGCGTGCACGGCTCCGCGCTGTTCGAGCGTGGCGAGACCCAGATCCTGGGCGTCACCACCCTCAACATGCTCCGCATGGAGCAGCAGCTGGACACCCTCTCCCCGGTGACCCGCAAGCGCTACATGCACAACTACAACTTCCCGCCGTACTCCGTCGGCGAGACCGGCCGCGTGGGCTCGCCGAAGCGCCGTGAGATCGGCCACGGCGCGCTCGCCGAGCGCGCCATCGTGCCGGTGCTGCCGTCGCGCGAGGAGTTCCCCTACGCGATCCGCCAGGTCTCCGAGGCGCTGGGTTCCAACGGCTCGACGTCCATGGGCTCGGTCTGCGCCTCCACCATGTCCCTGCTGAACGCCGGTGTGCCGCTCAAGGCCGCCGTCGCCGGTATCGCCATGGGCCTGATCTCCGAGGAGATCGACGGCAAGACCCACTACGTCGCCCTCACCGACATCCTCGGTGCGGAGGACGCCTTCGGTGACATGGACTTCAAGGTCGCCGGCACCAAGCAGTTCGTGACCGCGCTCCAGCTCGACACCAAGCTCGACGGCATCCCCGCCTCGGTCCTGGCCGCCGCGCTGAAGCAGGCCCGTGACGCGCGTCTGCACATCCTGGACGTCATGAACGAGGCCATCGACGTCCCGGACGAGATGTCCCCGAACGCCCCGCGGATCATCACGGTCAAGATCCCGGTGGACAAGATCGGTGAGGTCATCGGCCCCAAGGGCAAGATGATCAACCAGATCCAGGAGGACACCGGCGCCGACATCACGATCGAGGACGACGGCACCATCTACATCGGTGCCCAGCAGGGCTCGCAGGCCGAGGCCGCCCGCGCCACGATCAACGCGATCGCCAACCCGACCATGCCGGAGGTCGGCGAGCGCTACCTGGGTACGGTCGTCAAGACCACCACCTTCGGTGCGTTCGTCTCCCTGATGCCCGGCAAGGACGGCCTGCTGCACATCTCGCAGATCCGCAAGCTCGCCGGTGGCAAGCGCGTGGAGAACGTCGAGGACGTGCTCGGCGTCGGCGCCAAGGTCCAGGTCGAGATCGCGGAGATCGACTCCCGCGGCAAGCTCTCCCTGATCCCGGTCGTCGAGGGTGAAGAGGACGAGAAGAAGGACGACACCGACAAGTGACGTCCCGTAGTTCCGTGACGACGGCCCGCCCCTCCGAGGAGGGGCGGGCCGTCGCCCGTACCCAAACGCTTCTCAAGGGCAGCAACGGCATCGGCACGGTCCGCCGCACGGTCCTCCCCGGCGGCCTCCGGGTCGTCACCGAGACACTGCCCTCCGTCCGCTCCGCCACCTTCGGGATCTGGGCCAACGTCGGTTCGCGCGACGAGACACCCACCCTGAACGGCGCGACGCACTACCTCGAACACCTCCTCTTCAAGGGCACGGCCAAGCGCAGCGCCCTCGACATCTCGTCCGCGATCGACGCGGTCGGCGGCGAGATGAACGCCTTCACGGCGAAGGAGTACACCTGCTACTACGCGCGGGTCCTGGACACCGACCTGCCGCTCGCCATCGACGTGGTCTGCGACATGCTGACCGGCTCGCTGATCACCCCCGAGGACGTCGACGCCGAGCGCGGCGTCATCCTCGAGGAGATCGCGATGACGGAGGACGACCCGGGCGACTGTGTGCACGACCTGTTCGCGCACACCATGCTCGGTGACACTCCGCTGGGACGCCCGGTCCTCGGCACCGTCGACACGATCAACGCGCTGAACCGCGGCCAGATCGCCCGCTTCTACAAGAAGCACTACGACCCCACGCACCTGGTGGTCGCCGCGGCGGGCAACGTGGACCACGCCACCGTCGTACGGCAGGTCCGGAAGGCCTTCGAGCGGGCAGGCGCCCTCACCCGCACCGACGCCGTCCCCACGGCGCCGCGCGAGGGCTCCCGCACCCTGCGGGCCGCCGGCAAGGTCGAGCTGCTCAACCGCAAGACCGAGCAGGCCCACGTCGTCCTCGGCATGCCCGGCCTGGCCAGGACCGACGAGCGCCGCTGGGCGCTCGGCGTCCTGAACACGGCACTCGGCGGCGGCATGAGCTCGCGCCTCTTCCAGGAGGTGCGCGAGAAGCGCGGCCTGGCCTACAGCGTGTACTCGTACACCTCCGGCTTCGCCGACTGCGGCCTCTTCGGCGTGTACGCGGGCTGCCGGCCCAGCCAGGTCCACGACGTACTCAAGATCTGCCGCGACGAGCTCGACCGCGCGGCGACGGACGGCCTCGGTGACGACGAGATCGCCCGAGCGGTCGGACAGCTCGCGGGTTCCACGGTCCTGGGCCTGGAGGACACCGGCGCGCTCATGAACCGCATCGGCAAGAGCGAGCTCTGCTGGGGCGAACAGATGTCCGTCGATGACATGCTGGCCAAGATCGCGGCGGTCACCCCCGACGAGGTCCGGGCCGTCGCGGCGGACGTCCTCGGACAGCGGCCCTCGCTCTCGGTCATCGGCCCGCTGAAGGACAAGCAGGCCGACCGCCTCCAGGAAGCGGTCTCTCTCACCACCCCGTAAGGAAAGAACACATGAGCAAGCTGCGCGTGGCCGTTCTCGGCGCCAAGGGACGCATCGGGTCCGAGGCGGTGCGAGCCGTCGAGGCCGCTGACGACATGGAGCTGGTGGCCGCCCTCGGCCGCGGTGACACGCTGGAGACCCTCACCGAGACCGGCGCCCAGGCCGTCGTCGAGCTCACCACACCGGCGTCGGTGATGGAGAACCTCGACTTCTGCGTCCGGCACGGCATCCACGCGGTGGTCGGCACCACCGGCTGGACCGACGAACGGCTCGCGCAGCTGAACACCTGGCTCACCGGATCGCCGGAGACCGGTGTGCTCATCGCGCCGAACTTCTCCATCGGCGCCGTGCTCACGATGAAGTTCGCGGAGCAGGCCGCCCGCTACTTCGAGTCCGTCGAGGTGATCGAGCTCCACCACCCGAACAAGGCGGACGCCCCGTCCGGCACCGCGACCCGTACCGCCCAGCTCATCGCCGCGGCCCGCGAGAAGGCCGGCGCGGCGCCCCAGCCGGACGCCACGGCCACGGCGCTGGACGGGGCGCGGGGCGCGGACGTCGACGGCGTACCGGTCCACTCGGTCAGGCTCCGCGGCCTCCTCGCCCACCAGGAGGTCCTGCTGGGCGGCGAGGGCGAGACCCTCACCCTTCGCCACGACTCGCTCCACCACAGCAGCTTCATGCCGGGCATCCTGCTCGGCACCCGCCGTGTGGTGACCACTCCCGGCCTCACCTTCGGCCTGGAACACTTCCTCGACCTGAACTGACTGGGCCCAACCCCATGCGCGCAAAGCTCACCTACCTCGTCACCGCGGCCGTCCTGGTCTTCTACTTCGTCCTGGCCGGCAGCCGCGGCGTCCTGCTCATCCGGCACGGCACGCTGCTCACGGTCACGTTCGGGGTCGCTGTGCTGATCCTGCCGGTGATCGGTGTCTGGTTCCTCTGGAAGAACACCCAGTTCGTCCGCAGGGCCAACGCCCTGGCCGCCGAGCTGGACGCGGAGGGCGGTCTGCCCGTCGACGAGCTCGTGCGCACCCCGTCGGGGCGGATCGACCGTGATTCGGCCGACGCCGTGTTCACCAGGCGCCGTGAGGAGACCGAGGACAGTCCGGACGACTGGCGCTGCTGGTTCCGTCTGGCTGTGGCGTACCAGGACGCCAGGGACACCCCCCGCGCCCGCAAGGCGATGCAGCGCGCGATCGCCCTGCACGCAAACAAGCCGGTACGCGCCTGATCGGCGCCGTACCGGCTTGTCGTGGGGGCGAACCGTCCGGTGTCAGCCGGTGCGGTACTCGTCGCTCCAGGCCTCGACCGTGTCGGTGGCACGCTCGAAGGCCTCGGCACGCGCCAGGAAGTCCGCGTTGTGGTCCGTCAGCAGCGGCGTCGCTGTCTCGCCGCCCCGGCGCACCACGATCAGGGCCTGGCCCTGGACGGTGCGCGGGAAGCCGAGCCACCTCACCGGCTGCTGGACCGTACGGACGACGGAGGCGTCGCTCCACGCGATCGTGGTCGTACGGAGGAAGCCCACCCGCCGTACGCCGTGCCGGCTCACCCAGGCGCCCACACGCAGCAGGCGCAGCGCGCTCGCGATGACCACGCCGGCGAGCGCGAAGCACACGCTCGCACCGGACAGCGATCCGGTCACCGTGATGATCACGCCGGCGAGCAGCACGAAGGACGCGAGCAACAGGAGGGTGGCCGCCGCCGCGACCCGCCACGGGCCGGGACGGTAGGGCCGCCGCCAGCTGTCATGGTCGTCGAACGGCAGTGCGATGTCCTCTGCGTCCGCGTCGAATACGCGGTCGGCCGTCAGGAAGGGCAGGGGCACGACTGATCCTCACTCACAAGCACGCTCGATTGCTGTGCCCGGTGAGGCTACCGAGAGGCCCCCAGGCCGACCACCCCAGGGGGCCCGTACGGGTCAGCGGTGCTGCGACGCCTCGGACGTCTGGCTGTGCGAACGGGTGCTGTCGGTGTCCAGCGCGGGCAGTCCGAAGAGCAGCGACCCGGCGAATCCGGCGATCAGGGTCAGCCCGACGAGCGAACGGCTCGCCAGCTGCGAGGCGCTCGGACGCCGACGGGGAGGAGGCGTGACGTTACTGCGGAACCGGTCGGCGTCGGCGACGAACGAGAACGGGACGGATTCACGCCGGCGGAACATGAGGAAACTCTCCTTGAACTCTGTGACGGGTGCTGCTGATGAGTCAGACGTACGGAAGGCCCGATCGGTGCCCCGAATCGCCGAACAGGTGCGGGAATTCCCGCTGACGGGGGCCCGGCCGGCGCCCCGTAGAGTGGATGCCGCCCCGAGCGACGCAATGGGAAGGACCCCCGCCGGTGACCGACACCCCCGAGCCCACCAAGGCCCACTTCCGCAGCGATGTCACCGTTGACCTGGTGAAATCCGCCGCAAGCGACTCCGACGTGCTGTTCGCGGCCCGTGTGTCGACGGCCGGTGAGCAGTCCCTGGAAGAGGTCACGAAGGACCCCGAGCGCTCCAAGGGTCTCATCAATTACCTCATGCGGGACCGGCACGGCAGCCCGTTCGAGCACAACTCGATGACTTTCTTCATCAGTGCCCCGATCTTCGTGTTCCGCGAGTTCATGAGGCACCGCGTGGGCTGGTCCTACAACGAGGAATCGGGCCGGTACAGGGAGCTCGAGCCGGTCTTCTACGTCCCGGGGGAGTCCCGCAAGCTCGTCCAGCAGGGCCGTCCCGGCAAGTACGAGTTCGTCGAGGGAACGCCGGAACAGCACGAGCTCACGAGCCGAGCCATGGAGGACTCCTACCGCCAGGCGTACGACGCCTACCAGGAGATGCTCGCCGCCGGGGTCGCCCGCGAGGTCGCCCGCGCTGTGCTGCCCGTCGGCCTGTTCTCGACGATGTACGCCACCTGCAACGCCCGCTCGCTGATGCACTTCCTCGGACTGCGGACGCAGCACGAACTGGCGAAGGTCCCGTCCTTCCCGCAGCGCGAGATCGAGATGGTCGGCGAACAGATGGAACAGCACTGGCAGACCCTCATGCCGCTCACTCATGCCGCTTTCAACAAAAACGGACGTGTAGCCCCGTAAGCGGTGTCCGTATTGCGACGTTTCGTGAAGTTCATCTAGGCTGATCAAACGGACCCGGCACTGCTTGAACCCCCGAGCAGGCAGTGCCGGGCTCCTCTTCCCCGTCCCCCCGAGGGGGCGCGGCGCTCCGACCAACGAGTAGCGTGTTACCCATGGCTCCGATCTCCACTCCGCAGACCCCCTTCGGGCGGGTCCTCACCGCTATGGTCACGCCCTTCACGGCGGACGGCGCACTCGACATCGACGGCGCCCAGCGGCTCGCCGCCCACCTGGTGGACGCAGGCAACGACGGCCTGATCATCAACGGCACCACGGGCGAGTCCCCGACCACCAGCGACGCGGAGAAAGACCAGCTCGTCAGGGCTGTCCTCGAAGCCGTCGGAGACCGGGCACATGTCGTCGCGGGTGTCGGCACCAACGACACCCGGCACAGCATCGAGCTGGCCCAGGCCGCCGAGCGGGCGGGCGCCCACGGTCTCCTCGCGGTCACCCCCTACTACAACAAGCCGCCGCAGGAAGGCCTCCTGCGGCACTTCAACGTCATCGCGGACTCCACCGGACTCCCGGTGATGCTGTACGACATTCCCGGCCGCAGCGGTGTGCCGATCGACACGGAGACACTCGTCCGGCTCGCCGAGCACCCCCGGATCGTCGCGAACAAGGACGCCAAGGGCGACCTGGGCCGCTCCAGCTGGGCCATCGCCCAGTCCGGCCTCGCCTGGTACTCCGGCGACGACATGCTCAACCTGCCGCTGCTCTCGGTCGGCGCCTGCGGATTCGTGTCCGTCGTGGGCCACGTCGTCACCCCCGAGCTGCGCGCGCTCATCGAGGCCCACCTCGGCGGCGACGTGCAGAAGGCCACCGAGATCCACCAGAAGCTGCTCCCCGTCTTCACCGGCATGTTCCGCACCCAGGGCGTGATCACCACCAAGGCGGCGCTCACCCTGCAGGGCCTGCCCGCCGGACCGCTCCGCCTCCCGCTCGTGGAACTCTCGGCGCAGGAGACGGCCCAGCTCAAGATCGATCTGGCAGCCGGCGGGGTACAGCTCTAACCACGGACTTCACAACTGAATACGCGGGGAAACTCGCGACGGAAACACCACCTGACAACAGCAAGTGCACGAATGACATGCGCGCCACGTGCCCTCAGCGGTACGTGGCGTGCGTGGTAAGGAGAGTCTTTTGAGTCATCCGCATCCCGAACTCGGTACCCCGCCGAAGCTCCCGAAGGGCGGCCTGCGGGTCACCCCGCTCGGTGGCCTGGGCGAAATCGGCCGCAACATGACGGTCTTCGAATACGGCGGCCGTCTGCTCATCGTCGACTGCGGTGTGCTCTTCCCGGAGGAGGAGCAGCCCGGCATCGACCTGATCCTGCCGGACTTCACCACGATCCGGGACCGCCTGGACGACATCGAGGGCATCGTCCTCACGCACGGCCACGAGGACCACATCGGTGGCGTGCCCTATCTGCTCCGCCTGAAGCCGGACATCCCGCTGATCGGCTCGAAGCTGACCCTCGCCCTCATCGAGGCCAAGCTCCAGGAGCACCGGATCCGTCCGTACACCCTGGAGGTGGCGGAGGGGCAGCGCGAGCGCCTCGGCGTGTTCGACTGCGAGTTCATCGCTGTCAACCACTCCATCCCGGACGCTCTGGCCGTCGCCATCCGGACCCCCGCGGGCCTGGCCGTCGCGACCGGTGACTTCAAGATGGACCAGCTTCCGCTGGACGGCCGTCTCACCGACCTGCACGCCTTCGCGAGGCTGAGCGAGGAGGGCATCGACCTGCTGCTCTCCGACTCGACGAACGCCGAGGTCCCCGGATTCGTTCCGCCCGAGCGGGACATCTCCAACGTCCTGCGCACGGTGTTCGCCAACGCCCAGAAGCGCATCATCGTCGCGAGCTTCGCCAGTCACGTGCACCGCATCCAGCAGATCCTGGACGCCGCCCACGAGTACGGCCGCAGGGTCGCGTTCGTCGGCCGGTCCATGGTCCGCAACATGGGCATCGCCCGTGACCTGGGCTACCTGAAGGTTCCCGCGGGTCTGGTCGTCGACGTCAAGACACTCGACGACCTGCCGGACGACGAGGTCGTGCTCGTCTGCACCGGTTCCCAGGGTGAGCCGATGGCCGCGCTGTCGCGCATGGCCAACCGCGACCACCAGATCCGGATCGTCCCGGGCGACACCGTGATCCTGGCGTCGTCCCTGATCCCGGGCAACGAGAACGCGGTCTACCGCGTGATCAACGGCCTGACCCGCTGGGGCGCGAACGTCGTCCACAAGGGCAACGCCAAGGTCCACGTCTCGGGCCACGCCTCGGCCGGCGAACTGCTGTACTTCTACAACATCTGCAAGCCGAAGAACCTGATGCCGGTCCACGGTGAATGGCGTCACCTCAGGGCCAACGCCGAACTCGGTGCGCTGACCGGCGTGCCGAAGGACCACATCGTCATCGCCGAGGACGGCGTCGTCGTCGACCTCGTCGACGGCAAGGCGAAGATCGTCGGCAAGGTCCAGGCCGGCTACGTGTACGTCGACGGCCTTTCCGTCGGCGACGTCACGGAGACGTCCCTCAAGGACCGCCGCATCCTCGGCGACGAGGGGATCATCTCGGTCTTCATCGTGGTCGACAGCTCGTCCGGCAAGATCGTGGGTGGCCCGCACATCCAGGCCCGAGGCTCCGGTATCGACGACTCCGCCTTCGGAGCGGTGGTGCCGAAGGTCGAGGAGGCGCTCAACAAGTCGGCCCAGGACGGAGTGATGGAACCGCACCAGCTCCAGCAGCTGATCCGCCGCACGGTCGGCAAGTGGGTGTCGGACACCTATCGCCGGCGCCCGATGATCCTTCCGGTCGTCGTCGAGGTCTGACCGTCGGAGGCCGTCACCTGCGGCCGACGAGGAGCGGGCCGCCCCGATTTGCATCGGGGCGGCCCGCTCCAGTACGTTTGCCATTCCGCCTGAACGGGAAGCACCCCGCGCACGTATGTGCGCGGGAGCCCTTCGAGGAGGCGGGAAATCCCGACTCAGAACTTCTGCTAAAGTCGGGATCGCCGAAAGGCAAAGACCACTCCACAGGTCGCCGGAATCAAATTCGGACCGGAAACGGAACGAAAAAGAGTCTGGTAAAGTTGGAACCGCCGGAAAGGGAAACGCGAAAGCGAAGAACTGGAAAGCGAAACAAGCAGTAGCCCGCTTCGACCGGGAATCGGACACGAAAGAGTCTGATAGAGTCGGAAACGCAAGAACGAAGGGAAGCGCCCGGAGGGCCCCGGTGAAACGGGACCGAAGGAAGCGTCCGTTCCTTGAGAACTCAACAGCGTGCCAAAAGTCAACGCCAGATATGTTGATACCCCGGCCTGCTTCGGCAGGTTGGTGGTTCCTTTGAAAAAGTCCTGCGGGATCTTCGGATCCGGTAGGCAACAACAGCGAGGACGCTGTGAACAACCGGTCATATTCCGACCTGGTTGTTCCGCTCTCGTGTTGTGATCCCGATTACGGGAAAACATTCACGGAGAGTTTGATCCTGGCTCAGGACGAACGCTGGCGGCGTGCTTAACACATGCAAGTCGAACGATGAAGCCTTTCGGGGTGGATTAGTGGCGAACGGGTGAGTAACACGTGGGCAATCTGCCCTTCACTCTGGGACAAGCCCTGGAAACGGGGTCTAATACCGGATAACACTCTGTCCCTCATGGGGCGGGGTTAAAAGCTCCGGCGGTGAAGGATGAGCCCGCGGCCTATCAGCTTGTTGGTGGGGTAATGGCCTACCAAGGCGACGACGGGTAGCCGGCCTGAGAGGGCGACCGGCCACACTGGGACTGAGACACGGCCCAGACTCCTACGGGAGGCAGCAGTGGGGAATATTGCACAATGGGCGAAAGCCTGATGCAGCGACGCCGCGTGAGGGATGACGGCCTTCGGGTTGTAAACCTCTTTCAGCAGGGAAGAAGCGAAAGTGACGGTACCTGCAGAAGAAGCGCCGGCTAACTACGTGCCAGCAGCCGCGGTAATACGTAGGGCGCAAGCGTTGTCCGGAATTATTGGGCGTAAAGAGCTCGTAGGCGGCTTGTCACGTCGGATGTGAAAGCTCGGGGCTTAACCCCGAGTCTGCATTCGATACGGGCTAGCTAGAGTGTGGTAGGGGAGATCGGAATTCCTGGTGTAGCGGTGAAATGCGCAGATATCAGGAGGAACACCGGTGGCGAAGGCGGATCTCTGGGCCATTACTGACGCTGAGGAGCGAAAGCGTGGGGAGCGAACAGGATTAGATACCCTGGTAGTCCACGCCGTAAACGTTGGGAACTAGGTGTTGGCGACATTCCACGTCGTCGGTGCCGCAGCTAACGCATTAAGTTCCCCGCCTGGGGAGTACGGCCGCAAGGCTAAAACTCAAAGGAATTGACGGGGGCCCGCACAAGCAGCGGAGCATGTGGCTTAATTCGACGCAACGCGAAGAACCTTACCAAGGCTTGACATATACCGGAAAGCATCAGAGATGGTGCCCCCCTTGTGGTCGGTATACAGGTGGTGCATGGCTGTCGTCAGCTCGTGTCGTGAGATGTTGGGTTAAGTCCCGCAACGAGCGCAACCCTTGTTCTGTGTTGCCAGCATGCCCTTCGGGGTGATGGGGACTCACAGGAGACTGCCGGGGTCAACTCGGAGGAAGGTGGGGACGACGTCAAGTCATCATGCCCCTTATGTCTTGGGCTGCACACGTGCTACAATGGCCGGTACAATGAGCTGCGATGCCGCGAGGCGGAGCGAATCTCAAAAAGCCGGTCTCAGTTCGGATTGGGGTCTGCAACTCGACCCCATGAAGTCGGAGTTGCTAGTAATCGCAGATCAGCATTGCTGCGGTGAATACGTTCCCGGGCCTTGTACACACCGCCCGTCACGTCACGAAAGTCGGTAACACCCGAAGCCGGTGGCCCAACCCCTTGTGGGAGGGAGCTGTCGAAGGTGGGACTGGCGATTGGGACGAAGTCGTAACAAGGTAGCCGTACCGGAAGGTGCGGCTGGATCACCTCCTTTCTAAGGAGCATCTAGATTCCGCAAGGAATCCAGAGCCACTACGTCGGCAAATGTTCGACGGTGGTTAGCTCATGGGTGGAACGTTGACTATTCGGCACGGCTGGTTGATCACTGCAAGTACTGCTTCGGCGTGGAACGTGGTGGGTGATCGGTCGGGTCGGGCACGCTGTTGGGTATCTGAAGGTATGGCCGTGAGGCTGCCTTCGGTTGCCGGCCCCAGTGCACTCACCTGTAAGGGTGGGGTGATGGGTGGCTGGTCGTTGTTTGAGAACTGCACAGTGGACGCGAGCATCTGTGGCCAAGTTTTTAAGGGCGCACGGTGGATGCCTTGGCACCAGGAACCGATGAAGGACGTGGGAGGCCACGATAGTCCCCGGGGAGCTGTCAACCAAGCTTTGATCCGGGGGTTTCCGAATGGGGAAACCCGGCAGTCGTCATGGGCTGTCACCCGCTGCTGAACACATAGGCAGTGTGGAGGGAACGCGGGGAAGTGAAACATCTCAGTACCCGCAGGAAGAGAAAACAACCGTGATTCCGGGAGTAGTGGCGAGCGAAACTGGATGAGGCCAAACCGTATGCGTGTGATACCCGGCAGGGGTTGCGCATGCGGGGTTGTGGGATCTCTCTTTCATAGTCTGCCGACTGTGAGACGAGTCAGAAACCGTTGGTGTAGGCGAAGGACATGCGAAAGGTCCGGCGTAGAGGGTAAGACCCCCGTAGCTGAAACATCAACGGCTCGTTTGAGAGACACCCAAGTAGCACGGGGCCCGAGAAATCCCGTGTGAATCTGGCGGGACCACCCGCTAAGCCTAAATATTCCCTGGTGACCGATAGCGGATAGTACCGTGAGGGAATGGTGAAAAGTACCGCGGGAGCGGAGTGAAATAGTACCTGAAACCGTGTGCCTACAAGCCGTGGGAGCGTCGCGCATCGAGCTTGCTCGGTGCGTCGTGACTGCGTGCCTTTTGAAGAATGAGCCTGCGAGTTAGCGGTGTGTAGCGAGGTTAACCCGTGTGGGGAAGCCGTAGCGAAAGCGAGTCCGAATAGGGCGATTGAGTTGCACGCTCTAGACCCGAAGCGGAGTGATCTAGCCATGGGCAGGTTGAAGCGGAGGTAAGACTTCGTGGAGGACCGAACCCACCAGGGTTGAAAACCTGGGGGATGACCTGTGGTTAGGGGTGAAAGGCCAATCAAACTCCGTGATAGCTGGTTCTCCCCGAAATGCATTTAGGTGCAGCGTCGTGTGTTTCTTGCCGGAGGTAGAGCACTGGATAGGCGATGGGCCCTACCGGGTTACTGACCTTAGCCAAACTCCGAATGCCGGTAAGTGAGAGCACGGCAGTGAGACTGTGGGGGATAAGCTCCATGGTCGAGAGGGAAACAGCCCAGAGCATCGACTAAGGCCCCTAAGCGTACGCTAAGTGGGAAAGGATGTGGAGTCGCAGAGACAACCAGGAGGTTGGCTTAGAAGCAGCCACCCTTGAAAGAGTGCGTAATAGCTCACTGGTCAAGTGATTCCGCGCCGACAATGTAGCGGGGCTCAAGCGTACCGCCGAAGTCGTGTCATTCACACATATAGGGCCAACGCCTGTGTGGATGGGTAGGGGAGCGTCGTGTGCCGGGTGAAGCAGCCGCGGAAGCGAGTTGTGGACGGTTCACGAGTGAGAATGCAGGCATGAGTAGCGATACACACGTGAGAAACGTGTGCGCCGATTGACTAAGGGTTCCTGGGTCAAGCTGATCTGCCCAGGGTAAGTCGGGACCTAAGGCGAGGCCGACAGGCGTAGTCGATGGACAACCGGTTGATATTCCGGTACCCGCTTTGAAACGCCCAATACTGAATCAGGCGATGCTAAGTCCGTGAAGCCGGCCCGATCTCTTCGGAGTTGAGGGTAGTGGTGGAGCCGACGAACCAGACTTGTACTAGGTAAGCGATGGGGTGACGCAGGAAGGTAGTCCAACCCGGGCGATGGTTGTTCCCGGGGTAAGGGTGTAGGCCGTGTGGTAGGCAAATCCGTCACACATTAAGGCTGAGACCTGATGCCGAGCCGATTGTGGTGAAGTGGATGATCCTATGCTGTCGAGAAAAGCCTCTAGCGAGTTTCATGGCGGCCCGTACCCTAAACCGACTCAGGTAGTCAGGTAGAGAATACCGAGGCGTTCGGGTGAACTATGGTTAAGGAACTCGGCAAAATGCCCCCGTAACTTCGGGAGAAGGGGGGCCATCACTGGTGATTGGATTTACTCCATGAGCTGGGGGTGGCCGCAGAGACCAGCGAGAAGCGACTGTTTACTAAAAACACAGGTCCGTGCGAAGCCGTAAGGCGATGTATACGGACTGACGCCTGCCCGGTGCTGGAACGTTAAGGGGACCGGTTAGTGCACTTTCGGGTGTGCGAAGCTGAGAACTTAAGCGCCAGTAAACGGCGGTGGTAACTATAACCATCCTAAGGTAGCGAAATTCCTTGTCGGGTAAGTTCCGACCTGCACGAATGGCGTAACGACTTCTCGACTGTCTCAACCATAGGCCCGGTGAAATTGCACTACGAGTAAAGATGCTCGTTTCGCGCAGCAGGACGGAAAGACCCCGGGACCTTTACTATAGTTTGATATTGGTGTTCGGTTCGGCTTGTGTAGGATAGGTGGGAGACTTTGAAGCAGCCACGCCAGTGGTTGTGGAGTCGCCGTTGAAATACCACTCTGGTCGTGCTGGATGTCTAACCTGGGTCCGTGATCCGGATCAGGGACAGTGTCTGATGGGTAGTTTAACTGGGGCGGTTGCCTCCTAAAGAGTAACGGAGGCGCCCAAAGGTTCCCTCAGCCTGGTTGGCAATCAGGTGTTGAGTGTAAGTGCACAAGGGAGCTTGACTGTGAGACCGACGGGTCGAGCAGGGACGAAAGTCGGGACTAGTGATCCGGCAGTGGCTTGTGGAAGCGCTGTCGCTCAACGGATAAAAGGTACCCCGGGGATAACAGGCTGATCTTCCCCAAGAGTCCATATCGACGGGATGGTTTGGCACCTCGATGTCGGCTCGTCGCATCCTGGGGCTGGAGTCGGTCCCAAGGGTTGGGCTGTTCGCCCATTAAAGCGGTACGCGAGCTGGGTTTAGAACGTCGTGAGACAGTTCGGTCCCTATCCGCTGTGCGCGTAGGAATATTGAGAAGGGCTGTCCCTAGTACGAGAGGACCGGGACGGACGAACCTCTGGTGTGCCAGTTGTCCTGCCAAGGGCATGGCTGGTTGGCTACGTTCGGAAAGGATAACCGCTGAAAGCATCTAAGCGGGAAGCCTGCTTCGAGATGAGTATTCCCACCACCTTGAGTGGTTAAGGCTCCCAGTAGACGACTGGGTTGATAGGCCAGATGTGGAAGCCCGGTAACGGGTGGAGCTGACTGGTACTAATAGGCCGAGGGCTTGTCCTCAGTTGCTCGCGTCCACTGTGTTAGTTCTGAAATAACGAACGGCCGTGTTTTCATCCGGTGTTGGTTAATTTCATAGTGTTTCGGTGGTCATTGCGTTAGGGAAACGCCCGGTTACATTCCGAACCCGGAAGCTAAGCCTTTCAGCGCCGATGGTACTGCAGGGGGGACCCTGTGGGAGAGTAGGACGCCGCCGAACAATTATTCCGGGAAAGCCCCGTGCCCTTGTGGCACGGGGCTTTTCTGCGTTCCCGGCCGGCTTCCGTTGCTGATGCCCCCTGCGCAGCACACCCCCTCGGCTCCTGTGGCCGACGTCGGCTGCGGCAGGATGCGAGCCCGGCCCCGCCTCCGGAACTGAGCTGCCCGACGCGGCCTCAGGACCCTGGTCCAGCAGGCAACACCACGCGAGCCGCCGGTGACAGACACCGCGTCAGACGGTTTTGAACACCCCCTCGTTCGGGGTATGCTTTAGCTCGTTGCCGCAAGGCAGCAGGCCCCAATAGCTCAGTCGGTAGAGCGTCTCCATGGTAAGGAGAAGGTCTGCGGTTCGATTCCGCATTGGGGCTCGGCAAAGAAAAGGCCCCCGCCACTGGCGGGGGCCTTTTTCGTGTCCCCAAGACAGGATCGTCGGGCACGGAGCACATGGTCGTGAGGGAATAGGCGCCGTCGGGCGAGGGAATGGCCATGGTGGCAGGGTGCCAGGCCCGAGCCGGCTCCCTTCCTTGAACCTGCCCGTCACGAGGGGCAGGGTGGGTGCATGGCATGGACAGCAGCGCCCGTCGTCCGGACCGTGGAGCTCGGGAATCTGGGAACCGTCCCCGAACGTCAGATGCTGGAAGGCTGGCTGCAGTGGCACCGGGAGACGCTCATGGCCAAATGCGCCGGGCTTGAGGCCGCGCAGCTGGCCAGGACAACCGTCAAGCCATCCACGCTCACTCTCCTCGGCCTCGTCCGTCACATGGCGGAGGTCGAGCGCTGGTGGTTCCGGAGGAGTCTCGCGGGCGAGGCTCTCGGCGACGTCTTCACAGGCCCGGAGGACGGAAACGAAGGGCTGGACGGAGTCGGGGTGGCGGATGCGGCTCAGGCATTCGAATGCTTCCGGACCGAGCTTCGCCTGTGCGACGCGGCGGCCGCCGGGCGCGGCCTCGACGAGACGTTCGTGTCGCCCCGGGGAGTCTCGCTCAGCCTGCGCTGGGTCTACGTACTGCTCATCCAGGAGTACGCCCGGCACAACGGTCACGCGGACTTCCTGAGGGAACGGACGGACGGGGCGACGGGGGACGCCGGCTGATCGGATCGGGCGGGGCGCCCCTCGACCGCGAGGAGACAAGGGGCCCGCCGCATCGCGGGAGTTGCCGGGCCCCTACGCGCCACACACCTAGTTCTGCGGCTCCGGGACACGCATGGCCAGGATCGCCATGTCATCGGAGGCGGGCTCCGCGGCGAAGCGCTCGACCGCCCGCAGGATGCGTCCGGCCACGGCGCCCGCCGTCAGGCCCGTACATGTGGCGAGGACCTCGGCCAGGCCGTCGTCGCCCAGCATGCGGGTCCCCTCGCGGCGTTCGGTGACCCCGTCGGTCACGCACAGGAGCACGTCGCCGGGGGCGAGCGTGACCTCCTCCTCGTAGAGTTCGAGGTCCTCGATGACCCCCAGCAGGGGCTGCGGTTCGGCCGCCGCCTCCACGGAGCCGTCCTGGCGAAGGCGCAGGGGGAGCGGGTGGCCGGCGCACACGACTTTCAGGAGGGCGCTGCCGTCCTCCTGGGGCCACAGCTCGCCGTAGAGCAGCGTGAGGAAGCGGCTGCGGGCACCCTCGTCCAGGATGGCCGCGTTCAGCCGCTCCAGTACCGCAGGTCCGCCGAAGCCCTCGCGGGCGAGCAGTCGCAGGGCGTGCCGCGCGAGCCCCGTGACGGCCGCGGCCTCCGGACCCGTGCCGCAGACGTCGCCGATGGCGAACCCGTAGGCGCCGTCGCGGATGGGAAAGACGTCGTAGAAGTCGCCGCCGACCTCGTTGCCCTCGCCCGCGGCCCGGTAGATGACCTCGATCTCGACGTTGGGTACATCGGGCAGGCCGGGCGGCAGGAGGCTGCGCTGGAGGGACTGGCTGATGGCCATGCGCTCCGAGTACAGGCGGGCGTTGTCGAGGGCCAGAGCGGCCCGCCTGGACAGGTCCTCGGCCAGTTCCAGGATCTCCTGGCGGAAGTGCTCGTCGGACGGCTTGCCGAGCGTCAGCATGCCGATGACGCGGTTCCTCGCGACGAGCGGCAGAACCACGGTCTCGCCGCCGACAGCCGCGGCTGTGGCCAGCGTGGTGCGGGCGGCCGCGCCCATGCTCAGCGGGGCGTCCCGGCCCAGGGTGCGCTTGGACGTGCGCATGGCGGCCGCGTGACCCGCCTCCGTGGGAGCCGGCCAGATGCGGGCCCCGGGGGCCGGGACGGGATCGGGCGGATTGATCGAGGACAGCAGCGCCTTCAAGCCGTCGATGAGCTCCTCGTCCTCGTGGAGGACGTACGAGAGGAAGGGCTCCGACGACTGGTCCGCGATGGTGTAGACGGCGCACCAGGTGGCCAGGGTGGGAACTGTCATCTGGGCCATCAAAGCCAGTGTCTGATCCCTGTCCAGAGTGCCGGCGAGGAGGTCGGAGGCCTCGACGAGGAAGGACAGCGAACCGCGGCGCAGGCGTTCGAGCTCACCGAGCCGCGCCGACTCGACGGCGAGCGCGATGCGGTCGGCGGCGAACTGCAGCCGGAGTGCCTCTTCGTTGGAGTACCGGCCCGGTGCCTCCGCGGAGACGCCCAGGGAGCCGGTGAGCCGGCCTTCGACCTTGAGCGGCACCGTGACGACCGAGCGCATTCCCGTGTCGCTCAGCAGGGGTACGGCGCCCGGCACGACGGTGAGGTCTTCATGGACGGCGGGCATGCGCGCGGAACCGTAACGCCCCGTGCCCGCCTCCACGGGAACGCGAGCGAAGCGCTGGCGGGCGGAGGGGAGGCCCGTCGTCGCGCGGACCTCCAGCTCCGTCTCGTCGTCGGTGGCGAGCAGCAGGAACGCCGCGTCGGCGTCCAGCATGTCGCGGGCGCGCTCGACCGTGCGCTGCAGCAGTCCGTCGAGGTCGTCGGGGGCGGGGGAGCCGATGAAGATCTCGAAGGGGTCCGTACTGCGGTTCTCGGCAGAGGTGTCGGAGACGGGGGCGCGCACCGGGCTCTGGAGCACGGCTCGTTCGTAGTCGCGCACGAGGAGACAGACGGTGGACGGCTCGCCCTGAGTGTCACGGACTCTGAGGTGCGAGGCGTAGACGGGGATGACACGGCCGTCCGCGCCGCGGATGCCGTAGCTGCCCTCCCACCGGGAGAGACGCAGCGCGTCGGCGATGCCCGTGCTCGTGCCCGGGGTGTGCGGCCACGCCACGAAGTCGGTGAGCTGCTTGCCCTCTACCTGCTCCGCCGCGTGCCCGAAGAGGAAGGAGGCGTCCTCGTTCCACGAGGCGATGGCACCCGAGCCGTCGGTCTGGACGACGGCCACCCGTACCCGCTGTTCCGCGACGGGAAGGAGCGCGGTCGGCAGCACCGGGCTCGCCGAGCGGACACCCACGGGACGTTCGGGAAGATCGAGCTGGAACCAGACGTGCTTGTGCGTCGGGGTGTACTCGACGCCCCAGCGGGTGGCGAGAGCGGCGCAGAGCAGCAGGCCGCGACCGCCTTCCCGGTCCGGGCTGCCGAAGTCGAGGCCGGAGCTCTGGAGCGGGACCTCGCGCTCCGGGTAGTGGTCGGAGACCTCTACGCGTACGCCGTCCTCGGTACGCAGGCAGAGCACGTCGGCGGCGGTCCCCGCATGCACGACGGCATTGGTCACGAGTTCGCTCGTGAGCACGACGGCGTCGTCGACGACGTCCGCGTAACCCCACCCCTGAAGGGTGTCGCGTACGAACGCGCGAGCGGTCGCGACCGAGCGTCCGACCGGATCGAAGGTGGCAGCCGCGCGCGCGGTGATCACAGCACTCCCCATAATGGTGTCTCGTCGCTTCCCCGAGTCCTGTGCCCGTTTCTCGCCGCTTCGATTCGCCTGCCAGGCTAGACGCTCGTCCGGTGTCCCGTGTACACGAGGGCGGACTCGGGCGCGCGGACCGCCCGCCGGGTGTGCGCCGGGCGTACGATTTTGGTCCTCCCCGTGAGGGAAGTGGGACGACCCTGGGACTTTCTCCGCACGCCGGTTTCGGCCTGGTACGTTTCAACGATTTGACGGCCGCATAGTCACCCGTCGACGGTGTGCTGTGGCGGTGAGCCAAAGTGGAACTGGGCAAGCTTCCGAAAACGGCCCGAGCGATACGGTCAACCCCTGCGGGAGGGACACGGTGGAGTCTGGCGTGGCGGCGCGGGGTTCAGGAACGCGTACAAAAGGCGGGCAGCCCGTGAAAAAGCAGCGCAATGGGACCATCGATGTGGACGCGGCAGCTCTGAACAGACTGCTCGCGGCCCTCGTGGCGATGCGTGACGGCAACTTCCGCAGGCGGCTCACCGTCTCCGGTGACGGCGTGCTCACGGAGATCGCGGCGGTCTTCAACGAGGTGGCCGACCGTAATCTGCACCTGACGGGCGAGCTCGCCCGTGTGCGGCGAGTGGTCGGGCGGGAGGGGAAGCTCACCGAGCGCCTGGAGACCGGGGCCTGCGAGGGCTCGTGGGCGGCGGCCATCGACGCGTCCAACGAGCTCGTGGACGATCTGGCGCGACCCGTCTCCGAGGTCGGGCGGGTGCTCTCCGCGGTCGCCGACGGTGATCTCGACCAACGGATGGAGCTGCGCACCCACGCGGCCGACGAGACGGTGCGCCCGCTGCGGGGGGAGTTCCTGAAGGTCGCCCGTACGGTCAACAACCTGGTCGACCAGCTCTCCGCGTTCACCGAGCAGGTGACCCGGGTCGCCGTCGAGGTCGGTACCGAGGGCAAGCTCGGCGGTCAGGCCCAGGTGCGTGGCATGTCCGGGTCGTGGAAAGACCTCACCGACTCCGTGAACACCATGGCCTACCGGCTGACCGCCCAGGTGCGTGACATCGCCCTGGTGACGACGGCGGTGGCCAAGGGGGATCTCTCCCGCAAGGTCACCGTCCACGTGGCCGGTGAGATGCTCCAGCTCAAGAACACCGTCAACACGATGGTCGACCAGCTGTCGTCGTTCTCCTCGGAGGTGACCCGGGTCGCCCGTGAGGTGGGCACCGAGGGCGAGCTGGGCGGACAGGCGACCGTGCCGGGGGTGGCCGGGGTCTGGAAGGACCTGACCGACTCCGTCAACACGATGGCCGGGAACCTCACGTCCCAGGTACGCGGTATCGCCGAGGTGACGACGGCCGTCGCCAACGGCGATCTGTCGCAGAAGGTCACGGTCAGCGCCCGCGGCGAGGTCGCTCAGCTCGCCGAGACGATCAACCAGATGACCGAGACGCTGCGCACCTTCGCCGACGAGGTGACGCGCGTGGCGAGCGAGGTCGGCGGCGAGGGTCTGCTCGGCGGGCAGGCGCAGGTGCCCGGCGCCGCCGGCACCTGGAAGGACCTCACCGACTCGGTCAACACGGTCTTCCGGAACCTGACGACCCAGGTGCGTGACATCGCGCAGGTGACCACCGCGGTGGCCAGCGGTGACATGACGCAGAAGGTCACGGTCGACGTGGCCGGCGAGATGCTGGAGCTGAAGAACACCGTCAACACGATGGTGGACCAGCTCCAGGCCTTCGGTTCGGAGGTGACCCGGGTCGCCCGGGAGGTCGGCGTCGAGGGCCGGCTCGGCGGACAGGCCGAGGTCCCCGGGGCTGCGGGGACGTGGAAGGACCTCACCGACTCGGTGAACACCGCCTTCCGCAACCTCACCGGCCAGGTGCGCGACATCGCACAGGTGACGACGGCCGTGGCCAACGGCGATCTCTCGCAGAAGGTCACGGTCGACGTGGCCGGCGAGATGCTGGAGCTGAAGAACACCGTCAACACGATGGTGGCGCAGCTGTCCAACTTCGCCGACCAGGTGACCCGGATGGCGCGCGACGTGGGCACGGAGGGCCGGCTCGGGGGCCAGGCGCGCGTCGACGGTGTCTCCGGGACGTGGAAGGAGCTCACCGACTCCGTCAACTTCATGGCCGGCAACCTCACCTCCCAGGTGCGTCAGATCGCCCAGGTGACGACGGCCGTGGCGCGGGGTGACCTGTCGCAGAAGATCGACGTGGACGCCCGGGGCGAGATCCTGGAGCTGAAGAACACCATCAACACGATGGTCGACCAGCTCTCGGCGTTCGCCGACCAGGTGACCCGGGTCGCCCGCGAGGTGGGCACGGACGGCCGTCTCGGCGGCCAGGCGCAGGTGCCCGGTGTGGCGGGAGTCTGGCGCGACCTGACGGACTCGGTGAACGGCATGGCCGGGAACCTCACGGCCCAGGTGCGCAACATCGCCCAGGTCGCCACGGCCGTGGCGCGGGGTGACCTGTCGCAGAAGATCGACGTGGACGCCCGGGGCGAGATCCTGGAGCTGAAGAACACCCTCAACACGATGGTCGACCAGCTGTCGAACTTCGCGGAGCAGGTGACCCGGGTCGCCCGCGAGGTGGGTACGGAGGGCATCCTCGGCGGCCAGGCGGAGGTCCAGGGGGTCTCCGGTACGTGGAAGGACCTCACTCAGTCCGTCAACGGCATGGCGAACAACCTGACCCTCCAGGTACGCAACATCGCCGAGGTGACGACGGCGGTCGCGAAGGGCGATCTCTCCAAGAAGATCACCGTCGATGCCAAGGGCGAGATCCTCGAACTGGTGACGACGGTCAACACGATGGTCGACCAGTTGCTCAACTTCGCGGACGAGGTGACGAGGGTCGCCCGTGAGGTGGGTACGGAGGGCATCCTCGGTGGCCAGGCGCGGGTGCGGGGCGCTACGGGCATCTGGAAGGACCTCAGCGACAACGTCAACCTGATGGCCAACAACCTCACCAGCCAGGTGCGGAACATCTCCCGGGTCTCGTCGGCCGTGGCCAACGGCGACCTGACGAAGAAGGTGACCGTCGAAGCGCGGGGTGAGGTCGCCGAACTCGCCGACACCGTCAACACGATGGTGACGACCCTGTCCTCGTTCGCCGACGAGGTCACCCGGGTGGCGCGCGAGGTGGGTACCGAGGGCGAACTGGGCGGCCAGGCACGTGTCCCGGGTGTCTCGGGCACCTGGAAGGACCTCACCGAGTCGGTGAACTCCATGGCCTCCAACCTGACCGGTCAGGTGCGCCAGATCGCCACGGTCACCACGGCCATCGCCAAGGGTGATCTCACCAAGAAGATCGACATCGACGCGCGGGGGGAGATCCAGGAGCTGAAGAACACCATCAACACGATGGTCGACCAGCTCTCCTCGTTCGCCGAGCAGGTCACCCGGGTCGCCCGGGAGGTGGGTACCGAGGGCCAGCTGGGCGGGCAGGCCCGCGTCCGGGACGTCGACGGGACGTGGCGCGACCTCACCGAGTCGGTGAACGAGATGGCCGGGAACCTGACCCGTCAGGTGCGGGCCATCGCGGCCGTCGCCACCGCGGTGACCCGCGGCGATCTGAACCTCAAGATCGACGTGGACGCCGCCGGTGAGATCCAGGTGCTGCAGGACAACATCAACACGATGATCGCCAACCTGCGCGACACGACCCTGGCGAACAAGGAGCAGGACTGGCTCAAGGGCAACCTCGCGCGCATCTCCGGCCTCATGCAGGGCCGCCGCGATCTGGACGACGTCGCCTCCCTCATCATGAGCGAGCTGACCCCCGTCGTCTCGGCCCAGCACGGCGCCTTCTTCCTCGCCATGACCACCGGGGAAGCGGACGAGGTCGGATCCGACAGCGGCAGGGAGAACTCGTACGAGCTCCGCATGCGCGGCAGTTACGGCTATTCGGCGGGCTCCATGCCGACCTCCTTCCGGCCGGGCGAGACGCTCATCGGCACGGCGGCCGAGGAGAAGCGGACGATCCAGGTGGACAACGTCCCGCCGGGATACCTGAAGATCTCCTCCGGTCTGGGCGAGGCACCTCCCGCCCACGTGATCGTGCTGCCGGTGCTCTTCGAGGGCCAGGTGCTCGGCGTCATCGAGCTGGCCTCCTTCCAGCCGTTCACGCACATCCAGCGGGACTTCCTCAACCAGCTCGCCGAGATGATCGCCACGAGCGTCAACACCATCAGCGTCAACACGAAGACGGAGAAGCTCCTCGAGCAGTCCCAGGAGCTCACCGAACAGCTCCGGGACCGGTCCCAGGAGCTGGAGAACCGGCAGAAGGCACTGCAGGCGTCCAACGCCGAACTCGAGGAGAAGGCGGAACTGCTCGCTCAGCAGAACCGCGACATCGAGGTGAAGAACACCGAGATCGAGGAGGCGCGGCAGGTCCTGGAGGAGCGCGCCGAACAGCTCGCCGTCTCGATGCGCTACAAGTCCGAGTTCCTCGCGAACATGTCGCACGAGCTGCGCACGCCGCTCAACTCGCTGCTCATCCTGGCCAAGCTGCTCGCGGACAACGCCGAGGGCAATCTCTCGCCGAAGCAGGTGGAGTTCGCCGAGACGATCCACGGGGCGGGTTCCGACCTGCTCCAGCTGATCAACGACATCCTCGACCTGTCCAAGGTCGAGGCGGGCAAGATGGACGTCAGTCCGACGCGGATCGCCCTCGTCCAGCTGGTGGACTACGTCGAGGCGACGTTCCGGCCGCTCACCGCGGAGAAGGGGCTCGACTTCTCCGTACGGGTCTCCCCGGAACTGCCCGCCACGCTGCACACGGACGAGCAGCGGCTGCTGCAGGTCCTGCGCAACCTCCTGTCGAACGCGGTGAAGTTCACCGACAGCGGGGCCGTCGAGCTGGTGATCAGGCCGGCCGGGGCGGACGTGCCCGACTCCATCCGGGAACACCTGCTGGAGGCCGGCTCGCTGCGGGACGCCGACGGCGACCTGATCGCCTTCTCCGTGACGGACACCGGGATCGGTATCGCGTCGAGCAAGATGCTGGTGATCTTCGAGGCGTTCAAGCAGGCGGACGGCACGACCAGCCGGAAGTACGGGGGCACGGGCCTCGGCCTCTCGATCAGCCGGGAGATCGCCCGGCTGCTGGGCGGCGAGATCCACGCGGCGAGCGAACCCGGACGGGGCTCGACCTTCACGCTCTACCTTCCCTTGCACCCCAGCGAGTTGCCCCCGCAGGGCTACCCGCAGACGGTGCCCGGCACCGTCGAGGCGCGCGGGGGCTCCGCCGGCGGCGTCCTGCGCCTGGAGGCCTCGCAGCCCGGCGGTACCGAGCAGCCGCTCGGTGATCCTGCCAACTCCGCCGGGGTGTTCCGGCGCAGGCGCAAGGCGCTGGGAGGCGGTGCACAGCGTCCTGCCCTGGCGAATGGCAGGACCGGCGACGAGGGCGCGACGCCGGAGGAGTGGGTCCAGGGCCCGCAGGAGAACCAGGAGCCCCGCAGGACGTTCCGGTTCCAGGGGGAGAAGGTGCTGATCGTCGACGACGACATCCGCAACGTCTTCGCCCTGACCAGCGTGCTGGAGCAGCACGGGCTCTCGGTGCTGTACGCGGAGAACGGGCGCGAGGGGATCGAGGTCCTCGAGCAGCACGACGATGTGACGATCGTCCTGATGGACATCATGATGCCCGAGATGGACGGTTACGCCACGACCACGGCGATCCGGAGGATGCCGCAGTTCGCCGGCCTTCCGATCGTCGCGCTGACCGCGAAGGCGATGAAGGGGGACCGTGAGAAGGCGATCGACTGCGGGGCCTCGGACTACGTGACCAAGCCGGTGGATTCCGATCACCTGCTGTCCGTGATGGAGACGTGGATGCACGGCGAGTGACGGGCCCGGGACCGGCTCCCCGGTGTCCGTGGCCGGCACCTCCCCGAGGGGTGTGAGCGAGCGGATTCCGGGGAACCTTCTGGTCTTCGACCGCGTTTTCGCTGTGTGCACAGTGACATCTCGGTGACAGGGTGTGGTGATGGGTGGGGTGCAGCTACCATGACCGGCACAAGGACGGACGGCGTAAGGGAGTCGTCCCCTGGGGCGGAACCCGGTGCGATGCCGGGGCGAGGAGGGCGGGCCATGGTGCAGAAGGCCAAGATCCTCCTGGTCGATGACCGGCCGGAGAATCTGCTGGCGCTGGAGGCCATCCTCTCTGCGCTCGATCAGACACTGGTGAGGGCATCGTCAGGGGAGGAAGCGCTCAAGGCGCTGCTCACGGACGATTTCGCGGTCATTCTGCTGGACGTGCAGATGCCGGGGATGGATGGATTCGAGACGGCCGCGCACATCAAGCGGCGGGAGCGGACCCGGGACATCCCGATCATCTTCCTGACGGCGATCAACCACGGTCCGCACCACACCTTCCGGGGATACGCGGCGGGTGCGGTGGACTACATCTCGAAGCCGTTCGACCCCTGGGTGCTCCGCGCCAAGGTCTCGGTCTTCGTCGAGCTCTACATGAAGAACTGCCAGCTGCGCGAGCAGGCGGCGCTGCTGAGGCTCCAGCTCGAAGGCGGCACGCATCAGGGCGCCGACGAGAAGGAACCGGCCGGCCTCCTCGCCGAGCTCTCGGCGCGGCTCGCCGCCGTAGAGGAGCAGGCCGAGGCGCTCTCCAAGCAGTTGGACGACGATTCGGCCGACGCCGCCGCCGTGGCGACGGCGGCCCATCTGGAGCGCAAGCTCACCGGGCTGCGCCGCGCGCTGGACGCTCTCGAGCCGGGCACGGGCGGGTCCACGGCCGCACTGCCCACCCAGAGCTGACCTGCGACTGGTGACGGCACGTCAGTCGAGCGCTTGCGCAAGGCGACACGGACGGGTGAAGCGGTAGGCACACGTGTCCACCGGCGTCGACACCGGTAACCTCAGTCACATGGCCTCACGTACGTCCGGCAAGGGTT
Source organism: Streptomyces sp. NBC_01341 (assembly GCF_035946055.1). NCBI lineage: Bacteria > Bacillati > Actinomycetota > Actinomycetes > Kitasatosporales > Streptomycetaceae > Streptomyces > Streptomyces sp. NBC_01341. The sequence goes on along the minus strand of NZ_CP108364.1, from coordinate 1,983,720 downwards.
CCCTGGGTACGGCGGGCACCGCGAAGCGCGCCGGCCGTACCCAGGGGCCGGCGAAGAAAGCCGCGCCAGTCAAGAAGGCGGCGGCGAAGAAGACGGTGCCCGCGAAGAAAGCCCCCGCCCGCAAGGCGGCGGTGAAGAGGCCCGTGGCCAAGCCCGCACCGTCGCCCACCGGGGGGCTGTACCGGCTCGTCCGCGCGCTCTGGCTCGGCACGGCGCACGGCGTGGGCGCGGTCTTCCGCTCCATAGGGCGCGGTGCGAAGGGACTTGACCCCGCACACCGCAAGGACGGCCTCGCCCTCCTGCTCCTCGGACTCGCCCTCGTCGTGGCCGCGGGCACCTGGTCGCACCTCAAGGGGCCCGTCGGCGACCTGGTCGAGATGCTCGTCACCGGGGCGTTCGGACGCCTCGACCTGCTGCTGCCGATACTGCTGGGCGCCGTCGCCGTACGGCTGATCCTCTATCCCGAGAAGCCCGAGGCCAACGGCCGCATCGTGATCGGGCTCTCGGCCCTCGTCGTGGGAGTGCTCGGCCAGGTCCACATCGCCTGCGGCTCGCCGGGCCGCGAGGACGGCACGGCCGCGATGCAGGATGCGGGCGGGCTGATCGGCTGGGCCGCCTCGCAGCCGCTCGTCTTCACGATGGGTGAGGTCCTCGCGGTTCCGCTGCTCCTCCTCCTGACCGTCTTCGGGCTCCTCGTCGTCACCGCCACCCCGGTCAACGCCATCCCGCGGCGTCTGCGGCAGCTCGGCGAACGGCTGGGCATCCTCGACCCGGTGTACGTACCCGGCGAGGAAGGCGAGGGCGACGACGAGCAGTGGCGCGACGGTCTGCCGCGCTCGGGCAGGGCCGTGCGCGGCCCGGAGGGCGACGGGGAGTACGACCCGGACGCCGCCGAGGGGCAGGCCCTGGCCAAGCGGCGCCGTCCGCGCAGGCACTCGGCCCAGCCCGCCATGAACCGCGGCATGGACGCCGTCGACGTGGCCGCCGCCGCTGCCGCGGCCCTGGACGGGGCGGTGCTCAACGGCATGCCTCCCTCACCGGTCGTGGCCGACCTCACCCAGGGCGTCTCCGCCGACCGCGAGCGGACCGGAACCCCCGTTCCCGGAGCCCGGTCCGCGGAGAAGACAGGCGCCGACGGCGAGAGCACGCGGAAGCCTGGCTCGGCCGGTGGGGCCGTACCCGACCTGACCAAGCCCGTTCCCGAACGCACCGGGGCGCTGCCCGCGCGTGCCGAGCAGCTCCAGCTCTCCGGCGACATCACCTACTCCCTGCCCTCGCTCGACCTCCTGGAGCGCGGTGGTCCCGGCAAGACGCGCAGCGCCGCCAACGACGCCGTGGTCGCCTCACTGACCAACGTCTTCACGGAGTTCAAGGTCGACGCGGCCGTCACCGGCTTCACGCGCGGCCCGACGGTGACCCGCTACGAGGTGGAACTCGGCCCCGCCGTCAAGGTCGAGCGGATCACCGCCCTCACCAAGAACATCGCCTACGCCGTCGCCAGCCCGGACGTACGGATCATCTCGCCGATCCCGGGCAAGTCCGCCGTGGGCATCGAGATCCCCAACTCGGACCGGGAGATGGTCAATCTCGGCGACGTCCTGCGCCTCGCGGACGCCGCCGAGGACGACCACCCCATGCTCGTCGCGCTGGGAAAGAACGTCGAGGGCGGCTACGAGATGGCCAACCTGGCGAAGATGCCGCACGTCCTGGTGGCCGGCGCGACGGGTTCCGGAAAGTCCTCGTGCATCAACTGCCTGATCACCTCGGTCATGGTGCGGGCGACCCCGGAGGACGTCCGGATGGTGCTCGTCGACCCCAAACGGGTCGAGCTCACCGCCTACGAGGGCATCCCGCACCTCATCACGCCCATCATCACCAACCCGAAGAAGGCCGCCGAGGCGCTGCAGTGGGTCGTGCGGGAGATGGACCTGCGTTACGACGACCTCGCGGCATACGGCTACCGGCACATCGACGACTTCAACCACGCGGTTCGCACGGGCAAGGCGAAGGCGCCCGAGGGCAGCGAGCGCGAGCTCTCGCCCTACCCGTATCTGCTGGTCATCGTCGATGAGCTCGCCGACCTCATGATGGTCGCCCCGCGTGACGTCGAGGACTCCATCGTCCGTATCACCCAACTGGCCCGCGCCGCCGGTATCCATCTGGTGCTCGCCACACAGCGTCCGTCGGTCGACGTCGTCACCGGTCTGATCAAGGCGAACGTGCCCTCCCGGCTCGCCTTCGCGACCTCGTCGCTCGCCGACAGCCGGGTCATCCTCGACCAGCCCGGCGCCGAGAAGCTCATCGGAAAGGGTGACGGACTGTTCCTGCCGATGGGAGCGAACAAGCCGACCCGGATGCAGGGCGCCTTCGTCACCGAGGACGAGGTCGCGGCAGTCGTGCAGCACTGCAAGGATCAGATGGCGCCGGTCTTCCGTGACGACGTCACGGCCGGCGCGAAGCAGAAGAAGGAGATCGACGAGGACATCGGCGACGACCTCGATCTGCTCTGCCAGGCGGCCGAACTGGTCGTCTCCACGCAGTTCGGCTCGACCTCGATGCTCCAGCGCAAGCTCCGGGTCGGTTTCGCGAAGGCCGGCCGGCTGATGGACCTGATGGAGTCACGCAACATCGTGGGTCCCAGCGAGGGTTCCAAGGCGCGCGATGTCATGGTGAAGCCGGACGAACTCGACGGGGTGTTGGCCGTCATTCGTGGGGAAACCGCTTCGTAAGAGTTTTGCGGGCAACCGTTTCGCCGCGTCGTACGTCAAGTTGAAGAAGGGAGCAGAGGGATGATCCATCCTGTGCTCCACCCCTGCCCTGCCCAAGGGGCTGCCCGGCGAATCCGATGGCGTACAAAGCCGTCCCTCCCGGTTGCCCCACCCTTTCGTACCACCCCTAGACTGGACATCCAGCAGGTGGCTCACGCTCGAAAGGCGCCCCCGTGTCCATCGGCAACTCTCCCGAAGACGACCGGCCTTCGATCGGTCGCGCGCTTCACCAGGCTCGTATCGCCGCAGGTCTGACGGTCGAGGAAGTCAGCAGCTCCACCCGGGTGCGCATCCCCATCGTGCACGCGATCGAGGAGGACGACTTCTCGCGCAGCGGCGGCGACGTCTACGCACGCGGCCACATCCGAATGCTCGCCCGCGCCGTCGGGCTGGACCCCGATCCGATGATCGAGCAGTTCGACGCCGAGCACGGTGGCCGCCCCGCGCCCACCCCCGCGGCGCCCCTGTTCGAGGCGGAGCGGATCCGGTCCGAACCCCGTCGGCCCAACTGGACCGCGGCCATGGTGGCCGCGATCGTCGCCGTGGTCGGCTTCGTCGGCTTCACGCTCTTCAACGGTGACGACGAGGGATCGGGCGCGGCGCAGGTCGCCGAGGGCTCGGCCCCCGACAAGACCACTCCCAAGCCCACTCCGTCCAAGCCCGCCGATCCCAAGCCCGCCCCCTCCGAAAGCGCCATCGCCGCCGCTCCGCGCGACAAGGTGACGGTCAAGCTGAGCGCCACCGAGGGCAAGAGCTGGATCTCGGCCAAGGACCACAACGGACGCCTGCTGTTCGACGGGCTGCTGCTCGAGGGCGACTCCAAGACCTTCCAGGACAAGGAGCGGGTCGACCTCGTCCTCGGTGACGCCGGCGCGATCGAGCTCTTCGTGAACGGCAAGAAGGTCGAGGACCAGTTCGAGCCGGGGCAGGTCGAACGGCTTTCGTACACCAAGGGTGACCCCGAGGTCGGCTGACCTCTCCACCCCTCCTTCCCCACATCGGTGGGTGCCCGGCAACCGTGCCGGGCACCCACCGATGTGTTTTGTCCCGTGAGCCGCTTCGGGTCACGCGCGGTCCAGCGGGCACCGCAGCCGTCACTGCGCGTAGCGGGAACCCTGCACGGCAGGGCGAGTGCCGGGACAAAGTAGTCTTGAGCCCATGCCTGAACGCCGTACCGTCGCCCTTGTCACTCTCGGCTGCGCCCGTAACGAGGTGGACTCGGAGGAGCTTGCAGGCCGCTTGGCAGCGGACGGCTGGGAGCTCGTCGAGAACGCCACGGACGCCGATGTCGCCGTCGTCAACACCTGTGGATTCGTCGAAGCCGCCAAGAAGGACTCCGTCGACGCCCTTCTCGAAGCCAATGATCTGAAGGATCACGGCAGAACCCAGGCCGTCGTGGCCGTCGGCTGCATGGCCGAGCGCTACGGCAAGGACCTCGCCGAGGCGCTGCCGGAGGCCGACGGGGTCCTCGGCTTCGACGACTACGCCGACATCTCCGACCGCCTGCAGACCATCCTCAACGGCGGGATCCACGCCTCCCACACCCCGCGTGACCGCCGCAAGCTGCTGCCCATCAGCCCGGCCGAACGGCAGGACAGCGCCGTCGCGCTGCCGGGCCACGCCCAGGAGATCGTGCCGGCCCCCGCCGACCTGCCGGACGGCGTCGCCCCCGTGTCCGGGCCGCGCGCCCCCCTGCGCCGCAGGCTGGGGACCAGCCCGGTCGCCTCCGTGAAGCTCGCGTCGGGCTGCGACCGGCGCTGTACGTTCTGCGCCATCCCCTCCTTCCGCGGGTCGTTCATCTCCCGCCGCCCCTCGGACGTCCTGGGGGAGACGCGCTGGCTCGCCGAGCAGGGCGTCAAGGAGGTCATGCTGGTCTCCGAGAACAACACCTCGTACGGCAAGGACCTCGGTGACATCAGGCTTCTGGAGACCCTTCTGCCCGAGCTCGCCGACGTCGACGGGATCGAGCGGATCCGCGTCAGCTACCTGCAGCCCGCGGAGATGCGGCCGGGACTGATCGACGTGCTCACATCCACGCCCAAGGTCGCCCCCTACTTCGACCTCTCCTTCCAGCACTCCGCCCCCGGGGTGCTGCGCGCGATGCGGCGGTTCGGCGACACGGACCGATTCCTCGAGCTGCTGGACACCATCCGGAGCAAGGCCCCGCAGGCGGGAGCCCGGTCCAACTTCATCGTGGGCTTCCCCGGCGAGACCGAGGCCGATCTCGCCGAGCTGGAACGCTTCCTCACCGGCGCCCGGCTGGATGCCATCGGCGTCTTCGGGTACTCCGACGAGGAGGGTACCGAGGCCCTCGGTTACGAGAACAAGCTGGACGCGGACGTCATCGCGGAGCGCCTGGCGCACATCTCGCAGCTCGCGGAGGAGCTGACGTCGCAGCGCGCCGAGGAGCGGGTCGGCGAGACCCTCCAGGTGCTCGTCGAATCGGTCGAGTCGGAGGAGGACGGGCCGGTCGCCGTGGGCCGCGCGGCGCATCAGGCACCTGAAACGGACGGCCAGGTCGTCTTCACGGCACGCGAAGGGCTCGTGCCGGGCCGTATGGTCGAAGCCAAGGCAGTCGGCAGCGAGGGAGTGGACCTCGTGGCCGAACACCACGAGCTTGTGGAGGCAGCCAGATGACGGAAGTCCCGGCATCCGCGGCAGGCGGCTCCGGCGCGACGCCGGCGCACCGCGGCGGCAAGCTGGGCGCGGCGGCCGTCAACCAGGCCGGCCTGTGGAACATCGCGAACATCCTCACCATGGTGCGGCTGCTGCTCGTGCCGGGGTTCGTCGTACTCCTCCTGCACGACGGCGGCTACGATCCGGCGTGGCGCTCGTTCGCCTGGGCGGCCTTCGCCATCGCGATGATCACCGATGTCTTCGACGGCCATCTGGCCCGCACGTACAACCTGGTCACCGACTTCGGGAAGATCGCCGACCCCATCGCGGACAAGGCGATCATGGGTGCGGCGCTGATCAGTCTGTCGTGGCTGGGTGACCTGCCGTGGTGGATCACGGCTGTGATCCTCTTCCGCGAGCTGGGGATCACCCTCATGCGCTTCTGGGTCATCCGGCACTCGGTGATCCCTGCCAGCCGGGGCGGGAAGATCAAGACCCTCGCCCAGGGCATCGCCGTGGGGATGTACGTCCTGGCGCTGACGGGTCCCCTCGCGACCCTGCGCTTCTGGGTGATGATGGCCGCCGTGGTGCTCACGGTGGTCACCGGTCTCGACTACGTACGCCAGGCATTCGTGCTGCGCAGGCTGGGGATCGCGGCGGAACACGCGGCCGCGATGGAGGCTGTCGCGGTTGCGGCGGACGAAGCCGGCCGGGGCGTCTGCGTCACGGACGAACCGGCGGCCGGCGCCACCGCACCCGCCGTGGAGCCGCTCGGTGAGCCCGTCGTGGGGGGCCGAGGCGCCGCCGAGGCCGACCGGTGACCTCCGGCGCGGCACAGGTGCTGCGGCGACTCGAGGAGCGCGGTGAGACGCTCGGCGTCGCCGAGTCCCTCACCGGCGGCCTCGTGGCCGCGGAGCTCACCTCGGTGCCGGGGGCCTCGCGGACCTTCCGCGGGTCCGTGACGGCCTACGCCACGCCTCTGAAGCGTGACGTGCTGGGTGTGGACGGGGCGCTCCTCGACGAGCGGGGCGCTGTGGACCCGGACGTCGCACTGGCCATGGCCGTCGGTGTGCGCCGGCTCCTGGGTGCGGACTGGGGGATCTCGACCACAGGCGTCGCGGGCCCCGACCCTCAGGACGGCAAGCCGGTCGGAACCGTCTTCCTGGCCGTCGCCGGGCCGGAGGGCGTGCGGAAAGTGGCCGGGCTGAGGTTGAACGGTGGCCGGGCGGACATCCGTAGAGAGAGTGTGCGGACCCTGCTCGAGCTGCTCTCCGGCGAACTCGGCGAAAATGCGAGGGCACAGGATACGGAATAGATCGGGGGGAATTGATGTTTGCAGCCCTGAGTGAACACGACATCGCTCCCCGCACGGCCGCAGCGCGAGGCGGTACGGTGGGGCGTGAAGGATGCGGCTACGCGGTCCGAGGAGGGAGCCACCGATGATTCTGCTCCGTCGCCTGCTTGGTGACGTGCTGCGTCGGCAGCGCCAGCGCCAAGGCCGTACTCTGCGCGAAGTCTCCTCGTCCGCCCGAGTCTCGCTCGGCTATCTCTCCGAGGTGGAGCGGGGGCAGAAGGAGGCATCCTCCGAACTGCTCTCCGCCATTTGCGACGCGCTGGACGTACGGATGTCCGAGCTCATGCGTGAAGTGAGCGATGAACTGTCGTTGGCCGAGCTCGCCGAGTCGGCGGCGGCCACCGATGCGATGGCTGTGCCGGTACGTCCGATGCTGAATGCCGTCTCCGTCGCCGGAGTACCGGCGGGACGGGTGACGATCAAGGCACCGGCCGAAGCGGTGGACGTCGTCGCCGCCTGACCGGCGCGATTCACGTGCAAGAAAGGCCCCGGCCGACCCGCAACGGGTCGGCCGGGGCCTTTCGCGTACCGGTGTGTGCGGGGCCTGTCCCGGGGCAGGTGCGAGATGAGCCCGGAAGGCGGCTTTCGGGACCGACTACCAAAATGACCGTTTCGCGCCATATGTGACATCGTGGACGGGTGATACGTCGAACAGCTATCTGAACGGAGAAGTGGATGTCTGTCGTGAAGAGCGCCCTGTCCGAAGGCGACCGCAAGGTCGTGGGTGACGCACTGCAGGGTGCGCTGGTCGACCTCGTGGACCTCTCGCTGGTGGCCAAGCAGGTCCACTGGAATGTGGTCGGCCCGCGCTTCCGGTCCGTGCACCTCCAGCTCGACGAGGTCGTGGACACGGCGCGACAGCACTCGGACACGGTGGCGGAGCGGGCTTCCGCGGTCGGCGTCAACCCCGACGGCCGGTCCCGCACTCTTGCCAAGACCACCGCCATCGACGCCGTCCCGGAGGGATGGATCAAGGACGTGGACGCGGTACGCGTGCTCGTCGACGCCCTGCGGGTCGTCATCGACCGTATGCGGGAGCGCATCGAGGCGACCGACGAACCCGACCCCATCAGCCAGGACATCCTGATCACGCTCACAGCGGATCTCGAGAAGCACGCGTGGATGTTCCAGGCCGAGAGTGCCTGAGCTCGAACTCGAGGAAGGAACCGCCGTGACGGACAAGAAGGCAGTGGACAAGCTCAAGGGCAAGGCCAAGGAGACCACCGGAAAGCTCACCGGAGACCGCCGCAAGGAGGCCGAGGGCAAGTCCGACCAGGCCAAGGCCAAGGCGGAAGGGGCCATGGGCGGGGTCGGGGAGCGCGCCAAGGGCGTGAAGGACTCCCTGGGCGACGACACATAGCGGAGAGCGCTCACGCGGTGTGCCCCCGAGGAATGCACGTTCCCGGGGGCACCGGCATGTCCGGGGCGGACCGCGGGATGCAGGCGGCGCCGACCCGGGAGAGACTGCGGGGGAGGCCCGTGGTTCGCCGCTCCCCACGAAGACCTCGGACGGCGCTCGGACGCGCTGTCCGCGCGCCCCGCACGCCTGTGATGCAACGGTGCGCCCTCCTGAAGCGGATCAAGCCGTACTAGCGTCGGCCTGAGGAGGCAGCCATGGTGCGGCGATGGGTGCCCGTGCTCGCCCTCGGCGGCATGTGGTGGTGGGCGGTCCTGCGTCTCCTCCTCGAACCGGAGCACGCCGGACTCGTGGAGGGCGCCGTCGTGGCCGGTGGATGGGGGCTCAGCCTCCTGCCGGTGCACGTGACTGCCACGGCGCGGCCGGCTCGGGCCCCCGGAGAACTACGGACTTCGCGCCCATATCAGGCCTTCGACGAGCCGCGGACCTGTATATCCGCCCCGCCCCCGACCGCGGACCGTCCGGGCGGCGCGGACGGTGAGCCGTTCTAAACCGTGGGCCCCGGCTGGCATTGTGGGCACCAGTAGACGGGCCGGTCATCGCGCTCCGCCCTTCTGATGGGTGTCCGGCAGCGCAGACAGGGGCGATCGCCCCGGCCGTAGACGAAAAGACGTTCGCGCACCCTGCCGCGCGACACGGCGGCGACGGCGCCCGTCGTGGTCCGGGTAGGACGATCGCGATTGGCTTCCAGGAGCTGCTTGGCCGTGTGGACGAGACGCGTGGCCAGCGGCGGCGGGATCTCACCCATCGGGAGCCACGGCGTCACACGGGCCATGAAGCAGAGCTCGCACATGTAGACATTGCCGATGCCCGCGAGATTGCGCTGGTCCAGCAGGGCCTCACCCACGGGACGTGCCGGGTCATCGAGCAGGTTGCGCAGCGCGGTATCCGGGTCCCAGTCGGACCCCAGCAGATCAGGACCGAGATGGCCGACGACCTGCTCCTCGTCCCGGGTCCGGAGCAACTCCAGGACAGGCAGCCTGTAGCCGACGGCCGTGTGTTCCGCCGTCGCCAGTACGGCGCGGATCTGGAAGGCCGGGCCACCCCGCCAGCGCTCGCCGGGATCGTAGACACACCATGCGCCGTCCATGCGCAGATGACTGTGGAGCGTGAAGCCCTCCTCGAACCGGGTGAGCAGGTGCTTGCCCCGTGAGACGACGCCCAGGACCCTGCGGCCCGTCAGGTCGGACGTGGCGAACCGGGGGACCCGCAGATCGAACCGAGTCAGCACATGACCTGCCAGCGCGGTGTCGAGACGCCGCGCGGCCTGCAGGACGGTGTCACCTTCGGGCATGCCTCCATGATGCGGGTTCGCCGCCGGAGACGGCCCGGCCGGCGCCGTAGGGCCACGTCAGGCACGCAGGCGCAGTCCTCGCGGCGTGGCCAGGAAGCCGGCGGCCTCCAGGGTGCGGCCCAGCGGTGACGTGAGGGAGGACGCGCCGTTGGTCCGCTCCACCGTGACCGTGCCGAGCGTCCCCGCGCGGGCCGCCGAGGCGAGTGCCTCGGCCGCCGCGCGGAGTGCGGGGTCGGCCGGGTCGACGGGCCAGGCGAGGAGGGACTTGCCGCCCCGCTCCATGTACAGCGCCAGTTCGCCGTCGACGAGGACGACCAGGGCTCCGGCCTTACGGCCAGGCTTGTGACCGGCGCCGTCCGGCGATTCGGGCCAGGGCAGGGCGGCACCGTACGCGTTGGCCGGATCGGCCGCAGCCAGCACCAGGGCGCGGGGGGCGGCACCCGGATCGGCCCGGTCACGCGCCGTCGACGCCGCCCTGAGCCGGTCCACGGCGCCGTCCATCGCGAACTGCGCGGCTCCCAGGCCCTCGACGACATAACCGCGGCGGGCCTGCCCGCTGTCCTCGAACGCGGCGAGAATGCGGTAGACCGCCGAGAACCCGCCCTCGACGCCCTCGGCCTGCACGGCACCCCGGGTCACCACACCGTGGCGGTCCAGGAGCGTACGGGCCAGGGCGTGCGCGCGATGCGTCGGTTCAGGCTCGGACGGGGGCAGGAGCGACCATCGCCCCGACACGGTCGGCGGCCCGGTACGGGACGCGGGACGGGCCGCGGCGGTCAGCGACCCGTAACGCCCGCGCGGCACATTGCGCTTCGCCCGGTGTGCGGTGGAACCCGCCGTGCGGCCGGAGCCGAGGAGTGACCGCAGCGGGGCGAGGGTGTCGTTGGTGAGGCGCCCCGACCAGACCAGGTCCCAGAGAGCGTCGGCCAGTTGCGGATCCGTGCAGTCCGGGTGGGTGGTGGCACGGACCTGGTCGGCGATCTGCCGGAAGAAGAGCCCGTATCCGCCGGAGAGGACGGTGAGCACGGACTCGTGCAGCGCGGTCTGCTCCAACGGCTGGGGAGGCGGCAGGAGCAGGGGAGCGCTGTCGGCGAGGTAGAGCGACAGCCAGCCGTCCTTGCCGGGGAGGGCGCCCGCTCCCGCCCACACGACCTCGCCGGTGGTGGTGAGCTCGTCGAGCAGGGCCGGGTGATATCCCGGGACCCGGCTCGGGAGGACCAGCTTCTCCAGGGCGGACGCGGGGACCGGGGCGCCCTGCAACTGCTCGATGGCGCGGGCCAGTCCGTCGATCCCGCGCAGGCTGTTGTCGCCGATGTGCTGCCACTGCGGAAGGAAGCCGGCCAGTGCCGCGGGAGGAACCGGCTCCAGTTCTTGACGGAGCGCGGCCAGCGAGCGCCGGCGCAGCCTCCGCAGGACCGTCGCGTCGCACCACTCCTGGCCGATGCCGGCGGGATGGAACTCCCCCTGGACGACCCTGCCGGACGCGGCAAGCCGTTGGAGTGCGCCGTCCGTCACCGCGGTGCCCAGACCGAAGCGGTTCGCCGCCTGCGTGGCGGTGAACGGGCCGTGGGTACGGGCGTAGCGGGCGAGCAGGTCGCCGAGCGGATCCTTGACCGGCTCGGTGAACGCCTCCGGCACTCCCACGGGGAGGGCGGTGCCGAGCGCGTCGCGCAGTCGCCCCGCGTCCTCGACGGCCGCCCAGTGCGGGGCGCCGCCGATACGGACCTGGATGGCCCGCCTGGCCGTCTCCAGCGCCGGCGCCCACGTCGATTCAGCACCGCGTTCGGTGAGTTCGGCGTCGCTGAGCGGACCGAGGACGCGCAGGAGATCGGCGACACCCTCGGCGTCCTTGATCTTCCTGTCGTCCGTCAGCCACTGCAGCTCACGCTCCAGCTCGCCGAGGACGTCGGCGTCGAGCAACTCGCGGAGTTCCGCCTGGCCGAGGAGTTCGGCAAGGAGGTGGGAGTCCAGGGACAGGGCTGCCGCCCTGCGCTCGGCGAGCGGTGAGTCGCCCTCGTACAGGAACTGCGCGACGTAGCCGAAGAGCAGCGAGCGGGCGAACGGGGACGGCTCGGGTGTGGTCACTTCGACCAGGCGGATGCGCCTGGCCTCCAGGTCGCCCATCAGCTCCGTGAGACCCGGGACGTCGAAGACGTCCTGCAGGCATTCGCGGACGGCTTCGAGGACGATCGGGAACGAGCCGAACTCCGAGGCCACCTGGAGCAACTGTGACGCGCGCTGGCGCTGCTGCCACAGGGGAGTGCGTTTTCCGGGACTGCGCCGGGGAAGCAGCAGCGCACGCGCGGCGCACTCCCGGAACCGTGAGGCGAACAGGGCGGACCCACCGACCTGGTCGGTCACGACCTGGCTGATCTCCCCCTTGTCGAAGACCACGTCGGCGGCGGCAACGGGGGGCTGGTCGCTGTCGTACCCCGCGGCGGGGAAGGCTTTGCCCTGATTCTCGGCGCCACCGCCACTCCCGCCGGACTGGGCGGGGTCGAAGTCGAGGAGGTCGAGGCCCATCAGATCCGCGTCGGGCAGCCGCAGGACGATGCCGTCGTCCGCGTGCATCACCTGTGCGTCCATGCCGTAGCGCTCGCCGAGCCTGGCGGACAGGGCGAGCGCCCAGGGGGCGTGCACCTGGGCGCCGAACGGAGAGTGCACCACGATCCGCCAGTCGCCCAGCTCGTCCCGGAACCTCTCGACGAGGACGGTCCGGTCGTCCGGGACATGGCCGCAGGCCCGGCGCTGCTCGTCCAGGTACGCCAGGATGTTGTCCGCCGCCCACGCGTCGAGCCCCGCGGCGAGCAGCCGGAGCCTCGCGTCCTCCCCCGACAGCGCTCCGATCTCCCGGAGGAACGCGCCCAGCGCACGGCCCAGTTCGAGCGGCCGGCCCAGCTGGTCGCCCTTCCAGAACGGCAGCCGTCCGGGGACCCCGGGGGCCGGAGACACCAGCACCCGGTCCCTGGTGATGTCCTCGATCCGCCAGGACGTGGTGCCCAGCGTGAAGACGTCGCCGACCCGGGACTCGTAGACCATCTCCTCGTCGAGCTCCCCGACGCGTCCGCCGCCCTTCTTCGGATCCGCGCCCGCGAGGAAGACCCCGAAGAGCCCCCGGTCGGGAATCGTGCCGCCCGAGGTGACGGCCAGCCGCTGTGCCCCGGGGCGCCCGGTGACCGTCCCCGCGACGCGGTCCCACACCACCCGGGGGCGCAGTTCGGCGAAGGCGTCGGAGGGGTAACGCCCGGCGAGCATGTCGAGCACCGCGGTGAACGCGGACTCGGGGAGCGACGCGAAAGGGGCGGCCCGGCGAGCGAGAGCCAGCAGGTCGTCGGCCTGCCAGCTGTCGAGCGCCACCATGGCGACGATCTGCTGGGCGAGCACGTCCAGCGGGTTGGACGGGATCCGGAGAGCCTCGATCGCCCCTTCGCGCATGCGCTCCGTGACGACCGCGGCCTGCACGAGATCGCCGCGGTACTTCGGGAAGACCACGCCGGTGGACACCGCCCCGACCTGGTGACCGGCCCGTCCCACACGCTGCAGTCCGGAGGCCACGGACGGCGGCGACTCGACCTGGATCACCAGATCGACCGCCCCCATGTCGATGCCCAGTTCCAGGCTCGAGGTGGCGACCACCGCGGGCAGTCTGCCCGCTTTCAGGTCCTCCTCCACCTGGGAACGCTGCTCCTTGGACACCGAGCCGTGGTGCGCGCGGGCGAGCAGGGCGGGCGCACCCTTGGCCGCTCCGGACTGGGCCATGACCTCGGCGGGGGAGTGGGCCTCGGGCAACGCCCCGACGCTCTCCGAGGGCTCCTCGAAGGCGGTGCCCGTCGCGCGCTCGTAGGCGATCTCGTTGAGCCGGTTGCACAGGCGCTCGGCCAGCCGCCGGGAGTTGGCGAAGACGATCGTGGAGCGGTGCGACTGGACGAGGTCGGCGATCCGCTCCTCGACGTGCGGCCAGATGGACGGCTTCTCGGCCTGCCCGCCCTCGTCACCCGTGGCGGGAGAACCGCTCAGCTCGCCGAGGTCCTCCACCGGGACCACGACGGACAGATCGAACTCCTTGGCGGAGGGAGGCTGGACGATCTCCACCTTCCGCTGCGGCGACAGGAACCGGGCGACCTCGTCGACCGGCCGGACCGTCGCCGACAGTCCGATCCGCCGTGCCGGCCTCGGCAGCAACGCGTCCAGACGCTCCAGGGACACGGCCATATGCGCCCCGCGCTTGGTCCCCGCCACGGCGTGCACCTCGTCGATGATCACGGTCTCGATGCCGGCGAGCGCCTCGCGGGCCGAGGAGGTGAGCATCAGGAACAGCGATTCGGGTGTGGTGATCAGGATGTCCGGAGGCCTCGTGGCCATCGAGCGCCGCTCGGCGGGGGGAGTGTCGCCTGAGCGGATCCCGACGCGCACCTCCGGCTCGGGCAGGCCAAGGCGCACGGACTCCTGACGGATCCCGGTCAGCGGGGAGCGCAGATTGCGTTCCACGTCGACCGCGAGTGCCTTCATCGGTGACACGTAGAGCACACGGCAGCGCTTCTTCGCGTCCGCGGGCGGCGGAACGGCCGCCAGCTGGTCCAAGGAGGCGAGGAAGGCGGCGAGCGTCTTGCCCGATCCGGTCGGGGCGACGACCAGCACGTCCGAACCCTCGCCGATCGCCCGCCAGGCACCCTCCTGCGCAGCGGTGGGCGCGTCGAAAGCGCCCGCGAACCAGCCGCGGGTCGCGGGCGAGAACGAATCGAGTGCTGAACCGGCCATGCCCCCCATCGTGCACCCCGGCACCGACAACGGCCGGTGGACGTGCCCGCCGCGCACCCTCACGACCGCCTCCCACCGTTTGGACCTGGGAGAATACGAACATGGCGGAGGCGGACACCACGCGGGAATGGGCGCGGCACTGGCAGTGCGCGGACCTGCCGGACCTCGACCTGCTGCGTGCCAGGTACGTCCGCCACACCTTTCCGCGTCACAGCCACGAGGGCTACGTCCTCGCCACCGTCACCAGTGGCGTCGAGGACGTCGGGCTCCCCGGCGGAAGTCTGCGCGCGGGACCCGGCACAGTGATCATGATCAATCCGGAGGTGCCCCACACCGCGCGTGCCGGTGTGGCCGAAGGATGGGTGTACGCCACGCTCTACCCCTCGGCGCAGGTCATCGACGACATAGCCGCCGACGCGACCGGTCTGCGCGGTACGGTCCGCTTCGCGGAGGCCGGCGTACGCGACCCGCACGCCGCCCGGCTCATCACCGAGGTCCACCGGGCCGCCGAGGAGGGTAACGCGCTGGCAGCCGACAGCGTGCTGCGCGTGCTGGTCGCCGGACTGCTGGACCGGCACGGCAGAGTGCCGCAGGCCGGGGCGCCGCACTACGCCGGTGCCCGCGACGCCGCCCGCGCCCGCGCCGTGCTGGAGGAGCGGATGGAACGGCCCCCGACCCTGGAGGCACTCGCCTCCGAACTGGGCACCAGCCCCTTCGCACTCCTGCGGGCCTTCAAGAAGCGCTACGGGATGCCCCCGCACACCTGGCTCACCGACGCGAGGGTGCGCCGTGCGCGGCGCATGCTCGACGCCGGATCCGCACCGGCGGACGCCGCGGCCGCGGTCGGCTTCACCGATCAGCCCCATCTCAACCGGCACTTCACCCGGATCGTCGGCGTGCCCCCCGGGGCCTACCGGCGCGAGCGCGCAAGAACGTACAAGACCGGCGTGGACCTCTGCCCGTAGCGTCCGGGGGTGGCAGAACAGACAGCACCCCCGCAGAACACCGGCACCGCGGATCCACCGGGCGAGGCCGGGGGCAAGCCCGACGCCTCGGTCGTCAGGGACGCACTAGGCGTGGGCATAGCCGTGGGCCTCTCCGGATTCGCCTTCGGCGTGACCTCGGCAGGCTCCGGACTGACCCTTCTCCAGACCTGCGCACTGAGCCTCCTCGTCTTCACCGGCGCCTCGCAGTTCGCCCTCGTAGGCGCCCTCGCGGCGGGCGGGAACCCCTGCACCGCGGCGGCCGGGGCGTTCTTCCTCGGCATCCGCAACGCTTTCTACGGGCTGCGCCTGTCCCAGCTCCTCGACGTTCCGAGGATGCTCCGCCCGTTCGCCGCCCAGTGGGTCATCGACGAGACGACCGCGGTCGCTTTGGGGCAGCCCACCCGGAGGGCCGCGCGCATCGGGTTCACAGTCACCGGGCTCAGCCTCTACGTCCTGTGGAACCTGACCACGCTGGCCGGCGCCCTCGGGGCCGAGGCGCTGGGCGACACCGACGCCTGGGGTCTGGACGCGGCGAGTCCCGCCGTGTTCCTCGCCCTGCTGGCCCCGATGCTGAAAAGCACCACGGAGCGTGTGACGGCGGGCCTCGCGGTCCTGCTGGTCCTCGGTCTCCTGCCGGTCCTCCCGGCGGGCGTGCCCGTGCTCATGGCCGCCCTCGCGGCCCCCGTCGTCCTCTTCCTGAAGGGCCGCGGTCAGGACGCCCGGGGCGACTCCGCCACCGAGGACACGACGACGCCCCGGGAGGGCCGATGACCATCTGGATCGCTGTCGGGCTCACCGCCGCGGGCTGCTACCTCGCGAAGCTCCTGGGCCTGCTCGTCCCCGCCGGAGTGCTGGAACGCCCGCTGGTGCAGCTACTGGCGGCACTCCTGCCGGTGGCACTGCTCGCGGCCCTCACCGCCCAGCAGACCTTCGGCGACAGTCAGCGACTCGTCCTGGACGCCAGGGCAGCGGGCCTCGCCGCAGCCGCTCTGGCCCTGGTCGTGCGGGCTCCCTTCCTGGTCGTCGTCGGTGCCGCTGTCGTGGTCACCGCGGCCGGTCGCGCCCTCTTCTGAGGCATGACGGTCAGCGGAGAGCGCGCCCGAACGCCCGCAGTGTCCGCAGCGCCCTGAGCGTCACGATGGGGCGGCCCTCCAGGGCCGTCCCGGGGGCCCATTGCCGCCAGTGGACCGGCCAGCCCCCGTCCTCCTGCTGCTCCGCCGCGAGGTGGTCCAGTGCCCTCTCCAGCTCGTCGGCGGTGAACCAGTGACGGGCCAGGGACCCGGGGGTGCGGGCGTAGTCGTACGGGAAGTGGTGCTCCTCCGGGGCATAGCCGGGGGAGACCGGGTACTCGGACCTCCTGCCCGGATCCAGCACCACCAGTCGCTGCTCGCGCACCAGCCGGCCCAGACGTTCGGCGGCGGCCTCCGCACGCGCCCGGTCCGGCACGCCGTCCAGGAAGGCGACGGCCGCCTCGATCTCGTACGGGTGGGACTGATCCAGTGCCTCCACGGCGGCCCAGCAGAAGTCAGTGGCCCGGAAGAGCCAGGCGTGCCAGACCTGATTGCGGTGCAGCAGCCCGACCACGGGGCCCGTCGCGAGGAGCTCGGCGGGCGGGTCGTCGACCACAGGGATGAAAGGCGCGGCGGGATAGCCCCGCTGCGAGGGATGAAGCGCGGGCAGCGCACCCTCCTTGGTCGACACGTCGGTCAGGTAGCGGCAGATCCGCTCCACGCGCAGACCGCCGCAGCGATCGATGGAATCGAGGACGTTCAGTGCGTGAGCCGCGTGCAGCGGCTGGCTCACCGGCCCCCTGAGGTCGGGTTCGAGCGCGTGACCGTAGCCACCGTCCTCGTTCCTGTAGGCGGCGAGTGCGGTCTCGACGGCGTCCGCGCTCCCTTGCAGGAAAAGATGCGCGAACCGCCGCTGCTCGAGGACGCGTGCGGTGAGCCAGATGAACTGCTCGGCTTGGGCGAGGGGGCTTGCTCCGGTTCCAGCCATGGACCGACCGTAGAGGCGAACCGTTGCCGGCAGGGGCGGCCCGGCCCGTCTGCACCCTCAGGAGCGGGATACTGAGGGCATGCGGTTGACGATTTTCTGGGAACGGATGGCGGACCACTTCGGTGAGGCCTACGCCGAGTCCTTCGCGCGCGACCATGTCATGGCCGAGCTCGGGGGCCGCACGGTGCACGAGGCCCTGGCCGCCGGCTGGGAGACGAAGGACGTCTGGCGAGGGGTCTGCTCCGCGGTGGGCATCCCCGCCGACAAGCGCTGACGCGCCGGCCGGTCTCGCACCGACGCTCCCGTCGGCATCCCGCCGGACCGGCAACTGTCGCTCCGGCCGGCGTTCACCGGCAGGCGCTGAAGGCTATGGACGGGATCCCCCCGGCCGGCACTGGCGCCCGGCCCCGGGGTCGGGCGCGTCACCGGTGCCGGCGAGCGGCCCGCGCGACCTGCTGTCAGCGCGGTGCGCGAGACTTGTCCCGTGGCACCGACAGACGAGACCGCCCAGACCCAGCCGCCCGCCTCGCCGTCCGCTCCGTCGGCCGCACCACCCGGTGCGCCGACAGGGGCCGGCCCCGTCCGCATGCCCCGCTGGCTCCCGCGTGCCATGGTCATGGCACTGGCTCTCTACGGGTGCTTCCGGCTGGGCAGCTGGGCGTTCGACCAGCTCATCGGGCTGCTCATCAACATCCTCATCGCCTTCTTCCTGGCGCTGGCGATCGAACCCGCCATCAGCCGCATGGCCGGGCGCGGGATGCGCAGGGGGCTCGCGACCTTCCTGGTCTTCCTGGGGGTCCTGATCGCGGTCGTCGGATTCGTGGTCCTGCTGGGCTCCATGCTCGCGGGCCAGATCGTCGACATGGTCGACGAGTTCCCGAAGTACCTCGACTCGGTGATCAACTGGGTCAACCAGACCTTCCGCACGGAACTCTCGCGGGTCGAGGTGCAGGACAGCCTCCTGCACTCCGACTGGCTGCAGAAGTACGTGCAGAACAGTGCGACCGGAGTGCTCGACGTCTCCACCACCGTGCTCGGCGGGCTGTTCCGGCTGCTGACGATCTTCCTGTTCTCCTTCTACTTCGCCGCGGACGGTCCCCGCCTCAGGCGCGCACTGTGCTCCGTGCTCCCGCCCTCCCGGCAGGCGGAGGTCCTGCGTGCCTGGGAGATCGCGGTGGACAAGACCGGCGGCTACATATACTCGCGAGGGCTGATGGCCCTGATCTCCGGGGCGGCGCACTACGTCCTGCTGGTCGTCCTCGGGGTGCCGTACGCTCCCGCGCTCGCCGTCTGGGTCGGACTCGTCTCGCAGTTCATCCCCACGATCGGTACGTATCTCGCCGGTGCGCTGCCCATGCTGATCGCCTTCACCATGGACCCCTGGTACGCGCTGTGGATCCTCGGATTCGTCGTTGTCTACCAGCAGTTCGAGAACTACGTGCTGCAGCCGAAACTCACCTCCAAGACCGTCGACATCCACCCGGCGGTCGCCTTCGGATCGGTGGTCGCGGGGACCGCGCTGATGGGCGCGGTCGGGGCGCTGATCGCCATTCCGGCCGTCGCCACACTGCAGGCGTTCCTCGGCGCGTACGTGAAGCGCTACGACGTGACCGACGACCCGAGGATGCACGGCGACCACCGCCTGCGCCGTGGCATGCCGCTCCTGGCGAGGGTGCGGAGCGCGGTGCGGGGCGAGTACGGGGAGTGAGGTGTCCTGCGGGTGGTGGCCGGTGATCCGCCCGCAGGACGGATCCGGACCCCCGCCGGATCTCGGCCGGGGCTTCGGGGCGGCTCCGCCGATCTCGGCGGAGCCGCAGACGTGTGCGAGCTGCCCGCCCGACAATGAGTCCCATTTCGGCGCCGCGACGTCGGGATCCGGTGTGGCGCGGCAACGTCGGATGCCCTGTGGCGCAGCTACGGTCCGGCGGCATGCATGCGACTCGGGGGGTGCCGCAACGGGGTGCGGGGGTGACGGTGTCCGAGCCGTCGGTCACCTCGGCGGCGTCATGCTCTCCCGCGGGCCCGGACGGATGCGCCGCGGGCTGGCTGGATCTCGCGTGGCTCGTGCCGGCTCATGTCACGGATAATTAGTTTGTCTGTTATCGACTGTTTTGTGCTGCTGTTCTGTGCGGCTACTCTCGGCCGTGGCGGCCCGACGCGGTGGGTCTGGCGGCCCGGCGGGGCGCGCTTGACACCAAAATCGAACATCCATTCTTATGGGATTCCGGCCGGGTTTTCCCGGGCCCGACCGTGGAGTTGTCCACAGGCCGGGAGGACGTCGAGGCCCATTGTCAGTGGCAGGGGTTAGCGTCTGTGACGTGAAGCGATCGACTCAAGCAAATCGGGTGGAACCCATGGCAGGAACCGACCGCGAGAAGGCGCTGGACGCCGCACTCGCACAGATTGAACGGCAATTCGGCAAGGGCGCTGTGATGCGCCTCGGTGAGCGGCCGAACGAGCCGATCGAGGTGATCCCCACCGGGTCCACCGCGCTCGACGTCGCGCTCGGCGTCGGCGGTCTGCCCCGCGGCCGCGTGGTGGAGGTGTACGGACCGGAGTCCTCCGGCAAGACGACGCTGACGCTGCACGCCGTGGCGAACGCGCAGCGGCTCGGCGGCTCGGTGGCGTTCATCGACGCGGAGCACGCTCTCGACCCCGAGTACGCGAAGAAGCTCGGCGTCGACATCGACAGCCTCATCCTCTCGCAGCCGGACAACGGCGAGCAGGCGCTGGAGATCGTGGACATGCTGGTCCGCTCCGGTGCGCTGGACCTGATCGTCATCGACTCCGTCGCGGCCCTGGTGCCCCGTGCCGAGATCGAGGGCGAGATGGGCGACTCGCACGTGGGCCTGCAGGCCCGCCTGATGAGCCAGGCACTCCGCAAGATCACCAGCGCGCTCAACCAGTCCAAGACCACAGCGATCTTCATCAACCAGCTCCGCGAGAAGATCGGGGTCATGTTCGGCTCCCCGGAGACCACGACGGGTGGCCGGGCGCTGAAGTTCTACGCCTCGGTGCGTCTGGACATCCGCCGTATCGAGACCCTCAAGGACGGCACCGACGCAGTGGGTAACCGCACCCGCGTCAAGGTCGTCAAGAACAAGGTCGCGCCGCCGTTCAAGCAGGCCGAGTTCGACATCCTCTACGGTCAGGGCATCAGTCGTGAGGGCGGCCTGATCGACATGGGCGTCGAGCACGGCTTCGTCCGCAAGGCCGGCGCCTGGTACACCTACGAGGGCGACCAGCTCGGCCAAGGCAAGGAGAACGCCCGTAACTTCCTCAAGGACAACCCCGATCTCGCCAACGAGATCGAGAAGAAGATCCTCGAGAAGCTCGGCGTCGGCGTCCGTCCGGACGAGTCTCCCGCGGAGCCCGCGGCCGATGCCGCGGTCACCACGGGTGCTCCGGCCGATGCGGCGGCCAAGTCGGTGCCGGCTCCCGCGACCAAGGCCAAGCCCGTGAAGGCCGCGGCGGCCAAGAGCTAGGCGATGACGCGTCGCACGGAGTGGCCGGGTGTCGAATCAGACGCGGGCCCCGGCTCCGAGTACGCCGCAGACGTCTCCGGGTCTCCCGCGGAGCCCGGTCGGGGGGCCGGGTTCGGCGAGGGGGCGGGACGGCGTTCACGTTCCCGCTCCGGAGGCGGCGGTTCCCCCTCCTCGTCGAGGGCCGAGAAGGGGGAACCGCGAGACCCGGTCGAGCAGGCGCGCACCATCTGTCTGAGGCTGCTGACCGGGACTCCGCGTACTCGTAAGCAGCTGGCCGACGCCCTGCGCAAGCGGGAGATCCCCGACGAGGCGGCGGAGGAAGTGTTGTCGCGGTTCGAGGACGTGGGGCTGATCAACGACGCGGCGTTCGCGGATGCCTGGGTCGAGTCCCGGCATCACGGCCGAGGGCTCGGCCGCCGTGCCCTCGTGCGGGAGCTGCGTACCAAGGGGGTGGACTCCGCTCTGATCGACGAGGCGGTCGGGCAGCTCGACTCCGATCAGGAGGAGGAGACCGCCAGGGAACTCGTGGCGCGGAAACTGCGCTCCACCAGAGGGCTGGACCGAGACAAGCGGATTCGCAGGCTCGCGGGCATGCTCGCGCGCAAGGGATATGGCGAGGGGATGGCCCTGCGCGTGGTGCGCCAGGCGTTGGAGGCCGAGGGGGAGGACACCGAAGGGCTGGACGAGCCCTTCTGAGCGGGACTTACCGAACAGCGGCACGGACCGAACGCCGAACGGCACGGCAGGACGGACGCGAATCGGGGCGGTGCGGAGCCGTCGGCTGCCCAGGTGCGCGGCCGGGGTGAGGGGGGCGGGGGGTGCGGACGAGAGCTGCGCCGCTCGGTGTCACACGGGGTTCGAGGGGCCCGAGGCCGATGCGTCCAGGGCGCGCGCAAGGCCTGAGCCGGCCTGCGGCGGTGGCGGAGGGGGCCACCGCCGCCTGACCGGAGTGCCCGGCTCGCTAGGGGTAATCGGTCGGAAGGACGGCTGCCGGGGGTCGGGCTTGACTCGGTTGTAGTGGCCGCTGGATCCCCGGTGCGCCGCCAGGAGGGGTCATTCGCCTGCCAGTGAAGCCCGCCGGATGGTCGCGTCGACCAGGGCGAGTGCATCGTCGGCTGTGCGGCCGGGGTGCCGGTTCCAAGGGCCGATCAGATCGGTCCAGCCCTGTGAGCGCAGCTCGGTGATCATCCAGGCGCCGGCGCGGTCGACGGTCCGGAGGGAGCCGTAGCCGAGCCGGTGGGCCGTCAGCATGGCCCCACAGACGCAGCGCGCACCACGCGCGTTGCGCAGGCGATAGGGGGTGTTCTGCCAGCCCCATTCCGTCAGGATCCGCCGGGCGTGGCCGAGATGGGTCGAGGGGCGTACGTCGGGTTGTCCGATTCGGCGCCAGGCGTGCAGGTGGTCGGGCAGCAATGCACCGATGCGCCCGGGGAGCCTGCGCTCGCCGACGGGCAGTGCGGGCAGCGTCCGCAGGGATTCCTCGACCAACTGCTCGACGGGCACGGACAAGAGATCCCGCCATTCGGCAGGGTGTGCGGGCAGCGCCCCGTCGTGCGGTGCGGGCGTCGGGTGCAGGTACTCGGGGGCGACGGGATCCGCCGCGGGGACCGTGCGAGCGGCCTCCGTCTCCGGGGCGTGCTCGGGGGCCGGGCACGCGGCCTCGGGAGTCGTGACGTCCCAGCCCATGACGATGCGCTGCCACACGTCCGTGTCGTGGAGCCGGGAGGCCTGAGCGTCGAGCTGATCCGGGGTGAGCTGGGCGGTATCCATCGACGCGACATCTCCGTACATTCCGGTCCTCAGTGATGAGGTGAATGTCGGTTGCGCGCGCTGACAGCTCCACCGGAAAGCAGCGTTCGGGTGTGTCGGGGAGGCATTCGGGGCTTTTCGGCACCCGGGAGGCCGGTCGCGACGCCACTGGCCTCCCCGGTACGCGAGCCCGTGGGAACCGGGTCAGGGGATGGCGGGAAGCCCGGGGATGACAGGGAGCCCTGCGGTGCGCCATGCCTGGAAGCCGCCGGTGACGTCCGTGGCCCGGTGCAGTCCCAGTTGGCGCAGGGAGGCGACGGCGAGGCTCGACGCGTAGCCCTCGTTGCAGATGATCACGATACGGAGGTCGTGGCTGACCGCCTCCTGGGCGCGGTGACTGCCCCGGGGGTCGAGGCGCCACTCGAGTTCGTTGCGCTCGACGACCAGCGCGCCGGGGATCAGCCCGTCCCTCTCACGCAGGGCCGCGTAGCGGATGTCGACCAGCAGCGCGCCTTCCTCGGCAGCGGCCGAGGCTTCTTCGGGGCTGATGCGGGTGTAGCCCGCCCGGACCCGGTCCACCAGTTCGTCGATGCCGGGCGGCTCCTGCGGACGGTCCCGGTCGTCGACGCTCACTGCCAGTCCTCCGGGCGCTCGGTCTGCTCGAGCCGGAGCACCGCTCCTGTGCGGCTGAACCGTCGGATCTGCGGAAGGGGTGGGTAATACGCGTGCACGGAGACTGCGTGTTCGTGTTCCGACTCGTTCAGGACCTCGTGCACGTGGTGCCTGCCGAAGGCCCGGCCCTGGCCGGTGGCCAGTCGACGTGTCCGGTCGATGTCCTCACTGAGCTCGAGGGTCTTCCAGCCGTCGGCGGGGAGGCGCGCGGCGAGCGAGTGCTCCCTGAGCGTGCCTGCTGCCACGGTGAAGGCTCCCGTCGACTCGGCGTGGTCGTGCCAGCCGGTGCCGGTGCCGGGGGGCCAGGCGATCAGCCATGCCTCGCTGCCACCAGGACCCTCCAGCCGCAGCCAGGTGCGCCCTTCGGGGTCAAGGGGGAGCGAGGCGACGAGCGCGGTGTCCTCCGCGGTCCGGCGGACGAAGGCGAGCAGTTCCGCGGCGGTCGGGGCCGGGGCCCCCACGTCGGCGGCGGAGAACGCGGTACCGCTCACGCCGGGAGTGTTTCCGGCGGAGGCCGGAGCGCCGCTGCCACTCGGCGTCGGGGCTACGGCCGGGGCACCAAGCTCGGCGCCGGGAGCGGTGAGGTGGGGGGCATCGGTGTCGACGGCGGGCGCTGACGTGGGCAGGGGGGAAGAAGAGGATGCAGACACGGGAGACCGTCCTGTGGAGTTCGCGAGGAGGCACGGCCAGGCGCCGAAGACAGCGCGGGGTGCCGGGGCAGGCGATTCAGCAGGACGGGCGACACACGCAGCCCGCGTAGCGGACCAGGTCCATATGGACCCTCCGCCACAGGCGCACATCGGTGTCGGTCATGATCTGGAGTACACCATGTGGGCCTGCGACGGTCAATTGACGTCCGCGGTCCGGTCGGAGCTCGCCGTGGTGCGCGCCCCGCTCCCGTGCGCCGCGCCCGTGCCACCCCCGCGTGCCGTGTCGGCGGCCGCATACAGCTCTGCCGCCCGTACCCCGCTGAAGGCGGTCACGAGATGCCCGTCCGGCCTGACCAGCAGCACCGTGTGGGCCGTCGCTCCCGGGTAACTCTCGGTCACCAGCAGCTCAGCCTTGGCCGGAAGGGCGTTCACCGCGTCGACGAGCCGGGGCATGACTCCGGCCGTGAGCCAGTGCCGCCGGTCCCACACCCCGGTGCCCGGTGCGACGAGGATCACCAGCAGATGCCCCTGCCCCAGCCGCTCGCGCAGCCGGACCGCCGTCCCGTCGGGCGCGGTCACCCGCACGTCGGCGACCGGCGCTCCGGGAGCCGTCCCCACCGGGGCGTGAGCCTCGGCGTGTTGGGGTGAGAGGGGGGAGTGCGTGTAGGACGGCGGCGCACCCAGCGGCCCGCACCCCAGGTGGCCATCGGCGAGCAGCGTGTCGTGCCCGCGTGCGCCGCCCGGCACGAGCGTGCGGAGGCCCGCACCGCCGCGCAGTATCGGCAGCGACTGGTCGGCGGCCCGGAGCCGCGCGGCGACCGCCGCCCTGCGCTCGGCCTGGTAGCTGTCGAGCAGCACCTCGGAGGCACCCTGGTGCCAGGCCTGCGCCAGTTTCCAGGCCAGGTTCTCGGCGTCCCGCAGCCCCTCGTCCACCCCCTGGGTCCCGAGCGCGCCCAGCAGATGCGCGGCGTCCCCGGCGAGGAAGGCGCGCTTGGACCGCCAGCGCCTGGCCAGCCGGTGGTGCAGCGTGTAGACGCCGGTGTCCAGCAGGTCGTAGGCCGGCGTCTCGCCGCACCAGCCCTCGAGGGTGTCGCGGATACGGATGATCAGGGCGTCGGGAGTGACCAGCTCGCCGCGTGGCGGGAGGAGCCAGTCCAGCCGCCACACCCCGCCGGGCAGCGGCCGGGCGGTGACCTCGGTACCGCCCGAACGCCAGGGCGGCGACCGGTGCAGCACGGCCTCGCCGGGCCAGGGCAGTTCGGCGCGCAGCGCTGCGACAGCGTGCCGCTCGACCGCCGTACGCCCGGGGAACCTGATGTCGAGGAGCTTGCGCACCGTCGACCTGGCGCCGTCGCAGCCGACCAGGTAACTCCCGCGCCACCAGGTCGAACCGGGCTCCCTGGTGTGCACGGTGACACCGTCCGCGTCCTGCTCCAGCGTGTCGATCCGGCTGAACGGCACCATCTCGACCAAATCGTGCGCGGCGACCGCCGCTCGCAGTCCCGCGGTGAGGGCGTGCTGAGAGAGATGGACGGGGGAGGGCAGCGGTACGTTGGCCCCTTCGTCGCCCAGGGGCACGGCCCGCACCAGCTGCTTGCGCCGTACCGAGCGCCAGCCCGCCCAGCGCAGCCCCTCGTCGCGGATCGCGGAGCAGCCGAGCCGCTCCACCAGGTCCGCGGTGTCCTCGCGTAGCACCACGGTGCGCGCGGGGCGTGGTTCGTCCTTGCCGGGGCCTTCGTCGAGCAGGACCGAGGGAACGCCCTGGGTGGCGAGAGCGAGCGACAGCGCCAGACCGACCGGCCCGGCGCCGACGACGATCACCGGGTCCACGGTGTGATCCCTCCGGCGCAGGTCGTCGGGGTCGAGGGGGAGGGGAGGGGTGCGGCGGGGGCTGTTCGGGGCGGGATCACAGAACGTATGCAACCTATTGCCGGTGCTTGCGTCAAGTGACCGGGGGACGTGGCGGGGGGCGCGGCGTATGCGCCGGCGCCCCCCGTGGTTCCGTCATCGACGGACCGTCAGTTCCCCTGTCCGTCCTGGAGGACGAGCGGCGCTTCGCCGATGGACTTGATGTCCCCGCCGGGGCCGGCGGCGACCACCGTGCCCGTGCTCTTCTTCCCGCGCCGGAGCCTGCGCTCGAGCCAGCTCGCGAACGAGGTGAGAGCGAAGTTCAGCGCGATGTAGATCAGCGCGATGATCGTGAAGCACGCGATGGTGTTCGCGCCGTAGTTCGCGCTCATCGGGCGGACCGAGGCCAGCAGCTCCGGGAAGGTCAGCACGGCGCCGCCGAGCGCGGTGTCCTTCACGATGACGACGAGCTGGCTGACGATCGCGGGCAGCATCGCGGTGACCGACTGCGGGAGCAGCACGTACCGCATCGTCTGGCCCTTGCGCATGCCGATCGCCTTCGCGGCGTCGGTCTGCCCGTGGGGGAGGGAGAGGATCCCGGCCCGCACGATCTCGGCGAGCACCGAGGCGTTGTAGAGCACCAGGCCCGTCACGACCGCGTACAGCAGACGCTCGTCGGTGTCGAAGTCGGCGAACTCCGCGTAGGCGGCGTTCGCGGTGATCATCAGGATCAGGACGGGGATGGCCCGGAAGAACTCCACGACGACGCCGGCGGGCATGCGCACCCAGCGGTGGTCCGAGAGCCGGCCGATGCCGAACAGGGCGCCGAGCGGCAGGGCGACCAGGAGGGCGAGGAACGCCGCCTTGATCGTGTTCTGGAAGCCCGGCCAGATGTAGGTCTCCCACGGCTGGGGGCTCGTGAAGAACGGTTCCCACTTGACCCAGTCGAGCTGGTGCTTCTCGTCGAGGCTGGTGTACACCCACCAGGCCACCGCGGCGAGGGCCGCCAGGAAGACGACGGTGTACAGGATGTTGCGCCGCTTGGCGCGCGGCCCCTGTGCGTCGAAGAGGACGGAGGTCGTCATCGCTTCACCGCCACCTTCTTGCTCACCCAGCCGAGCAGGAGCCCGGTCGGGAGGGTGAGGCAGACGAATCCGAACGCGAAGACGGCGGATATGAGGATCAGTTGGGCTTCTGCTTCGATCATCGACTTCATCAGGGTCGCCGCTTCGAGAACGCCGATCGCCGCGGCGACGGTGGTGTTCTTGGTCAGCGCGATGAGCACGTTGGCCAGCGGGTTCACGACCGAGCGGAAGGCCTGCGGGAGGATGATCAGCCGCAGCACCTGGACGAAGCTCAGGCCCAGCGCACGCGCGGCCTCGGCCTGTCCGGCCGGCACCGTGTTGATGCCCGACCGCAGCGCCTCGCACACGAAGGCGGCGGTGTAGAGGGCCAGCGCGAGCACGGCGAGCCGGAAGTTGATGACCTCGAAGTTGCCGCCGCCACCGAGGGTGACCTGCAGGGTCTGGAAGAGGCCCAGCGAGGCGAAGACGATGATGACGGTCAGCGGGATGTTGCGGACGATGTTCACGTAAGCGGTACCGAAACCGCGCATCAAGGGGACCGGGCCGACCCGCATACCGGCCAGCAGCGTTCCCCATATGAGGGAACCGAGGGCGGAGTAGACGGTGAGTTTCACCGTCACCCAGAAGGCCCCCAGTAGGTCGTAACCTTCAAGAAAGTCGAACACGATCTCCCGTGCTTCCACGTGTGGGGAGGGCTCGGTGCGCCGCCTCGGCGGCGGCGCACCTCGTCAGCCCGGCTTCGGACCGTCCGGAGAGTGGAGCCCTACTTGACGACGTTGCCGATCTTCGGCGCGGGGTCGTTCTTGTAGTTGGCGGGGCCGAAGTTGGTCTCGACCGCCTTGTCCCAGGAACCGTCCGAGACCATCTTCGTCAGCGCGGCGTCGATCTTCTTCTTGAGGTCGGCGTCGCCCTTCTTGAGGCCGATGCCGTAGTTCTCGTTGGTCATCTTGAAGCCGGCCAGCTTGAACTTGCCCTTGTGGACGTCCTGCGCCGCGTAACCGGCGAGGATCGAGTCGTCCGTCGTCAGGGCGTCGATGGCCTTGTTCTCCAGGCCGGTGAGGCACTCGGAGTAGCCGCCGTAGTTCTGCAGCTGGGCCTTCGGGGCCAGCTTCTCCTTGACGTTCTTCGCGGAGGTCGAACCGGTGACCGAGCAGAGGTTCTTGTTGTTCAGGTCGGCGGGCGTCTTGATGGAGTCGTCGTCCGCGCGGACGAGGACGTCCTGGTGCGCGAGGAGGTACGGGCCCGCGAAGTCGACCTTCTGCAGGCGCTCGTCGTTGATGGAGTACGTGGCGGCGATGAACTTCACGTCGCCGCGCTCGATCGCGGTCTCGCGGTCGGCGCTCTTCGTCTCGACGAACTTGATGTTCTCGGCGTCGTAGCCGAGCTCCTTGGCGACGTACGTGGCGACGTCGACGTCGAAGCCGGCGAACTTGCCGTCCGGCGTCTTCAGACCGAGACCGGGCTGGTCGATCTTGATACCGATCGTGATCTTGCCACCGCCGCCCGCGGCGTCGTCCTTGTCGTCGGAGCCGCACGCGGTGGCGGTGAGGGCGAGAGCGAGCACGGCGGCGGACGCGGCGGTGACCTTGCGAAGCTGCATGATGGAATTCCTCGGGTTGACGCGATGTGAGTGTTCAGCCGGCACTGGACCAGCCGTGCGGGTCAGTGGTGAAGGATCTTCGACAGGAAGTCCTTGGCCCGGTCGCTGCGCGGGTTGCTGAAGAACTGGTCCGGCGTGGCCTCTTCGACGATCTTTCCGTCGGCCATGAAGACGACCCGGTTGGCAGCGGAACGGGCGAAGCCCATCTCGTGGGTGACGACGACCATGGTCATCCCCTCCCGCGCCAGCTGCTGCATGACCTCCAGGACCTCGTTGATCATCTCCGGGTCGAGCGCCGACGTGGGCTCGTCGAAGAGCATGACCTTCGGGTCCATGGCCAGTGCGCGGGCGATCGCGACGCGCTGCTGCTGGCCTCCGGAGAGCTGCGCCGGGTACTTGTCGGCCTGTACGCCGACCCCGACGCGGTCGAGCAGCGCCCGGGCCTTCTCCTCGGCGAGCTTCTTCTCCGTCCTGCGGACCTTGGTCTGGCCCAGCATCACGTTCTCGAGCACCGTCTTGTGCGCGAAGAGATTGAACGACTGGAAGACCATGCCGACATCGGCACGCAGCCTGGCGAGCTCCTTGCCCTCCTGGGGCAGCGGCTTGCCGTCGATCGAGATCGCGCCCGAGTCGATCGTCTCCAAGCGGTTGATCGTGCGGCACAGCGTGGACTTCCCGGACCCGGAGGGTCCGATGACTACGACGACCTCGCCGCTGGCGATGGTCAGGTCGATGTCCTGGAGCACATGCAGCGCGCCGAAGTGCTTGTTGACGTTGCTCAGTACGACAAGGTCGTCTCCCGCAGGTGCGGCATCCTCGGCGGCCTTGGTCACTGACACTCCGCTCATCGGCTTCTTGCTCCGTCCTCCTCGGTTAGGGAAGGACCCTAGTGACGCAGTGCGACGAACGTCATTACATCTGAGCGGAAATTGAGCATAACGATCCGGCCTCAGCCGGACACACCGCGTGAACGGGACACCACGGCCCGCTCATCGGCGTACCGGGTGGGTAACGGAAACCCGCTGGTAACCGGGAGGGTCTTGACTGGCGTACCCGTCATCGGAGTGGATGCCCTGATGCGGGATGGCGTGAATCGTCGCCGTACGCGAAGGTTCACCCGGCGGAACTTCCGCCGGCCATCACGGATAGTTTCCGCTGTCCCGGAAAAGGGGACCCGGAAACGTGAACGGAGGGGAGGGGTCTTGAGGCTTCTGCTCGTCGAGGACGACGACCACGTCGCGGCGGCCCTGTCAGCCGTTCTCGCACGCCACGGCTTCCGGGTGGTGCACGCCCGCAGCGGCGAGGAAGCGCTGCAGGCGCTGCTGCCCGCCGAGAAGGAGCCCTTCGGAGTCGTGCTCCTCGACCTCGGGCTGCCCGACCAGGACGGTTACGAGGTGTGCGGGAAGATCCGCAAGCGGTCCGCGATCCCAGTGATCATGGTGACCGCGCGTTCCGACATCCGTTCCCGCATCCACGGCCTCAACCTCGGCGCGGACGACTACGTCGTGAAGCCCTACGACACCGGCGAACTCCTCGCCCGAATCCACGCCGTGGCCCGGCGCAGGACGGCCGTCGAGGACACCGGGCCGACCCCGCTCGCGGCCCTGCTGCTCGGCCCCGTCCGCATCGAGCTGCCCACCCGCAGGGTCAGTGTCGGCGGCCGCGAAGTCCAGCTCACCCGCAAGGAGTTCGACCTGCTCGCGCTGCTCGCGCAACGGCCCGGTGTCGTCTTCCGCCGGGAACAGATCATCAGCGAGGTATGGCGGACCAGCTGGGAGGGGACCGGGCGCACGCTGGAGGTCCACGTGGCGTCGCTGCGCTCCAAGCTCGGGCTTCCCGCCCTGATCGAGACCGTCCGGGGCGTCGGCTACCGGCTCGTGCCTCCGTCGGGCTGAGGACACAACGCCCTGTGCGCACACGCCTGCTCCCCCTGCTCATCGTCCTCATGGCCGCCGTGCTGCTCGCCCTGGGCTTCCCGCTCGCCGTGCGGGTGGCCGCCGCCGAGCAGCAGCGCGTCGTCATCGACCGCATCGACGACACCGCGCGCTTCGCCGCCCTCGCCCAGTTCGTGAGCGAACCGGTCGGAGGCTCGGACGAGCGACGGCGGATCCTGCAGACCGAACTCGGTTCCTACGACTCGGTGTACGGGATCAGGGCCGGCGTCTTCTACCGCGACGACAGGGCTCTCGCCAAGGCGCCGTCCGACTGGACCCTGCCCGCCGAGGGGGAGGGCCGTGGCGCCTTCCAGGAGGCCCTGCTCGGCCGTAGGTCCCACGACCCCGCACAGGTCTGGCCGTGGCAGCGGGGCAGGCTCGCCGTGGCCTCTCCGGTGGTCAGGGACGGGGATGTGGTCGCTGTCGTCGTGACCGATTCCCCCACCGGCGAGATGCGTTCCAGGACCCTGCGCGGCTGGCTGCTCATCGCGCTGGGCGAGGCCGTGGCCATGCTGGTGGCGGTGGGCGCGGCCTTCCGCCTCACCGGCTGGGTACTTCTGCCCGTACGGACCCTGGACGCGGCCACTCACGACATCGCCAGCGGCAGGATGCGCTCCCGGGTCGTCGCGTCCGGAGGGCCCCCGGAACTCAGGCGCCTGGCACGGTCGTTCAACGAGATGGCCGACAACGTCGAGGACGTGCTCGAACAGCAGCGCGCCTTCGTCGCCGACGCCTCCCACCAACTGCGCAACCCGCTGGCCGCGCTGCTCCTGCGCATCGAACTCCTCGCGCTCGAACTCCCCGAGGGCAACGAGGAGATCGCCTCGGTGCGCACCGAGGGCAAGCGCCTGGCGAACGTCCTGGACGACCTGCTGGACTTGGCGCTCGCCGAGCACGCCGAGGCCGACCTCCGCCTCACGGACATCGGCGCCCTCACCGGCGAACGGGTCGCCGCCTGGCGCCCTCTCGCCGAGGAGAAGGGTGTCACGCTGACCTTGGACGGCGCCCCCGCGGTCACCGGCTGGGCCGACCCCATCGCCCTCTCGAGCGCGCTCGACGCCGTCATCGACAACGCGCTGAAGTTCACACCCGGGGGCGAGGAGGTCCGGGTCACGGCGGGCACCGACGGGACCGGTGCGACCGTCACCGTCGCCGACCGGGGGCCCGGGCTCACCGAGCAGGAGATGGAGCGCGTCGGCGACCGCTTCTGGCGCAGCGGACGGCACCAGAACATCAAGGGATCCGGTCTCGGTCTCTCCATCTCGCGCGCCCTGCTCGCGGCGGGCGGCGGCACGATCGGCTACGGCACGCACGAGCCGCACGGCCTGCTGGTGACGGTCACCGTGCCGCGCGACGCCCCGCACGTGTGAGCCGGCGCATCCGAGCCGGCACGTTTGAGCCCGCAATGTCTCAGCCCGGCCCGTCTGAGCCGGCCAGCCCCGTCCGAGCCCACGCGCCCGGGCCCGCGCGCCCGGGCCCGCGCGGACGCCTCAGGGCTTCGCGGAGCGGTAGTACCGCCTGGCCCCTTCGTGCAGGGCGAGTGGATCGGTGTAGATCGCCGTACGCAGGTCCACCAGCTGCGCCGCGTGCACCTCGCGTCCGATCCGGTCCCGGCTGTCGATCACGGTCCGGGTGAACGCCTCGGTCATCAGCGGGTCCGTGCGGTCCGTGGTGATCAGCAGGTTGGCCACCGCCACCGTCTGCACGGCCTGGCCCTGCTGCGCGTGGTCGTAGGCGTCGGCCGGCATGACGGCGGACCTGTAGTGGCGGGTGGATCCGCCCGCCGCCTGGAGCTTGCTGATCAGGGGCGCCTCCAGCGGCACCAGCCTGATGTCGAACTTCTGCGAGAGCTCCTCCACCGCGCCGGTCGGCAGCCCGCCGGACCAGAAGAAGGCGTCGAGTTCGCCGTCGGTCAGCCGCTGCGGCATCGTGTCGATGCCGGCCTCGACCGGGGTGATGTCCGCGGACGGGTCGACGCCCGCCGCCGTCATGAGACGGTCGGCGACGAGGAGCACGCCCGATCCCCTCTGCCCGACGCCGACCCGCTTGCCCCGCAGGTCCGAGACCTTTTCGATGTCCGAGCCCCGGGGCACGACCAGCTGCACGTAGTCGTCGTACAGCCGCACGCACCCGCGCAGCCGTTCGCCACCGGGCTTGCCGCTCTGCAGGTAGGTGGCCACCGCGTCGACGGTGGCGATGGTGAAGTCGGCCTTGCCGGTGGCGACCCGCTCGATGTTCTGCTGCGATCCCTCGCTGTTCTGCAGCCGTATCGACACCTTGGGCATGTCCTTGGCCAGCGCGCCCTCGAGCCGCTGCCCGTACCGCTGGTAGACCCCGCTCCGTACGCCGGTGGAGAAGGTGAGCGAGCCGCTCGGCTCCCCGTCGCCGAGCGGGAGGACCCACCACAGCAGCAGCCCGAGCACGACGGCGGCGGCGCCCCCCTGGAGGGTGCGGCGCCGGCCGGCCCGGGACAGTGCGTGGAGCATGGCGCGATCCTGCCAGGCGGTGCCCCGTCCTGGCCAGGCCGGACCGGGGCCGGACCTCAGGCGGAGGGGGGAGGTCCCGCCAGCGCCTACCCTTGTCCCATGACCAGCGGCAACCGGAGCGAAGCAGTGGACGTCCAGAAGAGCTACGAGGTACGCACTTACGGGTGCCAGATGAACGTCCACGACTCCGAGCGCTTGTCGGGGCTGCTGGAGGGCGCCGGCTACGTGCGCGCCCCCGAGGGATCGGACGGCGACGCCGACGTCGTCGTCTTCAACACCTGTGCGGTGCGTGAGAACGCCGACAACAAGCTCTACGGCAACCTCGGCCGCCTCGCCCCGATGAAGACGAAGCGCCCCGGGATGCAGATCGCCGTCGGCGGCTGCCTGGCGCAGAAGGACCGCGACACCATCGTGCGGCGGGCCCCCTGGGTCGACGTCGTCTTCGGTACGCACAACATCGGCAAGCTGCCGGTGCTCCTGGAGCGCGCCCGGATCCAGGAGGAGGCGCAGGTCGAGATCGCGGAGTCCCTGGAGGCGTTCCCCTCGACGCTGCCCACCCGGCGTGAGTCCGCCTACGCGGCGTGGGTGTCGATCTCCGTCGGCTGCAACAACACCTGCACGTTCTGTATCGTCCCCGCGCTGCGCGGCAAGGAGAAGGACCGCCGGACCGGCGACATCCTCGCCGAGATCGAGGCCCTCGTCGCCGAGGGCGTCAGCGAGATCACCCTGCTCGGCCAGAACGTCAACGCCTACGGATCCGACATCGGCGACCGTGAGGCCTTCTCCAAGCTGCTGAGGGCCTGCGGCACGATCGAGGGCCTGGAGCGCGTCCGCTTCACCTCGCCGCACCCGCGCGACTTCACCGACGACGTGATCGCCGCCATGGCCGAGACCCCGAACGTGATGCCCCAGCTGCACATGCCGATGCAGTCGGGCTCGGACACGATCCTCAGGGCGATGCGCCGCTCCTACCGCCAGGAGCGCTTCCTCGGGATCATCGAGAAGGTGCGCGCCGCCATGCCGGACGCCGCCATCTCCACCGACATCATCGTCGGCTTCCCCGGGGAGACCGAGGAGGACTTCGAGCAGACGATGCACGCCGTGCGCGAGGCCCGCTTCGCCAACGCCTTCACCTTCCAGTACTCCAAGCGCCCCGGGACCCCCGCCGCCGACATGGAGGGACAGATCCCCAAGGAGGTCGTCCAGGAGCGCTACATGCGCCTGTCCGCCCTCCAGGAGGAGATCTCCTGGAACGAGAACAAGAAGCAGGTCGGCCGCACCCTGGACGTCATGGTCGCGGAGGGCGAGGGCCGCAAGGACGGCGCCACGCACCGCCTCTCCGGCCGCGCTCCCGACAACCGCCTGGTCCACTTCACCAAGCCGTCGCAGGACGTGCGCCCCGGCGACGTGGTGACCGTCGAGACCACCTACGCCGCGCCGCACCACCTGCTCGCCGAGGGCGCCCCCCTGGCCGTCCGGCGCACCCGGTCGGGCGATGCCTGGGAGAAGCGCACCGCCGCTCCGGCCGCGCAGCCCGCCGGAGTGATGCTCGGCCTGCCCGGTGTCGGTGTGCCCGCCCCGCTGCCCGCGGCCCAGGGCTGCGCCGTCGACTGAGTACGCTGACCGGCATGCTTGTCGCCGCAGCCGTCTGCCCCTGCCCGCCCCTGCTGGTTCCCGAGGTGGCCGCGGGAGCCGGGCCCGAACTCGATGCCGCGCGGAACGCGTGTCTCGACGCCCTGGGCGTGCTCGCCGCGGCCAGGCCGGACCTGCTGATCGTGGCCGGGCCCGCCGCACGGGACGGCCTCGTCCCCTTCCCCGCCGGATCGGCCGGTTCCTTCGCGGGCTTCGGGGTGGACCTGACCGTGCGGCTGGGTGGAACACCAGCCGCGTCCGCCGCCCCGGAGCAACGGCTCCCGGCATCCCTGGCAGTCGGTGCGTGGCTCCTGGAGCGCGCCCGTTGGGACGGTGCGCCGGCCGAAGGGCTGGGGGTCGGCGAGCCGCTCTCCACCGACCGCTGCCTGCGGGCCGGGGCGGAACTCGCGGACCGCGCGGAGCGGGTCGCCCTGCTGGTCATGGGCGATGGCAGTGCCTGCCGGACGGTCAAGGCGCCGGGTTACCTGGACGAACGGGCCGAGGCTTTCGACGCGGAGGCTGCCAGGGCCCTGGGCGCGGCGGACGCCGCCGCACTCGGCGCGCTGGACGAGACGCTCGCGTACGAGCTGAAGGTGTCCGGCCGGGCACCCTGGCAGGTGCTCGCGGGCGCGGCCGGCGGGGCGGACCTGGACGGGCGGCTGCTGTACGAGGACGCGCCGTACGGCGTGGGGTACGTCGTCGCCACCTGGTCGTGACTCCGGGCACGGCGCAGGGAGGGCCGAGCAGCCGTACGGCTGCTCGGCCCTCCCTGCGCGGTCGGTGCGTCAGGCGGCGGGGGGCGCGGGCGGTGTCGTCGGCGGGGTGCCGCCACCGTCCTTCTGCCCCAGCCGGTCGACCGCGTCCTTCGCCTTCTGCGTGCCGGACACGATCTTGTCGCTGTACTTGCCCTTGGTCTTCTGATCGACCGTGCGGGCGGCCCTGTCAAGACCCTGGTCGATCTTGCCCCCGTGCTGCTGCGCGAGGTCGCCGACCTTCTCCTTGGCCGGGGCCAGCTTGGCCTTCAGGTTGTCCAGGAAACCCATGGGGCACCTTCCGTGCTGGGGGACTGTCGTCACATTTTACTCGCCAGCGGGCAAACACGCGTGACTCGCCGTGACCGGACGCAGCCGCTGTCCGCACGGACACCGGCTCGTTCCCGGGGGCCGGGAACGCCTCCCCGGGCGGTCGGGACGGGCCGCGGAGTTTGGGAGACTGTCCCGGTGAGAAGACCAGTTCCCGCCCCCCGTGTCATCACCGTCGTCGGTCCCACAGCGGCCGGCAAATCCGATCTGGGCGTCTACCTCGCCCAGCAGCTCGGTGGTGAGGTGGTCAACGCCGACTCCATGCAGCTCTACCGGGGCATGGACATCGGCACGGCGAAGCTGACCCTCCAGGAACGCGACGGCGTCCCCCACCACCTGCTGGACGTCTGGGACGTCACCGAGGCCGCGAGTGTGGCCGAATACCAACGCCTCGCCCGCGCCGAGATCGACCGGCTGCTGGCATCGGGTCGCACCCCGGTCCTGGTCGGCGGCTCCGGGCTCTACGTGAAGGGTGCAATCGACGCCCTGGAGTTCCCCGGCACGGACCCCGAGGTGCGGGCCGGGCTCGAGCAGGAGCTGACGGAGCACGGCTCCGGCGCCCTGCACGCCCGGCTGGCCGCGGCCGACCCGGCGGCGGCCCACGCCATCCTGCCCGGCAACGGGCGAAGGATCGTCCGCGCGCTGGAGGTCATCGAGATCACGGGCAAGCCCTTCACGGCCAACCTCCCCGGCGGCGAGGCGGTGTACGACGCGATCCAGATCGGTGTGGACGTCGGGCGCCCCGAACTCGACGGGCGTATCACCGCCCGGGTGGACCGGATGTGGGAGGCCGGCCTGGTCGACGAGGTGCGCGCGCTCGAAGCCCTCGGGCTGCGTGGGGGACGCACGGCATCGCGGGCGCTCGGCTACCAGCAGGTGCTCGCGGCGCTCGCGGGGGAGTGCGACGAGGAGGAGGCGCGCAACGAGACCGTGCGCGCGACCAAGCGCTTCGCGCGCCGTCAGGACTCGTGGTTCCGGCGCGACCCGCGCGTCACGTGGCTGAATGGTGCCGAAGAACACCGCGCGGAACTCCCGCACCAGGCGCTGGCGTTGGTCGAACGAGCGGTCACAGCCTGATCACGTGATGGCATCGGGACGCCCCGCCCGTCATTTCGGCGCCCTGGAGCGTGCCATCATCGAGCATCGATCGACCAGTGGAGTCCGAGTTGGGAGGGCGCGTGGCGATGGAAGCCGGCCCCCGCGACACAGACCAGGATGTACCGGGTACGCAGCACGGGACGGGGAGTCTGAGCCCTGACGGGCCCGACGAGCACGACGTCGTCCCCGAGGTCGAGGTCGAACTCCGCCCGGCCCGCAGGCTGCGGATCTGGCAGCTCGCGCCGATCGTGGCGCTGGCGGCGGTCGGATCCCTCATGTTCGCCTTCCCCCTCGCCTTCGAGTTCGGCGGCGGTGGCGCCGTGGTGGCGATGCTGGGGCTGCTGATCAGCTGCTGCGCCGCAGGCTGGGGCATGATGGCGGCCCGCCGCGTCGGACACACCTGGCCGGGCCTGACGGCCGGGGGACCGCACGAGCGCCCCGACTGGCGGGTCATCACGCTGTACGTCGCCCTCTGCGCCGCACTGGTCGCCCTGGCGGTGTGGCGCGTGGCCCGCCTCCGCTGATACTCCGCGGTGGGGCCTGCCACCGGGAGCGGGAGCCCCGGTCCGGCGGACATCCGGCGCGGCCTCGTACAGTTGGTTCGTGAGCACATCGCAGATCGCCTTCCTCAAGGGCCACGGCACCGAGAACGACTTCGTGATCGTCCCGGACCCCGACAACGCCCTGGACCTGCCTGTCTCCCTCGTCGTCCGGCTGTGCGACCGCAGGGCCGGCATCGGCGGTGACGGGCTGCTGCACGTCGTGCGTTCCGCCGCGCACCCCGACGCCGAGAGCATGGCGGAGCAGGCGGAGTGGTTCATGGACTACCGCAACGCCGACGGATCGGTCGCCGAGATGTGCGGCAACGGTGTCCGCGTCTTCGCCCGCTACCTCCAGCGTGCGGGTCTCGCCGCCGAGGGCGATCTCGCCGTCGCGACCCGGGACGGGGTCAAGCGGGTGCACATCGCCAAGGACGGCGACGTCACGGTCTCCATGGGAAGCGCGGTGCTCCCCGCTGAGGGCGTCACGGTCACGGTGGACGGCCGCAGCTGGGACGCCCGCAACGTGAACATGGGCAATCCGCACGCCGTCGCGTTCGTCGAGGACCTGGACCACGCCGGGAACCTGTACTCCGTACCGCCGTTCAGCCCGCAGTCCGTCTACCCGGACGGGGTCAACATCGAGTTCGTCGCGGACCGCGGACCGCGGCACGTCGCGATGCGCGTCCACGAGCGCGGATCCGGCGAGACACGGTCCTGCGGCACGGGCGCCTGCGCCGTCGCCGTCGCCGCCGCGCGGAGGGACGGTGTGGACCCGGCGCTGACGGGAGCCCCGGCCACGTACACCGTGGACCTGCCCGGGGGGACCCTGGTGATCACCGAACACCCCGACGGCGGGATCGACATGACGGGCCCCGCGGTCATCGTCGCCGAGGGTGTCATCGACGCCGCGTGGCTCGAAACGATGATCGGTTAGAGCTTCGCTCGAATGGGTGATCCGTTTCACGCTGGGCGAGAGCTGGACTGCGCCACGTGGTGGGGTCGATAGCATCAAGCACCGGCCCGGGGGTGTATCCGCACCCCTTCCCTGCCGGTCGACGTTCGCCGGAGGTGCCCCATGAGCGCAGAGGCCGCCAATCCAGGTGCTCCCCTTCGCAAGCGCGGTCGTGCGCGGATCGACCTGCGCAGGCTGGGCCGGGTCGCCCTGCTCGGGCCCGTCTCCCGTGACCGTCTCCCCGACGCCATCGGGCATGTGGCGGAGGCGCACCGCGCGCACTATCCGGACGCCGACCTCGCCATTCTGCGCAAGGCCTACGTGCTCGCCGAGTCCTCGCACCGCGGCCAGATGCGCAAGAGCGGTGAGCCCTACATCACCCACCCGCTCGCGGTCACCCTGATCCTGGCCGAACTCGGCGCCGAGACGACGACCCTGACGGCGTCCCTGCTGCACGACACGGTCGAGGACACCGACGTGACGCTCGACCAGGTGCGGCAGGAGTTCGGCGACGAGGTCTGCTATCTGGTCGACGGCGTCACCAAGCTGGAGAAGGTCGACTACGGCGCCGCCGCCGAGCCGGAGACCTTCCGCAAAATGCTCGTGGCCACCGGCAACGACGTCAGGGTCATGTCGATCAAACTCGCCGACCGGCTGCACAACATGCGGACCCTCGGTGTCATGCGCCCCGAGAAGCAGGCCAGGATCGCCAAGGTCACCCACGACGTGCTCATCCCCCTCGCCGAACGCCTGGGCGTCCAGGCGCTGAAGACGGAGCTGGAGGACCTCGTCTTCGCGATCCTCCATCCCGTCGAGTACGAGAGCACCCGTGCCCTGATCACCGCGTGGGAGGGGGCGCAGGATCCGCTGACCGAGATCGCCGACGGCGTCCGCGCGACCCTGCGGGATGCGGGGATCAGCGCCGAAGTGCTCATCAGGCCGCGGCACTTCGTGTCGGTGCACCGGGTGAAGGCCAAACGCGGGGAGATGCGCGGCACCGACTTCGGCCGGCTCCTGGTGCTGGTCGGCGAGGACGCCGACTGCTACGCGGTCCTGGGCGAACTGCACACCTGCTTCACCCCGGTGATCTCCGAGTTCAAGGACTTCATCGCGGCCCCGAAGTTCAACCTCTACCAGTCGTTGCACACCGCGGTCGTCGGTGCCGAAGGAGCCGTCGCCGAGGTCCTCATCCGCACCCACCGCATGCACAAGGTCGCCGAGGCAGGGGTCGTCGCCCTCGGCAACCCGTACACCCAGGACGGCACCGGCAGTGCGCACCAGGTCGAGCCCGCCGACGGCGAGCGCGCGGACCCGACGCGGCCGGGCTGGCTCTCCCGCCTCCTGGACTGGCAGGAATCCGCGACGGACTCCGACCAGTTCTGGACCACACTCCGCGCCGACCTGGCCCAGGACAAAGAGATCACGGTCTTCCGGACCGACGGCGGCACCCTCGGGCTGCCGGCGGGTGCCAGTTGCGTCGACGCGGCCTACGCGCAGTACGGCGAGGAGGCGCACGGCTGTATCGGCGCCCGCGTCAACGGTCGTCTGGCCACGCTCAGCACCGGGCTGAAGGACGGCGACACCGTGCAGCTGCTGATCGCCCAGGACGGCTCCTCCGGTCCGTCGCCCGAGTGGCTCGACCATGTGCGCACCCCCGGCGCCCGTATCGCGATCACGGCGTGGCTGGACACCCATCCCGACGGTGCGCAGGGCACCCACAAGAGCCCCGACGCCCCGAGACCGCAGGCGCAGCCTGCCGACGACACGGGGAACAGCAGGGAGAAGGCCACCGGCCGGGACCCGAGCGTGCTCGTCGACAGGCCGGGCGCACCGGTCCGGCTCGCGGGCTGCTGCACGCCCGTGCCGCCCGACGCCATCGTCGGATTCACCGTGCGGGGCGGCGCCGTCACCGTGCACCGGGACGAGTGCCCGGCGGTCGCCCGTATGCGCGGGCTCGGCCGGCCGGCCGTCGGGGCCCGCTGGAACGACCCGGGGGAGTGGAGCCGCAGCGCGGACTACCGGGTCACCCTCGTCGCCGAGTCGTTCGGACGGCCCCGGCTGCTCGCCGACCTCACCGAGGCCATCGCGGCAGCGGACGCGGCCATCGTCGCCGCGACCGTCGAACCGCCCAGCGAACAGCGCGTCCGGCACACCTACACGCTGCAGCTGCCCGACGCGGCGGGACTGCCCGGCCTCATGCGGGCGATGCGCGACGTGCCCGGTGTGTACGACGTGAGCCGGGCGCAGCAGCCCGCGGCCACCGGCTGACCGCGCTCCGCCCGCCACCTTGCCGGGTGCCGCGACCCGTTCGGGTGGTGCGGCGCGCGCCACCCCCCGTCCGGACGGTGCGCGCTGATAGCCGTAGTCCATGCCGCTCCCCTCGCGCCGACTGCGCGCCGCTCTGCTGGCCACCGCTTCGCTCACCCTCGTCGCCGCCACCCTGCCCGCACCCGAACCGCTGGGCATCGGCGACCGCCTGTTCCCGCATCTGGGCAACCCCGGTTACGACGTCCTCTCGTACGACATCTCGCTCACCTACAAGGGCGCCAACACCAAGCCCCTCGAAGCGGTCACCACCATCGACGCCCGCACCACCGCGCCGCTGGAGCGCATCAACCTGGACTTCGCTCGCGGCACCGTGCGCTCCGTCGAGGTCGACGGACTGAACGCCGACTTCGCCACCGCGCAGGAGGACCTGATCGTCCGGGCACCCGTCCGGCTGCCTTCCGGAGCGCATGTGCGGATCACCGTCCGGCACACGAGCGATCCCGCGGGGGAGAAGGCGAACGGGGGCTGGGTCCAGACCGCGGACGGACTCGCCATGGCCAACCAGGCCGACGCCGCGCACCGGGTCTTCCCCGGCAACGACCACCCGGCCGACAAGGCGTACTTCACCTTCCGCGTGACCGCGCCGGACGACCTCACGGTCGTGGCGGGCGGCCTGCCGGCCGGCAAGCGGCATCACGCGGGCGCCACGACCTGGACCTACCGCACCCGCCACCCCATGGCGACCGAGCTGGCCCAGGTGTCCATCGGCCGCTCCGCCGTGC
Organism: Streptomyces sp. NBC_01341; assembly: GCF_035946055.1. Taxonomy (NCBI): domain Bacteria; kingdom Bacillati; phylum Actinomycetota; class Actinomycetes; order Kitasatosporales; family Streptomycetaceae; genus Streptomyces; species Streptomyces sp. NBC_01341. The sequence continues at coordinate 1,942,664 of NZ_CP108364.1, read as the reverse complement.
CGCGGCGCACCGGGCCGAACGGGCTCCCCGTACGCGACGTGGTGCCCGCGGGCGACCGCGCGAGGCTGGAGCCGTGGCTGAAGAAGACGCCCGGGCAGCTGGCCTGGATGGAGAAGCAGGTCGGCGCGTATCCGTTCGAGACGTACGGACTTCTCGTCGCCGACACCGAGACGGGTTTCGAGCTGGAGACGCAGACGCTCTCGCTGTTCGAGCGCTCCCTGTTCACCGGCACCGGCTACCCGGAGTGGTACGTCGACTCCGTCATGGTCCACGAGCTCGCCCACCAGTGGTTCGGCAACAGCGTCTCGCCCCGCTCCTGGTCGGACCTGTGGCTCAACGAAGGGCACGCCACCTGGTACGAGGCGCGCTACGCCGAGGAACACGCGGACAAGCCGATGGAGCGGCGGATGAAGGACGCCTACGCGCGCTCCGACGCGTGGCGCGCCGCGGGCGGCCCACCGGCCCATCCCGACGTCCCGACCCCGGACCACAAGATCAGTCTGTTCAGGCCGGTCGTCTACGACGGCAGTGCGCTCATCCTCTACGCACTGCGGGAGGAGATCGGCAGGGCCGCGTTCGACCGACTGGAGCGGACCTGGGTCCGTGAGCACCGGGACGGGTCGGCGACCACCCGCCAGTTCACCGACCTCGCGTCGGGGATCGCCGGCCGGGACCTCACGGCGTTCTTCGACGGCTGGCTGTACGGCGAGAAGACCCCGCCGATGCCGGGTCACCCGGACTGGCGCAGCCAGAAGCCCCGGAACGCGGCGGGCGGGCAGAGCACGGCGAGGGCACCGAAACCCGCGTGACGGGCCGGGCGCGGACATGCCACTATCGACGGGTCGGCACGGCGGCCGGCCGGCCGGTCCCCCCTCGCGGGAATCTTCCGGTGGCGTCACGCGTTGTGACTGGCGTAACGGACTTCTATCGACGTAAGGATCCAATGACCTCCTCTTCTTCCCTTCCCCAGGACGCGCAGGACGCGCAGAGCGCCACGGAATCCGTATCCGAGAGCCTCAACGAGGGCCTTCGGGCCGACGCCCTGATGGAAGAGGACGTCGCCTGGAGCCACGAGATCGACGGAGAGCGGGACGGCGACCAGCTCGACCGTTCCGAGCGTGCGGCGCTGCGCCGTGTGGCCGGTCTCTCCACAGAGCTCGAGGACGTCACCGAGGTCGAGTACCGGCAGCTGCGCCTGGAGCGCGTCGTGCTCGTCGGTGTCTGGACCTCGGGCACGGTCCACGACGCGGAGATCTCGCTCGCGGAGCTCGCGGCGCTCGCGGAGACCGCGGGCGCCCAAGTGCTCGACGCCGTGTTCCAGCGCCGCGACAAGCCCGACCCGGCCACGTACATCGGATCGGGCAAGGCGCTGGAGCTGCGCGACATCGTGCTCGAGTCGGGGGCCGACACCGTCGTCTGCGACGGTGAACTCAGCCCGGGCCAGCTGATCCATCTCGAAGACGTCGTCAAGGTGAAGGTGGTCGACCGTACCGCCCTGATCCTCGACATCTTCGCCCAGCACGCCAAGTCCCGAGAGGGCAAGGCCCAGGTCTCGCTGGCGCAGATGCAGTACATGCTGCCGCGCCTGCGCGGCTGGGGTCAGTCGCTGTCCCGTCAGATGGGCGGCGGCGGTTCCAGCGGCGGTGGCGGCATGGCCACGCGTGGTCCCGGTGAGACCAAGATCGAGACGGACCGGCGTCGTATCCGCGAGAAGATGGCGAAGATGCGCCGGGAGATCGCGGAGATGAAGACCGGCCGCGAGATCAAGCGCCAGGAACGCAAGCGCAACAAGGTGCCCTCCGTGGCGATCGCCGGATACACCAACGCCGGCAAGTCCTCGCTGCTCAACCGGCTCACCGGTGCCGGGGTCCTGGTGGAGAACGCCCTGTTCGCCACCCTGGACCCGACCGTACGCAGGGCCGAGACCCCGAGCGGCCGGATCTACACGCTGGCCGACACCGTCGGGTTCGTACGCCACCTTCCCCACCACCTCGTGGAGGCGTTCCGGTCCACGATGGAGGAGGTCGGTGAGTCCGACCTGATCCTCCACGTCGTGGACGGCGCCCACCCGGTGCCCGAGGAGCAGCTCGCCGCCGTGCGCGAGGTGATCCGGGAGGTGGGCGCGGTCGACGTGCCCGAGATCGTCGTGATCAACAAGGCGGACGCGGCGGACCCGCTGGTACTGCAGCGGCTGATGCGTGCCGAGAAGCACGCGATCGCCGTGTCGGCGCGGACCGGTGCAGGCATCGACGAACTCCTCGCGCTCATCGACGCCGAGCTGCCGAGGCCGTCCGTCGAGATCGAGGCACTCGTGCCCTACACCCAGGGTGCGCTCGTCTCCCGGGTGCATGCCGAGGGCGAGGTCATCTCCGAGGAGCACACTCCGGAGGGCACGCTGCTCAGGGCCCGGGTCCACGAGGAACTCGCGGCCGACCTGGGCATGTTCGCACCGGTCGCCCACTGACACGACGGCGCTGACGCACGTGGGCCGGGCTCCCGAACGGGAGCCCGGCCCACGTGCGTCCCGGCGGCCCGCGCACCACCGGTTCGCCGGCGAAGCCCCCGGGCCCCCGCCCGGGACGGAGCCGGGGCGCACCGGGCCCCCGGCCGGCGGTCGCCGTACCGGGGGCCCGGAAGCGCGGTCCTACCGCCCCGCGTACTTCTTGCTGACGGAGTCGTAGACGCCCTTGGCCTCCTGGCCGAGGCGAGGCCCGGCCAGCCAGCCCGCCGTCACGGGGCCGATCGAGGTGTTGGACACCAGGGCCGGCTTGCCGTCCTGGCCCTCAGCGACCCAGCCGCCACCGGACGAACCGCCCGTCATCGTGCAGCCGATGCGGTACATCGTCGGCTGGTCCTCGAAGACCGCGAGGCGACCGGGCCGGTCGGTGCACTGCAGCGCGCTCTGGCCGTCGAACGGCGGGGCCGCCGGATAGCCGGTTGCCGTCATGCTCTCGATCTCCGGGACCGCCGGGGCGTTGAAGTCGACGGGGAGGGCCGAACCGACGGTCTCCTCCAGGGACTTGCCCGTGGAACCCTTCTCCGGTGCGACCTGCAGGACCGCGAAGTCGTACGGGGCACCCTGGCCACCGGTCGGCGCGCCCTGGTTGATCCACTGCTCGGAGGTCTGCGCCCACTGGCCCCACCACACGCCGTACGGGGCCACCTGCTCCCTGGAGGCGTTCTCCAGCCCGGCACCCGTGAGGCCGCTGTCGTTGTACGACGGGACGAAGGCGATGTTGCGGTACCAGCCGCCGTTCTTGCCCGCGTGGACACAGTGGCCCGCGGTCCACACCATGTTGGACCTGCCGGGGCGGGCGGGGTCCTGCACCACGGTCGCCGAGCACACCATCGAACCCTCGGGCCCGTCGAAGAGGAGCTTGCCGGACGCCGGGGCGTTGTCGTGGTACGGCGTCGCCAGGCCCGCCGCCCGTACCGGGGCGGGGGTCGGGTCCGTCACGCCCTCGTCGCCGGAGATGTCGTTGGCGACGGGATTCTCCGGGGGCTTGTCGGCCTCCCGCATCCGGTCCGGGTCCCAGAGGTCCTCGATGATCGGGTTCACGTAGTCCTGGGCCTCACGCAGCCAGGTGTCCTTGTCCCAGTTCCTCCACTCGCCGCCGCGCCACTTGTCGAGATCGATCCCGTGTTCCTTGAGACGGTCCTTCAGGTCGTCCGGGATGGCGATCTTTCCGTCCGTGGCCTGGTCGGCGGACGCGCTCGGCTCGCCGGAGGCCCCGTCGTCCTCGGGACCGCAGGCGGCCGCGGTGAGAGTCAGGACAGCGGCGAGAGCGGCTGCGGCGAACACCCGGGGGGTGCGACGGGCGCTCCCCCCGCGGCGTGCGGTGTCGATCGGGCGCATGGGTCGCATCTGGTGATCCCCCTGGGACTTCGTCACTGACTTCGTTACCGCACCGCGGACTTCGGGCGGGCCACGGCGTACCGCCTGACCGCGGCGACTCACCGAGGACGCCGGAGCAGGGCCCCGTCCGGGGTGCGGCACCCACTATGCCGGTGCCGTTGGGGACGGCGCTCGGCAGGTCCGCGGTTCCCCGCGCGCAAGGATCTTCCGATTTACCCGTGATCTCCCGCGTCCGGCGTCGTTGGTACGTACGGGGGACACCGGGACAGCGTTCATCGGCGCGGTCCGTCCCCGGGGGATCGCACCGAGGTGCAACGCAACTGTTACCGCAGGAGGACCGACAGCCGTGGCCGTGACCCAACCAGCTCCGGTGGCACCTCCCGTCACGCACGACGGGATTCTGCGGCGGCAGGCGCAGCGCGAGTCGGCGGCACGCACCTACGCGCGATCGCTGCCGATCGTGCCGGTCCGGGCGCGGGGCATGACCATCGAGGGCGCGGACGGGCGCCGTTACCTCGACTGCCTCTCGGGGGCCGGCACGCTGGCACTCGGTCACAACCACCCCGTGGTCCTCGAGGCGATCAGGAAGGTCATCGACTCCGGCGCGCCCCTGCACGTCCTCGACCTCGCCACCCCGGTGAAGGACGCGTTCACGACCGAGCTGTTCACCACCCTGCCCCGGGAGTTGGCCGACGACGCCCGGATCCAGTTCTGCGGTCCCGCGGGGACGGACGCCGTCGAGGCGGCGTTCAAGCTGGTGCGGGCGGCGAGCGGCCGCAGCGAACTCCTCGCCTTCACCGGCGCCTATCACGGGATGACGGCAGGCGCGCTGGGCGCGTCGGGCGGCGCCCCCGACGTGCGGGTGTCCAGACTGCCCTTCCCGCACACCTACCGCTGCCCTTTCGGCGTCGGCGGGGAGCGGGGCGCTGACATCGCCGCGCGCTGGACGGAGTACCTCCTGGACGACCCCAAGGGAGGGGTGCCCGCTCCGGCCGCCATGATCCTGGAGCCCGTCCAGGGCGAGGGCGGAGTCAATCCCGCGCCGGACGGCTGGCTGCGACGGATGCGGGAGATCACCCGGGACCGCTCCATCGCGCTGATCGCCGACGAGGTGCAGACAGGGGTCGGCAGGACCGGCGCCTTCTGGGCCGTCGAGCACAGCGGCGTCGTGCCCGACGTGATGGTCATGTCCAAGGCCATCGGCGGCTCGCTGCCCCTCGCGGTGATCGTCTACCGCTCGGGCCTCGACCTCTGGCAGCCCGGTGCCCACGCCGGCACCTTCCGGGGCAACCAGCTGGCCATGGCCGCGGGCACCGCCACCCTCGCGTACGTACGGGAGAACAAGCTCGCCGAGCGGGCCGGGACACTCGGCGCGCGCATGCTGGCCCGCCTCCAGGCCCTGGGCTCGGCCCATCCCAGCATCGGCGACGTCCGGGGCCGCGGCCTGATGATCGGGATCGAGCTGGTCGACCCCGAGGCCGAGCCGCTCACCGTCACCGCGGAGAGCGGCTCCGCCCCGCCGCCCGATCCCGCCCTCGCGGCGGCGGTGCAGCAGGAATGCCTGCGCCGCGGCCTCATCGTCGAACTCGGCGGGCGTCACGGCGCCGTGGTCCGGCTGCTGCCCCCGCTCACCCTCACCGACGAGCAGGCGGCCGCGGTCGTCGACCGTCTCGCCGACGCGCTGAGCGCCGCCGAGCGCTCTCCGAACCGCCGGGCCGCTGCCGGGCCGACCCGCTGATCCCGGACCCCTCACAAGAAAGACCGCCGTGAACCCCACCCCTGCGCCCGAGGCCGACGGCCCCCTCACCCGCGAGCAGCGAGGACACGAACTGCCGGACGGCCCGCTCGCGGTCGAGTCGACGACCGTGCCGCGTCAGAAGGCCGGTCCGCACGGAACCCCGCGCGCGGGTTCGGACACCCCGACGGGTGCCCTCCCGGCGGAACGCTCCGGCCAGGGCGGTCCGCCCGAACTCCCGGACCCGCTGGACCATCCGGACCCGCTCCGTGCCGCCGACTCGGCGGGCACGGAGAACCTGCTGCGCTGCTGGGCCAGGGAGAGCGACCTCCCCCGGCCGTTGGGGGCCACCCTGCGTGTCCCCCTCCCCGCGAGCGGTACGGCCCTGCTCGTCCCGGTCTCCCACTGGTCCCCCACCGGCTGGCACCGCTTCGGCACGCCGGTCCTGGAGAACGCGCCCTCCGGCACCCCGGGCGTGGACGCCGTCACCGTGGCCGCACTCCTCGGGCGCGAGAGCGAGCGGAGCGCGGGCGTCGATCTGGTGGCCAGGGTGGCCGACTCCGTACGGCACACGGCCACCTTCATCGCGGAGCGGCGGCGTACACCCTCCGCGTCGTCCGACGCGGGTCCCTTCCTGACCGGCGAGCAGTCCCTGGTCCTGGGCCACCCGCTGCACCCCACGCCGAAGAGCCGCGAAGGCCTCTCCGAATCCGAAGCGGTCCTCTACTCACCCGAGCTGCGCGGCTCCTTCCCGCTCCACTGGATGGCCGCGGACCACTCCGTACTGGCCACGGACTCGTCCTGGACGAAGGCCGGACGGCCGGTGACGGCCCGGTCGCTCCTCGCACCCCACGCCGACGGACTGCGCCTCCCCGAAGGCACTACAGCCCTGCCGCTCCACCCGTGGCAGGCCGCGGAGCTCATGCGGCGCCCCGAGGTCACCGCCCTGTGCGAGAAGGGGCTCCTGCACGATCTCGGTCCGCACGGCGCCCGCTGGCACCCCACGTCCTCGGTGCGCACCGTGTACCGGCCCGGGTCCGACCTCATGCTGAAACTCTCCCTCGGTGTGCGCATCACCAACTCCCGGCGGGAGAACCTCCGCAAGGAACTCCACCGCGGAGCCGAGGTCCACCGACTGCTGCGCACCGGGCTGGCCGACCGGTGGCACGCCGCACACCCCGGCTTCGACATCGTCAGGGACCCCGCGTGGCTGGCCGTGGACGGTCCGGACGGCACCCCCGTCCCCGGCCTCGACGTGATGCTGCGCCACAACCCGTTCGGCCCGGCCGACGACGCGGTCTGCATCGCCGGGCTCACCTCACCCCGCCCCTGGCCCGGGCGTCCGGGCACGCATTCACGGCTCGCGGACACGGTGTCCTCGCTCGCCGCCCGTACCGGACGGACGACCGGGGCGGTCTGCGCCGAGTGGTTCCTGCGCTACCTCGACCGGGTGGTCCTCCCGGTCCTCTGGCTGGACGCGCACGCGGGCGTCGCCCTGGAGGCTCATCAGCAGAACACGATCGTGCTCCTCGACGGAGACGGCTGGCCGGTCGGCGGCAGGTACCGGGACAACCAGGGCTACTACTTCCGTGAGTCCCACCGCACCGCGCTGGAAGCGCGGCTGCCCGGCATCGGAGCCGTCAGTGACACCTTCGTCTCCGACGCCGTCACGGACGAGCGTCTCGCCTACTACCTGGGCATCAACAACGTGTTCGGGCTGATCGGAGCCTTCGGTGCGCAGCGGCTCGCCGACGAGCGGCTGCTCCTCGCCGCCTTCCGGCGCTTCCTGGAAAGTACCGCGAAGCTCGGCTCTCCCCTCCCCGCGTATCTGCTCGGCACCGGACAGCTGCGCTGCAAGGCCAACCTGCTCACGAGGATGCACGGCCTCGACGAACTGGTCGGGCCCGTCGACACCCAGTCCGTGTACGTCACCATCGCCAACCCCCTCCAAAACTGAGAGACATGACCGCCTGAACGCACGAGAGGAGAGCGTCACCGTGCATCATGCCGAAGCGCACACCGGAGACGGCACCGAGGACACCCTCGAGCTGCGGCTCACCGAAGAGCTCCTCGGACTGCTCGGTGACGTCTCTCCGCAGCCGGCCGGACAGGCCGACGTCGCCGCCCTCGTGGGCAGCCCGGACGCGTGGAGCCCCGCCGCCACCTCCGCGGGAGCGTTCCATCTGGTCACCGTGGAACCGCAGCGCGACCTTTCCGTCATCAGTCGCTGGATGAACGATCCCGCGGTCGCCGCCTTCTGGGAACTGGCGGGCCCGGAATCCGTCACCGACGCCCATCTCCGGCGCCAGTTGGAAGGGGACGGCCGCAGCATCCCCTGTCTCGGAGTGCTCGACGGTAGGCCCATGAGCTACTGGGAGATCTACCGGGCGGACCTGGACCCGCTGGCCCGCCACTATCCCTCCCGCCCCCACGACATGGGCGTCCACCTCCTCGTCGGCGGTGTGGCCAACCGCGGACGGGGCATCGGCTCCGTACTGCTCAGGGCCGTCTCCGACCTCGTGCTCGACAACCGCCCGCTCTGCGCCCGCGTGGTCGCGGAGCCGGACCTGCGCAACACCCCGTCCGTCGCCGCCTTCCTGAGTGCCGGCTTCCGCTTCTGCTCGGAACTGGAACTCCCGGACAAGCCTGCCGCACTCATGATCCGCGACCGGGCTCACCGTGATCACCTGTGAACCACGCGCCGCACCGCACAGCCCGCTCGAACCCCATCGGTCCCACCCGGAGGAGTCCCCGTGCCGACATATCCCGCGAGCCCACACCCGGCGGCGCTCCACACACCGCTCGACACCCCAGAACTCGACCGGACGCGCTGGGAGCGGGTGGCGGCGGCGCTCCTGGCGAAGATGCTCGGTGAGTTCGCCTACGAGGAAGTCGTCCAGCCCACACCGCAGGAGTACGAGGGCCGCCAGAGCAGCGGCACCTACACCCTGACCCTCGACGACGGCGGCACCCTGTCCTTCCACGCCCGGCGGGGTGCCTACGGCAGCTGGCGGGTCGACCCCACGACGATCCGCGAGGTGAAGGCAGGCGGGGCCGACGGCACGCCCTTCCGCGACCCGCTCAGCTTCCTCGCGCGCGGCCGGCACCTCCTCCGCCTCGACGGTGCCACCCTCGCCCACCTCATCCGCGAGCTCACGGCCACGCTCGTCGCCGACGCCCGCATCGACCGGACCGCGCTGCGTGCGGCACAGCTGGCCGAACTTCCCTACGCCGAGCTCGAGGGCCACCAGACCGGGCACCCGTGGCTCGTCGCGAACAAGGGCCGCCTCGGCTTCTCCGCCGCGGACGCCGCGCGCTTCACGCCCGAGGCACGCTCGGCCACCGCGCTGCCCTGGATCGCCGTCAGCTCGCACATAGCGCAATACCGGGGGGTGGGACGCCTCGCGGCCCCGGACGTCCTCTACGACCAGGAACTCGACCCGGAGGTCAGGGACTCCTTCGCCACGATCCTGCGCGGACGCGGCCTGGACCCCGGGGACTACCTGTTCCTGCCCGTGCACCCCTGGCAGTGGGACGAATGGATCGTCCCCCTCTTCGCCCCCGCCATCGCGGACGGCGCCGTGGTGCCCCTGCACGCCGACGACGACCTCCGCCTGCCGCAGCAGTCCATCCGCACCTTCACCAACGTCGGACGGCCCGACCGGCACACGGTCAAGCTGCCGCTCTCGATCCTCAACACCCTTGTCTGGCGCGGCCTGCCCACCGAACGCACCCTCGCAGCCCCCGCCGTCACCGCGTGGGTCCAGGGGCTGTGCGAAGGTGACCCGTTCCTGCGCGACACCTGCCGGGTCGTCCTGCTCGGAGAAGTGGCCTCCGTGACCGTGGAACACCCGCTCTACGACCGCCTCCCCGAGTCGCCGTACCAGTTCAAGGAGATCCTCGGCGCGATCTGGCGCGAGCCCCTGCAGCCACGGCTGGCGGCCGGGGAGCGCGCCCGTACGCTGGCCTCGCTGCTGCTCACCGACCCCGACGGCCGCTCCTTTACCGCCGAACTCGTCGCCCGTTCGGGGCTGACCCCCGTGGCCTGGCTCACCCGGCTGTTCGCGGCGCTGCTGCCCCCACTGCTGCACTTCCTCTACCGCTACGGAACGGTGTTCTCCCCGCACGGCGAGAACGCCATCGTCGTCTTCGACGAGAACGACGTACCCGTACGCCTGGCGATCAAGGACTTCGTCGACGACGTGAACGTCAGTGCCCGGCGGCTGCCCGAACTCGACGCGATGCCGCCGCACGTCAGGGAGATCCTGCTCACCGAGGAACCCGCCTTCCTCACCCAGTTCATCCACTCCGGACTCTTCGTGGGCGTCTTCCGCTATCTGTCCCCGCTCTGCGAGGAACAACTCGACGTACCGGAGGGCGAATTCTGGTCACTCGTCCGAGCCGAGATCCTGCGGCACCATGCCCGCTTCCCCGAGCTCAAGGAGCGCTTCGAGATCTTCGACATGCTGACGCCGACGATCGAGCGCCTGTGCCTCAACCGCAACCGTCTGCATCTGGACGGCTACCGGGACCGGCCGCAGCGCCCGCACGCGGCCGTGCACGGGAGCGTCGACAACCCGCTCCACCCCTCCGTATGAGTCCGGGAGTGAGCACCGTTGTCGGTGGCGCGCCGTAGGGTGGACGCGCTATGACGAAGCCATCTCTCCCCGAGCTCCTCCACGCCGCCGTCGCCGCTGTCGGCGGTACGGAACGGCCCGGCCAGGTCTCCATGGCCGAGGCCGTGGCCGAGGCGGTCGACGACAATGCCCACCTGCTCGTCCAGGCCGGTACCGGCACGGGCAAGTCCCTCGGCTACCTCGTGCCGGCACTGGCCCACGGCGAGCGCGTCGTGGTGGCCACGGCGACGCTGGCCCTGCAGCGCCAGCTGGTGGAGCGGGACCTTCCGCGTACGGTCGACGCACTGCATCCGCTGCTGCGGCGCCGCCCCCAGTTCGCGATGCTCAAGGGCCGCTCGAACTACCTCTGCCTGCACCGGCTCCACGAAGGGGTCCCGCAGGACGAGGAGGACGGCCTCTTCGACCAGTTCGAGGCTGCCGCTCCGTCGAGCAAGCTGGGCCAGGACCTGCTGCGCCTGCGTGACTGGGCGGACGAGACGGAGAGCGGCGACCGGGACGACCTGACACCGGGTGTCTCGGACCGGGCATGGGCACAGATCTCGGTCTCCTCACGGGAGTGCCTGGGCGCGACGAAGTGTGCGTACGGCGCCGAGTGCTTCGCGGAGAGCGCCCGTGAGCGGGCCAAGCTCGCCGACGTGGTCGTCACCAACCACGCCCTGCTCGCCATCGACGCCATCGAGGGTGCCCCGGTACTCCCGAAGCACGAGGTGCTGATCGTCGACGAGGCCCATGAGCTGGTCTCCCGCGTCACTGGCGTGGCCACCGGTGAACTCACCCCCGGCCAGGTCAACCGTGCGGTGCGCCGTGCGGCCAAGCTGGTCAACGAGAAGGCAGCCGACGCACTCCTGACCGCCTCGGAGGGATTCGAGCGGGTGATGGAGCTGGCGCTCCCGGGACGTCTGGAGGAGGTGCCGGAAGACCTCGGCTACGCGCTGATGGCCTTGCGTGACGCCGCGCGTACGGTGATCTCCGCCCTCGGTGGCACCCGGGACAAGTCCGTCCAGGACGAGGACGCGGTGCGCAAGCAGGCCATGGCGTCGGTCGAGTCCATCCACGGGGTCGCGGAGCGCATCACCCAGGGCTCGGAGTACGACGTCGTCTGGTACGAGCGCCACGACCGCTTCGGTGCCTCCGTCCGCGTCGCACCGCTGTCGGTGTCCGGGCTGCTGCGCGAGAAGCTCTTCGCCGACCGCTCGGTGGTCCTGACGTCGGCCACGCTCAAGCTCGGCGGTGACTTCAACGGGGTGGGGGCGTCCCTGGGACTCGCGCCCGAGGGGACCGCGGGCGACGACATCCCCCAGTGGAAGGGACTGGACGTCGGCTCGCCGTTCGACTACCCGAAGCAGGGCATCCTGTACGTCGCACGCCATCTGGCCACGCCCGGGCGTGAGGGCTCCCGCACGGACATGCTCGACGAGCTCGCCGAGCTGGTGGAGGCCGCGGGCGGCCGGACCCTGGGCCTGTTCTCCTCGATGAGGGCGGCGCAGGCGGCGGCCGAGGAGCTGCGGGGCCGGCAGGACAAGCCGATTCTGCTCCAGGGCGAGGAGACGCTCGGAGAGCTGATCAAGAACTTCGCCGCGGATCCCGAGACCTGCCTCTTCGGGACGCTCTCGCTCTGGCAGGGAGTCGACGTGCCCGGCCCGAGCTGCCAGCTCGTGATCATGGACCGGATTCCGTTTCCGCGCCCGGACGACCCGCTGATGAGCGCGCGGCAGAAAGCGGTGGAGGAAGCCGGTGGCAACGGCTTCATGGCGGTGGCAGCGACCCACGCGGCCCTGCTGATGGCCCAGGGCGCGGGGCGTCTGGTGCGTGCCATGGGAGACAAGGGCGTGGTCGCTGTGCTCGACCCGCGTCTGGCCAATGCGAGGTACGGGAGCTACCTCCGCGCCTCATTGCCCGACTTCTGGTACACCACGGACCGCAATCAGGCCCGGCGCTCGCTGGCTGCGATCGACGCTGCTGCCAGGACGGCGGAGTGAGGGCCGAGTGAGCTGCTCTGCCGCCCGCCCCTGACATCGGAAACCGTGCGGGAGCGTGGGCGGCCTCACCGGTGTGCGCAGGTCTCACCGGGTGTGCAGGCGTCACCCGACATGCGCAGGCCCGCTCTGCGGCGGAGAGATCCCGCGCGCACAGCGCGCATTGCTGACGGGCGCCGATACCGAGGACGCCAGGCAGTGACATCCGGACATGCCCCGGACATGCCAGGGCCCCGGGATCGGCGCAGTGATCCCGGGGCCCGGTCCGAACCGGCGGGCCTCACACCCGCCGCAGCACCGCCACGACCTTGCCCAGGATCGTCGCCTCGTCGCCGGGGATCGGCTGATAGGCGGAGTTGTGCGGGAGCAGCCACACGTGGCCGTCCTCGCGCTTGAAGCGCTTGACGGTGGCTTCGCCGTCGAGCATCGCTGCCACGATGTCGCCGTTCTCCGCGACGGGCTGGCGCCGGACCGTGACCCAGTCACCGTCCATGATCGCCGCCTCGATCATCGAGTCGCCGACGACCTTCAGCACGAAGAGCTCGCCGTCACCGACGAGCTGGCGGGGGAGCGGGAAGACGTCCTCGACGGACTCCTCGGCCAGGATCGGCCCACCTGCCGCGATCCGGCCTACCAACGGTACGTACGAAGCCGCCGGCTTACCTGTGGTGTCGGTCGGCTGGTTGCTGGGCTGGTCCGAGCCCCGGACCTCGTAGGCGCGGGGCCGGTGGGGGTCGCGGCGCAGGAACCCCTTGCGCTCCAGTGCCATCAGCTGGTGGGCGACGGACGAGGTGCTGGACAGGCCCACCGCCTGGCCGATCTCCCGCATCGACGGGGGATAGCCCCGTCGTTGCACGGAATCCCGGATCACCTCGATCACGCGCCGCTGCCGGTCCGTGAGCCCTGAGCTGTCCGCCCGGATCCCGGGTGGGCGTCCGGGCAAGGAGCGCGCGGGTCGCGAGGGCTCTGGCCCCTCCGCGTTCATGACTGCGTCATTCATGGCATGCACCGGCTCAAGTCGGCTCTGGGAGCGGTGGTCCTGGGCAGTGATGGCGGCACTGTCTGCGGTGGTGGTCACGTCGGCCCCTCTCGAATGGTCTCCCTAGTTAGGCAACGGTAGTAGCTTTCGAAAGGTTGCGCCAAACACACGTTCGAGTGAAAAACAAATAAAGGGCTGTCGTGGTCCTACCGAGAGGTGTATGAGCTGACCCGACGAGCTGGGGTCGAACGGTGACTCCGGGGGTCCACGCTAGCGGCCCACCGGGCCGAGGGAGTCTCCGGGGGTGCGGCCGGGGATGTCCGCGGAGTGTGCCCGCGGGGGGTCCGGCCGCCGGACCCCTGGGGTTCCCCGCCGCCCTCCGGGGCGCCGGACCCCTGGGGCCCGATGCCCCGGCCGCCGGGCGTTTCCCATACCCTCGTGCCGGGCCGTAGGCTGCCTGCCGACCGCTGGGGAATCGCGACACGCGCCAGGTGTGGCGGTAAAGCCAAACCCAATATGTAGTGGTTGGATTGTCGTCGCAGCCCACAAGTAGTGGTCCCCGGTCCTCCTGGGTCGAGTTCATCGCCTATGCTTGAGGCTGTCATCGAGGGCCTGTGACGGGCCCCCGAGGCCATTCAGTCGTGCCGTGAAGGAGGGTTGGGAGACATGCACTGCCCCTTCTGCAGGCACCCCGACAGCCGGGTCGTCGACAGCCGTACGACGGACGACGGGACGTCGATCCGACGGCGCCGCCAGTGCCCCGACTGCTCCCGTCGTTTCACGACGGTGGAGACCTGTTCGCTGATGGTGGTGAAGCGCAGCGGCGTGACCGAGCCCTTCAGTCGCACCAAGGTCATTTCGGGTGTCCGCAAGGCGTGCCAGGGCCGTCCCGTCACCGAGGACGCACTGGCGAAGCTCGGCCAGCGGGTCGAGGAGGCAGTGCGGGCCACCGGGAGCGCCGAGCTGACGACGCACGACGTGGGCCTGGCCATACTCGGCCCTCTGCAGGAACTCGACCTCGTCGCGTATCTGCGTTTCGCGTCCGTGTACCGGGCGTTCAACTCCCTCGAGGACTTCGAGGCCGCCATCGCGGAACTCCGCGAGGAGCGGCCCCCCGCGGCGCAGTACGGGAGCGGTGGGACCCCCGAGGTCCCCGCGCCCGCCGCTGTCGCCGCTGATTGATCACCGAGCCGGGCCGGGGTACCGGCGGCCGGCGGCACCAGACCTGTTCCGAGGCGCTGTGCGTGGCGTCCGGAGCATAAGACACAGACTGTGCCCTGGGAAGAACTGGGTACTTCAGGGCGTTTTTGCCCACATATGGGAGGCGGCATGACAGAGACGGCGAGCGGCCCGGCACGAGGTTCCCGCACCAAGGGAGCCAAGTCGACTGCGACCAAGCAGGGCCTGCGCATCGAGCGCATCCACACGACTCCCGGCGTGCACCCGTACGACGAGGTCGCGTGGGAGCGCCGTGACGTCGTCATGACCAACTGGCGCGACGGCTCGATCAACTTCGAGCAGCGTGGCGTCGAGTTCCCCGACTTCTGGTCGGTGAACGCGGTCAACATCGTCACCAGCAAGTACTTCCGGGGGGCTGTCGGCACGCCGCAGCGCGAGACCGGTCTGCGCCAGCTGATCGACCGGATCGTGAAGACGTACCGGAAGGCCGGCGAGGACTACAACTACTTCACTTCCCCCGCCGACGCCGAGATCTTCGAGCACGAGCTGGCCTACGCCCTCCTGCACCAGATCTTCAGCTTCAACTCGCCGGTCTGGTTCAACGTCGGGACGCCGCAGCCCCAGCAGGTGTCCGCCTGCTTCATCCTCGCCGTCGACGACTCCATGGAGTCCATCCTCGACTGGTACAAGGAAGAGGGGATGATCTTCAAGGGCGGCTCCGGAGCCGGCCTGAACCTCTCCCGTATCCGCTCCTCCAAGGAGCTCCTCTCCTCCGGCGGCAACGCATCGGGCCCGGTCTCCTTCATGCGGGGCGCCGACGCGTCCGCGGGCACCATCAAGTCCGGTGGGGCCACTCGCCGCGCCGCCAAGATGGTCATCCTCGACGTCGACCACCCCGACATCGAGAACTTCATCGAGACCAAGGTGAAGGAGGAGGAGAAGATCCGCGCCCTGCGCGACGCGGGCTTCGACATGGACCTGGGCGGGGACGACATCACGTCCGTCCAGTACCAGAACGCCAACAACTCGGTCCGGGTGAACGACGAGTTCATGAAGGCCGTCGAGTCGGGCGGAAAGTTCGGCCTGCGCGCCCGGATGACCGGCGACGTCATCGAAGAGGTCGAGGCCAAGTCCCTCTTCCGCAAGATGGCGGAAGCCGCCTGGGCCTGTGCCGACCCCGGCATCCAGTACGACGACACCATCAACAAGTGGCACACCTGCCCGGAGTCCGGCCGCATCAACGGCTCGAACCCCTGCAGCGAGTACATGCACCTGGACAACACCTCGTGCAACCTGGCGTCGCTGAACCTGATGAAATTCCTGAAGGACGACGGCAACGGCCGCCAGTCCTTCGAGGTCGAGCGCTTCGCCAAGGTCGTCGAGCTGGTCATCACCGCGATGGACATCTCGATCTGCTTCGCGGACTTCCCGACGCAGAAGATCGGTGAGAACACCCGCGCCTACCGCCAGCTGGGCATCGGTTACGCCAACCTGGGCGCCCTCCTGATGGCGACCGGCCACGCGTACGACAGCGACGGCGGCCGCGCGCTCGCCGGCGCGATCACCTCGCTGATGACCGGCACGTCCTACCGCCGCTCCGCCGAGCTCGCCGCGGTCGTCGGCGCGTACGACGGCTACGCCCGCAACGCCGAGCCCCACCAGCGCGTCATGAAGCAGCACTCCGACGCCAACGCCGTGGCCGTCCACGTGGACGACCTCGACTCGCCGATCTGGGCCGCCGCGACGGAGGCCTGGCAGGACGTGATCCGCCTCGGCGCCAAGAACGGCTTCCGCAACGCGCAGGCTTCGGTCATCGCCCCGACCGGCACCATCGGTCTCGCGATGTCCTGTGACACCACCGGCCTCGAGCCCGACCTCGCCCTGGTCAAGTTCAAGAAGCTGGTCGGCGGCGGTTCGATGCAGATCGTCAACGGCACCGTCCCGCAGGCGCTGCGCCGCCTCGGCTACCAGCCGGAGCAGATCGAGGCGATCGTCGCCCACATCGGCGACAACGGCAACGTGATCGACGCCCCCGGCCTCAAGACCGAGCACTACGAGGTCTTCGACTGCGCCATGGGTGAGCGTTCCATCTCGGCCATGGGCCACGTGCGGATGATGGCGGCGATCCAGCCGTGGATCTCCGGCGCGCTGTCCAAGACGGTGAACCTGCCGGAGACGGCCACCGTCGAGGACGTCGAGGAGGTCTACTTCGAGGCGTGGAAGATGGGCGTCAAGGCGCTCGCGATCTACCGTGACAACTGCAAGGTCGGCCAGCCCCTCTCCGCGAAGACGAAGGAGAAGGAGAAGACCGAGGTGACCGCGAAGGCCGAGGGCACCATCCGTGCCGCGGTCGAGAAGGTCGTCGAGTACCGCCCGGTCCGCAAGCGTCTGCCCAAGGGCCGTCCGGGCATCACCACCAGCTTCACCGTGGGTGGCGCCGAGGGCTACATGACCGCCAACTCCTACCCGGACGACGGTCTCGGCGAGGTCTTCCTGAAGATGTCCAAGCAGGGCTCGACCCTCGCGGGCATGATGGACGCCTTCTCGATCGCCGTCTCGGTCGGTCTGCAGTACGGCGTGCCCCTGGAGACCTACGTCTCCAAGTTCACGAACATGCGCTTCGAGCCGGCCGGTATGACGGACGACCCGGACGTGCGGATGGCGCAGTCGATCGTCGACTACATCTTCCGCCGCCTGGCGCTCGACTTCCTGCCGTTCGAGACGCGCTCGGCGCTGGGGATCCACTCGGCCGAGGAGCGTCAGCGTCACCTCGACACCGGTTCGTACGAGCCCGAGTTCGGGGACGACGAGCTCGACGTCGAGGGGCTCGCCCAGTCCGCTCCCGTGCACGTGGAGCCGCTGAAGGCGGTCGCGTCGCCCGAGGTGAACGTCGCGGAGAAGCCCGCCCCCAGGGCGGCCCACACCTCGGCCGAACTGGTCGAGATGCAGCTCGGCATCAGCGCGGACGCCCCGCTCTGCTTCTCGTGCGGTACGAAGATGCAGCGCGCCGGATCCTGCTACATCTGCGAGGGCTGCGGCTCGACCAGCGGTTGCAGCTGATTCTGGGCGCCGCTGGGGCGTAGATTGCCTGGTCAGGGCGGTGGAGCCGGTCTCCGGCTCCACCGCCCTCGGCGTGCGTTGTGGGTGTTGCGGACGCGGTCACGCGTCCGGTGCGGCTACAGACCTCGGTCCGGCAGCGCCCTCGGTGACCGACCGGATGCGGGATCAGTCCGAGTGGTTTCCCATCACGGCGGCGAACGAACCGGGATCGCTGTCGAACCCGCGCACCGCCGGTATGAACCCCCACGATCCCGACGCGTCACGGACGAACTCCGCGACGACGGCCGCGGTGGCGTCGGCCACCGCCGAGAAGTCGTCCTCGGCCAGATTGGTGTAACCCTCGCGGACCTGCACGGCCGTGTTCTCTATGTGGCCGAAGGTCTTGCGACCGTCACGCTGCTGGATGGCCACACCGACGACGACCCGGGCGTAGGCATCCGACAGCCGGTCCAGTTCGAGTGTCATGACCTCATCGAAGCCGTAGCCCTGGCCCGTGCGGCTGTCCCGGTTCAGTGTGATCGTGCCGTCGGGCGACCTGCTGTCGAAGTGCACGAGGTACACAGGGCTGCCGTACGGCGCTTCCGTCCCGTAGGTGGCCGCGATGATGTCGAGGTCGTTGGCGGGCTCGCCCGTTTCGCTCGGGTCCCACTTGATCCGCACCTCGACCTTTTCGATGTCCTTGTTGGGGGTGCTCATCGGACGTGTCTCCTCGCGTCTGGGCCGACGGGCCGCTTACACCCTCAGATCATGTCCGTAACTGTCCGTGAATCCAACCGCGTTGGAAGTGGGCGTCGTTTTCGCGCCAGGGTGTGGCCGGGTGTGCGCGCTGCGGGGCCGCGCTCGGCCCGGGGCGGGTGGGAGCGTGACCCGCGCCACGCCCGGCGCCGTAGGATGGCGCGGTGCTGGTCAAGTGGATTCGCTGCACCGTGGTCGATCGCCAGGGTTTCGAGCGCGGGCAGCGGAAGTGGGCGGGGCTGCTCGGCGAGCCGGGATTCCGCGCGCAGAGCGGCGGCTGGAGCCGTGGCCTGCCCGATGTCGCTCATGTGTTCGCCTTCTGGGAGAACCGTGTCTTCTACGATGCCTTCATGGCCCGGGAACACGACCGGCTCGCCGCTGCCCAGTCCGGCACGTACAAGGACATGCAGGTCAAGCTCTTCGAGTACCGCTTCGATGTGAAGACCGGATTCGAGCCCCATTTCACCGACGCGGACGTGGTCAGAGTGGCTCACAGCCGGGTGTTCGAGGACCGGGCCGAGCACTTCGCCCTGATGCAGCAGAAGGTGTGGAACCCGGCAGTCGCAGGTTCGCCCGGCATGCTGCGCGGCGTCTTCGGTGAGGCGCCGGGCCACGAGTTCCTGGCGCTGTCGATGTGGCAGTCGGGCTCCGAACGCGGCAAGTACCGGCCGGAGGGAGCCGCCAGGCTTATGGCGCGCGCCGATACGGAGCGGGACGTGGAGACGCTCACCGGGGACGTGGTGCAGCTCGAACCCTCGTGGACGGTCTGATCGCACTCCCGCCCCGCGTCTCGTTGGTCACATATGCCCGATGGATCCCTCGCCGTCGCCCGATCGCGCCTGCGGGGATCTAGGGTCGTCACATGGCACGACCGCAACGCATCGTTCTCGTCCGGCACGGGGAGTCGGAGGGCAACGCCGACGACACGGTCTACGAACGCGAACCCGACCACGCGCTGAAACTCACGGCCAAGGGGCAGGGGCAGGCGCGCGAGACGGGTGCGCAGCTCAGGGAGATGTTCGGTGACGAGCGCGTCAGCGTGTACGTCTCCCCCTACCGGCGCACCCACGAGACCTTCAGAGCCTTCGGCCTCGACCCGGAGCACGTACGGGTCAGGGAGGAGCCCCGGCTGCGTGAGCAGGACTGGGGCAACTGGCAGGACCGCGAAGACATCAGGCTGCAGAAGGCCTACCGGGACGCCTACGGGCACTTCTTCTACCGCTTCGCGCAGGGCGAGTCCGGAGCCGACGTCTACGACCGGGTCGACGCGTTCCTGGAGAGCCTCCACCGGAGCTTCGAGGAGACCGACCATCCCCCGAACGTCCTGCTGGTCACCCACGGACTGACCATGCGGCTCTTCTGCATGCGCTGGTTCCACTGGTCGGTCGCCGAGTTCGAGTCGCTGTCCAATCCGGGCAACGGCGAGTCCCGGACCCTGCTCCTAGGCGAGGACGGTCGCTACGTACTCGACCGGCCCTTCGAACAGTGGCGTACCCCCGAGCCGTACGGCATCACCGGATAGGGTGGCATCGCGATGACCGCTGACTCCGCTTCCGACGGGCGCTTCGAACGCGCCCTGGCCAGCCTGCGAGGACTGTCCGTGGGAGATGCCCTCGGCTCCCAGTTCTTCGTCCCGGCCAACTACCCGCTGCTCAGGAACCGGACCTTGCCGCCCGACGCGTGGCAGTGGACCGACGACACCGAGATGGCCTGTTCCGTGCTGGCGGTGCTGGCCGCGCACGGGCGCGTCGACCAGGACGCCCTCGCGCGGTCCTTCGCCACACACCACGACTTCGACCGGGGCTACGGGCCCGCGGTCAACCGGCTGCTCAGGCTCGTGAGGGAGGGGGGCGACTGGCGTGAACTCGCCTCGGCGCTCTTCAAGGGCCAGGGCTCCTGGGGCAATGGTTCGGCGATGCGGATCGCGCCGCTCGGAGCCTGGTACGCGGACGACCCGGAGCAGGCCACCCATCAGGCCGAGATCTCGTCGTACACCACCCACCAGCACCGCGAGGCAGTCGTGGGCGCGATGGCCGTCGCGGCCGCAAGCGCCCTGGTTGCCGCACCAGGGGGCCCGCCGGCACCCGAGGCACTGCTCGACGGCGTCGTCGCTCTGGTCCCGCGCAGCGCGGTGGGGGCGGGGCTCCGCAGGGCGCGGGACATGCTCGACTACAGGGACGCCGGCACGGTCGCAGCGGTGCTGGGCAACGGGCGCCGCACCAGTGCCCACGACACCGTGCCGTTCGCCCTCTGGTCGGCGGCACGGAGTCTCGGCGACTTCGAGGAAGCCTTCTGGGTGACGGCGCAGGCGGGCGGTGACGTGGACACCACCTGTGCCATCGTCGGCGGGATCGTCGCCTCGAACCCGGCGGGAGCGCCCCCGGCCGACTGGCTGACCCGCACGGAGGAACTGCCCGGCTGGGTGCCCCTCGCACCGGTACGCGGCTGACGGTCCGCCCGCCGGGCCTCCCGCGAGGCCCGGAACACGTGTCACGGTCCTGCCACAGGGAACGCCCGGCCAGGCCGAACGGCCCGGGCGGCCCTTACTCTTTCGGCCACGCCGTCCCCCATTGATCCTGGGGGACGTGCGCCTGTAGACGCCGGGGCCGACGCGCCGCAACGTGGTCGTGCGAGCGGACCCCGGTGGGGGGAGGGGTCCCATGTCAGATCAGCCGTCAGACCAGCCGTCCGAGACGTCCCGCCGGACCGGTGCGTCACCGGAGTCCGGAGACGCGCGTACATCCACATCCGCACCCACATCCGGTTCCGGCCCGGCACCGGCGGGCGGAGAGACTTCCGCCGGTGCCGGGAGCGACGACGCTCCCGCAGGTCCTGTCGCGACGAAGCCCGCCGCGGGGCCGTCCGCAGGAGCAGCCTCCGCGCCTGTGCCGCCTCAGAACGCCGGCCCCGTCGCAGGCGGGACCGTGGACGCGGCCGCGCCCGTGCCGCCCCGGAGCGCCGGCCCGGACATACCGAACGTGCCCGCGTACCTCCATGCGCCGCCCGCCCCGGACGTCTGGCGGCGCCCTGGCGTGCACCCTGCGCCCGGTCCACTGTCCCGCCTTCGGCCGGGGCCCCCGCGGCCGGTCCAGCCGGCGACGCTGTGGTCGGTTCTCGCCACGGGTCTGCTGAGCGCCCTGCTGCTCGGCGACGGCCTGGGGCTGAACCTGCTGATGGTGGCGGTGCCGGCGGCCCTGGCCGCGTTCTTCGCCGCGCGGACCGCGGGAAGGAAGCTGCGGCCCTGGACCGCCGTCTGGGCGGTCGGCGGCCTCGCGCTCCTGGCGATACCGGCCCTCCGCGACGCGGGATGGCCGGTGTTCCTCGCTGTGGTGTCGGCCCTGGCCCTCGGCTCGCTCGCCTTGCACGGCAGCCGCAGCTGGCCGGGCGTACTGCTCGGCTCACTCGGGTTGTTCCCCGCAGTTGCGGGCGGCGTGCGCTGGGGCTGGCGTGGGGTCCGCGACCGTGCGGACGACTCCCGCGGCCGGGTGCGCACAGTGGTGCGCAGCACTGCGGTGGCTGTCGTCCTGCTCCTCGTGTTCGGCGCGCTCTTCGCCTCCGCGGACGCCGCCTTCGCCGATCTGCTGGGCGCGCTCACTCCCGACATCTCCGTCGGAGACAGCCCCTGGCGCGTCTTCCTGTTCGCGCTGGGCCTCGTAGGAGCCCTTTCAGCCGCCTACACCGCAGCCGCACCGGTGCGCTGGGACGGCATGACCGTCCGGCCCGGCAAAGCCAGGAACAGAGTGGAGTGGGCGCTTCCGCTGATCCTGCTCGACCTGCTGTTCGCGGCCTTCATCACGCTCCAGCTCGTCGTCCTTCTCGGCGGGTACGACAAGGTGGCGGAGAAGACGGGCCTACTGCCCGCCGAGTACGCCCGCCAGGGATTCTGGCAGCTCCTCTGGGCCACCGTGCTGACACTGATCGTCATCGCCCTGGCCCTGCGCTGGGCACCCCGAGGCGGTCCGCGCGACCGCACGCTGGTCCGGAGCGTCCTTGGTGTGCTGTGCACGCTCACCCTCGTCGTCGTGGCCTCAGCGCTGCGCCGCATGGACCTCTACGTGGACGCCTTCGGGCTGACCCGGCTGCGCATCTCCGTGGCGGCCGTGGAGCTCTGGCTCGGAGTGGTGCTGCTCCTGATCATCGCCGCGGGGGTCTTCGGAGCCCGGCTTCTGCCGCGCGCCGTCGCGGTGAGTGCCGCCGCCGGCGTACTCGCCTTCGGCCTGCTCTCACCCGACGGGCTGATCGCCGAGCAGAACGTCGAGCGGTACGGGAGCCACAAGTCGATCGACATCCAGTACCTCAAGGGGCTTTCGGCCGACGCCGTACCTGCTCTGGACACCCTTCCGGAGCCCTTGCGGTCCTGTGCGCTGGATTCCTTCCGCCGCGACTTCGCCGCATCCAGAGCATCGTGGTACGCCACCAGCTGGGGCGAGACCAGGGCCCGGGACATCCTCGAAAAGCATCCGGTGAAGGACGGCGGGATCCAGTGCTACGACGTCGGCAGGGAGGCCGACGAACGTGACGGCCACGAGGACGAGGACTCCTACGATCCGTACTGAGTGACCTCGCGGTGCGTTCCACCGCTCCGAGGCCCAGGCCCCAGGCCCCCCAGGGCCGGGCTTGGGCCGACCGTCCGCCGTTCAGCTGCCGTGCGATCCGCCGCACGCGCCCGGAATGGACGGCCCGCGTCGGGCCACGCCTGCGTGTCGGACCGGCTCGGGTTTCAGCGGCGGCCGCCCGGCCGAGGTTCCGCCCGGTCCTCCAGGCCGCTGCCGCGACTCCGGATCGACGGCACCCGGCGCTCTCTTGCCGAGGCCTCAAGGAACGGCCTCAGAGACGACTTGAGGGACGGCTCCACAGGCGGCTTGAGGGACGGCTCCACAAGTGCGGCACCACGTCCGGGCCGGCCTCTCCAGCACCGCTCCCGCACAGATCCGTCGGCTCCCCGGAGCACGGTCCCGCACCGGTCCGCGTCCCGCGCCCAACGCGCTGTGCGGGGGCCGGCCGGCCCCCGTCGGCGAAAGGGTGCGGGTCGCCCCCGCCGGACGGTGCCCCGGGGTGTTCTTGCTCCGCGTATCGGCGTAACCTTGCAGGCGCCATGCCGTACGAACCACCCACGCACACCGTCGAGCGCTCACTGCGCGCTACCTCCGGTGCCAGGATTGTCGCCGGAGTCGACGAGGTCGGACGCGGAGCGTGGGCCGGCCCCGTCACCGTGTGCGCGGCCGTCACCGGTCTCCGCAGGCCCCCCGAAGGCCTCACCGACTCCAAGCTGCTCACGCCCAAGCGACGGGCTGAACTTGCCCCGCTGCTCGAGAGCTGGGTCACGGCCTACGGGCTGGGGCACGCCTCACCGTTGGAGATCGACGACCTCGGCATGACCGCGGCACTCCGTCTGGCCGCTGTCAGGGCGCTCGACGCGCTGCCCGTGCGGCCGGACGCCGTGATCCTCGACGGAAAACATGACTACCTCGGGCATCCCTGGAAGGTCCGCACGGTGATCAAGGGCGATCAGTCCTGCATCGCCGTCGCCGCGGCCTCGGTGATAGCCAAGGTCAGGCGGGACACGATGATGGCCGAACTGGGCGCGGACGCGGGGCTGTACACGGACTTCGCCTTCGGCGCGAACGCGGGTTACCCGTCGCCCGTGCACCGGGCCGCACTCGAGGAGTTGGGGCCCACGCCCCACCACCGCCTCAGTTGGTCCTACCTCGACGCCCTTCCCAGGTGGCAGCACCTGAAGAAGGTCCGGTTCTCCGCCGAGGCGGCCGCACTCGAAAGCGGGGGCCAACTCGGCTTCGAATTCTGACCGCGCCAGCGCGTTTACCCGCCGACGCCTGCCGCGTCGGCTGTGACAGACAACCATTCATTTTCCCGAGGAGCCTCAGATTCCCGAGAGCGCCCAGAGTCCCCGCGTCGCATCGGCCACAGGCCGCGTCGCGCCGACCCCCCGCCCCGTACCCGGTCCGCGTTCAGCGGCCACGCCCCGTCCCGGAAGCCCGGGCCGTGGTCCCGCGCGCCCCGCGCCCCCGGCGCCGCGCCCGCATCCCACACCTGCCCCGGCACCCGCTGCGGCGTCCACCGTCGCTCCTGCTGCGCAGGCGCGGTCGGAAGACCGTGCCGCAGCTCAGTTCCAGCTGATCCCGGCCCCCGTCGGCGGCGCGATCGACGCCGCCGACGAGGCCGTCGACCTGCTGCTCGACTCCGGTCGGGCGCCTGGCGACATCCTGGTCCTCACCACCGGGGAGCAGCACCCCTGGGCCGCACACGAACTCTCCTTCGGAGAAGCCGCGTACTGGGCCCAGCACGACGCCGGCGACGACGTGTTCTTCGCCGGCACCGCGAACACGGGCCGCTACGCGCCCCGTCCGGTGATCATCGTCGCTGTCAACGGTGACCTCGACGACGCCTCGGTCCGTGCCCTGTCCGACGCGCGGGAGCGCGCCGGCGTGCTGCTGATCGTGTGCGGGGACCCGCAGAGCGTCAACGCCGCGCTGGGCGCGGGCGTCTGACTCGTCGGAACGTGGGTCCTGTCCGTCCGTCAAGGACGCTCGGGGCCCACGTCCCGTTCACCGGGCGGCGCTGCGGCGCAGTGCCTCCGCCGCTCCACCGCCCGTGCGCAGGGGAACCGGATCGCAGTCGGCCGACGCGTCCGCGAGGGTGGACGGCCCGGACAGTGAAGTCGGTCTGCGCCCGCCGCGGCCTTCACCCAGAACCTGCCAACCTCCGTGTGTCAGGGTGATGTAGGCGCCGCAGCGCAGTCCGTGCAAGGTGCAGGCATCCCTCAGACCCCACATCCATGCGCCGTCCTCCTCCGTCCACCGCTCGTCGCCTTCACGGCAGTAGAGCAGAACAGCGGTGCGCACCGGGGTACGGCGGCGCAGATCGTGCGGGATCACCCGCCGCAGGTGGGACAGCAGTGCGTTGCGGAACTCCCAGCCGTCCGCAGCCGTGGTGGTCCGCCGGACGAACGACGCGCTGGCCGTGAGCCGTTCCTCGTGGTCGAGTACCGCGACGACTGCGGTGGCCGGAGTCGGGCGGTGCCGTGCGTGGAGGCCGCTGACGACCTCGCGTGGACTACGCAGCAGCGGTATGCCGGCCGAAGCCCACTCGGCCGGCTCGAGCATTCTGGCGACGTGGTTGACGGAGCCGGCGGACGCCGACAGTGAAGTGGCTGCGGACGGAGCGAATCCGAAGGTCACGGTCCTCCCTTCGCTACGCGCCCACGATGGGGGCAGGGTCGAGTGGGGGCGCGCCGCGGCACAGCCCTTCCGGGCCCGCGAAGAGACCGTGCGGGGAGCGACTCCAATTCTTCCTGTCGTATCGGCAGGCGGCAACGAGCAATTGACTCGGCTGACGGGTATCAGTCGGAATGGCACAGATATCCCTGCCCGCTCGGCGGTGGATCAAGCCCTGGGCCGGGCATGGACGGCAGGTTCGGCGGGAACCCCGTCCAGCGATCGGCTCGGCGGCGTATGACGGCGAGCGTCACCCCTGAACGGCGAGGACCAGCGGGAACACCCCCTCAGCTCCCGCCCGGCGAAGCAGCCGCCCGGCCACGGCCAGGGTCCACCCGGTGTCGGAGAGATCGTCGACGAGCAGAACGGGGCCTTCCGCGGACGCGAGGGCTTCCGCCAGCGCGGGCTCCACCACGAGCGCCTCGTGCAGCGCCTTCACCCGCTGCGCGCTGTTGGTCTGAGAGATCCGCAGGTCTTCGCTGCCCGGCGCGTAGCTGACGGTGCCCAGCAGCGGCATGCGACCGACCTCGGCGATGTGGCTGCCGAGGGACTGGACGAGCTGCGGCCTCCGGCGGGAGGCGACCGTCACGACGCCGACCGGCCGCGGGGCGGCGTCCGGTGCCCCGGAAGCCCAGCCGCCCGGCCCCTTCGCCCAGTCGGTGATGACCGTGACGACTGCGGCCGACACGTCGTCGGGGACCGGGGTGTCCTGCGCCTGCGCAGCGAGCATCGGACGGAGTCTGTTGCCCCAGCCGATGTCCGAGAGTCGGCCGAGCGCCCGTCCCGGCAGGGTCATCTCGCCTGCTGGAATACGGCCCTTGAGATCGACTCCCACCGCAGAGAGACCCGTCGGCCACATCTTGCGCGGCTCCACCTCCACACCGGGCCTGCCGAGTTCGCCGCGCGCACCGTCCAGGGCCGCGGTGGAGACCTTGTCGTCGAACCGCGCCCCCGCACAGTTGTCGCAGCGTCCGCAGGCGGTCGCCTCCTCGTCGTCCAGCTGGCGTCGCAGGAACTCCATGCGGCACCCGGTCCCCGCGGCGTAGTCCCGCATGGCCTGCTGTTCGGCGGCCCGCTGCCGCGCGACCCAGGCGTACCGCTCGGAGTCGTAGATCCACGGCTCGCCGGTGGAGATCCAGCCGCCCTTGACCCGCTTCACCGCGCCGTCGACGTCCAAGACCTTGAGCATCGTCTCCAGGCGGGTGCGCCGCAGGTCGACGAGGGGTTCCATGGCGGGCAGCGACAGCGGGCGGCCCGCCTGGGCGAGGACGTCCAGGGTCCGGCGAACCTGCTCCTCGGGAGGGAACGCGACGGAGGCGAAGTACTGCCAGATCGCTTCGTCCTCCTTGCCGGGGAGCAGCAGCACCTCGGCGTGCTCCACACCACGTCCCGCACGTCCCACCTGCTGGTAGTAGGCGATGGGGGAGGAAGGCGACCCGACGTGCACGACGAATCCCAGGTCGGGTTTGTCGAAGCCCATACCCAGCGCAGAGGTGGCGACCAGCGCCTTGACCCGGTTGGCCAGCAGATCGTCCTCGGCCTGCTGCCGGTCGGCGTTCTCGGTCCTGCCGGTGTAGGAGGTGACCGGGTGTCCGCACTGACGGAGGTAGGCGGTGATCTCCTCGGCGGCGGCGACCGTCAGGGTGTAGATGATGCCGGAGCCCGGCAACTCCCCGAGGTGGTCTCCCAGCCAGGCCAGGCGGTGCGCGGCGTTGGGCAGTTCGAGCACACCGAGGCTGAGGCTCTCCCTCTCCAGCGGGCCGCGAAGCACCAGTGCGTCCGTGCCCGCGCCGGTCCCTAGCTGCTCGGCGACGTCCGCGGTCACGCGCGCGTTGGCGGTGGCCGTCGTGGCGAGCACGGGGACCCCCGCGGGCAGATCGGCGAGCATGGTCCGCAGCCGGCGGTAGTCGGGCCGGAAGTCGTGGCCCCAGTCCGAGATGCAGTGCGCCTCATCGACGACCAGCAGGCCGGTGGCGGCGGCAAGCTGGGGCAGCACCTGGTCCCTGAAGTCGGGGTTGTTGAGCCGCTCGGGGCTGACCAGCAGTACGTCCACCTCGCCGGCCGCCACCTCGGCCTGCACCGTGTCCCACTCCTCGGTGTTCGATGAGTTGATCGTGCGGGCGCTGATGCCCGCCCGGGCGGCCGCCGCCACCTGGTTGCGCATGAGGGCGAGCAGGGGGGAGACGATCACCGTGGGTCCGCTGCCCTGCGCGCGCAGCAGGGACGTCGCGACGAAGTAGACCGCGGACTTGCCCCACCCCGTCCGCTGGACGACGAGGGCTCTGCGCTTGTCGGCGACGAGGGCCTCGATCGCACGCCACTGGTCCTCGCGCAGTCGCGCCGTGCCGGTCGTGTCCCCGACCAGGCGGGCGAGTACGGAATCGGCCGAGGCCCTGAGATCTGCGCGGTCTGCGTTGGTCATACCCCCATGCAACCCGATGCGTACGACAATGCGCGAACGCTGGTGGGGTCCCTGTGGACAAAGTTATCCACAGGGGTCGCGGAAATCGGTGCCCCGCGGGACGGTCGTGGCATGAACAAGAGCCACGAATCCACCGGACCGTCCGACGTGCAGGAGATCACCCTGCGCAGTCCCGCCGAACTCGCCGACGCCCTTCCGTACCTGATGGGATTCCATCCGAACGACAGCGTGGTCATGGTGGCCCTGCACGGCGGCCGGGGCCGCTTCGGAGGCCGGCTGCGGCTGGGCATCCCGCACGATCCGCAGGAGTGGGCGCCGGTAGCCGCCCAACTCGCGCAGAGCCTGATCGCGGGCAGCGAGAAACGGGACTCCCGTCCGGACGCCATCGTCGTCTTCCTCTGTCAGGACCCGGCCGAGGGGGAAACCGCTCCCGAGACCATGGAGCGGCTCAGGCCGCTGGCGCAGAGCCTGCGCACGGCCTGCGGCGCGCTCGATGTCCCCGTGCTCGAGGCGCTGTGCATCTCGGACGGCCGCTACTGGTCCTACTGTTGTCCGGACGGCCGCTGCTGCCCTGCCGAAGGCAAACCGCTGGCACTTCCGGGCACCACGGTCATGGCGGCGGCAGCCGCATACGCCGGTATCCAGGTTCGAGGATCGCTGCGGGACATGGAGTCCGGGCTCACGCCGTGGCGGACTCCCGCGGCGGCGGAGCAGGAGCGCGCGCTGGATTCGGCGGGGGCCGTGATGGTGGCCCGGATCCTCGATGCCGACGGCCGGGGTGAGGTGGCACGAGAGACCCTGTCGCTCGCGCGCCGGTTGATGGACCGCCTGAGCGCTGCGCCGGCCGTGGGCCCCGGAAGCGCCGACGACAGGGACGATCGTCTGGTCGGTGCGGGCGAAGCTGCAGCCCTCGTCCTCGGTCTGCAGGACCGCGAGACGAGGGACAGGGCGGCCGAGTGGATGGAGGGCGGCGATGCCGAGAGCGCGCTGAGGCTGTGGAGGGCGCTCGCGCGTCGGTGCGTCGGCCCGTACGTGGAGCATTCCGCCGCTCCACTCGCGCTGGCGGGCTGGGTCTCCTGGTCGACGGGCGACGAGGCGGCGGCCCGGGTGGCCCTCGGGCTCGCACTCCGAGCGGACCCCGACTACACCTTCGCGCAGTTGCTGCATCAGGCGTGCAACCAGGGACTGGATCCCGAGACGCTTCGCCGGTGTCTGCGCGGGGAGCGGGAACTGCGACACGGTGATGTCGCGGAGAGCACCCTGGAGCAGGACGCCACACGACATCCCGGGCCCCCACCGGGAGGTCGGAGCCGGCGCGTCCCGGCTTCGAAACAGGGACAGAAGCCTCCGTGCGGTCCCACTCCGATGCCGGGGAACGGGCGGCCGCCGGGCGCCGGCCACCGGCCGAACGTGCCGGGAGGTCCACGCCATGTCCACGACGCCCGTAGGCGTGGCCGGTACGGCGCCGAAGGCACGGGGGACGGGGGCTGAGGTGCCTCTGGCGGTAAGGGCCGTGGCCTGCCGCGCCACGCGCATGGCGTCCCGGGCGGGCGAAGCGCACAGCACCCGCGCCGGGGAAGGAACCAACATCGCGAAGGGAGTGTTTATCGTCAGGGAGACGACTATGATTTCGGTATGCCGCCCTACGACCCGTCGACGTTCCCGCCCTTCGCCGTCACCGTCGATCTGGTTGTCCTCACGGTGCGTCGGCACGCTTTGTGCGCCTTGGTGGTCCGCCGTGGCGAATCGCCCTTCCAGGGCAGGTGGGCGCTGCCGGGCGGATTCGTCCGTGCCGACGAGGACCTCGGAGCGGCGGCCGCGCGTGAGCTCGTCGAGGAGACAGGTCTCTGTGCTCACGATCCGGCCGCACCCGCCGTCGGGAACGGTGCGCACCTCGAGCAGCTCGCGACCTACGGCGATCCCGGGCGGGACCCCCGGATGCGGGTCGTCAGTGTCGCTCATCTCGCACTCGCGCCGGATCTTCCCGCGCCACGTGCGGGCGGTGACGCGAACAGCGCGCGCTGGGCGCCCGTGGGCGACCTGCTCGGCCCCGGAAGCGGATTCGGTCCCGACGACGAGCAGTCCGCGTCACTGGCCTTCGACCATGCGCGGATCCTCGACGACGGTGTGGAGCGAGCCCGTTCCAAGATCGAATATTCATCGCTCGCCACTGCGTTCTGCCCGCCCGAGTTCACGGTGGGGGAGCTGCGAAGGGTGTACGAGGCCGTGTGGGGTGTGGTTCTGGACCCCCGCAACTTTCATCGCAAGGTCACCGGCACACCCGGCTTCCTGGTTCCGTCCGGGGGGACGACGACACGTCAGGGCGGGCGCCCCGCGCAACTGTTCCGGTCGGGTGCGGCCACGGTGCTCAACCCTCCGATGCTGAGGCCGGAGGTCTGACGGCGCCCGGGCCCGGCGCGGGTGCCGAGCGGGCCGCGCGGAACGCCCACAGAAACATTGGTGCACCGAAAGTCTGAAATGTCGCGTTATCTTGCTGGGGTACCCCACCCTGCCGCCGAGCGGTCTCACCCTCAGCGAGAGAAGCGATGCTCCAGGCCATCGGACTCACCAGTGCCCCCCGCCGCGACAACCCCCCCGCCGTGGACGACCTGACCTTCGAAGCCCCGCCGGGCCGTGTCACCGTGTTGCTCGGTGCTCCTGGGTCCGGCAAGTCCACCGCTCTCCGTCTGATGCTCGAACTCCAAGCGGGGCGGGGTGTCACCTACTTCAGGGGCCGACCGCTGCATCGCATCGGTCATCCCGCCCGCGAGGTTGGGGTGCTGCTCGGAGACGTACCGGGGAACCCGGTGCGCACTGCACGCGGGCAGCTCCGCATGCTCTGTGCCGCAGCCGGCGTTCCCGCCTCCCGCGCAGACGAACTGCTCGAGGTGGTCGGGCTCGCGGGACTGGGCGATCAGCGCATCGGCACTCTGTCGGCGGGCATGGACCGGAGGCTCGGCCTTGCCTCGGCGTTGCTCGGCGACCCGCACACCCTTGTGCTCGATGAGCCGTCCAAGGGCCTCTCGCCACGTGAAAGGAGCTGGCTTCACGGGCTGCTGCGTGCGCACGCGGCCGAAGGGGGCACGGTGCTGCACACGACGAGTGATCCCAAGGAGGCCGCCCGCGCCGCCGATCGCGTAGTCACCATCGACGACGGCCGGCTCGTCGCGGACCAGGACGTCGCGGATTTCTCCCGCACCCGTCTCCGTCCACGTGTCGCCGTACGGACCCCGCACGCGGCCCGGCTGGCAGCGGCGATGAGCCGGGAGGCCAGGGTCTCCCGGCGCTCGGTCGAGGTCGTGACCGAAGGTGGCAGCCGTTTGTCGGTGTACGGCAGCAGTTGCGCGGAGGTCGGGGACGCGGCGTACAGGCACGGCGTCCCCGTGCACCAACTCGCCGACGAGACCGGTGACGCGGGCCCTGTCCGAGTCCTGGGGCAAGGGCGGCCCGGGGGGGCACCGAGGATCGTTTCCCCTGGACCCGCCTCGGCGGTGGCGATCTCGGAGCTGCCTCCTCCGATCCCGGTACGGCCGGCGCGCGGCCCGCTGCGGCCCCTCCGCTACGAGCTGCGGCGCCTCTTCGGCGTCAGGACGACCATCATGATCATGGCGGCCGCACTC
This sequence comes from Streptomyces sp. NBC_01341, assembly GCF_035946055.1. Taxonomy (NCBI): domain Bacteria; kingdom Bacillati; phylum Actinomycetota; class Actinomycetes; order Kitasatosporales; family Streptomycetaceae; genus Streptomyces; species Streptomyces sp. NBC_01341. Next base: position 1,911,230 of record NZ_CP108364.1, on the reverse strand, counting down.
GTGGTCTCGGCGGCTCTGTCCGTGGTGCTGGCCCGGTCCGGGAGGGTGCCCCATTCTGATCTGTTGGTCGCGTGGCCGCCCCTGCTTCCCCTTCCTCCGGCCGCTTTCGCCGCGGGGCTGCTGGGCGCGCTGTCGTTCGGTGACGAGTTCCGCTACCCGGCGCTCGCCTCGGGGCGCGGGACGGTGCCGCGTCGTCTCGGCCTCCTGCTGGCCAAGCTGATGGTCTCCGCGGGGGTGGCCCTTCTCCTCGCTTTCCTCGCCGTCCTGGGCAACGCCGAAGTCCTGCGGCTCCTCTACGGGGGTGACTTGGTCTCTGTTCCAGACAACGCGCCTCGACTGGCGGCAAGTTGGGCAGGACTCTCGATCGGATGCGCCTGGGCCGGTTTGCTGGCCGCCGGTGTTTTCAGGCTCACGGGGGCGGGAGTCGCCGCCGTCCTGGCAGTTCCGGTTCTTGTCGTGCCACTGGTACAGAAGCTCCTCGCGGTCCCGTCCGCACGTTCGATCACGGGACTTCCGGGCCGGCTGCGCGAACTGGCCTGGCTGCAGTGGCCGTACGAAGTGGACCGTTGGGCCATGGCAGCCGTGAGAGTCGTGGCGCAACCCGTGGGGCTGGCGCTCACACTCTCGTTGTCGACTCTGATCTGCGCGTATGTGCTCACCGGCCTGCGCGGGAAAGCTCGTTGGTGATCACTGTGCGGCCAACGGCGACCCCTCATCCGTAACTCCGCTGGAAACGCTCGATTTCTACCGATAAGGCGTCAATTGAGAGGTGGGTGGCGATCACCCTTTCGTGTGCTTTTCAGCAAAGACCTCAAGGGGTGGCTGAGCCGCGCCGACAAAGGATGCGTGAGTACCCTTGCGCATACCATGATGACCGCCGCCCGCTCCGCCGACTCCGGCCTGGCCGGCCCGGGCGAAATCGACCGTTACCCGTACACGGAGGCGCCGCCCGGTGAACGTGCCGCGCTGCGCTCCTGGGGCGGCACCGATTCCGAACTGGGGCGGGTGGGCCGACGCGGCGCTGCCAGCCGCGGCCGCGGGCTTCACGGTCAACTGGTCCAGCAGCTCGGCCAGATGATCGTTTCGGGAGACCTCGGCGCCGACAGGCCCCTTGTCCCGGAGGAGATCGGGCAGCGTTTCGAGGTCTCCCGCACCGTTGTCAGGGAATCCCTGCGCGTGCTCGAGGCCAAGGGGCTGGTGAGCGCCCGGCCCAACGTGGGCACGCGGGTCCGGCCGGTGAGTGACTGGAATCTGCTGGACCCGGACATCATCGAATGGCGCGCATTCGGCCCGCAGCGCGAAGACCAGCGCCGCGAACTGGACGACCTTCGGTGGACCATCGAGCCGCTCGCTGCCAGGCTGGCGGCAGGTCATGGCCGGGAGGATATTCAGCAGCGCCTGGGCGACATGATCGAGATCATGGGGCACGCCATGGGGCAGGGTGACGCCATCACCTTCTCCCGGGCGGACGCGGAGTTCCACGCCCTGCTCATTCAGGCGGCGGGCAACCGCATGCTCGAACACCTCTCCGGCATCGTGTCGGCGGCGCTGCACGTGTCCGGCGGGCCGGTCACGGGTTGTGACAGGCCCGCTGAGTCGTCGCTCGGTCATCACGCGCGCATCGCCGAGGCTCTGGCTTCGGGTGACGGTGTCGGCGCCGAGACCGCGATGCGTCAGCTGCTGGTCGGGCACCAGGAGCGGGTGGTCCCCGCGCCCCGCGAGCACTGAACCAGCTGGCCCGGGGTATGGGGTCCGTGTGCCGCCGCGTCGGTGCGGCTCGGCGGCACAGTTATACGGAGATATGACCTCTGGTTCGGTTTGTCGCGAATGAGGTGTGACTGGGGCCACGCGAATTGGGCGTAACACTCCTCGAAACAGTGCGATGACCTAAGAGGTGACCGCCGCGGAAGGAATACAGCAGCCATGCAGTGCGCTGTGCAGTTCTGAGGCCAAGCCCGCGCCGTCGGCGACATCCCCAGCCGCCGGTCGTCGGTTCCAGTCCTCTTCAGGGCCGGGCCGGAAGCCGTTTCCATCGTTCCGAGAGGTTGTTCGTGTCGGCCAGCACATCCCGTACGCTCCCGCCGGAGATCGCCGAGTCCGAGTCTGTGATGGCGCTCATCGAGCGGGGAAAGGCTGATGGGCAGATCGCCGGCGACGACGTGCGTCGTGCCTTCGAGGCTGACCAGATTCCGCCAACCCAGTGGAAGAATGTTCTGCGCAGCCTCAACCAGATCCTCGAGGAAGAGGGTGTGACGCTGATGGTCAGTGCCGCGGAGTCGCCTAAGCGCGCCCGCAAGAGCGTCGCAGCGAAGAGCCCGGTCAAGCGCACCGCCGCCAAGACAGTCGCCGCCAAGACGACCGTGACACGAACCGTCGCGGCGTCCACCGCCCCGGCCGCCGAGAGCGCGGACGTCGCAGCGGACGACGCTGCCGTTGCCGCTCCTGCGAAGAAGACGGCAGCCAAGAAGACGGTTGCCAAGAAGACCGCCACGAAGAAGACCGTGGCGAAGAAGACCGCCGCGAAGAAGTCCGGCAAGCAGGACGACGAACTGCTCGACGGTGACGAGGCGGCCGAGGAAGTCAAGGCCGGTAAGGGTGAGGAAGAGGAGGGCGAGGGCGAGAACAAGGGTTTCGTCCTCTCCGACGACGACGAGGACGACGCGCCTGCCCAGCAGGTCGCTGTCGCCGGCGCCACGGCCGACCCGGTCAAGGACTACCTGAAGCAGATCGGTAAGGTCCCCCTCCTCAATGCCGAGCAGGAGGTCGAGCTCGCCAAGCGCATCGAGGCCGGCCTGTTCGCCGAGGACAAGCTCGCCAACTCCGACAAGCTCGCGCCGAAGCTCAAGCGCGAGCTGGAGATCATCGCCGAGGACGGCCGCCGGGCCAAGAACCACCTGCTGGAGGCCAACCTCCGTCTCGTGGTGTCGCTGGCCAAGCGCTACACGGGCCGCGGCATGCTCTTCCTGGACCTCATCCAGGAGGGCAACCTGGGTCTGATCCGCGCGGTGGAGAAGTTCGACTACACCAAGGGCTACAAGTTCTCCACGTACGCCACCTGGTGGATCCGTCAGGCGATCACCCGGGCCATGGCCGACCAGGCCCGCACCATCCGTATCCCGGTGCACATGGTCGAGGTCATCAACAAGCTCGCGCGTGTGCAGCGCCAGATGCTCCAGGACCTGGGCCGTGAGCCCACGCCGGAGGAGCTGGCCAAGGAGCTCGACATGACCCCTGAGAAGGTCATCGAGGTCCAGAAGTACGGGCGTGAGCCGATTTCTCTCCACACCCCGCTGGGTGAGGACGGGGACAGCGAGTTCGGAGACCTGATCGAGGACTCCGAGGCCGTCGTGCCGGCCGACGCGGTGAGCTTCACGCTGCTCCAGGAGCAGCTGCACTCCGTGCTCGACACGCTCTCCGAGCGTGAGGCAGGCGTCGTCTCGATGCGCTTCGGTCTCACCGACGGTCAGCCGAAGACCCTGGACGAGATCGGGAAGGTCTACGGGGTGACGCGCGAGCGCATCCGCCAGATCGAGTCGAAGACGATGTCGAAGCTTCGCCACCCGTCGCGTTCGCAGGTGTTGCGCGACTACCTCGACTAGACCGCGTCGAGTACGGACAGGGGCCGGGGCCCGGGACCAGAAGAGGTTCCGGGCCCCGGCCCCTGTCCGCGTGCGGCCCCCCTCGGCGGGTATCACGCTGAGTGGACACTGATCACCTCGGCGTAAGGAGTCTTCATGCCCCGCGTCCTCGCCCGTGTCCTGCCGGCGGCCTGCACTCTGGCGATAGCTACCGCCGTCATACCGCTCGGCCCCCCGCCCGCCGCGGCGGCCGACAGCATCATCGTCGGCGGCAGACCAGCGGCGGTCGCGGACAGTCCGTGGGTGGTGGCCCTGTCGAGCCGTGACCGATTCGGAGGAACCCGCGCGGGCCAGTTCTGCGGGGGTGTGGCGATCGCTCCCAAGCAGGTGCTGACCGCTGCCCACTGTCTGAGGCAGGACGTCCTCGGGGCGGCTGTCTCGGAGATCCGCGATCTGCGGATCATCGCCGGGCGGGACGAACTGGGCGGATCGGGTGGTCAGGAGATCTCGGTGCGGTCCGCATGGGCCAATCCGGCGTACGACCCCCGCACGAACGCCGGCGACCTCGCGGTGGTCACCCTGGCCCGAGCGCTCCCGGAGGGTAGCGTCATCCCGATGGCGAGAGCGGGGAGCGCGGCATACGAGCCGGGTACGGCTGCGAAGGTCTACGGCTGGGGGGACACGACCGGATACGGCACCTACGCGGTCCGGCTGCGTGCCGCATCGGTGCGAGTGCTGCCGGACGGCGACTGCGCCCGGGCCTACCCCGGCGGCACAAGGGGCACGTACGACGCCTCAGCGATGCTCTGTGCCGGTGACACCGCCGGGGGGCGGGATGCGTGCCAGGGGGACAGCGGAGGGCCGCTGGTGGCCCGTGGGCGCCTTGTCGGGCTCGTCTCGTGGGGCAGTGGCTGCGGGAGCCCCGGAAGCCCCGGTGTGTACACGCGTGTCTCGTCGGCGATCCGGTGGATGGCCGGTCGGAGCTGACCGCCGGATCGTGTCGCGGGCCATGAGAACGGGCGGCCCCCCTGCCGGGAGGCCGCCCGTCGGCCGGTCGTGGACCGGACCCATGGCTCGTCGTGGATGCGAGGTGTCAGTGTTGTTCCTCGTCGGCGGAACTGGCCTGCACGGCAGTGAGCCGGTCCGTCTCATCCTGTATTTCCGCGGCGATCTTCTTGAGTTCCGGCTCGAACTTGCGACCGTGGTGGGCGCAGAAGAGCAGTTCACCGCCGCTGATCAGGACGACGCGCAGATATGCCTGGGCGCCGCAACGGTCACAGCGGTCTGCTGCGGTCAGCGGGCTCGCGGGGGTCAGAACAGTAGTCACGTCGCCTCTTCTCTAGCTCGACGAGCTGTCGTACCAGGGTCAACATCCAACCAGGCCGAAAACGTTCCCGCTCGTGGCATTTCTTCGAAACTTCTTCTCGGGATGGCTGTCTGTCGCCGGTTGGCGGCGAATGTGCCGTATTGCGTAGCGCTACGGTTTCGCGTTGCTTGTGTGGGACGGTCCGCCGGCTGGCGTGCCGGTTGTTCATGAGGACGTGCCCGGAGCCTAAATGGTTCATGCCTCGAAGGGAACGTGATGTGCGCGTCACTCCGACGAGTGATCGAACGCCTATGCGAGGCTGGACTAGCATAAGGATTCCCCGTGGGTGGCGTTACAACCGCTCTACCAGGCCTCGGTAGGCTCTCAGCGGCTACCGAGGCCGAGCCCGACCCCCACTGGGCCCCACATGAAATTCAGCGAGGAGCGAACCGCGTGACCGCCGATTCCGTGCCGTCCACTGCGCTGCTGACCGGAGCAGGCGGCGCAGACAGGGACAGCTCCAACTACACCGCGCGGCACCTTCTCGTCCTCGAAGGGCTCGAAGCGGTTCGTAAGCGCCCCGGAATGTACATCGGGTCCACGGACAGCCGCGGACTCATGCACTGCCTCTGGGAGATCATCGACAACTCGGTCGACGAGGCCCTGGGCGGCTACTGCGACTCGATCGAGGTCATCCTGCACGACGACTCCTCCGTCGAGGTGCGTGACAACGGCCGGGGGATCCCGGTGGACGTCGAGCCGAAGACCGGCCTCTCCGGCATCGAGGTCGTCATGACCAAGCTGCACGCCGGCGGAAAGTTCGGCGGTGGCTCCTACGCGGCCTCGGGCGGCCTGCACGGTGTGGGCGCGTCCGTCGTGAACGCGCTCTCCGCCCGGCTGGACGTCGAGGTCGACCGCAACAGTGCGACCCACTCCATCAGTTTCCGGCGTGGGGTCCCGGGCATGTTCACCGAGCAGGGTCCCGACAGCCCCTTCGACCCCGCCAACGGCCTCCGCAAGGGCAAGCGGGTCGCCAAGACGCGTACCGGCACCCGTGTGCGGTACTGGGCCGACCGCCAGATCTTCCTCAAGGACGCCAAGCTCAACCTCGAGACGCTGTACCAGCGGGCACGCCAGACCGCCTTCCTCGTGCCCGGCCTCACCATCGTCGTACGCGACGAGCGGGGCGTCGACGGCGAGGGCAAGACGGAGGAGACATTCCGCTTCGACGGCGGGATCAGCGAGTTCTGCGAGTACCTGGCCCAGGACAAGGCCGTCTGCGACGTGCAGCGGCTGAGCGGGACCGGGACGTTCAAGGAGACCGTGCCGGTGCTCGACGACCGGGGACACATGACCGCGACCGAGGTCACCCGGGAACTGGGTGTGGACATCGCCCTCCGCTGGGGAACCGGCTACGAGACCAACGTCAAGTCCTTCGTCAACATCATCGCCACCCCCAAGGGCGGCACCCACGTGTCGGGCTTCGAACGCTCCCTGACACGGACGGTCAATGAGGCGCTGCGCTCCGCCAAGCTGCTGCGCGTCGCCGAGGACGACGTCGTCAAGGACGACGCCCTCGAAGGCCTCACGGCGGTCGTGACCGTGCGCCTCGCGGAGCCGCAGTTCGAAGGCCAGACCAAGGAGGTGCTGGGTACCTCCGCGGCCAACCGCATCGTCGCCAACGTGGTCGCCAAGGAACTCAAGGCCTTCCTGACGTCCACGAAGCGGGACGCCAAGGCCCAGGCCAGGGCTGTCCTGGACAAGGCCGTGGCCGCGGCCCGCACGCGCATCGCAGCCCGCCAGCACAAGGACGCGCAGCGCCGCAAGACAGCGCTCGAGTCCTCGTCCCTGCCGGCGAAGCTCGCCGACTGCCGCAGCGACGATGTGGAGCGCAGCGAGCTCTTCATCGTCGAGGGCGACTCGGCGCTCGGCACCGCGAAGCTGGCTCGCAACAGCGAGTTCCAGGCCCTGCTGCCCATCCGCGGAAAGATCCTCAACGTCCAGAAGTCGTCGGTCTCGGACATGCTGAAGAACGCCGAGTGCGGCGCCATCATCCAGGTCATAGGAGCTGGATCCGGCCGCACGTTCGACATCGACGCCGCGCGCTACGGCAAGGTGATCATGATGACGGACGCCGACGTCGACGGATCACACATCCGCACCCTGCTGCTGACGCTCTTCCAGCGCTACATGCGGCCCATGGTCGAGGCGGGGCGGGTCTTCGCGGCGGTACCCCCGCTGCACCGGATCGAGCTGGTCCAGCCCAAGAAGGGCCAGGACAAGTACATCTACACGTACTCCGACAACGAGCTCCGCCAGACGCTGCTGGAGCTGCAGCGGAAGAACGTCCGGATCAAGGAATCGATCCAGCGGTACAAGGGCCTCGGCGAGATGGACGCGGACCAGTTGGCGGAGACCACGATGGACCCGCGCCACCGCACCCTGCGGCGCATCAACATCGGGGATCTGGAATCGTCCGAGCAGGTCTTCGACCTCCTGATGGGCAACGAGGTCGCGCCCCGCAAGGAGTTCATCACCAGCTCGGCGGCCACACTGGACCGCTCGCGCATCGACGTCTGACCTCTCCACCCGTGGGTGGAGAGCGTTTCTCCACCCACGGTCAACCCCTGGGCCGATCTCATGATCACCGATCCTCCGTAGCGTCGAAGACAACACTTCGTCACGTCTCCCGGAGGCAGCCATGGCAGGGTTCTTCGACGTTCTGGTGATCTGCGCGGTCGTCGCGCTTCTCGTCGTGCGCCAGTTCTCGACCCAGCGGGTCGGTGACGAGCGGCGCTGGTGGCTGCTGCCGGCCGTTCTGATGCTCGTCGCCCTGAAGAACGACGGCGTCATCGACCCTCGTCACGAAGCGATGTCCGGTGCGATGCTCGGCATGGGTCTGCTGGTGGGGCTGGTCACCGGTGCAGGCTGGGGCTGGACCGCCCGGCTGTGGCAGGAGACCGACGCGTCGGTCTGGAGCCGAGGGACCAGGGCCACTCTCTTCGTGTGGGCCGCCGGCATGGGCCTGCGCGCATCCCTCGCAGCCGTCACCCTCGCCCTCGGCATACATCAGGGCACGGCGGCCCTGCTCGTCTCGCTGGCAGCGATGCTGCTGGCCCGCAGCGGCGTGCTGGTCCTGCGGGCCCGGGGGCTGCGTGAGCAGTACGGTGTCGCAGCGGGCGTCATGCCGCCAACGTCCGCGCAGAGCATGGGGAAGGGCCGCGCGTGATGCGGAGTACGTGGACGGGCTGGCCTTCGAGAGAAGCTCTCACCAGGGCGCCCCAGGCCCGCAGCCGGGCGGTGATCGCACGGATCGTGTGGAGCGCGGTCCTGATCGGTCTCCTCTGGTCCGCCTTCTCCGGCGGCCGGTTCGCGCTGTGGCAGATCGCGATCGGTCTGGTGCTGACAGTCGGCTGCGCGATGGCGGGCAGGGCGTTCTTCCGCACCTCCAGGGAACACCGGCTGTGGCCCTCTCTCGGGTTGCTGGTGTTGCTGATGGCGGTGGCGTTCGGGGCCCTGGAGGCGGGGGCGGGCGCGCTCGCGGTGGCGTTGTGGTGCGGCTGCGCCATGATCGCGCTGGAGCGCCTTCCGCTCTCGGCCGGGGTACCTTTCACGGCGGTGGCGCTCGTCGCCTACGCCGCTGTGAAACAGGACGGCTGGCTGACCACAGCCATTACCACGGGCAGCCTCTGCCTGGGCGGATACGTGCTGCGACTCGACGCGGAGGCCCGTGGCAGTTCCCAGAGGCTCCTCGCCCAGGAAAGGGCCGCCCGCGAAGCAGAAGCAGGGACGGCCGCCCTGGCGGAGAGATCCAGGATTGCCCGCGAGATCCACGACGTACTCGCCCACAGCCTGTCTGCACAACTGGTGCATTTGGAGGCGGCCAGGCTGCTGATCGAGCGGGAGCCTGCCGGGCCATTCCGTGATCAGGTGCTGGAGAGGGTGGTGGCCGCGCGGGCCATGGCGCGTGAGGGTCTCGCCGAGACGCGCCAGGCGCTCTCCGCGTTGCGTGGGGAGTTGACTCCGGTTGAGGAGTTCCTGAGACAATTGGTCGCCGGCGAGCCGGCCGAGGTGTCCGTGGCAGGGGAGCGCCGGGAGCTTACCGCGGAGGCGTCGCAGACGGTCCGCAGAGTCGCCCAGGAGGCGCTGACGAACACCCGGAAGCATGCCCCCGGGGCGGCCGTGTTCGTCCGCCTGGAGTACGGGCCGGAGTCAGTGGCACTTGAGGTTCGGGACGCCGGGGGTAACCGTCCAGGTGCGGACCTCGCTGACAGTGGGTCCGGTTACGGTCTTCTCGGGATGAGGGAGCGCGCCGAGCTGCTCGGCGGCACCCTGGAGGCAAGACCGGACGAGGAGGGGTTCGTGGTGAGTCTGCGGGTTCCCGCGTGACCGCGCGGGTGGTGGTCGCCGACGACCAGTCGGTCGTCCGCGAGGGCATCGTCATGCTGCTGGGACTGCTGCCCGGAATCGATGTCGTGGGGGCGGCCAAGGACGGGGAGGAAGCGGTCGCCCTCGTCGAGGAGAAGGCGCCCGACGTGGTCCTGATGGACCTCCGGATGCCGAGATGCGATGGGGTCGAGGCGACTCGTCGCATCCGCCGGGAGCATCCGCGTACTCAGGTGGTAGTCCTCACGACCTTCGCCGACGACGACTCCCTGTTCACCGCTCTGCAGGCGGGTGCTCGTGGCTATCTGACCAAGGACGCCCGCGGCGAGGAGATCGCGCAGGCCATCCAGGCGGTGTTGTCCGGTGAGGCGGGGCTGTCACCGAAGGTGCAGCGCAGGCTGCTTGAGCGGGTCACCGCCCAGGCCGTCCTGTCGGGTTCCCCGGCCCCGTCCGAACTGCCCGACGGGATCACGCCCCGCGAGGCCGAGGTGCTGATCCTCATCGCGGACGGGCTCTCCAACGCGGAGATAGCCCGCACCCTCCACATCTCGCGGGCCACGGTGAAGACGCACATCAACAACCTCTTCGCCAAGACGGGGGCGCGCGACCGAACAGGAGCCGTGCGCTATGCCTACGGCAGGGGGATCGCACACCCACCCGGGACTTCCGTCACCTGAAATGGTGAAGCACGACGAATGAAGTGCCCGGGATCTTCCCGATCTGCCCATTCTTGGCTACGCGGCCGAAAAGGCTCGTGGACAAGGGAGTTGTTGGTGGAGAAGGAAGCAGGGCCGGACGCCGCAGGACTGCGGCTCGACGACCCGTGGTACGAGGCGCCGGCCGCCGGGTGGGGCGAGCCGGACGGCGCGGGAGGCAGTACGGCCGGGGACGGCTGGTCCCATGCGGGGGCACGGCATGAGTACAGCGCGGCCGAGATCTATCTGGAGGTGCAGAACAGTCCGGCCTTTCGCGAAGTACGGCGCCGGTACAGGCGGTTCGTCGTACCTGCGGCTGCCGCGTTCCTGCTCTGGTACCTCGCCTATGTCATCGCGGCCACCGCGGCTCATGGCCTGATGGCGCACCCCGTGGCCGGAGCGCTCAACGTGGCGATGGTGGCGGGGCTGGGACAGTTCCTCACGACCTTCCTCCTCACCTGGGCGTACGCGCGTCATGCGCGGTTGCACCGTGACCGGGCTGCGTTGGAACTGCGTTGGGAGACACAGGAGATGACAAGAGGGATCAGCCGGTGAGCGGGAACCACCAGACGCTGGCGCTGCTGCTGTTCAGCGTGTTCATCGCCGTTACGCTCGGCATCACGACTTGGGTGAGCCGGAACCGGCAGGGCTCCGCAGAGGAGTTCTACGCCGGAGGCCGGTTGTTCTCACCCATGGAGAACGGGTTCGCCATCGCCGGGGACTACATGTCCGCCGCTTCCTTCCTCGGCATCTCGGGGCTGATCGCGCTCTTCGGCTACGACGGCATGCTCTACTCGGTCGGCTTCCTTGTGGCCTGGCTGGTCGTCCTGCTCCTGGTCGCGGAACTCGTGCGGAACTGCGGGCGTTTCACGCTCGCGGACGTGGTCGCCGCCCGTATGGCGGAGCGCCCCGTGCGTACGGCGGTGGGGACGTCGTCCGTCACCGTCTCGGTGCTGTACCTCGTGGCGCAGATGGTGGGCGCGGGAAGCCTTGTCGCGCTGCTGCTGGGTGGTACGAGCGGCACCGCCCGGTCCTGGACGGTGGTCGGGGTCGGAGCACTCATGGTGATCTACGTGTCCCTCGGCGGTATGCGTGCCACGACCTGGATCCAGATCGTCAAGGCCGTCCTGCTCATGGCCGGGGCCGTAGCGCTCACAGTCCTCGTCCTCGTGCACTTCCGAGGGGACTTCAACGCTCTCCTCACCACCGCCGCCGACCGCAGCGGCCACGGCAAGGACTTCCTCGCGCCAGGGCTCAGGTACGGCGGCAGCTGGACCGCGCGCTTCGACTTCATCAGCCTCGGCCTGGCACTCGTCCTCGGAACGGCGGGCCTGCCGCACATCCTGTCGCGCTTCTACACCGTGCCGACGGCGCGCGCGGCCCGTCGCTCCGTCGTCTGGTCCATCGGCCTGATCGGCAGCTTCTACCTGATGACGATCGTCCTCGGCTTCGGAGCTGCCGCGCTCGTGGGTTCGGCCGATGTCCGTGCGTCGAATGCCTCCGGGAACACGGCGGTTCCGCTTCTCGCGCTGGTCCTGGGAGGCGGGGAGGGCTCAACGGGAGGCACGGTGCTCTTCGCCGTGGCGGCCGCCATCGCCTTCGCCACGATTCTCGCCGTCGTCGCCGGCATCACCCTCGCCTCCTCCGCGTCCGTCGCCCATGATCTCTACGCCTCCTTCCGTCGGCCGGGTGCCAAGCAGCGCAGCGAGGTAGGCGTGGCAAGGGTGGCAGCGGCCGGCGTCGGGGTGGTGGCCATCGCGCTGGGTCTCCTCGCGCAGAACCTGAACGTCGCCTTCCTGGTGGGGCTGGCCTTCGCGGTCGCTGCTTCGGCCAACCTCCCGGCGCTGCTCTACTCGCTGTTCTGGCGGAACTTCACTACCCGGGGAGCGGTCTGGGCTGTGTACGGCGGACTGTTCCCGGCGATCCTGCTCGTGCTGCTCTCGCCGGTCGTCAGCGGGGGGCCGGCGTCACTTTTCCCCGGTGTGGACTTCGCCGTGTTCCCGCTGGAGAACCCCGGACTGGTGTCTATTCCGGCCGGATTCCTGGCGGGCTGGATCGGCACCGTCACGTCCTCCGAACCTCCGGACACGGCGAAGCACGCGGAGACGGAGGTCCGGGCGCTCACCGGAGCGGGGGCGGCGTAGCCCCGGCGAGCGGCGGGGCTTTCGGATCGTGGCCTTGGCTTCGCGGCTGTTGGGATCCAGGAGACCCTGAGGGCCCGCGGGGCGGCGGGAGTGCCCAGTGCCCGGTCTTGCGAGCGCACCGCCGTCCCGGCCGCCCTTCTGCAGAGTTGGGATGCCCGGCTGGCGTTGCGCGCACTGGGTGTGCCGCCGGACCGGCTGGGTCGCGTGCACTGGCCGTGCCGCCGGACTCCTCCGCGCAGACTTCAGAGGCCCGCTCCGGCGGAGCTCAGGATTTCGTGGCCCAGGTGTACCGGTGTTCGGGGCGGCCCGTCTCGCCGTACTTCAGGGTCAGCCGCACCCGGCCTGTGCGTTCCAAAAGCTTGAGGTAGCGCTGGGCCGTCTGCCTGCTCATGCCGACGCGTTCCGCGATCTCCTGAGCGGAGAGCGGCCCGTCGGCCGAACGAAGGGACTGACGGACGAGTTCCGCTGTCGTCGGCGAGTGCCCTTTCGGCAGGCCTGATTCGCCCGGCGCCCACAGAGCGCCGAACAAGCGGTCCACCTCGGTCTGCTCGGCCTCGCCGCCGCTCTCGAAGGTGCAACGCAACGCCGCGTACGCCTCCAGCTTGGTGCGGAGCCCGGCGTACGCGAACGGCTTCACCAGATACTGAAGGGCACCGTGGCGCATCGCGGCCTGGACGGTGGCGACGTCGCGGGCCGCGGTCACCATGATCACGTCGGCCTGGTGACCCAGTTCGCGCAACTCCCTCACCACGGACAGGCCGTTGCGGTCCGGCAGGTAGTGGTCGAGCAGGATCAGGTCGATCGGCATCTCTCCGACCCGGGCGAGAGCCTCGGCAGCGGAATGTGCCACGGCGGCCACGCGGAATCCGGGCACCTTGGCGGCGTAGGCCGCGTTGATGCGGGCCACCCGTACGTCGTCGTCCACGACGAGGACCTCGATCACAGGGCTTCTCCAGACTTGGCTGACTGTGCTCGGGCCGACGGGCCGCAGGGACCGGAGATACTCGGCTGGTCCTCGCCCGTCGGGTCCGGCCCGGGTTCCGATCCCGGCGTCGTCTCGCGCAGCGCCTCGGGGAGGACGACGGTGAACACCGCCCCGCCCTCGTCGGCGCCCGTCACGGAGACGCTGCCTCCCTGTCGCTCCGCGAACCGGCGTACGAGGGGTAGTCCAAGGCCCCGCTTGCCGTGGGCCGGAACCTCCTTGGTCGACCAGCCCTCGGTGAAGATGCGTTCCCGGTCCTCCGCAGCCACGCCCGGCCCGCTGTCGCGCACCCGCAGAACCGCGGTACGCCCTTCGGCGCGCAGCCCCACCTCGATCCGGGCGTCGGCGGATCCCGCAGCCGCGTCCAAGGCGTTGTCCACGAGGTTACCGAGGACTGTGACAAGGCCCCGTGGATCCACCAGCCGGTCCGGCAGCAACGACCCCGGCGCGATTCGCAGGGCGACACCCCGCTCCGCGGCCACGGTCGCCTTGCCGACGAGGAGCGAGGCCAGCAGAGGGTCGTGCACCTTCTCGGTGACCTGCTCGGCCGTCGCCCGGTGGACGCCGACGACTTCCGTGACGAACTCCATCGCATCCTCGTGCATCTCCAGCTCCAGGAGCCCCAGGAGGGTGTGCAGACGGTTCGCGTGCTCGTGGTCCTGAGCGCGCAGCGCGTCGATGAGGCCGCGGGTGGAGTCGAGTTCGCGGCCGAGGTACTCGAGCTCCGTGCGGTCCCGCAGGGTGGCGACGGCTCCGCCGTCGTCGGTCGGCATCCGGTTGGCGAGGAGCACACGGCTGCCGCGTACGGTCATCAGGTCGTCGCCGACGACCCTCCCTGCCAGCACATCGGCCGTCCGGCCTGGACCCAGGGCCTCCTCGAGCTTCTTGCCCGCGGCGTCCGGGCCGAGGCCGAGCAGGCGCTGGGCTTCGTCGTTCAGGAGCCTGATGTGCCCGGTGCGGTCCAGCGCGACGACGCCCTCACGGATGCTGTGCAGCATGGCCTCACGCTCTGTCAGCAGCGCGGAGATGTCGGAGAACGCCAGATCGTGGGTCTGCCGCTGGAGGCGCCGGGAGATGAGATAGGCGGCCAGGGCGCCCACAGCGAGTGCCCCGCCGGCGTAGGCGAGGAGACCGGGGATCACGGAGAGCAGCCGGGCGCGGACGCTGTCGTACGCGATGCCGACCGAGACGGCCCCGATGACACGGTCCGATCCGTCGCGCAGCGGCACCTTGCCGCGTGCAGACCGGCCGAGCGTGCCGCTGTCGATCTCCATCACCGGCCTGCCGGCGAGCGCGGTGCCGGGGTCGGTCGAGACGACGCCGCCGATGCGGGAGGTATCGGTGTGGGACCAGCGCACCCCGCGCACATCCATGATCACGATGTATTCGGCGCCGGTCGACCGCCGGATCCGTTCGGCGGCGGTCTGGACGGGGCCCTGTGGGCTCGCTTCGGTCGTGAGCAGGGACTCGGCGATCTGCGGTTGCGCCGCCGTACTCTGCGCGATGGCCAGGGCGCGTCGCATGGCCTGGTCGTCCAGCTGCGCACTGAGCGGCGCCAGGAAGAGCCCGGTGGCGAGAACGGTGACTCCGGTGACGATGGCCAGCTGCATCAGGAGGACCTGCGAGAAGACCCGTCTCGGCCGGCCGAACCGGCGCGGTCCCCGCGGGGTGGTCGGTGGGGCGCTCATCGTGCGAACGGTAGATGCCGAACGCGGCCTTCCCGAAATCTGCGCGGTTCGGTCTTGTCACCACGACAGCTGGTCACCGCCGGCGCTCACCGCCCCTGACCACGTACGCCTGGTCACCCATGCTGATCACGAACGCTTGATCACGAACGCTTGATCACGAACGTCTGATCACTGGAGCTGATCGCCGACGGTCGGCCGCCGAAGCCCGGCCCTCGTGCCCGATCATGGTCGGTGGCCGACGGTGTGCGACCGAGTCCGGGTGTTACCCCGCAGTCCGGCGCGGGGGCCCGTCCGCGCGAGGGGCTGGTGGACCGTGAAGGCAGCGCGTCGGCCAGGTTCGGCCGAAGACCGGCGCCACCGGAGCCCTTGCCTTCGGGAGCCGCGTCTGTGAGCGTTCTCTGGGCATCCGACTCCATGCAATCTGTTTGCGCTTCTTGCGCTAATCTTGCGTTCATGACGCGACGACTTGCTCAGGTTGCCAAGAAAGTAGGGGTCAGCGAGGCCACGGTCAGCCGCGTGCTGAACGGCAAGCCGGGCGTCTCCGACGCCACACGGCAAGCCGTCCTCTCCGCCCTCGACGTCCTCGGATACGAACGTCCCACGCAGCTCCGCGGTGAGCGGGCCCGACTGGTCGGACTGGTCCTGCCGGAACTGCAGAACCCCATCTTCCCGGCCTTCGCCGAAGTGGTCGGTGGCGCGCTCGCCCAGCAGGGGCTGACCCCGGTCCTCTGCACGCAGACCAAAGGGGGCGTCTCCGAGGCCGACTACGTCGAACTGCTGCTCCAGCAGCAGGTATCAGGAGTCGTGTTCGCCGGTGGGCTCTACGCCCAGGCCGACGCCCCCCACGATCACTACAAGGTGCTCGCCGACCGCAAGATCCCGGTCGTGCTGATCAACGCGGCCATAGCTCGTCTCGGCTTCCCCGCGGTCTCGTGCGACGACTCGGTGGCCGTCGAGCAGGCGTGGCGCCACCTCGTCTCCCTGGGACACGAGAAGATCGGGTTCGTCCTCGGCCCGGCCGATCACGTGCCCTCCCAGCGAAAACTGGCCGCCGCCCGTGCGCTGGCCGAGCAGTCGGGGGTCACGGTGCCGGACGAGTGGGTGGCACGTGCCATGTTCTCGCTCGAGGGCGGCCAGGCCGCGGCGATGCGGCTGCTGGAGCACGGCGTCACCGGCATCATCTGCGCCAGCGACCCGCTGGCTCTCGGGGCGGTGCGGGCGGCGCGTCGCCGCGGACTGTCCGTCCCCGGGGACGTCTCCGTCGTCGGCTATGACGATTCGGCGTTCATGAACTGCACCGAGCCGCCCCTGACCACGGTGCGGCAGCCGATCGAGGCCATGGGGCGGGCCGCCGTCGAGTTGCTTTCGGTGCAGATCGCCGGGCGTACGGTGCCTTCCGACGAGCTCCTGTTCGAACCGGAACTGGTGGTACGCGGTTCCACCACCCGTCCGCCCCGGTAGCGCCCAGGAGAGAATTGCCGTCGGGCTGTAGCTAATTTGCGGCGACGACCCAGGTGTTGGTTGCTTCAGCTTCTTAGGGCGACGGTCCGGGCAGTCGCACCCCCGCGTCGTACTACGGCCCCCGCGTTCGCGGCGCCCCACCCTCACACGACGGCGCCCTATTCTGCGCCCGGTGCGGGCAGGGGAGTCGGCAGGGGGCGGGGCGGGCGCGGCCCGCAGTACTGCCCGCTGGGCCGCATGCGCAGAGGACGCTCCCCGTACTCCTCCATGGCGTGGGCGATCCAGCCGACCGTGCGGGACACCGCGAACACCGTCTCGCCCGCCTCCCCGGCCATGCCGGAGGAGACCGAGAGCACGGCGAGTGCCAGGTCGATGTTGGCGTGCAGGGGGGTGTGGCGGGCAGTGGTGGTGACGACGTCGCGGGCTGCCGCGAGTGCGGGCTCCGCCTGGGGCACGGCCTCCAGCAGTGCGAAGAGCAGCCGTGCCCGCGGGTCCTCGCCCGTGTAGAGCCTGTGGCCCAGTCCCGGGATCGGCCGGCCCGCCCTCAGGTGTTCGGCGACCACCGGTGCCGCGCTGCCCCGGTCCACGACCTCGGCCAGCATGCGGTGGGCCGGCCCGCTCGCGGCGCCGTGCAGAGGGCCCTCCAGGACGCCGAGGCCGGCGGAGACCACGGCGTACGGGTGCGCGTGCGTCGACGCGGCGACCCGCGCGGCCAGGGTCGAAGCCGCCAGATCATGGTCGGCGAGCAGTGCGAGAGCGGTGTCCAGCACGTTCAGCGAGGCCGCGTCCACCGGTCGGGCCGAGAGCTTCGGCCACAAGCGGCGGGCCAGCGATCCACCCGCACCGCCGTCCCCGCCGGCGCCGCTCTCCTCCGCCTCCGGTGGATGGGCCACCGGCCCCGGCCTGACTGCGGCCGGACCTGCCGCAGCGGCATCGGGCAGGGCCCCGACCAGGGTGGGG
The DNA here is from genome assembly GCF_035946055.1 of Streptomyces sp. NBC_01341. Classification (NCBI taxonomy): domain Bacteria; kingdom Bacillati; phylum Actinomycetota; class Actinomycetes; order Kitasatosporales; family Streptomycetaceae; genus Streptomyces; species Streptomyces sp. NBC_01341. The sequence goes on along the minus strand of NZ_CP108364.1, from coordinate 1,894,030 downwards.
ACCAGGTTGCGGGCGCAGTCGATGACCCCCTGGGCGGAGAGATCGAACCGCAAGGGATCCGCAGCCGCCGCTGCTGCGACCGCCGCCCGCAGTCTGTCCGTGGAACTGCTGTGCCGGGGCAGCGCGGCAGCCGTGCGCCGGGCGGCGGCCAGTGAGTCGGGGGCCGCGGCGAAGCGGATGCCAGGGCGCAGCTCGCCGGTCCAGATCCACTCGGCGACCTCCTCGAAGCCGTACCGACGAGCGAGCTCCGTCGCGTCGACGCCGCGGAAGAAGTACCGGTCCGGCTCGATGAGCGTGAGGCCGGTGCGGAAGACCAGATCACCGGCTGCCGCGCCTGGATCCCTCCGCCCGGTCCGACGCGCCAGTGCCTCCACCTGTGCGGCATCGAGCGTGCTGCCGCGTCCGCCGGGAGTGCGCCTGCTGGTGAGCTGCCCCCGGCTGACGTACGCGTAGACGGTCTCGGGCTTCACCCCCAGCAGATCCGCCGCCTCCCGGGTGGTGAGCCTCCCGCTCCGGCCGGGCGTTCCGGCGTCCGGACCGCCGGCCGTCCCCCCGGCTTCCTGGCCGTCGGTCGTCCCCGGAGCCTCCCGGCCCTCGTCGGCCTCCCGGTTTCCACCGACCTCCTGGTCGTCCGGCGCGGCGCTCTGGACTGGCTCATGCGTCATGGCCTCACCGTACCCATATCCATGTCTCGTCCACATCACGTCAGATGCAGTCCGCCATATTCATTGATTCAATCAATGTTGACGCCACACCATCAACCCTGGACAGTGGAATCAATGCCTGACTCCACCGTGGAAAGAGACTTGCCATGCCTGCCACGCGCACAGAAATCACCCCGCTCGACGTGCCCCGGGGGCTCGCCGGTGTGATCGTCACCGACACCGCTCTCGGTGACGTACGGGGACGCGAGGGCTTCTACCACTACCGGCACTACTCGGCGATCGAGCTCGCGCGGACCCGTAGTTTCGAGGACGTCTGGTACCTGATGTTCCACGGGGAGCTTCCCGGCCCGGGCGCCTCCGAGGAATTCGCCGCACGTACCGCGGGTCTGCGGCGCCTGCCCGAGGAGGTGCGGGAGGCGCTGCCGTCCATCGCCCGCGCCGGAGCGGTTTCCGGTCCGCTCGCCGGCCTCCGTACCGCGCTCTCGCTCCTCGGCGCCACCGCCGGTTTCCGTCCGGTGTACGACATCGGCGCGGACCGGCGCCGGGACGACGCGCTCGCCGTGTGTGCCGTGGTTCCCACCGTGCTGACCGCCCTGTACCGCCTCGGCATCGGCCTCGAACCGGTCGAACCGCGCGACGACCTCCCCTTCTCGGCGAACTACCTGTACATGCTCACCGGTGAGGAGCCGGACGCGGCACGGGCCTCGGCGGTCGAGCGGTATCTCATCTCCACGGTCGATCACGGTTTCAACGCCTCCACGTTCACCGCGAGGGTGATCGCCTCCACCGGCGCCGACATCGCCGCGTGTCTGGTCGGGGCGGTGGGCGCGCTCTCCGGGCCGCTGCACGGCGGCGCACCCAGCCGGGCGCTGGACACCCTGGACGCCATCGGCAGCCCCGACCGCATCGACGCCTGGATCCGGGAACGGGTCCTCGCGGGGGAGCGGATCATGGGGTTCGGGCACCCCGTCTACCGCACCGAAGACCCGCGCTCACGCATGCTGCGCTCGATCGCGCAGGGGTTCGGCGGACCGCTGGCCGACTTCGCGGTCGAGGTCGAGCAGCGGGTCGAGGCGATCCTCGCGGAGCTCAAGCCCGGGCGTGAGCTGCACACCAACGTGGAGTTCTACGCCGGTGTCGTGATGGAGCTCTGCGGGCTTCCCCGCGAGATGTTCACCCCCACCTTCTGTGCCGCGCGCATGGTCGGCTGGAGCGCCAATATCCTGGAACAGGCGCAGGACCCGAAGATCATCCGGCCGGCGGCCCGCTATGTCGGAATGCCGCCGACGCGCTCCGTACCGGCGCTCCGGCCGACCCAGGAAGGCACCAGTTGACCCCGCCCCACACCTCGCAGATCCCGGTCGTCGTCCTGGCGGGGTTCCTCGGTTCCGGCAAGACGACGCTGCTCAATCATCTGCTCCGCAACAGGTCGGGCAACCGGATCGGCGTGATCGTCAACGACTTCGGTTCCATCGAGATCGATGCCATGACCGTCGCGGGCCAGGTCGGGTCCACGGTTTCCCTGGGCAACGGCTGTCTGTGCTGCGCGGTCGACGCGAGCGAACTCGACACCTTCCTGGAGACGCTCACCCGGCCGAGCGCCCGGCTCGACGTGATCGTGATCGAGGCCAGCGGCCTCGCCGAGCCCCAGGAACTCGTGCGGATGCTGCTGGCGAGCGACAACCCGCACATCAGGTACGGGGGACTGGTCGAGGTCGTCGACGCCGCCGAATTCCCCGCGACCAGGGCGCGCCACCCGGAGATCGACCGCCATCTCGCCGTCGCCGACCTGATCGTGCTGAACAAGACCGACCGGGTGACGGAAGCGGGCCTGAGCGAGGTGCGGAGGGCCGTCGGCGAGGCCGGCGGCAAGGCTGCGGTGATCGGCGCCGCGTACGGGAGAATCGACCCCGAGCTCCTCTTCGACCCCGCCCTCGGGCCGGACGAGGACGACATCGCGCGGCAGCTGACCTTCGAGGATCTGGTTCCCGAGGCGGACCGTCTGCACGAGGCCCATCTGCACGCGGCGTACGAGAGCGTCTCCTTCACCACCGAACTGCCTCTCAGCCCTCGCAGGTTCATGGAGTTCCTCGACTCCCGGCCGGCCGGGCTCTACCGCATCAAGGGCTTCGCCGACTTCGGCGCCGGCGACCGGGACAACCGTTACGCCCTGCATGCCGTCGGCAGGTTCCTGCGCTTCGTCCCGCAGGCGTGGCCCCGGCAGGAGCCCCGGCGGACCCAACTGGTGCTGATCGGGTCAGGCATCGACGCCGAGGCGCTCCACAAGCAGCTCGAGGGGTGCCGCGAGGAGCAGCGGAACGCCCCCGACGGGCAGGGGCAGGACCCCGGGATCATCCGCACGCGACAGGACACCGACGCCACCCGCGAGCGGCAGGACGCCGGCGCCGCCGATGAGCTGGAACGCAGCATGTGGGGCGTCCTGCGCTATGTGCGGCAGCCGGACGACGGGGCCCGATGACTTGGTGGCCCCGCCGTCCGGCCGGGTGCTACAGCGGTCCGGCGATCACCGCGACGGGGCTCGTGGACGGTGTCCCGGAACCGTCACGGCGCGGATCCGGGGCAGGCAGGTCGGCCGGCGTGCCGTTCTTCTGCGCCGCCCGTGCCGGCGTCTCCCCGGCCCAGGCGAACACCAGGACGTCCTCCCCCTTCAGGAAGCGCTGGCAGCGCACCCCGCCGGTGGCCCTGCCCTTGCGCGGATACTGATCGAACGGGGTGAGCTTCCAGGTCCGTTCCGAGTCGTCCAGCGTTCCGTGCGACCCCGCGACCGTGAACACCACCGCGTCCGCCGAGGGATCGACAGCGGCGAACGACAGGACCGCGGAGCCCGCCGCGAGCTTGATGCCCGCCATGCCACCGGCTGCCCGCCCCTGCGGACGGACCTGAGCCGCGGGGTAGCGCAGCAACTGAGCGTCGGACGTGATGAAGACCAGGTCCTCCTCGCCCGTACGCAGCTGGGAGGCGCCGACGATCCGGTCGCCGTCCCTCAGTGAGATGACCTCCAACTCGTCCTTGTTGGCCGGGTAGTCGGGCACCACTCGCTTCACCACACCCTGCAGAGTGCCGATGGCGAGACCCGGCGACTCCTCGTCCAGGGTGGTGAGGCAGACCAGGCTCTCGTCCGCCTCCAGCGTGAGGAACTCCGAGATCTGCGCCCCACCCGACAGGTTGGGTGCCGCGTGAGTGTCCGGCAGCTGAGGCAGGTCGATCACCGACAGGCGGAGCAGCCGTCCGCCGGACGTCACCGCACCCACGTCGCCGCGTGCCGTCGCGCGGACGGCGGAGACGATCACGTCGTGCTTCGCCCTCCTCGCGTCCTCGGCCTGGACGATCGGCTCGGCGTTCGCCGTACGGGCCAGCAGGCCGGTCGAGGAGAGGAGCACCTGGCAGGGGTCGTCGGCGACCTCCAACGGCACCGAGGCGACCTGCGAACCCGACGACTCCAGCAGGACGGTGCGCCGGTCGGTGCCGAACTTCTTCGCCACCGCGGCCAGTTCTGCGGAGACGAGCTTGCGCAGCTCGGCGTCCGACTCCAGGATCGCGGTCAGCTCGGCGATCTCCTGGTTCAGGCGGTCGCGCTCGGTCTCCAGCTCGATCCGGTCGAAGCGGGTGAGCCGGCGCAGCGGGGTGTCCAGGATGTACTGCGTCTGGATCTCGCTCAGCGAGAAGCGCTCCATCAGGCGCTCCTTCGCCTGACCCGAGTTGTCGCTGTCCCGGATGAGGCGGATGACCTCGTCGATGTCGAGCAGGGCGACGAGGAGGCCCTCGACCAGGTGGAGCCGGTTCCGGCGCTTGGTCCGGCGGAACTCACTGCGCCGGCGCACCACGTCGAAACGGTGGTCGAGGTAGACCTCCAGGAGCTCCTTCAGCCCCAGGGTGAGCGGCTGCCCGTCGACGAGCGCGACGTTGTTGATGCCGAAGGACTCCTCCATCGGCGTCAGCTTGTAGAGCTGCTCCAGCACGGCCTCGGGCACGAAGCCGTTCTTGACCTCGATCACCAGCCGGAGCCCGTGCGCGCGGTCCGTGAGGTCCTTGACGTCGGCGATGCCCTGGAGCTTCTTCGACCCGACCAGGTCCTTGATCTTGGCGATCACCTTCTCCGGACCGACGGTGAAGGGAAGTTCGGTGACCACGAGGCCCTTGCGGCGCGCCGTGACGTTCTCTATGGCGACCGTGGCGCGGATCTTGAACGTGCCGCGCCCGGAGGCGTACGCGTCCTTGATGCCGCCCAGGCCCACGATCCTGCCACCGGTCGGCAGGTCGGGTCCGGGGACGAAACGCATCAGCGTCTCGAGGTCCGCGCCCGGGTGCCGGATCAGGTGGCGCGCGGCGGCGACGACCTCGCCGAGGTTGTGCGGGGGCATGTTGGTGGCCATGCCGACCGCGATCCCCGAAGCGCCGTTGACCAGGAGGTTCGGGTACGCCGCCGGGAGGACGACCGGCTCCTGCTCCTGGCCGTCGTAGTTCGACTGGAAGTCGACGGTGTCCTCGTCGATCGACTCCGTCATCAGTGACGTGGCGTCGGCCATCCGGCACTCGGTGTACCGCATGGCGGCAGGCGGGTCGTCGTTGCCCAGGGAGCCGAAGTTGCCGTGCCCGTCGACGAGGGGCAGGCGCATCGAGAACGGCTGTGCCATGCGCACCAGTGCGTCATAGATCGACGCGTCGCCGTGCGGGTGCAGTTTGCCCATCACCTCGCCGACGACCCGTGCGCACTTCACGTACCCACGGTCGGGGCGCAGTCCCATCTCGTTCATCTGGGACACGATGCGGCGGTGCACGGGCTTCATGCCGTCCCGGGCATCCGGCAGAGCCCTGGAGTAGATCACCGAGTACGCGTACTCGAGGAAGGAGCCCTGCATTTCGTCGACGACGTCGATGTCGAGGATCTTCTCCTCGAAGTCGTCCGGCGGCGGGGTTTTGGTGCTGCGGCGGGCCATCGCGGCTGCGACTCCTTCACAGATTCTGTCGGGCAACCTCAGGTTCTGACGCCGACCATTGTGGACCGCCGCACCGACAACCCCGACCTCGACCCGTCCGAAGCGCTCTCCGGGGGCCCCGCGAAGCCCCTCTTCACGGCAGGATCTACGACAACATTCACCCGGCGGGAACTTCGCCAGGTGCCCGTGCGCTTGCTTACAGTGGCAGGTCCGGCAGGAAAATCCTGTACCGATCGAAGGGACGTACATGCCCATGGGTCACACGGCCACAGCCCAGGCCGGTTCCGGCGGCTTGACGGCGACCGAGCACCGGCTGGCCAACGGCCTGCGCGTGGTGCTCTCCGAGGACCATCTGACCCCGGTCGCCGCGGTCTGCCTCTGGTACGACGTCGGTTCCCGCCACGAGGTCGAGGGCCGTACCGGCCTGGCTCACCTCTTCGAGCACCTGATGTTCCAGGGCTCGGGCCAGGTCAAGGGGAACGGACACTTCGAGCTGGTGCAGGGAGCCGGCGGTTCCCTCAACGGCACCACCAGCTTCGAGCGCACCAACTACTTCGAGACGATGCCCACGCACCAGCTGGAGCTGGCCCTGTGGCTCGAGGCCGACCGGATGGGCTCGCTGCTCGCCGCGCTCGACGAGGAGTCCATGGAGAACCAGCGGGACGTGGTGAAGAACGAGCGCCGCCAGCGCTACGACAACGTCCCGTACGGCACGGCGTTCGAGAAGCTCACCGCGCTCGCCTACCCGGAGGGCCACCCGTACCACCACACGCCGATCGGTTCGATGGCCGACCTGGACGCGGCGACGCTCGAGGACGCGCAGGCGTTCTTCCGCACCTACTACGCGCCGAACAACGCCGTGCTGTCCGTCGTCGGGGACATCGACCCCGAGCAGACGCTCGCCTGGATCGAGAAGTACTTCGGATCCATTCCCTCCCACGACGGCAAGCAGCCCCCGCGTGACGGCACGCTGCCGGACACCATCGGCGGCCAGCTGCGGGAGGTGGTCCATGAGGAGGTGCCGGCACGTGCGCTGATGGCGGCCTACCGGCTGCCCCACGACGGCACCCGCGCGTGCGATGCCGCGGACCTCGCGCTGACCGTGCTCGGTGGCGGCGAGTCGTCCCGCCTGCACAACCGCCTGGTCCGCCGCGACCGCACGGCCGTGGCCGCGGGATTCGGGCTGCTCCGGCTCTCCGGCGCACCCTCGCTGGGCTGGCTGGACGTCAAGACGTCCGGCGGCGTCGAGGTCCCGCGGATCGAGGAGGCGGTCGACGAGGAGCTGGCCCGCTTCGCCGAGGAGGGCCCCACCCCGGAGGAAATGGAACGCGCGCAGGCACAGTTGGAGCGCGAGTGGCTCGACCGGCTCGGCACGGTCTCCGGCCGTGCCGACGAACTGTGCAGGTACGCCGTTCTGTTCGGCGATCCGCAGCTCGCGCTGACCGCGGTCGGCCGCGTGCTGGACGTGACCGCCGACGAGGTCAAGGCCGCTGCCCGGGCCCATCTGCGGCCCGACAACCGTGCCGTCCTGGTCTACGAGCCGGTCGAACCGGCGGACGAGACGGACGGCAACGACGCGCACGAGGGGGCCGACAAGTGACCGACGCCGCCGTGACTGGAGTAGCGATGGAGTACCACCCGCAGCCGACCGCCGGCGAGGCCAGGCCCTGGGCCTTCCCCGCGCCCGAGCGGGGCGCACTGCCCAACGGCCTGACCGTGCTGCGCTGTCACCGCCCCGGCCAGCAGGTCGTCGCCGTGGAGATCTTCCTCGACGCGCCGCTGGACGCCGAGCCCGAGGGCCTCGACGGTGTGGCCACGATCATGGCCCGCGCGCTGTCCGAAGGCACGGACAAGCGCTCCGCGGAGGAGTTCGCGGCCGAGCTGGAGCGCTGCGGCGCCACACTGGACGCCCACGCCGACCACCCGGGTCTCCGCGTCTCTCTGGAGGTCCCGGTCTCCCGGCTCGCCAAGGCGCTCGGCCTGGTCGCCGAGGCGCTGAGGGCCCCGGCCTTCGCGGAGAGCGAGATCGAGCGGTTGGTGGGCAACCGGCTCGACGAGATCCCCCACGAGCAGGCCAACCCCGCCCGGCGGGCGGCGAAGCAGCTCTCCAAGGAGCTCTTCCCGGCGACCGCCCGGATGTCGCGTCCGCGCCAGGGGACCGAGGAGACGGTGCGGCGCATCGACGCCGCGGCCGTCCGTGCCTTCTACGACGCCCACGTCCGTCCGTCCACCGCGACCGCCGTCGTCGTCGGCGACCTCACCGGCATCGACCTGGACGAACTGCTCGCCGAAACCGTCGGCGACTGGTCCGGCAATTCGGTCCGGGCACGCCCGGTGCCTCCGATCACCGCGGACGACACCGGACGTGTGGTCATCGTGGACCGTCCCGGGGCGGTGCAGACCCAGCTCCTCATCGGGCGGATCGGTGCCGACCGGCACGACAGCGTGTGGCCCGCCCAGGTCCTCGGCACGTACTGCCTGGGGGGCACCCTGACTTCCAGGCTGGACCGCGTGCTGCGCGAGGAGAAGGGCTACACCTACGGCGTCCGGGCCTTCGGCCAGGTACTGCGCTCGACAGGTCCCGGTTCGTCCTCCGGACCCACGGGCGCGGCGATGCTGGCCATCAGCGGCTCGGTGGACACGGAGTCGACGGGGCCGGCGCTCGACGACCTGTGGAAGGTCCTGCGCACCCTCGCGGCCGAGGGGCTCACCGACGCCGAGCGTGAGACCGCCGTGCAGAACCTCGTGGGCGTGGCCCCGCTGAAATACGAGACGGCGGCCTCCGTCGCGGGGACCCTCGCCGACCAGGTGGAGCAGCACCTCCCGGACGACTACCAGGCCACGCTGTACGCGCGCCTGGCCGATACGGGCACGGTCGAGGCGACCGCCGCGGTGGTCAACGCCTTCCCCGTCGACCGTCTGGTCACCGTGCTGGTCGGCGACGCCGCGCAGATCGCCGACCCCGTCAGGGCGCTGGGCATCGGCGAGGTGTCGGTCGTCAGCGGCTGACGGTCCGCCACATTCAGGACTCCGGCGGACACTCCGCCGGGGTCCTGTCTTTTGTCTGATTTATCAAGAGAAGTGCGTGTTCATCCTGTGGGATGTCCGACAAAAGACCCTTTCCGTTTGGTGAGGGGGAGGGGCCCGTCCTAGCGTCGGCTCGGCTGTCCGTCGGACCCGAGCCGCGACCGCGGCGCCGGACAGTCATCGCCGAGTCCCCGTCAGGCGCGAGCCTGGGGAGCCGGGGACCCACGAAGTCCCTGGGGTGAATCGGATCCCTGCGTCTCGCGCGAGACGAGAGGGGCCCGTAGGAGACCTTCCTGCTCCGAACCCGTCAGCTAACCCGGTAGGCGAGAAGGAAGGAAAGGACCAGCCACTTCATGGCGTTCATCCGTGCCACCGGGAAGCACCGTGCCCCGAGCCGCCTGACGCGCAGGAGCGCCCGGGTCGCCGGCATCGCGGCCCTGGCCACCACCGGTGTCATCGGCGCCACAGCATCCCCGGCGCTCGCCGCGGACTCCGAGGTCACCGCGAGCGGCACCGGTCTGGCGCAGACCGTCGCCCTCGACATGAGCCTTGCCGCGCAGATCGAGGCCCAGGCGCAGGCCCAGCAGCACCAGGCGGAGGTCGCGAAGGCGAAGGCCGAGGCCAAGCGCAAGGCGGAGGCCCGCGCCAAGGAGGCCCGTGAGGAGAAGGCGCGTGCCGCACGCGCCGCCGAGCGCGCCCGTCTCAACGCCTTCCACCTCCCGGTCGCCGGTTCGCACGTCACCACCGGCTACAAGTCCGGCGGCGCGCTCTGGTCCTCCGGCACCCACTCCGGCGTGGACTTCCAGGCCGCGTCCGGCACTTCCGTCGTCGCCGTCGGTGCCGGCACGGTCGTCGAGGCCGGCTGGGGCGGCGCGTACGGCAACAACATCGTGCTCAGGATGAAGGACGGCACGTACACCCAGTACGGCCACCTCTCCTCGATCGGCGTCTCGGTCGGCCAGAGCGTCGGCTCGGGGCAGCGGATCGGCCTCTCCGGGTCGACCGGCAACTCCACCGGACCGCACCTGCACTTCGAGGCCCGCACCACCCCCGAGTACGGCTCCGACATGGACCCCGTCGCCTACCTCCGCGCCCACGGCGTCCAGGTCTGACCCCGGGTCCGCCCCGTTCGCCCGCACGCACCGCTCCGACGAAGGCCCCGGCATCGCGCCGGGGCCTTCGCCGTGCCCCGCGGCACGGCGCATCCGAGCCGCGCGGAACTGCCTTCCGGCCAAAAGATATCCATGGATTCCACCCCGCCGTCGGAAATTCCGACCGGTTGCAATAGAGTCACAGAACAGGCGTCGATCGGCCGCGTTTCGCGGGGATTAAGGCGGAGGTTCGGACATGCGCATTCCCGCGCATTCGGTATGCACGGCAATCCGTGACGACATCGTCTCCGGTGTCTTCGAGCGCGGCAGCCGCCTCACCGAGGAGGTGCTCGCGCGCCGCTACGGCGTCTCCCGTGTCCCTGTGCGCGAGGCACTGCGCACCCTGGAGTCCGAGGGGTTCGTCGTCACCCGTCGGCACGCCGGTGCCTGTGTCGCCGAACCCACGGAGCAGGAGGCGGCCGACCTGCTGGAGATCCGGATGCTGCTGGAGCCGCTGGGCGCCGCGCGTGCGGCCCGGCGACGTACCGACGCGCACCTGAAGGTGCTCCGGGGCCTGGTCAGGCTGGGGCAGGAGAGGGTGCGGCGGGGCGAGGGGGAGGACCTGCGCTCGCTCGGTGGCTGGTTCCACGAGACGCTCGCCCAGGCGTCGGGCAGCCCCGCCCTGATCGCGCTGCTCACGCAGCTGAGGCACAAGATCGCCTGGATGTACGCCGTCGAGCAGCCGGCCAGGCCCGCGGAATCCTGGGCCGAGCACGGTGCCCTCGTGGACGCCGTGGCGCGCGGGGACGCGGAACGGGCCAGGGCGCTCGCCGTCCAGCACGCCGAGCGGGTCACGGCGGCCCACCGGCTGCGCCGCACGGACCGGCCCGACCGGGCGGCGGGCGGAGCCCGGGTGAGGACTTCGCAACACCACGTAAACATCGCGGGAGTCCGTCATTAACAATTGCACCGTATACAAAGAGGGCAATTGTCGAAGGGCTTTCTTCCTGCTGCCTTGATCCGCTTTTCCGGGGCTGGTTCCCGGCAGTTCGGGAAACAGAAAAGCCGCAGAGCCCGGTGGGGGCGCCGCGGCTTTTCCGCAGAGAGAATTCCGGCCGGGATCAGACGGTCTCCGGGAGCTCCTCGAGCCCTTCGGCAACCAGCTTCGCCAGGCGGTCCAGGGCGGCCTCGGCGTTGTCCGCCTCGGAGGCGAGCACGATCTCCTCGCCGCCCTGCGCGCCCAGGCCGAGCACCGCGAGCATGGAGGCGGCGTTGACGGGGTTGCCGTCCGCCTTGGCGATGGTCACGGGGACGCCGGAGGCCGTGGCGGCACGGACGAAGATGGAAGCGGGGCGGGCGTGCAGGCCCTCGGCCCAACCGACGTTGACGCGGCGCTCAGCCATGGTTCTGCCCTTCAGGTGTCAATGAGTTGTCTAGACCAGTCTCTCATGTGGTGCGCCCTGCTGTGCCCGGCCCCGGAGCGGGCCGGGCGGCCGCCCGCAGGCTCACTCAGCGTGCCCCCGCCGGGAACCCGCCGCGACCGCTGCGGCGGTCGTAGGCTTTGCCCATGGAGCCCATCCCGGAGCAGAGGCCGCATCACGCGTACCCCGACCACTGGGAGGCGGACGTGGTGCTCCGCGACGGTGGCACCGCCTGCATCCGGCCCATCACCACGGACGATGCCGAGCGGCTGGTCAGCTTCTACGAGCAGGTCTCCGACGAGTCGAAGTACTACCGCTTCTTCGCCCCGTACCCCCGGCTCTCCGCGCGTGACGTGCACCGCTTCACCCATCACGACTACGTCGACCGGGTGGGACTGGCCGTCACCGTCGGCGGCGACTTCATCGCCACCGTCCGCTTCGACCGCATCGACGAGCGGGGCCGCCCCGCCTCGGCCCCCGCGGACGAGGCCGAGGTCGCCTTCCTCGTCCAGGACGCCCACCAGGGCCGCGGAGTGGCGTCGGCGCTCCTGGAGCACATCGCGGCGGTCGCCCGGGAGCGGGGCATCCGTCGCTTCGCCGCCGAGGTGCTGCCCGCCAACACCAAGATGATCAAGGTGTTCCGCGACGCCGGGTTCACCCAGCAGCGCAGCTTCGAGGACGGCTCCGTCCATCTCACCCTCGACCTGGAACCCACAGCCGAGTCCCTCGCCGTCCAGCGCGCACGGGAACAGCGGGCCGAGGCGCGCTCCGTGCAGCGCCTGCTCGCACCCGGCTCCGTCGCGGTGGTCGGCGTAGGCCGCGCGGAGGGCGGGGTCGGCCGTACGGTCCTGCGCAATCTCCTGGGCTCGGACTTCACCGGACGCACCTACGCGGTGAACACCTCCTTCGCCACCGGCCTGGCCACGGTCGACGGCGTCCCCGCGCACCGTTCCGTGGGCGAGATCGGCGAGCCCGTCGACCTCGCGGTCGTGGCGGTCCCCGCCGACCGGGTGCCGGAAGCCGTCGCCGACTGCGGTGAACACGGGGTGCAGGGCGTCGTCGTCCTCTCCGCCGGCTACGGCGAGCGCGGCGCCGAAGGGCGGGAACGCCAACGCGAACTGGTCCGCCAGGCGCGGTCGTACGGGATGCGGATCATCGGGCCGAACGCCTTCGGCATCATCAACACCTCCGACGCCGTCCGCCTCAACGCCTCCCTCGCCCCGGAGTCGCCCCAGGCCGGGCGCATCGGGCTCTTCACCCAGTCCGGGGCCATCGGCATCGCGCTCCTGTCCGGTCTCCACCGGCGCGGCGCGGGACTGTCGTCGTTCATCTCCGCGGGCAACCGGGCCGACGTCTCCGGCAACGACTTCCTGCAGTACTGGTTCGAGGACCAGGACACCGATGTCGCCCTGCTCTACCTCGAATCACTCGGCAACCCGCGCAAGTTCACCCGGCTCGCCCGCCGGACCGCCGCAGTCAAACCCGTGGTCGTGGTCAAGGGCGCCCGGCACAGCGGTACGAACCCGCCGGGCCACGCCGTGCCCGTCAGCCGTATCCCCGACGCGACGGTCTCCGCCCTGATGCGCCAGGCCGGTGTGATCCGGGTCGACACGGTGACCGAGATGGTCGACGTGGGCCTGCTCCTCGCCGGACAGCCCCTCCCGGACGGCCCCAGGGTCGCGATCCTGGGCAACTCCGAGTCCCTCGGGCTCCTCACGTACGACGCATGCCTGGCGGAAGGACTGCGCCCGCGCCCGCCCCGCGACCTCACCACGGCCGCGGGCCCGAGGGACTTCCGGGACGCTCTCGCGCAAGCACTGGCCGACCCGGGCTGCGACGCCGTGATCGTGACGGCCATCCCCTGGGTGGGGGAGAACGGCGAGGCGCAGACCGGCGAGGGGGAGGTCCTCGGGGCCGCGCTGCGCGAGGCGGCGGCCGATGGCCCGGCCAAGCCGGTGGCCGTCGTGCACGTGGAGATGGGCGGCCTGGCCCACGCGCTCGCGGACGCGGCCGGCGACGGCCGCGCCGCCCCCGCCCCGGCCGTCCGCCGCCCCCGCGACAGGACCCCGGACCGCCGCGCCGGCCGGGAGCGAACCGCACGGCCCCGCACCGGCGGCGCCCGGAGCGGCCGCCGACGAGACGCGGCACGCCCCCCGCGCCGGACGGATCCCCGCCTACCCCGCGGCCGAGCGAGCCGTGCGCGCTCTCGCCGAAGCGGTGAAGTACGCGCAGTGGCGACGTCAGGCCGCGTCCCCCGGCAAGGTGCCCGAATTCCTCGACGACACCATCGACGGACCGGGCACCGCGGCACGCATCGACGCGCTCCTCGGCGCCGATCCCGACCCGCGCGGCCGTCCCCTCACCCACGACGAGTCCGAGGAGCTCCTGGCCGGCTACGGCGTGACCGTGCGTCCGGCGCTCCCCGCACTCGACCCCGAGGCCGCCGTCGCCGCCGCAGGGCGGCTGGGCTACCCGGTCGCTCTCAAGACCACCGCGCCCCATCTCCGCCACCGCGCCGACCTGGGCGGCGTCCGGCTCGACCTCGTCGACGAGGACGCGCTGCGCCGCGCCTACGACGAACTGACGGACCTGCTCGGCACACCCGCCGAACTCCGGCCCGTCGTCCAGGCCATGGCACCCCGGGGCGTCGACACCGTCGTACGGGCCTCGATCGACGCGGCCGCCGGGGCCGTCCTCTCCTTCGGCCTGGCCGGCGCACCCTCCGAGCTGCTGGGCGACACCGCCCACCGCCTCGTGCCCGTCACCGACCGGGACGCCGCCGAACTCATCCGGTCCATCAAGGCGGCGCCGGTCCTGTTCGGCTGGCGAGGCTCCACGCCGGCCGACACCGCGGCGCTCGAGGAGCTCCTGCTGAGGGTGTCGCGGCTGGTCGACGACCATCCCGAGGTGGTCTCGGTCGCCCTGGAACCGGTCGTCGTCGCGACGCGTGGCCTGACCGTGCTCGGGGCGAGCGTCCGTCTCGCACCGCCGCCCGCCCGGAGCGACCTCGGCCCCCGGCGGCTCCCCAGCTACTGACCCCGGCGGGCCGCGCACGGCGTCCCCGGCAGCCACCGGCCCCCCGTAGGATGGTCCGCATGGCAAAGACCGGTACGACGACCCAGGGGCTGCGCACGGCGATCGAGCGCAGCGGCTACTACCCGGCCCTCGTGGCCGAGGCGGTGGAGGCCGCCGTCGGCGGGGAGCCGGTCGCGTCGTACCTGGTGCACCAGGAGACCACCTTCGACTCCAACGAGGTCCGCCGCCACGTCACGGTCCTCGTCCTCACGGACACCCGCTTCATCGTCAGCCACACGGACGAGCAGGCTGCCGACAACAGTTCCCCGACGCCGTACGCCACGACGTCGACCGAGTCCGTCAAGCTCGACAGGATCTCGTCCGTCGTGGTGAGCCGCGTCGTCGCCGACCCCGAGAAGTACGTGCCCGGCACGCTGCCGCGCGAGGTCGTCCTCACCATCGGCTGGGGCGCCGTCTCCCGGATCGACCTGGAGCCCGCCGCCTGTGGCGACCCCAACTGCGAGGCGGACCACGGCTACACGGGCAGTTCCACCGCCGACGACCTGAGCCTGCGCGTCAGTGAGGCCGGCGACGGCCCGGACACCGTGCGCCAGACCCTCGCCTTCGCACAGGCCCTCTCCGAGGCCACGGCCGTGACCGCGGCGACCGGTCGCTGATGGTCCAGCCGGCCTGGCAGGATCCCGTCCTGCTCGCTCCCGAGTCAGCTCCGGCGCCGGAGTACGGCAGCGGTTCGCTCGCCGACCTGCTGCCCACCCTCGCCGCCGGACAGGGTGTACCCGGCTTCGAGGCGTCGATCCCCGAGCTCACCCCGGCCGACCGGAACTGCGTCTTCCTGATCGACGGCCTCGGCTGGGAGCAGATCACGGCGCACCCCGACGAAGCGCCCTTCCTGCACTCCCTCCTCCCCACCTCGCGGGGTGGTACCGGCCGGCCCATCACGGCGGGCTTCCCGTCCACCACGGCGACCTCGCTCGCCTCCGTCGGTACGGGCCTGCCCCCCGGGGAGCACGGCCTTCCCGGCTACACCGTGCGCAACCCGGAGACGGGCGCGCTGATGAACCAGCTCCGCTGGAAGCCCTGGACCGCGCCCAAGGTCTGGCAGCCCCACCCCACCGTCTTCCAGCTCGCCGACGCCGCGGGCGTACGTACGGCGCAGGTCTCCGCACCCCACTTCGAGCAGACCCCGCTGACCAAGGTCGCGCTCAGCGGCGGCTCCTTCCTCGGCCGGCTCACCGGCGAGGACCGCATGGACCTCGCCGCCGAGCGGCTGGGCGCGGGCGACAGGTCGCTGGTCTACACGTACTACAGCGAGGTCGACGGCCAGGGCCACCGCTTCGGTGTCGACTCCGACGCCTGGCGTGGCCAGCTGATGTACGTCGACGGGCTCGCCCGGCGCCTCGCCGAGCAGCTCCCGCCCCGCTCGGCGCTCTACATCACGGCGGACCACGGCATGATCGACATCCCGTTCGACGAACAGTCCCGGATCGACTTCGACGAGGACTGGGAACTCGGCGCGGGAGTCGCCCTGCTGGGCGGCGAGGGCCGCGCACGCCACGTGTACGCGGTGCCCGGCGCCGAGGCCGATGTGCTCACCGTGTGGCGCGAGGTGCTGGGCGAGCAGTTCTGGGTGGCGAGCCGGGACGAGGCCGTCGCCGCGGGCTGGTTCGGCCCCCGGATCGACGAGCGCGTGTACGGCAGGATCGGCGACGTCGTGGCCGCCGCCCACGACGACGTGGTGATCACCGCTTCCGTCAACGAACCCCACGAGTCGGTGATGGTGGGGATGCACGGCTCGCTGACCCCCGTGGAACAGCTGGTCCCACTCCTCGAAGTACGCTCGTAACCCCGCTTGCCCGCACCACGAACGCACCGCACACGCACCCCGAAAGGCGCGCACCCCCTCATGCCCGAGCTCGTGTTCTTCTCCGGAACGATGGACTGCGGAAAGAGCACCCTGGCCCTCCAGATCAGTCACAACAGGTCGGCCCGCGGTCTGCAGGGAGTGATCTTCACCCGCGACGACCGGGCGGGCGAGGGGAAGCTGTCCTCGCGGCTGGGCCTGGTGACGGACGCCGTCGAAGCGGCACCGGGTATGGACCTGTACGGCTATCTCGTGGGCCGCATGTCGAGGGGCGACAAGGTCGACCACGTGATCGTGGACGAGGCCCAGTTCATGGCGCCCGAGCAGATCGACCAACTGGCGCGGGTCGTGGACGACCTCGGCCTGGACGTCTTCGCGTTCGGGATCACCACGGATTTCCGGACCAAGCTCTTCCCCGGCTCGCAGCGGCTGATCGAGCTGGCGGACCGCATAGAGACACTCCAGGTCGAGGCCATGTGCTGGTGCGGGGCGCGCGCCACGCACAATGCCAGGACCGTGGACGGGGCCATGGTCGTCGAGGGGGAGCAGGTCGTCGTGGGCGACGTCGACCGGCCGGCCGGAGAGGTCGGCTACGAGGTCCTCTGCCGTCGTCACCACCGCCGCCACATGACGAGCGCCGCTGCCTACGCGGGTGCGCTCTCGCCGGACGTCCTGCCGGTCAACCACGGCTGAGCCCGCCCCTGCCGGCCGACCCGCAGCCGGGTGGGCCGGGGATCATGCGTGGGGGGACGCCGAGCGGGTACTCGGGAGCGGAAGTCGCAATCGAGTACGAAAAGGGTGATGACATGTCCTCCTCCCTCGTCGAAACCGTCGACATCAAGGCGCCGGTCGCCGTTACCTGGGCGCTGTGGAGCGATGTGACGCAGTGGCCGAAGTTCCTGAGCCACGTCCGGCGCGTCGACCCGATGGACGAGCGCCGCTTCTCCTGGCAGCTGTCCCTGCCGGGCGCCGACAAGGGCTTCGTCGCGGAGCTCACCGAGGTCGTCCCGCAGGACCGCATCGCCTGGAAGACGATCGAGGGTGTGCACCACGCGGGAGTGGTCACCTTCCACCGGATCGACGACCACTCCAGCCGGGTGGCCCTGCAGATCGAGTACGACCCCAAGGGGTTCGTGGAGCACCTGGGGGCCCTGACGAATCTGGACTCGGCGCTGGCCAACTACGACCTGGGCGAGTTCCAGAAGCTGGCCGAGGCGGCGGCGGGAGACGGCCCCCGGGGCCTGTGATCCGCAGCTGCCCGTACGTGAACCGCCCGTGTGCACCCAGGAGGCGCACACGGGCGGTTCACGTCGTCGGTCCCTGACCTGACGGTACGTCAGTGCGGCGCCTGAGCCGAGGAGTCCTGCGAGCGGCCGGCGGATCCGGCACCGGCATCCGTGCCGCTGTCCGCGTCCGATGTTTCCCCGTACGCCACGGCGGCCTCCCGGCGGCGCGCCTCCGCCGCCTCGCGTGCGGTGCGCAGCGGCGACTGCGTCCACTCCGCGAACCACCAGACGGCCGCCACCAGAGAAGCCCACAGCAGGCCGCCCATGGCCGCGCTCGGCCAGGGTGCGTCCTCGGCCACCCGCTCCACCGCGGTCAGTGCCACCCAGCCGCTGAGCAGCACGGTCAGAATTCGTACGCGCCTGTGCCTGAACATTCCTCGCGGCTACCCGGGCCGGAGACGCTCACGCGGCGAGTTCCCGAAAACAACCCCTTCGTTGGGAGTGCGGCCCGCGTGGGCAGGTATGCCGGCCGGTGTCCCGGGCGTCTCCGTACGCGGAACGGGGCTTGTCGGTGACCTCGGGACCGGGTGGGATGCTCGTATGAAGAAGGCGCTTCCGACGCTCTCCGCCGAACCCCTGGCACCCTTCGACCACCGCTACCGCGGCGAGAACCCGGTCCGTACCCTCGGCCACCTGTTCCGCCCCGACCGCGGCCGGCTCGCCCTGGCGGCGGCCGTCTTCGTCGTGAAGCACAGCCCCATCTGGCTGCTGCCGCTGATCACCGCAAAAGTGCTCGATGTCGTCGTCCAGCACGGCCCCGAGTCAGGCATCTGGAAGTCCACCGGCATCCTGCTGTTCATCCTCGTGATCAACTACCCCCTCCACCAGTGGTACGTGCGCCTTCTCGGCGGCAGCATCCGGCGTGGGTGAGATGACCACCCTCATCCCCATCACCCGGGCCCACGGCCTGGAGCGGACCGCCCTCGGCCGCGTCGACGGCTCCCTGCGCCAGGTGTTCGCGGCCGGTCTGCGCCTGGACATGATCAACGGCCGCTTCGGCCCGCTCGCCTGGGCCATTCTCAACACACTGGGCGTGCTGTGCCTTTCCGGCTCGGCGCTGGTGGCCTACCACGGGTGGATGCCGGTCACGGCCGGGGACGTGGTCATGCTCAGCGCCTTCTTCACCGTCCTGACGGGTTCGGTGACGACCCTGCTCGGCCTGGCCCCCATCCTCACCAAGGGAGTGGAGTCCGTGCGTTCGGCGGGGGAGGTGCTCCAGGCGCCCGACCTGGAGGACAACGCCGGCAAGGCGCAGGTGGACGACGTCGTCGGCCGCATCGACTTCGAGGACGTGGGCTTCGCCTACGACGGCGGGGAGCCCGCGGTCGACGGGTTCACCCTCTCCGCACGGCCGGGCGAGACCATCGCGCTGGTGGGCGCCTCCGGGGCGGGCAAGTCCACCGTGCCCAACCTGCTCATCGGGTTCATCCGGCCGACCTCGGGACGCATCCTCCTGGACGGCACCGACATGGCGGGGCTGGACCTGCGCAGCTACCGGCGCTTCCTGTCGGTGGTGCCGCAGGAGTCGATCCTCTTCGAGGGGAGCATCCGCGACAACGTCACCCACGGCATGGGCGACACGGACGAGGAGTCACTGACGCGCGCTCTCCGCGACGCCAACGCCCTGGAGTTCGTCAACGGCCTGTCGCGCGGCCTGGACACGGTCATCGGGGAGCGCGGTGCCCAGCTGTCGGGCGGTCAGAAACAGCGGCTCGCCATCGCCAGGGCACTGATCAGGGATCCGAGGGTGCTGGTGCTTGATGAGGCGGCCTCCGCGTTCGACAACCGTTCCGAGGCCCTCGTGCAGGAGGCCCTGACCCGGCTCGTGCGCGGCCGGACCGTCTTCGTCGTCGCGCACCGGCTGTCCACGATCCAGGGGGCCGACCGCATCGTGGCCATGCGGGGCGGCCGTGTCGCCGAGGTGGGCACGCACGAGCAACTGCTGGACAGGGACGGCGTGTACGCGGGACTCCAGCCGACACGGCCGAGCTGACATGCCCACCTCTCGCCGGGCGCCCCGAGCGGGCGTCGACTCCGGTACCGGCGTGCACCCGCCCGCAGCCCTCCGGCCCGTGGAGGTGCGCCGGGGGCGGCGGCCGACCCGTCCGCTCAGTCCTCCGGCGGCCTGACGACGGTGAACACCGCTCCCTCCGGGTCGGCCACCGTGGCCAGCCGGCCGCTCGGCGTGTCCCCCGGCGGGTGCAGTACCCGCCCGCCGAGTTCGGTCACCCGTGCCGCGGCCTCGTCGGTGTCGGCGACCTGGAAGTACGTCATCCAGTGCGGCCCCCGGTCGCGCGGCAGCCCGTGCCCCACGCCGTGCAGGGCCGCGACCGGGCGCCCCCGCAGGTGCAGCGTCTGGTAGTCGAAGTCGGCCGAGACGACCGCCTCGGTCTCGAAGCCGAACACCGCCTGGTAGAACTTGGCGACCGACGCGGTCTCCCGCGTCACCAGCTCGTTCCACACGGGGGTGCCGGGCGTGCCCGCCAGCGCCGTACCGAGGTGCTCGGCGGCCTGCCAGATGCCGAACACGGCACCGCCGGGGTCCGACGCGAGCGCCAGCCGGCCCGCACTGCCCGCGACGATGGGCCCGACCGCCACCGTACCGCCGCAGGAACGGATGGCCTCGGCCGTGGCGTCAGCGTCCTCCGTGGCCAGATAGGTCGTCCAGGCGATCGGGAGGTGCCGGTCCGGCGGCAGCTGCCCGATGCCCGCGACCTCCTTGCCGTGCAGGAGGGCCCGTACGTACGGCCCCAACTGCTCGGGACCCGGCCGGAAATCCCAGCCGAACAACTGGCTGTAGAAGTCCTGGGTCGCGGACAGGCCGTGCACGATCAGACTCACCCAGCACGGTGCTCCGGGAATGCGCCGGGTGGCAGCCTCGGTCATCTTCTTCTCTCTCCTCGTACCATCGGGGTCGCCGTACGGGAGGACGGGGCCTGCACGACGTCCAGCGGTACGGATACGGGTGCGTACGCTCCGTGCAGATGCTCGCACCACTGAGCCTCCGAGGCACCCCGGCCGCGCCGCATTTTCCGGCTTCCGCTCGCCGTGTTGCCTGCTTTGATGGGGTATATCCGCTTAGGTGAGGCGGCGTCGCGGGCGGTTACTGCGCGAGGATGGCACCCATGAAGCCCATCATCACCGCATCCGAATACCTGAGCGAGTCGACTGGGCCGCGCCCGCCGGTCCTCCTCGACGTCCGCTGGCAGCTCGGCGGACCGCACGGCCTCGCCGCCTACGAGGCCGGGCACATCCCGGGCGCGGTGTTCGTCGACCTGGACGCCGAGCTGGCCGGACCGGTGGGCAGCGGCGGCCGCCACCCCCTGCCGGACCCGGAGGACTTCGGGGCCGTCATGCGGCGCGCGGGTGTGGGGAGCGAGACCCCCGTGGTGGTGTACGACGGCGGTCAGGGCTGGGCGGCCGCCCGAGCCTGGTGGCTGCTGCGCTGGACCGGCCACCTCGACGTCCGCGTGCTGGACGGAGGGCTCGCCGCGTGGACGGGCGAGCTCACCACCGCGCTCCCGAAGCCCGCCGAGGGCGACTTCCGGCCCGCGCCGGGTGCGCTCGGTCTGCTGGACGCCGACGGCGCGGCCGGCCTCGCCCGCTCCGGGCTCCTGCTCGACGCGCGGGCGGCGGAGCGCTACCGGGGCGACGTCGAGCCCATCGACCGTGTGGGCGGCCACATCCCGGGCGCGGTCTCCGCCCCGACCACCCAGAACGTCGACGAGGACGGTCGGTTCCTGCCGGCCCGATCGCTGGCTTCCCGCTTCGCGGCCCTGGGCGCGGACGGCGCCACCGAGGTCGGTGTCTACTGCGGTTCCGGTGTCTCGGGCGCGCATCAAGTGCTGGCGCTGGAGATCGCCGGACACCGGGCCGCCCTCTATGCCGGCTCCTGGTCGGAATGGTCCGCGGACGAGTCCCGGCCGGTCGCCACGGGACCTGACCCGCGCTGAAGCCACCGACCGCCCCGAGGATTGAGGGCCCGTGCGCCACTGCGCACGGGCCCTCCTCATGACGTCGGCGTCCGGACCCGTCCTCAGTCCTGCTTCTTCCGGCGCGTACCGAAGACGATCTCGTCCCAGCTCGGCACCGCAGCCCGGCGTCCGGGGCGAACCCCGTCGGCCTCGGCCTGGCGGTCCGTGGTGCCGGTCAGCCGGTCCCGGTGCCCGGCCACCGCGCGCGGCATCAGCACGTCGGCGTAGGCGGAACCGGCGCCCGCCGCAGCCGCCGCCGGAGGCTCGTCCACCTCGGGCTCCTGCTGCGGCGCGGGTTCGAGTGCGGGCGGCTCGGGCTGTGACGGCCGCTCGGGTACGACCATGTCCCCGCGGAAGCTCGGTACCGCTTCCAGGAGGCTGGTCAGCGAGTCCCGCTCGCCCGCGGAGACACTGCCGAGGCGCTCGTCCGGCTCCGGCGCCGAAGGGGCGGGCCGCTCGATCTGGCGGTCCAGGGCACGGTCCAGCGGCCGGTCGCGCGGCAGGCGGGCGATCCGGGGTACGAACGGGAAGCTGGGCTCGGGGGCGGCGTCGTCGGTCTCGCCGATCAGCGAGCGCGCCTCCTCGTCCACGGCCTGGACCAGCCGCCGCGGCGGGTCGTAGGTCCAGCTCGCGGAGTGCGGTTCGCCTGCGACGCGATACACCAGGAGGACCTCCCAGGTGCCGTCGTCCCGGCGCCAGGAGTCCCACTGCACGGTCTCCCGGTCGGCGCCGCGCAGCAGCAGCCGCTCCTGCACCGCGTCACCGAGCTGGGGTCCGGTGTTCTCGCCGGGACGGCGCACGGCTGTCTTCCGGGCCCGCTCGGCCATGAAGGCGCGCTCCGCGAGCACCGGACCCTCGAAGCGGCGCACCCGGTCGACCGGGATGCCGGCGAACTGTGCGACCTCCTCGGCGGAGGCACCGGCGCGTATCCGCGCCTGGATGTCGCGGGGGCGGAGATGGCTCTCCACCTCGATCTCGATCTGGCCCAGGCGTGCGCGGTCGTTGCGCACGGCGGCACGCAGCCGCTCATCGATCGGAAGCGTGTACTCCGTGCTGTCCGCAGCCTTGAGCACCAGTCGTGTGCCGTCGTTTGAGACGGCCACGACACGCAGTTCGGGCATGGGAACCTCCCGGGTGGTGCCTGCCGACGTCACGTGCGTCGCTGCTTCCGCTAGTCGAGTGTGACCTGCCCGGGTTCAGCCTGCCACAACCTTGCCAAGTTACCCGGCGTGTCGGGCCTTGGCCCTGGAACGCCACGATGGCACGGTTACCAGTTTGCGACGCGGAGTGACCGATTCGTCACTCCGTGCAGCAGGCGCCCGTGCGATGCCGCGGCGCCGCCGGTTCGAGTGCCGATTTCGGCTCCCTCCCGTAGGTCCGGCCACCCATGCGGGAGTCCGGCCCCAGGGCTCGTCACAGTACTCCATTCGGGCCACGTGGGTGGACCGGCGCGCCGCCGAAGTTCACGCCGGACACGGGAGTTGGGTTACCCCGTTCTCGGCCGTATGCCCGCGTTGCGTGGGCTGCTTCACAGAAACTCCAGAATCGGAACTATCCGGTTCGCTCATATGTCCCTTCCTGGTGCAAGGTGGGGTAGTTGTCGAGCAGGGGCTGATCATGGTTCAGAAGCCGCAGAATGATGCGGAACGTAAGGAAAGGCGCATAGATCTGAGCCTGCCGCAGGTTGCCGGGAGCGCGGTCGCGGCGGTCGCGGCGGCGGTCATGGCCTCACAGCTGGGCGTGTACGGAACCATCGCGGGCGCCGGTGTGATGAGCGTGGTGGCCACCTGCGGAGGGTCGGTCTTCCAGCACTTCTTCCGCCGCACCGGCGAGCAGATCCGTGAAGTGACGGTCCAGGTGAAACATCCGGCGGGCCGTCAGGTGACGGTGCGCACCAAGGAGACGTCACCCGCGTCGCAGTGGCCGCGGGACGAGGCGACCACGGTGATGCCCCCCGTGACGGAGTCCGACGCCGAGCGCACCCGGCTGCTCCGCCGGGTGCGGCCCGGTGACGGCCGCCCGGTGACGGAGGCGGCCCACCTCGGGACGTTCCAGGGCGAGGCCACCGCGGACGACGCCTACTCCGCCGCCCGCACCCACGGCACCCGCGTCCGGGGCTGGAAGCGTTCGGCCCTGGCGGCGGCCGGTGTGTTCGTGATCTCGATGGCCGGCATCACGGTGTACGAGGCGGCGTCCGGCCATGATCTCGGCGGCAACGGGGGGACGACCGTCGGCTCGGTCGTCCGGGGCGAGCCCGACGGCAGGACGGAGTCCCCCGAACCGTCCAGCGGAACCGGGCAGGACGACGGGGACGACGTACGCCGCCCGGACACGGGGGCCACGACGACGCCCGGCACCGACCCCCGCGACGGGCAGAGCGCGTCGCCCGACGCGTCCGGAGGCGGCGGTGCGACCGAGGAACCGGCTCCCACGCCCTCGGCCTCCTCGGACCCCACCACGCCGGAGAGCACACCGTCCGCCCCCGGTGACGGTGGCACCCCGTCCGCACCCGCCACGACCGGTGCCGGCGACGCCGCCGGCGTGCAGGACGACGCGGCATCCGGGGCGGACACCGGCCGGTGAGCCCGCCCGTCAGGTGCCGAGCACGCGGCGCAGGTAGTCGTTGGCGAACAGCCGGCCCGGGTCGAGCCGGTCGCGTACGGCGGTGAACTCGCCGAAGCGCGGATAGGCCCCCGCCAGGTACGCGGCGTCCCGCGTGTGGATCTTGCCCCAGTGCGGGCGCCCGTCGTAGCCCGTCATGATCCGTTCGACGGCGGTGAAGTACGACTGGTACGGCGTGCCGCGGTACAGGTGCACCGCGATGTACGCGCTGTCCCGGCCCGAGGCCGTGGACAGCGCGATGTCGTCCGCGGGAGCCGTGCGGACCTCCACCGGGAAGCTGATGCGCAGCGGCGAGCGGTCGACCATGGCTTTGAGCTCCCGCAGCGCCTCGACGGCCGCCTCGCGCGGCAGGGCGTACTCCATCTCGACGAAACGCACCCGCCGGGGGCTGGTGAACACCTTGTACGGGATGTCGGTGTACGTACGGGCCGACAGGGCGCGGCTGGAGATCTTCGCGAGGGCGGGGATGGTCCGGGGGACCGCCCGGCCCACCGTGCAGGCGACCTGGAAGATCCCGTTGGAGAGCAGCTCGTCCTCGACCCAGCCCCTGACCCGACCGGGCGGAGCGGCCGGGCCGGCGCTGCGGTTGTTGCGCTTGGTGTTGCAGTTGCCCGTGTGCGGGAACCAGTAGAACTCGAAGTGCTCGTTCTCGGTGACGAGCTGATCGAAGTCGGCCGTGACCCGGTCGAAGGTCATCGGTTCCTCGCGGGCGGTCAGCAGGAAGACCGGCTCGACCGCGAAGGTGACCGCTGTGACCACGCCGAGCGCGCCCAGGCCGACCCGGGCCGCCGCGAAGACGTCAGCGTTCTCGACGGCCGAGCAGCGGAGCACCGTGCCGTCGGCCGTCAGCAGTTCGAGCGCCCGGATCTGCGCCGACACCGACGCCGAGTCACGTCCGGTGCCGTGGGTGCCCGTGGAGGTGGCCCCGGCGACCGTCTGCTCCATGATGTCGCCCATGTTCGTGAGGGAGAGCCCCTCGCGGGCGAGTGCGGCGTTGAGGCGCTTCAGCGGCGTGCCGGCCTCGACCGTCACCGTCATCGCCTCGCGGTCGATGTCCCGGATGCCGGTGAGCAGGTCCGGGCATATGAGGACCCCGTCCGTGGCCGCGGCCGCGGTGAACGAATGACCGGTGCCCGCCGGCTTCACGGTCAGGCCGTCCTCGGACGCCCGGCGGAGGACGGCCGCCAGCTCGTCGACCGATGCGGGGGACTCCACGCGCGCCGGCCGGGCGGTGACATTGCCCGCCCAGTTACGCCACGTGCTCGCTGTCCGTGCGTAGGTGTCGGTCATCTTCCCCGCGCCCTCCCGTAGGAACCGGCTCCGCGAGCCGGCGATACCCCAGGAACGCCACCGCGGCCGCGAGCGCCCCCGCTGCGACGGGCACCACGTACCCCGACTCGGCCCCCGAGGCGTCGACCACCCAGCCTGCGGCGGAGGAGCCGAGCGCCACCCCGACCGCGAGTCCCGTACTGGTCCAGGTCATGCCCTCGGTCAGCTGCGTGCGCGGTACGTGCTGCTCGACGAGGGCCATCGTGGTGACCATCGTCGGTGCGATGGCGAGGCCCGCGGCGAAGAGCGCCACGGCCAGGAACGGCAGGCTCCCGGCCAGTTGGAGGGGGATCATACTCACGGCCATCGCGCATACCCCCACCAGCCACCGGGTGGCCGGCTTCCCCTTGAGGTGGACCAGGCCGAAGACCGCCCCGGCGAGGCAGGAGCCCAGGGCGTAGACCGCGAGCACGAGACTGGCCGCCGCCTTGTGGCCGCGCTCCTCCGCGAAGGCCACCGTCACCACGTCCACGGCCCCGAAGATCGCGCCCGTGGCGACGAACGTGAGCACCAGCACCCGGAGACCCGACGAGCTGAGGGCCGAGCCGCCTGCGTGGTGCTCCTTCGGGTGCGGCGTGGGCTCCGTGGCGCGCTGCGCCGTCAGCCAGAACACACCCACGACCAGGAACCCGCCGGCCAGCAGGGGGCCCGCCTCCGGGAACCAGGCGGTCGACAGACCGATGGAGATGATGGGGCCGAAGATGAAGCACGCCTCGTCGACGATCGACTCCCACGAGTACGCCGTGTGCAGCTGCCGCCCCGACCCCCGGTAGATCTCGGCCCAGCGTGACCGGACCATCGACCCCACGCTCGGGACGCAGCCCGCGCCGGCGGCGAAGACGAAGAGTGTCCAGTCGGGCAGCCGCTGCTGCGCACAGATCAGCAGCCCGGCGACGGAGGCGACGGCGAACAGGGTGGCGGGGCGCAGGACACGGCGCTGCCCGTACCGGTCGACCATTCTGGACACCTGCGGCCCCATGGCCGCCGCCGCGAGTGCGAGCGTCGCGGAGAGCGCGCCCGCCAGCCCGTAGCGCCCGGTGAGCTGGGACACCATGGTGACCACGCCGATCCCCATCATGGCCAGCGGCATCCGGCCGAGGAATCCGGCGGCCGAGAAGGCCAGGCTTCCCGGGGCGGAGAAGATGGCGCGGTAGGGGCTGGGCAAGGGGTGCTCCGATGAAGCCTGTCAGGTGTGCAGATGCCTGATACAGCTTACGGGCGGTCACCCGGCACCCGGCACCGGCGGATGTCGGTTGCCGCGCCGCCGGTACCGGGTGGCAGGATCGGGGGCATGTCCGATCTGCGTGATCCAGCCCCGTACGACGCCCTGCTGCTGCTCTCCTTCGGCGGTCCCGAGGGCCCCGACGACGTGGTCCCGTTCCTGGCGAACGTGACGCGCGGCCGGGGCATCCCCGAGGAGCGCCTCAAAGAAGTCGGCAAGCACTACTTCCTCTTCGGCGGCGTGAGCCCGATCAACGCGCAGAACCGGGCGCTGCTCGACGCCCTGCGCAAGGACTTCGCGGACCACGGCGTGGAGATCCCCATCCACTGGGGCAACCGCAACTGGGCCCCGTACCTCACCGACACCCTCCGCGAGATGATCACCGACGGGCACCGCCGCATCGCCGTGCTCGCGACCAGCGCCTACGCCTCGTACTCCGGCTGCCGCCAGTACCGCGAGAATCTGGCCGAGTCGCTGGCCGCCCTGGAGGCCGAGGGGCTCACGGTGCCCCGGGTCGACAAGCTGCGGCACTATTTCAACCACCCCGGCTTCGTACGGCCGATGGTGGACGGCGTGCTCGCCTCGCTGGCCGACCTCCCCGAGGACGTCAGGGCGGGGGCGCACCTGGCCTTCACCACGCACTCCATCCCGACCTCCGCAGCCGACACCTCGGGGCCGGTGGAGACCCACGGTGACGGCGGCTCCTACGTGGCCGAGCACCTTGAGGTGGCACGCCTGATCGTCGATGCCGTGCGCGAGGAGACGGGCGTCGAGCACCCGTGGCAGCTCGTCTACCAGTCGCGCAGCGGCGCCCCGCACATCCCGTGGCTGGAGCCCGACATCAGTGACCACCTGGAGACCCTCCACGGTGACGGGGTCCCGGCGGTCGTCATGGCACCGATCGGTTTCGTCTCGGACCACATGGAGGTGCTGTACGACCTCGACACCGAGGCGACGGCTAAGGCCGCCGAGCTCGGGCTGCCGGTGCGCAGGTCGGCGACGGTCGGCGCCGACCCCCGCTTTGCCGCAGCCGTGCGCGAACTCCTGCTGGAGCGGGCCGCCGGCGAGCAGGACCGCCCGGCCGAGCGATGCGCCCTGGGCGCCCTCGGCCCCTCGCACGACCTCTGCCCCGTCGGGTGCTGTCCGGCCAGGGCCCCCAAGCCGGCCGCGGCAGGCGCCGACAGCCCGTACTGACCGCCTTCCCGCAGCGCGGGGCCGCCGACAGCCCGTCCCCGTCCCGCGACACCACGTCTGGAGCGTTGTGAACGACCCCCTCCTGTCCGAACTGCTCGACCTCGCCCTCGAAGCGGGACGCCGGGCCGGGGCCCTGCTCCGTGACGGCCGTCCCGCCGACCTGGGGGTGGCCGCGACCAAGTCCAGCCCCATCGACGTCGTGACCGAGATGGACATCCGGGCCGAGAAGCTGATCACCGGCTACCTCTCCGAGCACCGCCCCGCAGACGGCTTCCTCGGCGAGGAGGGCGCCAGCGCCGAGGGAAGCAGCGGCATCCGCTGGGTCATCGACCCCCTCGACGGCACCGTGAACTACCTCTACGGCCTGCCGACCTGGTCGGTGTCCATCGCCGCCGAGCGTGACGGCGAGCGGGTCGTCGGCGTCGTGGAGGCCCCGATGCGCCGCGAGACGTTCCACGCGGTCCTCGGCCGGGGCGCGTACGGCAACGGTGAGGCGCTGCGCTGCCGCCCCACTGCGCCGCTCGACCAGGCCCTGGTGTCCACCGGCTTCAACTACGTCACCGAGGTCCGTGCCCATCAGGCTGCCGTCGCGCAGCGACTGATCCCCAGGCTGCGGGACATCCGGCGCGGCGGATCGGCGGCCATCGAGCTCTGCGACGTCGCGGCGGGCCGCCTGGACGGCTACTACGAGCGAGGGCTGCACCCCTGGGACGTGGCGGCCGGCGACCTCATCGCCCGGGAGGCCGGCGCGCTCACCGGTGGACGCCCCGGCCTCCCCGCGGACGGGGACCTGACCGTCGCGGCGACACCCGGGGTCTTCGAGCCGCTGCAGGCGCTCCTCGATGAACTCGGCGCCTGGCACGACTGACACACGACCCTCCGGCGCCCCTGGAGGCGCGCCGGAGCCGCCCGGTACGACGGGAGGGCCCGGGCGCAGCCATAAAGGCTGCCCGGGCCCTCCCGTAGCGGCTCAGACGCTTGTGGCGCCGATTTCCACGCCGTGCTCGGCGGCCAGGCGGTGCAGGTCGTCGAGCTCTCCCTGCTCGACGTCCGCGAGGAAGTCGTCGCCCGTCTCACGGGCCATCGTGAGGTCGGACTCGGTGGTCTTGATTCGTTGCAGCAGACCTGCGGTGAAAGCGTCCATGGAGCGCCCCCTCATCGTGGGTCGGTGGCACGGGGGTGTGCCCGGTGGTCCCCCGGCGCGAAGGCCGGGGTGCGGGTGATCACGCAGTCCCTCTGGAAGCAGGACGGGCTGTGGTACGCCACATACATGGCGTGATCGCGGGTGTGAGGTCGTCCTCCCCCCGCCCGGCCCCGAAGAAACCTCAACTGCCCGGGAAATCCGGTCGATTCCTCGGAGGGGCGGCCCCGACGCGTCGTCTTACCGCCGGTTTATGGGTGTTGAAGGCAGGATGGACACGCACAGTCGGTGCCGCTGACGTGCAGCGAGCGGCCGTATCGAGGGCCGCTCGCCGTATTTCCGGAGATCTAGGGAAGGACTGCGCCGTGCGCGTACTCGTCGTCGAGGACGAGCAGCTGCTCGCCGATGCGGTGGCCACCGGACTGCGCCGGGAGGCCATGGCCGTCGACGTCGTCTACGACGGAGCGGCCGCCCTCGAGCGGGTCGGGGTCAACGACTACGACGTCGTCGTGCTGGACCGGGACCTCCCGCTCGTGCACGGTGACGACGTCTGCCGGAAGATCGTCGAGCTCGGCATGCCCACCCGGGTGCTCATGCTCACCGCGTCCGGTGACGTCAGCGACCGGGTCGAGGGCCTGGAGCTCGGCGCGGACGACTACCTCCCCAAGCCGTTCGCCTTCAGCGAGCTGACCGCCCGCGTACGCGCCCTGGGGCGCCGTACGACGGTCGCCCTGCCTCCCGTGCTGGAGCGGGCGGGCATCAAGCTCGACCCCAACCGCCGCGAGGTATTCCGGGACGACCAGGAGATCCAGCTCGCCCCGAAGGAGTTCGCGGTCCTGGAGGTCCTGATGCGCAGCGAGGGCGCGGTCGTCTCGGCCGAACAGCTGCTCGAGAAGGCATGGGACGAGAACACCGACCCGTTCACCAACGTGGTGCGGGTGACGGTCATGACCCTGCGCCGCAAGCTCGGCGAGCCCGCGGTCATCGTGACGGTCCCCGGCTCCGGATACCGGATCTGAGGGGCGTGATGGCGGCGTCCCCGGGGCCTGTCACGGCGCCCCCGAAACCGACCTGGGAACCGAAGCAGCAGGAGACCACCTACCCGTGGCTGCGTCCGACCATCCGGATACGGCTCACGCTCCTCTACGGCGGCATGTTCCTGATCGCGGGCATCCTGCTGCTCTCGATCATCTACATGCTGGCCGCGCAGGCCCTGCACGACGCGGGCGGCGGGCTCGTCTTCCAGGTCTCCGGCACGAATGTCCGGATCTCCAGCGACACCTGCCCGCAGCTCGGCTCCGCGCTGAACAACAGCCAGCTCAACGAGGCGATCAAGGACTGCACCGCCTCACAGCGGCAGCATGCCCTGGACAGCCTCCTGAACAGGGCGCTCCTGGCCCTCGTCGGCCTCAGCATCATCGCCTTCGCCTTCGGCTACGCCATGGCCGGCCGGGTCCTCTCCCCACTGGGCCGGATCACGCGTACCGCCCGGAGGGTCGCCGGCACGGACCTGACCCGCCGGATCGAGCTGGACGGCCCGGACGACGAGCTGAAGGAGCTCGCGGACACCTTCGACGAGATGCTCGACCGCCTGGAGCGGGCCTTCACGGCGCAGCAGCGGTTCGTCGGGAACGCCTCGCACGAGCTGCGGACACCCCTTGCCATCAACCGCACGCTCCTGGAGGTCCACCTCTCGGACCCCGGGGCGCCCATGGAGCTCCAGCAGCTCGGCAAGACGCTGCTGGCCACCAACGAGCGCAGCGAGCAGCTCGTGGAGGGCCTGCTCCTGCTCGCGCGCAGCGACAACCAGATCGTGGAGCGCAAGCCCGTGGACCTGGCCGAGGTGGCCGACAGGGCCATCGACCAGGCCAGGACGGAGGCTGCGGACAAGGGGGTGGAGATCCGGGGCGAGCGCGTGCCGGCGGTCGTCCAGGGCAACGGCGTCCTCCTGGAGCGCATCGCGCTCAACCTCGTGCAGAACGCCGTGCGCTACAACGTCGCGGAGGGCGGCTGGGTGGAAGTCACCACCGAACTCCAGCACGGGCAGGCGGTCCTCCTCGTCACGAACACCGGGCCCGTCGTGCCGGCGTACGAGATCGACAACCTCTTCGAGCCGTTCCGGCGGCTGCGCACGGAGCGGACCGGGAGCGACAAGGGCGTCGGACTCGGCCTGTCGATCGCGCGATCCGTCGCTCGGGCGCACGGAGGCCGTATCATCGCGGAGCCCCGCGAGGGCGGTGGTCTCGTGATGCGCGTCACCCTGCCGGTCTGAGAGGCTTCACGACGTGAGGCCGGATTGGATCGCTCTGTTCGCTTTGGGCGGAATTTTCGAACTCTCTTACCGTTCCGCCCCTGTGTGATCGATCACAAGAGCACATTCGGGCACCTCTACTCTCCGTGATCACAACTCTCCCAGAAAGCTTGGAAAAGTCCGGGTTTTCGGGGGGTGATATCACGGGAAGTACACGGGGTGGCGCCCGTGAACTGCAGTAATCGGACCGTGTACGGTCCCCATCGCCACCCAAGCTGATCGCTCACGGGAGATCCGGTTGGGTGTCGATTGAGTAACAGACCTTGATGTGAGGCAAAATCTCCGCCTCAGGTCGGGCACAAGTCCGGCCTCTCACGCGTTACGTGCGCTGAGACACCGCAGACACCCATGAGGGGGAGAGCGACATGGCAACGGATTACGACACCCCACGGAAGACCGACGACGACGTCGATCAGGACAGCCTCGAAGAGCTCAAGGCTCGTCGGAGCGACAAGACGGCATCCGCCGTCGACGTGGACGAGTTCGACGCGGCAGAGGGACTGGAGCTGCCCGGCGCAGACCTGTCCAACGAAGAGCTGGCCGTGCGGGTTCTGCCCAAGCAGGCCGATGAGTTCACCTGCATGAGCTGCTTCCTCGTGCACCACAGGAGCCAGCTGGCGCGCGAGAAGAACGGTCAGCCCATCTGCCGCGACTGCGACTGAGGGTTCCGGCCGTGGCAGGCGACACACCGTTCCGGAAGCGGCGCTTGCGGCGCACGAAGTCGTCGGAGGCGCAACAGGGCGGCACAGGCCCGGCGGAGGGCGAGAACCCCACCGCCGAGCATCAGGCCGCCCTGCCGCCCTCCCCTGGCACATCCGACAACGAGCGGGGCCGTCCGGCCTCGCTCGAAGCAGCACGGACTGCGGGCTCGGCACACGAGCCCGGGCAGGACGGACACGAGCCGTCCCCGGAGGAGTCCGGCTGCCTGAACTCACTGAAACGGGGCGTCCTGAGAAGCCGGGCGAGTGCCCGGGCCGCGGTCGGCATGGTGGCCGACCGGATCATCGACACCGCCCCTCGCGTCCCCGTGCGGGACCTCGCCACCCTGCGGAGACAGTTCCCGGGTCTCGGGCCCGAGGAACTCGCCGACAAGCTCGTCGCAGGTGCGTGCAACGCCACCGCGACCGTCGGCGCGGGCATCGGGGCGGCGGCGATGATGCCCGTCCCGCCCGCCATGCTGGCCGAACTCGCCGCGGAGATCACCGGTGTCGCCGTCGTCGAGATGAAGCTCGTCGCCGAACTCCACGAGGTCTACGGCCGACGCCCCCCGGGCAACCTCGGGCAGCGCAGCACCGCCTACCTCACGGCCTGGACGGAGGAGCGCGGCATCGACGTCTCGCGCCCCACCACCCTCAACGCCGCCCTCGGTGGGCAGATGAAGCGCGAACTGCGCCAGCAGATCATGAAGCGCACGGTGCGCGACCTGCCCAACCTCATCCCGTTCATGATCGGAGCCGTCGTCGGCGCGATGATGAACCGAAGGGACACCAAGAAGCTCGCCGACCGCGTCAGGGACGACCTGAGGCGCCACCAGGTGCCCTGGGACCGCCTCCTGGAGCTCCCCCCGCTGGAACAGCCCGCGCGGCCCGCCGAGGAG
Organism: Streptomyces sp. NBC_01341; assembly: GCF_035946055.1. Classification (NCBI taxonomy): domain Bacteria; kingdom Bacillati; phylum Actinomycetota; class Actinomycetes; order Kitasatosporales; family Streptomycetaceae; genus Streptomyces; species Streptomyces sp. NBC_01341. The sequence continues at coordinate 1,861,295 of NZ_CP108364.1, read as the reverse complement.
CTGCCCAAGGGCCTGGACGGCCCGGGCCTCTGACCGCTCTAGGCAGGCACCGGTGCGAGGGCCGCCACCAGGGCCTGCGGCTCCCGGGTCGACAGGTAGACGTACGGAGTCGGGTCGGCCGGGTCCGTCACCTTCACCCGGACCGCCGTCGGGATGTAGCTGCGCAGCAGCATGAAGGCCCGGAGGTCCGCCTTGTACGTGCGCCAGGCGCGGGCCTCCTCGCCCTCCAGGACCTCGGCGTCACCGAGCGCCTCCAGCGGGATCCGGGCGTCGCCCGCGACGAGCGCGCCCGCCACGACCCGGATCCGCGCGGAGCCGTACGAGCTCACGACGGCGCACGCCGCGGCCGTCCCTCCCACCAGGCCCCCGAGCAGCGGCAGGGCGCCGAGGGGAAGGAGGATCAGGGCACAGGCGACGCCGATCCCGAAGGCGATGAGCCACCACGTACGGGGCGCGGTGAGACGTTCGTCGAAGGGGGGTGCGGAAGGCTGCATGAAACCTAGCTTGGCACGGCGCGACCGCCGGTCGGCCGCGCGGGTAAGGTCTGCGCCTGTGAGTGGAACATCTGCACGTCTGACACCCCCGGCCGCGGCGGTGAAGCCGGTCCGTCATCCCGACGCCCCCGCGCCCGGTGAGCTCCTCGGCTCGCACTACGAACACTGTTTCGGCTGCGGAACCGGCCAGCCTCACGGACTGCACCTACAGGCGCGGGCCGGAGAGGGCGTGAACGTCACAGCCGAGTTCACCGTGAGGCCGGCCCACCAGGGCGCCCCGGGACTCGCGCACGGCGGTGTCCTGGCCACGGCGATGGACGAGACGCTCGGCGCGCTGAGCTGGCTGCTCCGGGTGATCGCGGTGACCGGACGGCTGGAGACCGACTACCTCCTGCCGGTGCCGGTGGGCACGGAACTCTTCCTCGAGGCCGAGGTCACCGCCGTGCACAGCCGCAAGAACTACTGTCGCGCGACGGCACGGATCGGCGGCCCCGAGGGACCTGTCGCCGTCCACGCCGAGGCGCTCTTCATCGAGGTCAAGGTCGAGCACTTCACCGAGAACGGACGGCCGGAGGAGATCCGGGCGGCGATGGCCGACCCGGACCAGATCAGGCGCGCGCGTGCCTTCGAGGTGAACCCCTGATGCGTAATCCCGTCGACGTACTGATCCGCCGGGTCGACCCCGAGGTCCCGATCCCCGCGTACGGACACCCGGGCGACGCCGGTGCCGACCTGGTCACCACCGAGGCCGCCGAGCTGGCCCCGGGCGAGCGGACCGTGCTTCCCACCGGAGTGTCGATCGCCCTGCCCGACGGGTACGCCGCCTTCGTGCACCCCCGCTCCGGCCTCGCGGCCCGCTGCGGGCTGGCCCTCGTGAACGCCCCGGGGACGGTCGATGCCGGGTACCGTGGGGAGATCAAGGTCATCGTGGTCAATCTCGACCCGCGCGAGACCGTGAAGTTCGAACGGTTCGACCGGATTGCCCAACTGGTCGTCCAGCAGGTCGAGAAGGTGCGCTTCCACGAGGTGACGGAGCTCCCCGGCTCGGCGCGGGCCGAGGGGGGCTTCGGATCCACCGGCGGTCACGCCGCAGTGGACGGCGTCACGGGCGGTAACACCCAGGGTGGGAACAGCTACGCTTCGGTCGTATCCGACCGGGAAGGACGTTGACGTGTTCGGACGTCGCAAGAACAGTGGTTCCGCCGAGGACACGGCGGACGAAGCGCGCGAGGCCGAGCAGGTCGCCGACGAGCTCGACGGCGCCGCGAGCGGCTCGCGCCGCACGAACCTTCCGCCCGCACCCCGGCCGGACGGGCCGTGGGACATCTCCGAGGTCTCCCAGCCCGGCGAGGGCCGGGTGGACCTGGGCGGCGTCTTCGTGCCCGGGGTCGAGGGCATGGAGCTGCGCGTGGAGGTCGCCGGTGACGCCATCGTCGCGGCCACCGTCGTGCTGCGCGACAGCGCGATCCAGCTGCAGGCCTTCGCCGCTCCGAAGAAGGAGGGCATCTGGGGTGAGGTGCGCGACGAGATCGCGTCGGGCATCACCCAGCAGGGCGGGATCATCGACGAGGTCGAGGGTCCGCTGGGCTGGGAACTGCGTGCCCAGGTACCCGTGCAGCTCCCGGACGGGAAGAACGGCGTGCAGCTGGTGCGCTTCGTCGGGATCGACGGACCGCGCTGGTTCCTGCGCGGCGTGATCTCCGGCCAGGGCGCCGTGCAGCCGGAGGCCGCCGGGCTGCTGGAGACGATCTTCCGCGACACCGTCGTCGTCCGCGGTGACGGCCCGATGGCCCCGCGCGACCCGATCGTCCTCAAGCTCCCCAACGACGCCCAGATGGTGCCCGAGGGTGTGCAGCAGGAGGACCAGGAGAGCTCCAAGTTCTCCGGCGGGATGGGCAACCTCCAGCGCGGACCGGAGATCACCGAGGTGCGCTGACCACGCCGCACGGCACGTCGAGGCCGGTGGGCCGTACCCGGGACCGGGTACGGCCCACCGGCCTCTCCGTTGCCTCTCCGGGGGCCGCACGGACATACTGGCGCTGCCGGAGAGCGGCACACACGGCGGCACACGCACGGGGAGAGCGATGACACGGAGCACCGGCGCACAGGGCGGTACGGCCCTGGCCGACAGCGCCACGGACGGCCCGATGGTGCGGATCGAGGACCTGCACCGCTCGTACGGCACCGGCGCCGCGGCCGTGCACGCCCTGCGGGGTGTCTCGTTCGAGATACCCCGCGGTGAGCTCGTCGCACTCAAGGGCCGTTCGGGCTCCGGCAAGACCACCCTGCTCAACCTCGTCGGCGGTCTCGACACCCCCGACGGCGGCCGGATCACCGTCGGCGGTACCGACCTCTCGGAGCTCGGCGAGGACGGGCTGCTGGAGCTGCGCAGGGACCGGATCGGCTTCATCTTCCAGTCCTTCGGCCTGATCCCCATCCTCACCGCGGCCGAGAACGTCGGCGTACCCATGCGGCTGCGGAAGACGGACTCCGCCGAACGCGAGGAGCGCGTCGCCCTGCTGCTCTCGCTGGTGGGCCTGGGCGACCACGCCCAGCAGCGTCCCGGGGAGCTCTCCGGCGGCCAGCAGCAGCGCGTCGCCATCGCGCGCGCGCTCGCCAACCGGCCCGCGCTCCTGATCGCGGACGAACCCACCGGGCAGCTCGACGCGGAGACCGGACTCGCGGTCATGCAGCTTCTCAGGGCCGTGGTGCGCAGCGAGGGCGTCACCGTGCTCGTGGCCACCCACGACCCCCAGCTGCTCGGATTCGCCGACCGGGTCCTGGAGCTCAGCGACGGGCACATCGTCGAGCACGCGTAACCCCGGGGGAGACGGGGCCGCCCGCCGCAGGTCACGGGCCCCGCATCAGAATCCCGTCAATACGGACCCCGCTCCAGGGGTCCGGCCCCGTATGCCGGGATTTCTCGGGGTAGCTTCGACAGCGGCTCCCGCATCGGCGGAAGTCGCTGCAGAGAAGACAATGGGGCCATGGCACGCGGCAAGCTTCGGATCTACCTGGGTGCGGCACCCGGTGTGGGCAAGACCTACGCGATGCTGTCCGAGGCCCACCGGCGGGTGGAGCGGGGAACGGACTGCGTCGTGGCGTTCGTGGAGCACCACGGCCGGCCGCGCACCGAGGTGCTGCTCCACGGGCTGGAGCAGATCCGGCGCCGGGACATCGAACACCGCTCGGCCGTCTTCTCCGAGATGGACGTGGACGCCGTCCTGGAGCGGGCCCCGGCCGTCGCGCTCGTGGACGAACTCGCGCACACCAACGTGCCCGGCTCCCGCAACGCCAAGCGCTGGCAGGACGTCGAGGAGTTGCTCAAGGCCGGCATCGACGTCGTGTCCACCGTCAACATCCAGCACCTGGAGTCCCTCGGCGACGTCGTCGAGTCGATAACCGGTGTGCGGCAGCAGGAGACCATCCCCGACGAGGTCGCCCGGCGGGCCGACCAGATCGAGCTCGTCGACATGTCGCCTCAGGCGCTGCGCCGGAGGATGGCCCACGGCAACATCTACCAGTCCGACAAGGTCGACGCGGCCCTGTCCAACTACTTCCGGCCCGGCAACCTCACCGCCCTGCGTGAACTGGCGCTCCTGTGGGTCGCCGACCGGGTCGACGAGTACCTCCAGCAGTACCGGGGCGAGCACGACATCAGCGCCCCCTGGCAGGCACGCGAACGCATCGTCGTCGGACTCACCGGCGGCCCCGAGGGGCGCACGCTCATCCGCCGTGCCTCCCGGATGGCGGCCAAGGGTTCGGGCAGCGAGATCCTGGCGGTCTACATCGCGCGCAGCGACGGACTCACCTCCGCCTCGCCCAAGGAGCTGGCTGTCCAGCGCACCCTCGTGGAGGACCTGGGCGGCACCTTCCACCACGTCATCGGCGACGACATACCCACGGCGCTCCTCGCCTTCGCCCGGGGCGTCAACGCCACCCAGATCGTCCTCGGCTCCAGCCGCCGCAAGACCTGGCAGTACGTCTACGGCCCGGGAGTGGGTGCCACCGTCGCCCGCGAGTCCGGTCCCGACCTGGACGTCCACATCGTCACGCACGAAGAGGTCGCCAAGGGACGCGGACTGCCCATCGCACGCGGCGCCCGGCTCAGCCGTGCCCGGATCATCTCGGGCTGGATCGCCGGCGTCGGCGGACCGGCCCTCCTGACCCTGCTGCTGCACGGACTGGAGAACGGACCGGGACTCGCCAACGACGTCCTGCTCTTCCTCTTCCTGACGGTCGCCGCCGCACTGCTCGGCGGGCTGGCCCCCGCGCTCGCCTCGGCAGCCGCCGGCTCCCTGCTGCTGAACTACTGGTTCACCCCACCCACGCACACCCTGACCGTGCAGGACCCCGAGAACTTCGTCGCCATCGTGATCTTCTTCGCGGTGGCGGTCGCGGTGGCCTCCGTCGTGGACCTGGCGGCACGCCGTACCCATCAGGCGGCCAGACTGCGCGCCGAGTCGGAGATCCTCTCCGCCCTGGCCGGGAGCGTCCTGCGGGGCGAGACGGCCCTCGACGCCCTGCTGGAACGCGTCCGCGAGACCTTCGCCATGGAGTCCGTCGCCCTCCTGGAACGCAGCAGCGACGTCGATCCCTGGACCAGCGCCGGATCCGTCGGTCCCGCACCCGTGACCCGGCCCGACGACGCCGACGTGGACATGCCCGTCGGCGACCACATGGCCCTCGCCCTCTCCGGTCGCGTGCTGCCCGCGGAGGACCGCCGCGTCCTCGGCGCCTTCGCAGCGCAGGCCGCCGTCGTCCTCGACCGGCAGCGGCTGGTCGGCGAGGCGGAGGCCGCCAGAAGGCTGGCCGAGGGCAACCGGATCAGGACCGCCCTGCTCGCCGCCGTCAGCCACGACCTGCGTACCCCCCTGGCGGCCATCAAGGCCGCTGTGAGCTCCCTGCGCTCCGACGACGTCGCCTGGTCCGACGCCGACGAGGCGGAGTTCCTCGCGGCCATCGAGGACGGCGCGGACCGCCTGGACCACCTGGTCGGCAACCTGCTCGACATGTCCCGCCTGCAGACCGGCACCGTCACCCCGCTCATCCGCGAGATCGACCTCGACGAGGTCGTCCCGATGGCGCTCGGCGGCGTACCCGAGGGCAGCGTCGACCTGGACATCCCGGAGACGCTGCCCATGGTCGCCGTCGATCCGGGACTGCTGGAACGGGCCGTCGCCAACATCGTCGAGAACGCCGTCAAGTACAGCACCGGCCGGGAACGCGTCGCCGTCGCCGCCAGCTCCCACGGCGAGCGCGTCGAGCTCCGGGTCGCCGACCGCGGCCGCGGAGTCCCGGACGAGGCCAAGGAACGCATCTTCGAACCGTTCCAGCGGTACGGTGACGCTCCGCGCGGCGCCGGGGTCGGCCTCGGGCTCGCCGTCGCCCGCGGCTTCGTGGAGTCCATGGGCGGCACGCTGGACGCCGAGGACACCCCCGGCGGAGGGCTCACCATGGTCCTCACCCTCACCGCCGCACCGGGCCAGGTGGGTACAGGCCCCGCGCCGCCCGCGCGGGTGGTGTCATGAGGCCCGGCGCCCCGCATTCCACGGGGCGCTTCCCCACCCCGTACACGTACTCCGGAAAGGCAGGTCCACGATGACAAGGGTGCTCGTGGTCGACGACGAGCCGCAGATCGTGCGCGCCCTCGTGATCAACCTGAAGGCGCGCAAGTACGAGGTGGACGCCGCGCCGGACGGAGCGACGGCCCTCCAGCTTGCCGCGGCCCGCCATCCCGACGTCGTCGTACTCGACCTCGGGCTGCCGGACATGGACGGCGTCGAGGTGATCAGGGGGCTCCGCGGCTGGACCCGCGTACCGATCCTCGTGCTCTCCGCCCGCCACACGTCCGACGAGAAGGTCGAGGCCCTGGACGCGGGGGCCGACGACTACGTCACCAAGCCGTTCGGCATGGACGAGCTGCTGGCCCGGCTGCGCGCCGCCGTACGCAGGGCGGAACCGGTCGGCGCGGAGGGCGGCGACGACCTGGTGGTCGTCGAGACCGAGGGGTTCACCGTCGACCTGGCGGCGAAGAAGGTCCACCGCGAGGGCCGGGACGTGCGGCTCACGCCCACGGAATGGCACCTGCTGGAGGTCCTTGTGCGCAACGCCGGGCGCCTCGTCAGCCAGAAGCAGCTGCTCCAGGAGGTCTGGGGGCCGTCGTACGGCACCGAGACCAACTACCTGCGCGTCTACATGGCGCAGCTGCGCCGCAAGCTGGAGGCGGACCCCTCGCACCCCAGACACTTCGTGACGGAACCGGGGATGGGCTACCGCTTCGAGCGCGGTCGGTCCGTGCCGGAGTAGCGGTCCCCCGGCGGGCGGGTCCTGCGGCCTCGTCCACCTGTGGGAGTTGGCCGGGGCGAGGCTTCACACGGGCCGCCCGGCCCTCGGGGGAGTGGGCGCCTCCACGCACGGGTGTCGGTTTCCGTCGCGCGAGCGTTCACTCGTCCGGGTGAGGACACCGCGGCCCGGCCGCCACCACGGGAGACCGGTACCCTTCGGGGTATGAGCGCTGTTCCCCGATTCGAGAAGCCAGGCAGGACGGACAAGCCGTCCGGCCGCTTCCGACGCATGCTCGACCGGCTGTCCAGCTCCCAGGAGGACCTCGAGTGCGAGGAACTCCGGGAGGACTCCCACGCCTCGGGCTGCACGCGCATCTCCGAGTGCTCGGACCGCCAGATCGTCAAGGTGACTGGTACCTTGCGGACGGTCACCCTGCGTCCGCGGGCCGGAGTGCCCGCCCTGGAGGCGGAGCTCTTCGACGGGACCGCACCGCTCGACGTGGTCTGGCTGGGCCGGCGTTCCATCGTCGGCATCGAGCCGGGCCGCAGGCTCATCGCGTCGGGTCGTGTGGCCATGAGCCACGGACGACGGGTGCTGTTCAACCCCAAATACGAACTCCGACCGCTCGGCAAGGAGTAGCCGGTGACGTCTCTCGACAAGCCGACGTCCGACACGGACCAGCCCCGCAGCACCGACCAGCAGGACGCCGACGCGAAGGCGGTCACGGAAGCCGCGCTCTTCGAGGCCTTCGGCGGCGTGCGCGGCATGGTGGAGACAGTCCTGCCCGGGCTGCTCTTCGTCACGATCTTCACCATCAACAAGGACCTGAAGGCGTCCGCCATCGCCGCAGTGGCAGTCTCCCTGGTCCTCGTCGTCGTACGCCTGGTCCGCCGGGACACCGTCAAGCACGCCTTCAGCGGCGTCTTCGGTGTGGCCTTCGGTGTCGTGTTCGCGATGATGACGGGCAACGCCAAGGACTTCTACCTCCCCGGCATGCTCTACACGCTCGGGCTGGCGCTTGCCTACCTCGTCACGTCGGTCGCGGGTGTGCCGCTGATCGGACTGATCCTGGGCCCGGTCTTCAAGGAGAACCTCTCCTGGCGCACCCGGAACCCCGGCCGCAAGAAGGCGTACACCAAGGCCGGCTACGCCTGGGGGCTCATCCTCCTCGCCAAGTGCGCGATCCTCTTCCCGCTCTACTGGTGGGCCGACACCGCCCAGCTCGGCTGGGTACTGGTCGCGCTGAAGATCCCGCCATTCCTGCTCGCGGTGTATCTGACCTGGGTGTTCCTCGCCAAGGCGCCGCCGCCCATCGACGTCTTCGCCGAGATGGAGGCGGAGGAGCAGGCCGAGAAGGCACGCAAGGCCGCCGCCGCGCAGAACGCCCAGGCCCCGGAAGCCCGCAACTCCGAGTACTGACGCGCGCCGCTCACGTGCGGGGGCCCCGGACCGTGACATGGTCCGGGGCCCCCGCACGTGAGCCGTCTCAGTCCTCTTCGGGATCGCGGCGGACCGACAGCAGGTCCTCCAGCTGCTCCTCGCGCGCCTGCGCCGCCACGAACAGCAGCTCGTCGCCGGCCTCCAAAGTCTCCTCGGGGCTCGGCGTCAGCACCCGCGTCCCTCGGATGATCGTGACCAGTGAGGTGTCCTGGGGCCAGTCCACGTCGCCGACCCGGGTGCCGGCCAGTGCCGACTCCGGGGGCAGCGTCAGCTCGACCAGGTTGGCGTCGCCGTGGCTGAAGCGCAGCAGCCGCACCAGATCACCGACACTCACCGCCTCCTCGACCAGCGCCGACATCAGACGCGGCGTGGAGACCGCGACATCTACACCCCAGGACTCGTTGAACAGCCACTCGTTCTTCGGGTTGTTCACCCGGGCGACGACCCTAGGGACGCCGTACTCGGTCTTCGCGAGCAGGGAGACGACCAGATTGACCTTGTCGTCGCCCGTCGCGGCGATCACGACGTTGCACCGCTGGAGCGCCGCCTCGTCGAGGGACGTGATCTCACAGGCGTCCGCGAGGAGCCACTCGGCCATCGGGACCCGCTCGACCGAGATGGCGGTGGGCGCCTTGTCGATCAGCAGCACCTCGTGACCGTTCTCCAGAAGCTCCGCCGCGATGGAACGTCCCACCGCACCCGCCCCGGCAATCGACACGCGCATCAGTGACCGCCCTCCTCGGGACCCTCGGCAAAGGCCTCCTCGACCTTCGCGATCTCGTCCGTACGCATCATCACGTGGACGAGGTCGCCCTCCTGCAGAACGGTCTGCGACGACGGCAGTATGGCCTCGCCGAGCCGGGTGAGGAACGCGACGCGGACGCCGGTCTCCTCCTGCAGCGTGCTGATCTTGTGCCCGATCCACGACGGCGTCGTGTGCACCTCCGCGAGCTGCACACCGCCGCTCGGGTCGCGCCACAGAGGCTCGGCTCCCGACGGCAGCAGCCGCCGCAGCATCTGGTCCGCCGTCCAGCGGACCGTCGCGACCGTGGGGATGCCCAGACGCTGGTAGACCTCGGCGCGCTTCGGGTCGTAGATGCGTGCGGCGACGTTCTCGATGCCGAACATCTCACGCGCCACACGGGCCGCGATGATGTTGGAGTTGTCGCCGCTGCTGACTGCGGCGAACGCCCCGGCCTCCTCGATACCCGCCTCGCGCAGGGTGTCCTGGTCGAAGCCGACACCGCTGACCCGCCGACCGCCGAACCCCGCACCGAGACGGCGGAACGCCGTGGGGTCCCGGTCGATCACCGCGACCGTGTGCCCCTGCTGCTCCAGGGTCTGCGCGAGAGCGGCTCCGACTCGCCCGCAGCCCATGATGACGATGTGCACCTTGCGCCTACCTCGCCGTCCTGGTCATCCGGATGACCTGCGAAAACACCCTGCTCACACTTCTCTCTCAGCTTGCGGGGGCAAACAACGGGGCAACCACCTCCGGCGTCGCCCCTGCATGAGCTTATGCGGCGACGTCCCCACCGCCTCATCCGAGTGCGCGTATCCCGGAGACCGACCCCCCACAAGGGGCCCCGAAGGGGCGCGTCACCGGCCCCCGGCGCAAGGATTTCGTTAAGGATTCCATGGACTTATCCGGTGAGGGCGGTTAATTATGAAGGTTTTCGGGGCATCGAGGGGGTGGTGCTTCGGCGGCGTGTCTCGCCAGCGCTTACGATCCTCACCGTGTCCAAACTGACCGACGTGCCCAAACGGATCCTGATCGGCCGGGCGCTGCGAAGCGACAAGCTGGGGGAAACACTCCTCCCCAAGCGCATCGCGCTCCCCGTCTTCGCGTCCGACCCGCTGTCCTCCGTCGCGTACGCACCCGGAGAAGTCCTCCTGGTGCTGTCCATCGCGGGCGTGTCGGCGTACCACTTCAGCCCGTGGATCGCGGCCGCGGTCGTGGTCCTGATGTTCACGGTCGTCGCCTCGTACCGGCAGAACGTGCGCGCCTACCCGAGCGGCGGCGGCGACTACGAGGTCGCCAACACCAACCTCGGGCCGAAGGCCGGACTGACCGTCGCGAGCGCCCTGCTCGTCGACTACGTCCTCACGGTCGCCGTGTCGATCTCCTCCGGCGTGGAGAACCTCGGCTCCGCGATCCCCTTCGTCATCGAGCACAAGACGTTCTGCGCCATCGGAGCCATCGTCCTGCTCACGCTGATGAACCTGCGAGGGGTCAGGGAATCCGGCAAGCTCTTCGCCATCCCGACGTACCTGTTCGTGGCCGGCGTCTTCGTCATGATCCTCTGGGGCGCCTTCCGGGGGCTTGCCCTCGGAGACACCATGCACGCGCCGACCTCGGACTACGAGATCAAGCCCGAGCACCAGGGGCTCGCCGGATTCGCGCTCGTCTTCCTGCTGCTGCGCGCCTTCTCCTCCGGCTGTGCGGCCCTCACCGGCGTCGAGGCGATCAGCAACGGCGTGCCCGCCTTCCGCAAGCCCAAGAGCAAGAACGCCGCGACCACCCTCGCGGCCATGGGGCTGCTGGCCGTCACCATGTTCTGCGGGATCATCGGCCTGGCCATGGCCACCGATGTGAAGCTGGCCGAGAACCCCGCGAAGGACCTCATCCACAACGGCTCCCCGGTCGGGGCGGGCTTCACCCAGGATCCGGTCATCTCGCAGGTCGCGGCGGCAGTCTTCGGCGAGGGCACATTCCTCTTCGTGTTCCTCGCGGCGGCGACCGCCCTCGTGCTGTTCCTCGCCGCCAACACCGCCTACAACGGCTTCCCACTGCTCGGCTCGATCCTCGCCCAGGACCGCTACCTGCCGCGCCAGCTGCACACCCGCGGCGACCGGCTGGCCTTCTCCAACGGCATCGTGCTGCTGGCCGGCGCCGCGATCCTGCTCGTCTGGATCTACGGCGCCGACTCGACCCGGCTCATCCAGCTCTACATCGTCGGCGTGTTCGTGTCCTTCACGCTCAGCCAGACCGGCATGGTCCGGCACTGGAACCGTCACCTGAGCACGGAGACCGACCCCGGGGCGCGGCGGCACATGATCCGCTCCCGGGCGATCAACACCTTCGGCGCGTTCTTCACCGGCCTGGTCCTGGTCGTCGTCCTGGCGACCAAGTTCACCCACGGTGCCTGGGTCGCGCTGCTCGGAATGGTCATCTTCTTCGGCACGATGACCGCGATCCGGAAGCACTACGACCGCGTCGCCGACGAGATCTCCGCGGACGAAGCCCCCTCGGACGACACGATCAGGCCCTCGCGGGTCCACTCGATCGTCCTGGTCTCCAAGCTCCACCGGCCCACGCTGCGCGCCCTCGCGTACGCCAAGCTGGTGCGTTCCGACCAACTGGAGGCACTGTCCATCAGCGTCGACCACGACGAGACGAAGGCGCTGAAGGCGGACTGGGAACGCCGTGGCATCGACATCCCGCTGAAGATCCTCGACTCCCCGTACCGCGAGGTGACCCGGCCGGTCATCGACTACGTCAAGAGCCTGCGCAAGGACCGGCCGCGCGACGTGGTCAGCGTCTACATCCCCGAGTACGTGGTCGGCCACTGGTACGAGCACCTGCTCCACAACCAGAGCGCGCTGCGGCTGAAGGGCCGGCTGCTGTTCACACCTGGTGTCATGGTGACCTCGGTGCCGTACCAGCTGGAGTCCTCCGAAGCCGCGAAGCTGCGGGCCCGTCGCCGGGCGGACTGGACGGCACCCGGCTCGGTCCGGCGCGGTCCGGTGGAACGGCGGCACAAGGAGCACAGCAAGGGGTGAGCCGCGGGGTGCGGTGGGGGACGGTGTGTGGTGAGCGGCCGGCTCCGGCCCACGTAGACTGGTGGGCTGTTGTCCGGCCGTCGCCGTTCTTGCACATCCGGACCCCTACATCTCGTACCACTCTTCCCGATCTCTGGAGCCACCCCCTCATGCAGAACGAATCCACGTCCTCGCAGCCCGGGGAGCCGCAGGCCGGAGAGTCCCTGATCGGCCGGGAGTACGAGGTCGAGGTCGGTCCCGTCGCCCACGGCGGGCACTGCATCGCCCGCACCGACGAGGGCCAGGTCCTCTTCGTCCGGCACACCCTGCCCGGCGAGAAGGTCGTCGCCCGGGTCACCGAGGGTGAGAGCGGCTCCCGCTTCCTGCGCGCCGACGCCATCACCGTCATCGAGGCGTCCAAGGACCGGGTCGAGGCCCCCTGCCCCTACGCCGGCCCCGGCAAGTGCGGCGGCTGCGACTGGCAGCACGCCAAGCCGGGCGCGCAGCGACGCCTCAAGGGCGAGGTCATTGCCGAGCAGCTCCAGCGCCTCGCGGGCCTCACGCCCGAGGAGGCCGGGTGGGACGGCACGGTCATGCCCGCCGAGGGCGACAAGCTCCCGCCGGGCCAGGTCCCGGCCTGGCGCACGCGAGTGCAGTACGCCGTCGACGCCGACGGCCTGGTCGGACTCCGCAAGCACCGCTCGCACGAGGTCCAGCCGGTCGACCACTGCATGATCGCCGCCCCCGGCGTCTCCGAGCTCGGCATCGAGAAGCAGGACTGGCCGCAGATGGCGACGGTCGAGGCCATCTCCGCCACCGGCTCCCACGACCGCCAGGTCATCCTGACCCCGCGCGAGGGCGGCCGGCTCCCGCTGGTCGAGCTGGACAAGCCCGTGTCCGTGATGCGCGTGGACGAGAAGGACGGCGGCGTCCACCGCGTCCACGGCCGCGCCTTCGTGCGCGAGCGGGCCGACGACCGTACGTACCGCGTCGGCTCCGGCGGCTTCTGGCAGGTGCACCCGCAGGCGGCGGACACCCTGGTGCGCGCGGTCATGCAGGGGCTGCTGCCCCGCAAGAACGACACCGCGCTGGACCTCTACTGCGGCGTCGGCCTGTTCGCGGGCGCGATCGGCCAGCGGATCGGTGAGAAGGGCGCGGTGCTCGGCATCGAGTCCGGGAAGCGCGCGGTCGAGGACGCCCGTCACAACCTGAAGGACCTGGAACGGGTCCGCATCGAGCACGGCAAGGTCGACCAGGTCCTGCCGCGCACGGGCATCACGGAGTGCGACCTGATCGTGCTGGACCCGCCGCGGGCGGGCGCGGGCAAGGCCACGGTCAAGCAGCTGGTCGCGCTGGGGGCACGGCGCATCGCGTACGTCGCGTGCGACCCGGCGGCGCTGGCACGGGACATCGCGTACTTCCGTGACGGGGGGTACCGGGTGCGGACGCTGCGGGCCTTCGACCTGTTCCCGATGACCCACCATGTCGAGTGCGTCGCGATCCTGGAGCCCGCCGCAAAGGGTGCCTGACCTGCAGGTTTAGGCGATGTGCATTATGCGCACTGTGGGCGTTCTGCGAGGAGCTGATCCGCGATGAGCTGGCCCCGGGGCGCTCCGGCGCGTTCCTGGTATGGGGTGGCCCCTCGCTCTACGACAGCACCATCGCCATCCTCGATGACATCCGAGCCCGCGAGGAGGTGGCGTTCGTGTACGAGGTGATTCCCGGGATCAGCAGCGTCTCGGTCTGGCGGCCCGACACCGCATCAGCCTGAACCGGGTCGGCCGGCCGATCCACATCACCCCGCGCCGACGGCTGTCCGAGACCCTCCCGAACGACGACGGCGACATCGTCGTCATGCTCGACGCGCACGAAAGCTTCCAACACCTGGCCGGCAACGGAATATGGATCTACTGGGGCGCCTACATCGGCATCCCTCACGAGATCCTGGTCTCCGGACCGCTCGACGAGGTCTCCGACCGAATTCGCCGCATGCGTGCCGAGGCGCGCGCCGAGCGCGGATGGATCATGGATACCTAGCTGATGAGGATCAACACGGACGGCGTCGAGGGCTGATCCGAGCGCTCGACCCACGCCGCCCTCGCCCGAACGCCCGAACAGGTGCAATGCACCGCCGAGCTGCTGAAGGGCCGTCAGGGGCGAAACCCCGATCAGTGGAACGACAGGATCCGGGACGGCCGAACTCTTGCCCTGCACGGCTACGGCAACACCACTCGGTCAGGATCCTGAATTCGTCGTCGGCGGACCCGCCACGCATAGGGGGTAGTCGTTCGACCGAGCCCACCTCGACCTGCTCCGCAAATGAGTGCCGCCTACAGCTCGAGGCTGGGGTGACCTTTCGCTGCTGGGTATGGGCCTGACCGCTGCGTCTCCCTATGCTTCTCGTCATGGACAGCACCTGGACCGAGAGTGTCGTCAACGTCGTGGACGTCGAAGCGACGTGTTGGGCCGGTTCCCCGCCGCCTGGGGAGGCCAGCGAGATCATCGAAATTGGGCTCACTGTGGTCGACCTGAACATCGGCGAGCGCCTTGGTCGGCACCGGATCCTGGTGAGGCCCGCCTGGTCCACCGTCAGTGAGTTCTGCACGGAGCTGACAGGACTCACTCAGGACAAAGTCGATCAGGGAGTCTCCTTCGCCGAGGCGTGCCGACTACTGACGGCGGAGCACCGCGCAGGCACCAGGCCCTGGGCCAGTTGGGGCGACTACGACCGTCACCAGTTCGGAAGGCAATGCCAGGCCACAGGGACGCCTTACCCTTTCGGCCGTTACCACGTCAATGCAAAAACTGTCTTCACCAAAGTCGAGGGCCTGCGCAAGGCCCCTGGCATGGCACGCGCCCTGCAGATCGTGGGGCGGCGTCTCGAAGGCCGTCACCACCGGGGTGAGGACGACGCCTGGAACATCGCTGCTCTCGTACTCCACCTCCACGAGAGGGGAGCCTGGCCGACCGCGGGAGGGCACCGGGCCTGACGCGCCGCCAGGGCGTGGGGCAGGGCATCCTGCATGTACGACAACGGTGCCGGCTGCAAGGAGTGCTGGTTGCGCCGATCTGCTCCGTCAGGTCTGTGCCTGGATCCACCGCCTGAATTCTGATCTTCGGTATCGGGTGGGCTCGGAATGATCTTTCGGGGTGCGGGCAGCGCGATGGGGCGGGTGGCCGTCCGGTGCGGGATCTCCGAGGTTCTTCCAGGTCGTGGGCGGTCAGGTTGAGCGTGTGGTTCAGGTGAGCATGCGCTGGCCGGTGGCTGTCCACAGGTCGGTGAAGTCGTTGGCCCAGCGCCAGCGTTCGGGCAGGTGGAGGGTGACGCGGCGGGCTCCGGTGGCGATCCGGGCGGGGGTGTTGATCAGGTGGCGGCGGATGGTGCCGGTCCTCGCCTTGGCGTGGAAGGCGGAGGCGAGGTGGCCGCTCGCGCGGGTGAGGTTGTAGGCGGTGGCGGCTAGGGTCAGCCAGGCGGCGTTCGCGGTGAACTTCCCCGAGGGCAGGTGGGCGAGCGCGGAGTCTTCCAGGTCGGCGAAGACCTGCTCGATGACGGCGTGTTCGCGGTGCATCGGCTCGGCCTGAGCCAGGATGAAGGGGCTGTCGGTGAAGATCACGTGATGTCGCCAGACGCCGAACAGCTCGGCCTGGCCGGCGGGCACGCTCTTGGGGTTCAGCCGTTTCACGCGGCGCACGATCAGTCGGGCGGTGGTGTGGAATGCCTTCTTCTTGTTGGTGCACGCGGTGAACTCGATCTCGGTGATCTCGGCGTCGGAGATCCAGCGTTCCTCCTCGGCGTCCCAGACGGCGCTGGCGTACTTGATCGGCGTCCAGGCATCCTCGGGGATCTGCATGATGGCCTCGCGGATGGTCTTCTTGACCGCGACGGCCAGGGAGAAGGCGGCACCCGCCCTGCGGCACACATCGACGACCTTGTGGGAGAAGTACGCGGAGTCCGCACGGACGACGATGTGTGCGGTGATGCCCATGGCCCGGACCGTGGCCAGGGCCTCGCGCAGCAGACTGGCCGCGCCCTTGCCGGAGCCTGCCGAGCCCTTACGCAGCCTGGTCGCCACGATCACGGGCGCGCAGCTGGAGGTCTTCACGGTGACGATCTGGAAGTGCAGGCCGCGCTGCTTGGTGTAGCCGAACGAGGCGCCCTGCTTGGCGGGGCCGTAGACCTGCTTGACCTTGGAGTCGATGTCCACGAACACCACCTCGTCCCGGTGGGGGACCAGACCAGTGTGCGTGGCCAGGCGGCAGGTGAACGTCCGTGTGGCGGACTCCAGTTGGCGCACATGCCCCCAGGTGAAGGTACGCAGGAAACTACCCAGCGTGGACGGCGCCCGCACCCCGCCGAACAGGCGCGGCAGCCCGTCGTGGCGCAGTATGTCCAGGTCGTCGATGCTGTCCGCCCCGGCGACCATGCCGCCCACGGTCGACATGGCTTTCGCGTCGGCAGCCGTACCGGCACCGTTCTTCGCACCGGTGAGCCTCACCTTCTGGGCCACCAAGGCGGGCAACCCGCACCGCTCGGCCAGCCGGATCGTCGGGATCAGCCCGGCGTGCGCGATCAGGTCCGAGTCGTCGAACGCGGCGAAGAGCTCCGCGGGTCTGTGGGAGACTTTCACTTACGAGGTGCCTTGCTTCGTGGGACTGATGAGGGCGTAGGAACTCCCATCATCCAGGTCAGCAGGCACCTCTTCTCTATTCGTCGCCCACAGACCGACCATCACGCGGTGGATCCAGGCTGTGGCCTTCGACCGGAGCCATGGATGGAACCGTCTTACGGCCTCTCAATCAGCGCATGACATCCTCAAGCGCTGAAGATGACCCGAATTTTCTAGTACCGATACCACACGTATGGTCGGCTCAGTGACATATACGAGCGTGGAGTATGTCGGAAAGTCCGGTTCGGCGAGGTAACCCTCGTCATCTTCCCAGTTTTCTTCGATTGTGATTTTTCCGGGAGCCTGTATTCGTGCTAGATAGTATCTGCCCCCCTTGTAATCGCTTTGGCGGGCGTCGAATGGGATTTGCAAGGAGGTCGACAGGGCATCGCCTACCTCTTGCAAGCTCATTTTGTCGGAGCCGTAGAGGTAGTAGCGATGCCCCATGGTTTTCCTCCCGTTAGTTCCGCGGTGCGATGATACTCGGTGCGCGTCCGGTTGCGCTCTCAACGGAATCGTAGACCATGAAGTGAACTGGTCGCCCGGCTGCCTCTGAGAGTTCTTGAGCGAGTCGAGTGAGGCGCATCTTTCGCAGATTTTCGTCCGTCAGCTCGCCGGTTCGGGTGCCCTTAGACCGAAGGCCCACGCCGGCTTTCTTAGCTTGTCCGAAGACGTCTGCTCCTGCGAGTGCGATGTCGAAGTCACTCTCCGGCCGGAAAGGCTCCCCCGTCCTGAAGCTTCGTCCAGTGACGGAGCTTCCGTGAAATATGGCCGTGGAGTCATTGTAGCCAGCTGCGCGCAGGCCGGAGTAGATTTTTTGCGTGAATTGGCCGTATGTCCCAGCGCTGAAGCCTCGAGGAATATACGGGTTTGCTCCACCCAGTGCTGGATCGTCGGAGTGTGCTGCCCCTGGTCCGAATCGGCCTGGAGCCTTGGGCTCGACGGCTGCCCTGCGCCACCCGGTCAGTCCGCCGAGTCCGGTGACGGCGAGCTGTTGGGTGAGTTCGTCGGCTGCTTCGGCGTAGAGGTCGGCGAGTGCGTCGCAGCCTTGTTGGCGGAGCATGTACTCGGCGCGGTAGAGGCGGTAGGCGGGGCGGACGGGGAGGTACTTGTCGACGAATGCGCCGGCGCCGCCGTTCTGGCCGGTGACGGCGTTGTAGGCGTCTCCGAGGAACTGGAAGGGTGCCTTCAGTCCTTGGAGGAAGCCCGAGCCGAAGTCGCCGAGGATCGCTCCTGGGCTGTTGGGGTCTTCGGGGGTGAGACCGCTGGGGTCGGTGAGCAGTGTGGGCTGGTTGTCTGCGTAGGCGTACGAGGACACGTAGGGAGTCGTGGCACCGCGGGCAGCCGGGTCGGTGCTGGCGAAGCGGCCGGTGGCCGGGGTGTACTGGCGGGCGTGGAGGTCGATGTTGCCAGTGGTGGTCTCGTAGCGGGCGCCGGTGTAGGTGGGGGTGCTTGAGGGCGCGCCGGTGGTGACGGTGCCCAGGACGCGGGTGCCGTAGGGGTCGTAGGCCCAGCGCTGGTGGAGGGTGCCGGTGCTGCTGGTGACGTCGAGCGGGGAGCCCTGGGTGTCGTGGTGGTAGTAGAAGACCGCGCCTGTGCCGGTTTTGGTGGCTGCGGGCTGGCTGAGGGGGTCGTAGCGGTAGGACTGCTTGACGGTCCAGGCGCTGTCGTACTCGGTGGCGAGGATCGGCAGGGGTGCGTTGGGGTCCCACTGGGTCCGGCTGGTGACCGCGCCGTCCTGGAGCGTGGCGACCTGGTTGCCGTTGGCGTCGTGGTCGTAGGTGAAGTTGGTACCCGCGACGGTGGCGGCGGAGATCTGTCCGGCCAGGTCGTAGGTGAAGGTGTTGGCGCCGGCCTTCGTCTGGTTGCCTTCCGCGTCGTAGTCGTAGGCAGTGGTGGTGGCCCCGGCGGTGGTGGATGTGAGCTGGTCGGCGTTGTCGTAGGCGTAGCTGGTGGACGTGGTGCCGAGGGTGGAGGTCAGGCGGTTGCCGACCTTGTCGTAGGTGTAGGACGTGGTGCGGGTCGCGGCGCAGCCGGTGATCCAGGGCTGGGGGTAGCAGCCGGAGGTGAGGCGGCCCGCGGTGTCGTAGGTCTGGTCGTAGCCGCCGGTGCCGACTCCGGCCCGGGTGACGTCGACGCGGGTGGGGAGGCCGGCCGCCGAGAGGGTCAGGGCGGTCTTTGTGACCGTCGTGCCCGCCTTGGCGGCGGTGACGGCGGTGACGCGGCCCGCCCGGTCGTAGGTGCGCTCCTCGGTCTCCGTGTTGGGCAGTGCCGTCTTGGTGAGGTTGCCCGCCGCGTCCGAGGTGTAGGTGGTGGTGGCACCGTCGGCCGTCATGGTGGCGGTGCGGCCGTCGTTGTCGTACGTGTAGCCGATGGTGTTGCCGTCGGAGTACTTACGGGTGAGCATCTGCCCGGCGGCGTCGTAGGTATACGCGAAGCCGCGGGTCTTGGTGAGGTCGCCGACCGCGTTGTAGACGAAGTCTTCGGACATCTTCGCGTTGGTACGGGCCGTCATCTGTCCGGCGTCGTCGTAGCCGAGGGTGACGTCCGGCGTGGCATCCGAGTAGTCGATCTTGGTAACCAGGCCGCGGACGTCGTACGTCCGGGTGGTGGAGCCGCGGGGCGTCGTCACTTTGACCAGGTTGCTGTCCGCGTCGTACGCGTACGTCGTCGCCCGGTCCAGCGGGTCGGTGACCGACGTCAGGCGGTGCGCCGCGTCATAACCGTAGGTGGTGACGTGGTCGTTGGCGTCGGTGCGACTGGTCATGTTGCCGACCGCGTCGTAGCCGTAGGTGGTGGACGCGCCGCCGGGGGCGGTGGCGGTGGTCAGCTGGTCGAGCTTGTCGTAGTTGTAGGTGGTGGCGCGCTGGTCGGCGTCCGTGCTCCGGGTGACCTTTCCGCCGGCGTCGTACTCGGTTCTGGTCACGTTGCCGAGTGGGTCGGTGACGGCGATCGGATTGCCCGACGGGTCGTAGTCGTAGGTGGTGGTGTACTGGGCAGGGGAGGCGCCGGTAGCGTTGCCTCGCGCATCGACGGCGGTGGCCTGGCGGCCGTCGTCGTCGTAGGTCCAGCTCTCCTTGTTCCCCAGCGGTGAGGTGCTGCTGAGGAGATTCCCGTCGGCGTCGTAGGTGTAGGTGCTCGTCTTGCTCAGCTGGTTGGTGCTGCTGCTCAGCCGATTGTTCTTGTCGTAGACCGAGAGGGTTGTCTTGTCCGCGGCGTCGGTGACCTTGACGACGTTGTCATTGGCGTCGTACGTGTAGCCGGTGGTGTGTCCGAGCTGGTCGGTGTTCACCAGAGGCCGGTTGATCGCGTCGTAGGTCGTCGTTGTGAACGCACCGGTGGGACCCGTGACCTTGGTGCTGTTGCCTGCGGCGTCGTAGGCGTAGCTCGTGGTGTAGGCGGCCGGATCGGTACCGACGACGTTGCCGCGCGGGGAGACGCTGGTGAGCAAGCGTCCCACCTTGTCGTAGGTGTAGGTGGTCTTGTTGCCGGCAGCGTCCGTCTCGGAGGCCAGGTGCCCGGCAGCGTTGTAGGTGCGGGTGACGAAATCGCCTGCCGCGTCCGTTGTCCTGGTCAGGTGCCCGGCATCGTCGTAGGCGAATGCCGTGGTGTCGCCCTCAGGGTTCTTCGCGGTGAGGAGCTGCTCCGCGCCGTTGTAGGTGTAGGACGTGGTGCGGTCCAGCGGGTCGGTGGTCGAGCTGAGCAGCCCTCGCCCGTCGTAGGCGTACGTCGTTGTGTAGGCGTCGGGGTCGGCGCCGGGGGCGTTGCCACGCGGGTCCGTCTTGGTCAGGATCCGCCCGGCCGCGTCGTAGGTGAACGTCGCCTTTTCACCCAGGGGTGTGGTCACCGACGTACGGTTCCCGGCTGTGTCGTAGCCGTAGGTGGTGACGTTGCCTCGTGGCGTTTTCACCGTCTGGATGGCGCCGAGTGCCGTGTACGTGTAGGAGGTGGTGCCGCTGAGCGGGTCGGTGGTCGTCGTCAGCTGGTTGGACGTGTTGTACGCGTAGGTCGTTTTGTTGTTGCGGCCGTCGGTGTGGCTGGTGATGTTGCCCGACGTGTCGTAGGTCCAGATTTCCTTGTAGCCGAGCACCGAGGGTGAGCTGCGCGTGAGCATGCGGCCGGCGCTGTCATACGTCATTGACGTGGTGTTGCCGCGCTGGTCGGTGATGCCCACGGGTCGCAGATTGCGGTCGTAGTCGTAGGTGATGCTTTTGCCGTAGGGGTCGATGGTTGACATGAGGACGTTGCCGGAGTACACGTCGGTCCACACGCCGCCGTCGGGCGCCGTGGTGTGCGACTCGCGACTGCTGTCCCAGGTGAATGTGGTCGTCTTGGTGTTTTGGTCGGTCTGGGAAGTGATCCGGCCCGCGGTGTCGTAGGTGTTGCTGACCTTGCCGTTCGCGGGGTCGGTGTATGACGACAGTCGCTTGTTCGCGTCATATGTGTAGGAAGAGGCTCTCTCGGCGGGGTCGGTCACCGAGGTCAGGAGCCCGTCGGTGTAGCCGTAGGACACCGACGTCGTGTCCGGCAAGCCCACCTTGGTCAGCAGTCCGTCGGCGCCGACCGTGAACGTCGTCGTGCGTCCGGCGGCGTCCCTGACGGACGCGAGCTTGCCGGACGCGTACGTCAGGTCCAGCCCTTTTCCTGCCTTGTCCACGACGGAAGCGAGCTGACCACCGCTGGTGAAGGTCCGCTTGGTGTGGTCGGGCGTCGTCAGGATGTAGTCACTGGTGCCTTTGACCAGCTTGGCTGCAGAACCAGCCGGGGCTTTGTATGTCCCGTCGCTGTTCTGCGCAAACACGAACGACGCCCCGTCGTCCGCCCGGTAGGTGACCTTTCCCGTCGCGACCGTGAGCTTCGAGTCGAACGGTGTCGCCCAGCCGCGGCCCAGCAGGCCCGCCGTGGTCGAGTCGGAACGGTACGTCCGCTCCAGGGCAAGGGGCACACCTGGGCCGACCAGAGAGGCGTCGGTGAGCTGCTCGAAGAACATGCCGGTCGCCGTGTTGACCGGGTCCGCACGGTGAGCCTGCGCATAGCAGGTGCAGATGCCCGCCTGCGCTCCGGGAATGTCAGGCGTGTAGAAGGCTTCCACCAGCGGCGAGGTGGTGCCGCCCGGACTCGAAGACCCGTCCGTGCCGGTGAGGAAGATCCAGGCGTAGTACTTCTTGCCGTCCTCGAGATGCCCCCGAGCGTGCTGCCACTCCACCAGAAGCACTGGTCGGCGGGGTAGGAGTTGCCCGACCACCACCCGTAGCACCAGGCGCCGCTGTCGAGATAGCGGCCCGAAGGGTCACCTGTGCTGCGTTTGATCTCCTGCTGGTGGACGTAGTTCCCCGCCTCGTCGCGGACGTAGAGCCACATCCCGGACACAGAGGAAGCCGTCGTGCCCGTCGGCAGCTGCAGTTGCCCGCCGATCGACAACATCGCCGGGTAAGCAGTGGCGTACGCGCTGACCCAGGTCGGATTGCCCGTTGCCTGCGCGCCGAAGGGCGATGCCGACTTGCCGGCGGCCGGGCCCCGGTCGGCTGGTTCGGTGGGACGGGGGTGCGGTGTGCCGGACGGCTTCTCTGCGCGCGGGTCGATGTAGTTGTGCATGGGCGACAGCTCGCCCCGGTCCCGTTTCACCTGCTGGCGTCTCTCGGCCAGCGTCATGGCCTTGGGCGGCTTCGGGAGGTCCGAAGCGGTCCTCGCCGCGGCCGTCCGTATGGCAGCCGATGGGGGTATGGAGGTCTGTTGGCCTCCGGGGGAGGCCCAGGAGGGGATGACCCCTGCGACGGCCAGGAGAGCCAGAGCCAGGAGTGTTGTGAGGAGTCTTCGCGCTTGTGTGCGCACAGTGCATCACCTGTGAGTAAGTCGTGAACAGAGTCGGGGTGATGCTTGATCCAAAAGTGAATCGAACTAACGCACGGCGGCGGATGGGGCTGGATCCCGACGTGTCGCACCGAACGGCGCCCGGAGTGTCCCCTGGTCGCAGGGTCAACCAGCCGTCCCCCTGATGGGTGATTGGCGTGAACACGCCTTCCTGCCCTGGAGGCGGTAGTTGAACACCCGGGGAGCAGCCAGCCAACCCTGGGTTTCTGTTCGGAGACTGGCGTGATTGGGGCGACTGGTGGGGGAGTGGAAGGTGCGCCTCGTTCGCGGACCTCGCTTGTTGTGCGGGAGTGGAGCTTCTAGTGGCGCTGTGGCTTCGCGGACCATGATCGGCCGGGTGCCGGCAACTGTCGTTGACGACGCCCTCGACTGGGCGGTCGGTGACTGCCCCGCGGGCCGGCGCGAGGCCGCCGAGGACAGGGCCGGACGCACCGAGGATCACCGTCGACGGCAGGGTGCTGAAGGGATCGGCCCATCTGGCCGCTACCCACAGGCGCCTGTTCTCCGCGGAGTTCCTCCGTACGGGTGCGGGGCGTCGTCGGCTGGCTGGCATGGCCCGTGATGTTGTTCGGACAGATGGTGGGGCACGACAGGTGAGTTGGCGTCCGGAGCCGGCGGGGTCGTACCCGATGGGTGACATGGCTTCGGCGGCCTGTTCGCCGGCTGTCGGCCATGACGCTCGTTTGACGCTCCAGGCAGCCATACGCAGGACGACGAGCTGAGAAACGGGCTCTGACCTGGGCTTTTCCATGACGGTCTCGAGCCGACATCTTTCCGATGACGTCGCATGTTGAGTGCGTCGCGATTCTGGAGCCTGCTGCAAAGGGTCTCTGACCTGCAGTTTCCCCGGGGTTCTCAGGCATGGCGGGATGCGCTCGACATGTTTCCCACCGGGGGGCGGGTCGAGTTGACGGCTCGACCCTTTAGACGTCTGAGCTGCGAATTCATCAGTAAGACGCTTGCAGCGGCGATGCTCTCAGGAGCTTGTTCGGAGATTCTTGACGCTCGTACGACGCTCGAATCGGGAGTCTCAACCTCACGGACGTCTCCGGCTGGGTGCGCAGGACCACGTCGATGTACCGGTCATTGCCAAGCGCCTGTCGGCCTGGGTCCCCTGCGCCTGTCGGCCTGGGTCCCCGTTTCCGACGTTCGACGACGTGAGGCCCGGGCGTGCGCCCGGGCCTCACGCATCCTGCTCAGGTCAGGCCGGAACCGGGCAGTAGGCGCAGACCAGGCCCCGTGCAGCGGCAACTCCACGATCTCCGGGTGCCCTGCGACTCGTGCAGCGATTCCCTGGTAGGTGCAGGCGAAGCCGCGGGTGTTGGTGAGGTCGCCGACCGAGTTGTAGACGAAGCCCTCGGCGATCTCCGCGTCGGCTCGGGGCGTGCGTCCGGAGTCGTCGGGTCCGAGAGCGACGAGGGGCCTGGTGTCCGAGTAGTCGATCCTGATCACCGGGCCGCGGCTGGCGTACGTCCGGGTGGTGGAGCCGCGGGGCGTCGTCACCCTGACCGGATTGCTGTCCGCGTCGTACGCGTAGGTCGTCGCCCGGCTTAGGGGGTCGGTGACCGACGTCAGGCGGTGCGCCGCGTCATAACCGTACGTAGTGCAAGAGCTGTTGGCGTCGGTGCTTGACCAATCACGCTGTGCGCGTCTTCACAAGAACTGCTGCTCCACGAGATGCGTCTTGATCTACGGTTGTGCACCATCCGCGATAAGAATGGGGGAGGGGCCATGGAGCAGGCAAGGACAGCTCTTGCCGAGCGGATAGGCAAGCAGAGGGCGGGGGACGGCGACCCGCGGGCTCTGGTCGGTGAGATGCGCCGTTCCGTCCTCCTGGTGCCGGTGGTCGGCGGCGGACTGTGGTCGGCGTGGTCAGGTGGAGTGCGCTGGGTCTGCGGGTTCACCGACGAGGCGGCGCTCGCCCGGTTCGCCCTCAGCCACGCTTCCGGTGACCGGCCCATGGAGTACGCGGCGCTGCTGGGTGCCCGGATCGTGGACGAGGTGGTGCCGTCGCTGGACGGGCCCGCCGGGTTGGCCGTCGACATTGCGACCGAGGACGGGTCGATGTTCTTCCCGCCGGCTGCCGGGATCGTGCCGGACGCTGTCGCGCTGGACGTGGGCTCCGAAGGGAGCGGGCGATGAGCGTAGACGGTGGGGACCTCAGCTTCGGCAAGGCGTCCGTCGTTAAGTTCACGCAGGGCTTGGGCTCGACGATCGACCAGCTCGGTGAACTCGGTGGGCCGACCGGTTCGGTGATGGGCAAGGGCTTCTCGGAGCTGTCCATGACCGGGATGGAGGCCGGGCACCACGGCCTGTCCGTCGACTTCGAGGACTTCTGCGAACGCTGGGAGTGGGGTGTGCGAGCCCTGGTGGGCGACGCCAGTGCGATAGCCGACCGACTCGGACTTGCGGCGGGCACCCAGTGGGAGCACGACCAGTACATCGAGGGCACGTTCAAGGTCGGCGTGAACTCGGTGATGGGCGGGAGCCCGCACGCCACCGAGGAGGAGATCACCCAGCAGGGTTGGGGCGACGTGTTCACTCCGGATTACCTGGACCCGGACTGGAGCGCCGATTCGTTCGAGCAGGCCGGTCAGGAGATGGAGCAGACGTGGAAGGACACCGGCCGCACTGTCCTGACCGAGGGCCAGGGCGGCCAGCGGTCCGAGATGCTCAAGGACGAGCTCGGCCTTTCCGACGACCAGTGGAACCGGGCGCTGGACGACGCCTTTGGCCCGTCGCCGGAGGAACGCGCCCTGCGGGCGCAGCAGCAGACTGAGCCCGGGGGGAACTGACTGTGGGTATCGGCGACTTCGTCAGTGACATCACGCCCGACTCGGTCGAGAGCGTCGTCGAGGACGGCGTCGAGTGGGCCGGCAACCGTGTCGAGGACGCGGGGAACTGGACCGCCGACCGGCTGGATGACGCCGGCTGGGAGTCCGGTGCGGACTGGGTCCGCGAGCAGTCCCGCTCCGTCGCCAACCGGATGGGCGCCGAGGTCGACGAGATGGACCTCGGGCAGACCGAGGACAAGACCAAGCTGATCTACGGCAGCGCGGGCAAGCTCGACGCCACCGCCAGAAGACTCCGGTCCTTCCAGACGGCCTTCGACACCACCGGCGACGGCCTCAAGAGCCTCGACTCCTCCCAGCTCAAGGGCGAGGCGGCCGACGCACTGCGCACCGCGGTGAGCACCCAGCCGCCCAAGTGGTACGCCGCCGCCGATGCCAGCGAGAAGGCGGTCGGCGCACTGGAGGCGTTCGCCGACACCGTCACCTGGGCGCAGGGACAGGCGCAGACGGCGATCGACAAGTGGAAGGAGGGTGTCAAGGCGTCCGAGGAAGCCGCCGACGCCCACCGAGCGAAGGTCGACGACTACAACGCGGCCGTCGACCGCTACAACGCCCAGCCCGCCGACAAACGCAAGCCGTCCTCGCTCCCTCCCATGCCCGCGGCTACGATCGAGGACCCCGGCAGGAAGCTGATGCAGGAGGCGCAGGACATCCTCGCCGAGGCCCGTAAGCAGCGGAACTCGGCGGCGGAGACCGCACGCACGGCGGTCCGCGCCGCCCGCGACATGGCCCCGGAGAAGCCGTCGTACGCCGAGCAGCTGGGCGACGGGCTCCAGGAGTTGCAGATCATGGGCGACCACGTCGGCGGCGGCATCATCAAGGCGCCATCGGCGTTGTCCACGTCACCGCCGAAGGACTTCTGGTCCCGTACCCGCACCCGGTCCCCGGCGCGCCTACCGCACCGGCGACCGGCCGTGCCCGCACGTCGCTGGCCCGTGATGTCGACGGCGACTACACGGTTACCGCCCCGGACAGCGGCCTGACGTTCCACTTCACCGCGCAGTCCGGCAGCGAACCGGGGGGCGACGGAACCGCCTGGCTGTCAGAAGTGACCGAACGAAACGGCCACACGATCCACATCGAGCGCGCTGAGGACGGTCTGCCGCTGGCCCTGGTTCACTCGGCGGGCCACCAGGTGAGGCTGTCGGCCACCGACGGCCTGGTCACCGCCCTGGCCCTTGCCGGTGCGGACGAAAGCGGCGCCGACCTGCCCTTGATGGCCTACGGCTACCAGGACGGCAATCTCACCGACGTCACCAAGCCGTCCGGCGCCACCACCACCTACGTCTACGACGACCGCCGGCGCGTCATCGCCTGGATCGACTCGAACAACAGCCGCTACGACTACGTCTACGACGACCGCGACCGTGTCGTGGCGGAGGGCGGCGAGGCCGGCCACGTCCAGATCAGCCTGGCCTACACCGACCCGGACCCCGAAACCGGTCACCACGCGACCACACTCACCACCGCCGACGGGCACACGACCCGCCACCTGTTCGGCCCCGGCTGCCGTCTCCTGGCCGTCACCGACCCGCTCGGCCACACCACCCAGTTCACCTACGACCCGCGCGGCAACACACGCACCCGCACCGACCCGCTGGGCCTGACCACCGCCTTCTCGTACGACGAGCACGACCGGCTGATCTCCGCCGTCCGCCCCGACGGAAGCGAACTGCGCACCGTGCGCGGTCAATTCGGCCTGCCGACCGAGGTCTACGGTCCGGGTGGCGCCCGCACGGTCCACGCGTTCGACGAACACGGCAACCGCACGGCGGTCACCGACCCGGCCGGCGCCATCACCCGCTACACCTACGACAGCGGCGGGCGGCTCACCTCGGTCACCGACGCCCTCGGCGCCACGACACACGCGGTGTGCAACGCGGCGGGACTGCCCGTAGAGGTGACCGACCCGGCAGGGGCTGTCACCCGCACCCAGCGCGACGCCCTCGGCAGACCGGTCCGCGTCACCGACCCGGCGGGCGCCGTCACCTGCTTCGAGTGGGACGCGGACGGGCAGCTCGCCCGGCGTACCGGGCCCGACGGGGCCACGGAGACGTGGACGTACGACGGCGAGGGCAACCTCCTCACCCGCACCGACGCGTCCGGCGGTGTCACCCGCTTCGAGTACACCCACTTCGACCTCCCACTCGCCCGTATCCACCCCGACGGCGCACGGTTCGAGTTCGAGCACGACGCCGAGCTGCGCCTCACCCGTGTCCACAACGCGCAAGGGCTGACCTGGACCTACGAGTACGACGCAGCCGGAAACGTCCTCTCCGAGACCGACTTCGACGCCCGCACACTCAGCTACGAGGTAGACGCGGCGGGACGGCTCGCCGTCCGTACCGACGCGCTCGGCGGGACGATCGCGTTCGAGCGTGACCAGCTGGGCCAGGTGATCCGCAAGAGTGTCGACGGCCGCGTGACGACCTACGGCTACGACCGGGCCGGACGACTGCTGGAAGCGGTCGGGCCGGACGGCGAACTGCACTACCAGTACGACCGTCGCGGGCTCACCAAGACGGAACTCGTCGACGGCCGCCCCACCACGTACGCCTACGACCTCCTGGGCCGCCGTACCCGCCGCACCACACCCACCGGTCACGTCAGCACCTACACCTACGGTGCCGACGGAATGCCCCACCGCCTGACCAGCGGCGATCGGCGGATCGACTTCACGCACGACGCGGCCGGCCGGGAACTCGCCCGCGTCTTCAGCGATGCGGTCACCGTGACCTCTGCCTGGGACGCGGCCGGAAGGCTGGCCGAGCAGCAGGTCACCACGTCGGGGCGTACCGTCAACAGCCGCGCCTACTCCTACCGCGCCGACGGTCAGCTGACCTCCGTCGCTGACCGGCTGACGGGCACTCGCACCTTCGACCTTGACGGGGCGGGCCGCGTCACCGCCGTCCACGCCAAAGGCTGGACGGAGCGGTACGCCTACGACGACGCCGGCAACCAGACCTCGGCGTCCTGGCCGTCCGGCCACCCCGGCCATGAAGCCACCGGGCCACGCACCTACACCGGCACCACCGTCACCCGGGCAGGCGATGTCCGCTTCGAGCACGACGCCCTCGGCAGGGTCACCCTGCGCCAGAAGACCCGCCTCTCCCGCAAGCCCGACACCTGGCGCTACACCTGGGACACGGAGAACCGCCTCACCTCCGTGACCACCCCCGACGGGACCCGGTGGAGGTACCGCTACGACCCGCTTGGACGCCGCACCGCGAAGCAGCGAATGGCGGACGACGGCGAGAGCCTGGTCGAGGAAGTCCGGTTCACCTGGGACGGCCTGACCCTGTGCGAACAGACCAGTCACGGTCCCGACCAGCTGAACACGGTCGCCCTCACCTGGGACCACCGCGGCCACACCCCCCTGGCCCAGACCGAGCGCCTCCTCACCGCCGACGACCGGCAGAACGAGATCGACCGCCGCTTCTTCGCCATCGCCACCGACCTTATCGGCACTCCCACCGAACTGATCGACGAATCCGGCGATATCGCCTGGCGCTCCCGAGCCACGTTGTGGGGCACCACGGCATGGGCCCGCGACGGCAGCACCTATACCCCTCTCCGCTTCCCGGGCCAGTACTACGACCCCGAGACCGGCCTCCACTACAACTACCTCCGGCACTACGACCCGGAGACCGGCCGCTACACCTCCCCCGACCCCCTCGGCCTCGCTCCCGCCCCGAACCCCGTCGGCTACGTGGACAACCCGAACGCCGCGTCGGACCCGCTGGGGCTCATGCCCAAGTACCCGAAGGAGGAGAAGGCACAGAAGCGGATCGACAAAATCTTGGACGGCATCGTGGAGAGGGCAGAGAACGGCGGGTTCAAGAAACACGCCGACTACCACGGGGACACGGGGCACGCCTTCACCGACGAACGAGTCCTGGAAATTCTGAAGAGCCCCGATGCCGTGTACCAGTCATCGGGCCAAGCAGGAAACTTCCTCTTTCGGAAGGACAATGACATTGCCGTGGTGTATGGGCCCGGCTCCAAGCAGGGCCAGGCCATCACGGCGTACGGAGAGTCGGGCATCAAGGGGGAATCCGGTGCGAGGGCGCTCGGTGGCAGTCCGTCGGACCCTGGTAAGCCAGTTACCCACGAGGACATCGTGGAGGGCAGAATCCCTGGCAAGTTCGGCAACCTGGCCCCGGGAGTGCAGATCAGATGAGGCAGGGATGACCATGAAATTGTCGTTCGACGGCGACTGGCGTGCAACGGTGACGGATGATCCGCTGCACACCACCCCTCGCTTCGCAGGCGACTCCGTGCGCGTCATGCACTATGCGGACGTGATGGAGCGCGAGCGGTTCGTCGCGCATAGCTTCGGTAGCCAGCACTGGCTGTGGGATACGCCGGACGTCTTCCGGTTCGACCAGGACAGCCGGCAGCTGGTCGGGGCCGAACTCCAGATGCCGTATGTATCCGCGAACGCCGAGACCTTCGCCGGCGTTCCCGTCATGCCCGAGGTTCGCCCTGGCGGGCTCCGTGCGGACGAGGTCCGGGACTTCCGCCACGAGTTGTGTACGGTGCTATGTCGGGCTCCCGGCGATGCCGTGCTGGCCTGCCTTCGTGACCTCGACGTCCTCGACAAACCCATGGACGCTTGCGTCGGCATCGCACCCGACGTGGCGCTTCTCGTCCAGGACGGCGCAGTCGTCGGCTGGAGCCTCACCGACCCCGCGCGGTACCTGACCACCGTGTACACCGACCCCGACTCCGATCCTCCCTCCCCGGCCACCCGTCGCCTGCTCACCGAGTGCCTGGACCTTGTCACCTCGCCGCTGGTGGACGACGTGGTGGACGGTGAACCGGCCGCCCTGACCCGCCTCCGGGCCGCCGACGAGACCCTCCGAGCCCAGCACGAAGACCGGCACCGGGCTGACGCCCTGCTCGCCTTGATCGCCACTTACGTGGACGATTACGCAACGTGAAGGTGAACCGGCCGGCGGTGGATGATTCGTACGGTGATGAGCGATGAGACTCGTCCTCGACGGCGACTGGAGTGCGATGGTGACGGACAACGCCCTGCGTATCTCCCCGCGCTTCGACTTCCGGGACCAGTGTGTGCGCGTCGCGGAGTACGAGGACGTGAAGGAATGGCAACAGTCCCTCGGAGACACCTTCGGCAGCCAGGAGTGGCTGTGGGACGACCCCGACGAGCTCCGGTTCGACCCGGACAGCCGGGAACTGGTCGGTGCCGGGTTCCGCCTCCCCCACGAGGCTGCCGACACTGAGGACTGTGCCCGCGTTCCCGCCGCACCCGCCGTCCGTCCGGGCGGACTTCGCGCCGAAGAGGTACGGGACTTCCGCCTGGAGATGACCACCGAGCTCTGCCGTGCTCCGGAGGACACCGCACTGACCTGTCTGCGTGACCTCGATGTCCTTGACGAGCCGCTGGAGGCGCGCATCGGAATCGCCCCGGACGTGGCACTCCTCGTTCAGGGGGGTGGCGTCGTCGGCTGGAGCCTGACCGATCCGGTCCGGTACGTGACCACCGGTTTCGCCGCCCCCGACCCGGCTCCTCCCGCCCCGTCGACCCGGGCTCTGTTCACCGTGTGCATGGACCTGGTCACCACACCGTGGCTGGACGCGGTGCGGCGCCGTGAGCCGGCCGCCGTGCTCGACCTGCGGGAGCTGGACCGTAGGCTGCGTGACCAGCGTGAGGACCGGAACCGGGCCGACGCGCTCCTCGCTCTGATCGGCGAACTGGTCGAGGACTACGGGAGCCCGTGAAGGCCGACGGATTCGACAGCGGTCCCGTGTCGCCGTAGCGACAGGTTCACCCCGAAGTGCGTTCGCCCCTCTGCGGAAGGTCCGCAGAGGGGCGTCGGCACCTCGGGGCCGGAAGTGCGGTGGTGACTGCCTGCGGCGATGACCGGTTCGGTCGCTGTTTGTGATCACCGCCGCGGCACGGAGGGCTCTAACGATGCGCCAGCTGGCGCGGGTCGATGTGGCCCGGCTGCGGCAGCCGTCGGCCGTAGGCGGCGGACGGCCGGGTGGTGCAGGCTGAAAATCCGTGCGCACCGGCCGTGACGCTCATTTGACGCTCCGAACCCTGGCAGCCCACCTGCAGAGCCGAGGGAACCCATCTGACCTGCAGCTTCTCCCGTATTGACTGTCGGTGACGTGTTTCCGATGACGCATCACGTGGAGTGCGTGGCGATTCTGGAGCCTGCTGCAAAGGGGCTCTGACCCGCAGTTTCCCGGGGTTCTCAGGTATGGCGGGATGCGCTCGACATGTTTCCCACAGGACACGAGGTGGAGCGCGCGGCCGTCCAGGCACACTGCTCTGACCTGCGGTTTCACCCAAGAGCGCAGGGGCAGGCAGTCTGCGGTGGCCTTCGTCGGGAATGGTGCGCGCGACAGGCTCGACGCTCATCTGTACGCCCGTTCTGATGGTGCGTCAGGTGAGCCTCGAACCCACGGCGCAGTACGGGGCCGTCGCGTCAATAGGGAGGACTGCGGTCACCGGCCGGTCGGACCTTCAGGTGGGGTCTCGCGAGGGCCCGGCCCTTCGATGCTGTCCACGTTCGTGCTGTCTTGCGGCTGTGGAGCGCCCGTCCCTCGGCCGTCCAGCCGGATCAGATGCCGGACAGTGTCGCCGCCAGCGATTGGAACCAGGCGCCGTGGGAGAACGGTTCCGGCGGGCCCACCTCCATGCCGAGTTCGGCGGCAGCCAGGGCATAGTCCCCCTCGTCCAGGGGGAGGGCGAGCAACTCGTGCAGTTCACCCACGAGGCGGGCGACCAACTGCGGGTTTGTGGTGTCGGCGTAGTCGGGATAGGAGGCGGAGCGGGCCAACTCGGGGCATCCTTTCAAATCACCTGGGCAGTGCCTGCGCTCGTACAAGTGCAGGCGGTTCAGTAGTCGGCGAAGTTCCAGAACATGCCGACTTCGGTGTCCGAGACGACGATCAGGCCGCAGTCCTCCGAGTAGACGCTCAGCGGGCTGTACGCCCAGCTCGACGATGTGAAGTCCAGTGTCCCGCGCACGTGACCAGGCATTTTGATGTTGGTGTGATAGGTGGTCTCGTCGCCGTAACGCGCAAGGATCGACTCCGCCATTGCCAAGAGTTCCTCCTTGCTCTCCGTGAAGCGCCTCAGGTTGGACAGGGTGCAGCGGTCGTCCGTGAGGGCAAGGAGCAGGTTCACGGCGCTGGCCCGGTCGACCTCCTGGAGACGCCTCGCGATGTACTCCGGCGGATGAGCGACGAAGGGGTAGGTGGGAGAAGCCTCACGCTCCGGGTTCTGAGCCGCGTCGTCGAGACCGGCCCAGCCACGAGGGTCCGGAACCCGCGCCATCAGCGCGATGACATCAAGGACCCAGTCCTCGTGTCGGCGTGGGCCGGTGGCGTCGTACGGGTATGCGTCCTCGTACAGGTGGCGTACGGCGGCTTCCCAGGACTTCTGGTCGACGGGTATGTCGTGCTGGCCTTTCTCGGCGGAGCTAGGGCTTGTAGGGCATCGACGTCATGACGGTGAACGGTGGGATGCGGTTGCTGTCGTACCGGATTCGCGTGTCGATACCGGTCACGTCGTACGCCTTGGCGTCGGACCCGCCCTGCTGGTACCCCGACATCGGGTCGCTCGGGTTCACCGGCTGCTTGAACACGCTGCGGCCGCTGGTCTCGCCGTTCGGCCCGGTCGACTGGAACTCTCTGATCCTGCCCTCCTCCGGCGGCGGCGGGCATTTGAGCCACACCTCGATGGCGGCCTTGTTCTTGTTGAGGTTGTACTCGGTCAGCTCCTCCGCCCGCTGATAGTTCGGGAAGGCCGAAGAGCTGCCGATCCTCGGCCTTCCATGTGGCCAAGCGGCGGTCGGGCCGTTCGACTGCTGGTCACGCAGGCGCTGCGCCAACTGTTCGTCCGTCTTGCCGACGTGCTTGTCCAGAGTATGGCCGTCTGCCATGTACTCGTTGGCGGCGAGGTCGAGGTCGTAGTTGCCGTTCGCGTCGATCTTCAGCCAGACCTTCGAGTCCTTGAACTCCTCCAGGGCGCGGGTGCCGAAGCCCTGGGCACGGGCGACGCCGGCCTCGAATTTCGGCGCACTCCGGTACGCCTCGTCCAGCGGCTCCCGCAGTGCTTCCATACGGTTGGTCAGGCCTCCCAGGATGCCGGTAGTGGTTGTCGCAACACCCCAGTTCAAGGGGTGCGATGGACTTCGAGATCCGCAAGGTGCCGACCACGGCTGCGTGGCGCAGGGGGCGGGCAGGCGGCGGGGGGCCGCGACCGGTCCCCTGTTCCGGTCGCGGCCCCGCGCGCGGGGATACCCAGGTCGGTCACGAGCCGCAGCAGCCACCCGCCGGAGTCTCCTCGGCAGGTGCGCCGACCGGGGCAGGGGTGCCGAGCTGGACGAGCTTCGGCTCGGGTGCGCAGCAGCCGGCGCTGTCGGCCTGCTGGGTGTCGGGGGTGTCGAACAGCCCGGCGCCGCCGCAGACTCCGGTCTCGGGGAGGGCGAGTTCTACGCGGTCGGCGGACTCGAGGTCGCCGGCGATTGCGGCGGCGACGGAGCGGACCTGCTCGTAGCCGGTCATCGCGAGGAACGTCGGGGCGCGGCCGTAGGACTTCATTCCGGCCACGTATACGCCCGTCTCCGGGTGGGAGAGCTCGCGGTGGCCGTGCGGGTAGACGGTGCCGCAGGAGTGCTGGTTGGGGTCGATCAGCGGCGCCAGCTCGGTCGGAGCCTGGAGGCGCTCATCGAGATCCAGGCGGAGCTCGTCCAGGAGGGTCAGGTCGGGGCGGAACCCGGTCAGGACGATCACCTCGTCGACTGCGTCCAGGCGCCGCCCGTCCTCGCTGACCAGGACCAGGCGGCCGTCGTGCGCCCGCTCGACTGCGTCGGTGCGGAAGCCGCTGACCGCGGCAGCGTGACCCTGGTCGACGGCAGCCTTCGCTGCCAGGCCCAGGGCGCCGCGCGCCGGTAGCTGGTCGGCTTCACCGCCGCCGAAGGTGGAGCCGGAGATGCCCCGGCGCAGGATCCATACCCCCTTCGTTCCCGCGCCGTCGTCGGACTTGGCGAGGTCGGCGAGGTAGGCGAGGGCGGTGAAGGCGGATGCGCCGGAGCCGATCACAGCGGTGCGCTTTCCCGCATAGCGGGCGCGGATGGCCGGGTCCTCGAGGTCCGGGACACGGTAGGTGATCCGGTCTGCCGCGGCCTTCTCGCCGAGTGCGGCAAGGCCGCTGCTGCCTGCCGGGCCGGGCGTGGTCCAGGTGCCTGAGGCGTCGATGACGGCGCGGGCGAAGAGGCGTTCCTCACGGCCGTCGGCGTGGGAGAGGTGGACGACGAAAGGCTGCTGTTCGCGGTCGGCGTCGACGAGGCGGTCCCGTCCTGCCCTGGAGACGCCGGTGACGGTGGTGCCGAGGCGGACGCGCTCGCCGAGCACGTCGGCGAGCGCCTGCAGGTAGAGGTCGGCCCACTCGCCGCCGGAGGGGTAGGCGGCCGGGTCGGGCCGTGTCCAGCCTGTGGGGGCGAGGAGCTTTTCGGCGATGGGATCGACGACCTCGCCCCAGGTGGAGAACAGGCGGACGTGCGCCCACTCGCGCACGGCGGCTCCGGCCCTCTGGCCGGCCTCCAGCACCAAGGGCTCGACGCCTTGGTCGACCAGGTGGGCGGCCGCGGCGAGACCGACGGGTCCCGCCCCGATCACGACGACGGGCAGCTCGGTAGTGGCGGGCGCGTTCACGACGACTCCTTGCTTGTTTCGACATCTATCGATGGCCTTCGCGATCCAGCATGTCACCTGCATTGATGAACGTCAACATAGATGTTTATCGAATTCGGGAGGACTGGTGACGGAGCAGATCGGCGTCGCCGTGATCGGCGGCGGACAGTCTGGACTGGCCGCCGCCCACGTGTTGCTGCGGTACGGGTCGCTGGTGCTGGAGGCATCAGGCCGCGGAGGCGGGGCGTGGCCGCGCTACTACGAGAGCCTCACGCTGCTCTCTCCCGCTCGGTACGGTTCTCCAAGTACCTCACCGCTTGCGCCGCCCGTCCGGACGCCTGCACCGGCCCGCCCTTTGAGGTCTGGAGGAGTTCACCGGGCAGAGTGCTGCATGCCGCCGGCTACTCGGCCCGGCTCCGTTCGCCAACTCCGTGGTGCGGATCGCCGCCGAGCTCGCCCGGACCACCCGCGTCACGCTCGCCGCCCGGGCGCCGGTGACGTTCGCGGCCCAGCGGGTTCTGGGCCGCGACCTGCACTTCCGGACGGCCCGCACGGGGCTGGATACCGCACCCCTTGGCCCGGCTTCTGTCGTGCTCGCCACCGGGTGCCGCCCGACCTGCCCTGCCTCGCGCGCCCAACGGCGCTCTCGGTGGCTAAGGTCGACCCGCAGGTGATCTTGCCTTGCGATGATCTTGACTGTGTCAGTTGTGATCACGGTGTCTGAGCCGTCCTGGACAGCCCCGTTCACAGGGCTCAGCCCGCGCTCCTTCAGCACGTTGGTGACGCATCTGCGGCGTGAGGGTGCCGACACCCCTGCCCGGGGGCGGCTGTGGAAGGTGCTACTGGAAGACCAGGTGCTGCCGGCCGCCGCGTACGTGCGGACGAACTTGACGATGCGGCAACTGGCCCCGCTGAAGGCATGGAAGATCTTGCGCGACTGCCGCCTGAGGGGCGACGGCGTGCGCCACGCAGTGCACGGCGTCGCCCGCCTGCACAAACTCGCTCTCCCGCGATAGCCGCGCCGCGTGCGGGATCTACGAGGCCCACCGGAGAGGGCTTCCGCCTCGCGGTCTCGGAGGAGGCTCAGTCGAGACAGAACTCGTTGCGCTCAAGGTCCTGCATCACAATGCAGGACTCGTTCTCGCCGTCGGCACGCATCGTTCGCACATGTACCGCGCCGAGCGCGACCAGCCGTGCGCACTCGGCCTCCAGTGTGGCAAGGCGCTCCTCGCCCACGAGCCCGGTACCGGCCCGCACATCGAGATGCAGCCGGTTCTTGACGACCTTGTCTTCGGGAACTCGTTGGAAGAGCAGGCGCGGGCCCACACCCGAGGGATCAGTGCACGCGAAGTAGATCACCTGCTCCTCGGGCGGCAGCGAGCGGTGGTACTCCTCCCACGTGGCGAAGCCCTCCGGGACCGTCGGAACGACGTACCCCAGCACCTCACACCAGAAAGCGGCGAGGCGTGCAGGTTCCGCGCAGTCGAAGGTCACTTGGATCTGCTTGATCGTTGACATCGGCGCACCCTACCAAGGGTGCCCCGCCGCCCTTTTCCCCTTTCCCCCCGTGGATCCCCATGCCATCGGGCTGTCGACCCAGCCGCGCAGAACCCTGCCCGGGTCGGACACCGGGTGATCAAACCGAACACGCCATGAGGACGACGTAAGCCCGGCGCGTAGCTGCGTGCCGGAGATCAGTTACGGGACGGCCTTCGGGAAAACCCCGGGCCTCGGGAGGGCCTGGCCACCGGTGCGCCGGCCGGCATTCGTCGGGCTGGAGTGACAGCGCGGTCTGTCGCCGAACTCGCCGCGCGGCCTGGGCCGGGACGCGGGACCGCGTCGCCCGGATGCTGGAACGCCCACCTCTCTCGCCGGTGACGGACCGCGCCGCCTTGGTTCGACATGTGTCAACATAGGCATATGTCGAATACGAAGGTGCTGCCGCTGCCCGTACCCGCTGACGGGCAGGGCGTAGCGCCGTGCTGCCCACCGCTGACCGAGCGCCCGATGACCGCCGAAGAGGCCGAGACCGCGGCGCGGATTTTCAAGGCACTCGGTGACCCGGTCCGCCTCCGGCTTTTCTCCGCAGTGGCCTCGCACGAGGACGGCGAGGCATGCGTGTGCGACATCTCCGACGTCGGGGTGTCCCAGCCCACCGTCTCCCACCACCTGAAGAAGCTGAGGGAGGCCGGGCTGCTCACCTCCGAGCGGCGCGGCACCTGGGTGTACTACCGGGTCGAGCCGTCCGTGCTCGCCGCCATGGGCCGACTGCTGGTAGGTGCAGCGGCTGCGGCGTAGCAACACAGGGCACCGCTGTGTCCGCCGCTCTTGCGGGTGTAGGGGTCGTAGTGCAGGCAGACCTGCGGGATGAGGGTGGGCAGGTCGAACCCGCCGGCCTCGGCGTAGCGGGCGCAGCAGGTGCCTGGGACGGTGTGCTCCGGCAGGGAATCGAGTGAGCGGTGCAGCCGCCGGTACAGGGCGTCGGCGGCCTCCGGCACTTCGGCGTCTGGCGTGTGGTTCGTCTGCCCGAGCAGTTCTCCGATGCACTCGCAAGGGCTGTCCCGTCATCCCTGGCCGGTGTGCGACGACAGCTACGGCGCCTCGCCGCGTTGTCGGAACGCCCGAATACATCAAGTACGCGAATGTCCCCCCGTCTTGCGATGCACCGCATCTGACGCCGCGCGCTGATCCGTCAGGGATTACGGGACAGCCCTTTTTGGTTTTAGGTGAGCAGGCCGGTGATTTCGCGGACGGCGTCCCGGGCGGTGCGCCCGACGCCGATGAGGGTGGCCGAGGCCGGGCCTGTCCAATCGCCGTAGCCGAGCAGGTGCAGCCGCGGCTCGTCCAGGGCGCGTGTGCCGTTGGTAGGAATGTGCCCGCGCGGGCCGCGCAGGTCCATCGGGGCGAGGTGGGACAGGGCCGGGCGGAAGCCGGTGCACCAGACGACCGCGTCGGCGCCCGTCCGGTTGCCGTCGGCCCACTGGACGCCGTCGGCGGTGAGCCGGCCGAACATCGGCTTCGCCTTCAGAAGCCCGGCGTCGCGGGCAGCGCGAACCGGGGGTACAGCGACGATGTCGCCGAGCGAGGCCACCCCGCCGGTGTCGGTGAGGCCGGCATCGAGGGCGCGGCGGCGGGCGGTGGCGACGTCGAACAGGGCGCGGCCGTCGATGTCATCGGCCAGGAACCGTGGCGGGCGCAGGGTCACCCACGTGACATCGACGCGGCCGTCGTGGGCGAGGTCGGCGGCGATCTGGGCACCGGAGTTGCCACCGCCGACCACGATGACGCACTGCCCGACGAACTCGGCCGGAGAGCGGTAGTTCACGGTATGGAGCTGCCGCCCGGTGAAGACGGACCGGCCGGGGACGGCGGGGAGGAAGGGCCGCGACCAACTGCCGGTGGCGCTGATGACCGCGCGGGCCCGCCAGGTGCCGGAGTCGGCTTCGACCAGGAGCCGGCCCGCGTCGCGGCGTACAGAGCGCACGCGGGTTCCGTGCTGGACGGGCAGGGTGTAGCGCTTTTCGTAGTCGGCGAGGTAGTTCACCACGTGCCCGGCATTCGGGTAGGTCTCGCCCGCCTGGGCGGGCATGAGGTGACCGGGCAGCGAGGAGTACCCGGCCGGGGAGAACATGTGCAGTGAGTCCCACATGTGCTGCCAGGAACCGCCCGGTGCCGGATCGCCGTCCAGGACGGCGAAGTCGAAGCCCTGGCGGCGCAGGTGGTAGCCGGCGGCGAGCCCTGCCTGGCCGCCGCCGACCACCACCACATCCATGTCGTGTGTCACGGGGCCGTCGTCACGGCCTTGGGTGCGAACTTCCTGCGCCAGGCGAGCGCGACGTACACAAGCCCGATCAGAACGGGCACCTCGATGAGCGGGCCGACCACGCCTGAGAGGGCTTGGCCGGAGGTGACACCGAACGTGGCGATGGCCACGGCGATGGCCAGCTCGAAGTTGTTGCCCGCGGCGGTGAACGCCAGCGTCGCAGTGCGGTCGTAGGCCAGGCCGAGGCCCTTACCGAGCACGAAACTGCCGAAGAACATGATCGCGAAGTAGACCAGCAGCGGCAGTGCGATCCGTACGACGTCCAGCGGCTGCGAGGTGATCGTCTTCCCCTGAAGGGCAAAAAGGATGACGATCGTGAACAGCAGTCCGTACAGCGCCCAGGGGCTGATCTTGGGCAGGAACTTCGCCTCGTAATCGCTGCGGCCCATCTTCTGCTCGCCGATGTGGCGGGTGAGGAAGCCCGCCAGGAGAGGGATCCCGAGGAAGACGACGACGTTCAGCGCGATGTGCCAGACGGGGACGTCAAGGCCCTGCCCGTCGCCTAGTCCCAGCCACCGCGGCAGCAGGTCCAGGTAGAACCAGCCCAGCAGGCCGAACGTGAGGACCTGGAATACGGAGTTCAGGGCGACGAGTACGGCTGCTGCTTCGCGGTCGCCGCACGCGAGGTCGTTCCAGATGATGACCATCGCGATGCAGCGGGCGAGGCCGACGATGATCAGCCCGGTGCGGTATTCGGGAAGGTCGGGGAGAAAGATCCACGAGAGCGCGAACATGACCGCGGGGCCGACGATCCAGTTGACGACCAGCGAGGAGACCATCAGCTTGCGGTCGCCGGTGACCCGGTCGAGCCGGTCGTAGCGGACCTTGGCCAGCACCGGATACATCATGACCAGCAGGCCGAGCGCGATCGGCAGGGAGATGCCGCCGACCTCGATCTTCGCCAGGGCATCGTTCATGCCCGGGATGACCCGGCCCAGTCCCAGGCCGGCAGCCATGGCGATGAGGATCCAGACCGCCAGATAGCGGTCGAGAGTGGAGAGTTTCCCGACGATCGAATCGTCCCCGGCAGGGCCGGCGCCCCGAGTGGTGCCGGAGGTGGGCTCGGTGAAGGTCACGGGCAGGCCCTCTTGTTCTCGGCGGCGGTGCGAGCGGAGTCAGCGAGCGCGGCGAACTGCTCGGACAGACCGGCCAAGAGCTCTGGCTTGAGCTTGTAGTACGTGAAGCGGCCGCACGGCTCGGTCTCCACCAGCCCGGCCTCGCGCAGCACTTTCATGTGGTTCGACAAATTGGTCTGCTTGGCTCCGGTCTCCTCGACCAGGTGCGTCGTGCAGAGTGTCTCGCGCGCCAGCAGGGTCACGATCCGGAGGCGGAGCGGATCGCCCAGCACCCGGATCAGATCAGGATCGACTGAAGTCAGCATGCGCTGATACTGTCACATCACTGCCCGCTGATACCAGCGGGTGCTGAAGTCATTGGCGGCTGGGTTTCCGCCGTGCGACGAGAGAGAACGATCACCATGGCCGACAAGCCGTCCGTCCTGTTCGTCTGTGTCCACAACGCCGGCCGCTCCCAGATGGCCGCCGCCTGGCTGAGCCACCTTGCCGGCGACCGAGTCGAGGTGCGTTCCGCGGGCTCCGACCCCGGCGATCAGGTCAACCCGGCCGCCGTCGAGGCCATGGCCGAGGTCGGCATCGACATCTCCCAGGAGACGCCGAAGATCCTCACCGTCGACGCGGTCCGCGAGTCGGACGTGTGCATCACCATGGGCTGCGGCGACACCTGCCCCGTCTTCCCCGGCAAGCGCTACCTCGACTGGACCCTCGAGGACCCGGCCGGTCAAGGCGTCGAAGCGGTCCGCCCGATCCGCGACGACATCAAGACCCTGATCGAGGGCCTGATCGCCGAAATCGCCCCGGATCAGCCGGCATGAGCGCGATACGCGACGTCGTCATCATCGGCTCCGGCCCCGCCGGATACACCGCTGCCCTCTACACTGCTCGCGCCCAGCTGAGGCCGCTGCTCTTCGGCAGCAGCATCTTCGTCGGTGGATCGCTGACCACCACGACCGAGGTCGAGAACTTCCCCGGCTTCCCCGACGGCATCGACGGCCCGGTCCTCATGGAGGACATGCGGGCTCAGGCCGAGAAGTTCGGCACCGAGATGATCGACGACGACATCGTGGCCGTCGACCTGACCGGCGACGTCAAGCTGCTCACCGACTCCGCGGGCACTGTTCACCGCGCGAGAACGGTGATCATCGCTACCGGATCCGGCTACCGCAAACTCGGTCTTCCTCACGAGGACGAGCTGTCGGGCCGCGGGGTGTCCTGGTGCGCGACCTGCGACGGGTTCTTCTTCCGCGACCGCGACATCGTCGTGGTCGGCGGCGGCGACACCGCTATGGAGGAAGCCACATTCCTCACCCGCTTCGCCAGATCGGTCACCATCGTTCACCGCCGCTCCACCCTGCGCGCCTCGAAGGTCATGCAGGACCGGGCGTTCGCCGACGACAAGATCTCCTTCGCCTTCGACAGCGAGATCGCCGAGATCAAGGAGGCGAACGGCATGCTCGGCGGCGTCGTCCTGCGCGACGTCTTCACCGGCGCTGCCCGCGACCTGGAGGTGACGGGCCTGTTCATCGCCATCGGCCACGACCCGCGCACCGGACTTTTCACCGGGCAGCTCGACCTCGACGGCGAGGGCTACATCACCGTCGCCTCCCCGACGACACATACCAGCCGGCCCGGGGTGTTCGCCGCCGGTGACGTTGTCGACCACACCTACCGCCAAGCCATCACCGCTGCAGGCACCGGTGCAGCCGCTGCTTTGGACGCCGAGCGCTACCTCGCCGCCCGCAACACTGCGCAGGCTCATCCGGATACTGCGGCAGTTGCTGCTTGATCAGCACAACGGCGCCGCCGCCCGCGGCCACGAATCGTGGGGGTCGGACCACGCCGTCGCCGTCCGTTTCCGGGTCGGCCTGGCAGCGCGTCGGTGCACGGGCCGGTCTGCGTCGGGGTCTGGCAGCCAGACCCGGTTCGAAGCCGCTGCCGACCCACCCCGATCGTCACCGAGGCCAAGACGGCGCCGGGCTGTGGCTGCAGGACTGAACTGGCGGCCGTCACCACCCGCTCAAGGGCCCTCCTGACGCACAAATGCCGCGGCCGCCTTCCGCACCGTCTTCGCCGCGTGGTCAGCCGAGCCGGCCGCGTCGTAGAGTGCGCCGGAGAACCGGCTGAGGAACTCAAGATCTCCGTTCCCGGCGCCGGCGATCACCCAGCGATGTCGACGCCGTATCCGCGTGCGAGAGCGTCGAGGCCGTGGTCGTAGCCCTGGCCGACAGCGCGTAGGCGCCAGACCGCGCCTCTGCGGTAGATCTCCGCCAGCAGCATGGTGCGTTCGGTGGTGGCGGCGTCCAGTGTGGCGCGGGCGAGCGGCGCCCCGCTGCTGCCGGGGGCTGCGCCGATCTGGATCGCACCGACCGCTCCGAAGGTCGCGGCGCCGTCGATGGCGGCAGCGACGACGACCTTGCGCGTCGCGGGCGGCAGAGAGGCCAGGTTGAGGGCGATGGTCTGTTCGGCAGGACCGCCGGTCAGCAGCCGCGCAGTTCCAGCCGGGCTCTCCGGGGCCCCGTAGAAGACGAAGTCCTCGTCGAAGGTGACCTGCTCGTCCTCGTCGAGGAGGAAGGCGACGACGTCGATCTCGTATCCGCACTGCGGGGCCCAGCCGGCGGTGACGTACCACTCCGGCGCGGTTCTGCCGTGCGGTATGGGCAGGTCGATGACGCCCCCTCTCGGCATCACATACGGCGCCCGGGGCCGGCGCGCCGCCGCAGCCGGTGTGGTGGCGGTCGGAGCGGAGAGCCAGTGCAGGTCGTGCGCGGGGAGTCCGAGGGCGGTGACGCGGCTCATGCGCCGGTCGCCTTCCCCTCCCTCCAGGAGTACGACGTCGGTGACGCCGGCGGACAGGTTGACCGCCGCGGACCCGCCCAGCTCGACGACGCGGGTGCGAGCCGCCGCGGCATCGGCATGGGCGCCACCGAGCACCAGCACACGACGTCCGGCGTGCAGTGACGCCCGCAGGATCCCGGCCAGAACACGGCTGTCGTCCAGCGCATCGTGTGCATGCTGCTGGGGGACGCCGTAGTGGGCGGCGAGGGTGCCGAGCTTCATGTCATCCGTCGGTGGGTCCACCTGACGATTCAGGGCCAGGGTGCACAGCCGCTGCGACACCGGCAGCCACGTCCGCGCACGGGCGAACTCGTAGGCCAGGAAGTCGTAGTCGAACTGGGCGTTGTGGGCAACCAGGACCCGGTCCTGAAGCATCGCTCCGATCCGCCCGGCGACCTGGTCGAACGTCGGAGCACCCCGCAGTCGCTCGACGGTCAGCCCGTGCACCTCCACCGGTCCCGGATCGCAGCCCGGATTGAGCAGGGTCGAGAACTCCCCGGTCTGCTCGCCGTCCCGGCCGATCGTGATCACCGCGACGGACAGCACGCGATCTCGCCGGGCTATGAGGCCCGACGTCTCCACATCAACCAAGGCCCAGTCGTAGGCGTAGTCGCCCATGGCGGGCACATCGAAGGAGGTGAAGACGAGACTCATGGCGACAAGGATGATCGGATATGCGGTCCCCCTTCAACCCGTATGCCGGCAGAGTCAACTCCCGGGGATCAACCTCACGGCCGACGGACACCGGGCCTTGACCCCTGATGTTGGACACACGAGACACTGGATCCTGCGGATCTGAGAACGGACATCTCGTGGTGATGAAGAACTACCCGCCGCAGTTCAAGGCGGACGCGGTCGCGCTGTACGAGTCGCGGCCCGAAGCGACGATCAGGTCGGTCGCCGCCGATCTGGGGATCAACCCGGAGACGTTGCGGAACTGGGTTCGGGCAGCCGGAGTAAGCCGTCCTCGGGGACGGCGGACGCAGGAACCCTCTCAGCCGCCGGCCCCGCTGGAAGTGGAGAACGCAGCCTTGCGGAAGAAGGTCCGTGAGCTGGAGGAGGAACGGGAGATCCTGCGCAAAGCGGCGAAGTATTTCGCCGGGGAGACGCGCTGGTGAACCGCTTCCAGTGTGTCGCCGACCTCCAGCGCCGTCACGGCGTGAAGCGGCTGTGCAGCATCCTCGGAGTCAGCCGCTCGAGCTTCTACTACTGGCAACGGACGGCCGCCGACCGGGCCGCCAGGCGGGCGGCTGATGCCCGCCTGGCGGCCCGGATACGGGCGGTGCATCAGGAATCGGACGGCACTTACGGCGCCCCCAGGATCACTGCCGAGCTTCGCGAGGAGAACGGTGAGGCGGTCAACCGCAAGCGGGTCGCCAGGATCATGAGGGTGTCCGGGATCGAAGGAGTCCGCCTTCGCCGCCGGCACCGCACCACCGTCCCAGATCAGGCTGCGGCCAAGGCCCCGGACCTGATCGGCCGCGAC
This sequence comes from Streptomyces sp. NBC_01341, assembly GCF_035946055.1. NCBI lineage: Bacteria > Bacillati > Actinomycetota > Actinomycetes > Kitasatosporales > Streptomycetaceae > Streptomyces > Streptomyces sp. NBC_01341. The sequence goes on along the minus strand of NZ_CP108364.1, from coordinate 1,817,029 downwards.
TTCACAGCGGACAGGCCGAACACGAAGTACGTCGGCGACATCACCTACCTGCCCATCGACGGCGGGAAGTTCTGCTACCTGGCGACCGTCATCGACCTCGCCTCGCGCCGTCTGGCCGGCTGGGCGATCGCCGACCACATGCGCGCGGACCTCGTCACCGACGCCCTGGCCGCGGCGATCCGCACCCGCGGCAGCCTCGCCGGATCGATCATGCACACCGACCACGGAGCCCAGTACACGAGCAGAGCATTCGCCGAAGCATGCAGGTCAGCAGGGGTTCGGCAAAGCATGAGCGCGGTCGGTTCCAGCGCGGACAACGCACTCGCCGAATCCTTCAACGCGACCTTCAAACGCGAGACCTTGCAGGGACGAAAGAGCTGGCCAGACGAGCGTGAGGCGCGACTCGACGCCTTCAGATGGCTCCACCGCTACAACACCCGACGCCGACACTCCCGCCTCGGACAACGATCACCGATCGCCTTCGAGAACGCCTTCCACCTCACACCAACTACGCTGGCACAAGCCGCATAAGCCGTGTTCAGGATTCGGGGTCAAGGCCCACCCTCCGGGTGGTCGGTCGGCTTGCCGAACCACGTGGCGGCACAATCACCCGACGGAACAGCCGATGTGAGCCCCGCAGCCCCAGAACTCACGCACGACTACGGCAACAGGGTCTCCCGGATCTCGGTCGGCTTCGCAACCCCGAGCCATCGAGAGACCCTGCCTTACGTCCGCGGCCGGCCACGATCATCCGATCGAGGCTCCCGTCCGGCGTCCACCCCTCAGCGGAACGACAGCGGCTTATGGGTGTCGCCGCCGCTGTCGCCGCCTCCGGTGGGGAATCAGCTGTTCAGCGCGCGCAGCTGGTCGCTGTGGGCCTCTGCCCAGGACCGGAACGATTCGAGCTGCGGATTGATGCTCCGGCTCCACTCGATGTCGCGTGCTGCGGTGAATTCGGTGTCGTTCTGCGCCATGTACTGGAGGTTGTTGGCGAACTCCACCGCGTGCGGGAAGCCGAAGCCCCGGAACTGGTCCCAGGTGAAGGGCTGGTAGGTCACCTTCTCGCCGACAGCCTCCGACAGCACGGCGGCCATCTCCTCGCCCGTCACATGGGCACCCGCGATGCCGACGGTCTTGCCGATGTAGGCACCCTCGGACTTGAACATGCCCAGTACCGTTCGGCCGATGTCGGTCGCCGCGTGTGCGGCCAGCTTGTGGTGGGCGAGCGGGATGGTGAGGATCAGCTCGCCTGCCTCGTTGCGGACCGGGCCCATCCCGATGAACAGGTTCTCGTAGAACCAGGAGGTCAGGAGGAAGGTCGTAGGCACTCCGAGGTCGGTGAAGAACGCGTCCGCCGCCGCCTTCACGTCCATGTGCGGAACCGTGTAGCCGGCCATGGGGCGCGGGACCTTGTCTCCGGTGCGCTCGAAGAAGGGGCGCGTGTCCTCGACGCTGGACCACACGGCGTGCTTGACACCCGCGGCCTTGGCCGCCCGTGCCGCGTTGGCAGCCTGCTCCAGTTCCATCTCGACCCGGGACCGTGCCGCCTCCTGCTCCGGCGTGAGGTCGGCCCAGAAGTTCGTCATGACGAATACCCCGAAAGCGCCGTCGAACGCCGCTACCAGACTGGCCTCGTCGTCGAGATCGGCCTCCACGACCTCAGCACCGCGCGAGGCGAGCGCCTTGGCCTTCGGTGAACCGGCGTCCCTGGTGAGGGCTCGTACGGTGAACTCCCCCGAAGTATCGGCCAGGATCGCCTCCACCAGGCCGCCACCCTGCTGCCCCGTGGCTCCGACGACTGCGATGACCTTCTGCTGCGCCACTTCTGTTCCCCTCCGCGCGAGTGAATACGGAGGGCGAACCTATAGTCACGTATTTGTACTGTCAAATAAATGTGCGGTCGGTTCTCCGGCGGAGTTCAGCGAGGCGGACCGGTGTGGTCGGAGGCACGCTGGAGGGCAGGTCGGACAGCCATTTCCGGCCCCCTGTGCCGGCGCCCCTGCGTCCCGGTATGTGCCCAGTTTCTCCAGGAGTTTGTCCCGGTTCCAGCGGTGCCGACCGCTGTGCGCCGCTCGGCGACGCCTTGTCGGCGTCGCCGAGTTGACATCGAGGCTGTCGCTCAATTCGACTCCGGATCAGTCGCTCTGTCCGACAGCTTCCTCGGCGACACGGTCTGAGAGCGGTACAGGGCATGCCGTCACGGGCGCACCAGTACCTTCAGTGCCTCGCGGTCGTTCATCGCCCGGTATCCGTCCGCGATGTCCTCCAGGCCGATCGTGCGGTCGAAGACCCGGCCGGGCCGGATCGAGCCGTCGAGGATGTGCGGCATCAGCTCCTCGATGTAGGCGCGGGCCGGGGCCACGCCGCCGGTGAGGGTGATGTTGCGCAGGAAGTCGGGGAAGCCGAAGGGGACGTCGGTGAACTGCGGGGCGCCGACGCGGCTGATGGTGCCGCCGGCGCGGACCACCCCGAAGCTCTGGACGATCGCGTCCTTCAGCCCCACGCATTCGAGGACCTTGTGCGTGCCCTCGCCGTCGGTCAGGTCACGTACTCGGGCGACACCTTCCTTGCCGCGCTCCGCGACCACGTCCGTGGCGCCGAAGTCGAGGCCGAGGTCGGTGCGCACGGTGTGGCGGCCCATGAGGACGATCCGCTCGGCACCCAGCAGCCTGGCCGAGATCACGGCGGACAGGCCGACCGCGCCGTCCCCGATGACGGTGACCGTGTCACCGGACCCGACACCGGCGGTGCGGGCCGCGTGGTAACCGGTGCTCAGCACGTCGGACAGGGTCAGGAGGTCCGGCAGCAGCTCGGAGTCCTCACCGACCGGGAGTTTGACCAGGGTGCCGTCGGCGTACGGGACCCTGGCGGCCTGGCCCTGACCGCCGTCCACGCCGTTCACACCCCAGGTCCCGCCGTGCACGCACGAGGTCTGCAGGCCTTCGCGGCAGTACGCGCAGGTGTTGTCGGAGTAGACGAACGGAGCCACCACCAGATCACCCGGCTCGACGGTGCGCACCTCGGATCCGGTCGCCTCGACGACGCCGAGGAACTCGTGACCCATGTGCCGGGGATTGTCCGTGCGCGGCGCCGACTTGTACGGCCAGAGGTCGCTGCCGCAGACGCAGGACAGCACGATCCGTACGACGGCGTCCGTGGGGTTCTTGATCTCAGGGTCGGTGACGTCCTCGACGCGCACGTCGTCGGCCGCGTACAGCAGGGTGGCTCGCATGGGCGCAACTCCTCGTGTGGGGTGATCGGTGGCGGGTGCCGCCGATGTCGATATCAGTGGGCCTTCTCGCTCCTGACCCGTGTCGGTGGTTCAGGAGTCGAGGGTGGCGTTGCCGAGCCGGCTGACCATGGCCGGGTCGCGGTGGTCGAAGAACAGCGATGCGCCGGTGTCCAGGGCGGCGACGGCGGCCATCTCTGCGTCGGTCAGTTCGAAGTCGAAGACGTCGAGGTTCTCCGCCATGCGCTCGGGGCGTACCGACTTGGGGATGACCACGACGTCGCGCTGGATGAGCCAGCGCAGTACGACCTGCGCCACGGACTTGCCGTGTGCGGTTGCGATGCCGCTCAACCCCGGGTCGGTGAAGAGGTTGTTGCGGCCCTCGGCGAAGGGGCCCCACGATTCGATCTGCACCCCGCGCTCCCGCATGAGGTCCTGGTCGGCCCTGCGCTGGTGGAAGGGGTGTGTCTCGACCTGGTTCACCGCGGGGGTGACCTCGTTGTGGTCGATCAGGTCCACGAGCCGGTCCGGGTGGAAGTTCGACACCCCGATCGCCCGGACGAGGCCGTTCCGCTGCAGGCTCTCCATGGCCCGCCAGGAACCGTAGACGTCGCCGAAGGGCTGGTGGATCAGGTACAGGTCGAGGTGGTCCAGACCGAGTCTGCGCAGCGAGGTGTCGAAGGCGCGCTTCGCCCTGTCCTCACCGGCGTCGGAGACCCACAGCTTGGTGGTGACGAACAGGTCCCGGCGCGGGATGCCGCTGTTCCTGATCGCGCGCCCGACTGCCTCCTCGTTGCGGTAGGCGGCCGCGGTGTCCAAGGACCGGTAGCCGGCCGCCAGGGCGTCACCGACGGCTTGCTCGGTCTGTTCGGGCGGGATCTGGTAGACGCCGAAGCCGAGGACGGGCATCTCGACGCCGTTGTTCAGGGTGACGTTCTGCATGGTGACGGGTGACTCCTTGCGGACAGTGCGGTCGTGGGGGTGAGACCAGCGTTCGAGGTGATCGAGGTGTTGGTGCGTCGGTGCGTCGGTGCGGCGGTGGGCCTCAGCGTTCGAGCATCTGCCGGGCGCCCTCCGCGTGGGTTTCCCCTGCGGCCGGGGGGAAGGCCGGAGAGCCTGTCGAGCACGTCGGCGGACAGCCGGAGGCCGGCCGCAGCGGTGTTCTCCTCGACCCGGGCCACCCGCTCGGTGCCGGGGACGGGGGGCGATGTCCTCACCCTGGGACAGCAGCCACGCGAGGGCCACCTGCGCAGGGGTCGCGCCCACTTCCGCCGCGATGGCCTGCACCTGGTCGGCGACGGACTCCGCCACGTCGGTCCCGGAGTCGGTGTAGCCGTGGGACATCCCCATCGCCCCCAGCCCGATGCGGGAAACCTCCAGCTCACCCAGCGTGATGTGCTGCATCACTCGTCACCTCTCGTCTCTCTTCGTCCCGCCCGGCTTCGCAGGTGAGGACTCGTACACCGCTACCCGCCGGTGGGCGATGCCTCCCGGCCGTTACGCCGTGCGGGGTTGCGGGGTCTTCGTGCGGACATCGGCCAGCCTGCCTCCGTACGCCCGCGACAGGCAGGGCGAGCTGTTCGGGGGAGCGGCGAGCGGGGGCGTGACAGGGCCCGCTCGGAAGGCGCGTCACGACGGCGGCGGGGGGACACTGGCCGCATGGCACTCGAGCAGCGGCGACGAACTGGGGCGCTTCCTGCGTGCGCGCCGAACGCAGACCAGCCCCCTGAGCGTGGGTCCGACTCCCGGCCCTGGCGTCCGCCGAACCCCCGGGCTGCGGCGCGAGGAGCTGGCCACCCTCGCCGGAGTCAGCATCGACTACTACACACGGCTCGAACGCGGCAAGGAGACCAGGCCGAGCCCCGCCGTGGTCGACGCGCTCGCCCGCGCACTCCAGCTGGACGACGCCGAGCACCAGCACCTGCGTGCCCTGGCCGTGCGCGCCGCCCGTTACGCGCCCGAGCCCGTGCCGGCGCCGGGCCGCACCGTGCGTGAGGCTGCTGCTGGAGGGCATGCGCCCGAACCCGGCCTACGTCGTCAGCCGGAGCATGGACGTCCTCGCCCACGACCCCGGGGGCTCGCCCTGTACGCGGGACTCGCCGACTGGCCGGAGAAGCAGCGCAACCTCGCCCGCTACCTGTTTCTCCACCCGGCCGCTCGCGACGTCTTCCCCGACTGGGAGAACCAGGTCCGCGGCTGCGTCGCCCGTCTTCGCGCGCTGGCCGGCACGGACCCCGACGCGCCCGACCTGACCACCCTGGTCGGCGAGCTGCTCCTGAAGAGCCCCGCGTTCGCAGGGCTGCGGGAGCGCCATGAGGTGACTGGCCGTAAGGCCGTCACCAACACCTTCCAGCATCCCGAGGTCGGGAAGATCACGCGGAGCCGGTGATCCTCCGGCACCCGCGCCACGGGGTGACCGATGATTTCCCGCACGTCACGAAGTCTGAGCAGGCGGGGACGGATGTCCTCCTTGTCCTCCTGTCCGAGAGAAGTGGTGCGCGATGAAGGTGGTACTGCAGGAGTTCCTGTCGCTGGACGGCGTCTCCCAGGGGCCCGGCTCCCCGGACGAGGACACCAGCGACGGGTTCACCCGGGGCGGCTGGTTCGTGCCGCACCTGGACGAGGCCTTCGAACGCGTGGCGGCCGGCTGGCTCGGCCGGGCGGACGCCTTCCTGTTCGGCCGCCGTACGTACGAGAACTTCGCCCGGGACTGGCCGGAGATGACCGACCACCCGAGCGCGGACATCCTCAACGGCTCGCCGAAGTACGTGGCCTCACGAACCCTGACCGAGGCCGGGTGGGACCCGACCACGATCCTGTCCGGTGACGTTCCCGCCCAGGTCGCCGAATTGAAGCGGCAGCCCGGCCGCGAGATCCAGATCCACGGCAGCGCCAGGCTCGGCCAGTCCCTGCTGGCAGCCGGCCTGGTCGACGAGATTCGGCTCGCGATCGCACCGGTGGTCGTGGGCAGCGGTCGGCGCCTGTTCCCGGACGGCGGCACCCCGGTGGGCCTGCGGCTGCTGGACCACGAGACGACGCCGAGCGGAATCGCGGTGTATGTCTACGAGTCGACGGGCCTGCCGGAGTACGGAACGTACGGGGCCGGCGCGTAGGTGCCGGACCGCGCCGACCGGAACGGGCGCGGGTGCCGACGATCTTCCGGAAGCGCGCGCCCTGCCCGACTGCGCATGCCGGAGGCGTGTGAAACCACGGCCCCCGGGCGCCGGTTCCCGGCACCCGGGGCTCGTGTCACATCGTCGGTGCCTGCTCGATGAACGTGTCCAGCACCCCGTCGGCCACCTTGATCTTCCCCTGCGGCCGGGTGGTGCCCGGGATGGTGGTGATCGCGGCTGCCTTCTTCGCCAGGTCGGCCGCCTCGGTGAAGTCGGCCTGCCCGCTTTCCGAGTGCAACTGGGCCCGCAGGCCGTCCAGGGTGGCATTCAGCGCGCCGCCCCACAGGTCAAGGGCGTCCAGCCAGGGCTTCGTCTGGGCCAGGAAGGCCGGGTCCCGCACGCCGGCCCGGATCTGCTCGGGGGCCCTGGACAGTACATCGGCGTACCCACCCAGCTCCCTCAGCGCGGTGTGACGGCGGACATGGGATCCGCTGTTCCACGCTGTCGTGAAGCCGGCCAGCCGCGAGGCGAGTTCGGGTGCCTGCGGCTGCCAGTTCGTGTCGCCGAAGGTGGGCGCCATGTGCTGGGTGTCGAAGAAGGCCAGCAGAGCCCGGGTGGTGGCGCGGTCACCGCCCGCAAGGTAGTCCGCGGCTGCCCGCCAGGTGCGTACGGGGTCGTAGTCCTTGTCGTTCCAGGCGAAGGACGCGCCGCCGAACAGGGCGACCTTGCTCGGCGCGGCCTGGTTCATCGGGTTGAGCACGATGCCGCTCAGTGCCTTGTGCAGCCCGGCCTCCCGCTTGTCGTACGGGGCCATCAGCAGGCGGCCCGCCGTCTGCCCGTAGTCGTTGACCGGATAGTTGTCCCAGAGGAACACCTTGCGCCCCCACACCGCCGAGGCGGCCTCGGCGTCCGCCACGCTGATCGAGGGGGGAACGACGTCCGTGCCCGTCCACTGCACGACCACCTTCGGGTCCAACTGCTCGCGCAGCACGGCCTTGTAGGCGGAGTCGGCCGTGTCGGAGTACTCCGTGGGCACGAACTGGAGCGGTCCGGCATCCGGGTGCCCGTCGATGAAGTCGTGCTGCACGGCGTTGAGCAGGTCGGCCTGTGCCCGACCCGCACTGCCCCTGCCCGGGGTGCCGTACTTCTCCTGGTCGGCGGCGCAGTTCCACTTGGTGTAGCTGATGTCGTCCAGCGCCACGTAGAAGCCGCGCGCGCCCTGCTCGTAGAGAGTGCCCAGCTTCTCCTTCAACGCGTTCACGTCTGCGGGGTCGCTGTAGCAGACGGACAGGCCGGGGGAGAGGGCGTAGGTGAAGTCGACGTGGTGGGCCGTGGCTTGCTCGATGAGTTCGCGCAGGTCGGCCAGCTTGTCGGCGGGGTAGGGCTCGCGCCACTCCTCCCTCAGGTAGGTGTCGTCCTTCGGTGTGTAGATGTAGGTGTTGGCCTTGATCTCGCCGTAGAAGGCGAGTTGGTCGAGCCGGTCGCTGTGTGACCAGGGTGCGCCGTAGAAGCCCTCGATGCTGCCGCGAAGGCGCATGGCCGGGTGGTCGGTGATCGACACGGCCGCCACGGAGTGCTTTCCCGTCACCAACTGCCGCAGGGTCTGGGCGGCGTAGTAGATGCCGTCCCCGTCGTTGCCGGCGAGCACGATCGTGTCGCCGCGGGAGGCCAGGGAGTAGCCCTCCGCGACCAGGGTGCCCGGTACGGTGCCACCCGCGGCGCGCAGTGCGCCGACCACCTCCGGGTCCTTGACGGAACCGGCCACGACGGTCAGCTCCGCCCCATGGGTGCGTGACGCCGGGGTGGCGACCGCTGCCGCGTCCGTGTCGATGTGACGGACCCCGGCCGCGGCCAGCGCACGCTTGATGACGGCGGCGCTCGGGGTATCGACGGCGTCACCGAGCACGAGGCGTACGCGCGCCGGTACGCGAATGTCCCGGCCCGCCGACTTCATGCTCCGGGGGGTCGGGGTGACAACAGGCGGCGTGGCGGCACCGGTGGCGGACGGCGTCGTGGTGGCCGGGCGCTCGGCTGCCTGGGTGGGAGCGGAGAGGGTACCGACGGCCAGCAGTGCGACGGCGCCGAGAAGCGGGAGTCGGGGAACACGTGGAACACGGGGAAGACAGTACGGGTGACTTTTTGACATAGGGGTCACTGCTCCTCCACGGAAGTGGACTGCCACATTCAGGTGTTGGAGTGGTCTAAACCACCACTCGTGGGCTTCGCTGTCAAGAGAGACGCCGGAACGGGCGGACCGTGGTGCGGTGGACGACGCGTGTGAGGGAATGCCGTCCGGCCGTCACGGGAACTGGGTCCGGTACCCGTGGTCGCGGCGCCTGGTCCACCTGCTTCCCCGCGAACGGTTCCGGCTGGTCCGCACGGACCGCAACCGCGACAAGATCACTCGTGGTGAACAAGGGACCCTGCTGGCCGGCCGCATCGGTGTGATCGGACTCTCGGTGGGCGAGGCGGCGGCCCTCACCTGTGCCATGGAGGGCGTCGGCGGATCCCCGTTCTCATGGACGCCAACGACCGCGGGCTCCTCGACGTGGAACGCTTCGACATGGAACCGGATCGCCCGCTCTTCCACGGTCGTGCCGGCGCGACCGTGGACAGAGTCCGTGGGCTCGACCACGACGGACTGGTGCGATTCCTCCTGGCCATCGTGGATGCCGACCGCATCAGCCCGGCGAAGACCGACGCACTCGGCAGAATCGGCACGACGCTGTCCAGCTGGCCGCAACTCGCCAGCGCGTCATGCTCGGAGGTGCTCTGGTGGCCGACGCAGCCACCCCCTGCTCACCCGCTACCTGGGTGTGGACCGGCTCGACCTCCGCCAGGCGCACGACTCGTTCGCCCTCTGCCTGGCTCAGCCCCCTCCCCCCACGCCGCCGCTACACCCTCGCCGTCTGCGCAGCGGGGGACGACGCCATGATCGGGACCATCGGACTTCTGGTGGAGGACTACGGCAGCAACGCCATGATCACCGGCTTGGTGCTCCTGCCCGACGCGCCGGTGCGCGGCCACGCACACGAGGCGGGCCGGTTGCTCATGGCCTACGCCCTCGGAGCCCTCGGCCTCCACCGAGTGTGGGCCGGCCATCGCGCCGATCACGAGCGCATGGCGCAGGTCATGCGGGCGTCAGGCCTGCGGCCCGAGGCGACCCTGCGGGGGCTCTTCAGGACCAGGGGCACCTGGCACGACGTCACCACCTACGCGGCACTGCTCCGGAGTGGAAGCAGCAGGCCCGTCCCGCCGAGGTCGACATCCTGGCCACGGTGCGGCGTCAGCCGGTGGGCGCGTCTCCGCTCGGCTGACCTCGATGCCGGCACCCACACCCGCGCCCGGACCGGTACCGGTACCGGGACCGGGACCGGCACCGGAGCCGGGGCGCGCACCGGCCGCTGCGGGGAGCCCCTCGGCCCACCCCGGGCAGGCGTCACGGCCGCAGTTCCGCCCGTCCGGCGGCCACGCGAACGTGGCCGCCGGACGGTCCGGCCGTCCGTGCTCCCACTCGGTGTCAGGTCGACCAGAGGACCGTGCCGTTGGCCACTACGGCCACCTTGGCATCCGGGCGCAGGACCAGTTGTGCGCCCGGATGGTCGTGGGTCTTGGAGGCCCAGATCGGGCGGTCGTCGCCGTTGTGGATGACGAGGTTGCCGTCGGGCTGGAAGATCGCCCGGTGGTTCGGACCGAAGGTCATGGACGCCCAGATCGGCTTGCCCTCCTCGTTGAGGACCACGAGATTGCCGTCGGTCTGCATGACCATCTTGATGCGGTTGGTCGTCCAGGCCTGATTGACCCCGATGACGCTCGGTGCGGAGATGGTCGCCGTGGTCCATTCCGGCTTCGGCGGAGCCGGCTTCGGCTTGGGCTTCTTGGCGGGCGTGCTGCTCGCCTTAGGCTTCGGGGCGGGCGACACCGGCTTGGGGGCGACGGGTACGGGGGCTTCGACCTTCTTCGGCTTCACCTTGCTCGGGGACGGGCTGGGCTTCCCGGCCACGTAGTCCTCAAGTGCCGCCGGAGCGGAGTTCGGGTTGAGGACCGTGTCGGCACTGCCCGCCGTCGGCGCCTTGGCGTCGTTGCCGCGGTCGTCGTCGTTCGCGGTCCCGACCAGCAGGATGGGTATGGCGATCAGCGCGGCGCCGAGAAAGGCCGCCCCCGCCAGGACCGGCGTGCGAGGGCGACTGCGGTCCACGGCGGTCGCCGTCATGGTGCCCGGCGCCGTCGCTGCCGCTGCCAGGGCTACGCCCTCTTCGGGTGCCTCACTGGTGGCAGTGGCGGCATCGGGGGCGGGAGCGGTGGCTGGGCCGGCCGGTGTGGTGGTGGCGGGCTCTGTCTCCGGTTCGGGTGCGGCGGTCGGGGCGGGCTTCTCGGCCTCGGAGCCGCCGGCCGGACTCGGTTGCGTACCCTGCGAACTGCCGGCCGTGACCGGCTTCCCCGGGTCGGGAGCAGGGGCCGGGCCAGGTGCCTTCGCCTCGGATACCGGGGACCCGCCGGGCGTTTCCGCGCCTGGTTCCGAGGGCCGCGGCGGTGGGGAACCCGCCTCCTGCGCGTCCGGATCTGCGGTTGCCGCCGTGTTCGCGCCGGGGGCGGGGTGCTGGGGGGACATGCGGTGACTCCTCATCGGGGCGGAGCTGTCGGTGGGCAGCGGTCGAGCCGGATGAACGTCGGGTGTCCTCGCGGGCGCCGACGACCGCCGAGTCGCATCGGGCCGGGCCGGGCCGATCCGTACACGGCGTCGGATTCGCCCGTGCCGGCTCGGTCGCCGTCGGCCGCCGGACGGACGCCCTGCCGGGCTGCGAGGTGTTCCCGTACGCCCCGGCCCGGACGTCCCGGCCAGATGGCTGTGTGCGTCGGAGGGGCCGATGGCGTACCCAACGTAGCCCGTCGCGGGACGGTGGCGGCCTCCTCGCTCCGATCGCGTCCGTCGCTTTGTCCTCCCGTGCCTCACTGGTCCCGGAAAGTTCTCGCTTCGGTCAGCAATCGGGCGCGTGCGCAGGTCATACGGGCAACCCTCAACCGCCAACGGTTGGGGCCCCTGTGACATCCTGTTGTCTCCATGACCTGAGTGATGTCGGCGCGCCCACAGGTCGTTGGGCCAGCCGAGAATGCGTACATACCTAAGGGTTCAGGTGAGATGCGGCCCGGAGAACGCCAAGACGTCGGTAACGGCGGCCCGTTCGTCATGCCGGAGGCCACCGGACCGGTCACCGCACCCGAGTCGTCCCTGTCCGGCCCCCTGCAGGCTGATGACAGCGACCTCAGCGGGATACCCGAAGCGGTGAAGGCCGCTGCCCGCCGGGCGCCAGGACACTGGATCGGCGTGGTGGATCCGGAGTGGGCGGAGGAACGGACGCCGCCGGAGTGGGCCGTGCTGGGGGAGTGGCAGTCGGACGGGTCCGGGGGCGTGGGTGAGTACCGCGCCAATCCGGCCTACCGGCCCTCGGCCCGAGTCCTCGGCTGGCCGGACCCCACCGACCCGGTCGACGCGGCGGCCCAGCGTGCCGCCACCGGATACGGCCCCGTGGAGGACGCCCTCGCGGCGCTCGCGGAGGCGGAGGTCAGCGTGGTGCGCGGGACGGACGGGGAGCCGCTCGCGGCCGCGGGTCGCGACGGGCAGCCGGTGATTCTTCTGTTCACCTCGCCCGCACACGAGTTCATGTCCGCCGAGCTTCACCACGACAGCCTGTCCGTAAGGGAATTGACTCGTTCGCCGAGAGGCCCCGGCGCCATGCTGATGGTCAATGCGGGGGCCGCCGCCCCCCTGCTCGTCCCGATGGAGAGTCTTGTCTGCCACCTGAGCGCCGCGGGCGGCGAGCACGTGCCCGCCGGCGACCCGGTTGAGGCTGCCGCCAAGGCGTCCTCCGCCCCCGGCGGTGCCGTGGACCGTACGGGTGCTCCGGACGCGGCCGCTGCCGTGGACCGGGCCCACAGCCCATCCGAACCCTGGCCCCGCACCACAGGGAGGACCCCGTGACACGTTCGGCCCAGAAGGCCCCCGCATCCTCCGGTTTCCGCTCGGTGCCCGTCGCCGAAGCCGAGGAGGCCGCCGTGCCCGCAGCCTCCGCCGCCGGGCCGAAGCCCGGGTCGGCCGGCGCGGATACTCCGGACGCCGGCTCGGAAACGCCCGCCGTCTCCGGACCCGGCAACACGTCGGGGGAGGCCGGGGACTTCGCGAACAAGTCCGGGGAGACCGAGAAGTCCGCGGCGGCCCCGGAGACGCCCGCGGAGGGCCGGTCCGGCGAGGCGGTGGCCGCGCAGTCCGGCATCGCACCCGGCGGCACCGCTGAGGGCCACGCCGTACAGGCCGGCACCGGCGAACCGGCGCAGCGGCCCGAGCTTTCCGCCGACGCCCACCTGCCGGAATCGGGGGCCGAGACCGAACCCGAGACCGAACCTGATGCCGCTGCCGCCGCGAAGAGCCGGCTGCCCGCGCTGGTGCGGACCATGACCGCCACCGCGATCGGGCAGTCGCAGCAGCAGGCCGGGCCGGTGGGCAGGCCGGGCAAGGCGGTGCTGGCGGGGGCCGCCGTCGCGGGGGCGCTCCTCGTGTCGGTGCCGTTCCTGGTCCTTGCCGGGAACGACGGCGACGGCCCCGGGAAGCAGTCGGTCGCCGCGGCGGGGACAGTCCTCGACGGCAGTGGGCAGGAGGCCCCGGGCGAGTTCGCGGTGACCCCGCCCGAGAGCGGTTCGCCCGACGAGGACAAGCAGGAGGCGGGCAAGGAAGGCGCCCCCGAGAAGCCGGTGCACCGGGTCCCGCCTTCCGGGAAGGACACGGACGACGCCCCGCCGAAGAAAGCGGCCGGGTCCAGGAGCGAGCCCAAGAGCGATCCCAAGAGCGGGCCGACGAAGCCGAGCGCTGAGAAGCAGTCCGGCGAGAAGCAGTCCGATGGCGCGAAGAGTCAGCCCGCCAAGGCCGCTCCCGCCGTCACGTTCAGTGGGCCCGTCTCCTTCCGCAGCCACCTTTCGGGCCGCTGCATCGACGTACCGAACCACGACTTCAGTGACGGCAAGGCGCTGCACGTGTGGGACTGCAACAACGCCCCAGCCCAGAAGTGGCGGTTCGCCTCCGACGGCACCATCCGCATTCAGGACAAGTGCCTGGACGTGGCCAACGCGAACTTCAGCGACGGCACGCCCATCCAGATCGCCTGGTGCAACGGCAATGACGCCCAGAAGTTCGCCCTGAACGGCAGCCACGACCTGGTCAACACCGTCGTCGGCATGTGCGTCGACATCGCGGGTGCCAACCGGAACAGCGGGGCACGGCTGCAGCTGTTGAAGTGCTCGGGCAACGACGCCCAGAAGTGGAGCACCTGACCCCGCCGGCCCGATCCCGGGGGCACCGCTCCCGGAACCCGCATGCCCCGCAACGAGGCATGATGACAACGTCGGCCCGCCGACACGCGCCCCCGGCCCATGGGGGCGTCCGTTGGAGAGGGCGCCGTAGCAAGGAGGTTGGTGCGTGTCGCGCCAGGTACTGTCGGTCGGCCCCGGGGACCGCTATTCGACGATCGGTGAGGCCCTCGCCGCTGCGCGCACGGGGGCACTCATCAGTGTCCGGCCCGGGACGTACGCGGAGAACCTCGTGATCCACACCAGGGTCACCCTCACGGCCGCCGAAGGCCGGGGCACCGTGGAGATACGCCCGCGTTCGGGCAGCGTGATCGCGCTGCGCGCCGACGCCGTGATGCTCTCGGAGCTGACGCTGCGCGGCGGCGACGCCGAGTTGCCCGCCGTGGACGTGCGGCGCGGCCAGGCCGCGTTCGACGGCTGCGAGATAGCCGGCGCCGCGTGGACCGCGATGCTGGCCGGCGGAACGGGCTCGCTCGCACTGCGTAACTGCCGGGTGAGCAACCCGAAGGGTGCCGGCATCGTGGTGACATCCACCACCCCCACCACCGTGGAGTCCTGCACGCTCGAACACCTGGGTACCAGTGGCCTGGTGCTCGCCGAACAGGGCGAGGCACGCATCCGTGACTGCACGGTGCGCGATGCCCGGGGCAACGGTCTGCTCGCCAACGGCGAGACCCGCGGCAGCGTCGAGGACTGCGACATATCCTCCACCGACAAGCCCTCCATCGCCCTGGAGGAGAACTCGGCCGTCTCGGTGGTCCGAACGGTGGTGCACGACACCAGCACCGGCGTCCACCTGAGCAGCAAGGGACGTACGACGCTGGAGGACGTCCGCGTCACCGGCGCGTCCGGGAACGGGTTCGCCCTCGCCGGGGGCACCGATCCGGTGCTGCGCCGCTGCCGCGTCTCGCGTGTCCGCGGCCACGGGGTGCTCGTCACGGACCAGGCGCGCGGAACCTTCGAGGACTGCTGGGTGGACGGTGCGCAGGGTGCCGCGCTGCGGGTCGCCGGGGCCGCCTCGCCGGCACTGACGGGCCTGACGGTCCGCGACTGCGACGGGCCCGGGCTGCTCCTGGAGGAGAACTCCGCCCCCGAGCTCGACCGCCTTGAGGTCATCGGCGGCTCGCCCGCGGTCGCGTTGCTCGGCGGAGCCAACCCGCTGCTGCGCCGCGCCCGGCTCGTGGAGCCCTCCGGTGACGGCATCCACGCCACCAAGGAGGCCCGGGGCCGGGCCGAGGACTGCGAGATCGTCCGTCCGAAGGGCGCCGGTGTCCGGGTGGCCTCCGGCAGCACCCTCTACCTGGCCGGCGGCGGGGCTTCCGACGCCGCCACCAGCGGCCTGGTCGTGGAGGACGGCGGCAACGTCACCGTCCGCGACTTCCGCATCGAGAGGTCCGGTGAGGAGGGCGTCGTCGTCGACGGCGGCGGCGAACTGACCGCCAACCGCACCACGGTCCACGCCCCCAAGGGGCACGGGTATCTGCTCCGTGAGGGCGCGCTGGGATCGCTCAGCGGCTGTGAGGTCAGCGGCGGAGCCCAGGACGGCTTCCGGGTGGAGTCGACGGCGCCCGTCTCGCTCGTCAACTGCTTCGCCCGCGAGAACGAGGGCGGCGGTCTGGTGCAGACGGCGCCGGGCGAACGGCTCGCCGTGGACAACCTGAGCAGCACCGGCAACGGCAAGCGGGACGCCTGGGGTACCGGAAGCGCGGAGAACACCGACCCGGCCGGTTCCGGTGCCGCGGACGGACCCCGGCCGGACCGTGCGGACGGCCCGCTCGGTGCCCTGAACGCGCTGATCGGTCTGGAGAACGTCAAGCAGCAGGTGGGCACCCTCGTCAACCTGACCCAGCTCGCCCAGCGCCGCGAGCAACTCGGCATGCCCGCACCGCCGATGAGCAGACACCTGGTCTTCGCGGGTCCGCCCGGCACCGGCAAGACCACCGTCGCGCGCCTGTACGGGTCGATCCTGGCCGAGCTGGGTTCGCTGCGCAGCGGGCACCTGGTGGAGGTCTCGCGGGCCGACCTCGTCGCTCAGGTCGTCGGCGGCACCGCCATCAAGACCACCGAGACCTTCCAACGGGCGCTGGGCGGCGTGCTGTTCGTCGACGAGGCGTACACGCTCACCGCGGACAGCGGCAACGGCGGCGCGGACTTCGGGCGCGAGGCGGTGGACACGCTGCTGAAGCTGATGGAGGACCACCGTGACGAGGTCGTCGTCGTCGCCGCGGGCTATTCCCGCGAGATGGAGTCCTTCCTCGGGTCCAACCCCGGTCTCGCCAGCCGCTTCTCACGGACCATCGAGTTCGAGAACTACTCCGTGCCCGACCTCGTGGCGATCATGGAGAGCATGTGCGCCCAGCACCAGTACGAGCTGGGTGAGGGCACCGCGGCGGCGCTGGCCGCACACTTCGGAGCGATGCCGCGGGACGCCGGTTTCGGCAACGGCCGTGCCGCACGCGGGGTGTTCGAGGAGATGGTCGACCGGCAGGCGGTCCGGCTGTCCACGCAGCCGCAGGTCGGTGAACGTGATCTGCGTCTGCTGCTGCCGGAGGACGTGTCCGCCACGTCGGCCGCGGCGGCAGCCGACACGACCGCACCGGATGACGACCCGCTGACCCGGCTCGGCGACATGATCGGGCTTGCCGAGGTCAAGCGCGAGGTGGCCGACCTGGTCAACCTCATCACCACCGCCCGGCACCGGGCCGCGGCGGGGCTGCCGGTGCCCTCGCTCAGCAACCACCTGGTTTTCACCGGTCCGCCCGGCACCGGCAAGACCACCGTCGCCCGTCTCTACGGCGAGGTCCTGACCCAGCTCGGCATCCTCCAACGGGGGCAGCTGGTCGAGGCGGCGCGCGCCGACCTGGTCGGCCGTTACATCGGCCACACCGCCCAGCTCACCCGCGAGGTCTTCGAACGGGCCCGTGGCGGCGTCCTGTTCATCGACGAGGCCTACACCCTCACTCCGCGCGGCGGCGGTGCGGACTTCGGCCAGGAGGCGGTGGACACCCTGCTGAAGCTGATGGAGGACCACCGTGACGAGGTCGTCGTCATCGTCGCCGGATACACCGACGAGATGGAACGCTTCCTCGAGTCCAACCCGGGCCTCTCCTCCCGCTTCCCGCGCCGCATCGCCTTCGCCGACTACTCCTCCGAGGAACTGGTCACGATCGTGCGCGCCCAGGCCGCGAGCATGGGCTACGACTGCGGGCCGGGCACCGGCCCGCTGCTCAAGGAGTACTTCGACTCGCTGCCCAGGGACCGGTCCTTCGGCAACGCCCGGGCGGCCCGCCAGGTCGTCGAGTCGATGGTCACCCGGCAGGCCGGCCGGCTCAGTTCGGTGGCCGTGCCCACACTCGACGACCTGCGCGTCCTCCTCCCGGAGGATGTCACCGCCACGGCACCGAAGGTGGCGCCCCGATGAGCCCGAACCCTCGCGGTGTCGCCCGGCTGCTGTCCGGCGCGGGCCTCGCCGCCGCCCTGGTGCTGCCGGTGGCCTACCCGGCCGCGGCGCAGCCCCTCCAGCGTGTCCCGGCGGCCGACGGGAAGAAGGGGCAGGAACTGCCCGGGATGCCTTCGGCCCTCGACGCCGAGGCGGCCTGCACCCCGGCCTCGCGCGCGGAGGCGAGGAAGCAGGACTGGTCGCGCCAGCGCCTGGACCTGGACCGACTGCACGGACAGAGCACCGGCGCGGGTACGACCGTGGCCCTGATCGACACCGGCGTGGCCACGGGCGCCGCCGGTCTCGACGGCCGGGTCACCGTGCGGGGAGCGGCCGGTGACGACTGTGTCGGGCACGGTACCTTCCTGGCCGGGCTGATAGCCGGGACCGGCGGGGACAGTCCCCGCCTGGCCGGGGTCGCGCCGGCCGCGAAGATCCTCGCCCTGCGCGGCACGGACCCGCGCGGGCAGGCGGGCGCGGACCTCGTGACGGCGGCGGTACGCGAGGCGACGGCCGCGCGGGCGGACGTGATCGCGGTCGCGGTGGCGCTGCCGCGCCGGGACGCGGCGCTGACCCGTGCGGTCGCCGACGCGCGCCGCGCGGGCGCGGTGGTGGTGGCCGCGGCCACCCCGGACCCGCCGTCCAGGGGTTCCGCGGACGAGATTCCCGTCCGCACGTACTGGCCGGCCGGGGAACCCGGTGTCCTCTCGGTCGCCGACATGCTTCCCGGCGGTCTCCGCCCGGACGGAGCCCTGCGCACCGACGGCATCGACCTGGTCGCCCCCGGCGCGGGCGTGGTCTCCGGCGGCCCTCGCGGCGACGGCCATTACCTCGGTGAAGGCGCCTCGGTGGCCGCAGCGTATGCGGCCGGGGCCGTCGCGGCGGTCCGCGCGGCCTATCCGGGCGAGGCGCCCGACGACGTCGTCCGCCGCGTGACGGCCACCGCGTACCCCGCGGACATCCCGCAGCTCGACCCCTACGCCGCCGTCACCACGATCCTCGGCGCACCCGGTGCGCAGGCCGGTGCCGAGCGCGCCGCGGAGCCCGTGGCGCTGCGCGACACCTCCTCGGCCGACCGCGCCACGAGCCGCGCCGCCCTCTTCGTGCTTCTCGGCTCCGCCGGGGTCCTCGCCGTCCTCTGGGCGGGCTTCGCCTTCTCCCGGGCCCGGGCCCGGGGATGGCGTCCGGCGGGGGCGAGCGGCACCTGAACGCGGTGAGCCGACAGCACGAGGGCGGCCTCCGTCCCCGAAGCACTGCTTCGGGGACGGAGGCCGCCCTCGTGCTGTCCAGGTCCTACTGGTTCTGACTCTCCTCCACCAGCGCGGTCTGCATCAGGCGCGGCTTGCGACGCGCGATGTGGAGGGCCCGGCCGGGCGGGAGGTTGAGTGGCTTGGCGTCGCCGAAGAGGCGGCCCTCCGTGGGCGGGCAGGAAAGGAGTACGGCGGGGTTGTTGGCCTCGTCCAGGCGGCGGATCAGACCGTCACTGAGTCCGCGCCCCGCGCCCATGGCACTGCGGGCCACGATCAGGTGCAGGCCCATCTCGAAGCCGAGGGTGACGTTCTCGAAGAGCGGCTCGAAGGGACTCTGGAACGAGTTGCCGGAGACCATGTCGTAGTCGTCGACCAGGATGAACAGCCGCGGCCCGGTCCACCAGTCGCACGTGCGCATGCGGGAGGGGGCGATGTCCGCGCCGGGCACGCGGGTCTTCAGCGCGCGGGACGCGCCCTCGATCGTCTCCTTGAGGTTGTCCAGCGAGATCACGTGACCCAGTCGGTACTCCTCGGGCACTGCGTCCACCAGGGTGCGGCGGTAGTCCACCGCGATGATCTTCGCCTCTTCGGGCGTGTACCGGGCGGTGATGCCCTTGCTGATGCCGCGCAGCAGGTTGGTCTTGCCGCTCTCGGTGTCGCCGACCACGATGAGGTGAGGCGTACGGCTGAAGTCGTGCCAGACCGGTTCCAGTGCGTCCTGGTCGATGCCGAGCGCCAGGCGCATGCCGCCGCCCTCGGTGGGCTCGGGTGCCGGGAGGTCCGACAGCGGGAGCCGGTGCGGCAGCATCCGGACCTGCGGGGCCGGTGCGCCCTGCCAGTGCCGGGAGATCTCGGCGACCAGATGGGCGACACCCTCGCCGAGGTCGTCGAGGGACCCGCTGCCGTCCAGCCGGGGCAGACCGGCGAGGAAGTGCATCTTGCTGTCGGCGGTGATACCGCGCCCACCGCTGCGCGGCACCGAGCGGGCTTTGCGGGTGTCGATCTCGGAGTCCATCGGGTCACCCATCCGCAGTTCGAGGCGGGTGGCCGCCTGGTCACGCACCTGGGCGGAGAGCTCCACCCACCGGGTGGTCGTGATGATGAGGTGGATGCCGTAGTTGAGTCCCCGCGCGGCGAGTTCGTTGAACTTCGGGATCAGGTCGTCGTAGTCCTGGCGGACCGTGGACCAGCCGTCGACGACCATGAACACGTCGCCGAAGGGCTCGTCGGGGAACTCCCCGGCGGCCCGGCGGCGGCGGTAGGACTGCATGGAATCGAGAGTGTGGTCCACGAAGAACTGCTCGCGGTGGGCGAGCAGCGTCATCACCTCGGCGACGGCCCGGTGCACCCGCTCCGGGTTGAGCCGCGCCGCGACCCCGCCGACGTGCGGGAGGGCCGCGAGCTGGGAGAGGCCGCCGCCGCCGAAGTCGAGGCAGAAGAACTGGACTTCGGCGGGGGTGTGGGTGAGGGCCAGGGCGGCGATCAGCGTCCTGGCCAGAGTGGACTTGCCGCTCTGGGAGCCGCCGGCGACCGCGACGTGGCCGCCGGCTCCCGAGAGGTCCACGACCAGAGGGTCGCGACGCTGCTCGAAGGGCTTGTCCACGAGGCCGACCGGGACCCGCAGCCTGCCCGAGCCGTGCCATCCGGCGGCCGTGAGACCGCGCTCCGGGTCGGCGGTGATGCCGGGGAGCAGGGCGTCCAGCGGGGAGGGCTCGTCGAGGGGCGGCAGCCACACCTGGTGCGCGGCGGGGCCGGAGTCCCGCAGCCGGTCGAGGGCGACGTCGAGCAGAGCCTCCTCGTCGCCCGGCTCCTCGGTCTCGGGTTCGGGCTGGGGCGCCGGGTCCAGAGTCCGCGGTACCACCCAGCCGCTGGTCCACGGCACCACCTGGCTGGCGACCCTGGCCCGCACCACCGCACCGGTCCGGCGCCGGTAGGTGCCGGACGAGTACGCGGCGCGGAACCGGGTCAGGGACTCCACGCCGGACTTCAGGTAGCCGCTGCCGGGCTGGGCCGGCAGCTCGTAGGCGTCCGGCACGCCGAGGACACCCCGGCTCTCCATGGCGGAGAAGGTACGCAGGCCGATGCGGTACGAGAGGTGGCTCTCGAGCTGGTGCATGCGGCCCTCGTCCAGGCGCTGCGAGGCGAGCAGCAGATGCACCCCGAGGGAGCGGCCGAGTCGGCCGATCATCACGAACAGGTCCATGAACTCCCGGTGTGCGGACAGAAGTTCGCTGAACTCGTCGACCACCACGAACAGGCTGGGCAGCGGAGCGAGGTCCGCGCCGGCGGCACGGGCACGCTCGTACTCCAGGGCGGACGTGTAGTTCCCGGCGGAGCGCAACAACTCCTGGCGGCGTATGAGTTCGCCGTGCAGGGCGTCCTGCATGCGCTCGACCAGGGCGACTTCGTCGGCGAGGTTGGTGATGACGGCGGAGGTGTGCGGAAGTTCCTCCAGGCCGAGGAAGGTGGCGCCGCCCTTGAAGTCGACCAGGATGAAGTTGAGGGTCTCGGAGGAGTTGGTCAGGGCGAGACCGAGCACGAGGGTCCGCAGGAGCTCGCTCTTCCCGGAGCCGGTGGCCCCGATCAGCATGCCGTGCGGCCCCATGCCGCCCTGCGCGGACTCCTTGATGTCGAGGTCGACGGGCCGGCCGTCCGCACCGACCGCGATCGGCACCCGCAGCCGGGTGGAGCCGGTGTGCCGGTTGAAGAGGGTGTGCGGGTCGTGCCGGTGCAGGTCGGGGATGCCGAGTAGCGTCGTCAGCTCGACGTCGGCGTCCAGCGGCTGCGCGATGTCGGTGCCCAGGCTCATCCGGCGGGGGGTGAGCAGCCGGGCGAGCGACTCCGCGCCGACCGGGCCGAGCCGGTCCGGCCTGCCGAGCGGCACGGAACGCTCCTTGCGGCTGCGGTCGGTGCGCACCAGGCTCACGCTGTCGGGCCCGACGGTCAGCCGGAGCGTGTTGCGGCCCGGCCGCCAGCGCAGCGCCCCGGACACGTCCAGTGCCAGGGCGTTGCGGTAGCCGTGCCCCTCCCAGCGGTGTCCCTCGGGTACGGCGACGCCGTCCAGGACGACGATCGTGTACGGCTCGTCACGGCCGGGGCGGGCATCCGGGTCGAAGGCCGGACGTTCGGCGAACTCGGCACCGAGCAGGTCGTCCAGCTCGGTCAGGTCGGCGGTGATCCGGCGGGCCTGGCCCGCACCGTCCTCCTCGTGCGGGTCGAGCACGTGCGGCAGCCACTTGGCCCACTCCCAGTCG
The DNA here is from genome assembly GCF_035946055.1 of Streptomyces sp. NBC_01341. Classification (NCBI taxonomy): domain Bacteria; kingdom Bacillati; phylum Actinomycetota; class Actinomycetes; order Kitasatosporales; family Streptomycetaceae; genus Streptomyces; species Streptomyces sp. NBC_01341. Next base: position 1,795,385 of record NZ_CP108364.1, on the reverse strand, counting down.
GGCCGCCGCTCGTCGCTCACGCAGAGCGTGATCCACAGCTCCTCGGGCGCGTGGAACACCGCGAGCTGCCCGATCACGGCGCGCACCAGGGCGCGTACCGCCTCGGCTGCGGGGTCCTGGGCCGGGCCGGCGCCGCTCCCCCCGGGCGCCGGGGTGCCCGAGGAGGCCGCGTCGCCGCCGGGGGTCTCCTCGGGGCGCAGGATGATGCGGGCCGACGACCGCAGGTAGAGGCCGAGGGGCTGTTCGGGGATGGTGGAGTAGGCGCGGATGAAGCGGCGCAGGGCATGGGCGCAGAGGGGTTCGAGGTCCTCCACCGGGCGGGTGGAGACCGGGTCCAGCGTGAGAGCGAGCTGCTGTTCGCCCACCGCGAGCCGGACCTCGCCGAAGTCCTCGTCGGCCGGGCGTCGTTCCCAGAGTCGCGAGGTGCGGGCCAGGGAACGCAGGGAGTGCGGCTCCGGGTGGCGCCAGGCCAGTGCCCGCTGCTGCTCGGCGATCGTGGTGCGGACCCGCTTGCGGGTCTGCGCCAGGTAGCGGAGGTAGTCGCGGCGCTCACCCTTGAGGCGCTGCTTGCGCTCGCTGGAGCGGCGCATCAGCTGCCCCAGCAGCATGGCGCCGGCGGAGAGCGCCATGACGCCCATCGCCAGATACATGAAGACGCCGTTGCCGCCGCCGGGCCGCAGGAACATCAGCATCATCGACACCGACATCAGGGCCATAGGCAGATATGTCCATATCGCCGAGGTGTCGGGCACCGTCTCGGCGAGGACAGGTGGTTCCTGGAGGGTCAATTGCCCCTCGGGCATCTCCGGTCCGCGCCTGCGGGCCGGCCGGCGAAACAGCACCACACTCAAGGAACAGAACCTCCGGTTTCACGGCCTTTCGGTCCGTACCGAATACAGGAGAACCCGGTAGAGGGAAAGGCCGCGTGCGCTGATTCCCGGGCCCACGCGGGACGCGGTGGACGCCGGGCGAATGTTTCGAGCTGACAACGGCGGACGGCCAACTCCCTTGAAGGCCAATTGCATACGGAATAGGGCGCCCGGTCCGCAGTACGACGGTGGTCGTAGGCAGTAGTCTGCATTCACCGAACGCGACCTGTCCACGCGGGAGTGGTGGACGCCGGGCGCGCGGTCCCAATTGCGCTGCCCGGAACCCCTGTTCCCCTCCGTGCGGACCTTCCGTACTGTTCGCACATCCCCCGGTCCGGGGGAGTCCTCCTGTCAAAGCCTCCACGGAAGACGAGAGTTCAGCCGATGACCGACAGTGCGGTGGCCGAATCGTGCCGCCTGACCGTGCGTGCGCCGAGCGTCACCATTGATCTGGCCGTGCCTGCCGACGTCCCGGTCGCCGACCTGCTGCCCACGCTCCTGCGTTACGTCGGCGAGGAGGCCGAAGAGGCCGGGCTCGACCACGCGGGCTGGGTGCTCCAGCGGCTCGGTGACGCCCCGCTCGACGAGGAGAGCACCCTGGCCCGTGCCGGGCTGACCGACGGCGCCGTGCTCTACCTGCGCCCGCACACCGAGGCGCTGCCCGAGGCGCGGCTCGACGACCTGGTCGACGGGATAGCCGACACGGCCGCCCGACGGCTCCACACCTGGCACCCCGGCGCCGCCCGCGGGCTGTTGGTGGGCACCGTGGTCGCGACCGTGGCCGCGGCCCTCCTCCTCGTCTTCCGGCCCGGCGTGACCGGCTCCGGCTCCACCCGGGCCGCCTGCGCCGCCGTTGCCGGCGTCCTGCTGCTCGCCGGCGCGGGCTCCGCCAGCCGCGCGGTCGGCGACCGGCTGTCCGCGACCGCGCTCGGCCTGATGGTCGCCCCCTGCCTGGCCCTGGCCGGCTGGGTGCTTCCCGGCGGTGACATCACCGGACCGGACGCGGCACAGGTCGTGGGCGCGCGGCTGCTCGCGGCGGGCGCCGCCGGAGCGGGCGGCGCGGTCATCGCGCTCGCCGCGACGGCGGTCGGCGCTCCGGCGCTGCTGGCCACCGCGGTGGTCTCGGTCGCCTCGGCGATCGCCGGGGCCCTGATGGGATACACCGGCCTCGGCGTGCCCGCCGCTGTGGCGATCGTGGCCACGGTGGTGGCGCTCGCCGCCGGGACGGTCGCCCCCTTCGCCTTCAAACTGGCCGGGATGCGGATGCCCTCGCTGCCCTCGTCCGCCGGGCAGCTCCAGGAGGGCATCGACCCGTACTCGGGCGACGAGGTGGCCGAGCGCACCGAACTGGCCGGGCGCTGGGTCACCGCGCTCTTCGCGGCCACCGGGGTCATCGCCGCCGCCGCGCTGGCCGTACTCGCCGAGCACCCCGACCTGCCCGAGGTGCTGACCGCGCTGGTCCTGAGCCTCCTGCTGCTCCTGCACTGCCGGGGCCTGGTGCACATCGGCCAGCGGCTGACGCTGGCCGTCCCGGCGATCTGGGGACTGCTGCTGCTCGCCCGCGCCTGGGCGGTCGACAGCGACGGCACCGGGCGCCTGGTGGTCTTCGCGGTGCTGCTCGCCGCGGCCGCCGCACTCGTGACCGCCTCCTGGACGGTGCCCGGCCGCCGGGTGCTGCCTTACTGGGGCCGGGCGGCGGAAGTCGCGCACACCGGCTTCGCCGTCGCGCTGCTCCCGCTCAGCCTCTGGGTGGCGGGCCTTTTCGGCTGGCTGCGCGGCCTGTTCGGCTGAACACAGCCGTACGACCCGTACATCGGAAACGAGTTGAGGAGAGGCCGTGCAGTCCAAGCGCGACCAGGTGCATGCGCACAGCTTCATGATGGGCAGGCTCAGTTCGGGGCTGCTGACGGCCGATCCGGACGCCGCCGAGAGCCCGCTCGGGCGCACCACCCGGGGTGTGGTCTTCGGCGTCCTGGTGACCGTCCTGATCGGCGCGGGTGCGACCGTCTTCGGCCTGCTGCGCCCCGGCGGCAACGACGGCTGGCGCGACGGCGAGCACCTGGTGGTCAACCGTGACACCGGCGCCCGGTACCTCTGGACCGGCACCGACGGTGTTCTCCACCCCGTGCGCAACTACGCCTCCGCGCGGCTGATCGGCGGCTCCGACCTGGCGACCGTCGACGTGGCGACCGCCTCCCTGCGGGACGTTCCCGTGGGGCCGCCGGCGGGCATACCCGGCGCACCCGACGCGGTGCCCGGACCGGGCGAACTCGACGACGGCGCCTGGCACATGTGCGTCACCGGCCCGGACGGCGCGCTGCCCAGCACGTCCGGCGCGGCGACCGGCACCGGTGTGGACAAGCCCGGTGCCACCACCGTGGTCGCCGGCGCCCCGCTCGGCGCCCAGGGCATCGGCGGCGGCCGGGGAGTCCTCGTCGTCGGCCCGGAGGAGACCGAGTACCTGGTGTGGCGGGGCAGCAGGCTGCCGCTGGACCGCGAGTCCGACGCCCGCAACGCCCTCGGCTACGGCTCGGAGCAGCCGATGCCGGTCTCGGCGGCCTTCCTCGACGCGCTGGCACCCGGCCCCGCGCTGAAGCCGCCCGCGGTGCCGGGGCGCGGTACGGAAGGCCCCGCCCTGGGCGGCGAAGCCACCCGTGTCGGCCAGCTGTTCAAGGTGAGCGTGCCCGGCGGCGGCAGCACCTACCACCTGCTGCAGAAGGGCGGGCTCGTGCCGCTGACGCGCCTCGGCGCCGCCCTGGTGCTGGGTGACCCCGCCACGCAGAAGGACGCCTACGAGGGGCATTCGCCCGAGGTGCGGGCGGTAGGCGCGGACGCGCTGCGCGCACACCGGGCGAAGGACTCGTCGCCCGCGGGTTCCGCGGAGCTCCCGGACAGCCCGCCGGCCCCGCAGTCCGCGCCCCGCGGCACCGCGCTCTGCGCACAGGTGGACGGCGGCGACGGCGGCACCCGGATCAAGTCCGTGCTGGTCCCGCTGAGCCGCCTCGCGCCCGTCGTGGTGTCGGAGGGCACCGCCCAGCCACTCGCACCGGCCTGTGTCCGGACGGACGCCACGGTCGTACGGCCGGGACGCGGTGCCCTGGTGCGTGCCCTGAACGCCAGCGGTGCGGCGCACGCCGGGACCACCTACCTGATCGCGGAGAACGGCGTGAAGTACCGCGTTCCGGCCAAGGACGCGCTGGCCGCGCTCGGATACGGCGCGGGGGACATCGGCTCGGTCCCCGCGCCGATGCTGGCAGCCCTCCCGACCGGTGCCGACCTGGACCCCGGCGCCGCGTCGGGTGCCGCGGATCCCCGGGTCACGGCTCCGCGGTGCGGCACCGACGAGCCGCCGGCGGAGCGCGAGCCTGCCGGTGCGGCGGCCGCGACCGGCCGGTCCGGGGCCGCCGTCGCATCCGCTTCCGTGTCCTGACCGCCGTCCCGATCCAGGCATACACCGCATACGCCGCCGATGAATGGAAACCGGCGAGAGGAAAAGCTCCTCCCCACTCGCGCCGGTGCATCCGATCCGCCAGGTGTCGAGTGCGAAAGGAAACCTCAGAGAAAGCTCAGTTTCCCGTCGGGCCGCACCCGTGGAATGCCGGGAACGCGCGCACGTCGCGGGAAACGGGCCGTATCGATGACCGTTTGCCTTCTTGGGCCGCCCGTTTACCGACCGTTTCACGTCCGCGGACGGAGGGGCGCCCCCGTTACCCCGTCCTCGGAGCGCCGTGTTCACGCGGTGGCAACATCCAAACAACTCCCGTGCCATACAAGCATTCTGAAGAACTGACCTATGCTCAAATCTTCCCCAACATACGTTGCGCGGAACGCCGGGTTCTCTTTAGCCTCAGCGTGCAACGCGGCAACGAGACCGGCCTGAACGAAGGGAGTGCGACATGGCGGACAGCGCCGCAAGGAAAGCGGACTATGCCAAGGGCTTGGGAGGTGTCTCCTCCCTGGAGTCGGCCCGCAGCGCGGTCGAGAAGATCCAGAACAACGTGGGTGAGATCGCCGCGCGTTCGGGTGTCGGCGGGGACGAGGGCCAGGCCCTGCTGAAGCTCTTCCGCAGCTGGAACGCGGAGGCGCAGAAGGTCGTCATCCAGATCAGCAAGATGGTCGACGCGCTCCAGGAGAACGTCACCTCCGCCGACCGTCTGGCGAAGGAGAACCAGGACCTGACCGAGGTGCTCAACAGCAAGACCAGCCAGGGTGTCTTCGAAGCGCTGCGCTGACCCGCCCCTGCGGCGCCGGCCTCCTCAGGGACGGCCGGCATCCGTGACCTCGCCGGGCCTCGCGGCCCGGCCACCCGAGAGGAGATGCCATGGCTGACGGCATCATCGATGTGCAGTACTCCACGGTCCGGCACGCGATCGAGGAGCTGAAGGACCAGACCCAGCAGCTCATCACGACCCTCAACAACCTCGAGGACGAGCTGAGGCCGCTCGTGACCTCGTGGGAGGGTGACGACCAGCAGATGTACCGCGGGGTCCAGGCGGAGTGGGACCAGGCCACCAAGAACATGGCCCTCCTCCTCGGCGACAGCGGCGAGCTGGTGCAGAGCATCCACGACAACCACTCCCGTGACGAGCGCAAGAGCGCCGACAACTGGGGGAACGTCCGGGCCCGTTAGGCTCCGGCCGGGGCTCCCCTCCGCCCATCCGGAGGGTGGGCCCCGGCCTCCGTGCGCCTGTCCGGCGCGCATCCGCCGCACCGGCGTCCGTACAGGCCGCCGGGCCGGCCGCTTTGCTTCCCCGTCCGGCACCGAACCGCAGGAGGACGTCCCATGGCCGGTGAGAAGGCCGACGTCAAGCACTTCGACCTCAAGCAGATGGAGTACTTCCGGGACAACGAGGTGCAGCCGGTGTACACCGCCGCGAAGAAGCACCGGGAGGACGGCGACGGCGCCCACATCCGGCCGCTCGGTCACCTCATCGACGGTCACACCACCCCGGAGAACCTGGCCCAGGACAAGCAGCTCCTGCGCATCGGCCGGATGGTCACCGAACCCCTGGTCTCGGGGCCGAAGCTGATCGAGGGCATACGTACGGCGGCCGAGGCGGTCGACAAGCTGCTGGGCGACCAGATGGACCTCTTCAAGGAGCTGAAGGAAGCGCTCACCGAGACCATCGAGGAGGCCAACAAGACCAAGAACAAGAACCTCGACGCGATCGACGCGCAGACGCTGCTGCAGACCTTCGACGAGGTCGACACCCTCACCAGCGGGTCGTCGGGCGAAGAGACCACCTGACCGTCCCCCTCCCCGCATCCGTGCCACGCCCGCACACCCCGCGCATCGTCCGCCGGGTGGGTGCCGTGAGGTCCGCGCGGCCGCGCCCCCGCCCGCAGGGCCCGCGAGCCGCCCCGGACGACAACCGACCAGAAAGGGCCCCCGGTGGCCGATCGGTACGATCCCAACTCCGCCGCCAACCTCGACAAGTTCGACAACGCCGGCGACCCCTCGACCGATACCTGGGCCACTCTGGTCACCCACATCACGGGCTATCCGGTGCCGGACCGCAGCACCGTCTTCGACACGCTCCGGTCCGACCACGGCGGCAAGCTGTTCCGGATGGACATCAAGGAGCGCAGTCTCAGCCTGCTCGTCAAGGACTCCGGGTTCCTGACGAACAAGGGCGAGGACTATGACATCTGGTTCTTCGACAGCGGCAAGAAGCGGTCCATCATGCAGGCCCGGATCGTGTTCGAGGGCCGTGTGAAGGCGGGCGAGGAGATCATCTTCGCCGGTCCCGGCTCGGACAACGTCCACGACGCGCAGGTCCGCGAGGGCAACGAGTTCACGGACTACAACAAGGACAAGATGAGCACCATCCCGCTCGCCCGGTACATGAACGGGCCGCGGGCGGCGCTTCTCGGGCTGCTGGGCGGCAGCACGCAGGATGCCCGGTTCAGCAGCCTGGGCGTGCCCGGGGCCGATGTGGTGGACCTGAACTCCTTCAACACCACAGGTGATTCATTCGACTTCGCCGCCAAGTTCTTCAAGGACCACGCGGTGGTGCTGAAGGACTGGGAGGACCGCTTCGGCCGGGACGACGCCAGCTGGAAGGGCGAGGCGGCTGAGGTCTTCCGCAGTCTGCTGAAGAAGATCCGAGAGAACTACGACAGTTACGTCGAGACCTTCAACTCCAGCGTCGGCACCGGGGACGAGACCGGCACGGGCAACACGGTGTACTCGCGTGCCCTGTCCCTGGGCCGCACGTATCTGGAGGACTCGGCGACCACACTGCTGGACGCGTGGCTGGCCTGGGCCAAGTCCTCGTACTACGACCCGCACCAGGTGCTGCGCTACGTCCTGGACGAACTGGCGCAGTGGGTGGACGCCAACAACGTGGCCAAGACGGACATCAAGTCGTACTCGAACCGCTACACCACGACCGTCAGCCACAGCCCGCAGGGCGGCTTCTCCCAGGTGCATCCGGAGTACGGCGACCTCAGCGACATCGCGAACTGGGCGAAGGTCGGCGACAAGGCGGTCAAGATCTGGACCCAGGGCGTGGACGAGTACCTGGGCAAGCCCGCCGCCCAGGTGCAGTCGGGCCTGAACAACCACTTCCTCGATCTGGGCGCCGACTTCTCCGAGAACGTCCCGAAGCCGAAGTCGACGAGCACGGCCTCGGACGAGTACGAGAAGAAGAAGCTCAAGGAGGAACAGGACGAGATCAAGCGCCAGAACGAGGAGAACCGGAAGTACCAGGACGAGCTGCGCGAGGAGCAGGAGCGGCAGCGCGAGGAGGACAAGAAGTACCAGGACGAGCTGCGCGAGGAGCAGGAGCGGCAGCGCGAGGAGGACAAGAAGTACCAGGACGAGCTGCGCGAGGAGCAGAACCGGCAGCGTGACGAGGACAAGAAGTACCAGGACGAGCTCCGCGAGGAGCAGCGCAAGGAGCAGGAGGAGGCCAAGCGCCTCCAGGAGGACCTGCGGAACGAGCAGAACCAGCAGCGCGACGAGGACAAGAAGTACCAGGACGAGCTCCGCGAGGAGCAGCGCAAGGAGCAGGAGGAGGCCAAGCGCGAGGCCGAGGAACAGCAGAAGGCCGTGCAGGAGAGCCTCGGCGGGCTGAACGACCCGAACGGGGTCGGCGAGCAGAACCTCGACTCGCTGCTGAACAGCAACATCCCGGTCACGGAGAGCACGGGCAACCTGGGCGACCTGAACGGGGACCAGCAGGGCGGCGGCGGTCCGGTCGCACAGAGCCTGGGCAACCTCGGGGGGATCAACGGGGGTCCGGGCGGGACGAACAAGGCCGCCGGCGACGCCAACGAGGCCATCACCCAGAACCTCGGCAACCTCGGGGACCTGAACGGGGGTGCGGGCGGCTCCGTCGACACCCCGACCGGGGGCAGCACCCAGCTCACCGACGGGAACCTCACCACCGAATTCCCCGACGGGTCCACCAGTACGTTCGACCCGGACAGCGGACTGGTCACCACCACGCACCCGGACGGCAGCGTGACCACGCAGGACCTGGGCGACGGCACCCGGCTGACCAACCCGGACGGTTCCGTCACCTCCCTCGGCGACGACGGCCGACTGACCACGACCTTCCCCGACGGGACGACCCAGGTCGTCGACCCCGCCACCGGCCAGGTCACCTCCACTGCCCCCGACGGCACCACCACCACGCAGAACCTCGGCAGTCCCGGGAACCTGAACGGCCAGAACGGCCCCGGCGACCTGGGGGACCTCGGCGACATCGACTCCGGCGTCACGACGGAGTCGCTCGGTGACCTGGGGAACCTGAACGCCGACCGGTCCGCGCTGGAGACCCCCACCGGCGGGCACACCGCGCTCGACAACGGCGACTTCACCACCACGTTCCCCAACGGCGGTGAGGGCGCCTTCGACCCGGACAGCGGGATGTTCACCTCGACGAGCCCGGACGGCTCCACGGTGACGACCGACCTCACCCACGGGGCGAAGGTGACCAACCCTGACGGCTCCGTCACCTCACTGGACGACGGCCGGCTGTCCACGACCTTCCCGGACGGCAGCAAACAGGTCATCGACCCCGACACCGGTATCGCCACCGTCACCGATCCGCAGGGCAGGACGGAGACGGTGGACCTGCATGATCTCAATACGCGCAGCAACAGCGGTTCGGACTTCCTCGACGGACTCGGCAACCTCGGCGGCCCGACCGGATCCGACGGACTCGGCGGTCTCGACGGCGTGGGCGGTGGGGGTTCGACCACACGGGACGTGCCGTTCTCCGAACTGGGCGTCGGTGGCGGCCAGGTGAGCGCCGGGGCGTCCGTCGGCGGCGGCCTCGTGGCGGGCTCGTCCGCCCTGGGCGGCGGCCCGGTGGCCCCTCTCTCGGACGGCGTCGCAGGCGGCGCGGGCACCTCGCTGATCCCCGCCGCCGGGGCCGGCACCCCGGGAGCCCCGGGGACACCCGGCAGCCCGGGAATGCCCATGGGCGGCGGAATGGGCGGCATGGGAGGGGGCGGCGAAAAGGGCAACGGCGAGCGCGTTCGCGCCGTCCTGGTCGACGCGGCCGAGGAGAGCGAACGCCGCAACCGCCGCAGGCGCAGCCCGTGGAACCGGCAGGAGGACAGTGACACCTTCCTGACACCGGCGTCCCGGGTGGCGACGACCGGCGGCGAGTCCCGCGAGGAGGAGGCGGAGCCGGGCCGCAGGGCCACCACGTCCGCCGACTACCTGGAGGAGGACGCGGACGTGTGGGGCACCGAGGAGGGCGGCACTCCGGCCGTGATCGGGCGATGATGAGGCGTCAGGTCATGGGCCTCCGGGGAGTGAAGACGTTTCCCGCCCCGCCCCGGCTTCCACAGCGTGCCCCGCACCAGGCAAGATCAGTACGGCAGTTGTCCGAGTCGGGATCAGTTACAGGCGCGCCCGCCGGACGTCCGGGTGCACGGGGACAACGACGGAGAAGGGCGGAGCGGGCGTGACGGAACCTCTGGAGAAGCGTCTGGAGAAGGCCATGGCCGAACTCCAGGAAGCCCAGGAGGCGGTGGCGCGCACCGAGCGGGAGCTGCGGACGGCGTCGTTCGCCGCGCTCTCCTCCGACCGTGCGGTCCGTGCCACCGCGGGTCCGCAGGGCGAGCTGACCGGGATCGACTTCCTGGAGTACAAGTACCGCGACATGTCCCCGCAGGAGCTGGCCGCCAGCGTCCTGGAAGCGGCGAGCGCCGCACGCCTGAAGATGAACAGGCACGTCATGAAGGCGATGGCGCCCTTCTCCGAGCCCAGCAGCAACGTGCCGGAGCTCAAGGGCTTCGAGCTGGACTGGGAGCGGATCTTCGGGCCGGAGGTGCTGCGCGGGGACGACGAGGATCCCGCACGCGGCGGCCGCGCCGCCCCGGCCTGGCGGGACGCACTCGGCGAAGAAGGAGGGGACTGACCGTGGGACAGCGCTACTACGTGGACCCGCAGCGCATCGAGGCCCTGGCGAGGCAGCTGGAGGAGATCGGCACGCTGACCAGGAGCATGACCGAGGAGTTCCTGGACGAGCTGGCACCCACGGTGAACTGGCCGGGCACGGAGGGTGAGTTCGCCGAGAAGGCCAAGCCTCAGGAGCAGAAGGAACGGCAGACCACCAAGGAGACCATGATGTCCATCCGCGAGGCGCTCGTGGGCATCACGGACGCCACGGTCAGCCAGGTGCGGATGATGAAGGACACCCGCGACCACAACATCGAGGAAGTCGAGAAGGGCACCAACCGCATCAACACCGACGGACTCGACAGCGGCCCGGGCGGGCATGGCCGCCGCTGATCCCCGCACCGCCGGCCGCTCCCGCACCACCACGCCGGGAGCGGCCGATCCGTCCTGCCCCTGCGGACCCCAGGACGGTCCCCGATGAGCATCCAGGTCTCGCCCGAGGTCAACGCGATGATCTTCATCCTCACCGGGGAGAGGCTCATGGACGCCGACGAGGACCTCGCCTATGAGAGCCGTCGGCCCTACTCCGGCCTGGGCCGCAAGCTGGACAGGCTGTCCTCGCTGATCGACAAGTCGATCCACGACATCGGCGAGTCCATGCCCGACGACCTCGCCAAGTCGTACGGCAGGGCCATGGGCATGCTCATCGACGACGGCGGCAAGAACTACCTGCGCGACTTCTCCGACCAGCTCGACAAGATCGCGGAAGGCCGCCGCAAGACCTCCATGGACATCATGGAGTCCAAGTGGCAGGTCATCGCCGAGATCATCCGGCTGCTCATCGAGATCGCCATCTACCTCGCGATGTCCTTCTTCACCGGCGGTGCGTCGGCCAGCCAGATCATGATGGCCAAGCTGCGCAGCCGGTTCTTCATCCTCACCACCCTCAGCCACCTCCTCCAGCGGCTGCACCTGGCGCCCTCGCTGACCGAGGCGTTCGCCGAGGCGTTCACGACGTTCGCCGTGCGGCTGGCGATGATGAACTTCGCGCCGGACGGCCGACGGCCCGACGGCTTCGACTGGAACGACATCCTGAAGTCCGCCGCCTTCGGTGCCGCGGCCGGTTTCTTCACGAGCATCTTCGACAGTTTCGCGAAGAACATCGTCAAGAGCTTCGACAACAACTTCCTCAAGAACGGCCCCGATCTCGACTTCAAGAACAACCCGAACCTGAAGAACCCCCCGACCATCGATCTCAAGAACACCGGCCCGGGACCCAAGCCGAATCCCGGCCCCTCCCCGAACCCCGACCGTGACCGCCCCGGTCCGAACTCGAACGGCCCCGGCCCCTCGAACAATCCGCCGGTGACCTTCCGGAACGATCCGCTCTCCTTCCGGAACAACCTCAACCTCTGGCGGAACAACCAGATCCTACGCAACAACGCCGACCGGCCCGGAGCGGTGGCCGGGCACTACGGCATCAAGGGGACGGCCGACTTCATCGCCGCCGGTTCGGGCGAGGCGCTGGCGGAGATCCTGATCAAGGGCGCCTTCGACGGTGACTGGTCCACCAGCTGGTCCACCTTCGTCGGTGCGGGCATCAGCAGCCAGGTCGAGGGCACGCTCACCGACACCGCCCTGAACAGCGGCGCCGAACTGCGCCACGTCATCGACAAGCTGCGCACCCAGCCCCCCACCGTCTCCGGCGGTGACTCCGGCACGCGTGACTCCGAGGATGCCCCCCGCCCGGGCGGTGCCGACCGGGCGGGCGGCCCTTCGGACACGGACACCACCGGTGGCGCAGGCTCCGTACTCACATCGCCCCCGCCGGCCGTGTCGACCGGCCAGCCGCAGAGCGTCCCGGGCGACCGGCCGCCGCCGTACGCCGCGGGGAGCCCGCCGCCGTACACGACCGTGGACCCGCCGGCGTACACGCCGGGCTCACTGCCCGCGAACGCCGCGGAGAACGCGCTGTGGCAGCAGGTCCACCAAGGCCCGGCCGACGTCCGTGAGCAGGCGCTGCGCGACCTGGCCGCCCTGCGCGGCGCGACACCGCCCGGTGGCACCGAGATCGGTGTGCGCGACGGCCTGCACTCCGGCCTGTCGCAGCTGCCCGAGGTCCGCGTCGTGCCTTCCGGGAGCGGTCCCGCCGCCCAGGTCGACGCCGACGAGGTCCGCCGTGCCCTCGACGGCTTCGGCACCCAGGTCACGGTCGACACGCCGATCGCGGTGGGTGACCCGTCCGCGACCGGCACGGGCGGCCCCGGCAGCGGTTCCGCCGCACTCGGGGCGGACACCGGTCCGACGGCCGGGCAGAGCACCCCCACGGCCCCGGTGCAGGGGGCAGGTGCTCCCGTCGCCACCGGCGTATCCGCCAACCCGGCCGCGACCGGCACGGGCGGCGGCGCCCGGCCCGGCGGCGTGCCCCAGACCGGCGCGGGACCGGCTTCGTCCGCCACGCCGCCCCAGGGCGCGCGTACCGCGCACGGTGCGGACCCGGCCGACGGTGCGGCCCCGGCCGACGGTGCGGCCCCGGCGGACGGGGTGCAGCCGACCGACGGCGAATCCGCGCAGTCCGCCCCGTCTCCCGAGACCGCCCCCGCGCAGGAGTCCGCCGGGCCGGCCGGAACGGACCCGACACCGGACGGCGGCGGGCTGCCCGACCCGGCCGGCGGCACCGGTCCCGCCCCGGACGCGGGCGCCGCCGCCGCACCTGCCCCCGACGCACCCGGAGTTCCGGCCTCCGGCACGCCCGGCGCTCCGGACACCGCCGTCGTCGCCGCACCGCAGAAGGTGGGCACCGTCAGCTCGTTCACCGGCACCGGGGACGCGAAGGCCGTCGGTGGCGCATCGGCCGTCGGTGGCGCATCGGATGTCGGCGGCGCAGCCGACCCGAAGGCCGTCCCCCCGATCGCCGGTGACCCCGGCGCCACCCAGGCACCGCCGCTGACGATCGTCGTCTCCGCCGTGCCGCCGCCCGGGGAGGGCGCACCGGAGGCGGCGGAGCTGCTCGACGGCGCCGGTACCGACAGGGCCGTCGTGCTCGGGCCCGCCGTCGCGCAGGACGGGGGAGGGCGCCCGGTACGTGCCGCCGCCGAGCTCACCCGCGAGGGGCCCGGCGCACCGGTCCGCGTCCGCCCGCTCGCCGCCCCGGCACCCGCCCCGACGGCTGACGGGGCCACGGACACCGCTTTCCCCGGCGCGGACGTGCTGCTGCCGCTCGCCGACGCCATCGGTCCGGTGTCCCGCCCGGCCACCCAGAGCATCGGTACGACCGGCGGCGGTCCCGTCGACTCCTCCTCCCCGGCCGGGCCGCCGGCCGCACTCCAGGAGAAGGCGACACCGCCGCGGAGCAACGGGACGGGCCCGGCCGCCACCGTGTTCGCCCCGGACAAGATCGCCACCCTGTCCCGTGCCGGCGCCGAGACGGCCACCGACCCGCACCTGGAGTCCGGCGGGGGCGACAGCGACGGAACCGGGACCGCGACCGGTGGCCAGGCTTCCGGTTCCGGTACGGGACAGGGCGCCGGGACCGGCGGAAACTCGCCCCCGCCGGCGGAGAGCTTCCCCGCGGCGCCCCCCCAAACGCCCCCTGTCCCGCCGCGGGCCCGGATCGTCGTACGCCCCGAGCAGAGCGGTGCGGACGGCGGTGGCACGAGCGGATCCCCGGAGATCGCGGGCGAACCGGCCGTGATCACCCTGGACGGGCACACCGTGCCCCTCACCCAGGTGCGGCGGCTGGTTCCGGACGGGGCCGCGCGGCCCACACCGGGACGTGCCGTCCGGATGCTGACCATCTCGCAGAGCCCGGCCGAGGACGGCACCGCACGGGACACAGGACGACGAGCGCTGCTGGGCCAGGACACCTTCCGCGGCGTACGCACCGTCTCCGCACCCGCCTCCTCAGCGGCCCGGCCCGGGACGGAATCCGTCGCGGGGACCGAGGCGCCACCGTCCGTCCGCCGCACCGTGTTCACCGGGCCGCCGGCCCCGCTCCCCGGCGCGGACAGCGAACAGGGCGCCGACTACTTCGTGGGCCACGGCACGTCCCGCACCGTCACACTCGGCACCGACGACGCGGCACGGCCCAGCGTGAAGGTCAGCGGCGTACAGCTCGGTGTGGCGCTCACGGCGTGGGCGCAGGAAGGCGATCAGGACCGGCCGCTGGTCCTGTTCTCCTGTGAGACCGGACGGCAGCCGGAGATCGCAGGTCTGCCGGTGGCGCAGCACGTGGCCAACCGGACGGGACGGCCGGTGTACGCGCCGACCACCGAGGTGGGCACCGCCCGCGACCGGGACGGTGACGTCCGAGCGGTGCTCACCGAGGGCGCGGACGGACCGGGCCGCTGGCGGCTGTTCACCCCCGAGCCCAGCGGCACCGACCTCGACCGGGTGGCCCGCGACGCGGGTCTGCACGCGGGCCCCGATCCCGCCGACGTGTTCACCCGCGCCCGCACCCTCCAGCAGATACGTACGCTGCGCGACGCGCTCGGCCCGGACGCCGAACAGCAGCCGGAGAACCGCGATCTGCTCGCCGGACTGGCCTACGTGGACGGTCTGCGCTGGCTGACCGCCGACAGCGCGTCCCGTTACGGCGACGGCCGCATGACACCGGACCTGCTGCGCAGGATGGTCACCGACTGGCACGCGGCCAGAGGCGCCACGGCAGGCGCCCCGGCCGCCGGGCCCGGCGCGGACCCGGCGGGCGAGCCCACTCCCGAGCAGTACAGCGCGTTCCTGCGTGCCGCCGCCGGCCTGCGGGAGGGCGCGGAGCCGGACACCACACTCGACGATCTGCTGTCCGCGCCTCCGCCCGCACTGTCTCCGGCCGCACAGGTCTCCCAGGAGGACGCGCGCGGCCTCGACGTCGCGCCGTCGGCGCGGATCGCCTGGTCGCTGTCGAGCGCCCCGTTGCCGCTGTCGGAGCTGGGCCTGGGCCCCGAGGACACCGCGGAACTGACGCGCCGTCTGCATGCTCCGTCATCGGCGACCGCCGGCCCCGCACAACAGGTGACGCCGGCTCCGGGCCCGCCGGAGAGCATCGCCGAGGACACGACGCTCCTCAGCCGGACCACGCACGGCGCTGCGGACGCCGTGCACGCGGACGGGCTGGCCCTCCGGCGCCTGAACACGCCGGGCGGAGGCGACTGCCTCTTCCGGTCGCTGCTCGACAGCGCGCGCGGCCGGGACGTGCCGCCCGCGTGGGCCGCGCGGAGCATCGCCGGCCTGCGGCGCGTGCTGCGGGACAGGATCACCGGGTCCGAACTCGGCGACGTCGTGGCCGTGGCGATCCCGGACCCGGTGTTCGCCGTCGTGGACGACCTGCGCATGCGCGCGCTCGCCGGGGTGCGGGACTCCGCCGAGCGGACCCGGATCACGCGGCTCTGGAACCGGATCGCACAGGACGTCGTGACCGGAGGCGATCCCGCGGAGTGGCAGCGGATCCTGGGAGAGAGCGACTACCCGCACCTCGCCCGTGTGGCCCCCACCCCGGCCGACGCCGGGCGCCTCGGCGCGAGGGGACTGGTCGCATCGGCGGCCGAGCTCCCCGCGCTGTGGGCCTCACCCTTCGCCGACCTGCTTCCGGAGGCACTGGCGCACACCCTCGACCTGGACCTGCGGCTCGTCCAGCCCGACCCGCAATCGCCGGGCAACACCTTCGTCAACACCCTCAACCCCGGCGGGCGGAGCGGCACCCTGCATCTGGGCTACAACGGCACGGACCACTTCGACGCCCTGGTCCCGGCCTCGGCCCCGCTGCCGCCCGCGCAGGACCCTGACACCACCGGGGACCCGGTCACCACCCCGGAGCCGGACGATTCACCCGTCTTCGGGGAGTGGCTGCGCAGCATGGGCGGCATCACCGACCTCGACGGCACCGACGACGACGCCCCCGACCGGGGCGACCGGGTACCACTGGAGACCCAGCTCGAACGGCACCGCCCGGCACGCCTGATGACCGGCCAGGACGCCCGGCCACCGGGCCCGGCCCCGCGCACCGTCACCTTCGACGACGGCAGCCGGATACCCGCGACGCTCATCGATCCGGACGCCGACCCGGGCGACGGCACCCCCGGAAGCCGGACCGACGGCGCCGGGCGGAACCGGCCGGCCGGACTCTTCACCGGCCTGGGCAAGACCACCCTGCGCTCGCCCGAGCAGGTGGCCGAGGAGATCCTGGGCGGCCTCCCGCCGAAACTGCGCGCCCAGTTCGACGAGGCGGACCTGCTGAGGCTGCTGACCGAGCAGCCCGGCGCGTTCACCGCCCCGCGCGGCGCGCGGTTCGTGGGCCGGGAGAAGTCGGGGGTCGGCCACGAGTTGACGGTCGAGGCCATCCCGTACCACCGCTGGGAGCGGTTCTCCGACGTGGACGGCGGCACCGTGCGGCTGGACACCATGCGGCGCGGCCAGGCGGGTACGGGTGGCGGGCGCAGCGTCGGTTTCGGGCGGCGCATCGCGGGCGGACTGAGCATGGGGCCGCCCCTCAACTGGCTGCTCAAGCTCGGCTTCTCGCTCGGCTGGACCCGGAGGACCGACTACACGCAGGGCACCCAGGCGTACAACCAGTCCGAATGGCGCGCGCACGAGGGTTCCCACCTGCACCTCGACGACGTCCACTACCGGGTGCGGGTGGACCGCGTCACCGAGGCGCCCGCGGCCACGGGTTCACCGGCGCCCACGGGGAACAGCGGCACCAGGACGTCCCGTCCGGCCCGCGGCTGGCAGCGCTCGCGGGTGCACACCGCCGAGTTCGCCATGCGCGACGGGCTGAGCTGGCGGCTGCCGGACGACCTGACCGTGCCCTACAAGGGGCCCCGCCGGGCACCGAGGACGCTCACCTTCCCGGACGGCGCCGAGCCGCGCATGACCGACACCACCGGGCTGCACCTGACGGACCCGCCCGAAGATCTCGCACTCGCGATATCCGGTGCACGGCCCGGGAGTTCAGCGCACCGCACACTGGTCTCCTACGTCCGCCCCGGCAGGCTCCTCGCCCTGTTCGGCCGGTTCGCGGGGCCGGTCACCGGGCCGGAGCTGACCCGCGGCAGCGGGCAGCATCCGCTGGGGCACCTCATCGTGGAGCGGTCGGTGCCGCACCGGGCCACCCTGGTCGCGGAGTCCGTGAAGGCGGAGCTGCGCGACCTCACCCAGACCACGTACCAGAACGAGCGGGGGCACGTCCGCGACACCCGCCTGGGGTTCCAGGTCACCTCCGGGCCGAACTACACCCTCGCCGGCGCGGAGACCGACGTACGCCTCCAGGGCGGTCCGCTGATCCGGGCGGACATCGCCACCGGGCGGGGTCACTACCTCGGTGCGGACGCCGCACGGAAGACCACCGGCCGCGTCCGCAACCACCCGGTCGCCCTCTACCGGGTGGAGCGCACGCTGATGGTGCGCAAGCCCGGTGAACCGCGCTCCGCCGCCCGCCCGGTCAGGGTGGTCACACTGGACTGGATCTCCACCCAGGACGCCCGACGCCTGGCGGGCTGGGACAGCCGCACGCCCGGCCGGACCGGCCCCCACCCGGACGCCGAGCCGCCGGTCCCGTGGTACCTCACCCGCGAGGACCCGGTCCACCTGAGCGGACAGGTCCGGGCCGAGGGCTTCCGCCCCGGCCGCCCGCAGCCCCAGGAGCAGCCGCACGGGCAGACCCAGCCGCCGCCCCGGCAGCCCGCTCCCCAGGACCCCATGCAGGCCTTCGGGGACGCCGTCGTGGACACGCTGCACCGCTCGTACCCCTCCCTGTTCGTCCCGCCGCTCATGCTCCGGCATCCTCGGCTGGCGAAGTTCTGGTACGGCGACGGGCGGATGCGGACCGCGCTGCACAACGACCGGCAGGTGCGCGAGGCACTGAACCGGCCCAGCCTGGCGCAGAGCCTGGACGACCTGACCACGACGGGAGTGCCGGTCACGCTCACCGAGGACGGCAAGGTGCGACGTGGTCACCACACCCTGATCCTCAGGGCGCGCCTCACCGACCGGCGGTTCGAGTCCACGATGAGCGAGCGCTCGCTGCGTAACGCGGTCATCGGCACCGAGGTCTCCGGCCAGGGGCAGCAGGCGTCCATCACCCTCTCCGGCGGTGTCGAACTGGGCATCTCGCCGCGCGACCACGACAAGGTGCCCGACGCGGGACTGCCTCGCCAGGCCGGCAGCGTGGCGGTCGGCGCCCGTCACGCCAGGACCGACCAGAAGGCCACCAGGAACACGGTCGCGGTCACGCACGACCACCTGATGTTCCAGACCGGCGCCGACCTCTACAGCTACCAGGTGGAGCTGGGAGCCACGTTCGAGGGCCACCGCCGCCCGCGTGGCTGGGCGCGACTCGCGTCCGTCGGCCTGCTGGGCGCGGGTGTCTTCGTCAGCAAGGTCGAGGAGCGGCCCCTGTTCACCCGGGGCAACGAGACCGTGGGCCGAGTGGAGCTGGCCGTGCCGGCGGCACACGGTTCCGAGCGCCACGCCCCCGTCGATCCGCCGGCCACCGGGCCGGCGCCCGCACCGGTGGCGACGCCCGCACCGCGGCAGCTCTCCTCCACCGAGGCCGACCAACTGCTCGACGGCACGCGCCCGTTGCCGAGGTCCGATGCCGCCGACCGGCAGCTCACCACGAAGCTGCTGAGCGCCCCGCACGTGGTCCTGAGCGCCGAGGGCGGCCCGGAGCGCCAACGGCTCATGCAGGACACCGCCGACCGCGCCTCGGGGGCCTCCTGGCACGTCAGCGCGCCCGGCGCCCCGGTGCGCACCGCCCTGCGAAGGGCGATGGCGAACCTCGGTGTGGCCGGCCAACTCGGCCAGTACCTGGGCCCGTTCGGTTCCCGGATCACCGGACTCAACGGTGCCGGGCCGTTCCGTACGCATTACCTCAAGGCGGCCATCCGCGGCGAGCTGAGCAACTACCGGGTCAGGAGCGACCCGAAGCCGGCGAGCCTCGAGACCACCGTCGGCAACGAGCACCGCGTCAACGGCAGCGCGAGCACGGTCTCACGCACCACCCTCGGCCTCCAGGGCGCCGAGACACCGCTTCAGCAGGCGCCGGGCGGGCCCGCGGTGGTCGGTTCCTACTCGACCGCCCTGCAGTACGCGTGGGGCAAGGGCCGCGGCGTCTCGCAGACCGTGACCCGGGGGCGCAACACCACCCTCGCCTTCGCCGGGCGGATGTACCTCGTGGTCGCCGACACCGTCGAGACCGTCGCGGTGCGGGACCGCTGGACGGCCGTCATGGGCGCGGTGGGCACCGGCGCCGGAGCCCGCGTCAGTTCCGCGGCCGGCCGGCTCTCCGGGCGTCTCGGCAACAGCCTCGCCCCGCGCCGGGCCGCCGCCGCGCTCCAGCGCATCCGCGACGCGGTGATGTTCCACCTGCCGATGCAGGACGTCATCGAGGCCGGGCTCGCCCCGGACGGCCTGGGCACCGCCACCCCGCGCAACCTCGGCGGGGGTTACCGGGTGCCTCCCTTCCTGCGCGGCCGCCGCTTCCCCACCCATCCCAGCGGCCGGCTCGACGGCGCCCGGGCGGCGCAGCAGCTGATGGGGCAGCTGGAGGCGATCGGAGTGTCCTCGCACGACCGGGAACAGGTCCTGCAGCGCCTCTCCCCGGACTTCCTCGCCGCACACCTGCACGAGCTGACCACCGACGGGATGGCCCTGCCGGTCCGCTATCGCACCTGGTCCAGCCCCTTCCAGCTGCCCGTCGGCGGCAGCCCCGGACAGGTCAGGTTCAAGCTCACCCCCGTCACCACCACGGTGGACAGGCTGCGTACCGGCTACGAGCTGGAGGACTACCGCACCACCGCCCGCGACGACGCCGCCTCAGCCTCCCAGGACCGTGGCGCCGACGTGACGCTCAGCGGGGGCCAGCGCGCGGCGGACAGCGGCATCCTCGTGGCGAACCCCTCGCTCCAGGGAACCGCCGCGAAGCAGCGGGCGAGCACCAGGACCGCGACCGCCGGCACCACCGCGATGCCGAACATCGCCACCACCCAGGCGCACGCCGAGATCATCACCAGCTACACGCTGACCGTCACCATGACGGACGTGGCGGGTGACGCGCTCGCCCCCAGCGCCGTCGGCGTACCCGTCGGCAGCCTCAACGAGATCCTCCCGGCGAGCCTGCTCACCCCGGACGGCGACGGCGCCGACGGCGCGCTCACGGAGCGGGACGTGCCGGAACCCCAGCGCGCCGTGGCGATGCTGACCGCCGATCAGGCCCGCCCGGAGGGCATTGCCGCCTGGCGGACCTCCTCCGCCGGGGACGCCAACGGCAGCGCCGATCCGGACATCCTGCCCTTCGACGACCGGATCGGCTCCGGCATCCTCGCCGTGGACATCCGGGGCGCGGCGAACGTGCAGGACGCCCTGACCCTCGCCACCGCCCGGGCCCACGGACTCGGCGACGGCGACCTCGGCGAGCGGCACACCGGCACCGTCCTCGAATCACGCGTGCGCATGGCACATCTCACCCCGCTCACCGGCCTGGGCACCGCACCGGCCCAGGCGCAGCAGGAGGCCACCACGCAGGGCGGCCTGACCGCCGGGTTCCGCGAGGCGCTCGGCGCCGACGGCGCGTCGCTGCCCACCCAGTCGTCCGCCCACCTCCTCGGCCAGTTCCACACCGCCGACTCCCGCCTGTACGCGAAGATGCACCGCCGCGGTGCCCGGCTGCTGGCCGTCGAGAACAAGCCGCGCATGGAGGCCATGCAGCGGGCGAAGACCTCCGACGCGCTGGAAGCGGGCATCACCGACAACGTCGAGGGCGCGGCGGGCACAGCGCCCCTGGCCGGCACCAGCAACGCCGGGATGACCAACCCGGGCGCCACGTTCCCGGTCGGCGGCACGAACGACGGGACGACACTCAAGGGCACCGCGGACACCACCCTCGGCACCCACGTCAAGGTCGTCACCGACCGGAGCATGCTCTTCGCGCTGCCGGTGAGCTGGCTGTCGGTGGCCGAGGTCGACCACCGGATCACCGACAGCCGTCCGTTCCTCGCGCTCGGCAAGGCGAAGCGCGGGCCGCGCGCCACGGAGGCCGAGACCACCGCGCTGGTCTGGCTGCGCGAGGACATCGCCCGCGACTACGGCCTGCTGGACGATTCCTCGTTCACCGAGGAGGTCCTCGCGGCCTGGGACGGCCAGGCCAAGGCGGCCGGCGACCTGGCGGCGGCCGAGAAGGGGTACTACGACGCCAGGGCACGGGCCCGGGAGACATGGCTCGACCTGAGTGCGGAGGAACAGGCGGCGCTGGGAGCGGACGACTCCCACCGGCCGGCCGAACCGCCCCCGGCCCTCGACCGGTCCCCTGCCGTCGCCGCCTGGCAGACCGCCCGTGACGAGGTACGCGGTTGGGAGCAGCGCACCGCCGCGGCCGCCGCGGACCACCACCGGCTGCACCTCGCCGCCTCCCGCCTCACGGCCCACCACCAGGGTTCGGCCTCGGTCCCGGTGAAGGACGCGCCGCAGGAGTACACCGCACCGGCCTGGCGCTCGGAGGCGCCCGAGCCGTACCGGATCGCCGGCGGCACCGGCGCTGCGCCGCGCACCCTCACCTCCCCGGACGGCGCCACTGTGCGCGAGGTGCACGACGTGCCGCACGACGGTGCGTCGTTCTTCCACTCCCTGCTCGCCGCCGCCCAGCACCGAGGGCGGCTCGCGCACCTGCTCGGGACCGAGCTCGCAGAGCGGTTCGCGGCCGGCCCCGGCGATCCGGCGGCCACGGCGGAGGCGGTCGGCGCCGCTCGCGACCGTCTCGCCTGGGCGCTGGGCGAGGACGGCAACGAGGACCTGCTCGACGCCCTGGCGCTGGACGCCCTGGACACCTTCACCCAGGCCGAACTCGACTCCGCCGGCATCCGGCTGACCGCAGCCCAGCAGGCTGAGTTCGACGCGTTCGGGCGCCTCCCGCAGACCCTGTGGCCGACCCCCGCGCAGCGGGTCGCGCTGGCCACCGCCGCCCTCGCCCGCCCCTTCGCGAACGAGCCGCGCCAGGACGGCGCGGACGGCGAACCGGCACCGCCCGAGCGCCGGGCCGGCGACCACGGCGGCGCCGACCTGCTGCCCGCACTGGCCGCCCGCGTCATGGGCACCCCGCTCACCGTGGTCACCGGCGAGGGCCGCGAGCAGCTGTTCCTGCCGCACGGGACCGACCCGGCCGCCGTCGACGCGGCCACCGACCCCGTCCTCTTCACGACGGGCGGCTTCTTCCACGCCGCCCTGCCCCAGGGGAGCCCCGCGCCGGTCGCGGCGCCGCTGCCGGCCCCGGCGGCCACGACCTCCGGCACGGACAGCACCCGGCCCGTGTCCGGACAGCCGCCCGCGCACCGCAGCCACACCACCCCGCCCTGGATGCCGCCCCCGGACAGCACCGGCCCACGCCACCGCCTCGACCGGGACGGCGTCCTGACCGGCCCCGACGGCGCCACCTACACCCAGGGCACCCCCGCCGGCCGCGGCAACGGCTTCTTCGGCGCCCTCTCCACGGCCCTGCGCCTGGCAGCCGAACTGCCCGGCACGGAACGGCGCGAGGCGAACAGGCTGCGCACCCGCGCCGATCAGTCGCCCGCTCAGCTGATGCGGCTGAACGGCCTGCCCGGCGGCCCCGGCGAACGCGACTCCCTCTTCGCACCACCGCCGATGAACATCCGGCCGGGCGCGCCCCGGCCGAGCGCCGACGCCCGCGCCGGCCACCTGCGCCGGTACCTCGCCACGGCCCCCTGGGGGCCGGGGGCCGACCGTGCCGTCGCCGAGTGGGCCGCCTCCGCGACGGGCACCACCGTCACCCTGATCGAGGAGAACGGCGCCACCCACACCTACCCGGGACCCGCGGGAGCGCACTCCCCGCACATCCGGCTCCGCCGCCGCGGCGGCGACTTCGTCCCGGTGGCCCCGCGTACCCCGGCACCCGATCCGGGGACGCGCGACACGCCGAAGACGCCCGGCACGAGCGGTACGCCGAAGGCACCCCTGACGCCCGAGGCGAAGGAAGGGCCGAAGACCGAGCAGAAGGCACCCGAGGGCCGGGCCGCTTCCCCCGGCGGCACCGTACGGCCGGGCCCGGACACGGCCGGGCTGCCGGCCGGCACCGATCCGCCGGGGTTGCCGGGTGAGGAGGAGGCGTACGAACTGAGCACGCTCTCCGGCGCGGACGCGCTCGCGCAGTTCCGGTTCACCGACGACACCAGTGGATCCGACAGCGAGGACGAATCCGGGGAGACCGCGCACGAGCTGTGGCTCGGCCTCCTCTTCGGCACGGCCGCCCGGGACGACTACCCGCCCGAGATGCTGGTCGGCACGGCCCTGTCGCTGCGGGAACTCGCCCGGCGGCACCCGCAGCAGAACGGCGCCGGGGACACCCCGCACGGTCTCGCCGCCCGGGTGCTGAACCTGGGCCCGGACGCCGAGGTGGGCGAGCGGCACCTGCTGGTCCTCGGGTCGCTCGCGCTCAGCGCGTCCCCGGCTCAACTCGCCGACGAAGGCGCTCTGGCCGCGTACCTGAGAAGCCATGACGCCGCCCTGGGCCGAGGCACCCGGTTGGCGTCCCGGCAGGGCACCGGGCGGAACTGGACCGGCACCGGGGACGCGGTGCCGGCCCTGGACTCGTACGCCGTGGAGGGGGAGGACGGGCTGCTGAGCACCTGGCCCGCCCTGTGGTCGGACCCGTACGTGGTCCTCGCCCAGGCGGACGGCGACTCCGTACGCCTGAACACGCCCCGCGGCGTCCTCACGCTGGACGATCCCGGTGAGTTCGCCCGGCTCGTGGCGCGGGACCCGGCGCGGCCCGCGGGAGCGGACGTCGTCCTGGCCTTCCCCCACGACGACATCGAGTCCCTGGCCCAGCACGTCGCGGACCTGACCGGCGCGAAGGTCTGGTACTCGGAACACGCCCCCCGTCCGTCCACCGACTGGCGCACCGGAACCGACCACATCATGCTCGGGCCGGTCCCTGCCGGAGTCGGCAGGACGTGGAACTCCGTCCGGCCGGACCGGCACGCCGACAGCGACGACAGCGACGACGGTGACGACAGCGACGACGGTGACGTCGCGGACATCGTCGGCATGTACGGGAACGGCTCGGGCGCCGACGCGCGCCGGGCCGAACCGCTCACGACGACGGACTACGGGGTCATCGACACCCGGGGCACGGGCGTGCTCTTCCGCAGGCCCGGCGGGCTCCGGGGCAACTGGCAGACGCCGAGGGCGCTGGCGGGCAGGGAGGACGCCCCCGAACTCGCCATGTCCGTGCAGGACCACCACGAGACGCTCGTCACCGAGCGGCCCGCCCTGCGGATCTCCTCGGACCGCACGCTCGCGGTCGAGAACGGCGCCTACGGGCAGCAGATCTTCGCGACGGCCGAGGCCGTCGCCCGCGCGTCGGCCAAACTGTCGCGCGCGGGAGCGGCGGTGCGGCTGCGGGCCGACCGGGACCTGAGCGTCATCCTGCCCACCGCCGACGGGGGCAGCAGACAGCTGTTCCTCGTGACGCCCGTGTTCCTCACCGGCTCGGGGCGGTCGACGGAGGAGATCTGCAGGGACTTCGCCGACATGCTGGCCGGCGCCTCCCGCACATCGCACATGGTCTTCCGCACGCCCGCGGGCGGCCCGGTGGTGACCGCCCCGGTCAACGCCTCCGACGGTGCGGAGGTCACCGGTACCCACCACCTCGCCGAGGCCCTGGGCGGTGTCGCGGACGGGGACGACGACCCGGACCTGGCGGACCCGGAGTGGGCGGCGTCGCTCGTACGGCAGGACGACCGGCCCACCGGCGGCGACGGCGGTCCCCTGCCCGGCCGCTCGTACGGCAGCGCGCTCAGCCTCGCCCAGCAGACCGACCCGCGACGTGACGCCCTGTCGGACGCCGCGAGCCGCATCGGGGTCAACGAGCACGCGTGGGCCGACATCGGGGAGGGGTACGTCGTCCAGTCCGTCGCGGCGCCCGGCGAACACGGTCAGCCCAGCCTGGAGCACAACTACGCGAAGCCGCAGACCGAATCCGGCGGAGCGCACTTCGGCTACCACTTCCTCACCGTGGTCCTGGCCAGCGAGGACGGCAGCCACCAGATCTCCCTGGAGAACCACGCCAGGGCCTCCGTGCGCAACCACCGGCACCGCCGTGCCGTCCAGGCGAACCTGCGCAACCACGACCTGGGCGAGCTGCGGGACATGGCGTCACGGCTGCGCCAGGAGGTCGAGCGGCTGGAGGAGGAGGGCGGCGCTGAGCACCTCGTGGAACTGCGCGGCCACCTGGACCTGACCCTCGCGCTCGTCAGGGCCAAGCAGGCGCAGACGGATGCCCGGGCGGCGGCCGCGGGATCACCGGAGCGGGCCGCCGCCGAGCGGACGCTGGAAGGCGCCACCCGCGCCGCCGCGCTCCGTATCGGTCAGCTGGAAGCGGTCATCCCGGGCAAGCACCAGTGGTACATGCGGATGTACTCGCGGCGGCCGGGTGAGTCCGCGCACGACACCAACGCCGAACTGCTGGGCGACGGCCCCTCCGCCGAAGCCAATCCGCTGACCGCCGTCGTGCTCCGCGGCCAGCAGGCACTGCCGGTGTCCGTCTCGTTCGGCAAGGGTGTCCAGCAGACCCCCGACGGCGCGAAGCACTCCGTCCGGCACCTGGCCAAGGTGGTGGCCAGGGCGGCGCTGTGGAACGCCGCCAACGGGCTGCCGCTGCCGGACGTCCGGGTCAGCAGCCGACGCGCCGGGCGCTTCACCGGAAGGGACCTCGCGAGGGTGCGCGCCGAGGCGGTCGCGGCCTCGTTCCGGCAGGAACTCGCCGACGCGCTCGCGGCGCTCCAGGAAGGCACCCCGCAACCCCACATCGGCGCCGACCGGTTCACCGTCGAGCCGGTCCCGGTCTCCGGGCGCGGAGCGTCCACCGGTGACACCGCCGACGGCACCGTGGACATCACCGTCGAGGACCACCGCGGCGGTCCGCGGCAGGTCGCCACGCGCGGTCCGCGCGTCGGATCGCAGCAGGGCGGCCTGCCGGGCGGCTCGCGAGACGACGGCCTCGACCCGGTGGCGGAGCAGTGGCCGATCGGACACCCGATCACCGTCATGCGGCCCCGCTACGGTGGTGTCGACGTGGAATCCGTGGTGTCCGCCACCGATGTCCCCGGGGCCGTCGTGCCGGAGACCGGAGATCCCGCGGACACCGATGCCGGGACCTCTGACAAGGGCAAGGCCCCCGCCCTCACGGCCCCGCACGACGAGCCGGCCGCCCCGGGCCGCCGGCCGGACCAGTGGTTCACCTACACACGGTCCGCCGAGTCCCGCTCGGAGCCGTTCCGTTACGACGTCGCCGACACCGGGCACGTCAGGCTTCCCGACGGTGAGGAGATCCCGCCGACCGGCTGGACGCGGTTCGGGCACGACTTCGTCCACGGGGCGACGGGCGCGATCCTGCGCGGCGACAGCGGCTGGATCGGCCGCGTGGCCAACATGGACACCCTCGCGCCGGTGATGGCCGACCTGGACCAGGACTCCGCGCCCCACCGGATCGTGGCCGACTCGTCGGCCCTCTACCTGGTCCCGGAGGGCGACGGCGACTCCGCCCTCCGCATCCCGCTGCGGGAGACCACCGGCTCCACCGCCCCGGGGGACGCGTCCCCCGCCGCCCCCGTCGACCCGTCCTCCGCCACCCCGCCCGTCGAATCGGCACCTTCCGCCGGGGAGCCGTCCGCGCCCCGCGCCCGCCTGGACGACCGGCCGCGGTTCGTCGTGCGGTCCGCCTTCGACGTGCGGCGTTTCACCCACGGCGGCGAGACCGTCACCGACCTCACGGTCCGGATCGCCTTCGGCGACGGCGACGGCGACGGCCGGCACGACACGGACGCCGTCATGGCGCGGGTGCTCCAGGGCGTACGGGAGTTCTACAACGAGCCGGGCCACGAACTGCCCAACGGCGACCGGCTGCACGTCACCGTCGAGCGGGTCCCTTCCGACGGGAAACCCCACCTGACGGTCGATCTCGTCGGCCGTGACCAGCGGATGAACCAGCGCGCGTGGTGGGCCGACGCCGACCCGGTGGAATTCGCGCACGAACTCGCGCACCAGCTGTTCCTGCGGGACGAGGCCCGCGACGCCGGCAACCCCCGCCGGCTCGACGCACCGGGCAGCCTGCTCGGCGCGTTCCGCGAGACGGCCCCCTACGGTCTCGCGCAGAGCGGTCTGCGCCCGCGCCACCTCCAGTTGTGGGCCGCGGTGGCCGGGGACATCGAGCCGTACACCCCGCCCGAGGGGACGAGCTGGGCCGACGCGCGGAAGAACGCGACGCCGGAGCGCCGGGAACCCGTGTGGGTCGACCCGGTGTCGCTCCCCGCGGCCTCCCCGCAGACCGGTCCCGACGGCTCGGTGCCGCCCCCGCTGCCTCCCGGCGAGGCGCTCCCCGCACTGACGGAGGCGTCCGACGAGTCGGAGTCCGACACGGAATCCGACGACGAGGCCGAACCCCCGGGCTGGGCAGATCCGGAGTGGCTGGACCTGCTGTTCGGCCCGCTGCGCGGCAGCGTCCCGCGCGACCGGCTCAGGGAGACCTCCGAGGCGGTGTACGACCTCGTCCGGGCGGAAGCCGGACCCCGGCCGACGCAGCAGGCGCTGCGCGACGGCCTGATCCGCGTCACCCGGCAGGTCCTGCACATGGGGAGCCGGGCCAGGCCGGCTGCCGCGGACGTCCAGCTGCTCGGTTCCCTGGCGCTCGACGCCTCGTCCGACGACCTCGACACCACCGACGACCTCGCCCTGTACTTCATCGAGCGGCAGATCGAGACCGGACGGGGCGCGCTCGACGAGCCCACCCTCCTGCGCGACGGCACAGGCAGCCCGGTGGGGCGCGACTACACCGGGCCGGGGCGGGCCGCCCCCGAGACGGCGTCGTACGCCGTCCGGGGGCGGGGCCGGGTCGTCCCCAGGCCCGCTCCGTGGCGCAACCCGTACGTGGTCGTCGCGAAGGCGGCCGGCCGCGCCGTGGAGATCGCCATGCCGGGGCGGACCTTCCGGGTGGACAGCGCGTACGAGCTGGCGATGCTCATCTCGTACGACCCCAGGCGCCCCCGCGGCGCGGACATCGTCCTCGCGCTCCCCCAGGAGTACGCCGCGACGGTCGCCTCCCTCGTCGCCGGGACCACGGGCCGCCGCGTCTGGCGCCCCGAGGCGCCGGCCGTCCTGGACACCCATCCCGCCACCGGGACCCGCCACCTGATCCTGGAACCGGCGGACGGCGACAGCGGCGCGGGCTGGGCCTCGACCGACCCGGCCGCCGACGGCGGGCTGCCCGGAGCCCGCGACCTCAGCAGCGGGAGCGACGCCGACAGCGTTTCCGGCCCGGACGACACGGACGACCGGGCCGGCAGCGACGGGTCCAGCAGCGACGGGGACGCGGAGTTCGACCGGCTTGCCGATCAGGCGGTCCTGGAACGGCAGATCGAGGCGCGTCGCCCCCGGCCGCTGACGACACGCGACTACGGAGTCATCGACCGGCGCGGCACCGGTGTCCTGTTCACCCCGCCGCTCCCGCGGTCCGTCGGCGAGGTCAGGGCCGGGCAGGGCAGCGGCCCCGACACGCTCCCACTGGTCCTGCCGCGCCAGGACCACGCGCGCGTGCTCATGGCCGACCGGCCGCCGCTGCACATCTCCGAGGACCGGACACTGGCGACGCTCGCGGCCGACGACGGTGCGACCGGGCGCAGCCCGCAGGCGTTCGCCACACGCACGGCGATCGAGCGCTCGTCGGCACGGCTGGCCGCGGCCGGAGCAGGGGTACGCCTGAAGGCCGACGAATCGGTGGGGGTGCTGCTGCCGAAGAAGGACGGTTCCTACGGCGAGCCCCTCTTCCGGGTGGAACCGGAGTTCCTGACGCCGTCCGGCGGTTCGGAGCACGCCTTCACACGGGACTTCGCCCGGATGGTGGCCGGTTCGGCGACGGAACCCCTGTCCCACATCGCCTTCCGCGGCCCCGGCGGCGCCGTCACCACGGCACCGGTGAACGGGATGCACGGCCGCGAGGTCACCGGAACGCACCACCTGGCCGGCGCCCTGGTGGACGTCGCCCGCGGCACGCGCGCCGCCACCGACGTCACCCCACGCTGGGCGGCAGGCCGGACGGCACTGGACAACCGCTTCACCGGCGGTGTGGTGGGCGCCCCCACCCCGGGCAAGCAGTACGGCAGCGCCCTGAGCTACGAGCCGCAGGACAACCCGCTGCGACCCCGGCTGGCCGCCGCCGCGCGGCGTATCGGGGTCAACGAGTACGCGTGGGCGGGGGTCGGAGAGGGCTACCTCATCCAGTCGATCAGCACCACGAACGACGGCGGCGCCCAGCTGTTCACGCACAACCACGCCAAACCCGGCGACCCGGTGGGCCCGCACGCCCCGTACCACTTCGCGCAGGTCGTGCTGGCCGGCGAGGACGGCACCCACCAGATCACGCTGGAGAACGAGACCCACTCCCGGAGCGGGATTACGGCCGACGTCCTCGACGCCGTCATCGACGAGAACCTCGACCGCTACGGCGAGGACGAACTCACCGCGCTGGCCACCGAGGCCGAAGAACTCCTGGACGCGGCGCGGCGTGACGGGGCGGACGAGGCGGAGACCGCCCGCCTGGAGGGCTTCGCGAAGGCGGCCAGGTCCCTGGCCGACGTCCACCAGGCACAGCAACTGCCCTGGTACTTCGACGAGGACCGCCCCGAACACGCCCTGGCGCTGCGTGAGGTGGACGAGGCACGCTCCAGGGCCAGGGAGCTGATCCGGGCCGCGGCACCGGTGATCGAGAACAAGGACCTGTGGTTCTTCCGGGCGTACAGCAAGCGGCCTGGTGAATCGGCGCACGAGATCAACGCGGCCCTCCTGTCCGGGGATTCTCCGGCCGTGGCCAACCCGCTCACGACGGTGGTGCTGCACGGCCACACGCCGCGCGGCCACCAGCAGACCATCCGCTTCGCGGAGAAGGAGCACGGTGTTCCCGCCGAGGCGGACGACGCGATCGACGGCCTGGCAATGACGCTGGCACGCGCGGGGTTGTGGAACCGCGCCCACGGCCTGCCGATGCCGTCGATCACCGTCACCGGGCACGGCAACCGCTCGCAGGCGAGCGGCCGGGCGCGGGCCGACGCCGTCGCCGGGGCTCTCGGGGCACGGCTCGCCCAGGTCCTGAACACTTTCCAGAGCGGTGCGTCCGGGCCGCGCGTCGGCGTACGGGACTTCGGCCTCACCAAGTCCGCGAAGCGGGTGCGGAGCGCCACCGACCCGGACCGGGGACGCGTCGTGACGATCGAGATCGACGATCACCGGCTCGTCCCGTCGGCGCCGTCGGGCAGCGGCACGCCGGCCGGCGGGCACTCCCCGTCCGTGGAGGCCGCCGCCACCCGGCCGGCGACCGCCGAACCGGTGACGTCCGAACCCGGGCCGACGTCCGAGCCGTCCGAGGACCGGCCCAAGAGCTCCGGGACCACTCCCGGGCGCCCGAGGTCCCGGCCGCCCGGGCGTTCCCCGCAGCCCAGCCCGGAGCGCAGGAACAGCGACGCACCGCCGTGGGTCCTGGCACGCATCCGCTACGCCGAGGAGTCGGTCGCCTTCGACAGGCGGCTCGGCGAGTACCTGGCAGAGAACGAGGCGGTGACCGCCGAGTTCCGCAAGATGGCGAGTGCCGCGTGGGCGGCGACCCGGCAGCGGCATCCGCGTGCGCTGGCTACCTTCGGCGACACCAGCAAGTTCAAGGCGGGCGTCGTCGGCACGTCACGCGAAGCGCTCCAGCGGGTCGTGCGGAGCGGGAACCTGCGGGAACTCGTGGCGTTCCTGTACGAGGGCATCTCCAACGATCTCGTGCCGGAGATGCTCGGGGGCGCCGAGGAGCAGCACCCGGAGATCGCCGCGGAGCGCCCGAGCCGACGGCAGCGGGAGGCCTACGCCGAGTTCATGCGGCGTGCCATGGAGATCCAGGCGTCGGACGACCTGACCGCCGCGGAGAAGGAGGCCGCGGTGCGGGAACTCCAGGCATCGGTGGTGACCCGGGCGCGTCCGGATGCCGCGCGTCCGCCGCTGAGCGAGGCGGAGCGCAGGTTCGCTGTCGACGACGCGGGCCTGACCTGGATCCCGGCGACATCGGTGTACGACATCGCCATGAGCGCCGCTTTCCAGGGGAGTTCCGAGGACTCGGGCGGTCTGGTGGCCACGGGCACCGCCGGATCGACGTACCGCTTCATGCTCCACGCCGCCCGGATGCGTGAGCAGTGGGGCCTCGACCTGGATCTCGGTCTGATCCGGGCAGGGATGATGGCCATCTCGCTGACCGTGGGTCACCACACCGTCCACGAGGTGATGCGCGGCGCCCAGTTGGCCCTGGACGACGTCCCCGGGCACGACCCGTCCCTGGACTACACCGACAACTGGGGGCGGTACTGGGACATTTATCCGCTCGACGAGCAGGAGTTGCGGGAGAACGTCGCCCGCGACGGGCTCTTCCCGGACGAGCACGCCCAGGCCCTGCTGAACGAGCTCCGGGCGCCGTCCGGCACGGGCGCCGGTGCAAGTGAGGCCGGTGCGGGCGCCCGCGTGCTCCCGCACCGTCCTGCCCGCGCCCGCCCGGACCGCCCGCTGCCACAGATGCCTGCCGCACCCGGCACGCCCGCCACGGGCACGGACTCCGCCACCGCGGACCTCGCCGCCGCGTGGGAGGCCCACTCGCGGGCGCTGGCCGCGCTCGGCGACACGACCGCCGCAGCCGGCGTGGAGGAGCGGGACACCGGTGACGGGACGACGGCCGCATGGGCCGGTGCCGACGAGGCGCGCCGGCGACTGGAGGACGCCGAGGCCCGGCTCCGGGTCCTCGGCGTCACTCCCGGCGCACTCGACGAGGCCCGAGGGAGTGGGCCCGAGGCGGAGGGCGCGGCTCCGGTCGTGCCGAGGGATGCCGCCCACCGCCGGTGGATCGCGGGGCAGGTGACCGAGGCCGACCTGCCGCCGGCACCTCCGACGCCCGGCGCGGGGGAGACCGTCGGCACGACGGACCTGGACGCCGCCGGTGTCACCCTCACCCACGGACTGCGGACCGAGATGGTCCTGCGCGGCGACGGCAGGCTGCCCGCGGGCGCACTGACCCCGCTGGACCTGGTCCGAGTGCGGATGTCCGGCACCGGTCCGTGGACCGGCGTGCTGGACACGGTCGCCGCGCGCGCGTCGCGGAGGCTGTGGTCGCAGGCGTACGCCGCGTTCGCCGACGCGGCCCCCGGGGGCGCGGACGAGAGTGACCTGGTCCGTGCCTGGGCCGCCGCCGTCCTGCTGGTGCTCCCGGCCGAGCCGCACCCGGTGCTCGCCGACTCCCGGTACGCCGGCGACGGGTTCCGCAGCTCGGTGCGCCGGGTCGCCGGCCATCTGCTGGACGCGGGCACGGGCAACGGGCCGGTGCCGGAGTCCGCCGTCGAGCTGGCCGACACCCTCAGATCCGGCCTCGGTCTGCGGCCGCGCTGGACGGTGCCCGCCGTGGACACCACCGTCGACGGCGCACCTGTCGTGCAGTCGGGCACCGGGGCGGCCATGCCGGACCTCGACATGCCCGACCTCGACCTGTCGTACCTGGACGGCCTCGACGTGGACGACACCGGCTCGGGCGACTTCGGCTTCGACTTCGACTTCGACATGACCGGGCCCGGCCTCCCGGATCCGGACACGGCCGACTTCGACACGGCCGACTTCGACATGACCGGCCTGGACATGACGGCCCTGGACACCGGCGACGGGCAGCCGGTGTTCGTCGCACCGGTGGCAGCCTCGTCGGCCGGGCCGCTCGCCGCGCTGCCCCGGCTGAGCCTCGTGGAGTTCGGCCAGGGGCGGACGCAGCCCTCGTACGAGGCGCGGGAGAGCGTCGAAAAGCTGGCCTTCCGCGTGGCGCACGCCGGTCTGCGCAACCGGCGTGCGCGGGTGCCGCTGCCGAAGATCGGCATAGCGGGCTACGGCGCCGACGCGCGCGGGACCGGGACCGCACAGGACCGGGAGCGAGCCGCCCGGGAGAGGGGCGACCAGCGTGCGCGGGCCGCCCGCGAACTCTTCGTCCACTTGCTGGACCAGGCACTCGGCACCCTTCAGCAGAACCTGCCGGGCAGTCAGCGACCCCTGTCCGTACTGGACTTCGCGATCGCCTCGCGGGGCCGGACCCGGGTGCCCGGCCCCTCGCGGGGCCGGACCCGGGTGCCCGGCCGGAGTGTCACCGTGGGCTCGTCCGGGCAGGTGGACCGAACGGACCTGGGCCGGCAGGCCACGATCGCCGTCACCGTGCCGGGGCACGCGGCGGCGGTGGAGGCCCTGGACGCGCTGCGCGGCCAGGACCGGGAGCTGCGTGCCGGAGCGTTCGACGTGGACGCGGTCGCCCGGCGGGTTCTCCACCTGGAGCCGTTCGTGCCCGTCGACCCGGAGACGCGCCGGGACTTCTACGCGATGACCGGACGGGCGCTCGCCGCCGGGCGGGCGTCCGGCCTCGCCGCGCTCACGGCGTTCTCCCTGGAGGAGCAGGGCGTGCTCGCGGCGGACCGCACCCATTACGTCTCCGTGGCCGGAAGCCGGGTACCGGGCCTCAACTGGACCGGAACCGACACCGCCGAACTGGACACCATGTTCGTCGACAACCTCGCGCCCGACCGGGCGGGCGGGTTCAGTCCCACGCCGGGCCCGGACTTCGCACCGTGGCCGTGGGACGTGACCCCGTACGCCGTCCTGGCCGACGGGCGCCACGACAGGGTGACGGCCCGGCTGCCCGACGGGACGACACGGGACCTCGACGCCGACACGTTCGCCGAACTGGTCGCGGCCGACCTGGCCGGGCAGAGCCTGCCGGCCGGGGCGCCGATCGTGCTGGCCGTCCCGTACGCCGGCGACCGGTACCTGGAACTGCCGAGGAAGCTCGCCGAACGCACCGGCCGGACCGTCTGGGTGCACAGCGGCCTCGCGCGGCGCCACCCCGACCCCGCCGCGAGCATCACCCTCGCCGTGGTCCGTCAGGACGGGCTGCCGCACGGCTCCTGGGTCCCGGTCCGGCCCGGCCTGGCACCCGACGCGGACGGCGGCGCGCCGGACTGGCACCGCGAGGTGCTGACCCAGCCCATCGTCAGCGCGCTGACCGGACAGCAGATCGGCCGCAGCCTGCACGAACCCGGCGAACTCGCCGGGTCGCGCGAGGACGACTTCAGCCGTCTCGACCGGATGACGCTGTTCGTCCACTACAACCCCGCCACGGGCACGTACTCCGCCAAACTGCCGCTGGAGGACCCCGGCCCGAAGGACAAGGCGTACCACCTGGCGGGCCACGGGCTCCCGGGCAGCCTGATGATGCCCCTGGCCGACGGCGGTTCGAGGACGGCCGGCCGGCGCGAGGCGGGGGAGTGGCTGCGGCGGCGCAAGAGCCTGTCGAGCCTGCCCCGCGACCACTGGATCGACATGGTCGTCTGCTACTCGTCGGCCCCCCGGGACGCCACCACGCAGGACCTGTCGCAGGCGGGCCACTCCTTCCCCGTGCCGTTCGCCGCCGATCCCCTCGCCGACGACGCGATCTCCCTCGGGCAGCACCTCGCGAACGTGACGGGGCGCAAGGTACGCCTGTCCTACGCGCTCCAGGGGGCGTTCAGGTACCAGGACGACCCCGTGCGGGTCCTGTTCACCGACGCGCGCGGACGGCGCTGGTGGTGGGAGACCAGCCGTCCGGAGCCCGACGAGGCCGAGCTGGACCGGCTCGCACTGACGGCCGGCTTCGAGGGCGAACCGTCGGCGCGGAGCCGCGCCGAGATGCTGCGCCTGGTGCGTGCCCTGCGGCTGGTGTTCGGGCCCGACGTCGAGGACGCCGACGACTTCGCGACCCTGATCCGCGGGGCGGGCGCGATCGACAACATGTGGCACGCCGATCCGGACCTCGGCGCGACCGGCCCGTTCTCGCCCGACCTGCTGCGCCGGGTGATCGCCGCGCACCCGGAGGCCGCGACCGGGGTCGACCGGCAGGCCACCCGCCGCGTTCTGGCCGCCGCCGCGCAGGAGTGGCAGTCCGGGTCCGCCCCGACCGTCAGCCGGTTCGTCGACCTGCCGGTACTGCACTCGGCAGCCCGGTGGCTTCAGGACACGGCGGCGGTGGACGAGGCCGCACCTCCCGCGCCGAAGCACTCCACACCCGGCGGGGCGGACCGGGCGCGGATGTTCTGGGCACGGGTCAGGGCCGAGGAGACGCTTCTCGCCGCCGGTCCGGACGCCGACGCTCTCACCACGAAGGTGCTGCACCTCGACCCCGCCGTCGCGGTGGACGACACGCTGCGGGGCGAGGCGCCGGCCCTGCTCACCCGGGGGTTCGCGGCGGGCCGGGACATGGCCGACCCGGACGTGGCGGCCGCGTACGACCTGGAGGCGCGCGGTGCCTTCGACGCGGCCGTGCCGCCCACGACCATGGGCACGGCCATGGGCGGCGGACGCGACTGGAAGGACGGCTCGGCCTTCCTGCCCGAGCTGGGGAAGTTCCGGGCGCCGGGCGGACTCGTCGACGCACCGTGGGCCGGCCAGGACGCCTTCGGGAAGGACAAGCCCGTCCCCCACATGGTGCGGGCGTCCGTGGACCTCGAGGACAGCGACCACCTCGACGTGACCTTCGGCGGGGCGTCGTACCGGGTGCCTGCCGCCGAGTTCGCCGAACTGCTGGCAGCGGACATCGAGTTGCGGCGCAAGGACCTTTCGACCCCGGTGCTTCTCGTGCTCGACGGTCTCGGCGGGCCGGCGTCCGTCGTCGCGGACCTGATCGCCCAGCGGCTGGGCCGCAGCGTGTGGTGGAGCCCGTTCCCGGTGGAACTTACCGGGACGGACGACGCGGGGACCTCGGTACCCACGCTGGCCGACTCCCTGGCCACCCTGACCAGCCCGACGGCCGCCGACTGGCGGGAGGCGCGGCCCGTCGACCCGGCCGGGCCCCAGGAGGGCCCCCGCCCCGTCGAGCCGCCGTTGCCCGCGCCCGGCAGCGACTCCGGTACACCCAGCAAGCGAGGACACGATGACTGACCCCGGCGCCGACGGCCCCGCCTCTCCCGCACCGCCCGCGGAGTTCGTCCGGGCGGCCAGGCTCGCACCCGACCACTGGCTCTACCTCAGCGATCCCGCATGGCAGGGGGAGGGAACGCCGCCGGACTGGGCCGTGGTGGGGCAGTGGCGCTCCGACTCCGCGGGGGAGATCGTCGAATGGGAGGACAACGAGGGCTACCGGCCGTCGCCCGAGGCGCGGGGATGGCCCGAGCCCGCCGACGACGTGGACCGCGCCGTCCAGCGCGCCACCACCGGGTACGGCCCCGCCGAGGGGGTCACCGCCGCCCTGGCCGGTGCCGAGGTCGCGGTCCTGGTCACCGCGGACGGTGAGCCGGTGAGCGCCTCGGCCCCCGACGGCACCGCGGTCGTCCCGGTCTACACCTCCCCGCGCTACCTCACGGCCGCCGGACTGGGATACGTGACGCTGCTGGTCGCGGACCTGCTCGCCCGCATGCCTCCGGGTCACAGCCTGTGCCTCAACAGCTCGGCCCCCGTCGGCATGGTGCTGGCCACGGACGGACTCGCGGAGGCGCTGCGGGAGGCAGCGGCACCACCGGGCGGGGACGGGCCGGGAGACACGGCGGGGGCACGGCCGGCGCCGCCGTCCTGACGCCCGTGCCGGCGTCCGTGCCGCACACCCGGACGCGGCGGCGGCCCGGCCGGGGGACCGGCCGGGCCGCCGCTCGTCCTGCGCCCTCCCCGCGTCCGTGCACCCACCTCGCGGCGTCGCCGCCGGAAGCGCGGACGGCACCGCGCCCGCCCGCTCAGCGTGCCTCCGCCGGCCGCGCGTGGGCGAAGCCCCTGTGGTGCCAGACCAGGCCACCGGCCGGGCGGCCCAGGCAGTCGGCGACCGCGACCCGGCCGACCAGGATCGTGTGATCGCCCGCCTCGATCACGTCGTGCCGCGCGCACGTCAACCGCAGTGCGCTGTCGGCAAGTTGCGGGGCATGGCGGGAGACGGGCCCGGTGGCGAGCGAGACGTCCTCGAAGCGCTGTCCGGTGGGGCCGGCGAACTTCTTCGCCAGGGCCTCGTTCTCCGGGCCGAGCAGATGGACCGTGAAGGCGGCCGCACCGGTCAGCACGTCGTGGGTGCGCGAGCCCCGGTCCAGGCAGACCAGCAGGAGCGGCGGGTCCAGCGACAATGAGGACACCGCACTGGCCGTCAGGCCCCGCGGGCTGCCCGTGTCGTCGTAGCACGTCACGACGGTGACCGGGGCGGCGAGTGAGGCCATGGCCGCGCGGAACTCGTCGGCCGGGATGTCGCGGGACATGACCGAACCGGCCGCCTCGGGGGCCCGGCGGGCACCGCCGGACGGTGCCTCGCGGTCCCGGCCGCCCATCGTGCCGGCGGACGGTGCGCCGGATTCCGTGAGCAGAGTCGTGGCACTCATCGGGACGCCCCTTCCAGCTCCGGCTCGCGCTCCGCCACGGCGGGCGGCACCGCCGCGGGCCGAGGCCGCTCCGGTCCCGGCAGCCATCGGCCGAGCGGTTCACCCACCGTCCCCCGGGCCAGGTCCCAGGCGATGCGGCCGCCGGTCACCACCGTCGTGAACCGCCCGGTGAACATCCAGCCCTCGTACGCCGACCAGCCGCACAGGGACTGCACGTGCTTCGCGGACAGCTGCCAGCGCGCGTCCGGATCGAGGAGCGCGAGGTCGGCGTCCGCGCCGACCGCGAGACGGCCCTTGCCCGCCAGCCCGAACAGGTCCGCCGGCCCCGAGCCCATCAGGCGGGCCAGGTGCGCGGCCGCCGCGTCGGCCTGGATGCCCCGGGCGAGCATGCCCGTCCACACGGACACGGCGAGCTCCTGCACGCCCGGCAGACCGGGCGGTGCCTCGGCCGGCGGACGGTTCTTCTCCTCGACGGTGTGCGGGGCGTGGTCGCTGCCGATGGTGGCGGCCTCGCCGCTGAGCACCGCCTGCCACAGGCGTTCCCGGTCGCGCGGGGCACGGATGGCGGGGGACAGCCGGGTGCGCGGTCCGCGCCGGGCGGTGTCGTGGTCGGTGAACGACAGGTGGTGGCCGGTGACTTCGAAGGAGATCGGCAGCCCCTCGCCCGCCGCGGCCGCAAGCATGTCGGTCTCCTCCGCCGACGACACGTGCAGCACGTGCACCTTGGTGCCGTACGTGCGGGCCAGGTGCACGACCTTGGCGACGGCCACGATCGCCCCGGAGCGTGGGCGGTGCGGCTCGTACGCGTCGTAGGATTCGGGGTCCCCGCCGCGGGAGTCCAGCAGGTCGAAGACGTGCTGGTCCTCGGCGTGCAGCACGAGGCGTACGCCGCCGCGCGCGGCGGCCGCGAAGGCCGCCTCCAACTGGTGCGCCTCGCGGAAGACCACGGGCGCGGTGTGGTGCCCGGCCATGAAGGCCTTCGCCGAGGTCGCCACCGCCGGGTCCAGGCCGGCGAGGACCTCCGGGTGGTCCGGGTCGGCCCCCATGTGGAAGCGGTGGTCCACGTAGGACCGACCGGCGATCAGGGCGGCCTTGGCCCGCAGGGAGGCCGTGTCGAGGGACGGCGGGCGGGTGTTGGGCATGTCCATCACCGTGGTGACGCCGCCCGCGAGAGCTGCACGGCTGCCGTTCTCCCACGTCTCCTTGTGTTCGAGACCCGGAGTGCGGAAGTGCACGTGCGAGTCGATGAGGCCCGGCAGGACGTACCGGCCGGCGGCGTCCAGGCGCGGCCCCGGGGGCAGCGGGTCGCCGGGGGCGACGAGGGAGTCGACGCGGCCGTCGCGGAGGACGACGGCACCCTCGCGGACCCCCTCGGGGGTGACGAGCAGGCCCCCCTGCACCACCAGGTCCGCCTCCGGGGCGGAGGTGTGACGGGAGGTCGTGGACATACGGGACGAGGCGGTGTTCAACGGTTCCACGGCAGACTCACCAATTCCTTGCAGAGGTCGTTGGTCGGTCCCATCAGGGCGACGGCACGGGCGTCGCGCCCGAACCGGTTGATCGGGTGCGTCTCGACGTAGCCCGCCGAGCCGAGGAACTGCGCCACGTCCGCCACGACCCGCTCGGCCGTCGCGGAGGCCGCCAGCTTGGAGTGCAGGGTGGTCAGGCCGGGGTCGGCCGAGGTGCGGCGGCCGGCGCGTTCCACCACCGCGCGGGCGGTCTCGACCTGGGTCGTCAGGTCCACCAGCCGGTGGCGCACCGCCTGGTGGGCGTAGAGCCCGCGCCGCGCCGCGTGCTCGTGCGCGGCGTCGAGCGCCGCCTGGGCGATCCCGACGGCGACCGCGCCGAGCGTCGCGCCGCTGTCCCGGACCCGGGCGATGATGGACGCGGCGACGCCCGTCGCGCCCAGCCGTGCGGTGTCGGGGACGCGGCACTCCCGCACCGACACGAACCCCGTGGCGGAGCCGCGCATCCCGGCCAGCCGCATCGAGGTGTCGGGCAGCAGGCCCGCATGGTCGCCGGGGATCAGGAAGAACGTCTGCCCGGCGGCGCCGTACCCGGTGTCCTGCGCCGAGGCGGACGGTGCGGATTCCTCCTGCGACTGGGCCAGGACCAGATAGACGTCGGCCAGCCCCGCGCTCGTGGTGAAGGACTTGGCGCCGTCGAGCAGCCAGTCGCCGCCGGTGGTGCGGTGGGCTCTGGTCGAGAGGTTCTTCTTGGCGGCACCGGCTCCGCTCTCCGACCAGGCGGAAGCCGCCAGCCACCGGCCGTCGGCCAGCCTGGGCAGGACTTCGCGGTGCTGGGCGGGGGTGCCGTTCTCCACGATCCGGCTGGTGACGGCGCAGTGCTGGAAGAGCATGATCGCGGCGGAGGCGTTCACCGACGCGACGTGTTCGACACAGGAGTTGAGCGCCACCGCGTCCGCTCCGGCACCGCCGTGGGACGTGGGGACGACGAGCGCCAGCAGGCCGCTCTCGCGCAGCACGGCGACGGCCTCCCGGTCGGGCTCCCCGCTGAGGTCGGCCGCCTCGGCACACGCGGACAGACGGCTCAGCACCTCGGGCGAAGGGAGGAGGGGGGTGGTACGGAAGGCGTGGCCCCGGGCGGTGCCGGCCTCCACGAACGGGTCGGCGTACGTGTCGGGGAGCGCGGGGGGCACGGTGCTCCCGCGCACGGCGGTCAGGCTGTCAGCGGAACCCACGGTGTCTCCTCGGATGAGTGGTCGGACGTGGCGAGCACGGGAGTGCGGTCCCCGGCGACGGAGCCGGTCCGTGGGGTGACGGACCGCGAACGCGGCAGCAGCCCCCGGTAGTCGACCTGCTTCTCGGCCACCGACACCCAGGCGAGCCTGCGCACGTCGTCGGGGCCGAGCGTCGAGTGGGCGGCGACCCGCACGCACCCGCCGGGGGTGCGCACCGACAGCAGGGCGTCGGGGTCCTGCGCCGACGTCCCGGCCAGTGACCAGGGCACCGAGCCCACGATCCCGGCGGCCGCACCCAGGCAGATCGCACCGGTCAGGGCGACCGTGGGATGCCACGAGGGGACCGACACGGCCCGTACGAACAGTCCGCCGCCGTCCTGCGGCAACAGAGCGGCGATCTTCGGGAAGGCTCCGAAGGTGTCCCACCCCTGCGACTCGCAGACCGCGACCCGCAGCCGCGTCATGGCGGTGAACAGTCTCGGATCGTCCGCGAAGAGCGCGTCGGGTCCGCCGACCCCGAGGTGGGAGGCGTCGACGAAGGCGTACGGGTTGCCCATCGACACCAGTGACACGGGAACGGAACGGCCTTCGAAGGGGACGTGCGTGACCGGCTCGCCCGTCATCAGCAGTTCGGGCAGCCTCAGGGGTGGAGAGCACAGGAAGTGGGCGGTGAACCGGGTGCCGCCGTCGGAGGTCTCCTCCGTCTCGCACACCACGTTGTCGCCGTTGTTCAGGACGTTGACCCGGACCCGGCAGCCCGGCACGAGCGGCTGGATCATGCCGGTGCGCGCCGCCGCCTCGACGGCGGCCAGGATCGAGTGACCGCAGGAGCCGCGTAGGTCGAAGCTGTCGTGGCTCTGCGGGAGGGACTGCACGAACCGGTAGTCGAGGTCGAACAACGGGTGGCGGGAGGGCCGTACGATCGCGTTCTTCAGCACGTCGCCCGCGCCCTGCCCGCTCAGGTCCGCCCGTAGGCCGGCCAGCGCGTCCAGCAGTTCGGGCTCGGACTCCGGGAACACACGGCCGTCCAGGACGACGGTGGGGCAGGGCGCGCCGTGCGCCTTGGCCAGGGAGACGTTCATACGACCGCCCCCGCCGGCTCCGGAGTGCGCAGCGAGGCCCCGGCGGCCGCGCCGAAGAACTCGGTGCGCCACATCTGATGCGACATCAGCGCCCACAGGGCCAGTGACACCTGGTCGGACGGCTTGACCGCCTGCTCGGCGAACAGGGCGTCCACCGCCTCGTACCGCATCCTCCCGTCGGCACGCAGCGCCTGCGGGGACAGCACGTCGCGGGCCATGGCCCACAGCCGCTGCCCGGGGGCCAGCATCGCCGTGATCGGCAGGGTGAACGGCTGCTTGGGGCGGTTCAGGACACTGTCCGGAAGCAGGCCGTCCGCGGCCCGGTAGAGAGCGCGCTTGACACCCGTGCCGGGGACGGTGCGGTGGTGGTCGGGCAGCGTCGCCGCGTAGCGCACGATGCTCGGCTGGCAGAACGGCAGCCTGGCCTCCACGGAGCTCGCCATCGACAGGTGGTCGACACGGCGCAGGTGGTAGGCGGGCAGCCGGTAGCGCTGCTCGATGCGGGAGATCCGCTGGAGACGGCTGCCCGCGCCGTGCGCGAGCGTCTCGGTGAGGCCGGGCGGCATGGCCGTCCCGTGGGAGCGCACCCGGGCGGCGTAGTCACCGGTGTACAGGTGATCGCGCAGGGAACGCGGCACGGCGGCGAGGTGGTCGAGATAGGCGCCGGCCCAGTCCGAGCCCTCGGGCGCGGCGACGGCCTGCGTCATGCGCGAGTACCCGCCGAAGAGTTCGTCGGCCGCGTCGCCGGTGAGGGCGACCTTGAACCCCGCGTCGCGGACCGCCCGGAAGAGCGAGAAGGTGCTGAGCGTGATCGGGTCGGCGTTGGGCTGGCCCAGATGCCGTACGACGTCGCCCATCAGGTCGGGGAAGGTGGCCGGGTCGATCTCCACCTGGTGGTGGACGGTGCCGGTGTGCCGTGACACCTCGTCGGCGAAGACACGCTCGTCGCCCGGCCAGTCGCCCGTGTAGGCGATGTTGAAGGTGTGCAGGGCGCCGGACGCCCCGCGGTCCCGCAGGGTCCGGGCGGCGAGCGCGGTGACCAGGCTGGAGTCGAGACCGCCGGAGGTGATCGCCGCGACCGGGGCGTCCGCGATCAGCAGCCTGGACACTTCGCGGGCCAGCAGATCCCGCAGCTCTCCGCCCGTCTGCGCGAGACTGCGCTCCTCGCGGACCGGGGGCGCGCTCTCGTACCCCATCCGCCGGGTGGTGAGGTGCAGGCCCTCCTCGCGGGTGACGACCGCGGTGGCGGCCGGCGGCAGCACGTCGATGCCCTGGAACATGGTGCGCTGGCCGAAGGGCGTCTTCGCCGACAGGTAGGTGTGCAGACCCAGTTCGTCCTCGTAGGGGCGTACGTCGGTGAAGCCGAGCAGCGCGGGGAGCTCCGAGGCGAAGTGGAACCGGCCGCTGCGCTCCTCCCAGTGGTAGTAGAGGGGCTTCATGCCGGAGGCGTCGGTGGCGATCACCAGACGCGGGGCGGAGCGCAGGTCCATGACGGCCACGGAGAACATGCCGTCCAGTTGTTCGGCGAACCGTTCGCCGTAGGTGAGGTACAGCGCCGGCAGGATCGAGCCGTCGCAGCGGTCCTCGAAGTGGAAGCCCTGCCGTATGAGTTCGGTGCGCAGCCGGTCGTGGTTGTAGAGCTCGCCGTTGAAGACGACGGTGATCTCACCGAGGCGGTACGGCTGGGCGCCGCCCTCGGGGTCCATGATCGACAGCCGGTTGTTGCCGAGTGCCCAGCCGGAGTGCTGGGCGAAGGACTGGGCGTCGGGCCCGCCGTGGTGCTGGAGGGCGGCGACGTCGCGCATTTCCTGGGCGGTGGTGCGGGCGTGGAAGGATCCGTGGATGCGGCACATGGCTCAGATCACCTGACGTCGGAGGAGAGGCCGGCGGCGGAGTAGAGCGCCGGGTCGTACGGGCTGGGGCCGCCGCAGGTCACGAAGCGCCGGGCCTCGGGGCCGGTGTGCGGGTTGCGCGCGCCGTGCAGGACGCCGGGCGCGGCGTACAGGACGTCCCCGGCCTCGACGTCGATCCAGCGGTCGCGCAGGTACATCTGCCCGATGCCCTCGAAGGCGATGAACGCCTCGTCGCTGTCGGGGTGCAGGTGGACGTTGAAGGTCTGGCCCGGCTGCTGGATGCCGCAGTGCAGACACAGCTGGCTGCTGCCGTTGCCGGGCCAGAAGACGAAGTTCATGGTGGCGCGGTCGGCGTCCGGGGTGATCTGGCCGGTGCCGCCGAAGCCGCGCAGCTGGGTCGTCTCGTCCCAGAGGCTGGAGAACGGCTCGGGGTCCGTGCCGGGACGGCGTCCGGCGGCCAGGGGGGTGCGCCAGACGTAGGCGGTCAGGCCGCCCTCGCCGCCGGCGGCCGGGACCTGCGCGTCGGCGGTAAGGGTCAGGGACTGCCCGGTGGGTGCGTACACGGCGTGGCCGCGGGCCACACCGTGGCTGCGGGAGCCGACCGTCGCGGTGCCCAGGCCGGAGAAGACGACCACGGTGTTCTCCTCCTCGGTGCTCCTCTCCGGGGTGAAGGACTCGCCCGCCGCGACGCGCACGACGTGCAGAGTGACGTGAGTGGCGCCGGCGGCGGGGCTCACCGGGGTCGCGAGCATGGTCCGCCGGCCGGGCAGCGGGGCGAAGTCGAATGCGGCGGAGGCGATGATGCGGGCGTCCCCGAGGGGGATCGCCGCGAGGGTTCCCGAAGTGGATGCGTGCATGTGCGGTGTGCTCCTTGAGGGTGGGGGAGGGAGCGAAGAGGGTTCGGTGCTTCCCCTCGTCCTGTGACCCCAGGCTCGCTCCGGGCGATCCCGGCGCACTCCCGCTCCGCTACCC
Source organism: Streptomyces sp. NBC_01341 (assembly GCF_035946055.1). Taxonomy (NCBI): domain Bacteria; kingdom Bacillati; phylum Actinomycetota; class Actinomycetes; order Kitasatosporales; family Streptomycetaceae; genus Streptomyces; species Streptomyces sp. NBC_01341. The sequence continues at coordinate 1,751,122 of NZ_CP108364.1, read as the reverse complement.
GTGCGAGGGACATGACCGGGAAGCGTCCCGGATCACCCAGGAACATCAACTCGCTTGCCAAAAAGCCGAGTTGATACGTCGTGGCGCGGCAACGAGCCGGGGCCGGCGCAGGCACCCGGAAGGGTGTCCGCGCCGGCCCCGGCTCGGTGTGGTGCGCTGTGCGCGCGGCTGCCTACGAGGCGGCCTTCTCCGGTACGGGGGCAGGCGCCGCAGGTGCGGGCGGCGCGGCCTCCGTCCGCCTGGACAGGGCGGAGATGCGGCCCTCGGCCAGCGCGAGCGCCGCGATGACGACGATGCCTCCCACCGGCACGTTCCACGTCAGCGGCTCACCGAGGGCGAGCACACCGACGACCACCGAGAACACCGGCACGAGGTAGTTCACCCCGGACGCCGTCGTCGGACCGGCGTCCGCGATCAGCCGGTTGAGCAGGGCGAACGCGAGACCGGTGGAGGCGGCGCCGAGTACCAGCAGGGCGAGCAGCGGCTTGGCGGTGAGGTCGCCGTGCAGAGTCCAGCCGGTCATGAAGGTGGTCACCACCACGGTGATGACGGCGGCGGAGCCGAGCTGGGCGGCGGTCACCGACAGGGCCGGCAGCTTGTGGGGTCCGATGAAGCGGCGCACGTACACGAAGCTGACGGCGTAGCTCGCCGCGGCGCCGACACAGGCCAGCTGACCGCCGAGGGTGCCGAACCCGTCGGTGTTCCACGGCCCGACGACCACGACCAGACCGATGAACCCGCCGATCAGACCCACCACCTTGCGGGTCGTCGGCCGCTCCTCGGAGAGCGCGAGGGCCGCGACGCCCATCGTGATGAGCGGCGTCGCGCCCTGGATGACTCCGGCGGTGGTCGCGGTGGTGTGCTGCTCACCGATGGCGAAGAGGGTGAAGGGGATGACGTTTCCGAAGACCGAAGCTACGGCGATGTGTCCCCAGAGTGTGCGGGAGGGCAGGCTCAGCCGCTTCAGGGCCAGGATCGCCAGGACGACGAGCGTGCCGACGATCAGACGGCCGGAGGCGAGCTGGAGCGGGGCGAACGCCTCCAGCGACATCTTGATGAAGGCGAAGCTGCAGCCCCACAGGGCGGCCAGGAGGCCGAAGCGGCCCCAGTTGGTGAGGTTCATGACGGGTTTCTCCTCGTCGAGGATGAGGCGGGGGTCCGGGGGGTGCGGGTGCAGCCGGTCCGGTCAGGCGTGAACACGCGTGTGGGTGTCGCCGGGGCCGTGGTGGTGGCCGGCCCCGTCTTCACGGGAGTGCGGGTGGTCGTGGTCCGTGTCGGGGGCTTCGACCTCGTACTGGTCGTACTTCTCCATCAGGGCGACCATCGCCTCGCGGGACGGGCGGTTGCCGTCGGCGAGCAGATCCGCCAGGCCCTGGAAGTAGCCCTCCCGGTGCTCCGCCGGCGTGAAGAGGATCAGCATCTCCGCGAGGGAGCCGCTCTCGTTGCGGAAGCCGTGCACGGCGTTCTCCGGCACGTGCAGGAAGTCGCCCGCCCTGGCGGTGCGCCAACCGGTTCCGTCGTGCAGGCGCACCTCGCCCGACAGCACGTAGAAGGACTCGGAGATCCGGGAGTGGTAGTGCGGGTCGGCACCCCCGGCGCCCGGGAGCATCGAGTGGTGGAAGAGTCCGAAGCGGCCGTCGGTCGTCTCCGCCAGGGCGATGAAACGGGTGGTCGTGGCCACCCCGATCTCGGCCTTCACCGCGTCGGCGTACGCCCGGAACATCGCGTGACTCATGCTCAGGCCTCCCACATGCTCAGGTAGCGCTCCCCGGTGTCCGGTAGCAGCGTCACCACGAGGCTGTCGGCGAACTCCGGCCTACGGGCGATCAGTTCGGCGGCACAGGTGGCCGCACCGGAGGAGACCCCGGCGAACAGGCCCTGGCCGCGGGCGAGCCGCCGTGCGGTGAGGAGCGCGTCCTCGTCGGAGACGGCGAGTACCTCGTCGATGAGCGTGACGTCGGTGGTGTCGGCGACGAAACCGCCGTTGAGTCCGGGGATGCGGTGCTGGCCCGCGTACCCCTGGGAGAGGATCGGCGACTTCTCCGGCTCGACGGCTATCACCCTCACGTCCGGGTCCTGCTCCTTGAGGTGGCGGGCGACGCCGGTCAGGGTGCCGCCGGTGCCAACCGCGCACACGAAGGCGGCGATGCGGCGGCCGGTCGAGGCGACGGCGGAGTGGATCTCGGGGCCCGTGGTCTCGTAGTGCGCGCGGACGTTGTCCTGGTTCTCGTGCTGGCACGGGAACCAGGAACCGAGGGTGGCGGCGTGGAGCCGCTCGGCCTCGGCGATCGCACCCGGGTAGCCGAGCGCGCTCGGCGTCTGGACGATCTCCGCCCCGAAGGCCCGCAGCAGCTTGACCCGTTCGGTGGTGGCGTTGTCCGGCAGCACGATCACACAGCGGTAACCGCGGGAGGCGGCGAAGGCGGCCAGCGAGATGCCGGTGTTGCCGGAGGTGGCCTCGATGACGGTGCCGCCGGGCGGGAGGTCGCCGCGGTCCTCGGCGGCGCGCAGCATGTAGAGGGCCGCACGGTCCTTGCTGGAGGACATCGGGTTGGCGGACTCCAGCTTCGCCAGCACGCGGGCGCCGGGAGCCAGATCCCGCAGGCGCAGTTCCAGCAGCGGGGTGGATCCGACCAGGTCCTCGACGCGGGAGGCGACCGCGGGGCGGACGGGGGCGATGGGGGCCAGGGGGGCCTGTGCGGTGGTCGTCACGGTTCTCATCTCTCGCAATCGGGAGGAGTCGGGGGAGTGGGTGGAGCCGGTGAGGGCGTACGGGTGCACGGAGGCCTGGAGCGTCACCAGGAGCCCGCGGAGGCGATGACGGTGAACACGTCCTCCATCAGTTCCGGCTTGCGGCCCGGCTCCTTGATGACGGCGGTGGGCGCGAGCACCCGCGCACCGCCGGGGACGTCCTTGTTGACGAGGGCCTGCGCGCCGATGACCGCGCGGTCCCCGACGGTCACCGGCCCGAGGACCGTGCAGTTGGCACCGAGGACGACTCCGCTGCCGACGACGGGGTGGCGGCGGTCGCCCTCCGGCCGCTTGTTGTCGCTCCACCAGCCGACCGCACCCAGGGTGACCTGGTGGTACATCGTCACGTCGTCGCCGACCACGGCGGTCTCGCCGATCACCACGCCGGCACCGTGGTCGATGAACACCCGGCGTCCCAGCACGGCGCCCGGATGGATCTCGACGGCCGTCACCCGCCTCGCCCACCGGGCGAGCAGCCGGGCCGGCATCCGCATCCTTCTGCCGTGCATGCGGTGGGCGACCCGGTGCGCCCACAGCGCGGTGAGGGCGGGATGGAGCACGGCCTCCTTCGTGCCCCGCACGGACGGGTCCCGTGCGACGACGACGTGGAGGTCCTCGCGAAGCGTGCGCAGAAGACGCGGGGTGGGGGAGGCGGGGGTTGCGCCCGTCGTCCCGGGGCCCCCCTCGGGGGCGGTGCCGGACGCGGGGCCGGGGACCGGATTCGGCTCCGGTTTCGTCGGACTGAGCAGGCTCATCGTGGCTCCAGTGGCGGGGCGGGCCTCTTGACTGGGACAGAGCCTGCCGGTCCGCCTTCCCGCCGGAGTCCCGGCCCGTTCCCTCCCCTCCGGCCCCCGGCGGCCGGGCCGGAACGAGGAGGGAACGTGGCGGGAAACGAACGGGAACGGGCACATCCACACTCGCCGGAGACCACCCCCGCCGGACACCGGCTTCCCGGAGTCCGGAGCCGGGGGTGCGACCGCCACCTCGCACACCGACTCGTCAGACATCGAGCAGAGGAGCTTCCCGTGCCCGTGATTTCCGTGGACTGGTGGAAAGGCAACGACCGTGCCCAACGTGAGGAGCTGGTCAGTGAGCTGACCGCCAGCGTGTCCCGCATAGCGGGGTGCCCCAAGGAGGCCGTCACCGTCATCGTGCGGGACGTGGAACCCGGCCACTGGGGGAAGGGCGGCGTGCTCGCCGACGTCCTCCTGGCGGATACCCCCACCGACGCCCCCACCCCACAGGACACGGGCGCACGGCCATGACGTCACCAGCAGGATCCGGTCACCCCGATCCGAGGCGGATCCTCCTCGTCGCCCCGTCACCCCGTCTGGTGGCGGAGGCGACGGAGGCCGGCTTCGACGTCCTGACCCTCACCGACACGACCGGGTTCCGGGACGACGACGCGCTCCGCGAGCACCTCGTCGACCTCGCCCGCACCCACCGGGTGAGCAGGCTCATCGCCTGCGGAGAGGCGAGCGCCCTGCCGGCCGTACTGGAGACGGCCGAACACCTCGGCCTGTCCCCGAACCCGGCCGCCGTGGCCCGGCTGCTGGCCGACCCCTCCGAGATCCGGGGCCTGCTGACCCGCAGCGGCCCCCAGTGGGAGGCGGTCGCGCTGCCCGCGGGGTCCTGGGAGCCATCGCCCGCCCACGACATCGAATACGGCGTGGAGACGCTGACGGCGGAAGGGATGCACCGGGTCACCGGCATCGTCGAGCTGCGCCGTACGGACACGACCGGGGACCCGGGGGGACCGGCGGCCTCCGGTGGTGGGCCGGGCGACGACGTCACCCGCCCCGCGCACGCTCCCCTCCATACCTTCCCGGCCCCGCTCACGGGCCAGGAGGAGGCCGAGATCAGGGCCCTGGCCACCGGACTGCTCGACCTCGCGGGTTACGAGTTCGGATACGCCTTCACCCGTATCGCGCACACCGGTCGAGGCCCCCGCATCATCAACGCGCTCACGCGGCAGGCGAGCCGGCCCGTGTCCCGGCTCATCGAGCTCACGACGGGGCTGGCGCCCGAGCGGGAACTGGTGCGCGCCCTGGCGGGGAAGCCGATGGAGGCGCCGGTGCTCGTCGGCTGCGCGGCGGCCGTACCGCTGCCCTGTCCGGACGACGTGCCCCACGACATCACGCTGCTGGCCGGCGTACGGGAACTGCGGGACGGGCACGTGCTGGTGACGGCCCTCACGCCTGCCGAACTCACCGGCCGGACCGCGGCCGTTCGCGACCGGCTGGCCTGAGCCCGTACACCCCCGTGTCGCGCGGGGCCTGCCGGCCGGGCCGGCGCGCCCTTCGCGCATCCCGGATCCAGAGGCCCTCCACCAGCGCTCTTCCCCTGTGTGCGAGGTGGTTTCCCGCTCCGTTCCCTTCGGGCCGCGCAGACCGGTAGCGGATGTGGAACAGGCCGGGAGCGGGTCCCGCGAATGTCGTTCCTGTCAGCAGGAAAGCCCAGGCAGGACACATCAGAAGGCGGGAAATCAGATGCGGAACACGGCGCTCACGTTCGCGGGAATCGTCACGGCGGCCGTCCTCACGCTGGGGGCCGGCGGCGCGGTCGCCGCAGAGGCCACGACGGACCGCACGGCGCACGCTTCCGCGGTCACCATCGCGCATGTCACGGACAGCGGCGAGGGCCCGAACATCGCGCCGGTGTCCGGTGAGGGTCCGAACATCGCGCCGACCTCGGGTGAGGGCCCGAACCTCGTGCCCGTCTCGGGTGAGGGGCCCAACGTCGCGCCGACCTCGGGTGAGGGTCCGGACCTCGTGCCCACATCCGGCGAGGGTCCCAACATCGCTCCGACGTCCGGCGAGGGCCCCAACGCGTCCGGCGAGGGCCCCAACGTCGCGCCCGTCTCGGGTGAGGGGCCCAACCTCGCGGCCTGATCCTGGTTCGCCCCCTGCCTGATGGCCCTCACACCTCGGTGCCTGTCCAGCGGATGCCCTGCTCCCCACCACGGGAGCGGGGCATCCGCGTCCGTGCCGACGAGCGTCCGCCGGGATCCGGAGTACGCGACCGCACAGGGGTTCCCGGAGGGCCGTCGGGTCATCCGTCCCTCGGGATGCCCATCGCGTCGAACGCCCGATCCGCGGAGGCGCGATGGGTCCGGGCCGCCTCGTGTTCGCCGAGGTGGTCGAGGGCCTGCCCCATGCCCGCCCGCGCGCGCGCCTCCTCCACGCGGTAGCCGACACCGGAGGCGGCACGGTACGCCTGCTGGTGGAGTTCGAGGGCCAGGACGTACCTGCCCCTGCGGCTGTGCATGCGCCCGACGATGTTGCCGACGGCCGCCTCCCGCATCGGTGCGCCGCTCAGGTCCCCGAGCTGGAGCGCGGAGTCGGCCCACTCCGTGGCCTGCGCCGACTCGCCGAGCCGGTCGGCGGTCTCCGCGGACAGGGCGAGCAGCAGTGACATGTCGGCGGGCGACATCACGTCCAGAGCCAGCTTGCGGGCCCGCCGCAGCAGGTCCGCGGCGTCGTCGACCGCGCCCAGACCCAGCCGGGCGACCGCGAGATCGGTGAGGCCCTCGACCTCCTTGTCGACCGCCCCGATGCTGCGCGACAGCCTGACGGCGCGGGTGGCGGCCTCCACGGCCTCGGGGAAGCGGCCCCACTCGGCGTACAGATTGCTGAGACTGGTGAGGGACTCGGCCTCCGCCCGCTCGGCGCCGAGTTCCCGCTTGATCGCGATGGACCGTTCCAGCCGCGGCAGCGCCTCGGCGTACCGTCCCAGGGCGCTCAGCAGGAGCCCGAGGACGCCGGTGTCCTTGGCCTCGCCGCGCCGGTCGGCGAGACTGACGGCCAGCGCGAACGCCTCCTCGGACATCTCTATGCCCTCCTCGAAACGCCCGAGCTTCCAGCAGGCGACGGCGAGGTTGGACAGGCTCAGTCGCAACAGCGCGTGGTCACCGAGCCTGCGGGAGGCCGCGACCGCGATGCGGCTCAGTTCCCGGAACTCCTCCAGCCGTCCGCGCAGGTCCAGTGGGAAGACAACGTTGGCGGTGAGCAATCCGACATGACGGTCGAGTTCCCAGCGGTACGCCAGGGACACGGCGGCCAGCAACGAGTTCTGTTCCCGCTCCAGCCAGAGCCTGGCCTGCTCCGGGGTGTCCAGGGGCGGGAGCTCGCCCTCCCACCGGTGCTCGGAGTTCCGTATCCGGGCCCGCCCCGGGAAGAGGAGGTCGCAGGCCGCGTCGGTGGCGCCCAGGGCGAAGTCGAGGAGGCGCCGTACGGCTCGGGCGGCCTCCTCGTCACCCGGACTCCCGGCGCCTGCCCCCGGCGTAGGGCCGCTGCCGCGCGAGAGGTTCTGGGCGAAGCTGCGGACCAGGTCGTGGAAGGCGTAACGGCCGGTCTCGTGCTGCTGCAACAGGTGCATGTCGAGGAGGTACTCCAGCACGTCCTCCGCGTCCCGGGCCTGTTTGTCGAGCAGGGCCCCGGCCGCGTACACCTCGATCTCGGCCCCGGGATGCTGGCCCAGCAGGCGGAACGCCTCCCGCGTCTCGGCCGACAGGCCCTCGTAGGAGAGGCGCAGGGTCACCTCGACGCTGCGTTCGCCCGAATTGAGCTCGGCCAGCCGGTGGGCGTCGTCGCGGAGCCGGTCGACGAGGTAGCGCACGGTCCAGCGGGGTCGCTTGCGCAGGCGGGCGGCGGCGATGCGCAGTGCGAGCGGCAGATGGCCGCAGAGCTCGGCGAGCTGCGCGACGGCCTCGGGCTCGGCACGGGCACGGGTGCTGCCGAGGACCCCCTCGACGAGGGCGACGCTGTCGTGCGGGGGCATGACGCCGAGGGACACGGTGTGAGCGGCGTCCAGGTCCACGAGCAGGGCGCGGCTGGTGACCAGGACGAGCGTCTGGGTGGGGGACGCGAGGAGCGGCCTGACCTGGGACTCGTCGACCGCGTTGTCGAGCAGCAGGATCATCCGGCGGGAGCTCATGGTGCGCCGCCACAGGGCGATGCGGCCCTCCGCGTCGTCGGGGATGCGTTCGCCGGGGGCGCCCAGCATGCGTAACAGGGCCTCGGCCGCGGCCCCCGCGGTCAACGGCTGCTCGCTGGGGGTGAAGCCGCGCAGATCGAGGTGGAGTTGTGCGTCGGGGTAACGATCGGCGAGCTGATGGGCGGCCCGCACGGCCAGAGAGGTCTTCCCACTGCCGCCCATGCCGTCGATGGCCACGATGAGTGGTCCGGTGCCCGGTGCCTCGTCCACGAACCCGAGCAGCTGACGGACCTCCTCCTCTCGGCCGGTGAAGTCCCGCAGGTCGTAGGGGAGGGTGGAGGGCGTGCCCTCCGGGGAGAACGGGGCGGGCCCCGCCGGCTGGGGCGGTGCGGCGAGCTCGGGGCTGTTCCGCAGGATGGCGTGGTGCAGGTCGGTGAGGGCGTCCCCCGGACCGATGCCGAGTTCGTCGACCAGGAACTCGCGGACCTTGGCGAACTCCTCCAGGGCCTCGGCCTGCCGACCGGACCGGAAGAGGGCGAGCATGAGCTGTCCGCGCAGGGTTTCCCTCAGTGGATTCGCCTCGATGAACTCGCGTAATTCACCGATGAGTTCACCGTTCTCGCCCGCCGCGAGCCGCAGATCGAAGAGCTGCTCCACCGCGGTCAGCCGGCGCTCCTCGAGCGCTGCGGAAGCGGCGCTGAGCACGGAGCCGCCGCTGCCCGAGAGCAGAGGGCCCCGCCACAGGTCGAGCGCCTCGCGCAGCGCTGTGGCGGCGTATGCGCTCTGCCCGGCCGCGGTCGCCTCCCTGGCTTGTTTCAGCCCGTCGGTGAACCTGCTGAGGTCCACCTGTCCGGGTGTCGTCAGCGCCCGGTAGCCGGGCCCCTCGGTGACGATGAGGTTCCGCCCGTCGGGGATCCGCTGGCGTAGCTCGGCGACCGCCTTGCGCACCTGATGGGCGGCGGTGGCGGGCGCGTTCTCGTCCCAGACTGCCTCGACCAGCCGGAAGACGGGAAGCACGCGTTGCGGCTCCAGAAGCAGCGTGACCAGCACCCTTTCGTGCACGGGACCACCCACCCGGACGCGATCCTGTCCGTCCCAGCATTCGAACGAGCCCAGAATCCGGAACCGGACCCCGTGCGCCCCTATGTCCTCGCCCATGAAAAGCGTCCCTCCTGAGGGCCCCTGTGCAGCTGCCTGCTGCCACCCCACGGACACCGGCGCACCCCAGCCGTGCCGGTCCCGCATCTTCATCACATCAGGGCCCTTCGGCGGGCGGCAAGACGGCCCTCCGTCCCGTTGCTCCGAATTCTCGCCATTGCAAAAGAATCAATATGCCTTCAACACATATTCGCCGTCCCGATTTCCCGGCCGAAGACGGCGTCTTCACTGCACGAGGGGGCGGCAACGGGGGACCGGGGAAGCGGAACGGAGTACCGCACCACGCGCACTGAGTCCCCCGCCACCGGCACGGGCCTCGGTCCTCCGGCCGGAAATACGACGGTGGGCGAGGCCGGACACCCGCCACCGGGGTACGCGTACGCGAACGGGCGGGGGCTTTCACCGGATACGGCTTCCCGCCCTTCGGCGCGGGAGGCCACGAGGCGTAGTGTCCCCGACCGGTGGCCGGCGGTACGGCCCGTACGCGGTGTGTCACGGCTTCGCGGGGCGAAGCGGTGAACCGCGTGGAGTGCGACGGGAACTTCTGGAAAGGCGTCACGCGTGACTGATATTCCGGCCGATGCGGTCTGCATCGGCGAAAGCATGGCCATGCTCGTTCCCGAGGACGCGAGATCCATCACCGCCGACTCGCGCTTCGTCCTGCGCGTCGGGGGCGCGGAGTCGAACGTGGCGGTCTCGCTCGCACGGCTGGGCCACCGCTCACGCTGGGTGAGTGCGCTGGGCGCCGACCCCTTCGGTCGCATCGTCCTCGACGAACTCGAGGGGGCGGGCGTCGACACCTCGTTCGTCGTCACGGACGAGGATGCGCCGACGGGCATCTACGCCAAGGACCCGCAAGGGCGGTCCACCCGGGTCCACTACTACCGCAGGGGCTCGGCCGCCTCGCGTCTGGACGTGACGAGCATCGCCCCCTCGGCGGCGCACGGCGCACGTGTGGTGCACCTCAGCGGCACGACGCCCGCACTCAGCGAATCGTGCCTGCGGCTCACACACGGCGTGGTGGGGGACCGGATTCTGGGGCCCGCGGCCGTCAGCTTCGACGTGAACTACCGCCCCGGGCTCTGGTCCGTGGCCGAGGCGGCCGGAGAGCTGGCCGCGATCGCGCGGCGGGCCGACATCGTCTTCGTCGGCCGCGACGAGGCGGCCACGCTGTGGGGCACCGACAGGGCGGAGGAGGTCAGGGAGCTGCTGCCCGAGCCCACGGTCCTCGTCGTGAAGGACGGTGCGACCGGTGCCAGCGTCCACGGGCAGGGCGGGAGGGCGTGGGCGGACGCGCTGAGCGTCCCGGTCGTCGAGACCGTCGGTGCGGGCGACGCCTTCGCCGCGGGGTGGCTGAGCGGCTGGCTGCGCGGGCTCGGCCCCGAGCGCTCGCTGCGGCTCGGGCACCTGGTGGCCTCGCGCGCCGTGCAGATCGTCGGCGACTGCCCCGTCGTCCCGGAACGCGGTGACATCGACAGGTATCTGCGGCATGAGGAGGAGCGGGCGTGAGCGGGGCGGAACTCTTCGACGGGCTCTTCGCCGACGTCCGGGTGATGGGCATCTTCCGTGGAGCGTCCCCGCGCGAGACGGTCCGGCTGTGCCACGCGGCGTGGGACGCGGGCGTGACGGCCGTCGAGGTGCCGGTGCAGACGGAGGAGGCGTTCGGGGCCCTCGCCGCCGCGGTCGCCGCGGGCCGTGAGCGTGGCCGCACGGTGGGCGCCGGCACGGTGCGCTTTCCGGAGCAGTTGCGCAGGGCCGTGCAAGTCGGGGCGCGGTTCACGGTCGCCCCGGGCCTCGACCTCGGCATCGTCCGGCTCTCCGGGGAGATGGGTGTCCCGCACCTGCCGGGCGTGGCGACGTCCACCGACATCGACACCGCGCTGAAGGCGGGTCTCACGTGGCTCAAGGCGTTCCCGGCCTCGGTACTCGGCGCGGGGTGGGTACGCGCGCAGCTCGCGCCGTTCCCCGAGGTGCGTTTCGTCGCGACCGGTGGCGTGGGAGCGTCGAACGCCCATGAATTCCTCGGCGCGGGCTGCCGCGCCGTCGCGATCGGTTCGGCGTTCGGGGACCCGGAACAGCTCGCGAGGCTGGTGGACGAGGGCCTGCTGCCCGTTGTCGGCAGCCGGACGTGAGGCCGCACGCCCGGCGCGACGAGGTCCCGTGATCCACGGTGCGTGCCGTCGACGGCGTGCGCCCGGGAACGCCGCGCCCGGTGGGGCGAGCCCTCCGGTGAGCGCGGCGTTGCCCGGCGTCAGGGCTGGATCGGCATCGTCCAGCAGTTGGAGGATGCCGGCTTGCCCGCGAAACGGTCCGTGAGCCAGGAGATCGCGTCGCCCTGGTCGGTGATCAGGGGCACCAGGTGGTTGGTGAGGATCTTGTCCCCGAGGTTCGGCAGCGCGATGGCGTCGTAGGTGACGTTGCCGCCCTTGCGGCACCAGTCCACAGCCAGTTGCCGGGCCTGTGCGTGGGGGACGATGTCGTCCTGGATGCCGGTGGCCACCCGTACCGGGCCGACCGGCCTGAGGGTGCCGATGCGCTGCCTGTCGAGGGCGGCCAGGGCGCGCGGCTCGGCGGCGATGACGTCCCCGATGGAACGGCCGTCGTTGGTCCACTTGTTGCTCTTGGTGAAGCCGAAGCCGAAGATCGCGTCGCCGACGCACATCGTCGACGCGTCCTTCAGCGCCGCCTTGCCGGTGGCGCTGATGTTCGCCTCGACGACCGCCCGCACGTCGGGATCCGATTGTGCGAAGCCGTTGATCGACCAGGCGAGCGCGCCGGCGAGCGCACTGCCGTCGATGCCCTTCATGACCGAGGTCAGGTTCGCCGGCGGTGCGCCGGCATAGGTCCCGGCCACCAGGACGTCGGGAGCGTAGGAGGGCTGGAGCTCGGCAGCGGCCGCGCTGGCACCGCCGCCCTGGCTGTAGCCGTACAGACCGGTGCGTGAGCCGGCCGTGACCGAGGCGCCGGGGACGGAGCGGGCGGCTCGGGCGGCGTCCAGCAGGGCGTGCCCCTCGTCGAGGCGGTTGACGTAGGTGTGCAGCCGGTCGGTGGTCCCGAGGCCGGCGTAGTCGGTGACGACGACCGCCGCCCCGGTGGCCAGGATCCGGTAGACGGCCAGGGCCTCGTAGCCCACCGACACCGTGTCGCCGCTGAGGGTCAGGGGATGCTGCAGCGCGAACGACGGTGCGCACTGGTCCCCCTGGCCCATCGTTCCCGAGGCCACTGCCACGAGAGGGCGCGGTCCGGTGCCCTTCCAGGCGGCAGAGGGTTCGATGTAGGCGCCGGTCACGGCCACGGGCTGTCCGGCCGAGTCGGTGGACCTGTACATCAGGCGGGTCGCGGTGCCCGGCATCGGCCGGCCGTCCAGCCCGGGGATGCTCAGTCCGAGCGGCAGGGCCTCGGTGCGGATCAGCGCACCGTTCGCGGAGGGCAGTTCGGCCGGCGGGTTGTAGAACGCCGGGATGGTCACGCCGCGGGACACGACGGGCTCCGTATCGGCAGCGGTGGCCGGGACCGAGCACAGCCCGACGCAGACGGCGCCGGTCAGGGCGACGGCCGGCAGGCGCAGGCGCGCGGCGCGGCCGGCCGGTGCGGCGGGACGGTCCGCGCGGGTGCTGTGGGGAAGGATCGAACGGGTTCTCTTGCGGCTCACGTCATGCTCCTCGCTCGTCGTCCGGTTGATGGTGCCGATGCCGCCGGCGGCAGCGGTTCCCCGCCGCTTCGTCCGGGCAGCGGGGGCATCGACGGCCGGCGAGCTCCGGCTCGCCTCGGTGGCGCGGGAATGCGGTGACACACAGGCGGTGGAGGGTGCGCGGAGGAACCGGTGGTCGCCGAACTCCGCCTGACCGATACATGGTTACTCACCGGTCAGTTACTGCACAGTAAGACCGGCTGTCACTTGGTGACAAGACGTCTGCGTATGTCATTTCGGAGCGGCTCGCTATGCTGCGGTGGCCGGAGGCGGAGGGTGGTGGGGTGAGGGTGCGCGAGGCGCTGTCCGTGGAAGAGGGGCCGGCGGCGGAGGGCGCCGACAGGCCGTCGCTCGTCCAGCGGCGCAAGGCCGCACTCCGCTTCGAGATCGCCCGTGAGGCCGTCCGTCTCTTCATCTCCCAGGGGGTCACCGCGACCACGGGCGAGCAGATAGCGCAAGCCGTCGGGGTCTCCTCGCGCACGCTGTGGCGCCACTTCCCCACGAAGGAGAGCTGTGTCCTGCCGCTGCTCGCGGCCGGCCTCGACTCGGCCGTGGGTCAACTGCGCCTGTGGCCCGCGGACATGAGTCTTCTGGACTTCTTCGCGGATGCCTGTGGACGCGGCGGGCCGCCCCCGGCCGATCCCGCCGTCCTCGACCTGATCCGCATGACCTCCGCCGACCCGGCTCTGCGCGCTGTCTGGCTCCAGGCCCACGACGACGCCCTCCCCGTCCTCGCGGAACTCCTCGCCCGGCGTTCGGGCGGCAGCCCCGACGACCTGAGGGTGAGGGTGCACGCGGCGACCCTCAACGGCGCACTGCGCGCGGCTGCCGAGGACTTCGCCCGGCGATACGCGGACGACCCCGTGGCCCCGGACCGTGCGATCGCCCGATGTCTGCTCGACGCCGTACGCGCGGCGTCGGAGGGCCTGCCCTACTGACGTCCCGGGCTGTCGCGCGGCGGGGGCGGGGGCGCGTATCGAAGGCAAGCGCAGCCGGTGGGCCGGTAGGTGCCCGCTCTCCCGTTCCGGATGTCATGAACCTTGTCAGCCTGGTGTCGGTCACTCTATTGTCGCGGACAGAAAGCGCTTTCCCCCTGGGGTTCCCGCCCGGTGGAAGCGCCCGTCGCGACGGCCATCGTGACGGTCGCGCACGCGCCGCCACCGGCCCGGTGCAGGCATGTGCCCAGATCGCCGACTCGCCTCGTCGCGCATGGTGCACGGCGTCCGAGGCCGACCCGGCGATCACCCGTGCGCCCGGTCGGCGGCAGACCGCCGCCCGGACCGCATCGGGTGGGCCCTGCGCACAACCAGGTCGACGAGGTCCGGCCGGCGCCTGTCCGGCGGACGCGCCGACGGGGGCAGCGCCGCGGTATCCAGCAGCACCACCCGGCATACGAAAACGAATGGGACACCGACATGAGACGACCAGTCGCGCTGCGACTCTGTGCGGCGCTGGCCACGACTGCCCTGGCGACAGCGACCGGTGTGATGGTGGCGATGCCTTCGGCATCAGCCGCGGTGACCGGAAACGCCACCGGATACGCGACCCGGAACGGCGGGACGACCGGCGGTGCGGGCGGACAGACGGTGCGCGCCACCACGGGTACCGCCATCCACCAGGCCCTGTGCGGCAGGGCGAGCAGCAGCACCCCGATCACCATCGAGGTCGAGGGCACGATCAACCACGCCAACACCGCCAAGGTGTCGGGCGACAGTTGCAACACCGCCGCCGGTGTGATCGAACTCAAGCAGATCAGCAACGTCACGCTCGTCGGTGTCGGAAACGGCGCCGTGTTCGACCAACTGGGCATCCACATACGCCAGTCCAGCAACATCATCATCCAGAACGTGACCGTGAGGAACGTCAAGAAATCGGGTTCGCCGACCTCCAACGGCGGTGACGCCATCGGAATGGAGAGCGACGTCCGTAACGTCTGGGTCGACCACACCACACTGGAGGCGTCCGGCGGCGAGTCGGAGGGCTACGACGGCCTCTTCGACATGAAGGACAACACCCAGTACGTCACCCTCTCCTACAGCACGCTGCGCAACTCCGGCCGCGGCGGTCTCGTCGGATCCAGCGAGACCGAGCTCTCCAACGGCTTCATCTCCTACCACCACAACCTGTACGAGAACATCGACTCGCGGACCCCGCTGCTGCGCGGCGGTATCGCCCACATCTACAACAACTACTACGTGAAGCTCAACGAGTCCGGCATCAACTCCCGGGCCGGTGCCCGCGCCAAGGTGGACAACAACTACTTCAAGGACTCCAAGGACGTCCTGGGCACCTTCTACACCGACGCTGCCGGATACTGGCAGGTCAGCGGCAACACGTTCGACAACGTGACCTGGTCCGCCAAGGGTTCGGAGAACAACCCCGCAGGACCGGACCCGAAGTCGAACACCACCGTCAGCATCCCCTACGCCTACAGCCTCGACGGCGCGAGCTGCGTGCCGGACATCGTCACCCAGACGGCCGGCGCCAACAAGGGCCTCAAGGTGTCGAACGGCAACTGCTCCGCACAGACGCCGAGTCCGACCACCCCGACGCCCGACCCGACCACTCCGGAGCCCACCACTCCGACGCCCGACCCCACCCAGCCCAGCGGGACCAACCTCAGCATCGGCGCCGGCTCCGACGGCTCCAGCAAGGCCGACGGCACCAGCTACGGCAACGTGCGGGACGGCGACCTGAACACCTACTGGTCACCGTCCGGTCCGACCGGTTCGGTCTCGATCAAGTGGGGCACCGCCACCTCGGTGTCCAGGGCCGACATCCGCCAGGCCTCGGGCTCGGCCATCGGTTCCTGGAGGCTCGTCAACGGTGACACGGGCGCCGTCCTGACCTCCGGCACCGGAGCGGGCGTCATCACTTTCCCGAAGACCGCGCTGAAGAAGATCACGTTCGAGATCACCGGCTCCACGGGAACGCCGAGGATCGCGGAGTTCGCGACCTACGCCGGATAGCCGTTCCGGTTCCGGTCGGGCGGGGCGGGGGCGGTCGGACGCGACGGCCCCCGCCCCGTCGTGCCGCCCGGGCCGGAACGGGCGGTCATTGACCGCGGATCACGCAGGGCGGCCCCGGTGTCCGGGTGGCGGACCGGTCGCCCCGGTTGCCGGAGTGGGTATGTCCACCCCGTAGCGTTCCCGCGGCACCAGCTTCCGCCTTCCCCTGGAGTTCTCTTGACCAGCGACATCACCACCGGCGACGCCCTCGACGTGCAGGCGATCCGTGCCTGCTTCCCCGCGCTGAAGGCGGGGACCGCGCGGTTCGACGCCCCGGGCGGCACCCAGACGCCCCAGCAGGTGATCGACGCGATCTCCGAGACCCTGTCCCGTCCGCTCGCCAACCGGGGAGGTCTGACCGAGGGGGGCCGCAACGCCGAGGCGATCGTCGTCGGCGCCCGGCGGGCGCTGGCCGACCTGCTCGGTGCGGAGCCGGGCGCGGTGGTGTTCGGGCGCAGTGCCACGCAGCTCGTCTACGACCTGGCGCGCACCCTGGCCAAGGGCTGGGGGCCGGGCGACGAGGTCGTCGTGTCCCGGCTGGACCACGACTCGAACGTGCGGCCCTGGGTGCAGGCGGCCGAATCCGCCGGGGCGACGGTCCGGTGGGCCGACTTCGACCCCGCCACGGGTGAGCTGGAAGCCGGACACGTCGAAGCGGTGCTGTCGGGGCGCACCCGGCTCGTCGCCCTCACCGCCGCCTCCAACCTCATCGGCACCTGCCCCGACATCCCGGCCGTGGCGGAGCTGGTGCACCGGACGGGTGCGCTGTTCCACGTCGACGCCGTGCACTACGCCTCGCACATGTCGGTCGACCTGGACGCGCTGGGAGCGGACACCCTGGTCTGCTCGCCGTACAAGTTCCTCGGACCGCACCTCGGCGTGCTGACGGGGCGGCCCGAGCTGCTCGAGCGTCTGCGTCCGGACAAACTGCTGCCTTCCAGCGACGCCGTGCCCGAGCGTTTCGAGCTGGGGACGCTGCCCTACGAACTGCTGGCGGGCGCGACCGCGGCCGTGGACTTCCTCGCGAGCCTGGTCAGCGGCGAGGGAAGCCGACGGGAGGCCCTGCGTCGCGCGTTCACGGCGCTCGCCTCGCACGAGGACCGGCTGCGCGAGCGCATCGAGGGCGGCCTGGCGGAGCTGGGAGGTGCCACGGTGTACTCGCGAGCCGCGCGGCGCACCCCGACGACGCTGTTCACGATCGCGGGAAAGACCCCGGCGGAGGTGTCCCGGAAGCTTGCCGAGTGTGAGGTGGACGCGCCCGCGGGCTCGTTCTACGCGGTGGAGACGTCCCGGCGGCTCGGCCTGGGAGTGGACGGCGGCGTGCGGGTCGGCCTCGCGCCCTACACCAGCGACGACGACGTCGACCGGCTGCTGAACGCCCTCGACCTGCCTCGCTCCTGACCCTCCGCGAGGCGTCGCCGCCGGTCGCGCGCACGGCGCGCGACGCACGGTCCCGACTCCTCGCGCCCGGCGGGGTGCGACGCCTCGCGCGAGGACGGGGCAGAGTCCACCGCCGGCCGTCGAGCCGGGCCGGGTGGATCGTTTCTCACAGTGCGTCCGCAGCAGCCGGTACGTGCTGCTGCGTGGGACGCCCAGTTCCTCGGCGAGTTCGTCGAGGTGGGCCGGAGGGTCGTCCCGGGATGCGAGGAGTTCGAGCAGCGGGACCGTCCGGGACGCCGACTTCACACCGCGGACACCGCTGTTCTCGGTATGGCCGCATCGTGAATCCGCGCTGCCACGCCCATTGACCTCCGCGCGGTCACAGGCCTAGCCTCCGTTCCCATACGTGTACGTCGTCTGTATATGGAGATGGGGAACTGTGGAGCGGTCCCGCACGGAATCGGAACCCGGGGGAGTCGCCCAGCGGCTGCGCGAAGGCATGGTGCTGGGCATCGCCGGCGCCGAGCGGCGGCGCACCGCCTGACAGGCCGACAGCCGCCACTCCGTCGGCTCGGCAGCGAGTACGTCAGCCTCTCGGTCGTCCAGGCGATCAAGGTCCGCACGAGCTGCACGACCGTGCTCGCGGTCATCGGCCTGGGCGGTGTCCTGGCCGGGAACAGATCCTCGACGCACTCGGACTCCGCGGCACCCGACCACGCCCGCCTCACGCACCCAAGGAACCCGACAGCCATGAACCAGCCGACCGTCACCCGCTTCGCCGTCTACCCCGTCGCGGGCCGCGACAGCATGGAACTGAACCTCTCGGGCGCCCACGGCCCCTACTTCACCCGCAACATCGTCGTCCTGACGGACTCCGACGGCCGTACGGGACTGGGAGAGGTGCCCGGCGGGGAGAAGATCACCCGGACACTGCGGGACGCCGAACCGCTGGTCGTCGGCGCGAAGGTGGGCGACTACGCACGTGTACTCCGCGAGATCGGCAGCCGGTTCGCGGACCGCGATCCGGGCGGACGGGGCGCCCAGACCTACGACCTGCGGACCACCGTGCACGCCGTCACCGCCGTCGAGGCCGCACTGCTCGACCTGCTCGGACAGCACCTCGACGTGCCGGTTGCCGCACTTCTCGGCGACGGCAAGCAGCGCGACTCGGTACGGGTGCTGGGCTACCTCTTCTACGTCGGCGACCCCGACCGCACCGACCTGGAGTACGTCAGGGAGCCCGGATCCGACACCGAGTGGTACCGCGTCCGGCACGAGGAGGCGCTCACCCCGGAGGCGATCGTCCGCCAGGCCGAGGCGGCCCACGACCTCTACGGCTTCCAGGACTTCAAGCTCAAGGGCGGAGTCCTGCCGGGACCCGAGGAGATCGAGGCCGTCCGGGCGCTCAAGGAACGCTTCCCCGCGGCGCGGATCACCCTGGACCCGAACGGTGCGTGGTCACTGCGGGAAGCGGTCGAGCTGTGCTCCCCGCTCGGCGGCACCCTCGCGTACGCCGAAGACCCCTGCGGGGCCGAAAACGGCTACTCGGGGCGCGAGGTCCTCGCCGAGTTCCGCCGCGCCACGGGCCTTCCGACGGCGACCAACATGATCGCCACCGACTGGCGCCAGCTGACCCACGCCCTCGCGCTGCAGTCGGTGTCCATCCCGCTGGCCGACCCGCACTTCTGGACCATGCGGGGTTCGGTACGCGTGGCCCAGCTGTGCAATGCGATGGGACTGACCTGGGGTTGCCACTCCAACAACCACTTCGACATCTCGCTCGCCATGATCACGCACTGCGGTGCGGCGGCCCCGGGGGAGTACAACGCACTGGACACGCACTGGATCTGGCAGGAGGGCCTGGAACGTCTCACCGTCACGCCGCCCCGCATCGCCGACGGTGAGATCGCGGTGCCGGACGCCCCCGGCCTGGGCGTCGAGCTCGACATGGACCGCCTGCTCGCGGCCCACGAGCTCTACCGCAAGGAGGCGCTGGGCGCCCGGGACGACGCCCGGGCCATGCGCTACCTCGTGCCGGGCTGGACGTTCGACGCCAAACGCCCGTGCCTCGTGCGCTAGCGGGGGCGCCCGTCAGTGCCGGTGGCCGCTCTCGCCAAGTCCCCCGACGCGGTCAAGGAGACCGGTGCGGAGGCCGTCCGGCGGCTGCGGGCACGGGGCCTGGCCCCCCCGATCCTGATGACCGGCGACAACAAGGCGGTCGCGGGCTGGGTCGCAGCCGAAGTCGGCATCGACGAGGTCGTCGCCGACGTCATGCCGCAGGAACAGGCCGACGTCGTCCGGAAGCTGCAGGAGCAGGGGCGGAGCGTCGCCATGGTCGGCGACGGTGTCAACGACGCCTCGGCTCGCGCCCGGGCCGATCCGGGTCTGGCCATGGGCACGGGTACCGACGCGGCCATCGAGGCCGGGACCTGACTCTCGTGCGGGGGGACCTGTGGGCCGCCGCCGACGCGATACGGCTCGCCCGGCGGACGCCGGGCACGATCCGCCTGCGCGGCTTCCGCGCCGCGGCCTGACGGCCGGGAGACCGAGGTCCCCGGCGGGGGCCGGGGACCTCGGTTTGCGTAGGTCTGCCGAGAGCGGCAGGGTTCGGGGGTGTGGCCACTCTGCTGATCGTGCATCACACCCCGTCGCCCAACTGCCAGGCGCTGTTCGAAGCCGTCGTCGCGGGGGCGACCGCGGACGACATCGAGGGTGTACGGGTCGTGCGCCGGGCGGCGCTCTCCGCCACGGCGTCCGACGTGCTCGCCGCCGACGGCTATCTGCTCGGAACACCCGCGAACCTCGGCTACATGTCCGGAGCCCTCAAGCACTTCTTCGACCAGGTCTACTACCCGTGCCTCGACGCCACGAAGGGCCGCCCCTTCGGCTTCTGGGTACACGGGGGCAACGACGTCACCGGCGCCGTCCGGGGCATCGAGGCGATCACCACCGGCCTCGGCTGGCGGCGTGCGGCGGAGGGCGTGACCCTCACGGGAGAGCCTGGCAAGGCCGACGAGGAAGCCTGCTGGGAGCTGGGCGCGACCGTGGCCGCCGGTCTCATGGCCTGACGTCCGCCACCACCGTGACATCGGCCGGGAGGCCCGGGACGCGGCCGGCGTACGGGATGTTGGTTCCGCTGTCCGGGAACCGCACCCGCCCCATAGAATGGACCTGTGAGTCCAGTAATGGAGGTGCCGGGATGCCGCCCATGAAGCCCACCGAGCAGCGGCTCACCCCCAAGGGGGCAGCCACCCGCAGTCGTATCGTCGAGGGCGCCGCGGCGCAGATCCGGGCCGGGGGCGCCGCGGCGAGCACGCTGGACGACATCCGCGCGCGCACCTCGACCAGCAAGAGTCAGATCTTCCACTACTTCCCCGGTGGCAAGGAGGAGCTGCTGCTCGCGGTCGCCGCGCGTGAGGCCGAGCTGGTCCTGGAGGACCAGGAACCGCACCTCAGTGACCTGGGCAGCTGGGAGGCGTGGCAGGACTGGCGGGACGCCGTCCTCCGCCGTTACGAGCAGCAGGGCGTCACCTGTCCGCTGGGCGTGCTGATGACCGAACTGGGCCGCACCACCCCCGCCGCCCAGGTGCTCACCGGTCGGCTGATCGACCAGTGGCAGGCCGCTCTTCGCCGCGGTGTCCGGCGTATGCAGGACTGCGGTGAGATGGACGCGGGACTGGACGCCGATCGTACGGCGGCAGCCCTGCTCGCCGCCGTACAGGGAGGCGTGGCCATCCTGATGTCCACCGGCCGGGTCACGCACCTGGAGGCCGCGCTCGACACCACGCTCGGTCTGCTGCGGGCCACAGCCCCGGGGGCCGGCCTCCGCCAGGAGTGACGGCCAGGCCCCCTACCGGAGGCGTGGCTGTCGTCGGAGGGGGAGGCGGGCGCGCCCGTCGGGAGCGTGCGGTTCGCCGGGCGGTCCCGTGCCGGCGTCCGGAGCGGCAGGAGCGGGCGATCGCGCCGTGCCTCGCGGTGGTGCCGTCCCCCGATTCGCTCAGTGCAACCGCCAGCTGAGCTTTCCGCCACCCACCCACCGGACGGCGGCCGGGTCGTCCAGGTCGTGTACGGGGATTCCGGCCGCGGCCGCGGCGATGAGCACGTCGGTCACAGCGGTCGCTGTTCCGATCACCTCTCCGTCGATCTCCACGATGCGGAACGGCGGGTCGCCGGGCTGAACGGGCAGCACGGTGATCCGCGGGTTCGGGAACTGAGGGGTGTAGGTCATGCGGGATCGGTTCCACGGGACCGCGCTCCCTATGCCTGAATGAGGCCGCAGTGAGCCTTATGACCGATTTACTCAGTTATGCAGGATTTATCCTGTAATCCATAAAAGGCCATTTCGTGTGACCTGGGGACCTTCGTGAGGGTGCAAATCGCCCTTATCGGACCCAGTGACCAGCGTCACCCTCAACCCCCCGGACGCCGAAACGGGCCCGCCGGTTCCCTTGTGTGCCAAGAGGGATGGGAGGGGCTGTGTGCGATGGATTACAGGAATTACCGAAATTCGATCTTGCGCTTGAATTTTGATCATTACTCCGGGCTTGTTCCTTTCGCTATTTCTCGCCTACGGTCACCCTCATTCCGGATGGAACGCCGAATCCTGCCGCCGTCCGGTTACCCGACCACTTCTCGTACGGCAGGAGCGGGGGACCCAAGTAAGCGCCGACCCGGTGTCCGGGACGGCTCGGGGTGAAGTCGCATGTCATGCGGCCGGGCATCTCCAGCTCGAACCCGACAGCTCACTTCGTAGGCGACGGAGAGGAATTCAGCATGCCCGTTTTTTCCAAGCCCCGTCGTTCCAGGACCAGTTCGCTGAAGCGCGGCGTCATCGCCGTGACCACGGGTGGAGTCGCTCTCGCGCTTCCCGTGATCGGCGCGACCGGTGCCTTCGCGGCCCCGGCCCAGCCGGCCGCCGCTGAAAAGACGGTGACGTCGACTGCCCTGTCCGCACAGGGAATTGCCGCAAAGCACGCCACGCCCAGGAGCTATTCCGTCGTCATCGGCGACACTCTCGCCAAGATCGCTCGCGAGCATTCTGTCCACGGCGGCTGGAAGGCTCTCTACGAGGGCAACAAGAAGGCTGTCGGAGCGAACCCCGACCTCATTCACCCCGGCCTCGAGCTGACCATCGGCGGCAAGCACGGGAAGAAGTCCGCGGACAAGCCGGCGAAGGCCGACAAGGCCGCCAAGACCGAATCCAGGGCTTCCGGCCGCGCGGACCGTTCGGAGCGCGCGAGCACCGGACTCGCCGCACAGGGCGCACCCGCCGCGCAGGCGGTTCCCGCCGCCGAGCGGACCGCGTACACGAACGACCTCGACGGCTGGATCAGGGAGTCGCTGGCCGTCATGGCCGAGCACGGCATCCCCGGCAGCTACGAGGGCATCCACCGCAACATCATGCGCGAGTCGTCCGGCAACCCGATGGCCATCAACAACTGGGACTCGAACGCCGCTGCGGGCATCCCGTCCAAGGGTCTGCTGCAGGTCATCGACCCGACCTTCCAGGCCTACCACGTGCCCGGCACGTCGCTGGACAGCTACGACCCGGTCGCCAACATCACGGCCGCGTGCAACTACGCCGCCGACCGGTACGGCTCGATCGACAACGTCTTCGGGGCCTACTGAGCCTCCGGCGACGCGTAACCCTCCCGCACGCGGCGTGTGAGGCAGGGGCAGGAACACAGGGTGGTACGGGTTCGGCGGAACCCGTACCACCCTTCCTTCGTGTACGGCGCCGGGTGGGGGCGGCGCGCGAAGGTGCCGGACCGCCCCACCGGGTGGTCCGGCTGCGGCGTCAGGCCTGCCGGGCCGCGGTCGACTGGTCTCGTACAGGTTCGTCGTCCATACTGCCCGCCGTGGAGCAGCGCATAGATTCCAACACCAAGCCCGAGTTCGCCGCGGGGACAGACCCGGCGTACATCCCAGGCCTGACGGCCCCTGCCCCCGCGCGGACGGAGGCGGATGCGGAGGCGGCCGACGCGGCACCGGAGGATGCCGGCGGGCACGACGACACGGACGTCCAGGACACGGCCGACATCCAGGACGCCGTGGTCGAGCAGCCGGCCGGCGACCGGGCGGCCGGTCCCGACGACGCGGTGCTGAGCGGCACGGCGGTCACCGACGACGACGAGGGGACTGCCGCCGTCACCGGCGCGGCGGGCACGGACGAGCCGGGCGCGACCGGCGACGGCCCTGTCTTCGAGGTCAGCGACCGGCGTGGATCCATCAGGGTGGACGCCGAGGGTGTCCGCTTCCGGCTGGACGACCAGGAAGCGGAGTTCGACTGGTCCGAGATCGGTGCGGTCGAGGTCACGACCGGCCGCTTCGGGCGCCGGTTCACCGTCACGGTCCACCTGTCGAGCCGCCGGTGGTTCAACGCCGAGGTCGAGGCCGACGCCCGGGGCCGCCTCAAGGAGTGGACGGCCGAACTGGACGCCGCGCTGGACGCCCACTTCGAAGAGGGCTGACCGGCCGCTCGTCCGCGGCCGCGCACCGGGCTCCGTGCGAGCCCGGTGCGCGGCATGCCGTGACGTGGTGTCAGGCCCGATCCGTCCCGTCGAGCACCACCGACCGGGTCAGATGGCGCGGCAGGTCCGGGTCGAGGCCACGGGCCGTGGCGCGGGCGATCGCCAGCCGCTGCACCCGGACCAGGTCGGCCAGCGGGTCCAGGTCGCTCTCCACCCAGCGCGCACCCGTCGCGCGCACCTGCTCGGCCAAGCCCTCCGGGGCGGAGCCGAACATCCATGTGGCGGTCCCGGCCGTGGCGATGCTGATGGGTCCGTGGCGGTATTCCATCGCCGGATACGACTCGGTCCAGGAAAGCGACGCCTCCTTCATCTTGAGCGCCGCCTCGTTGGCCAGCCCGACCGTCCAGCCGCGCCCCAGGAAGCTGAACTGGGTCGCCTCCAGGAGGCCTTCGGGCAGCGGTTCGGCGAGTGCGGTCTCCGCATCCCGTACGGCCTCCTCCGTGTGCAGCCCGAGGTGGGCGCGGAACAACGTCAGCGCGGTGGTCGCGAAGCGGGTCTGCACCACCGAGCGTTCGTCGGCGAAGTCGAGGACCACCACCTGGTCCGCGGCGTCCATCACCGGCGTCAGCGGGTCCGCGGTGACCGCGACGGTCCGGGTGGAGCCTCGCAGCCGGGTCAGCAGCTCCAGTACCTCGGTCGTGGTCCCCGAACGCGTCAGAGCGACCACCCGGTCGTACGTGCGGCCGAAGGGGAACTCCGAGGCGGCGTACGCGTCCGACTCGCCCTGGCCCGATTCCTCGCGCAGTGCGGCGTAGGCCTGCGCCATGTAGTACGACGTGCCGCAGCCGACGACGGCGATGCGCTCACCGGTGGCGGGCAGGGCCGCTCCCCGGGCCGCGGCGATCTCCGCGGCCCGGCGCCAGCACTCCGGCTGACCGGCTGTCTCGGTCTCGACATGGGACATGTCCGCACTCCGCTTCCGCTGCTGCTCGCGTCCGGTGGGATGACATGGACGAAACCGTCATCCGATTGATCGATTCTGCATATTACATGGGTCAAATGAACAAGAACAAGCATTCGGATCACTCTTGCGCGATCACGGGATGGGCTGTTTTCGGCCATGCTCGGTGGGTAGTCGGCTGAATGAGGTTCCGTCGCCACCTTCTGGGTATTCACCGTGCCGCAGGTGTCCATTGCGTGGCATACCGGATATCGGGCGGAAGATGGCCCGTAGGTGCGATGTGTGGTGACCCCGGACCGTCACCGGCGGGCGGCCGTCGGCCGACGGCAGGGGCGATTTCGCGTCACGGGCGCCACGAGTCCGCCGAGTTCGAACGCGCGGCCGGATCGAGGTCGGCATAATCACCTCATGTCGATCACGGGCGGGGACGTCGTTGTCCTCGGCAGCGGCCTGTACGCCTGGCTGCCGCCGAAGCGGGGGTGGGGGCTGGCCAACTGCGGCCTCCTGGTGACGGACCATGGCGCCCTGTGGATCGACACCCCCTACGACGCGGTGCTCGCGGGGCAGTTCCTGGCGGAGAGCCGGAAACTGCTGCCGGACGGGGTGAACATCGGCCGAGTGATCGTCACCCACGCCAACGGCGACCACTTCTGGGGCGCCGGCGTGCTTCCCGACGCCGAGATCATCGCCACCCGGGAGGCGCGCGAGCACATCCACTACGACCCCACCCCGCAGCAGCAGCACGCCCTGGTGGCCGGGAGCGACCCGGCGACGCCCCTCGGTGCCTACCTCGCCCGCCACTTCGGCGCCTTCGACTGGTCGGCCACCGAGCAGGTCACGCCGACGACCTACTTCACCGGGGAACTCGAACTGACCCTGGGGGACTGTCCGGTCCAGGTGATGTCCCTGCCACCCGCGCACACCGGTGGCGACCTCATCGTCCATCTCCCGGTGCAGCGAACGGTGTTCAGCGGTGACATCATCTTCTCCTCCACCCCCAGGCAGCCCGGCGACCACCCGGTGCACTGGGCGGGACCGCTGAGCAACGTGATCGACGCCTGCGAACGGGTCCTGGCCACGGGCGCCGAGGTGATCGTGCCCGGCCACGGGCCGGTACTCGATCCGGCAGGGGTGCGGGAGCACATCGGCTATCTCGCGTACGTGCGGGAATGCGCCCACGCCCTGCACGCGGCGGGTGTGCCCGCGCTCGAGGCGGCCCGCCGGGTGATCGGCGAGGGCCGCTACCCGGCGCTCGGGCTGCCGGAGCGGCTGGTGGTGACGATCGGGAGCGAGTACCGGCACCTGGACGGATCCGCGATGCCGGGAGTCCTCCAGGTGATGTCCGACGTGGCCGAGGTCGCCCGGGAGGCCGAGGCCGCGTGCACCGGCGGGCCGGCGTCGACCGCCGGCCGCGACGACCGGCGCGGGCCCCGCGGCGGCGCGGGCCGTGAGCCGTCCCCGACAACAGGAACGCGGTGACGCCGTGGTGGCATGGATCGTGGCCCTCATCGCCGTCCTGGCGGCGATGTGGTCCGCCTCACAGACGCAGCAGGCCAGGCGGGACGCCTACGGTGCCTCCGCGCGGGCCGAGCTGACCGAACGTCAGGCGAAGGCGGCGGAGGCCCGCACCGTCGCCCTCACCGAGGAGATACGCCAACTGGCAGAGAAGCGGATCCCCGCTGCGGCCACCGCCCTCTCCCACCGGACCGCGGCCGTCCCCGGTCTGCGGGAGGCCGCCGAGATCGAGGGTGATGCCGCGCGCCTGCTGACCGAGGCGGTACGGGCCGCGCGTACGGCGATCCTGGAGGAACGCCGCCGCGTCGACGCGGCGGCCCGGTCCGCCATGCGGGGAACCTCCGCCAAGATCCAGTCGCTGCTCAACCAGTCGCAGCACCTGCTGCAGGAACTGCAGCACGAGTACGACGACCCGCGCATCCTGCAGCTCGACTTCCGCAACGAACTGGCACTGCGCCGCACCCAGGCCACGGCCGTGCTCTGTGACGCTTGGCCGGGCCTCGCCCGCCAGAACTCCTCGCTCGTCGAGGTCGTGCTCGGCGCCCAGTCCCGGGTCGCCGGATACGAGCGCGTCAAGGTCGCCAACCACCTCCGCCAGGAGCGCCTCGCGCTGGTGGCCCGGGCCGCCGAGCCCCTCGCGATCGCGCTCGCCGAGCTGCTGGCCAACGCCACGGCCTACTCGCACCCGGACACCGAAGTGCCGGTCACGGTCCAGCAGGCCGCCGGCCGCGGTGCCCTCATCCTGGTCGACGACGCGGGAATCGGCATGGACGACGACGCGCTGAAGAGGGCACGCGCACTGCTCACCGGCCCAGCCGAGGTCCTGCTCACCGAACTCGGCGACCCGCCGCAGACCGGCTTCGCCGTGGTGGGACGGCTCATCGCGCGCTACGGCTTCAGCTGCCACATCGAGTCGTCGCCGTACGGGGGTATGCGCGCCATGCTTCGGATCCCGGCGCACCTGCTCACCGTGATGGACGACGACCGCACCCTGTCCGTGCTCGCACCGAAGCCCGTCCACGCGCGTTCGGGGGACGCGGACGCCGCACCCGTCACCGCGGGCACCGGCTCCACGGCCGCCGCCGGGGCGACCGGAGACCCCGCCGCATCGGAACCGGCGGCGGCCGGAGACCCCGGCGCACCCGCCACCGCCGACGGGCCGGACGGCGGCCTTCCGGCCGGGCTGCCCACCCGCCGGCGCCGCTCCCGCAGGACGGACGCCCCGGGTGCGCCCGCCGCCGCACGCGCGGCGGACGAGGAGCCGCCGGTGCTCCGTACCCCGGAACAGGCCGGAGCCGCCTGGACCGCCCTCCAGGAGGGCACCCTCAGCGGCAGGCAGGCTCCCGCGGCGGCGGGACCCGCACCCTCAGCATCCTCATCGGACGACCAAGGAGACGACGAGACGTGAGCACCACTCCCACCACCGGTGATCTCGCCTGGGTGCTGACCCCGTTGCTGGAACTGCCCGGCGTACAGCACGCCGTGGTGGCGACCGGTGACGGGCTCGTCGAGGGCGCCTCGCCCGGCCTCGACCGTGCGTCCGCCGAGCGTGTCGCCGCCATGACGGCCACCCTGCACGCGGCTGCCCGCGCCTTCACCACCGCGTTCACCGAGGCGGAGTCGCCGCGCCTGGCGCAGACGGTCGTGGAGTCCGAACTGGGCTTCGCCATCGTCGTACCCGCGGGCAGGAACACGACACTGGCGCTGTTCGCCGCGCCCGACGCGCACCTCGGCAACATCGCCTACCAGATGCAGGTGCAGGTCACCGCGCTGACCAGGGCCATGCACGCCCCCACCCGCCAACCGGACGCTGCCGCCCGGCCATGACCCCTGGCCCAGGGCGCCGCCTGATCCCCGCCTATCTGGTCACCGGTGGCCGTTCCGTGCCCACCGGCCCCGCGCTCGACCGTCTCGCCGTGCTCGTCCGCACGGACGAGCACGTCCCGCCGGACATCGGCTCGGAGCAGCGGAGGCTGTGCGAGCTCCTGGAAGGGGGAGCCCTCACCGTCGTCGAGTGCGCCGCCCATCTGGACCTGCCGGTCAGCGCCACGGTCTTCCTGGCCACGGACCTCGTGGCCGCGGGACATCTGCACGCTCGACCACCGATACCCCGTGCCGGTGAGATCGACCGGTCGCTCGTCGAGAGGCTGCTCGTTGGACTCCGTTCCCTCCACTGACCGGGGCGGCGTCGGCTATCTGCCGAGTGCTGCCGAGACCCTGATGAAGCTCGTCGTCACGGGTCCCTTCGGCGTGGGCAAGACGACCCTGATCCGCACCCTGTCGGAGATCCCGACCCTGCACACCGAGGAGGCGATGACACGGTCCAGCGAGGGTCTCGACGACACCGCCGGGCTGCCGGACAAGACCACGACCACGGTCGCCGTCGACTTCGGCCGGCTGACCGTGCAGGACGACCTGGTGCTCTACATGTTCGGCACGCCAGGTCAGGAGCGCTTCCTCCCGCTCTGGGAGGACATCGCGCGAGGCGCACTCGGTGCCCTCGTCATGGTCGACACGCGGCGGCTCGAGGACTCCTTCGCGGTGATGGACGTGGTGGAGGAGCAAGGACTGCCGTACGCCGTCGCCGTCAACCACTTCCCGGACGCCCCCGTCCACCCGGACGAGGTCCTGCGCAAGCATCTCGACCTCGACCCCCGCACCCCGCTGATCCAGTGCGACGCCCGCGAGCGCCGGGGCAGCATCGACGCCCTGATCGCGCTCGCCGAGCACGCGCTCACCCGACTGCCCGCGCCCCAGGAACCCTCATGACACCGCCCGTGCCCGCCATTTCACCCGCTCCCGCCACCTCCGGGAACGAGCCGCTCGCCCTGTACGGCCCAGGCTTCGCCGCCGACCCGCACGGCCACTACCGCAGACTGCGCGACCAGGGACCGCTCGCCCGGGTCCGTATCGCCCCCGACGTCGACGCGCTGCTGGTCGTCGACTACCAGGCCGCCGTCGACCTGCTGCGCGACACCGACACCTTCACCAAGGACCCGCGCGCCTGGCAGGCGGGGATACCGGCCGACTCACCCGTCCTGCCCGTACTCGGCCACCGCCCCACCGCGCTCTTCACCGACGGCGAGGTGCACGCGCGCTACCGGGACGCCATCAACGACACCCTCGCGCTGATCGAACCCCACCTGCTGCGCGCCGAGGTCACCGCGGTGGCCCGGCGGCTCATCACGGGGTTCGCGGCCAGCGGTAGCTGCGACCTCATCGCCGAGTACGCGCGTCGCCTGCCCCTGCACGTCTTCACCGCCGCCTTCGGGGTGGCGTCCGGAGCCACCGAGCGAGTGGTCCGGGGCATCGCCGGGATGATGGACTCGGCCGGAAACGCGGCGGCCGCCTACGACGACCTCGTCGGAGTCGTCGCCGGGCTCGTCGCCGAACGGCGCTCCAGGCCGCGCCGCGACCTCACCACGTACCTGCTCCAGCACCCCGCCGGTCTCGACGACGACGAAGCCGTGCGTCAGATCACCCTCATCATGAGCTCGGGCCACGACCCGACGACAAACCTGATCGGCAACGCACTCCTGCGCATGCTCGGCGACCCCGGGTACGGACGAGCCCTGCACGGCGGCGCAACGACCGCCCGAGAGGCGATCGACGACGTGCTCTGGCGCGATCCGCCCCTGGCCAACATGGGGGCGCACTACCCGCGTCACGACACCGAGTTCCACGGGGTCGCGCTGCGCGCCGGGCAGTTGGTCCTGGTCTCCTTCGCCGCCGCCAACACGCAGTCGCTGCCGTCCACCTCGGACCAGGCGGTGCGTTCGGGTGACGGTGCTCACCTGGCGTGGTCGACCGGCCCGCACCGGTGCCCCGCCAAACAGCCGGCCCTGCTGATGGCCATGACCGCGATCGAGGAGCTCACCAGCCAGCTCTGCGACCTCGAACTCGCCGTAAATCCGGGCGAACTGGTCTGGCGACCGGGCCCCTTCCACCGGGCGCCGGCCCACCTCCCGGTCCGCTTCACCCCCCTCGACACGCTCCCCGAAGCCGGGGGTTCAGGTACACCGGAAGCTGTCGATCACGTTCCGGCCCGTGTCGGTGGTACGCCGAACGGGTGAGGGACGAGAGAATTGCCCGATGAACAGCGAGCGCAGCCGGCGCACAGCCAACCGGCATACGGACGGGGTGGTTCTGTGAGCAGGTACGACAGGTACGACAGGTACGACGCCACCGATGAGCAGTGGGACGGGCTCGCCCAGGTCGTACCCCTGAGGGGGCGCAACGAATGGCCGTCCAGGGTCGACCACCGCACGGTCCCCGAGCAGCGCGAGGCGGCCGACCAACGACGCCTCGTCGTCCTGCGGGTGCAGGTGTTCGCGGACGCGCGCGAGGTGGCCGAGTACCTGGTGGCACAGATCCCCGTCCTGCTGGACCTCACCGGCGCCGAGAGCGACGTGGCCAAGCGCATCCTGGACTTCAGCAGCGGTGTGGTGTTCGGGCTGGGCAGCGGCATGCACCGGGTCGACCGCAACGTCTTCCTGCTCGCGCCGGTCGGCATGGAGGTCGAGGGGGTCACCGCCGTGGGCGTACCCCAATCGTAGGAAGGTCGCGCGGGCGGAACGGTTCGCCGCACAGGGGCGTGCGTACGGTCCACTCATGACTGTGATCCCCCTGGGGAAGACGGCCCCGCCGCCGTCCCGCGCGGACCGCCCCGCCCGCCCCCGCGTCTGCGAGGTACGGCTGGACGCCTTCGCCTCGCACCGCCGCACCGTCATCCCGCTCGACCCGTTCACCCTGCTCACCGGAGGCAGCGGATCGGGCAAGTCGAGCGCCTTACGGGGGTACGAGGCGCTGGCGCGGCTCGCCGCCGGTGAACCGCTGGCAGAGGTGTTCCCCGACCCGGCGGCGTGGGTGCCGGAGTGGGCCCGCGCGGACGCGCAGGGCCGGCGCGGATTCAGGATCGGCTGCACGGTGGACGGTCCGGCCGGCCGGGTGAGGCTGGATCTGGCCGTCCAGGCGGAACCCGCGCTGCGCATCGTCGGGGAGAGGCTGGCTGATCGTCAGGAAACCTTGTTCAGCACGGCGTTGAGGGAACCCCGCCGCGCCACGGTCCAGGCCGCCTGGCACTCCGCCGGGACCGTTCCGGTGACGCGCGCGCCCTTTCCGGGCGACCGCCTGGGAACAGCGCTCCTGCCCCTGCGGGTGGCGGGTGCGACGGGCGGGGAGCTGAGAATGCTGGCTGCCTCGGAGCAGGTCGTGGTGGCGCTGCGGTCCGTCTTCGTCTGCGATCCGCAGCCGGCGCGGATGCGCGCGGCGGTGCCGGCCGGGGAAGGGCGGCTGACCTCGGACTGCGGCAACCTCGCTGAGGTGCTCCACCGCACCCGCGCGCTGTGTGCCCGACGCTACGCGCGGCTGGTCGCCGGTGCGGACACCGGGTGCGCGGGGCCGGTGACAGGGCTGACCGCCGAACGGCTGGCCGACGGGACGACGCGGGCCCGGATGGAACGCGGACCGGGCCCCGGCACCCCCCTCGGCCGGCTCGGCGACGGCGAGCTGCGGTATCTCGCCCTGACGCTGGCGGTGTTGACCGGCTCCCGGGCCATGGCGGCCGACCCGCACAGCGAGGTGCCGTCGGCCATGCGGGCGGTCACCGTCCTCGCCGACGGACTCGACCGGAACCTGGACACCCGCCAGACCCGAGAACTGCTGACCCTGGCCGCGGCGGTCTGCGGGGGCGGCCACACGCGGCTCCTGGGCACGGTCGGCGAAGCGGCTGCGGCTGTGGCCCGGGCGGCCGGCGTGACAGTGGTAGACCTGGCACCGTGACGGAACTTGACGCAGCACAACTGCAACGGAGACTGGCCGACTTCGCGGAGTCCCGTGGCTGGGAGCCCTACCACACGCCCAAGAACCTGGTCGCCGCCCTCGGTGTCGAGGCTGCCGAACTCCAGGAGATCTTCCAGTGGCTGACGCCGGAGCAGTCGGTGCGGGTGATGGACGATCCCGGCACTGCGTTCCGCGTCGAGGACGAGGTCGCCGACGTCCTGGCGTATCTGCTCCAGTTCTGCGAGGTCCTGGGCATCGACGCGCTGGCGGCGCTCGCGGCCAAGATCGACCGGAACGAGGTGCGTTTCCCCGCTGCGGAGAGCACGGAGGCGCCGCCTCGTCACTCTTCGGAGTGATCGACTTATTCACATTCGACATCCTGTCCACAGATTTCCGATTTCCTCTGGCTTTCGTGTGCCACGCACCTCACTGTGGGTAATGAAGAGAGTGAGTGGGCTTTTCGTACCGGCAGTACGGCGGCCGGTATCGCCGACGGACATCAGCGACGGGGGACATCGCATGGAAGCGGAGCGGTTGATCGAGGCGGGTCGAAGGGCCCTGGCGGAAAGCACGGACGTGCCCGCTGTCATGGCGGAGGCGTGGCAGGCGCAGGCGCTCGCCCGCGCCGTGGGCGGCCACCTGGCCCGCTGCGGGCCCGCGGAGGTGCGGACCGAGGCGGGCGAGCTCAGTGACACCGGCGCCCCGGGTGCACCGGTGTCCGACCACCCCGTGGTCACCACGGGAGGCGTGCGGGCGTCACACCTCACCGAAGTGACGGATGTCGCGGGGACGTTGGCCGCCCTCGCCCTCTATCTCGGCGAGCTGGGCATCGCGCTCGTCGGCGTCGCCTGCGGGACTGACGAGGAAGGGCTCTACTGGCAGTGCATCGAGGCCATAGACGCAGCCGACGAGTCGGTCGACCGCGTGCACGGGATGCTGCGACGGCTCGCCGACCACGAGCGGGAGAGGGAGCCGGGCGGTGAGCGCGACGGACCGTACGGCGTGATCCGCGGGCCGGCGGACCCGGTGGCCGGCAGGCCGTGAAGGGGTGGGCCCGCTGCGTCACCGGGTCCGCCGGCCCGGGCGGGGCACGGGAGGCGGACGCGCAGGTCCCGAAGGTGCAGGATGGAGGCATGGATCTTCGAATCTTCACCGAGCCCCAGCAAGGGGCGAGCTACGACACCCTGCTCACCGTCGCCAAGGCCGCCGAGGACCTCGGCTTCGACGCCTTCTACCGGTCCGACCACTACCTGCGCATGGGTTCGGGCGACGGCCTGCCCGGACCGACGGACGCGTGGATCACCCTGGCCGGTCTGGCGCGCGAGACCAAGCGGATCCGCCTGGGCACCCTCATGACGGCCGGGACCTTCCGCCTGCCCGGGGTGCTGGCCATCCAGGTCGCCCAGGTCGACCAGATGTCCGGCGGCCGCGTCGAGCTGGGCCTCGGCGCCGGCTGGTTCGAGGAGGAGCACAAGGCGTACGGCATCCCGTTCCCCAAGGAGAAGTTCGGCCGTCTGGAGGAGCAGCTGGCCATCGTCACCGGCCTGTGGGAGACGGAGACCGGCAAGACGTTCAGTTACGACGGGACGTACTACCAGCTGACCGACTCACCAGCACTGCCGAAGCCCGCGCAGACGAAGATCCCGGTGCTGATCGGCGGCCACGGCGCGGTCCGCACGCCCCGTCTCGCCGCACGGTACGCCGACGAGTTCAACATTCCGTTCGCCTCCCTCGAGGACAGCGAGAAGCAGTTCGGCCGGGTCAGGGACGCAGCCGTCGCCGCGGGCCGTGCGCCCGACGATCTGGTGTACTCCAACGCCCTGGTGGTCTGCGTCGGCAAGGACGACGCGGAGGTGGCACGGCGGGCGTCCGCCATCGGGCGCGACGTCGAGGAGATCAAGGCGAACGGGCTGGCCGGCTCGCCCGACGAGGTCGTCGACAAGATCGGCCGCTTCGCCGCGATCGGCGCCTCCCGCATCTACCTCCAGGTGCTGGACCTGGACGACCTGGACCATTTGGAGCTGATCGCGTCGCAGGTGCAGTCGCAGCTGCGCTGACGCCTCCGGTGGGCGGCGAGGCACGGCACGGTGCGGCCGGCGGCATCACTACAGCGAGGAGCGGCCGTGAACACTGCCCGGACACTGGAGGTTCCGTCCCGTCGTCCCCTCGGCGAGGCCCTCGCCGAGGGGACGGTCCTCCTGGACGGCGGCCTCTCCAACCAGCTGGAGGCGCAGGGCTGCGACCTGTCCGACGCCCTGTGGTCGGCCCGGCTGCTCGCCGACGCGCCCCAGCAGATCGAGGCGGCCCACACGGCCTATGCGCGGGCCGGGGCGCAGGTGCTGATCACCGCCAGTTATCAGGCCACCTTCGAGGGGTTCGGCAGGCGGGGGATCGGCCGTGCGCGGGCCGCCGAGCTGATGGCCGGGAGTGTGGAGTCGGCGCGCCGCGCGGGCGCGGTGACCGGACGGGAGCAGTGGGTCGCCGCCTCGATCGGGCCGTACGGGGCCATGCTCGCGGATGGCAGCGAGTACCGGGGCAGGTATGGGCTGACCGTCCGCGAGCTGGAGAGCTTCCACCGACCCCGGGCGGAGACGCTGGCCGAGGCGGGGCCCGACGCGCTGGCCCTGGAGACGGTGCCCGACATCGACGAGGCCGAGGCGCTGCTCCGGGTGGTCCAGGACCTCGGGGTGCCGGTGTGGCTGTCGTACAGCGTCGCCGACGGCCGGACCAGGGCCGGACAGCCCCTGGAGGAGGCCTTCGGGCTCGTCGCGGGCATCGACCAGGTGATGGCGGTCGGCGTCAACTGCTGCGACCCCGCCGACGCGGACCGTGCGGTGGAGGCGGCGGCCGCGACGGGCAAGCCCGTGGTCGTCTATCCGAACAGCGGGGAGTGGTGGGACGCCACCGCCCGGCGGTGGACCGGTAGCGGCACGTTCGAGGCGGCCCGGGTGCGGGACTGGCAGCGCGCGGGCGCGCGCCTGATCGGCGGCTGTTGCCGGGTGGGCCCGCGCGACATCGAGGAGCTGGCCGGACGAGTGGGGTGGTCGGGAGTATGAACGGCCGGGCCCCCTGACGTTGTGCTGCACCGTCGCCGGTGCAGCACCGTCACGGAGCCCGGAGCCCGGAGCCCGGTGCGCGGGTCGGTCTGGTCCTGCCGAATTGACCGATCGACCCGAACTCCCCTCCTCCACGGGCCCCGACGACTGCTGGGGCGACGCTCAGAGCAGCTGCCTCATGCCTGGGCGAGAGGGAGCGACGGGCGGGGTGGCGGCGAGCTCGGCCGTCTGCAGCGCCGTGATGCGCTCGATGATGAGACCCAGGAGGACCGCCGCCGCGATCATGAGCGCCTCCGACATCACGAGGAGGCCCACCGGTGCCGCAAGCGTGGATACCACCGCGTGCGCGATCAAGGCGGCCCACCAGAGGTTCACCGGCGCCGTGTCTCGCTTCTGCCCCCACGCCGGGGAGTTGGCGCGCCCGATGTCGAGGACGAGACGGCGCGGAACGAAGAGGTTGACCACCTGTACGAACCACGCGCCGATCGTGCATGTGCCGTTGCCGATCTCGCTGTGCGAAGCCGCAGGATGGATGTGGTTGACCGCCGCGTAGGCGAGATTCCGCGTCTGACAGAGCTTCGCCTTTCTGTTCAGCCATGTCGGATCACTGATTGCCGAGATTCTCGCGATTGAGGAAGGAGTGAACCAGTCAAGCGCGCGCCCGGCAGGGCGGCCGCGGGGCTTCGCCGGGCTCCCGCCGGTGGATGGACCAGGGCATGCCCTGGTAATCCGCTGTCGCAACAGGCCCACCGACGCACATACTCGGTCATGTGTTCCTGACGATCTCAACCACTGGCGACGAGCGGCACCCGGCTACTGACCTGGGGTTCCTCCTCCACAAGCATCCCGACAAGGCCCAGACGTTCTCGACCTCCCACGGCACGGCCCACGTCTTCTACCCCGAGGCGTCGCCGGAGCGGTGCACGGCAGCCCTGCTGCTGGAGGTGGACCCGGTGGCGCTCGTGCGGCGGGGCAAGGGGAAGGGCCGGGGCGGAGCGCCCGACGCGGCGCTCGCGCAGTATGTCAACGACCGGCCGTACGCCGCGTCGTCGCTCCTCTCGGTCGCGATGACGACCGTGTTCAAGTCCGCGCTGAACGGGGCGTGCCGGGCCATGCCCGAACGTGCCGCGGAGCCCCTGCCGCTGCGGATCGAGGTGCCCGCGCTTCCAGCACGTGGTGGCGCGGATCTGGTGCACAAGCTCTTCGCGCCGCTCGGCTGGACACGCGTGGAGGCCGTCACCGTGCCGCTCGACGAGCAGTTCCCGGAGTGGGGCGACTCGCGTTATGTGAGCCTGGTACTGGAGGGGGAACTCCGGCTCGCGGACGCACTGCGCCAGCTGTACGTCCTGCTGCCGGTGCTCGACGACGCCAAGCACTACTGGGTCGCGCCCGACGAGGTCGACAAACTGGTGCGGGCCGGAGAGGGCTGGCTGGCCGGGCACCCTGAGCAGAAGCTGATCACCAGCCGTTACCTCTCCCGGCGCTGGAGCCTCACCCGGCAGGCGACGGAGCGCCTGGAGCTGGTGAGGCTCGCCGAGTCCGACGACCTGGAGGTGGAGAGCGTCGACAACGCGGTGGACGAGACCACCGACACGGAGGAGCGTCCCGTGCCGCTCGCCGGCCGGCGTCGTCAGGCGATCGTCGAGGCACTGAGGGCCGCCGATGCGCGCCGGGTGCTCGACCTGGGCTGCGGCCAGGGGCAGCTGGTGCAGGAACTGCTCAAGGACGTGCGCTTCACGGAGATCGTGGGGGTGGACGTGTCGATGCGCGCCCTCACCGTCGCCGCACGCCGGCTGAAACTTGACCGGATGGGCGAGCGGCAGGCAGGTCGCGTCGCCCTGCGACAGGGTGCTCTGACCTACACCGACAAGCAACTGAAGGGCTACGACGCCGCTGTGCTCAGCGAAGTCGTCGAGCACCTCGACCTGCCGCGGCTCCCGGCCCTGGAATACGCGGTGTTCGGGTCGGCGCGACCCCGCACCGTGCTCGTCACCACGCCCAACGTGGAGTACAACGTCCGCTGGGAGACGCTCCAGGCCGGGCACGTACGCCACAGCGACCACCGCTTCGAGTGGACCCGGGGTGAGTTCCGCGACTGGGCAGGGCAGGTGGCCGCACGCCACGGCTACACGGTGGAGTTCGTACCCGTGGGGCCTGACGACCCGGAAGTGGGCCCGCCCACGCAGATGGCCGTGTTCACGATGGCCGGGGCGGACGGCCGGGCGCCGGACGAGGCGGACGCGGACACCCGGAGCGCCCGGACCCGGCGGACCCCTCAGCCCACCGAGAGCCCGCAGTCCACCGAGTCCACCCAGAGCCCGCAGCCCACAGAGAATCCGCAGCCCACGCCGGAGTCGCCCGCCGTCACCACCACGAAGGAGGAGAAGGCCGCATGACCAGTACCAGTACCTCTCGCACGCTGCCGGTGACCGACCTGTCCCTCGTCGTGCTCATCGGGGCCAGCGGTTCGGGCAAGTCGAGCTTCGCCCGCAAGCACTTCAAGCCGACCGAGATCGTCTCCTCGGACTTCTGCCGCGGACTCGTCGCCGACGACGAGAACGACCAGAGCGCCAGCGGGGACGCCTTCGACGTCCTCCACTACATCGTCGGCAAGCGCCTGGCCGCGGGACGCCTCACCGTCGTCGACGCCACCAACGTGCAGTCCGAGAGCCGCAAGCAGCTCGTCCAGCTGGCCCGTCAGCACGACGTGCTGCCCATCGCCGTCGTCCTGGACACGCCCGAGGAGCTGTGCCTGGCGCGCAACGCGGGCCGCCCCGACCGCGCCGGCATGCCCCGTCACGTAGTCCAGCGCCACCGCCGCGAACTGCGCCGCTCGCTGCGGGGCCTGGAGCGTGAGGGCTTCCGCAAGGTGCACGTCCTGCGCACCGAGGAGGAGGCGGATTCGGCCGAAGTGGTCCTGGAGCGACGCTACAACGACCTCCGCCACCTCACCGGCCCCTTCGACATCATCGGGGACATCCACGGCTGCAGCTCCGAGCTGGAGTCACTGCTCGGCAAGCTCGGTTACGCCGACGACGGAGCGCACCCCGAAGGGCGCACCGCCGTCTTCGTGGGTGACCTCGTGGACCGCGGTCCCGACAGCCCCGGAGTGCTGCGCCGGGTCATGGCGATGGTAGCGGCGGGTCAGGCCCTGTGTGTGCCGGGCAACCACGAGAACAAGCTCGGCCGCTATCTCAAGGGCCGGAAGGTCCAGCACAGCCACGGTCTCGCCGAGACCGTCGAGCAGCTGGAGCGGGAGGACGAGAGGGACCCCGAATTCCGGAAGCGCGTCGCCGAGTTCATCGACGGACTGGTGAGCCACTACGTCCTGGACGAGGGAAAGCTGGTCGTCTGCCACGCCGGGCTGCCCGAGAAGTACCACGGGCGCACCTCCGGACGAGTCCGGTCGCACGCCCTGTACGGCGACACGACGGGCGAGACGGACGAGTTCGGCCTGCCCGTGCGCTACCCGTGGGCGGAGGACTACCGGGGCCGGGCAGCCGTGGTCTACGGCCACACCCCCGTCCCCACCACCTCCTGGGTCAACAACACGCTGTGCCTGGACACCGGAGCGGTGTTCGGCGGGAAGATGACGGCGCTGCGCTGGCCCGAGCGCGAGATCGTGGACGTACCGGCCGAGCGGGTCTGGTACGAGCCGGTGAAGCCGCTGAGCACCGAGGCACCCGGAGGGCGGGAGGGCCGTCCGCTGGACCTCGCCGACGTGCAGGGGCGCCGTGCCGTCGAGACGCGCCACATGGGCCGCATCGCGGTGCGGGAGGAGAACGCCGCGGCGGCGCTGGAGGTCATGAGCCGGTTCGCCGTCGACCCGAGGCTGCTGACCTATCTCCCGCCGACGATGGCTCCGACGGCCACCTCCCGCGAGGACGGCTACCTGGAGTACCCGGCGGAGGCGTTCGCGCACTACCGCACGGACGGCGTCGCCAAGGTCGTCTGCGAGGAGAAGCACATGGGCTCGCGCGCCGTCGCGCTGGTCTGCCGCGACGCCGACGCCGCGCGCGAGCGGTTCGGCACCGGGGGCGCCTCCCACGCCTTCGGTTCCGGGGGGAGCCCCACCGGCGCGCTGCACACCCGCACCGGGCGGCCCTTCCTGGACGACGAGGCGCTGACCGAGGTCGTCCTCGGCAGGCTGCGCACCGCGATCACCGCCGCCGGGCTGTGGGACGAGTGGCACACCGACTGGGTGGTGCTCGACGCCGAGCTGATGCCGTGGTCCCTCAAGGCGGCCGGACTCCTCCGCTCGCAGTACGCGGCGGTGGGCGCGGCAGCCGGCGCGGCTCTGCCCGTCGCGGAGAAGGCCCTGGCTGCCGCGGCCGCCCGCGGTGTGGACGTCGGCGGTCTCGCCGGGCGTCAGCGAGGTCGCGCCGAGGACGCCGCGGCCTTCACCGAGGCGTACCGCCGCTACTGCTGGAGCACGGAAGGGCTGGACGGGGTCCGCCTCGCGCCGTTCCAGGTCCTCGCCGTGCAGGGCCGCTCGCTCACCTCCGTGCCGCACGACGTGCAGCTGGCCTGGCTGGACCGCCTGGTCGAGCACGACCCGACGGGTCTGCTCCAGGTCACCCGGCGGCTCGTCGTCGACACGGGGGACGAGGACTCCGTGCGTTCCGGGGTCGACTGGTGGCTGGAGATGACCGGCCGCGGCGGTGAGGGCATGGTCGTCAAGCCGCTCGGCGCGCTCGCCCGGGACGGCAAGGGCAGGCTGGTCCAGCCGGGCATCAAGGTGCGCGGCCGGGAGTACCTGCGGATCATCTACGGTCCCGAGTACACGCGGCCGGACAACCTGGAACGGCTGCGCTCGCGGTTCCTCGGCCACAAGCGCTCGCCCTGCGCGAGTACGCGCTCGGCCTCGAGGCGCTCGACCGGCTGGCCGAAGGGGAGCCGCTGTGGCGGGTCCACGAGGCCGTCTTCGCGGTTCTCGCCTTGGAGTCGGAGCCGGTGGACCCCCGGCTGTAGGCGGTCACGTCCCCGCCGGCACCTGCTGCCGGTGGGGACGTACTCCGTGCCGCCGGCGCGGTCAGGAGGTGATGCGCATCAGCGCGATGAGGTCGTCGCGGACGGTGAAGACGAAGTGCGAGGGACCGTTGTAGCCGTCGCCGCCCACCTGCGCCAGGACGGTGACCTCCTCGTCCCCGGCACCGGCCGACACCTCGGTGACGTCGAGTGTGACGTGCGCACCGATGAATTCCGCCTCGCTCCAGGCGCGTACCGCCTCGTACCCGGTGAAGACACGCCCCCAGTCGTCCACGGCCCCGTCCGGGGCGAAGGTCCGCAGCCAGGCGACGGTGTCATGGGCGTTGGCGGCGTCCAGGAACGCGGCGACGACGGGTGGCAGAGGTGTGCTGGTCGGCATGGAGGGACTGCTCCTTCGGCGTGTGGGGGATACGAGGCGTGGGGGACGGGGCCGTCGGCCGCCCCACCGGAGTCGTGTACGGGGAGGCCGCCCCGCACACGGGGGCGTGACCGGGGCGCCGCCCGGAGTGCGCGGACGGCGCGGGTGTGCTGACGGAGCTCAGTCTCGGTTGCCGGCGCGTCCGGTGGGGTCGTCGGCGCGCCGGGGAGCCGCGCCGTCCCGCCGGGCGGAATCGTGAATCGGCTGGCGGTTCGCGGGGTGAACGGCGCTCCGCGTGGTGAGGATGAGGACATGGGATTCCATGTCGACTCCGAGGCCGGGCGGCTGCGCCGCGTCATCCTGCACCGCCCCGATCTGGAACTGAAGCGGCTCACACCCAGCAACAAGGACGCGCTGCTGTTCGACGACGTGCTGTGGGTGCGCCGCGCCCGCGAGGAGCACGACGGGTTCGCCGACGTACTGCGCGACCGGGGCGTGGAGGTCCACCTCTTCGGCGATCTGCTCCGCGAGTCCCTCGACATCCCGGTGGCGCGCAGGCTCGTCCTCGACCGGGTCTTCGCCGAGAAGGAGTACGGCCCGCTCGCCACCGAGCACCTGCGTGCGGCCTTCGAGGAACTGCCCGCCGCCGAACTCGCCGAGGCCCTGATCGGCGGGATGACGAAGCGGGAGTTCCTGGAGCGGCACGCCGAACCGACGTCGGTCCGCTTCCACGTCATGCACCTGGACGACTTCCTGCTGAGCCCCCTGCCGAACCACATCTTCACCAGGGACACCTCGGCCTGGATCTACGACGGGGTGTCCATCAACGCGATGCGCTGGCCCGCCCGGCAGCGTGAGACCGTCCACTTCGAGGCGATCTACCGGCACCATCCGCTGTTCACCGGCCCCGAGGCGGGCGCCTTCCACCACTGGTCGGAGGGGCAGGACGACTATCCGTCGACCATCGAGGGCGGCGACGTGCTTGTGATCGGGCGGGGAGCCGTCCTGATCGGTATGAGCGAGCGCACCACCCCGCAGGCCGTGGAGATGCTGGCCAGAGGGCTCTTCGACGCGGGGTCGGCCAGGACCATCGTGGCGCTGGACATGCCCAAGCGGCGGGCGTTCATGCACCTCGACACGGTGATGACGATGATCGACGGGGACACGTTCACCAAGTACGCCGGTCTGGGGATGCTCCGCTCCTACACGATCGAGCCGGGCAGCGGCCCCCGTGAGCTGAAGGTCACCGATCATCCGCCCGAGCACATGCACCGCGCCATCGCCGCCGCGCTCGGTCTGGACAGGATCCGGGTGCTCACCGCCACGCAGGACGTGCACGCCGCCGAGCGGGAGCAGTGGGACGACGGATGCAACGTCCTGGCAGTGGAGCCCGGGATCGTCGTCGCGTACGAGCGGAACGCCACCACGAACACGTATCTGCGCAAGGAGGGCATCGAGGTCATCGAGATCCGCGGGAGCGAGCTGGGACGCGGCCGGGGCGGCCCGCGGTGCATGAGCTGTCCGGTGGTCCGCGATCCCGTGTGAGGGGTGGCGGCCGCGAGGGCGCGGAGACGGTGGGCGCACGGACCAGCCGGGTCCTGTATAGCAATACGGTGGCTCGTATAGACTTCCAGGATATTCGTCCGTACGCCCTCAGCCCGACCCAGGAGCAGTCACCATGGCCATAGACCTCACAGGCCGCCATTTCCTCAAGGAGCTGGACTTCACGGCCGAGGAGTTCCGCGGCCTGGTCGCCCTTGCGGCGGAGCTGAAGGCCGCCAAGAAGGCGGGCGAGGAGGTGCAGCGGCTCGCCGGCAGGAACATCGCGCTGATCTTCGAGAAGACCTCGACGCGCACCCGCTGCGCCTTCGAGGTGGCCGCGGCGGACCAGGGCGCCTCCACCACGTACCTCGATCCCTCGGGCTCGCAGATGGGGCACAAGGAGTCGGTGAAGGACACGGCCCGGGTGCTCGGCCGGATGTTCGACGGCATCGAGTACCGGGGTGACAGTCAGCAGACCGTCGAGGAACTCGCCGCATACGGTGGCGTCCCCGTCTTCAACGGGCTCACGGACGACTGGCATCCCACCCAGATGCTCGCCGACATCCTCACCATGACCGAGCACAGCGACCTGCCCCCGGAGCGGATCTCCTTCGCCTATCTCGGGGACGCCCGCTTCAACATGGGCAACTCCTACCTGATCACCGGCGCCCTGCTCGGCATGGACGTGCGGATCGTCGCGCCCTCCGCCTACTGGCCGGCGCAGGAGATCGTGGACCGGGCGTACGCGATCGCGGAGTCCAGTGGTGCCCGCATCACCCTCACCGAGGACGTCGCCAAGGGTGTACGGGGCGCCGGGTTCGTCGTCACCGACGTCTGGGTCTCCATGGGGGAGCCCAAGGAGGTCTGGGACGAGCGCATCGCCGCCCTCGCGCCCTACGCCGTGACGATGGACATCCTGCGTGCCACCGGCGTCGACGACGTCAAGTTCATGCACTGCCTTCCGGCCTATCACGATCTCGGCACCAAGGTGGGCCGGGAGATCCACGCCCGCCACGGGCTGACGGAGCTGGAGGTCACCGAAGAGGTCTTCGAGTCCGCGCACTCGATCGTGTTCGACGAGGCCGAGAACCGGATGCACACGATCAAGGCGGTCCTCGTCGCGACGATGGCGGGCGACCCGGTCGACGCATGAAAATGCACCTGATTGGGTGAACATACGGACAAGTAGCTACGATGGCGTCATTTGGTGGGGTTCGGGCTCGCACGCTCGAACCCCCTTTTTCGTGCCCTCGGCCAGAAGCGCCGCGCACGCCCGAGCCCCCCACAGGCTCAGTTCCACGTTCCACCAGAGAAGAGATCCGTCCCCCCATGAGTCCCCACACCCACGCCCCACGACGCCCCCCTTCCGGCG
This sequence comes from Streptomyces sp. NBC_01341, assembly GCF_035946055.1. NCBI lineage: Bacteria > Bacillati > Actinomycetota > Actinomycetes > Kitasatosporales > Streptomycetaceae > Streptomyces > Streptomyces sp. NBC_01341. Next base: position 1,708,155 of record NZ_CP108364.1, on the reverse strand, counting down.
CGGGGGCGCGCATCAAAAGCCCCGCCCTGCTGCTCGCCGAGTCCGGAACCGACCTGGAGGGGCACGGCCTGCGGCGCACCATGGGCCTCTTCCAGCTCGTGTGCTTCGGGGTCGGTGCGATCGTCGGTACGGGAATCTTCGTCGGCCTGTCCGACAGCGTCGCCGAGGCGGGCCCGGCGGTCGTCTTCTCGTTCGTCCTCGCGGCGGTCACCTGCGTCTTCACCGCGTTCTCCTTCGCCGAACTCGGCGGCGCCATCCCGGTGTCCGGAAGCTCGTACTCCTTCGCCTACGCCACGCTGGGGGAGCGCGTCGCGTTCCTCGTGGGCTGGTGCCTGCTCCTGGAGTACGGCGTCTCGGTCTCCGCGGTCGCGGTCGGGTGGAGCCAGTACGTCAACGAACTGCTGGACAGTCTCATCGGCTGGAGCCTGCCGGCCGCGCTCTCCTCGGGGCCGGCCGACGGCGGCGCGGTGAACCTGCCGGCGGTCGTCGTGATCATGATGGCGGCCACGCTGCTGGTGCGCGGAATCCGCGAGAGCGCGGGCGCCACTGCGGCGATGGCGGTGCTGAAGATCGGCATCCTCGTCGCGTTCTGCGTGATCGCCTTCACCGCCTTCGAGGACGGAAACCTCTCGCCGTTCGCCTCCCACGGCACGGCCGGGGTCACCGCGGGAGCGTCGGTGGCGTTCTTCTCGTACATCGGCTTCGACGCGATCACCACAGCGGGTGAAGAGGTCAAGGACCCGCGCAGGAACATCCCGATCGCGATCATGATCTGCATCGGAGTGGTCACGCTGCTCTACTGCGCCGTCGCTCTCGGGGCCATCGGCGCGCTCGGCGCGGACGCCGTCGGGGACAAGCCCGCAGCGCTCTCGCTGGTGGTCGACAAGGTCACCGGGTCGGACGTCGGAGGCGGGATCATCGCCTTCGGCGCGGTCGTCGCCATCGCGTCCGTCGTCCTCGCGGTGATGTACGGGCAGACGCGGATCCTGATGTCCATGTCCCGCGACGGGCTCGTCCCCAGGGTCTTCGAACGGGTGTCCCCCAGGACGCGGACGCCGGTCGCCAACACGTGGATCGTGGCGGTCGTCTTCGCGGTCCCCGCGGCGTTCTCGTCCCTGGACGTCGTCGTGAACCTCACGACCATCGGCACGCTCGCCACCATGGCGGTCGTGAACGTCGCCGTCATCGCCCTGCGCCGCCGCAACCCCGAGCTGAAGCGTTCCTTCCGGGTGCCGCTCTACCCGGTCAGCCCGATCCTGGGCGTCGGCTTCTGCGTGTACCTGATGTACGGGACGGGCTGGGGGACCTGGGTGCAGTTCGTGGCCTTCGTGGCGGTCGGCGCGCTGGTGTACGCGCTGTACGGCCGCCGCCGCTCCCGGCTGGTCAGTCCCGGGGAGCCGGGGGACCGGACGGAGTCCGGCCCGACGGCAGGGTGAACCAGACGGCCTTGCCGTGCTCCGTCGGGCGGTGACCGCAGGCGGAGCTGAGGGCGCGTATCAGCAGAAGGCCGCGCCCGTGCTCCTGCCACGGGTCCTGCGTGCTGCCGGGCAACAGGCCGGAGAGGTCGCCGGGCGGCCCGGGGTCGTGGTCGTGGACCTCCACCTGGCAGCCCGACGCCAGGAGCTCGACCACCAGCTCGATCGGCCCCGAGCCGTCGGTGTGCTCGACGGCGTTGGCGACCAGTTCCGCGGTCAGCAGCTCGGCCGTGTCGCTGTCCGCGGGCGCGTCGAGGTCCGCCAGGGCCGTGCGCACGAGGGTGCGGGCGATCGGCACGGCGGCGGTGGAGTGCGGCAGGGCGATACGCCAGGAGGCGGGCTGGGGCGCGGGGGTGTCGGACGGCAAGGCGGGGGATCCGTTCGGGAGCGAGACTTCCGGCGGGGACTCGTGTTCCGGGACTGCTGTGACCGGGGGGACCACGTCGTCCGGCACCGAAGGGTACGGAGGTCCGTACCAGGACGTGCTGCGCTCAACCATACGAAGTGCGACGGCCCAGACATAGAGGCTGCCGACTGGCACAAAGGGGACTTTCGCCACACTCGCCCCATCCGGAGTTCCCTTGCCAAGGAGTATCGCGTAGTCATGACGGAAGTCACAGATGAGTGATAGCTTCGTAGCGGATCAGCAGCAGCCCGACGGCTGGAGGGGACCTGCCATGAGTCCGTTCACCGGCTCCGCCCCGCGCACGGAGCGCTGGCGGCATCTGCGCCTCACGACGCACGACGGGGTGGCGACCGTCACGCTCGCCCGCCCCGAGAAGCTCAACGCGCTCACCTTCGGGGCCTACGCCGACCTCCGCGACCTGCTCGCCGAGCTCTCCCGGGAACGCTCCGTGCGCGCCCTCGTGCTCGCCGGAGAAGGACGCGGCTTCTGCTCCGGCGGTGACGTCGACGAGATCATCGGCGCCACACTCGCCATGGACACCGCCGAACTCCTGGACTTCAACCGGATGACCGGGCAGGTCGTGCGGGCCCTGCGGGAGTGCCCCTTCCCCGTGATCGCCGCCGTGCACGGGGTGGCCGCGGGCGCCGGTGCGGTACTCGCCCTCGCCGCGGACTTCCGGATCGCCGACCCCTCCGCCCGCTTCGCCTTCCTGTTCACCGCCGTGGGGCTGTCCGGCGGCGACATGGGTGCCGCCTACCTCCTGCCGCGCGTCGTCGGCCTCGGCCACGCCACCCGGATCCTCATGCTCGGCGAGCCCGTCCGCGCCCCCGAGGCGGAGCGCATCGGGCTGATCAGCGAGCTGACGGCGGAGGGGGATTCCGGCGCCCGCGCCGACGCACTGGCCCGGCGGCTCGCGGACGGCCCCGCGCTCGCGCTCGCCCAGACGAAGGCCCTGCTCACGGCGGAGCTCGACATGCCGCTCGCCGCAGCGGTGGAGATGGACGCCGCGACCCAGGCGCTCCTGATGCACGGTGAGGACTACGCCGAGTTCCATGCCGCCTTCACCGAGAAGCGGCCGCCGAAGTGGCAGGGCAGGTAGCCCGATGGCCACCTCGGACACGAGGCGGATCGCGGTCATCGGCGGAGGGCCCGGCGGGCTCTACGCCGCCGCGCTCCTCAAACGGCTCGGCCCCGGCCGCGAGGTCACCGTCTGGGAGCGCAACGCCCCCGACGAGACCTTCGGCTTCGGTGTCGTCCTGTCCGACGAGACGCTCGGCGGCATCGAGCACGCCGACCCCGTCGTGTACCGGGCGCTGAGCGACGCGTTCGTCCGCTGGGACACCATCGACGTCGTGCACCGCGGTGCCGTCCAGACCTCCGGTGGTCACGGCTTCGCCGCCCTCGGCCGCCGTACGCTGCTGCGGATCCTGCACGAGCGGTGCGCGTCCCTCGGGGTGCGGCTCCACTTCCGGTCGCCGGCCCCGCCCGCCGCCGAACTCGCCGCTCACCACGACCTGGTCATCGCCGCGGACGGGGTGCACAGCGCGACCCGTGCCGCCCACGCCCTCCACTTCCGCCCCGCGGTCACCACGCACCGCAACCGCTACATCTGGCTGGCCGCGGACTTCGCGTTCGACGCGTTCCGCTTCGAGATCGCCGAGACGGAGTACGGCGTGATGCAGATGCACGCCTACCCCTTCTCCCGCCCGTCCCCCGGCCGGCTGCCGGGAACACCGGGCGAATCCGGCGCCTCCACCGTCATCGTCGAGATGCGTGAGGAGGTCTGGCGGGCCGCGGGCCTCGACACCTGTGACACCGCCGAATCCGCCGCCCGCTGCGCCAAGGTCTTCGCCGACGCGCTGGGTGGCCGGCCGCTGCGCTCCAACCACTCCTCCTGGCTCACCTTCGCCACGGTGAGCAACGCACGCTGGTCCCACAGGAACACGGTCCTCCTCGGCGACGCCGCCCACACCGCGCACTTCTCCATCGGCTCCGGCACCAAGCTGGCCGTCGAGGACGCCCTCGCCCTCGCCGCCTGCGTCGACGAACATCCGTCCCTGCCCGACGCCCTCGCCGCGTACGAGCAGGAGCGCCGCCCCGTCGTGCAGTCCACCCAGCGTGCCGCCGCCGCCAGCCTCCGCTGGTTCGAGGATCTCCCGCAGTACGTGGAGCAGTCGCCCCGGCGGTTCGCCTTCAACCTCCTCACCCGCAGCCGCCGCGTCACCCACGACAACCTGCGTCTGCGCGACCCCGGGTTCACCGGGGCCGTCGAGGAGGAGTTCGGCTGCGCCCCGGGCGTCCCGCCGATGTTCACCCCGCTGCGGCTTCGCGGACTCGAACTCCGCAACCGCGTCGTCGTCTCACCCATGGACATGTACTCGGCCGTCGACGGTGTCCCGGGCGACTTCCACCTCGTCCACCTCGGCGCCCGCGCGCTCGGCGGCGCCGGCCTGATCATGACCGAGATGACCTGCACGAGTCCCCAGGGCCGCATCACCCCCGGCTGCGCCGGCCTGTGGACCGACGAACAGGGAGACGCCTGGGCCCGGATCACGCGCTTCGTCCACGACTCCGTCCCCGGCGCCGCGATCGGCGTCCAGTTGGGCCACTCCGGGCGCAAGGGTTCCACCCGGCTGATGTGGGACGGCATCGACCAGCCGCTGGAGGAGGGGAACTGGCCGCTCGGCGCCGCCTCGCCCCTCCCCTACGCCCCCGGTGTCAGCCAGGTGCCGCAGGCGCTGGACGGCGCCGGACTGGCCGCGATCCGGTCCGAGTTCGCCGAGGCCGCCGGGCGGGCCGCCCGCAGTGGCTTCGACCTGCTCGAACTGCACTGCGCCCACGGATACCTCCTCTCCGGCTTCCTGTCCCCGCTCACCAACCGGCGCACCGACGCCTACGGCGGCTCGCTGGAGAACCGCCTCCGCTTCCCCCTGGAGGTCTTCGACGCGGTCCGCGCCGTGTGGCCCGCCGACCGGCCCATGACCGTGCGCATCTCGGCCACGGACTGGGCGGAAGGCGGTACGAGCGACGACGACGCCGTGGCCGTCGCCCGTGCCTTCGCCGACCACGGCGCGGACGCCATCGACGTCTCCACCGGCCAGGTCGTACCCGACGAACGCCCCGAGTACGGCCGCTCCTACCAGACCCCGTACGCCGACCGGATCCGCAACGCCCTGGACGTGCCCGTCATCGCCGTCGGAGCCATCTCGTCCTGGGACGACGTCAATTCACTGCTCCTCGCGGGCCGGGCCGACCTCTGTGCCCTGGCCCGTCCCCACCTCTACGACCCGCACTGGACGCTGCACGCCGCCGCCGAGCAGGGGTACACGGGGCCCGGCGCCACCTGGCCCCTCCCGTACCGCGCGGGCAGCCGCACCCCGCCGACCGGCCGCACCGACGCCCCCAAGCCACGGCTCACCCTGGGCCGATGAACGCCTCCGGTGCGCTCCCGTCAGTCACTCCGGCTCCGCCGTGATCAGCAGGCGGTCGGATACAGCCTCGTAACCGATGCGCCGGTACACGCCGTTGCTCGTCGGGTTCGCGAGGTCGGTGAAGAGCAGCACCTCACCGACGCCGGACTCCCGCGCCGCACGCCCGACGTCCGCCGTGACCGCCGCCGCGTATCCGTGTCCCCGGTGCTCCGGCGGCGTGTAGACGTGAGACACCCGCACCGTGCCCGCGACGCGGGGTGAGACACCCGCCAGTGACACCGGGACCCCGTCGGCCTCCCAGAGCGTCATCGCGCCGCGCGCGGTGGCCGCGTCCACGATGCGCGCCGCCTGGCCGCCCGGCTGCCCGGTCTCCTCACCGAAGGCCCGCACCCACTCGGCCAGCAGCGCACGGTCGGCGGTCGTGGCCGTCCTCGGCGCGCCCGCCGGACCGGGAGAGGGCGGCACCGGCGTACCCAGCCGGTAGAGCCGGTGCTCCTTGTCCACGCGGTGCCGGGGCCAGCGCGCGGCCAGCAGCCGGGCCGCGTCGCGGTCGGCGTTGATGCCGGGGAGCGGCAGCACCCCGGGCAGCGCGGCGACCGCTGCGGGGGCCGCGGTGCCCAGGACGGGGAGGAACGGAGGGGTCCGCACCAGGGTCCCGTCCACGCTCCCGTCCGGCCCGCTCCACCAGCCCAGCAACGGCACTCCGGAGCCGTAGGCGTGAGGCCCCTGGTCGCGCAGGGTGGCGGTGATGGTCAGTACGAGGGTGTTGGCGGCGGGCCGGGCGGCCAGCGATGCTCCGGCGGCGTACAGGAAGGCGCCGACGTCGTCGGTGAAGGTCCAGGTCATGCCCCATCGTGTCGGGTCGAACCACCCGAGGGCATCCCGTTTTCGCCGCGGGGGTCAGGCGTCGCGCCGCACGAACTCCGCCCCGGCGTCCCGGAGTCGTGCGTGCAGCTCCCCGAACACCTCCGCCGAACGGCCGCCCGGCCAGTCCTCGGGCAGCAGTTCGGCGGGCAGCCCCGGATCCGCGTACGGCAGCCGGCGCCACGAGTCCAGTGCGCGGAGGTAGTCCCGGTAGGCGTCCTCCGCGCCGGGCGCCGCCCCGTCCCCCGCCTCCCACGCGCGCAGCACCGGCTCCTGCTGGTCCAGGAAGTCCAGATGCAGGCGGGCGATCGTCTCCAGGTCCCACCAGCGGGCCACCGCCTCGGCCGTCGCGGCGAAGCCGAGGTGCTCACCGCGGAACAGCTCGACGTACGGGGCGAGTTCGAGGCGGCCCAGGGTGTGCCGGGTCTCCTCGTACAGTCCGGCGGGCGCGATCCACACCCCGGGCGCCGCGGTGCCGAAGCCGAGGTGGCCGAGCCGGGAGCGCAGCAGGTGCCTCTTGTGGCGCTCGGCCTCCGGCACGGAGAAGACGGCGAGTACCCAGCCGTCCCCGGTGACCGGGACGGGGCGCCGGTAGATCCGCCGGTCGCCGTCGTCCAGCAACTGCCGCGCGTCCGCCGACAGGGCGTACCCCGCCGCGCCGTCCGACGTGCGGGCCGGGACGAGCAGTCCGCGGCGCTTGAGCCGCGAGACGGAGGAGCGTACCGCCGGGGCGTCGACGCCGACCGCGTGCAGAAGCCGGATCAGCTCGGACACCGGCAGCGGGGCGTCACCCGGCAGTCGGCCGTAGGCGCCGTACAGGGTGACGATCAGGGAACGGGGAGTGTGCTCGGCCACGCGCTCACTCTAGAGCGGTGCCGCCGCGCAGCCGGAACCGCTGCAGTTTTCCGGTGGGGGTCCTCGGCAGGGCGGGCAGGAACTCGATGGCGCGCGGGCACTTGTGCGGCGCCAGTTCGGCCTTCATGTGCGCGCGCAGTGCGTCGGCGTCCAGCAGGGCCCCTTCGCGCGGCACGACGTACGCCGCGACGATCTGGCCACGCAGCTCGTCCGCACGGCCCACCACCGCGGCCTCGGCCACGTCGGGGTGGCGCAGGAGCGCCTCCTCGACCTCCGGGCCCGCGATGTTGTACCCGGCCGAGATGATCATGTCGTCCGCTCTGGCGACGTACCTGAAGTAGCCGTCGGGTTCGCGGACGTAGGTGTCGCCGGTGATGTTCCAGCCGTGGCGCACGTACACCCGCTGGCGTTCGTCGGCGAGGTACCGGCAGCCGACCGGACCGCGTACCGCCAGCAGCCCGGGTTCGCCGTCGGGCAGTTCCTCGCCGTCCTCGCCGACCACGCGTGCCTGCCAGCCGGGCACCGGGACGCCCGTGGTGCCCGGCCGGATCGCCCCGTCGGCCGCCGAGATGAAGATGTGCAGCAGTTCGGTGGCCCCTATGCCGTTGATGATGCGGAGCCCGGTGCGCTCGTACCAGGAACTCCAGGTCGCGGCGGGAAGGTTCTCCCCGGCAGAGACACAGCGTCGCAGCGCGGACAGATCGTGGCCGTCGAGCGCGTCCAGCATCACGCGGTACGCGGTCGGGGCCGTGAACAGGATGGAGACCCGGTGGGCGGCGAGCGCGGGCAGCAACTGCTTGGGACCCGCCTGTTCGAGCAGCAGCGCCGAGGCGCCGGCCCGCAGCGGGAAGATCACCAGGCCGCCGAGCCCGAAGGTGAAGCCGAGCGGCGGGCTGCCGGTGAACACGTCGTCGGGGTTGGGGCGCAGGACGTGGCGGGCGAAGGTGTCGGCGACGGCCAGCACGTCGCGGTGCATGTGCATGCAGCCCTTGGGCCGCCCGGTGGTGCCGGAGGTGAAGGCGATGAGGGCGACGTCGTCGGCGGCGGTGTCCACCGCCCGGTAGGGGCCGGGACGGGCGTCCGTGAGCCGCGTGAGGTCGTCGGCGGAGCCGCCCCCGTAGGTCGTGACGCGCAGTCCGGGCACCTGCGCACCGACCAGGTCCTCCACCGACCTGACGTCGCACAGCGCGTGGCCGACGCGGGCGAGGGAACAGATCGTGGCGAGCTCCGACGCGCGCTGCTGGGCCAGCACCGTGACGGCGACCGCGCCCGCCTTCATCACGGCGAGCCAGCAGGCGGCCAGCCAGGGCGTGGTGGGGCCGCGCAGGAGCACGCGGTTGCCGGGCACCACGCCCAGATCGTGGGTCAGCACCTGGGCGATCCGGTCGACCCGGTCCAGCAGCTCCCCGTAGCTCCAGGAACCGCCGTCCGCGCTCCGGAAGGCCGGGCGGTCGGGGCCGAGGCGCTCCACGGTGCGGTCGAGCAGTTCGTGACCGCAGTTCAGGCGGTCCGGATAGGCCAGTCCGGGGAGGTCGAAGACCAGCTCGGGCCATTGCCCGACGGGTGGGAGATGGTCGCGCGCGAAGGTGTCGGTGTGCGCGCTCGCGGTTCCTGACGGCTTCATGAAGCATCGCCCCCTTGTCGCCCATGGAGCGTATCGTTTGGGTGACGGTAGTCAACGGTCCGCGATAAGTCGTGACAAGAGAGGCGCCGAAATATGACGGCATTCTCCCTCGATCCCGGTCGAGCCGCCTGGTGCGACGAGTTGTACACCCTCGCCCGGGATCAGTTGAGGCCCCTGGCCGACAAGGGAGAACCGGGCCATGTGAACCGCCCGCTCGTCGCGGCACTCGGCGGCCTGGGACTCCTGGACCGGCTCCTCGGCTCCGGGGCGCTCGACCTCTGCCTGATGCGCGAATCGCTCGCCCGGGGCTGCACCGAGGCGGAGACCGCCCTGGCCCTCCAGGGGCTCGGTTCCGGCCCGGTCCGGCGGGCGGGCACTCCCGCCCAGCGGGCACGCTGGCTCCCCGAGGTGAGCGCGGGCCGTGCCGTCGCCGCGTTCGCGCTGAGCGAGCCGGGCGCCGGATCGGACGCGGCGGCACTCGCTCTCGAGGCCAAGGCTGTTCCCGGCGGCGACGGGTGGCGGCTGACCGGGGAGAAGTGCTGGATCTCCAACGCCCCCGAGGCCGACTTCTACACCGTCTTCGCCCGGACCGGCGAGGCCGCCGGAGCCCGTGGGGTCACCGCGTTCCTCGTCCCCGCGGACCGCCCCGGACTCACCGGCGAGGCCCTCGACATGCTCTCCCCGCACCCCATCGGGTCGCTGGACTTCGACGGCGTACCCGTGGGCGCCGACGACGTGCTCGGAGAACCCGGCCGCGGGTTCCGGGTCGCCATGGACACCCTGAACCTCTTCCGGCCGAGCGTCGGGGCGTTCGCCGTCGGCATGGCGCGCGCCGCCCTCGACGCCACCCTGGAACACACGGCGGACCGCGAGGCCTTCGGCGCACCCCTGAAGGACCTGCAGGCCGTCTCGCACCAGGTGGCCGAGATGGCCACACGCACCGAGGCGGCCCGGCTTCTGGTGTACGCGGCCGCAGCCGCGCACGACGCGGGCGAGTCCGGTGTACCCATGCGCGCCGCCATGGCCAAGCTGTTCGCCACCGAGACCGCGCAGTACGTCGTCGACACGGCGGTCCAGCTGCACGGGGCGAAGGCGCTGCGACGGGGCCATCTGCTCGAACACCTCTACCGTGAGGTCCGCGCGCCGCGGATCTACGAGGGTGCCACCGAGGTGCAGCGCACCATCATCGCCAAGGAGCTGTACGCGATCCAGGAGGTGCCCGCATGAATCCCCTCAGCCGGATCAACCCGGCCGAACTCTCCCCGCCCACCGGCTTCTCGCACGCCGTGACCGCCACCGGAGGGCGGCTCGTCTTCCTGGCCGGCCAGACCGCGCTGGACGGCGACGGGAAGGTCGTCGGCACCACCCTGCCCGAGCAGTTCGAGACGGCACTGGGCAACCTCCTCACCGCCCTGCGCGCCGCCGGCGGCTCCCCGGCGGCCCTGGCCCGGGTCACGGTGTACGCAACCGACGTCGGCGACTACCGCCTGCACGCCCCGGAACTGGGCCGGATCTGGGGGAGGCTGGCGGGGCGGGACTACCCGGCCATGGCGGTCATCGGGGTGGCCAGGCTGTGGGACGAGCAGGCCATGGTCGAGCTGGACGGAATCGCCGTGCTCGACTGACCCGGGGCAGCCGGAGGCACGCCGTGCAAGGCGGAGTTTTATGCTTGCCGGATCAAGCATTCCGTTGGTTCATCGCGTGTGAGCCGGTCCATCGCGTGTGAGCCGAACGTTCAAGGACGAAGCCATATGACCACCTCAGCCTTCGGCGCGTACGAGCGACGCCGGGGTCGCCCGCAGGAACGACGGTTCCCTCGCGGAAGCCGAGGCGTTCCACGGCACACGTCCCTCGCAGGCCGTCACCGCGGCGTCCGGCCCCGTCGCGTTCCTCGACGCGCCTCGCACAGCAGCTGCGGGCCGTGTGCTGCCTGGGGGGGGGCAGAGCCCTGCGGACCCCGTCCTCACCCCCGGGTCCGAGGCGGCCGACGCGGTCGCCGGCACATCCGCGGCGGACGTCCTCGGGGGTCTCATCGCCGGGCTCGGTGAGGAGGTGCGGCCGGCGGTGAGGGTCTGGGACCGGTCGGTCGCCGACCCGATCGAGGAACTGAAGGACATCCTGACCGAACCCGGGTCGCGGTCTCTGGTCTTCGGTGCGCAGTGGGACAGCCCGGTGTGGGCCATCAACATGGCCGGTCTCATCACGTGGTTCTCCCTCGGAGCTCGGAAGGTGCCGGTCCCGGACACCGCGGACGGTCTGTTCGCCTCGATCGACATCGACCCCCAGGGCCGGCTGACCGGGCCGGCCGCACGCGCGCTCAGGACGAGCGGGACGGCGGTGCCCCGTGGCGTGAAGACCGGGTTCTGCGACCTGAACATGGGCGTAGACCTCCGGGACGTGCTCGGACGGCAGGGGGCCGGGGGATGAACCGGAGGCGGTCGGAGCCGGTGCCGTCCCGTCCAGTTCCAGGCGGGGGCTTCGGAGGAACCCGCGCTGCCGAAGCCGCGGTGGTTCCGTTTCGCACGGGTGGCGGTGCCCGGATGGCGGAGCGACTCTGATGTCGTAGGCATGTGATCCCACCGGGAGGTCCGGCGTGACCGGCGAACAGCCCCCGCCCCCCGCCGCCAGGTCGTACGAAGGCGACGGCATCGTCGTGAGCTACGACGCGCACCGGTGCCTGCACGCGGCCGAATGCGTCCAGGGCCTCCCGACCGTCTTCGACGTCGCCCGCAGGCCGTGGATCATGCCCGGGCAGGCGCCGGCCGACGAGGTCGCCGATGTCGTCCGGCGTTGCCCGAGCGGGGCGCTGCGATATCACCGCACCGACGGGATGCCGGACGAGGTGCCCGATGCGCCCACCCGGGTCGCGTTGCACTCCGACGGGGTGATCCACGTGCGGGGCGACCTCGAAGTCGCGACGCCCGACGGCCCGCTCCGGGAGACCCGCGTGATGCTGTGCGGCTGCGGCCGGACGGGGCGTACGCCGTTCTGCGACCACAGCGGGGCGTGCGGGGACCACGGTCGAGACGCCGCGTGACGGCGGTCCGTACCCCGCGCGGCGCGCCGGACGGGTGAACGGAGCCGGGGGAGATATCTGTATTCGGTGCCCTTTGTTCAGCGTGTGCCTCTTGATACACCGGTTCCTCACCCGTGATCGCGCTCATCGTCTGCCACTTCGCGCTCGCCGCTTTCGCGAGCCCCCTGGTGCGCCGGACGGGCAGACGCGCCTTCCTCGTGCTCGCACTGCCGCCCGCCGCCACCACCGCCTGGGCGGCCACCGAATGGGGTGACGCGGCCGCCGGGGGAGCGGTGACCTGGAGCTGGGAGTGGATCCCGGCCTACGACGTCTCCGTCGCGCTGCGCCTCGACGCCCTCGCCGAACTGATGGTGATGCTGGCCGCCGGCATCGGCACACTCGTCCTGCTCTACTGCGCGGCGTACTTCACCGACGACTCACCCCGGCTCGCCTCCTTCGCGGGGAACCTGCTCGCGTTCACCGGCGCGATGCTCGCCCTCGTGCTCGCGGACGACCTGATCTCCCTCTACGTGTTCTGGGAACTGACCACGGTCTTCTCCTACCTGCTGATCGGCCACGACAGCGAACGCAAGCAGAACCGCAGGTCCGCCCTCCAGGCGCTCACCGTCACCACGCTCGGCGGACTGGCCATGCTGGTCGGCTTCCTGATCATCGGACGGGCGGCCGGCACCTACCGCATCTCCGCGATCGTCGCCGACCCGCCCGACACCACCCTCGCCGTGTCGGTCGCGGTCGCCCTCGTGCTGTGCGGGGCCCTCTCGAAGTCCGCCATCTGGCCGTTCAGCCTCTGGCTGCCGAACGCCATGGCCGCGCCCACCCCGGTCAGTGCCTACCTGCACGCCGCGGCCATGGTGAAGGCCGGCATCTACCTGGTGGCACGCCTCGCCCCCGGCTTCGCCGACGTCCCGCTCTGGCGGCCCGTGGTCCTGGTGCTCGGCGGGGCGACCATGCTGCTCGGGGGGTGGCGGGCGCTGCGCCTGCACGACCTGAAGATCGTGCTGGCCTACGGCACGGTCAGCCAGCTCGGCTTCCTCGTCCTGCTCGCGGGCGCGGGCAACCGCGACGCCGCACTCGCGGCAGGCGCAATGATCCTGGCCCACGCCCTCTTCAAGGCCGCGCTGTTCCTCGTCACCGGCATCGTCGACCACGCCGCCGGTACCCGGGACCTGCGCAAGCTCTCCGGTCTCGGACGCTCGATGCCGCTGGTGTGCGCGACGGCGGTCCTCGCCGCCGCGTCCATGGCCGCCCTGCCGCCGTTCCTCGGATTCGCCGCGAAGGAGGCCGCCTTCGACGCCCTGCTGCGCGGCGACACCGTCGACCGCTGGATGCTGGCGGTCACCGTCGCCGGCTCGGTGCTGACGGTCGCCTACACACTGCGCTTCGTCTGGGGCGCCTTCGCGCGCAAATCCGGCGTCGCCGACACCCCCGTACACCGGCCCGGAGCCGCCTTCCTCGCCCCGCCCGCCCTGCTCGCCGTCGCCTGCCTGGTGCTCGGTCCCGGCGTCGGCTGGACCGACCCGCTGCTCAGCGCCTACGCCGACGCGTTCCCGGCCCCCGCCCGTCCCTACCACCTGGCGCTCTGGCACGGCTTCGGGACGGTCCTGCTCCTGTCGGCCGTGGCCTGGGTGGCGGGTGCCCTGCTCTTCACCGGACGCACCACCGTCAACCGGATCTCCCGGCGGGTCGCCTGGCCCACCGCCGACAGCGTCTTCGGCCACCTCCTGCTCGGCCTGGAACGCCTCGCCCTCCAGGTCACCGGGTTCGTCCAGCGCGGCTCGCTCTCCGTCTACCTCGCCACCACCCTGCTCGTGATGCTGGCGGGACAGCTGGCGGTCCTCTTCACGGACCGCCCCTGGGACGACGCGGTCGCACCCCGGGCGTGGGACAGCCCGATCCAGGCCGCGATGGCCGCGCTGACGTGTGCGGCCGCCCTGTGCTGTCTCACCGTCAGCCGCCGTATGAAGGGGGTGGTGCTGGCCGGACTCACCGGTTACGGGGCCGCGCTGCTCTTCGTCGTCCAGGGGGCACCCGACCTGGCACTCACCCAGTTCTGCGTCGAGACCGTGTCGATGATCGTGTTCGTGCTCGTCCTGCGCCGGATGCCCGTGCACTTCCAGGAGTCGGTCAGCCCCTGGCGGCGGGCGGTGCGCGTCCCCGTGGCCTTGGGGGCCGCGGCGACGCTGGGGGTCTCCCTGTGGGTGGTGGCCTCCGCCCGCATCGCACCTTCGGCGGGCGCGGCGATGGTCGAGGAGACCGCCCACCACGGCCTGAAGGACGTCGTGGCCACGATCCTGGTCGACCTGCGGGCCTGGGACACGATGGGGGAGTCCGCGGTGCTCGCCGCCGCTGCCATCGGTGTGACCAGCCTGATCTACCTGCACCGGCGCGGTGAGACCTCCGTGAGCAGGGAGGAACTTCGCGGGGACACCGCATGGTCGCTCCACACCACCCCGCTCGCCGGCCTGCCCCAGGGAGACGACACGGCTCCCGAACGCGGCTGGCTGGCCGCCGGGGACACGCTCGCGCCCGAACACCGCTCCGTCGTCTTCGAGGTGGTGGCCCGGCTGCTCTTCCATCCGATCCTCGTACTGTCGCTGTACCTGCTGTTCTGCGCCGAGAACATGCCGGGCGGCGGGTTCGTCGGCGGCCTCGTCGCGGGGCTCGCCCTGATCACCCGTTACCTGGCCGGGGGCCGCTTCGAGCTCGCGGAGGCGGCACCGCTCCAGCCGGGGCTGTTCACCGGACTCGGCCTGTTCCTCTCGACCGGGGTCGCCCTGTGCGGTCTCGTCGACGGGGCGGTGTTCCACGCCTTCGTGTACCACGGTCACCTGCCGGTCCTCGGCGACTACCACATCGGCACCCAGGTCGTCTTCGACTGCGGTGTCTACCTCCTGGTCCTGGGCGTGGTCCTGGACATCGTGCGCGCACTGGGCGCCAAGGTCGACCGGCAGATCGAGCGGGCGGCGGGCGCGCTCGCACCGGCGCCGGACACCGGGACGGGAGGCACGGGCCGATGACCGTCAGCGTCTCGCTGCTCCTCACCGCCGTCGTCCTGTGCGCGGTCGGCGGCGTCCTCATGCTCACCCGCCCCCTGACCCGCATCCTGCTCGGCGCGGTGATCGCGGGCAACGGCATCAACCTGCTGGTGCTCTCCGCGACCGGCTCGGCGGGCGAGGCACCGCTCCTCTACGGCGTCGCGCTGCGCCGCGTCACCGACCCGCTGCCCCAGGCCATCGCGCTGACCGCCATCGTCATCACCCTCGCGACCACCGCGTTCCTGCTGGCCATGGCGTACCGCAGTCACCAGCTGACGGGCACCGACGAGGTCCACGACGACCTGGAGGACCGGCGCATCGTGCTGCGCGCCGAAGTGCGGGGCGAATGGGCCGAGCTGCGCGACGAGTACCGCTCGGAGTCCGACCGCACGCCGGAGGACCGCGCGCGCTACCGCGAGGAGCGCGGTCGGCTGCGGGCCAGGCTCCGGGCCGACCGTGCCCTGCAGGCCAGGGGCCGGGACGCCACGGGCGATCTGTGGCACGACGTCGTGGGGGCCGACCCGGAGGACTACCCCGATGTGGCGGCCCGGACGGCACAGCCCGCCGACACCGGCCCGGGCGGCACCGACGACACGGGCGCCGACCCGGGACCGGACCCCGGCCCCGACGGGCCCGATCGCTCCGGCCCCGATCCCTCCGACCCCGACCGAGGAGCCGCCGGATGAACGCACTCGTCCCGCTGCCGGTGCTGCTGCCGCTCTGCGCCACGGGGCTCAGCCTCGCCTTCGGTACCCGGCTCGCCCGGTTCCAGCGGTTCATCAGCGTCGCGGTGCTCACGGCCGTGCTCGGCCTCTCCGTCGCGCTGATGATCGCGGCGGACCGCCAGGGTGCCCTCCACGTCGACCTCGGCGACTTCGCACCGCCGCTCGGCATCACCCTGGTCGCCGACCGGCTGTCCGGGCTGATGCTCACGGTGTCGTCGGCCGTCACCCTCGCCGTCCTGGTCTACTCGCTCGGCCAGGGCATGTCGGACCGCGACAAGGAGACTCCGGTCGCCGTCTTCCACCCCGCCTACCTCATCCTGGTGGCCGGGGTGTCCTGCACGTTCCTCGCCGGTGACCTCGTCAACCTCTACGTCGCGTTCGAGATCATGCTCGTCGCCAGCTTCGTCCTGCTGACCCTCGGCGGCACCGGTCCGCGCATCCGGGCAGGCTCCACCTACGTCATCATCTCGCTGTTCTCGTCGATGCTGTTCCTGACGGCCATCGCCATGACCTACGCCGCCACCGGCACCGCCAACTTCGCCCAGCTCGCAGCGCGACTACCCGAACTCCCGCTGGGTGTACAGACCCTGATCCAGGCGATGCTGCTGACCGTCTTCGCCGTGAAGGCCGCGGTGTTCCCCGTCGCGGCCTGGCTCCCCGACTCCTATCCGACGGCGCCCGCGCCCGTCACCGCCGTCTTCGCGGGCCTGCTGACCAAGGTGGGGGTCTACTGCATGCTCCGGACGGAAACCCTGCTCTTCCCGGGCAACCGGCTCGGCGACCTGCTGCTGGCCGTGGCTCTCGTCTCGATGATCGTGGGCATCCTGGGAGCGGTCGCGCAGACGGATCTGAAGCGCCTGCTGTCCTTCACCCTCATCAGCCACATCGGCTACATGGTCTTCGGTATCGGCCTCGCCACCCGCGCGGGGTACAGCGGAGCGATCTTCTACGTCGTGCACCACATCACCGTGCAGACCACGCTCTTCCTCGTCGCCGGGCTCATCGAGCGCCGCGGCGGCACCAACGAACTGACCCGCATCGGCGGGCTGGCCAAGGCCGCCCCCCTGCTCGCCGTCCTCTTCTTCGTCCCCGCGATGAACCTCGCGGGAATCCCGCCGCTGTCCGGCTTCATCGGCAAACTCGGCCTGATGCGGGCCGGTGTGGCCGACGGCGGCGCATGGGCCTGGATCCTCGTTGCCGGGGCGACGGTGACGAGCCTGCTCACGCTGTACGTGATGGCCAAGGTCTGGAACCTGGCCTTCTGGCGCGCCGAGCCCCCCGACCAGGCCGCCTACGGCACGGTGCTCGAGGACGCGGACGACACCGGTGACGAAGACACCGACGTCGGGCCCGACCGGATGCCGGGCACCGGGGACGAAGGGGTCGCGGGGCCTCCCCTGCCCGCCGGGCAGACCGTCACGGCGAGCCTGCACGGGCGCGCGGTGACCACCACGACCAAACCGCCGCGCGCCATGAGCGCGGCCACCGCCGGAGCCGTCGCGCTCAGCCTCGCGTTCACCGTGCTGGCCGGCCCGCTCACCACCTTCACCGACCGTGCGGCGGCCGAGATCCTCGCGCGCACGCCCTACACGCAGGAGGTGCTCGGCCGGTGAGGCGACTGATCACCCTGTCCCGCGGCAATCCTGAACTGCCGCCCCTCAGTGTCGAGTTCGCAGGGCGCCGGCGCCGGGTACTGGACCTTCCGCTGATCGCGTGGCTCACCCTGATCTGGGTGCTGCTGTGGTCCACGCTGACCTGGGCCAACGTCGTCATCGGAGCCGTCGTGGCGATCGTCGTCTGCCTTGCCTTCCCGCTGCCCCAGGTCGACCTCGGCCTGCGGCTCCACCCCTGGGGCATCCTGGTGCTCGCCGGATACCTGCTGTACGACATGTACACCTCCGGCGTGAAGGTCACCCGGCAGATCTTCTCGGGGCGTCCGCACCGGCCCGCCGTGATCGCGGTGCCGCTGCGCTGCCGCAGTGACCTGATGCTCGCCGCGACCGCCGTCTCGGTGTCCAATGTGCCCGGCGGCGCGGTCATCGAGGTACGCCGTGCCACCGCCACGCTCTTCCTGCACGTCCTCGACGCGGACCGGCCGGAGGAACTGGCCGCCGCACGGCGCTCGGTCTGGCGGCTGGAACGCCTGACGGTGCGGGCGTTCGGCACACGGGACGAGATCCGGAGGGTGGCCGGACCACCGCCGGGCCACGAGTCGTCCGACGGCACGGGGGAAGACATCGACGGCGACATGGAGGAGGGGGCATGAGCGCACCCGAAACGGTCGACAGGGTCCTGCTGACCGCCGCCGTCGTCGTGCTGGTCGTGGCGGGAGCGCTGATGTTCTACCGGGTCTGGCGCGGTCCCTCCATGCTGGACCGGGCCATCGCGCTCGACGTGATCGCGGCCCTGATCATCGCCGGCCTCGGTGCCAAGTCGGCATGGGCGCGGGACCCGTTCTACTTCCCGGTCATGCTGGTGCTCGCCTTCCTCGGCTTCACCGGATCGGTGGGCATCGCCCGTTTCATCGCCGTGCGCGACCGGCCGCCCTCTCGGCCGACGCCCCGCCGGCACGTCGACGAGGAGGGCTCCGGATGAGTGCCTGGGTGCAGGTCAGCGACACCCTCGGAGCGGCTCTGGTGTTCGTCGGCGCGGCGATCTGCCTGCTCGGTGTCGTCGGGATGCTGAAGCTCCCCGACGTGCTCTCGCGCAGTCACGCCGCGACCAAACCGCAGACCCTGGGGCTGCTGCTGGTGCTGGCCGGAGTGGCGCTGCGGCTGCGCAGCGGCATGGACCTCGCCACGCTGGGCCTCATCGGCTTCTTCCAGCTGCTGACCGGGCCGGTCGCGGCGCACCTGGTGGCGCGGTCCGCCTACCGCACCGGCCAGATCGAGCACGCCGAGCTTCTGCGCGACGACTTGGACCGGCAGCTCACGGAGCGTGCTCCGGACCGGTCTCCCGGGCCGGAGCACGGCACCGGGACGGACTGATCCGGCGGGGCCGCCCCCACGCCGCCACAAGAGCCGGCCCGCCGGACACCGGCGCACGTCAGGAGACCTGAACTGCGCCGTACCCGCTCCTCCCGGGCCGTTCGTCTGCCATGATGCACCGACTGCTGTGGCCGGCGCTGGGGGGCGTATGGAAAGCACGGGTACGGTGCTGCGCGAGTTGCGCGGCGCACAGAAGACGTCCAAGGGCGTCTCGCTCTACTCGCGGTTCGTGAACCGTCCGGCCGGGCGGGTGCTCGCCGCCGGTGCGTACCGCGTGGGACTGACGCCCAATCAGGTGACTCTCGTCAGCGCCGTGTTCACCTTCGCCGCCATCGCCGCAGTGGCGCTGGCAGAACCGTCCTGGCAGCTCGGGCTTCTCGTCTGGGCGGGCCTGGCGGCCGGTTTCGCCTTCGACTCGGCGGACGGGCAGCTCGCCCGGCTGACCGGGCGCGGCGGCCCCGACGGCGAATGGCTGGACCATGTCGTGGACTGCGCCAAGATGATCCTGGTGCACAGCGCCGTACTGATCTCCTTCCACCGGTTCGCCCCGCTGCAGGGGGACGGGTGGCTGCTTCTTCCGCTCGGCTTCCTGTTCGTCGCCGTGCTGACGTTCTGCGCCGGGCTGCTGCGCGAACAGCTCGGGAAGGCCGCGGCCCGCACCGCACCGGTGGCCGCCGGTCCCGCGGCACCGGTGTCCTCGGTGCGGGCCGCGGCGCTGCTGCCCGCCGACTACGGCGTGTTCTGCCTGGTCTTCCTGCTGCTCGGCGCGCCCTCGGCCTTCCGCGTCGGGTACGCCCTGCTCGCGGCCGTGCACGCCGTGTTCCTGGTGGCGTTCCTGACCAAGTGGTTCAGGGAGCTGAGAGCGCTCCGGGCCGGCTGACGAGTACGTCCAGCGCCCGGCGCAGCTGGGTGCTGGACGTGTGCACCGTGTACGGGAAGTAGACGACCTCCACCCCGACCTCGGCGAAGTCCCGCTCCAGACGCTCACCCTTCTCCGTGCCACGCCAGTCGTCGCCCTTGAAGATCACGTCGAAGCGGACCTGCTGCCAGGTCTCGACCTTGTCCGGAACCGTCTCCACGAACGCCGCGTCGACATGGCGCACGCTGCGCACGATCTCCAGCCGCTCGGGCAGCGGGATCACCGGTTTGTGCCCCTTGGCGAGCGCGGCCATCTCGTCGGAGACGACCCCGGCCACCAGGTAGTCGCACTGGCTGCGGGCGTGCCGCAGGATGTTCAGGTGGCCGACGTGGAACAGGTCGTACACCCCCGGTGCGTAACCGACCCTGTGCTGCACCATCCGTTCTCTCCCCCCACGGTGGAACTGGTTCAACGACCTTACTGTGAAGAACACTTGCGCATCCCGTGAACGGATAAGCTCGAAGGAGAGGCTGTTCCGGGGGGAAGGCGATCATCCGTTGTCCGCTGCTGAGCATCAGAGACCGTTCGAAAACCGCCACCTTCTCGTGGTCTCCACCAACTACGCACCCGAGCTGACGGGCATAGGCCCGTACGCCACGCAACTCGCCGAGCACTGGGCGGCGTCGGGGGCCAGGACCGAGGTCCTGACCGGTATGCCTCACTACCCCGCCTGGCGGGTGGACGAGGATTACCAGGGGGCGTGGCGCCGGGAGGAGGAGCGCCGGGGTGTGCGCGTGTACCGACGCCGCCATTACGTGCCGCCACGGCAGACCGCGCTGCGACGCGGCCTGTTCGAGGCTTCCGTACTCCTCCACGGCGTCCTCGCTCCGCCTCCGGGGCGGCCCGACGCGGTGATCTCCCAGATGCCGAGCCTCGCGGGCGGGGTCATAGGCGCGCGGCTGGCGCGCCGCCACCGCGTCCCCCACATACCCGTGGTCCAGGACCTGATGGGCGCCGCCGCCGCGCAGAGCGGGATCCGCGGCGGCGGCAGAGCGGCGGTCGTCGCCGCGCGGGCCGAACGCCACGCGCTGAGCGGCGCCGCACTCGTGGGCGTGATCCACGAGAGCTTCGTGGAGGGTGTCACCGCCCTCGGTGTCGACCCCGGCCGCATCCGTGTCGTCCCCAACTGGACGCATGTGGAGCACCCTTCGGGTGACCGGGCCGCTACCCGGGCCCGGCTCGGCTGGCGCGAGGGCACCCCCGTCGTGCTGCACTCCGGGAACATGGGCCTCAAGCAGGGGCTCGACGTGCTGGTCGCCCTGGCGAGGCTGGCACCGGACGTCCGGGTCGTGCTCATGGGCGACGGCAATCAGCGCGAGGCGCTGCGCGCGCTCGCCGCGGGGCTGCCCAACATCGACTTCCTCCCGCCCGCGGCCGCGGACGACTTCACCGACGTGCTGGCCGCCGCCGACGTGCTGGCGGTCACCCAGCGGGCCTCCGTGCTCGACATGAGCGTGCCGTCCAAGCTCACCTCGTACTTCGTCTCGGGGCGGCCCGTCGTCGCCTCCGTGGCCGGCGAGGGCGGAACCGCCGACGAGGTGCGCCGCTCGGGTGCGGGAGTGCTCGTCGCCCCCGAGGACCCGGCCGCCCTCCTCGGCGCCGTGAGGGAACTGACCGCCGATCCCGCCGCGGCGGACGCGCTGGGCGCGCACGGCCCCGGCTACGTCGCGCGGCACCTGGGCAGGGAGGCGGGCCTCGCCCGCTTCGACGCGCTGCTCACCGAAGCGCTCGCGGACGCCTCGTCCGGGGGCTCACGACCGGGTGACGGACCGGTCGGGGACGTACGCGCAGGGGAAGCACAAGGGAGAACACGCCGATGAGCCATTCGATCCGCCCGCTGGACGACCAGGACGAACCGGCGCTGCTGCGCGATCAGTTCCGTCAGCTCCTGCGCTACCGCATGCTGCTCGCCGGCGGCGTCCTCGTCGGCCTGCTCGGCGGCGGTTTCCTCGCCCTGAGCGGCGAGGACACCTACACCGCGACGGGCGAGGTGCAGGTGCGCTCCGCGACCGCCGACCCCTTCGCCACCGGCGCCTCCGCCGACAAGGGCATCAACATCGGCTCCGAACGGCAGACCGCGGTGAGCGACACCGTGGGTGTCCTGGCTGCGGGGACCCTGCTCAAGCAGGGCGACGACGTGACCGCCCGCAAGCTGCTCGCCGGGCTCCAGGTCACGAACCCGCCCAACACCCTCACCCTCCGCTTCTCCTACACCGGGGCGACCCCCGAGCAGGCACGCGCCCGCGCGGAAGCCCTCGCCAACGGCTACCTGGCGCACCGCAAGTCGCGGACCCAGGAGAGCATCGAGAACATGGCGAACGGCTACCGCGCCCAGCTCGAACCACTGGAGGACAAGCGTGACCTGCTGGAGGAGGGAGCCGGAGCCACGGACGACGTCAGCAGCGCACGGGCCAACATCATCGTCTCCATCTCCGAACTGACCCGGAAGATCTCCGAGCTCAAGGCCCTCGACACCACGCCCGGCTACCTCAACAAGAAGCCGGTGGCTCCCACTTCGCCCACCGGAGCCGGAATGCCACTGCTCCTCGGCCTCGGCGCGGTCGTCGGCCTGGCGCTGGGGCTGCTGCTCTCCTGGGTGCGCCTCGTCTTCGACCCCGCCGTGCGGTCGCCCCGCGAGCTCGTCCGCTCGCTCGGCGCCCCGCTGCTCGGCACCCTGCCCCGGGAACGTGCCGCCGCCGGCACCCTGCTCGCCATCGGACGCAGCGGCTCCCGGCTGGCCGAGGAGTACCGTGCGGTCGCTTTCCGGCTGGCCTACGACCCGTCGTTCGCGGAGAGGCGCCGCCTCCTGGTCACCGCCCCCCGCGGCGACAACACCGCGGCGGCGGCGGCCGCCGTCAACCTGGCAGCCGCCTTCGCCGAGATGGGCCGCGACGTGCTGATCGTCGAGGCCGACCTGCGCACCCCGTCCCTGGCCCGCGACCTGGGGTCGTCGGCCCACGAGGTGCGGCCGCCACGCTGGGCGGCGGAGGAGGGCGACGGCAGCTGGCCGACGGGCGGCCGCTTCAACGTGGACGTGCCCGGCTCCGGGGCGTTCGCCCTCATCGCCGGGGTCACCGCGGACAACGTCCCGCGCGCCCTGACCTCGGCACCCGTGGGCCGAATCGTCGCCGAGGCCGACCGCCCCGGCACGGTCGTCATCGTGCTCGCGCCACCGGTGCTGTCGTACGCCGACGCGGTCGCCCTGGTCGACCGGGTCGAGGGAGTCATGATCGTCTGTGACCCCCGCGAGGTGCACCGCAGCGACCTGGAACGCATCCGCGAGATCATCGGCGCCTCCGGCGGCTCCGTCCTCGGCGCTCTCCTCCACCCCGGCAGGGGCCGGCTGCGCCGGACGGAGCCGCGGGAGAAGTCCGCCCGGCGGCGCACCGGCGGCGGCCCCGGCGGGCCGGCGGTGGATTCGGACGCGCCCGAACTCAAGGGGGACCCCGCCGAGACCATGGGCCTGCGCTCCTTCACGCTCCCGGCTGCGCGGCCGTGAGAGCCCGCACCGCGATCCTCTGCTCGGTCGCGGACCAGGGCGTGGCGGCGCTCACCAACATCCTGGTGCTGGTGGCCGCCGCCCGGCTCTCGACCGTGGCCGACTTCGCCCGCTTCTCCGCGGTCTACCTCGTCTTCACGGTGCTGCTGGGCGTCTCCGGCGCGTACACCGGGCAGCCGCTGGTCCTGCGGCGCGGTGCGGGCGAGGACACCAGGGGTGCCTGCCGCTCGGCCGTCGTGTTCACCGTCGGGGCCTCGGCCGCCCTCGGAGCGCTGCTCGCCGCCGTCTGCCTGCTCGTCCCGGGTGACACCGCCCGCGCCCTCATGATGCTCGGACTCGTCCTGCCCGTCGTCCTGGGGCAGGACGCCCTGCGTTACGCCTTCTCGACCCTCCAGCGCCCCCATATCGCCCTGGCCGGGGACGTGGTACGGCTGGCGTGTGTGCTCGGCGCGCTCTCCTTCCAGCAGTACGGCACCGGCCCCGGCCGCCTGATCCTGGTCTGGGGGCTCTCCGCGCTGCCCGCCCTGCTGCTGTCGGCCGCCCTGCTGCACCGTGCGACCGCAGGAACTCCGCTGCTGCTGCGCCCGATGCTGAGGAGGGGCCACCTCGGGCAGCGCTTCGTCGTCGAGTTCGGCGTGGGCAACGCGACCGGCCAGCTGTCCGTCCTCGGCCTCGGCGCCGTCGCCAACCCGCTCCTGGTCGGCGCGCTGCGCGGAGCCACCACGCTCTTCGGGCCGCTCAACGTCCTGTTCACCTCCGCCACGTCGTTCGGCCCGCCGCTGCTCGGCCGCGTGGGCGACGAACGCCGCCGGGTCCGGGCGACGGCCGCCCTCGGCGGCGTACTCGCGGGCACCGCCGTGCTCTGGGCCACGGTGCTGGCCGTGCTGCCCGACCGGGCGGGACGCCAGATCCTGGGCGACACCTGGCCCACGGCCGCGGCACTGCTCCCGGCGACCGGCAGCCAGTACGCGGCGATGGCCGTCGGCACCTGCGGACTGCTCGCCCTGCGCATGCTCGACCCCCGCACCACCCTCAGCATCCAGGTGGTCTTTTCGCTCACCGCCGTCGTCTTCATGGCCTCGGGCTACGCCGCCGGCGGTGTCCGGGGGGCCGCCTGGGGGCTGTGCCTGGGATCGGTGTGCAAGGCGGCCGCCACCTGGATCCGGGTGGTCCGGCTTCGACGCGGGAAGCCGACGCCCGACGCGGCCCTCACCGCCGGCGCCCTGCCCTCCGCTCCTTGAACGTGCTGATCAGCAGCAGACACAGCGCGGCGATGGCCAGCTTCCCGGCCGCCTGCAGGAGCGGGCCGCGCAACAGGATGAAGGTGTAACCGGCGATCAGTGGCGCGGCGATGGCCAGCACACTCCCGGGGCCGGGTCCCGCCCGGGTGACGGCCCGCGCGTACCGGCGGTCGGTGCGCGCCACCGCGTAACCGATCAGTGCGAACCCGCCGATCACCCCGGACGCGCCGAAGTCGACCCAGAACTCGGTCCACAGCGGGGCCGAGAGGTTGGTCATCTTCAGCCCCATCCACTGCCCGACCCGGACCCCGGTGTCCTCCGGCTTCCCGCTCCACATGGCGCGCGGCACGAAGAAGAGGGCGGAGCCCGTCAACTGGCGTCCGTAGGTGTGGCCTCGGGTGTCGACCCAGGAGATGCTGTTGGCGAACATCACCATCTGGTCGTAGTCCTTGGTCACCAGCGGCTCGAAGACCGAGGCCGACTGCGCGGGCCGCTGTCCCTCGTCGTCGTACCGGAACCTGTCGGCGTACGGGAACACCACCAGGGCCCCCACCACCCCCGTCGTGAGCACGATGCGGTAGATCGCCGCACTGCTCGGGAAAGCGGTGAACACAAAGGCCATCAGCGCCGTCAGGAACCAGTAACGGGCGTTGGACACCGGGTTGTTGACCACGAGGTTCAGCGCCACCAGCGCCACCCACACCAGCACCGTCGACGGGGTGCGCCGGGCCCGGTAGGAGGTTGCCAGACGGCGGGTGTAGAAGAGCAGCGCCAGCAGCGCCGGGACCTGGCCGAAGCCCTTGACGAACGCCGAGCCGACGTTGGACCCCTCCGAAACCACCCCGCTCGCCGCGACGGTCTCGTTGATCTCCTGCCGGCTGGAGAAGAAGACCGAGGGCCCGCCCAGCTTCAGCACGTAGAACGCGCTCGCCGCGAACGCCACCAGCACCAGCAGCCGCAGCCGCACGGGATGCGCCACGGCCGGCCCTCCGCCCGGGCTCCGCGTGGAGGGCGTACGACGCCGCAGCGGCCGCCGCGAGGCCAGCAGCGCCCCCAGGTCGAAGGCGGCACACCCCACCAGGACCATCGCGATGGCCGTGACCAGGTCCTGGTGGGGCCCCACCATCGGCGTCGGCGTCTGCCCGATCACCACCTGGGCGAACGGTGCCACGCCCATCGCGATGTACACGAACATCCAGAAGACGCCCTGGAGCAGGCGTCGCCGGGTGGAGAGGATCATCGTCGCCAGCCGGGCCCCCGCATAGCAGGTCAGCACCAACTGGAGCCAGTAGGCGGTGTCCCGGACCTCGCTGCCCGGCTGGGCGGCGATCACCGCGGGCAGGAAGCACACCAGGCCGAGGATGAGAGGCACGGACAGGGCCCGCGAGAGCATTGACCAGGCGATCGGCTGCTCGGGCGGCTCCGGGGCGCCGCCCCGGAGTGGCCACTCCGGAGGCGCGACCGTGCGGGCGGCCTGCTCGGTCGCCGATGTGTGCACCGACGTCATGCTCCCCCCCCCGGGATCAGTGAACCGCTGAACACTCTAACGAATCAGCCCACTTGAAGGGGCACGATGACTACCCTGTGAATTATTGGCCGCAGTCGAGGGGAACTCTGGTGAAAGTCCTGCACGTTGTCACGCTCCACACTCCGGACCACGCCTTCGGCGGCCCGACCCGGGTGGCGTTCAACCTCTCCAAGGTTCAGCGGGCAAACGGCGACGACGCACGCGTCATGGCCCTCGGCGACGGTTTCCCCGACGGCGAACTACCCAGCTGCGTAGAAGGAGTTCCGGTCCATCTTTTCCAGGCGCGGCACCTGCTCCCCATGTTCGAGGTCAGTGGCATCACCTCCGCCGCGCTGCTGCGCACCGCACGCCGCATGATGCGCGGCGCCGACCTCGTCCACGTCCATCTGATGCGGGACCTGGTGACCCTGCCGGCGGCGCTCCTCGCGCTCGCGACCCGCACACCTCTGGTCGTCCAGACTCACGGCATGATCGACCCCACCGAGAAGAAGGTCGCCCAGCTCACCGACGTCCTCGGGGTCCGCAAGGTGCTCCGCCAGGCCGACGCCGTCCTGCACCTCACCGAGATGGAGCGGGTCGATGTGAACGCCGTCGCAGCTCCCGCAACGCTCACCCGTACCGTACGGCTGGTCAACGGTGTCCGCCCGCAGGAGCGCAAGCCCACCCGCGACCCCGGCCGCCCGCCGACCGTGCTGTACCTCGCCCGCATCCAGAAGCGCAAGCGGCCCGAGGACTTCATCGCCGCGATGCCGCACGTCCTCGCCCGCCACCCGGACGCCCGCTTCGTGCTGGCCGGCCCGGACACCGGTGCGCTGGCCGGCACCCTCGCCCTCGCCCGGAAGCTGGGCGTCGCGGAGTCCCTCGACCATGTGGGCCCGCTGGAGCACGACGAGGTCCTGGCCGCCGCGCGTGAGGCCGATGTGTACGTGCTGCCGGCGATCGAGGAGCCGTTCCCGGTCTCGGTCCTGGAGGCGATGTCGGTCGGTACTCCGGTCGTCATCACCCGCACCTGCGGGCAGGCCCCCGACGTCTCGGGGGCCGGCGCGGGCAGGGTGATCGACAGCCGGGTCGGCGAGGACGCGGCCAACGCCCGTAAGGTCGCCGACGCGATCCTGGAGCTGCTGGAGCCTGAGGCCGCCGAGCAGGCGGGCAAGGCCGCCTGGCAGCTGGTCAACGACCAGTTCACCATCGAGGCCGTCACCGCCACCCTCCGGCAGACCTACGAGGACGTGGTCCGCCGGAAGGCGTGAGTACTCAATCTGTCCTTCCCTCACGTGACTTGAGCGCGATCTGCCAGCGGTAGAAGCTCATCGCCAGGGCGAAGTCCAGACCCGCCCGTCCGTCCAGGAAGCCCCGCCGGTAGACGTACATGTAGGCGAAGGACACCAGCGGCTTGAACGGCGCCTTGTGGAAGAGCTGTCCCTGACGGGACTTCACCTTCCGTACCTGCTCCTTGACGTCGGGGTGGTGCTCCAGCCACGCCTCCCAGTCCGAGTAGCGGTTGTGCCGCTCGAACCACGCGGTGACCGGGTCGAGGTCCTGGTGCTCGATGGGACTGCTCAGTGCCTCGGCCGTCGCCGCGACCGGCTGGTAGTGCCCCTCCACCTCGCCGATACCGGGCGCGGCGAGGTCTCCCACCTCCGGGTAGTGGCAGCGGGTCCGGTCGGTGAGGGAGCGCTTGCGGATGGTGTAGCCGTGCCGCAGCCGTTTCCCGGAGAACCAGTACCCCAGCGGTATGTCGTACGCCGCCGGCTTCGGCGCGGCCGGATCCGCGAAGATCCGACGAAGCTCCGCGAGCAGCCCCGGACTGAGGCGCTCGTCGCCGTCGAGCAGCAGGATCCAGTCCAGATCCGTGCGGACGTTCTCCAGGCACCACTGCTTCTTGCGCGGGTGGCCGCCGTCCCAGGTGTACGTGACCACCTCGGCCCCGCACTCCTCGGCGATCTTCGCGGTGTCGTCGGTGCTGTGGGAGTCCACCACGACGACCGCCTCGAAGTGGCCCAGGACCGACTTCACCGCCTCGGCGATGTTCAGACCCTCGTTCCTGGTGGGGATCGCGACGGCTATGGGCAGCTTGCTCATGCGTTGTCTCCTCGGGGCAGCCAGGCGTAGCAGCCTGTGGAGGTGAAGGCGCGGGCGGACTCCGGGACGGTGACCTCCACCGGCTTGCCGGTGTCGGAGGAACCGGAAACCAGGGCCTTGCCGCCCGGCCCCGTCACCTGCCAGCTGCACGTCTTCGTGGGTGATGCGGCGCGGTAGCGGCCGGTCCGCAGAGCCGCGCCCTTGTGGGTGCCGTCGGCGTATCCGCGTGCGGCGTCGTCGACCAGGTCCTGGTGCTGGGGGCAGAGATGGCTGACCGCCGGCCCGGCGTCGTTGATCTCGCCGGAGACGATCGCGCCGACGGCGATGTCCCGGTCGGCCTTGTCCAGGTAGCGGAGCCTGTCGCAGGTCTCCTGGCCCGTCTGGAGCACGGCTGCCGGGTCCATGCCCTTGGGTACGCGGTCGGTCAGGTACTCCTTCTGCTTCTTGGTGAAGGTCCCCGTCGCCGGGGTGATGTCTCCGGCGGGCGCCTTCGGCGTGGCGGCCGGCTCTGCGGACCGCTCGTCCGTCCCGGCCGCCGGCGGGCCGGCGACGGAGGGGGCGGAGGAGACCGCCGCGGGCGGCGTGCTGCCCGCGGCGTTCCCGCTGCCTCCGTCACCGGACCCGCCGGACCCGCCGGACGAACCGCAGGCGGCCAGCACCGCCGTCGCGAGAGCGACGGCGGTGCCGGCCAGGAGCGGATATCTCATTCAGCCGTCCTCAGGGCGTAGTGCGCGCTGACCTGGGACGAGCTGAGCGCGGCCGGGTACACCGCGGTCTCGTCGATCTGCCCGGCGAAGAAGTTGCTGGTCGGGCGGTTCGGCCAGTTCGCCAGGTTGTCCCCGCCGACCCTCCAGTAGCCGGGATAGTTCTCGTTGCCCGTGTAGAGGAAGTTGGACGCGCGCAGCTGCCCGTCCACGTACAGCGCCATGCCGCCGGTGCCCTGGGTGGCGACGACGTGGTGCCAGTTGCCGTCGTTGTAGGCCCCCGTCGTGGTGACGGTGCGGTAGCCGCTGCTGTAGACGCCGAAGACCAGACGCCCGTTGTTGGCCATGTAGACCTGCTTGTCGTAGCGGGTGCTGTTCTGCATGGTCAGATTGCCGAAGCCGATGACCTTGCCACCGCGCGTGGTGGTGGTCTTGATCCACGTCTCCACGGAGAAGCGGGCCGGGTGCGCCTGCAGCTTGTTGCTGTACCCGTATTCGGTGGAGCCGTCGAAACCGATGGCCGTGGAACTGCCCGCGATCGCGGCCGGCGTCTGCTGGTAGGCCGGGCCGTTGCGCAGGAAGCCGTTGTTAAGCCCACCGGTCGTGTCCGCGGCGAAGGTGGACGTGCCCTCGTCGTAACGCCAGTAGAGCGAGGCGCCGTCGGAGAGGACCCGCGCCGGGTACGCCTGAGTGGAGGCCGCCACGGTGGCCGACTGGGCCGGCGACTTGGCGCTGGTGTTGGTGCCGTCGCTCGCCGTGATGCGGTACGAGTGGGTCTCGCCCACCGCCACGTCGGTGTCGGTCCACCTCAGCTGCGGACGGTCCCAGAAGACGGAGTATCCCGTGACGGTGTGCACGGGTGTGCTCGCCCCGTCCTTGTAGATCCGGTAGGTCAGCTCTCCGTCGTCGGTGTCGTAGCTGGTCTGCCAGTTGACGTCGATCCGCCCCGGGGCGACCGTGGACAGGCTGACGTTGGGCACCCACGGCGCCCCGGTGTCCGGGCCGTCGGCGAACCGGGTCAGGCCCTGTTGGCCGCCACCGTTGACGGTGGTGAACTCGCCGCCGACCCAGAGGTAGTGGCGGCCCCCCTTGTCGGTCTGGGCCATCACCCGGGGTCCGACGGGCTCGCCGATGCCGTCGTTCGTGTCCGGGAACCAGGGCAGGAGCGCCGGGTCGTCGACGGACTGGGCCAGCAGGTGCCTGCGCGGCTGGTCCGGGAACTCACCCATGCTGGCGCAGTCGTGGGCGTGGCTTCCGCTGTACAGCACGCCGGAGTGGACCAGGACGGCCTGGGTCGCGCCCAGGCAGGTGTCCCGCCAGCGCTGCTGGTAGTCGTCGAGGTCGATGGCAATCCGGCCGTCGAACACACCGCCGCCGGTGCCCTCGTTGGCGGTGTACAGGCCGGTGGCGTCCGTCGTGAGGTCCTGCACGGTGGACGTGTTGGGGATGAAGCCCGGGTAGCTCGTGGTGAGGGCCCCCGTCGTGGCGTCGACCACGGCCAGGGCGTGTGTGGTGGTGCCGTTGACGGTGAAGAAGTCGCCGCCGAGCGCGACGTGCTGTCCGTCCGGCGTCACCTGGACCGCCCGCGCCACCTCGTCCGCGTTGGCGGTCCACGGCAGCAGGGAGGCGCCCGTGGTGACGGCGGCGAACTTGTTCCGGGTCTGGCCGCCCACGCTGTTGAAGTCACCGCCCAGATAGACGGTGTCCGCGGTCACGTCCAGGGCCCGGACCGTCGCCGACACGGAGATCTTGAAGTTCTGGCGCGGCGTGCAGGTCGCCGTGTCGATCGCGGCGATGTTGCTGACGCCCACGCCGTTCACCGAGCCGAACTGGCCCCCCGCGTAGAGCGTTCCGCCGTCCGGTGAGAGCGCGAGCGCCCGGACGGTGGCCGTCCCCGAGGAGAGGGTGAACGACAGGCTGCAGCCTGTCGGCGCGCCGGTTGCGGCGTCGAAGGCGGCGAAGTTGACCGCGGGCTGTTCAGAGGTGCCCGCGGCGGCGTCGGGCGGCCGGACGGTGGAGAAGGTGCCTCCGGCGTACACGACGCCGTCCGTCGCGGCCATCGACCAGACGATGCCGTTGGTCTGCCAGGTGGTGAGGTCGTCCGCGGTGATGGACACCGGCGGGGTCAGGGCCGTGGCGGGCGTGGCCCCGACGGCGGTCGCGGTCAGTGCGCCCGCGAACAGGCAGAGCGCGGCGGAGGCGGCCCGCACGCGGCCACGTCCCCCTGGTCTCCGCCCCGTACTTCCGTTCATCATTCATCTCCGAAGGTGAGAACGAGCTGCGGCTGGTAGGCCGCGATTGCCTCGCTCGACCAGATGCGGGGACTGTCCGTCCCGCTGCTGGTCAGGGCGAGTGAGGAGGCGGAGCCCAGGGCCCCGCCCAGTGCCGTCGCGTCGAGGTCCGCCGAGTAGTCGGTGGACACCGCTGACGCGCCGGTTATGGTCCCCAGCACGGACGTGGAGAGCGTCGGCCGGGTGTTGTAGGTGACCGCCGATTCGATCCATGTGCCGTTGACCGGCACGACGCTGTGGCTCTCGGCCGATCCCGCCGTCGAGTCCGACGAGGTACGGAAGGCGAGCCGCGCGCTCTTGGACACCTGGCCGGCCGGAGCCGACGGCAGGGTGAAGCGCAGGTAACTCAGACAGGCCGTGCTGCCCCGGGAGGCGAGCTGGCCGTCGTTGTAGTTCGTGTTCGCCGCGACGGCGTTGACGTAGGCGTCCTCGTCCGGGGTGACGGTGACGGTGGAGTCGCCCGGCCCGGGCGGCGCGCCGTTGAGGGACAGCGCCGCGGAACCGGCCACCGCCGACGGTGCGGCACGGTGGCCCGGTGCGTTCACGTAGACCCCGCCGTCGCCGCTCGCCGAGGCGTCGGCGGTGAACACGCCGGCCCGGTCGCGTCTGAGACGTCCTCGCCCGCTCATCGGTCCACCCGGACCGCTGACCCCGTGAGCTGGTCGCTGAGCAGCCGGATGTCCGCGTCCACCATGATCCGCGCCAGCTCCCTCGACTTCACCTCGGGCTTCCAGCCCAGGAGTTCCTCCGCCTTGGACGCGTCACCGATCAGCGCGTCGACCTCGCTGGGGCGCTCGTACTTCGGGTCGTAGCGCACGTGCTCCGCCCAGTCGAGTCCGGCGTGCTCGAAGGCGTACTCGAGGAACTGCCGGACACTGACGCCCTCGCCGGTGGCCACCACGTAGTCGTCGGGTGTGTCGCACTGGAGCATCCGCCACATGGCCTCCACGTACTCGGGGGCGTAACCCCAGTCGCGTACGGCGTCGAGGTTGCCCAGGTGCAGCCGGTCCTGCAGCCCCGCCTTGATCCTGGCCACCCCTCGGGTGATCTTGCGGGTCACGAAGGTCTCGCCCCGGCGGGGGGACTCGTGGTTGAAGAGGATGCCGTTGGTGGCGAACATGCCGTACGCCTCACGGTAGTTGACCGTCGCCCAGTAGGCGTAGACCTTGGCCACGCTGTACGGGCTGCGGGGGTGGAACGGCGTCTTCTCGTTCTGCGGGGGAGGGCTCGCGCCGAACATCTCGGACGACGACGCCTGGTACACCCGGGTCTCGATCCCGCTGGCCCGGACCGCCTCCAGCAGCCGCACGGTGCCCAGCCCCGTGACGTCACCGGTGTACAGCGGCGCGTCGAAGGACACCCGGACGTGGGACTGGGCGCCCAGGTTGTACACCTCGTCCGGCTGTATGTCCCGCAGCAGGTTCACCAGGGCCACACCGTCGGACAGATCGGCGTGATGCAGCACGAAGGAACGGTTCGCCTCTTCGGGCCCCTGGTAGATGTGGTCGATCCGCTCCGTGTTGAAGCTCGACGAGCGCCGGATCAGTCCGTGGACCGTGTACCCCTTCTCGAGCAGCAGCTCCGACAGGTACGAACCGTCCTGTCCGGTCACGCCGGTGATGAGTGCGGTCTTCGCCATGACTCCCCCCTTCTGTGGTCGCCCGTAGGGCGGTTTGTGTCACCGAAATTTCTGGATCTGAGTGGAATGCGGCAAAGGGTCACCCGGATACCGGGTGGCTGGCACAATCCGAGCCATGACGACTGACACCCCCGGCCCGGCCCGGGAATCCGCCCTGCCCCTGCTGCGCCCGGGCGCCCGCATATTCGTCGCGGGCCACCGCGGTCTCGTCGGATCGGCGCTGGTGCGCCGCCTCGCCGCCGATGGCCACGAGGTGATCACCCGCGGCCGGGACGCACTCGATCTGCGCGAGGCCGCGCCGACCGAGGCGTTCCTGCGTGAGACCCGCCCGGACGCCGTCGTGCTGGCCGCCGCCAAGGTGGGCGGGATCATGGCCAACAGCACGAGTCCGGTGCAGTTCCTGGAGGACAACCTCCGCATCCAGCTCGCGGTGATCGCCGGGGCGCACGCCGCCGGGATCGAACGCCTGCTCTTCCTGGGCTCGTCGTGCATCTATCCCAAGCACGCCCCGCAGCCGATCCGTGAGGACGCGCTGCTCACGGGCCCGCTGGAGCCGACCAACGAGGCCTACGCGCTGGCCAAGATCGCCGGCATCGTCCAGGTCCAGTCCTACCGCCGGCAGTACGGCGCCTCGTACGTCAGCGCCATGCCCACCAACCTCTACGGCCCCGGCGACAACTTCGACCTGGAGACCTCGCACGTCCTGCCCGCCCTGATCCGCCGCTTCCACGAGGCGAAGCGGGACGGGGCCGGTGAGGTCACGCTGTGGGGATCCGGAAGCCCCCGCCGCGAATTCCTCCACGTCGACGACCTCGCCGCCGCCTGCGTGCGGCTGCTGGAGTCCTACGACGGGGCCGAACCCGTCAACGTCGGCTGCGGTGAAGACCTGACGATCCGTGAACTCGCCGAGACCGTAAGGGATGTGACCGAGTTCGAGGGCCGCATCGTCTGGGACACCTCCAAGCCCGACGGTACCCCGCGCAAGCTTCTCGACGTGTCCCGGCTCTCCTCCCTCGGCTTCAAGCCGCAGATCCCCCTGCGGGACGGCATCGCCCGCACCTATGCCTGGTGGCTCGGCGACGGCACCCCCCGCGACTGACCGCCCGGCCCGGCGGCCGCACCGTGTCCTGTTCCCGCGCACGCGCTTCCTCCCGCGTCCCCCCACCGTGCCTCAGTACGCGCCGCGGCCGTCGGTGACCGCGCGCACCGTACGGGCCAGCAGCCCCATGTCGCCGGCCACCGACCAGTTGTCGACGTACCAGAGGTCCAGCGACACCGTCTCCTGCCAGGACAGGTCCGACCTTCCGCTGACCTGCCACAGCCCGGTCAGGCCGGGCCTGACGGCCAGCCGCCGCAGCTCCCGCTCGTCGTAGCGCGAGACCTCCTCCGGCAGCGGGGGACGTGGTCCTACCAGGGACATGTCACCCCGTAGCACGTTGAGGAGCTGCGGGAGCTCGTCCACGGACGTCCGGCGCAGGGCGTGCCCTACCCGGGTCACCCGGGGGTCGCGGCGCATCTTGAACATCGGGCCCTCGCTCTCGTTCGCGGTCGAGAGCTGTTCCCTGCGCGCCTCCGCGTCCGCCACCATCGTGCGGAACTTCCACATGGTGAACGGCCTGTTGTGCCGGCCGTGACGCGTCTGGCGGTGGAAGACGGGGCCGGGCGACGAGAGCCGCACGGCCAGGGCCACCCCGAAGAACAGTGGCGCGAGCGCCAGCAGCCCGAGCGCCGCACCGGCCCGGTCCACCACGGTCTTGAGCAGCGCCTGCGAGCCGTGCCGCAGCGGCGGCGCGACGTGCAGCAAGGTCAGCCCGGCCGCGGAGGCGGGGCGCACCCGGGCCGCCGCGACGCCGGACAGCTCCGAGACCACGCAGAGGGCGAGCCCACTGTCGTGCATGCCCCACGCCAGTCGGCGCAGCCGGTCGTCGCCGAGTTGCGGGCCGGGCGCGACCAGCACCAGGTCCGCGTCGTGGGCGAAGGCGCTGCCGAGCACCGTGGATACGTCGTCGTCGGCCCGCTCGGGCGCCAGCCTGCCGGGGACGGGAGTCCCGCAGCTCGGTGCCTCCGGACCCACCGGAACCACGGCGACCGCCCTGTAGAAGTGATCCTTACGGGAGTTGAGCAGATTCACCGCCCGGTCGAGGTTCGCGGCCTCACCGACCACCAGGACCCGGCGTCCGCGCCGGCTCGCCGCCCGCCACCGGCCGGCGGCGGCGGCGAGGACGGCCACCCCGAGCCCGGGGAGGAGGGCCGCGACGGCCGTGGCCGGGTCGAGGCCACCCCCCGTCATCGCCAGCAGCACGGCCAGCACGCCGACCAGCGCCAGCCAGTCGCCGAAGGTGCCGTGCACCGCCCCGGCGGGTTCCCCCGGGAACCGTCGCGCGTACCGCCCCCGCGACGCGCGCACGCCGGCCCAGACGAGAGCGGCCGATGCCGCCGAGGTCAGGGCCCCTGCCTGGTCGCCGGCGCGCAGCACGCACAGGGCGGGAACTCCCAGGCCCAGCAGATCAGTCATGACGAGAACGGGCACGCGCGGATCGGGCTGCTTCCTCGCCCGCGGTCGTTCCGCGCGATCGCGCTCTACGGTCGCCGGTGCTCTCCACACGCGCTCCGGAGCCACCGTGCGGTTCCGGGACGTGGCGGTACGCGGTCGTGGTGCCCCCGCCAGCCCGACAGGCCCGGATATATCCGTTTCAGGTATTTCGACATGCCCCATGAACCCCCCAGCCACAGTTGCATCCCCACAAACGGGGCGCATCCGCCGATCCCATGGACTGACGGATGCGCCCTCGCTCGGTGCACGATATCCACACACGTGCCATTTCGCTGGAGTTCTCGTGAAGTTCAGACACGTCGGGCGTTGTGATCCTCGTCCCGTTCCGGGCCCGTGGCGCGGGGGCGGGCGGGGCGCGTTCGCGCGGCGCCCGGGCCTGTCCCTAGGGTTGAGCCATGGAACCGCTCTCCGAGGAACAGACGAACCAGCTCATCGTGATCGTGTCGGACCTGGCGAGGCAAGGGCGCACGGAAGAGCTCCTGGAGTTCTTCCGCCACGGACTGCCGGTCGACGTCCAGGACCCCGAGGGCAACACCCCGCTCATGCTCGCCGCGTACCACGGACGGGCGGAGACGGTCCGGGCGCTGATCGGGCTCGGCGCCGACATCGACCTGCGCAACCGCCGGGACCAGTCTCCTGTCGCGGGAGCCCTGTTCAAGGGTGAGGACGCGATCGTGGCGGCGCTGATCGCCGCGGGCGCCGACCTGGACGCGGGTACGCCCAGTGCCCGGGCCGCGGCGGAGATGTTCGGGCGGACGGCACTGCTCGGGTAGCCGCCACCCGGCCGGTGGGGGCGTGCGAAGACGCCCCGGACGGGCGTGCGTCGTCCGGGGCGTCTTCGCGACGATGGCGTGATCAGGCCTGCTTGCTCGCCTGCAGGGCCTCGATGGCCTTGCGGACGCCCTCGCCGTATGCGGGGTCGGCCTGCGTGCAGTGGTTGATGTGACGCTCGACGGTGGCCTTGGAGGCGCCGTCGATCGCCCGGGCGGTGTTGCCGAACAGGGCGTCCTGCTCGTCCGGAGTCATCTGCCGGAACAGGTTGCCCGGCTGCTCGAAGTAGTTGTCGTCGTCCTCGCGGTAGTCGAACCGGTCGGCGGCGGCACCGTCGAGCGCCAGACCGGGCTCGGCGAACTGCGGCTGCTCCGCCCAGCGGCCGTAGCTGTTCGGGGTGTAGCCGGGCACCGCGCCCTGGTTGCCGTCCACGCGCAACTGGCCGTCCCGGTGGTACGTGTTGACGTTCTTCGCGCCACGGGGCTGGTTGACCGGGATCTGGTGGTGGTTGACCCCGACGCGGTAACGGGCGGCGTCACCGTACGAGAACAGCCGGCCCTGCAGCATGCGGTCGGGCGAAGCGCCCACGCCGGGCACGAGGTTGGCGGGGGTGAAGGCGGCCTGCTCCACGTCGGCGAAGTAGTTCTCCGGGTTGCGGTTGAGCTCGAACTCGCCGACCTCGATGAGGGGGTAGTCCTTCTTCGACCACACCTTGGTGAGGTCGAACGGGTGGTAGCGGTAGGTCGCCGCGTCCGCCTCGGGCATGACCTGGATGAAGAAGGTCCACTTCGGGTTGTCGCCGCGCTCGATGGCGTCGAACAGGTCCGCCTGCGAGGACTCGCGGTCGTCGGCGACGACGGCTGCGGCCTCCGCGTCGGTCAGGTTCTTGATGCCCTGCTGCGTGCGGAAGTGGAACTTCACCCAGAAGCGCTCGTTGCTCTCGTTGATGAACGAGTACGTGTGCGAGCCGAAGCCGTGCATGTGGCGGTAGCCGTCGGGGATTCCGCGGTCCGACATCACGATCGTGATCTGGTGCAGGGCCTCGGGGAGGCTGGTCCAGAAGTCCCAGTTGTTCTCCGCCGACCGCAGGTTGGTGCGCGGGTCACGCTTGACCGCGCGGTTGAGGTCGGGGAAGTGGTGGGGGTCACGGTGGAAGAAGACGGGCGTGTTGTTGCCGACGACGTCCCAGTTCCCCTCCTCGGTGTAGAAGCGGAGGGCGAACCCGCGGATGTCGCGCTCCGCGTCGGCCGCACCTCGCTCACCGGCGACGGTGGAGAACCGGGCGAAGAGCTCGGTCTGCTTGCCGACCTCCGAGAAGAGCGCCGCACGGGAGTAGCGCGTGATGTCCTGCGTCACCGTGAAGGTGCCGAAGGCGCCGGAGCCCTTGGCGTGCATACGGCGCTCGGGGATGACCTCACGGCTGAAGTGGGCCAGCTTCTCCAGGAACCAGACGTCCTGGAGCAGCATCGGCCCGCGCGGACCCGCGGTGACGGCGTTCTCGTTGTTGGCGACCGGTGCGCCGGCGGCAGTGGTCAGCGGCTTCGTGTTGTCAGAAATTGTTCTGCTCCTCCGTGTGAGAACTTCTGTTCACCGACTCCGGGTCCCCCCGGCCGCGCTCGGGACGGCATACCGGGCACAAGCCCCAGTACGTGACCTCTACGTGATCGATGGTGAACCCGTGGTTCCGGGGCGCGTCCAGGCGCGGAGAGTTCTGGGGGCCTTCGACGTCGGCGATGGTGCCGCACGAGCGGCAGACGACGTGCTGATGGTCGTCCCAGGTCTGTCCCTCGTACCGTGCCGGAGAGTTCGGCAGGTCGATCCGCCGCGCCAGTCCGGCGTCGACGAGCGTCTTGAGCACGTCGTAGACGGCTTGGGTGGAGACCGCGCCGATGCGTTCGCGTACCAGGGTGAGGAGGGTACTGACATCGGCGTGCTGGGCTTCGTGGACCGCCGAGAGCACGGCGACCCTGGGTCGGGTCACCCGCAGTGACGCTCCGCGCAGGAGGGTCGTGGCCTCGGTTTCGATCACGTGCGCAGTCAACCACTCTTCTGGAATGATTCCAATCAAAGTCCGGAAGATGCCCGAATCCCGGCCCGGGCTGTCCGGCGTCCCCGGGCCCACGGGGCGCCTGCCGCGGCAGCGTGATGTCCGATTTCCGCCAGCCCTGGGACGCGGGATGCCGCACCCTTGAGGTGTGACGACGGACGACAGCAGGTACGGGGCGGTGTGTGATGACGGGAACGGCAGGTGCACCGGCGCCGCTTCCGGCACGCGGACGTGGGCGGCGGCGCGGCCCGACGACCGCATTCCGCCGGAGAGCCCATGGCTGATCCAGTCCGGTCGCACGACATGACCGACGCGTCCGGAAGGACCGGAAGGACCCTGAAGATGACTTTCTACACGACAGTCGACAGCCCGCTCGGCGAGCTGCTCCTCGTGGGCCAGGAGTCAGCCACCGCCCCGGGCGGCACGGCCCTCGCCTCGCTCTCCGTACCCGGCCAGAAGGGCGGCGCGACGGTCCAGGACGGCTGGCGGGAGGACGCTGACGCGTTCACCGGGATCACCGCGGAGCTGCGGGCCTACTTCGAGGGCAGGCGGACCGGCTTCGGCATCGAGTACGCCACCGGCCGCGGCACGGACTTCCAGCGGCGCGTCTGGGCGGCACTTGAGGACATCCCGTACGGCACCACGCTCAGCTACGGCGAGATCGCGGCGCGGATCGGTGCCCCGCGCGCCGCGGTGCGCTCGGTCGGGACCGCTGTCGGTGCCAATCCGCTGCTGGTGGTGCGCCCCTGCCACCGCGTGATCGGCGCGAGCGGCGCCCTGACCGGGTACTCGGGCGGCCTCGACCGCAAGAGGCGGCTCCTGGACCTGGAGCTGCGGCACAAGGACGCCTGACGGCCCCCGCCCCGGCGCCGGGGCCGCGGCGGCCGTGCGGCGGTGCCGGGGCGGCCGGTCACCGGGGGCCGGCGCCGCTCGGCGCGCCCTCCGCTCCGGGCGGCGGGGCGCGCGCACGCCAGGACCCGTCCCCTCCCGAGCGGCCCGGCCATCGGAACAGACAACAGGAGGTGTCACACCGTGAACACCACCACCCGCCCACCCCTCCTGACCGGCACCTACGACTTCGCCTCCCTTCAGGACGCCCGCCTCCCGGCACTCACGGGCCCCGGCACCCTGCACGGCCCGCGCGGCGCCACTGCCGCCGGGGACACCGGGGGCATTCGCCACCGCTGGGTGACCTCGCACGAAGCGCCGGCGTCGCTGTCATGAGCGCGCTGATCCCCCGCCCGCCCATGGAGGTGGCGCCGGGTGCGGTGCACATCCCCGGCTGGCTCACCGACGACGAGCAGCGCGACCTCGTGACGGCCTGCCGCGCCTGGGCCACCGGCCCCGTGCCCATCCGCCACACGCGACTGCCGCGCGGCGGCGTCATGTCCGTGCAGACCGTGTGCGTCGGCTGGCACTGGCGCCCGTACGCCTACACCCGCACCGCCGACGACGTGAACGGCCGGCGGGTCGCGGACTTCCCCGACTGGATGGTCCTGCTGGGCCGGCGCGCTCTCCTCGATGCCTACGGCGACCGGGTGCAGGCGGACGGCTACACCCCGGACACCGCACTGATCAACTTCTACGACGGGCAGGCCAGGATGGGCATGCACCAGGACAAGGACGAGCGGTCCTCGGCGCCGGTCGTCTCCCTGTCCATCGGCGACTCCTGCGTCTTCCGCGTCGGCAACACCGAGACACGTACCAGGCCGTACACCGACGTCGAACTCGCCTCGGGCGACCTGTTCGTCCTCGGCGGCCCGTCACGCTTCGCCTACCACGGGGTGCCCAAGGTCATCGAGGGCACAGGCGATCCCGCGACCGGGCTGAAGTCGGGACGGCTGAACATCACCATGCGGGTCACGGGACTCACCGGACCGGGCGGACGGGACCCCGGTACCTGAGCGCCCGGGTACCCGGAGAGTCGTCCCCGCGCCTGTGGCCGCGGCGTTGTCAGTGGGCGCCGGTAGGTTCAGTCGTGTTCCGCCGATCCGGCGTGGACAACCCCTCAGCTGTGCATAGGAGATGGCGCGTTGTCGGATTGGGAGAGGTCGAGCACGGCGCGGGTGATACCGCCCGCGCGGCCCCGTAAGCTCGCCAAGGTTCCGTTCGTCGAGCTGGCCGACGGACGCCTGCAGGGCGTGGTGTCCAGCGGCTCGGACATCGGGCGGGTCTACGTGTCCTCGGTCGCGGCCGGGACCTACGCCTTCGCCTGCAGCACCAACAACAACCGGCCGTGCGGCGGTGCGCGCGGCTCGTTCTGCAACCACATCGCGGCTCTGATCAACGAGGCCGTCCTGCAGTACGGCGCCGCGCGTGTGGTCCGGTACCTCAAGGCAGAGGTCCCCGAAGGTGACGTCGACGGGCCCGCGCTCGCCTCGGCGATGAGCAGCGCCCGCCCGCCGATGGACGCCACCAAGGCGGCCGCGTCCGTCTTCAGCCGTTTCCTCCGGCACCTCACCTACCTGGAACACGCCCCGGCCACCACGCCGTTGCCCGAGATGCAGTTCTTCCCGCCGACCCGGGCGGCGGCGTGATGCGCGCCGATCTGCTCGCCGGACCCGTGGAGGGCCTGGACGAGGCGATGGCCGCCGTCGACGCCTTCGACCGCGCGCTCGTCGCCGGACTGGTCCGGCCGCAGCCCGCCGAGACCGCCGGAGCCACCCTGCTCGCCCACGCCGTGTCGGGGACGCCGCTGGCCGGGCGGGTCGCCGAAGCGGCGGCCAAGGCCGCCGCCGGAGCGGCCGGTGAGGACCACTTCGTCGCGCTG
Source organism: Streptomyces sp. NBC_01341 (assembly GCF_035946055.1). Taxonomy (NCBI): domain Bacteria; kingdom Bacillati; phylum Actinomycetota; class Actinomycetes; order Kitasatosporales; family Streptomycetaceae; genus Streptomyces; species Streptomyces sp. NBC_01341. The sequence goes on along the minus strand of NZ_CP108364.1, from coordinate 1,667,671 downwards.
GCCGCGGCCCGCACGGCTCTGCTCGGCTCGGTCCACGACGCCCTGCTGGCCCGCGTCGAGGAGGCCGCGGGACGGGCCCGCGACGACGCCCCCGGCCCTGAGGCCGGCGCGCAGCCGGCGGCGAACCTGCTGACCGCCGCCCGCGCCTGGCTGTCCGACCTGGCGCGCTGCGGATGGCAGGGCCTTGACCACGAGGTCGTCTCCGGCGCCGCGGAGGTCGTCTCCGCGATGCTCCCGGACCCGGCACTGCGCCGGCTCGCCACCCTTCTCGACGGGTTCGCCGCCGAGCTCGCCGCCTCCTGCCCCGGCGCGTCGATGGAGACCTTCCCCGTGCGCCGCTGGGCCGACCTGTGGTCGCGCGGGATGCTCCTGACCGTGCCAGGCGCCGGCGCCGCGCCCGTCGTCGGGACCGCCGACGGACGCCTCCTGCCGCTCGGCATCGACGTACAGGAGCACGCGACCGCCGCCCAGGCGCAGGTGCACGCAGTGTTCGAGCCCGCGGACGGCTCCACGCCCCGCCTGGTGCGCGCCAGTGTCTCGGTGCCCAAGCCCGACACGGTCGTCGGGGCGGGCATATGGCAGCTGCTGCGTCCGCACATGTCACTGTTGGCGGCCGCGGGCGAGGGCCGTTCCATGCTCCTCACCGGAATGCCCGTCACCGCCGAGGGCGACCTCGTATGGAGCGACGAGCACGCCCGGCCGGGCGAGCCGGCCGAGGCGTTCGCCACCGCCAGGGTGTCGCTGCCCACGGCGGCCGCTCCGGCGACCGCGCCCCTGGACCGGCACCCGGCGCGCATCGCCGTACCCGTCTTCCTGGAGGGCTACACCGCGCGGACGGACGACGACGGCGTGGTGACCTTCACCGTCGCCGGGTTCGACCTGCCGGTGCACACCGACCGGGTGCCGGCCGCCGGCCCGCTCACCCCGGAGGCGGTCGCCAGGTCGGGCGCGTGCATCGGGCTGATCCGCTGGGACGCGGGGGAGTTCGGCGTACAGCCGCTCGCCGTCGAGACCACCGTGCGCAAGAAGGTGACCGCGGTCCACGCGGGGGCCTGGGCCGGCGGCACAGCCGACAAGGCCGGGGTCAGGGCGGAGAAGGCGGCCACCGACGCCGCGAAGGTGCTGAGCGAGCGAGCGGGAAGGCTGCTGCGGAAATGACCGAGCACGAGATTCCCGAGGTGCCCGCCACGACCTCGTACGACAACCGGCGCCAGGTCATGTACTGGCGCCTCCTCGCCCGGCTCTTCGATCACGAGGAGCAGGCATCCCTGGAATCGGCGAGCCTCGCCGTCGTCGAGGACATCGGGCTGCCGGGCGCGCTCCTGGATCCGCAGGCCTCCGTCGACTCGGTCGTGCAGCGCCATCCGGAGCTGGCAGCCGAGTTCGAAGGCCTGATGGTTCCGGAGACGGGGGAGGCGGACCCAGCGGAGGACGCGGACGGCGACGACCTGCGTGACCGGGCGGCCGAGGTGCGGCGCGCGGCACTCGTGTCGAAGGTGCTGCTCAACGTGTTCCACTCCGCGCCCGGCACCGTCACCGCCGGTCAGCTGTCGCGCTGGCAGGCCGATGCCGGCTGGCTGGAGCGCGCCCTGGGGTGCAAGCCCGGCGAGCTGCGCGGCGGACGCCGCGGAGGAGGAGGCGTCAGCCCGACCGGCACGGGAGGCGGCGGCAGGACACCCGACCTGAGCAGGCTCATCCCGGAGATCGGACCCGAGCTCGGCTCCATCGAAGCCGGCCTCGTCAAGCGGATGCGGCTGCGCGAGGTCCTCGCCGACCCGAAGCTCGCCGGGCAGCTGACGCCGAGCATGTCGCTGATCGAGCAGTTGCTGCGCGACAAGGACAACCTCTCCGGGGTGGCCCTGGCCAACGCCAAGTCGCTCATCCGCCGTTTCGTCGACGAGGTCGCCGAGGTGCTCCGGACCCAGGTGGAGAAGTCCACGGTCGGCGCCCTGGACCGGTCGGTCCCGCCCAAGAGGGTGTTCCGCAACCTGGACCTCGACCGGACGATCTGGAAGAACCTCACCAACTGGAGCCCGGAGGAGGAGCGTCTCTACGTCGACCGCCTCTACTACCGGCACACGGTGCGCAGGACGACGCCCCAGCGGCTGATCGTCGTCGTCGACCAGTCGGGTTCGATGGTGGACTCGATGGTCAACTGCACCATTCTGGCCTCGATCTTCGCCGGGCTGCCCAAGGTGGACGTGCACCTCATCGCGTACGACACGCAGGCGCTCGACCTCACCCCGTGGGTGCACGACCCGTTCGAGACGCTGCTGCGCACCAACCTCGGCGGTGGCACCGACGGCACGGTCGCGATGGCCCTCGCCCAGCCGAAGATCGCCGAGCCCCGCAACACCGTCGTGGTCTGGATCTCGGACTTCTACGAATGGCAGAGCGAGCCCCTGTTCGACAGCATGGCCGCGATCCACCGCTCCGGGGCGAAGTTCATCCCCGTCGGGTCGGTGACCAGCTCCGGCCGCGCCAGCGTGAACCCCTGGTTCCGGGAGCGCTTCAAGGACCAGGGCACCCCGGTGCTGTCCGGCCACATCCGCAAGCTCGTCCACGAGCTCAAGACCTTCCTCACGTAACCCGTTCCGGTTCGCGGCCGTCGTCCCGGACCGAAGAGCCACCGGCTCCGCGCGAGCCCCACGTACCACACCCACACACGTCGAAAGGCACACCCATGTCCGACCTGTTGCGCGCCCCCGCCGAGATCAAGTACGCCGAGGAGCTCGACTGGCTGGAGTCGGTCGACGACGCCCCCAAGCCCTTCTCGTGGCGCCTCTCACCCAAGATGGTCCGCCTCTTCATCCTGGGATCCGAGCGCGCGGACGGTCTCGACCGCGAGATTCCCCAGAAGTGGTACGGCGACCGCAGCTTCGTCGAGCGGTCCATCGTCACCCTGGCCTCCGACCGCGGACTGCTCCTGATCGGCGACCCGGGGACGGGCAAGAGCTGGCTGGCCGAGCTGCTGTCGGCGGCCATCTCCCGCAACTCGACGCGCGTGGTGCAGGGGACGGCCGGCACCACCGAGGACCACATCAAGTACTCCTGGAACGTCTCGATGGTCATCTCCAAGGGCCAGTCTCGGGAATCGATGATCCCCTCGCCGATCATGACCGCGATGGAGACCGGCACGATCGGCCGCTTCGAGGAGCTCACCCGCTCCACCAGCGACGTGCAGGACGCCCTGATCTCCATCCTGTCCGAGAAGTACATCTCGGTGCCGGAGATGGACAGCGACAACATCGTCTTCGCCAAGCCGGGCTTCTCCGTCATCGCCACCGCCAACAGCCGCGACCGCGGGGTCAACGACCTGTCCTCCGCGCTCAAGCGCCGCTTCAACTTCGTCCGCATCCCGGTGGTGACCAACAAGAAGAGCGAGGCGGAGATCGTCCGCTTCCGCACCGAGGAACTGCTGCGCCGCCACCGGATCGATCTGGACGTGCCGCCGACGCTCCTCGACGTGCTCCTCCAGAGTTTCGCCGACCTGCGGGCCTCCTCGGCGGCGGCGGGCAGCGACGACGAGAAGCTGGAGTCGGCGCTGTCGAGCGCCGAGCAGATCGGCGTGCTGGAGGACGCGATCCTGCACAGCAACTTCTTCGGGGAACGGGCCCTGACCGCCCGCACCCTCGCCTCCTCGCTCGTCGGATCACTGGCGCGCCGCGAGCCCGAGGACCTGGCCATCCTCAACAAGTACCTGCACGGCGTCGTCGAGCCGCGCAGCAAGGAAGAGGGGGGCTCCTGGCCGGAGTTCCTGGAGGGCGGCCGCGACGCGATCGCCTCCCTGTCGTGATCCCTGCCGGTTCCGGGAGCCCTCAAGGCCCCGCTGATCCTGTGAGTCCCGTGAGCCCTGCGATCCCCGGCGGCCCTGTGAATTCTGTGAGTCCCGTGAGCCCTGCCACCCCGGGCAGCCCCGCGAAATCGGTCGTGAGCGCGGACGTCCCCGACGGCCCGGAGACGCCCTTCGACGCCCTGCGCGGTCAGCTCCAGCACGCGGCGACGGAGTTCGCCGACGGTCCCGACGCGCTGCAGGGCATCCTCCTCGGCATCGTCGACGACGTCGACCGCGCCGTCCACGAGCCGCTGGAGATCTTCCCCGTCTGCCACCACTCACCCGCGTCGGCGGTCGCCATGGCGCGCCGGCTGCGGGAGAAGCAGCCGAAGGTGGTGTACCTGGAGCTCTGCGAGGACATGGCGCCGCTCCTGTCCGAGCTGCGCAACTGCCGTCTCCCCGTGGCCGTCCAGGCCTTCGCGAGCGAGGTCAAGGGTTTCCCCGCGGACTGGGCGCCGCTCTCGGTCGTCGCCCCGATCACGGAGGCGTCGGCCGAGTACCAGGCCATCGCCTACGCCCTGGACACCCCGGGCGTCGAGCTGGTCCTCGTCGACCGGTCCTCCGACCACGTGTTCCAGTGGCAGGCCGGCGAGAAGGGGCCCGCCGGACCCGACGACCGGCCCACGGAGGAGGAGGCGGCGCTGCACGGCGACGCCGTCGGCGTGGAGATCGGCGACCTCCGCCCCCGCTTCGCCGAACTGGAGGAGCACCTCCTGCACCACGGCCGGGTGCGGCACTGGTCGGAGTGGTGGCACCAGTACGTCGAGCTGCCGCTCGGCGACAGCGACCACGACACCTACCGGCAGGTGATGCTCCTGATCGGCAGCCTGTTCCGGCGCCTGGCCCCGGGCGATCCGGGGCGGGTCCGCGTCGACGAGGACCGCGAGCGCTACATGTGGACCCGGATGCGCGAACACCTCGCCGCGACCGGCACCGATCCCGAGGACTGCCTGTACGTCTGCGGCGCGTTCCACGCATCGAGCAGGGTGGAGGAGTTCGGCGTGCACGGCAGCGACACCTTCGAGATCTCCCCGCCGGGCGGGAGCACCTGGCAGTACGGCCTGATCCCGTCCAGCCACGCCGCGATCGAGGCGCAGTTCGGCCTCGCCGCGGGCTCGGTGTCGATCGCCGCCACCCAGTGGGCCAAGAACCTCAGGCGGACCCGGGTGCAGCCGTTCCGGCTCGCCGGGCAGGCAGGCACCAGGAAACCGAAGAAGGCGGCCGCGCCGGCCGTCCCCGTCGCCCCGGAGCAGCCCTCCGACAAGCTGTCCGGCTTCCTGCAGAGCCCGCCCGCCCTCGACCTGCTGGACGAGGCGGAACTCCTGGGCTGGTCGGTGGAGATCGTGCGCTCGGCCCGTCGCAACGGCTATCTCGCGTCCACCGCCGACGCCATCTCGGTGTTCGAGACATCGATCCTGCTGGCCGGAATGCGGGACCGGGCGAGGCCCACCCCGTACGACTTCCAGGACGCCGCGGTCACCTGCATCGAGAAGGAGACCGTGCCCGGCCGGCGGGACGTGCGCCGTCTGGTCGAGATCCTGATGGGCGGCGACCGTGTCGGGCAGGTCGGTTACGAGGCCCTTCCACCCCTGGCGCGGGACGTCCACGACAGGCTCGCGCCACTGGACATGAAGCTCCAGCAGCGTGGCGTGCAGCGAGCGTTGCTCGACATGACGTCCCGGCCTGAGCTGCGGCCGTGCTCCGACGTGCTGTGGATGCTCCGCCGGCTGATGCCGCACGGCGCCGCACGGCCGATCATGGGGGAGCGGGAGCTCGGGAAGCGGTCGGTCCAGGAGTCCTGGGACCTCGCCCTCGGCACCCACCAGCGGGCCCTGATCGAGCTCGGCTACGAGGGCGTGAGCATCGAGCAGGTCCTCGAACAGCGCCTGCGCCGCGTGGCGTACGCCCCGGACGTCACCACCGCGACGGTCCTGGAGGCCGTCGAGGACGCCGTGCTGTACCTGGGCAGCGACCGCCTGGCCGACGAACTGGGTACCCGGGCCCTGGAGGTGCTGGCCACCGAGCGCAGTGTCGACGGGGCACCGGAGGTGCTGCGCCGGGTACGGAGGCTGCTGGCGTACTACCGGATCAGCCGCCCGGCCCTGCCGTCCTGGATCGAGTCCTTCGCGAAGACGGGCTACGCGCACTACTGCACGCTCCTGCCGACGGCGTTCACCGACGAGGACGCGACCGTACGCCAGGTCGCGGCGATGCTGGGGTTCCTGTTCAGCATGGAGAGCCTCGCCCTGTCGCTCGGCTGCGACCGGACACAGCTGGACCTGGCCTTCGCGCAGTCCCACCCACGGGAGCCGTCGAGGGTGGCACTGCTGTGGGCGGCCCAGGTGCAGCTCGGGCAGCTCTCCCGCACTGATCTGCGGGAGCGGTGCGACGCGCTGCTGGACAATCCTCTGGTGGTGCCCGCTTATCCGCGCTACCTCAGCGGCTTCCTGCACGCGCTGGAACCGGTCCCGCAACTGGCCGACTTCGTCGTGGAAGCGGTGTCGAACGCCTTTGCGCGCCTCCCCGACCCGGTGCTGCTGCCCTGGCTGCCGATGCTGATCACCACCCTGCGGTCCGAGGGCGCCGACCTGGCTCCGCTGCTGATCCGCGAGGCGGGGCGCGTCTTCCCGGGCCGGCTGCCGGTCCTGGACACATGGGTCCCGCCGTGGAGGGCGGCCGCGGAGGCGCCTGCCGCCCCTGCCGCGGCCGGCGGGGGCACGGCCCGCCGCGCCGCGCTGCTGGCCGCGCACCCCGACACCTGCGACAGCCTGGCGCGCCTGCTCGGCTGCGAGGGCACCTGGGAGGCGGAGACCGCGGCCCCGGCGGGCGCTGCGCTGCTCGGCCGCCACCCGGAGACCGCGGCCACGCTGGAGGTGCTGCTGGCGGGGGCCTGAGGCTGCGCACCGATCGAAGTGGCGCTGGACGCCCGGCACGGCCGGAGGTACTTTCGCCCTCCACCTTCAGCTCCTGTACACCCGGGAGTGACCATGGTCCTGGTCGGGCGGACCGGCGAGCTGCAGGCTCTGCTCGCGGTCGCTCCTGACCCGGTGTACGAGAGCTCAGCCGTCCAGCCCGGCTTCCTGCTTGCGCCGACGTCGCACCTGGTCACTGAAGAGGTGCCGACTCCGGTCGAACAGTTCCCCGACTTCCGCGTTGCCGCGCGGCTCCCGTGCCGACGGATGCCAGCCCTGGACGGACTGTCCCGCCCAGCCGCGCAGTTTCACGTCCGGGTCGTCCAGCAGCCCGACCGCGGCACGCAGCGCCACGACCCCGTCACGAGCGACGAGCAGCCGGAACGCCGCGACCCGGACGTGACGAGGCCGCTCGGATCCAGTGCGTTCCAGCAGCCAGTCGGCGGGCAGCCGCTCCGCTGACGGCAGAAGGGCGACGGCGGTCTCACGCACGACGCCGGCGGCGGAATCATCGAGAAGCGGCCGCAGGCGCTCCACGTCCGCACAGTCCAACGCCCTCAGACCGGCCACCGCCCGCGCTCGCACCCCGGCCGCCGGGTGCGCGAGCAACGGCCACAGCAGCGCAGCGTCCGCGTGCTCCCCGCACTCGGCCAACCCTATGACAGCACCGGGCGGCACCTCGAGGTCATCCGGTGCCGAACACCGATTCCGGTACCAGGCCGCCGGATCGCCTCCACGCTGTCGCACGACGTACCGGGCGCAAGCGCGCACGAGTGCGGCCCGGTCACCGAGGAACCGCTCCGCCTGCTCCGGCCGCCCCGCCTGCCGCAGCGCGGTCACACCCGCCGAACGGGTACGCGGGTTGCGTGCGGCCAGCAGGAGCGGCAGAACGTCCTCGTACGCCTCCTCGTCGCGCAGCGCCGCGAGCGCCGCTGTGGCACACAGGTCCTGGATCAGGGTGTCCTCGTCCTGGGTGGCCGCGCGCGCCAGTTCGGCGGGGCCGAGCCGCCGGCCGTCGACGGCCAGCCGATAGGCGAACCGCCGTACGCTGCGGTGGGGAGAGCCGAGCAGGTCCGCGAGTCGCCCATGTGTTTTCCGGGCCATGACCTCCCCGAGCACCTCGACGCCGAAGGCGCCCCTGTCCCGTCGGCCGACACGAAGGATGAACGGGGCGAGGTCGACCGCCGCATCCGCATCCAGGACCTCGCGCAGCAGGCGCCGGGCGTCCCTCCGCACCGGTTCGGCCCAGTCGGTGCAGCGGATGACGAGCAACGGCAGCAGACCGGGGTGCCGGGCCGACCGACGCACCGCCTCCTGGCGGATGCGCCCGTCGCGGTGGCAGAGCGCCAGGGCGAGCCGGGACTCGTCGAGTTGGGCGAGGTCGGCGGGCAGCGGAGCGGAGTGCTCCCACTCCGCCACGTACCGCGACCGGAACCACACGGTCGCACGTGCTCCCGCGTCCAGAGCGAGCCAGTCGCCGGGGTCGTCGGCATCGAGCGTGCTGTGAAGCGGCGCGCCTTCCGCGAGGCGTGCTGCTGCGACCATCCCGTCCATGCTGTCCTCACACATTCCCGCGTCTCACCAGCTGTGCCGGGTGATCGTAGGCTGCGGACTCTGTGCGGGGCGCGCGAATTACGTCTCCTGAACTGTCCGATGTGGCGGGCCGGGTCGTCGCCGAGCCGGCGGCCGACGCCGTGACCCGGAGGGGTGGGCGCCGGGGCCGGACTCCGAGCCGGTGCTGCCCTGCGGCCCCGGGGCGGCCCTACGGATCGAGGTGACCGCCGTGCACGGCGGACGGCGACCACTCGCACCGGGCGTCCTCGGCCGCTCCTGGCCCACCGATCAGGTCCTGGTCGAGCCGAAGTGGGCCGACGTACTCACCGACACGGACGGCCGCCGGCCCCACTGCTCCGGACGCACTGACTTGCGACCGCCGCGAGCTGGACATGGGCGGCCGTCCCGACCTGCACCTGGCAGCCCGCAAGGCAGCAGCCCTTCTCGGACGCCGTCCGGGAATCGTCAGCCGAACGGGACGACCAGCAGAGGGATTCGGCGTATGTCCTCCAGGGTGAGCGCAAGGCCCGCCAGAGCGCAGGCGGCACGCATGACGATAATGCCGTCGGCCTGGCCGGGCTCGAAGTCCTCCGTCGGGACGTTGCCGGCAGCCTCGAATGCCGCACGCAGTTCGGCAGGCATGCCGGGAAGGTCCTCCTCCAGATTGAGGTCGTCGACGTCGACCCACTCGACCTGTTCTCCGCCGACGGCATAGATGAGACTGGCGTCTGCGTTGATGGTGTACGCGCTTGTCGCCGCTGTGCGCCCATCGGCGGACAGCGCCTTCGTCGCCGCGTCGTCGTCGCAGGTGAACCCGGAGTCGTCGTAGACGAAGGTCCACTCGCCGACGCGTCCCGCCAACAGCGCCGCAGAGGTTCCCGGTTCGATACCAAGAGCCGCACACGGCAGTGACGTCCACTCGTCCGGCTTACTGTCGGGCAGTTCGCAGGATTGGATCAACCCCGGCTTGGCACCCAGCACTTCCAGCGCTTCCGCCGGTTCGATGCCGCGCGCGACGTGCAGGACGTGGCCCGGGTCACCGGTGGCCAGATCAGTGATCCATATCGGCGTTCCTTCGGAATCAAGCGTGCTCGGCGGAAAGCCAGGCGTAGGCATCATCGACCTCTTTCACTACCGGTGTGTGTGTGTGTCTTCCTCCGCAGCGTCTCGCGGGGGACGCCGGAGAGATCCTGCGGTTTCACGCGACGCTCCTGCCCCGCATGCCCGGGCTGTCGATCGGGCTTCAAGTCAGGTGAGCGGGACGGGTGCCGCGGAGAGTGGCATGCAGGCGAGCCTCGTGGTCACGGGTCGGGACGCGGGTGGTCACCTGCGGTGTGAGCCTACCTGCTGCCGGCGAAGGAGGTGGGCGGTCAGCCTCCCCCGTCTGCCGTACCGCCTGCGGGTTCGGGGTCAGAGGTCGACCATTCCGGGGTGCAGTTGCTCGAGGGGGCCGCTTTCGCCGAGCCCGGGCATGGTGGCTGCTGCGGTGTGTTCCTCGACGAAGTAGTCGGCGTCCTTGGGGCGCTTGGGGCTGGATGCTGTCCGGGGGGCGGGTTCGAGGTGCGGTATGTGTTTGGAGCAGTGTACGTAGGCCTCGTGCACGTTGATCAGTGTCCACATGAGGGGCCTGCGGCCGGGCGCGGTGTCGGTGGGTAGGTAGGGGTGGGCGCCGCGCAGTTCGTGGTCGCTGACGAGTCCGGCGGAGCCGTTGACGTGCAACCCGATGTGATCGTGGGTGAAGTCCATGAAGAGCAGTCCGATGTGGGGGTTTTCGGTGATGTTGCCCGCGCTGGCGAAGACGCCGTTGCCCCGGTATTCCGGGTAGGCCAAAGTTCGGTCGTCCAGCGTGGCGATGAAGCCCGGGGGGCCCGCGCGGAACGTTGCGTCGCACTGTCCACGGGCGTCGGCCGTGGAGAGAAAGACCATGGACTGGCGCTGGATGAACTCGCGCATAGCCGCGGTGAGGTGTGCGTGGACCTGCCGGCCGTAGAAGGCATCGGCTCGCTCTCGGCTCCCCAGGTGCGCTTGCAGCCGGCGTTCTCCGTGGGAGGTGGTGGCGTCGTGATGCGTCACAGGGGGGCGTTCTCCAGACTGGTTCGCGGGTGCGTGAGGGGAGCGGTGAGGACGGGTGTGTCGATCGGGTCGTGATGGATGTGCGCCCGTGGTGTGCCCTGGCGCAGAAGGGTGTCGACCGCCGTGGTGACCATGACCGGGGGTCCGCACAGAAAGGCCTCGTGCCGGTCCCAGGGACCGAATTCGCGCAGAACCTGGGGGAGCGTTCCTTGCTGGCCGGGGATCTCCTGGTGGGAAACGGATGCTCGGACCGTCAGCCAGTGGTGCCGTTGAGCCATGCGCAGCATGTCGTCCAGGCCGTAGAGCTCCTCGGCGGTGCGTGCTCCCACGAACAGGTCGACGTACCGGCGCATCTCGTGGAGGGCGGCTTCCTCCAGCAGGGCACGAATCGGGGCGAGGCCGGTACCGCCCGCCACGCACACCAGATCGCGGTCGCCTGCCGACGCAAGTGTCATGTCGCCCTGTGGCGGCCCCAGCCGCACGGTATGACCCGGTGTGGCGTGGTACACCAGGGCGCTGCTTACCGGCCCGTCGGGGACGGCACGCACGTGGAAGGTCAGGGTGCCATCCGAACGCGGGGGGTGGCAGGGGGAGTAGTGCCGCCAGGCGCGTGGGTGCCAGGGGGTCTCCATGCTCGCGTACTGCCCGGCCACGAAGGGGTAGGGCAGATCGGGACGAACAGTGATTTCTGCGATTCCGTGCCCGCGGTACGCATGGTTGATGATCTGCGCTTCCCAGGTCGCCGGGCGCAGGCGGACGTCGTCGGCGGCGGCTGCCATCATCACGTGGGCGGCAACGGCGTAGGAGCGAGTCCACGCGGTGGCGATTTCCTCGTCCCAGGCCGGCCCCGCGTAGCGGGCCAGGGCGGCGAGCAGGCACTCGCCGACCGCGGGATAGTGGGCGTCCATGGTCCCGAACTTGCGGTGGTCACGTCCTAGCCGCGAGCAGAACGCGACCAGGTTGTCCACGTCGTCGACCAGGTCGATGATGCGCAGCAGGCCGCGCAGCAGCCGGTCGCGCTGAACGTCCATGTTGTCGGGGAACAGGTTCCGGACCTCGGGATACCGGGCGAACAGGATCGCGTAGAAGTACACCGTCAGCTCCGCGGCCTGCGGGGCGACCACGGCGAGACTGGAGCGCACCAAGGACACCTCCCGGTCCGTGGGCGGCGTGGGCATCATCTCCAGCCACCGCCCGGGAGAACGCGGACGGGAGAGGGTCGCGGTGGAGACACGTCGGAGGAGCGACGAGCCTGGTCAGGTGCAGTGGCGACCGGACAGGAGGGCTGTGCAGACAAGAAGCGCTTCGCATTCAGGAGGGAGCTTCCGACTCCACGGGCCAGGAGTCGTGAAACATGATGAGCAACGGACGCATCCTTGTGCCCCCATCCCGCCTTGCCAATCGAGTACCCACAAACCTGCGCGACACCTTCACATATTTGTCGTCAAGGAATGACACCATTTGTGTGCGACGGGCACACCTGTGCAGTTAGGTGGAGGATGAGGTCTGCCGCCCCATACGAGATACTTGCATGAACAGATATAAGGCTTTGTCGCGCCTTTACCCGGTACACCTGTGCGCATCGCGATCGAGCAACCGGGCCTGACAGTCGCTTGACTGACTCCAGGCCAGACTCCGGGTGGGGCCTCATTGCCGACAACCAGGAACGCGGCCACGCCGCACCACAGTGGCGGGGATGCAGTCACAGCCACTGGAACTCCTACGCACGGCAGCCGACGTCGTCCCCACCCTCGGGTTCACCGCGCTACCGTGATCACAGACGCGCGCCCGCTGTGAAGCCGTACGGCTTCACAGCGGGCGCGCGTCTGTGGGAGGGGGCGATGCTCAGCCCTTGCTCCACTTCTGGTTGTCGTGCCCGTTGCAGCTCCACAGCTGGAGCGGTGTGCCGTTGCCCGTCATCTCGTCCAAGACGTCCACGCACTTGTCAGCGTGCGGGTTGACCAGGTCGTGTGCGGAGTTGAGGCGGAACTGCTGGGCCCAGCCGCCGTTGCAGTTGGCAAGCTGGACCGTCGTGCCGTTTCTGGTCGAGGCCCCCGCGAGGTCCATGCACTTGCCGAACGCCCGGATCGTACCGTCGGACTTGATCTGCCACGCCTCGGCAGAGGAACCGCTGCAGGTCCAGATCTGAAGCTGCGTGCCGTCCAGGCCCGGCCCGGCGCTGATGCAGCGGCCGGAGTCGTGACTGCGGATCGCGACACCTGTGACGACAGTGGCCGGGGCGGCGGGCGCCGGCTGGGCAGGGACATCCGACCCGGATGAGCCGGACGATCCCGTGCCCGAGACCGGCGAACCCGCCGCTACGCCCCCACCTGCGACAGCGTTCCCCGACGAGGAAGTCGTGCCGGCGGGCTTTCCGGTGCTGCTCGAGGCGGGAGCCGTGGACCCTTTACTTCCTCCGGCATCGGGCTTTCCTGCGACACCCCGTTTTCCTCCGGCACCGGGTTTCTCACTGGCACCGGACCCCCCGCCCGGGAGCGGTCCCAGCCCGGACTTGCCGTCCACGGCCACGAGGGACGGTGCCCCTCCGGGGACTCTGGATTTCGGCGCCGCCGAACTGAAGGAACCGGGCATCCCCGGCTCCCCGCCTCCGAGGGCGGTGCCGGACTGGGGGTCGGCGCGGTTCGAACGATGACCGCCGTCACCGCTGTTCACCAGGAACGGGACGGCGAGAAGCAGGGCGCCCGCTATCGCGGCCCCGGCCAGCAGACTCTTACGGGGGCGGCCCGGCCTGGTGGCGGTCGCCGTATTCGCGGACGTCCCGCCGGAGGACGGGTCGGTCGCCGCCGCGGCGACGAGCGCCGACTGCTCGGCTTCCGGCACTTCCGCGGCCGCCTTGGTGGCAGTGTCCGGGTCCGGCTCGCCACTGGATTCGGCGGCGGATTCGGCAGCGGATTCTGCAGCGGATTCCGCGCCGGATTCCGTGGCGGATTCGTCGGTGGAGGCGGCCTTTTCCGCCTGCCCCGTGCGAGGGGCCTCGGGGCTGACCTCGGCGACCGGTGTCAAGGCGGCGAATGCGGACTGGCCCACGCCCTCGGACGGGTCCGGGGCAGTCGGCTGAGGTTCCTCCGAGACCGCGGCACTCGCGGACGTGCTGTCGGAACTACGGGATTGGGAGGCCGTCATGGCGTCCTTCCAATAATCGAAGTGGAGAGGGACAGAAAGCGGTTCAGTCTGAAGGCGGCGTGTCAGCAGGCTTCGTGGCGATCGCAGCCTTGAGCTGTTGCGTCTCGATCACCATGCTGACGACACCGGTCGGGTTGACGTACAGCTGGTGTTCCGGCGGCAGTTCGCCCACCAGGTCCACGACGCCAACGCTGCGCGAGCCCAGTGCGCCGACCGCGCGTACCTGGGCTTCGGAGGTGAAGACAGGGATGACGGGCGACCCGTCCGCCGTCCGGGCGGCGAGGGGCTGGTCATCGGGGCCGAGGAGGACTCTCACCTCGGCGGGCGCGAGCAGACGGATCACGTCGTCGCCGGGACCGTAACCGGTGACGGCCTGCTGCACGGCTTCGTCGATGCCGTCGGTCGGTTCCGGCCATCCCAGGGCGACCGGTGAAGGACGGTAGTCCTCATTGGCCTGCCACTCAGCGATCTCGCCGTCCACGTCCGAGCGCCATTCGCCCACAACCGCCCACTGCGGTGGAGTGCCTTCGCCACGCCACCCCGGGTCGACCATGCCGAACCAGTGGTCGGGAGCGAGCCGCGCCGCCTGCCGGATGTCGGCGGGCACATCGTCGAGCATGTTCATGGCTTCCAGGGCGTCCCGCTCGGGGGCTTCACTCACGCTATGACTCCTTAGCTCGGGCTGCGGAGGCGGGCGTCCCTATGGTTCCGGGCATCCGGGCGTCATGACTCACCGAGTGAACCGATCCCTTGTGCCGTGCCGACCCCCGGGCCGAACACACCTCACATGATTCATCGGATACTCGACGATTCACATGGCCGAATGGTTGCAGTACAGCGACGATCGCGGTGGTGCCGAGGCAAGGATGTGCTCCTGACCTGTGCCGTCAAACTGGACCAGCGCATACTTGACTGGTTCACGGAAATCATACGTGGTCGTTCGGCACCCTTTCAGCGCGGGTGCCGTGGCAGCAGGCTCGGCCCGGCGCACCGGGTTGCGTTCCACCAACGAGCCCTCCGAGTAACGCTCTTCACCGGCTACGGCGGTTGGCGCCTGCCTCCGGCGCCGGGTGTGTCACGCTGTGCCGATCTCGGACCGCTCGGCCGGGGGTACGTCTCCAACGGTCGACCGGGAGACACATTTCACCTACCTCATCAACCCGCCGGACGCCGTGCCTGCCGTCCGCAGGACACATGGCCACGCCTACGATTCCACGTGGATACCCCCCGCTCGGGCCCGGCATGATGGTTCCGCCCGGCATGATGGTCCTGCCCGTTGCAGACACCCGGGCCCGGAACAGGCACCGCGGTACTCCACACACCCGGTGCCCGAATGAGGAGGTTCGCGCGTGTCACGCCAGGTCCTGACGGTTGGTCCAGAGGGGCAGGACGGCCTGCGTACGATCGGTGAGGCCCTGGCGAGGGCACGCAGCGGGGCTGTCATCAGCGTGCTGCCGGGGACGTATGCGGAACACCTCGTCGTCACCACCAGGGTCACGATCGTGGCCGAGCAAGGGCGGGGCACCGTCGACATCGCGCCGCGGGTCGGCAGCGTCCTGTCGCTGAAGGCGGACGGGGTGATGCTCACCGACCTCACGCTGCGCGGTCGCGACGAGGACCTGCCCGTGCTGGACGCAGCGCGTGGGCAGGTGGCCATGGAGGGCTGTGAGGTCGTCGGGTCCGCCTGGACCGCTCTGATAGCCCGTGGCACCGGCTCGCTGGCGCTGAGGGACTGCTGGATCAGCAACTCGGGCGGTGCGGGTGTCGTCGTCACGTCCGCCGTGGACAGCTCCTTGGAGTCGTGCACCGTCGAACACCTCAAGACGTCCGGCGTGGTGATCGGGGAACAGGGCCGGGTCACCGTGCGCAGCTGCACGATCCGCGACGCCCGGGGCAACGGCATCCTCGCCAACGGCGAGGCGCAGGGCTCCGTCGAGGACTGCGACATCTCCTCCACCGACAAGCCCTCCATCGCGCTGGAGGGGCACAGCACCACGCGCGTGCTGCGCACGGTCGTGCACGACACGAGCACCGGTGTGTATCTGACCAGCCAGGCCCGTACGGTTCTGGAGGACGTCCGGGTCACGGGCACCACGGGGCCGGGCATCGTGCTGAGCGGTGGGACCGACCCGCTCGTGCGGAGATGCCGCACGGCACGCACCCGCGGTCATGGCCTGCTGGTCACCGAGCGGTCGCGCGGCACGTTCGAGGACTGCTGGCTGGACAGTTCCGAGGTGGCGGCGCTGCGGGTGAGCGGATCCGCGTCCCCCGCACTGACCGGCCTGACGGTCCGGGACGCCGCCGAGACAGGGGTCCTGCTGGAGGAGGAGTCCGCGGCCGAACTCGACCGGCTGGAGGTCATCGACGCCGGTGGAGTGGGTGTCTCCATACGCTCGGGAGCCAATCCGCTGCTGCGGCGGGCCCGGATCAGTGCCCCGCGGAGCCATGGTGTCGAGGTCGTCAAGGACGGGCGGGGCCGGCTGGAGGACTGGGCCGTCGACCAGGCGGGCGGAGCGGGCATACACATCGAGGACGACGGCAACGTTTACGTCAGCGGCGGCACAGTCGGCTCGGCGGCACAGGCAGGTGTGTGGATCGGCGCAGGCGGCATCCTGACCGTCCGGGACCTGGAGATCAGTGCCGCAGGGGAAGCGGGGATCAGCGTGGCCGAGGGTGGCGAGCTGACCGCCACGCGCCTGCGCGTGGCCGCCAGCACCGGCCACGGCGTGATGGTCGCCGAGGGTGGGCGCGCCTCCTTCAACGCCTGCGAGGTCAGCGGCAGCGGCAAGGACGGCATGCGCATCGACACCACCTCGCCGGTCTCCGTCGTCAACTGCACCCTTCGCGAGAACAGCGGAGGCGGACTCGTCCAGTCCCGGCCCGGCGAACGGCTGGTCGTCGAGGGCCTGACGAGCAGTGGCAACGCCAAACGAGACGCCTGGGGCCTGGGTGACGGCGCGGGCACCGACCCGGCGGCCACGCAGGAACCGGATGAGCAGCTCGTACGCACCAACGGGCCGCTGGCGGAGCTCGAGTCACTGATCGGCCTGGAGAACGTGAAGCACCAGGTCCGGACACTGGTCAACCTCACCCAGCTCGCCCAGCGTCGGGCCCGGCTGGGCATGTCGGCCCCGCCCATGAGCCGCCATCTCGTCTTCGCGGGACCGCCCGGTACCGGTAAGACCACCGTGGCCCGCCTGTACGGCACCATCCTCGCGGAACTGGGGGCCCTGCGCTCCGGGCACCTCGTCGAGGTCTCCCGGGCCGACCTCGTCGCACAGATCGTCGGTGGCACCGCCATCAAGACCACCGAGACGTTCAACCGGGCCCTCGGCGGCGTTCTGTTCATCGACGAGGCGTACACCCTCACGTCCGACAGCCGGGGATCCGGTGCCGACTTCGGCCGGGAGGCCGTGGACACCCTGCTGAAGCTCATGGAGGACCACCGCGAGGACATCGTGGTGGTCGTCGCCGGGTACTCCGCCGAGATGGAACGGTTCCTGACGTCCAACCCCGGTCTGGCCTCCCGGTTCTCCCGCACGGTCGAGTTCGAGAACTACTCGGTCCCCGATCTCGTGGCGATCATGGAGACCATGTGCGTCCGGCACCAGTACGAGCTCGACGAGTCCACCCTCAAAGCTCTCGCCGTGCACTTCGAACGCATGCCGAAAGACGCCAGCTTCGGTAACGGCCGGGCCGCGCGCCAGGTGTTCGAGCAGATGGTGGACCGGCAGGCGTTCAGGCTCGCCACGCTGACGGACATCAACGAGCGGGACCTCCGACTCCTGATGCCCGAGGACGTCGACGACCAGGCGTCCGCCGCCGAGGGGGAGGGCCAGCCGGACGATGATGCGCTCACCCGGCTAGGCGACATGATCGGCCTCGCCGCGGTCAAGCGCGATGTCACCGACCTCGTCAACCTGTTGTCGACCGTTCGGCAGCGTGAGGCCGCCGGACTGCCCGTGCCGCGCATCAGCCACCACCTCGTCTTCACCGGACCGCCCGGCACCGGCAAGACCACGGTCGCCCGTCTCTACGGCGAACTCCTGGCCGGACTGGGTGTGCTGCCGCGCGGCCAGATGGTCGAGGTGGCGCGCGCCGACCTCGTGGGACGGTACGTCGGCCATACGGCACAGCTCACCCGCGAGGTCTTCGAACGGGCCCGTGGCGGTGTGCTCTTCATCGACGAGGCCTACACCCTGACGCCGCGCGGTGCGTCCTCCGGCTCGGACTTCGGACTCGAGGCCGTGGACACGTTGCTCAAGCTGATGGAGGACCACCGGGACGAGGTGGTGGTCATCGTCGCCGGCTACACCGAGGAGATGGAGCACTTCCTGGCCTCCAACCCTGGCCTGTCGTCCCGGTTCTCCCGGCGCGTCGAGTTCGCCAACTACTCCTCGGACGAGCTGGTCACCATCGTGCGGCAGCATGCCCTCGATGCGGGCTACGACTGCGGGACCGGCACCGGGCAGGTGCTGCGGGCGTACTTCGACTCGCTGCCACGTGACCGTTCGTTCGGCAACGCGCGGCTGGCCCGTCAGGTGCTGGAAGGCATGATGACGCGCCAGGCGGGCCGCCTGAGCACGGTGGTGGCACCCAGCCTCGACGACCTGCGCCTGCTGCTGCCCCAGGACGTCGCCGGGTATGAACGGGCCCCCGAGTGACGGAGCGAGAGACCGGTCGGGAAGATACGTGTGAGCGGCATAGGATGCGTGCCATGACCCGTCTCCGCCTACGGCGCCGTATGTACACCTCCGCTCCGACGCGGTTCAGCACCGTGGCGCTGACGGCTCTGCTCTCGGTGCCGGCACTCGCGGCAGCGGGGCCGGCGAGTGCCGCATCGCCGTCCGACTCGACACGGCTGCTTGTCATGCCTTCCGAACTGACCGACGGGCAGGGCTGTACCGGCCCGTCGGACAAGAAGGCGGCGGCCCTGCCGTGGGCTCAGCAGAGCCTGGGACTGGCCCGCACGTGGGCCGTGACGCAGGGCGGCGGCGTGACCGTGGCGGTCGTCGACACCGGGGTGTCCCAGAAGGCACCGGCACTGCACGGGAGGGTCACTTCGGTCGGGAGCGGAGGCACCGACTGCGTGGGCCACGGGACGTTCGTCGCCGGGCTCATCGCCGCGGGACCCGCCAAGGGGGTCAGGTTCGCGGGCACCGCCCCGGGCGCGCGGCTCATCGGCGTACGCGGGACGGATGAGCGCGGCGCCGCCACCGGCGCCACCGTGGCAGCGGGCATCAACTCCGCGGTCGACGCCGGGGCCGACGTCATCGAGGTGTCCCCCGCCGTGGTGCAGCGGTCCGGCGAACTCCGGGCCGCGGTGTCCCGCGCCGTCAAGAAGGACGTGCTGATCGTCGCGGCCGCGGTGCCGGACGCCCCGCAGCGCACTTCGAGCGAGGCCCCGGTACCGCGGGACTACTGGCCCGCGGCCGAGCCCGAAGTGCTGTCCGTCGTCGACATCGACGCCGGGGGCACGAGGCCGGACGACGCCCTCCTGCCTCGCAGCGCCGACATGGCCGCGCCCGGTGACGGTGTGGTCGGCATCGGGCCCGGGGGGAAGGGGCACTTCATAGGGTCGGGGGCGTCACTGGCGGCCGCGTACGTCGCGGGGACCGCGGCGCTCGTCCGGTCCATGCACCCCGGCCTGTCCGCTCAGGCGACCGCCGAGGTGCTCGTGGCCACCGCCTATCCGGCGGACGTCCCTCGCGTCGATCCGTACGCCGCCGTCACCTCGGTGCGCGGCGGAGCGGCCCTCCCACAGGTGGCGACCGGTTCGGGCCCCGTCCACCTGCCGTCGGACGGTGACGCGGGGCGTGCCACCGGCCGCGCCGTCGCACTCGCCGCGGGCGGTGCCGGTGTGGCTCTGCTCGCCGCGTGGGGCGCGGTGATCGTCCCGCGCGGCCGCGCCCGTCGCTGGCGCGCGCCTGCCCGTTGATACGGATCTGAGGGGCAGGCGCGCGCCGGCCGTCTCGCGCGGGGCGCGCGCCCATCGGGTGAGCGCAGGGGTTCCGCGTGGGCCCGAGCGCCGTCTGCGGGCCGGGCACACATCGTGACGACGGTACGGATACGTGGGCGGCCGCTCCCCGGAGGGAGCGGCCGCCCACGTATGTGAGGTCATTCCTGCGGGCTCGGCCCGGTCTCCGCCATCGCCGTCTGCATCAGCGTCGCCTTGCGCCGTGCGATGTACTGCCCACGGCCGGGCGGCAGGTTGCGTGGCTTGATGTTGCCGAAGACGAAGCCCTCCGTCGGCGGGCACGACAGCAGCAGACCCGGAGTGTTGACCTCGTCCAGGCGGCGCAGGAGCTGGTCGTTGAGGCCGCGACCCGCACCGGTGGCCGACCGGACCACCACCATGTGGTAGCCGGTCTCGTGGCCGAGGGCGAGATGGTCGAAGAGAGCGCCGAAGGGGTGGTCGTAGCCGCTGCTGGAGCTGACCAGGTCGTAGTCGTCCACGAGGACGAACAGTCGCGGGCCTGCCCACCAGTCGGCACGGCGCATACGGGCGGGGGTGATCTCCGGCCCGGGAAGCCGCGTCTTGATGGCCCTCGCCGAGCCGTCCACCAGTTCGCGCAGTGCGTCGGCGGACATGGCGTGCCCGAGACGGTATTGCTCCGGCACGGACTCGAGCAGTTCACGCCGGTAGTCCACGACCAGCACGCGAGCCTCGTCCGGTGTGTAGCGTTCCGTGATCGCCGAAGCGATCATCCGGAGCAGGTTGGTCTTGCCGCTCTCGGTGTCGCCGACGGCGATGAGGTGGGGGGTCCTGCTGAAGTCGTGCCAGACCGGCGACAGCGTCTCCTCGTCGAGGCCCAGGGGAATCCGCAGCCCGTCGCCCATCTCGGAGGGCGGCAGCTCCGCGAGGGGCAGCCGGTGCGGGAGCATGCGGACCGGCGGCGCCGGCTGGCCGGGCCACTGTGCGGTGACCTGTTCGGCCAGTGCCACCACACTCTCGGTGAGGTCGTCGACGTTGCTGAGGCCGTCGATGCGGGGCAGCGCGGTCAGGAAGTGCAGTTTTCCCTCGCTGGTCAGGCCGCGCCCCGGCGTACGCGGAATCTTGGCCGCCTTGCGGATGTCGATCATCGAGTCCATGGAGTCGCCGAGCCGCAGTTCGAGGCGGGTGCCCAGCTGGTCGCGGATCTGCGCGGGCAGTTCGACCCAGCGGGCGGTCGCGACGACGAGGTGCATGCCGTAGTTGAGGCCCCGGACCGCGATCTGGTTGAACGTCGGGATGAGGTGGTCGAAGTCCTGGCGGACCGTCGACCACCCGTCCACCACCAGGAAGACGTCGCCGTGCGGCTCTTCCGGGAACTCTCCGGCCGCACGGCGGCGGCGGTACATCGCCATCGAGTCGATGCCGTTGTCCAGGAAGAACTGTTCACGCTGGTTGAGCACGGCCGTGACCTCGGCGACCGTGCGGCTGATCCGTTCCTGATCCAGCCGGGCGGCGACACCACCGACGTGCGGCAGCCCGGCGAGGGCGGAGAGCGATCCGCCACCGAAGTCGAGACAGTAGAACTGGACTTCACGCGGGGTGTGGGTGAGCGCCAGGGCCGTGATCAGCGTACGCAGCACGGTGGACTTGCCACTCTGTGAGCCGCCGGCCACGCCCACATGGCCACCGTCGGCCGACAGGTCGACGAGCAGCGGATCCCGCCGCTGCTCGAAGGGCTTGTCCACCAGGCCGACCGGCACGGACAGCCGGCCGGTTCCCCGCCAGCCGGCCGCGGTGAGGCCGCGTGCCGGGTCGGGTGCGAGTCCGGGCAGCAGCTCGTCCAGTGTGGACGGCTCGCCCAGCGGCGGGAGCCATACCTCGTGCGCGTTCGGCCCGGAGGCACGCAACTTGTCCAGGGCGACCGCCAGCAAGGAGGTTTCGCTCTGGTCCTCCTCGACGTCCGGCTCCGGCTCGGAGACCTCTGCGGGGGCCCGCGGCACCACGTATTCGGCGGTCCACGGCACCACCTGGCTTGCCACCCTCGCCTGGGCGGCGGCGCCGCCGCGCTGCCGGTACGGGCCGGAGACGTACGCCGCCCTGAACCGGGTCAGTGCCTCCACACCACTCTTCAGGAAGCCGCTGCCCGGCTGCGAGGGCAGTTCGTAGGCGTCCGGCACGCCCAGCACGCCCCGGCTCTCCATGGCGGAGAAGGTGCGCAGGCCGATGCGGTACGAGAGGTGGCTCTCGAGCTGGTGCATGCGGCCCTCGTCCAGGCGCTGCGAGGCGAGCAGCAGATGGACGCCCAGAGAGCGTCCGAGGCGCCCGATCATCACGAACAGTTCCATGAACTCGCGGTGTGCTGCCAGCAGTTCGCTGAACTCGTCGACCACCACGAACAGGCTCGGCAACGGCGCGAGCGGAGTACCGGCCGCACGCGCCTTCTCGTAGTCCAGCGCCGAGGTGTAGTTGCCCGCCGCGCGAAGAAGTTCCTGTCGGCGGATCAGCTCGCCGTGCAGGGCGTCCTGCATACGTTCAACCAACGCGACCTCGTCCGCGAGGTTCGTGATCACCGCGGAGGTGTGCGGCAGCTCGTCCAGGCCGAGGAAGGTGGCGCCACCCTTGAAGTCCACCAGGACGAAGTTGAGTGTTTCCGAGGAGTTCGTCAGGGCGAGACCCAGCACCAGGGTGCGCAGCAGCTCGCTCTTGCCGGAACCGGTGGCTCCGATCAGCATGCCGTGCGGACCCATACCGCCCTGTGCCGACTCCTTGATGTCCAGCTCCACCGGCCGCCCGTCGCCGCCCAGGGCGATCGGTACCCGGAGGCGTCCGGTGCCGGTGCTGCGGCGCCACAGTGTGGCAGGTTCATGCCGGTGCAGATCGGGGATGCCGAGCAGAGTGGTCAGTTCCGTGTCAGTGGCCAGCGGTTCGGCGGTATCGACACTCAGGCCCATCCTGAACGGCGCCAGAAGCCGGGCCAGGGACCGTGCGGCCACCGGGCCGACCCGGTCGGGGCGGCCGAGCCGCGTCGACTGCTCCTTGCGGTTGCGGTCGGTCCGCACCAGCGCAACGCTGTCGGAGGCGACGTCCAGCCGCAGCGTGGTACGGCCGGGCCGCCAGCGCAGCGCGTGGGACACGTCGATCACGACCGTGTTGCGGTATCCCGGCCCGTCGAGCCGGTGCCCGGAGGGTACGGCGCCGCCGTCGACCACGATCACCGTGAACGGTTCCTCGCGCCCGGCCTCCGCGTCCGGGTCGAAATCGGGGCGCTCGGCGAACTCCGCGCCGAGCAGGTCCTCGAGTTCGTTGAGTGCCGATGCCACCAGCCGCACCGGCCCGGCGCCGTCCTCGTCCCGCGGGTCGAGATTGTGCGGCAGCCACTTCACCCATTCCCACTCCGCGCGGCGCTCGTCGGACACGCACAGCGCGATCCACAGCTCCTCCGGCGCGTGGAAGAAGGCCAGTTGCGACAGCGCCGAGCGCACCAGATCCCGGACAGCCCTGTCGTCGTCGCCCTGCAGCAACACTCGTGCCCAGGACCTCAGATACAGCGCGATCGGCTGGCTGGGCACCGTGCTGTAGGCGCGGATGAACCGTCGCAAGGCGTGCGCGGCCAACGGGTCGAGGTCCTCAACCGGCTTGGTCGTCACCGGCGACAGCCGCATGGCCAGCGCCTGGTCACCGACCGCGATCCGAACCTCCGCGAAGTCCTCGTCCTTGACCCTTCTCTCCCACAGCCGGGTAGTGTGGACCATCGACCGCAGTGCGTCGGGTTCAGGATGGCGCCAGGCCAGAGCGAGTTGCTGCTCGATCACCGCCCGGTGAACCTGGCGCCGGGACAGTGACAGGTACCTCAGGTAATCCCTGCGTTCACCACGAAGCCGCTGTTTCCGGTCGCTGTGCTTGCGCAGCAGCTGACCGAGCAGCATCGCGCCCGAAGCCAGGATCATCATGCCGATGGCGACATACGTGAGGACGCTGCCCCCGCCCGGACGTATGAACACCAACATCGAAGAAACAGACATCAAAGCCATGGGCATGTATGTCCATACGGCCGACGTGTCTGGCACGATCTCCGGCAGGGTGGGCGGCTCCTGAAGGCTCAGCTCACCCTCGGGCATATCCGGGCCACGGCGTCGGGCAGGGCGACGAAACAGCACAACACTCAAGAAACAGGCTCCTTACAGGGGGGCCTCGGGCGATCCGCTCCGACGTGTTCCAGGAGGCCGCATCCTGGACTGGTCACATCTGCCCGACTAGGTTTGAGTAGTCTGCCTCGTTGACACGTAAAGTACCAAGCCGCAAGAGTCGACCCTCCAGGGAATCGCGAGTCTCACGATGTCCAACAACGCAGTGACAGCCCTGTGCCGCCTCACTGTTCACGCCCCCGGCAAGGCAGTTGATCTGGCGGTACCGGCCGACGTTCCTGTCGCCGACCTGCTGCCCACGCTTCTGCGCTACTCGGGCGAGGAGGTAGAGGAGACCGGCCTCGAGCACGGGGGCTGGGTACTGCAACGCCTGGGCGGCCTCCCGCTCGACGGTGAACACACTCTGGAGACGTTGGATCTGAAGGACGGTGAGGTGTTGCATCTGCGCCCCCGCTCCGAGTCCCTGCCAGAGGTACGGCTGGACGACCTCACGGACGGCATCGCCACCGTCATGCGTGACCGACTGCACGGCTGGCGACCCGAGTTGAGCGCCCACCTGCTGCGCGCACTGCTCGTCCTCACCCTGCTGCTCGGCCTGGCGATGCTGGCCTGGCCCAGCGGCGACGCGGACCTCCGCGCCGCGACGGCGGGAGCCGCGGGAGTGCTGCTCCTCGCCGGATCCGCGTCCGCGAGCCGGGCCGTGGGCGACGCGGTCGGCAGCGCTGTACTGGGCTTCATGGCCGCGCCTTTCCTGGCGGTGGCCGGCTGGCTGCTGCCCGGCGGAGAGATATCCGGGCAGCAGGCCTACCACGTGCTCGGTGCCCGCCTGCTGGCCGCGGGCGCCGCGGCCGCGGGCGGCGCCGTGCTGGCGCTGGCCGTCTCCGCCGTGGCCACACCCATGTTCGTCGCGAGCACCGTCGTGGCACTGGCCGGATCCCTCGCGGGCGCCCTGATGAGCCTGCTGGATGTGCCTACGGACGACGCTCTCACCGTCGTCGCCGCGCTGGTGGTGGTCTTCGGCGGCTTCGTGCCCGCGCTCTCCTTCAAACTCGCCGGCATGCGGATGCCTTCCCTGCCCTCGAGCCCGGGAGAACTCCAGGAGGACATAGAGCCCTACAACCAGGGCGACGTGGAGCACCGCACGGAACTCTCCAGCGGCTGGATGACCGCCCTGTACGCGGCCACCGGTGTCGTCTGTGGCGGTGCCCTGGCCGCCCTGGCCTGGCGGCCCAACCTGGCAGAGGGACTGACAGCCGGGGTCCTGTCGGCGCTGCTGCTGATGCACGGACGCGGCCTGGTCAACGTGGCACAGCGGCTCGTCCTGGTGGCACCGGGAGCCTGGGGCGCCGCACTCCTGGCCGTGGCGACCGCCGTGCACATCAGCCCGTCCGCGCGTCCGGTACTGGTGTGCGGGCTGCTGGGGCTGGCCGCACTGCTGGCCATCGCCACCTGGACGATCCCCGGCCGGCGCATGCTGCCCTACTGGGGCCGTGCGGCGGAGATCCTGCAACTGCTGCTCGCCGTCGCCCTGCTGCCCCTGACGTTGTGGGTCCTCGGCGTCTTCGGCGCCCTGCGGGCCATCAACGGCTGACCTCGAAGAACCGGAAGGCACACGCGTCCATGCAGTCCAAGCGGGATCAGGTCCAGGCCCACACCTTCATGATGAGCCGGCTGGCCTCCGGTATGTCGCTCGGCGACCCCGACGCCGCGGAGAGCCCCCTCGTCCGCACCACACGCGGCACGATGATCGGCGTCATCATCACCGTCGTCATCGCCGCCGGATCCCTGCTGTTCGGGTTGATCTCGCCCGGTGGCAACGACTCCTGGAAAACTCCTAAGAGCCTGATCGTCAACAAGGACACCGGCGCCCGCTACCTGTTCGCCGACGGCCGCCTCAGGCCTGTGCGCAACTACGCGTCGGCGATGCTGATCGGTGGCGCCGACCTCAAGACCACCAACGTACGCACCGCTTCGCTCCGCGACACCCCCCTCGGCACACCCGTGGGTATCCCGGGGGCCCCGGACCAGGTCCCGCACTCGGGCGATCTGGACGGCGGGCCGTGGCACGTCTGCTCCACCCTCGACGCGGCCGAGGACAGCAGCACCGGCAGCGCGCACGCCACCGCGGTCACCACGCTCGTCGTGGGCGCGCCGATGACCGGACACGGAATGGCCGACCGGGACGGCCTCCTGGTGCGCGGCCCCGACAAGTCGGCCTACCTGGTGTGGCGGGGCAGCCGGCTCAGGCTCGACGCCAAGTCCGCCGCCGTCGTCTCCCTCGGCTACGGCTCGGTCACCGCGCGCCCGGTGTCCGCTGCGTTCCTCGACGCCCTGGTTCCGGGGCCCGACCTCGCGCCCCCCGCGGTGCCGGGGCGCGGTGCGAAGGGGCCGTCTCTCGGCGGCAGGGACAGCACCGTGGGACAGGTCTTCCAGGTCCACGTCCCGGGTTCGTCACCGAAGTACTACCTGCTGCGCAAAGAAGGCCTGGTGCCGCTGACGGACACGGGCGCGGCTCTGCTCCTCGGCGACCCGGCGACCCGTGAGAAGGCCTACGACGGCGCGTCCCCGACCGTCGGGGACCTGGGTGCCGACGCGCTGAAGGAACACCAGGCTCCGGGCAGCGAGGGCCTGTCACCCGGCTCCGCCGGACTGCCCTCGTCGCCACCGCACGCGACCACCGTGCCGGAGGACCAGACGGCCTGCGCCGCTGTACAGCCGGACCACGGCGGCACCAAGGTCGCCACCGTGCTGCTCCCCGTGAGCTCACTGACCCCCACGGCCCCGAGTCTTACCGACGACGCCACTCGGGCATGCCTGCCGGTCAACGCCACGGTCGTCCGCCCCGGTCACGGTGCGCTGGTCAGAGCACTGACCGCGAGCGGCGCGAAGTTGGGGAACACCACCTACCTCGTGGCGGACAACGGCGTCAAGCACCGGGTGCCTGACGCGGAGGCACTGAAGGCGCTGGGCTACACCGAGAACGACGTGAAGGCGGTGCCCTCCCCCCTGCTCTCGATGCTGCCCTCGGGCCCTGCGTTGAGTTCCGTGGCGGCGGCCGGCAGCGGCAGCTCGGTCGTCACACCCCCAGACTGCGGGATCGCTCCCGTAGGCAGTAGCGCGGCCAAGGAGACCTCCAAGTCCGCGGCACAGAAGAAAAGATGAGCGCGTTCTTCGGACGTGCGCGTTCGGCGGGAGTGCATCGGCCGCTCCCTGACACGACACGAATGACCCAGCCGAAGTAACCGGCCCAACCGAGAGGTGAACCATGGCGAGCAACGGCCAGCAGTCAAGCGAGAAAGCCACACGGAACGGCATCAACGCGCTCCAGCAGGCCTACAGCGGCGTCCAGAGGTCCAAGCAGGACGTGGACACCACGCGAGGCGGGCTCGACAATGCCTTCCAGGGCAGCGACGGCAGCGCCTACAGCCAACTGCTCCAGGCATGGGACGAGAAGGCCAACGTCATCCTGCGCAACCTGAACGACATGATCACCCAGCTCAACAACACCCTCATCCAGCACAGCAAGGTTCAGGGCGCTTCCAACGACGCCATCCTCGCGTCGGCCAAGCAGTCCGACTCGACCTTCAACACCATGATGAGCTCCCCCGGCGCGACCGGCCGCTGATCCGCGCGCGTCCCACAGGCTCCGCACACAGACACATCATTCGTCACCCGAACCGAGACGAGGTCCCAAATGCCCGACTATACCGATGGAAATATCTCCGTCGACTACCGCCACTCCAACAACGCCGCCGAGGACTTGGTCAACCAGACCAGGGCGATCGCCGGGACGCTCGAACAGCTGGAGCTGGAGCTGGGCGAGCTCAGGAAGACCTGGATGGGTAGCGACGCCGAGGTCTACCGGACCAAGCAGGCAGCCTGGGACGGGGCGGTCAAGGAGATGGAGCTCATGCTCAGTTCCCACGCCGGTCTGCTGAACCAGGTCGTCGAGAACTACCAGTACAGCGAATCCCAGCTGACCCAGCTGTGGGAAGAAGTCCACCTCGGTCGCTGACCCGACGGGCAGGTCAGCAGTCCGCCGTCCGCCGTCCAGCCCCCCCGGGCCGTGACGGCGGACGGCGCCTCACCATTTGACGAAGCAGGAGCATGCTGTGGCAGATCTGACTCATCTGGACTCTGGCGCGATAAAGACATTCATGGCCAACGATCTGGCTGACTTCATTTCCGCGCTCGAAAAGATCAGGAAGGACGACCCGGGAGGTGTCCGTGCGCTCAAGTCCCTGGTGGAGGGCATGGCGACCCCGGAGACTCTCGACGAGAACCAGTTCGCCGCCATCGGCCTCATGGGGGCGGACGACTCCGTCCACGGACAGACCCTGATCAAGGTGATCACGAGCGTCGCGGAATCGGTCGACGGCGA
The DNA here is from genome assembly GCF_035946055.1 of Streptomyces sp. NBC_01341. NCBI lineage: Bacteria > Bacillati > Actinomycetota > Actinomycetes > Kitasatosporales > Streptomycetaceae > Streptomyces > Streptomyces sp. NBC_01341. Next base: position 1,639,692 of record NZ_CP108364.1, on the reverse strand, counting down.
GCTGGCGGCGCATCACACGTTGTTCAAGGACATGGACCGGGATCTGCAGGAGACTGTGGACACGTTGCTCAAGACGCAGGGCAACAACCTGAGCGAGATCGGCGCGGAGGAGTTCCTCGACATCTTCACCGACGTCGACGACGACCTCGCCGCCGGAGGCAAGTCGGCCTCCACCCACGACAAGTCCTAGCCGGATACCCGTCCACAACCCAGCCCACTCCTGGAGTTCGCGCCATGCCTGCCAACTATGACCCGGCTGACTACTGGGGGAAGGCCATCACCCTTCTCACCGGGTACGGCGTGCCCAAACGGTCGACGCTCTTCGACCATCTCAAGGGGAACGACGACATCCCGCTCTTCCGCATGGACATCGAGAAGATCGCCATGCGGGCGGTCACGAGTGAGGACTACTCCGCCTTGTCCGGGTGGCAGAAGCGCAGCGGCCAGGACTACGAGATCGCCTTCTACACCAAGGCCGGCGACGGGGTCCAGATGAACCGTGCGCGGATCGTCTTCCTCGGCACATCTATCGAGTCCGATGGACAAGGCCACCTGCTCGGCGGGGGTGACTCGATGATAGGCGGCAAGTTCGGCAAGGACAGCCAGTACGACAGCACCGCCCTGGGTCAGTACGTCACTGGTCCCAGGGCGGCGCTGGACAGGCTGCTCACGCAGCAGACCACTCGTGACTTCCAGTTCAGCGGTCTGTCGGTGATCCCCAGTGAGGCCGTGGACCTCAAGTCCTTCGAGCGCACCTCCCTCGCCTTCGACCGCACGATCCAGTTCTTCCAGGACCGCGCGAAGGTGCTCCAGCAGTGGGAGAAGTCCATGGGGGAGGAACAGGCCGCCTGGAGGGGGCGGGCTGCGGGCGTCTTCTGGAACCTGCTCCACCAGATTCGCACGAACTTCGACAGCTATGTGACACAGCTCGGCGGTACGGACTACCACGGCAGCAATGTCCTGACGAGCGGAATCTCCCCCAAGACCAAGTACGGCGACGCCTTGGCGGGAGTTCAGCAGGCGCTGGTCAAACAGGCCCAGGAACTTCAGGCCGCCTGGGACCGCTGGGCCGGCTCGACGTCGGGAGAGGATCCGTGGCACGACCCTCTCCGCGCGCTGCTCAACCTCCTCGACGACGTCACACGGTGGGTGCTGCAGAACAATGCCTCCCAGATTCTGGTGAAGCGCGGGGGCATGACCGCCGCCAGCTCCTACAGTACGAGCGGCTCCTTCCAGCAGAACCACCCGTACTACGGCAACCTCACGGAGATGTCCACCTGGAGGAAAGTCGGCCAGCACGCGGTCGAACTGTGGAACGAGCGGGTGGAACAGTGGCTGGTGCCCGTGGGCAAGCAGGTCCTCATCACCTTGGGTACCGAGCTGGCCAACGCGAGTGAGGGCTTCGGCGACCCCCTGAAGGCCAAGGACACGTCGACCCTGACGGAGTCGTACACGAAGGACAAGAACAAGGCCGCTGAGGAGGAGGGCAAGGAGAACGAAGGGAAACTCAATGAATTCCTGGAGGGCACTGCCAAGAACCAGCAAGAACTCTCAAAGGGTCTCAACGACCTCGGTGGAGGGATGAACAAGCAGCTCGGTGCCTTGAACGAAGGCCTTGGCGGTGGGCTCAACGACATCGGTAAGGGCATGACCGACCTCAACTCGGGCCTCGGCGCCGGGTTGAACAACTTTGCGCAGGGCCTGAACGGAGCCCTCGGCGGCAGTGGCACGTCCGGCCTCAACGATGTCCTCGGGGGCGCCGGTGGCACGTCCGGCCTCAACGATGTTCTCGGGGGCGCCGGTGGCACGTCCGGCCTCAACGACGACCTCGGCGGTCTCGCCGATGGTGGCACGTCCGGCCTGAACGACCTCCTCGGGGGTGGCGGCGGTGGCACGTCCGGCCTCAACGACGACCTCGGTGGTCTCGGCGCCGGTGGCACGTCCGGCCTGAACGACCTCCTCGGAGGCGGCGGTGGTGCGTCCAACCTCACCAACCCCGACGGCAGCACCACCCAGCTCAACTCCGACGGAACGCTGACGACGACGTTCCCCCACGGCGGCCTCAGCACGTTCAACCCGAACACCGGCACGATCACCACGACAGGGCCGGACGGCAAGACCACGACGACCCCGTTGAACCCGGGCAATGCGGTCAAGAACCCTGACGGCAGCACGACGACGCTCAACCCGGACGGCACTCTGACCACGAAGTACCCCGACGGGACCACCACCACGGTCAACCCCGACACCGGGGCCACGGTCACCCATCACCCCGACGGCACGGACACCCACACGTCGCTCAACGCGGCTCCGGGCACGTTCACCAACCCCGGCGGCTCCACCTCCACGCTGCACCCCGACGGCACACTCACCACCAAGTTCCCGGACGGCACCACGCAGACGCTCGACCCGTCCACGCACACCGTGACGACGACGCAGCCCGACGGAAAAGAGACGACCTCCCACCTCGACACCGGCGAGTCGTTCCACAACCCCGACGGATCGGTGACGAAGCTCAACGCGGACGGCACACTGACCACGAAGTTCCCGGACGGCACGGTCGAGACCCTCAACCCCAAGGACGGGACACTCACCACGACCCAGCCGGACGGGAAGTCGGAAACGACTCACCTGAACGGATCCGGCACCGGCACCGGGCTCGGTACCGGTCTGGGGTCCGGAGCCGGAGCCGGTCTGCCGGGATTCCCGGATCACAGCAGTTTCCCGTCGCTCGACCTCAACGGTCTGAACGACCTGAACGGCATCGGCACCGGCGGTGGTTCCAGCTCCGGGCTGTCCGACTTCCCAGGCCTGGGCGGCGGTTCCGGTTCACCCACCTCGAACCTCAACGGCGGTGGCGTCGGCCTAGGAGGAGGCCTCGGCTACGACAGCTCCGGCGACGACGGCCTGTTCGACGAGGTGAACGACAGCCACGCGCTCGGTGGTGCTCTCGGAGCCCCGACCGCGGGCCTGGGGGCCGCTGCGGGTGCGGGCGCAGCAAACGGTGCCTCACCGCTAAATCCCATGGGTGCGGGTGGTATGCCCATGGGTGGTATGCCCATGGGCGGCATGGGCGGCATGGGCCAGGGACAGCAGGGCGGCTCCAACGGCGAGCGAGTCCGTACGGTGCACGGGGAGTCCGGTGGAGCAGCGCTGCGCCGATCCTCCAGGTCCCGGTCCGCCGCGGCCGAGGAAGAGGAGGAGCTCGTTTTCTCAGGAAGCAACTACGCCACCAGCTCCGGCCCCTTCGCGTCCTCAGGAAGCGGCGCGGGAGCAAACGGCAGGCCGGTCACCGAGAGCGGCGACCGGCAGCGGGCCAGCTGGCTGGAGGAGGAGGAAGACGTGTGGGGTTCGGATGAGGGTGGCGCGCCGGCGGTGATCGGCTGATGGGTGAGGGGAGCCCGCTGGGCGGTGGGGAACTCTTCGATTCGTCTGTGGGGATCGAGTCGATGCAGCAGCGCATCGCTCAGGCGATGGCGGAGTTGGAGAATGTTCAGAACGGGGTGGCGAAGGCTGAGGCGGAGCTTCGGGCGGCGTCGGTGACGGTGCGGTCGAGGGACCGTGCGGTCGAGGTCACGGTCGGGTCGCAGGGTGAGCTGACGGGGTTGGTGTTCCTGGAGGGCAAGCAGCGCACGATGGCTGCGGGTGAACTCGCGGCCAGTGTGCTGGAGGCTGCCGGGCGTGCCCGTACGCAGATGTCGCGTCGTGTGATGAAGAAGCTCCAGCCGTTCACCGAGTCCGGTGGCGCGGTCCCTGGGTTCCCCGGTATCGAGGTCGACTGGGAGCGGATCTTCGGGCCCGGGGTGCGGGACGGGTCGGGCGGCGGGCGCAGGCGGGACAGTAAGTTGCAGGATGAGATCGGCGAGGATGCGGAGGACTGAGTCATGCCTTCTGGGGAATACACAGCAAATCCTACGGAGCTTCAGATTGCGACCTCAAGTATCGAGGAGCTTTCCAGGATGATCAGTCGTGCTACGGCCCGGTTTGTCAGCGGGCAGCGTGCAACCGCTGATTGGTATGGCTGGGATGACGATTTCGCGAAGGAGATAGGGCCGAAGACGGAACAGGAGAACCGGACTGTGATAGCGACGGGGGAGTCACTCGAGGCAGCCGTGTATGCGGTGACTCACGGCACACTTGCCAGCCTCGAGGACATCAACCGGACTCAGGGCGCGAATATCGAGGCCATCAAGGACGAATCCAGGAAGACCGGACGGCACTGATCAGCCATGGCCATTGAGGCAAGCGAGGACCTGAACAACACCTTCTGGGCGCTCACCGGCCTGAGGATGCCGTACGCCAACGAGGACAAGGCGCTCCGGAGCGCCATTCCGCTCAATGGCCTGGCAAATGATGTACTCAAAGCCAACGAGTACATCAGTGGCACACTCCTCGGCGCGGCCCGCGCTTTGCCCCCGCAGGTCGGGAACGCTTACCTCAAGGCCGTGAGTCTGCTTGTGGACGACGGCGGTACGAACCATCTGAAAAATTTTGCGGATCAGTTGATGGAGATTGCTGACGGCCGCAGGAAGACGGCGATGAACATCGTCGAGGGCAAGGTGCAGCTCATAGCCGAAGTCGTGCGGCTGATCCTCGAGCTTCTGGTTCTTACCGTGCTGTCCGTCTTCTCGGGCGGTGCCTCCGCGGGCGATATAGCAATTGCCAAGGCGACGACGCGTCTGCGGATTCTGACGATTCTCGATCTGTTGATCAAGCGGACGCATCTCATGCCCTCGGTGAGTGAGGCGTTCGAGGAGGCGTTCACGACCTTCGCGGTCCGGCTGTCGCTGATCGCGGGCGGCCCGGACGGCCTGAGGCCGAAGGGCATCGACTGGGGTGCGATCGGCAAGGACGGTCTTTTCGGTGCACTCGGAGGCGCGTTCTCGCATGCGCTGCCCGGCATGGAGAACAAGCTCAAGAATCTTCTGAAGACGTTCGACGAGCATTCCACCTTCGACAGCAAGAACCTGGTCCAGGATGTGACCAAGAAGTTGGACGGTCCGGGTCTGTCCGGGGCCGGCAGGAACGTGTCGGATCGTTCCGTCAGGGACGCGGGCACGCTGACCGGCGGGAACGGTCTCTCCCACGCCCTGGGCAACGTGACCAGTGCTGGTGGCGGGGCGGTGAGGACCTTCACGTACGAGGGGTTCTCCGAGACCATGGCCGAGTTCCTCGGCACCGGTCTGACCGGGGAGGGGTGGGAATTGAGCGGGGCAACCATGCTCGGTGCCGGCGTGAGCAGTGTGGTGACGCAGGGACTGTTCCTGGGCGTGGGCCTGGGCGCGGGCGCGCTCTTCGCGAGCAAGTTCAATTTCGCCAATATCGCCAGTGTGCTGAACGCGGGCGTGAACACCCCGGCAGGTACGGGTGCGGGCGCGGGCGCCACGACCGGGACCGGGAACCCCGCGGGCGCCCACGGGGTGCCGGCGGGAGCCGGCGGCCCGGGGGTGGTGTCCCCGGCGGGAGGCGGCAACGTCAACGTCAAACCGGTGAAGCAGCAGGACTTCTCCGGCCTTTCCACCTTCACACCGGGGGCCGGCACCGGCAGGCCCGATGTCACCACGGTCAGCTCCGACACCCACATGCCCGGCACGGGCGGCACGACCCATCCTGCGGGCGGCACGACGAGTCCTGCCGGTTCACCCATCGGTGCGGGCGCCCCTACGGCCACCCCGGGCCGCCCCGTCACCAGCAGCACCGGCCCGGCGGGCGAACAGCCGCACACCCTCCAGCAGCCCGACAGCGGTGAACACAACGAGGGCGAGGCCGAGACCGGACCGGCCCACCAGGTCCCCGCCGGCAGCGGACACACACCGGGCAGCTCCGTCAACTCACCGGCCGGCAGCACGCACACGCCGACAACACCGTCCAGGCCCACCACCTCCCCGCTCGACACGACGACCCCGGCCCAGACGCCGACACCCGAAGACACCGACACGACGGGTGCCACCGACACGACGGGCACCACCGACACCACCGACACGACCGACACCACCGACACGACCGACACCACCGACGCGGCGGGCACCACCGACGTGACGGGCACGACCGGTTCGACGGGTACGACGGGTGCCTCTGATGCGGCAGGCACGGCACCGGCTGCGGCGCATGACGGCTCCACACCTGTTCAGCCGTCCGGTTCCCCGGCCGGCGGCCACCAGCAGACACCGACCACGTCCTCGGCCACACCCATATCCACATCCACGCCCCCGGCCTCGGTCTCGGGGCCGGTCACCGGTGCGCAGGCAAGTCCGGCAGCCGCCGACGCCGCGGGCAGCGGCTCCCACAACCCGGCCGGCACCACCCAGCCCACCACAGCCGCGGCTCAGCGGACAGCGGACGATTCACCGATCACGTCACGTGAGGCCCACCAGGCCGAACACGACGTCTGGCAGCGGCTCTTCGCAACGCCGTCCGACGACCATCAGGCACTTATCGACGAACTCGCCGCGCAGCGGGGTGGCATCGCGCCGACCCAGCGGGAGATCGACCTGCGCCAGGGCGTCCACAGCCAACTCGGCGCGCTGCCCGGTGTGACGGTGACGCTGGAGGACGGGGCGGGCTTCGGCCAGCACGCGGCCGCGGCGACGTTGATCAACTCGCTGAACGCGCTGGGCTATCCGGGCCGGTTCACGCTCGCGGCACCCGACACGGTGGCGGACCGCCTGGTCTCCCTGATACCCGCACACCTCGGACCGCGCATCGACCGCCACCCGACGGACGCACCGGACACGACAGGGCAGGCCGGTCTCCAGGCGAACGACGGGAGCGAACTGCCGGGCGACTGGCTGACATCGCTCCACGACCGGGGCCCACACGGCCTGCAGGGCTGGGCACAGCTGCACGACGCCGACGACGCCCTGTCCGCCCTCGCCACGCTCCCCCCGACCACCGGCGGCGGTCTGCGCCTGGACCCGGGCCCGCTGCGACAGCTCTCCGCCGTCCTGGACAGGGACCAGCTCACCACGATCCTCGGTCCCGCAGCCACCCTGAAGCAGGTCGCCGGCCACCACGGGGGCGACCCCTCGTACTCCGGCAACCCGCAGCCGGACGCGACAGCTCTCACGATCAGCCCCGACCAGCTGACCCGTCTGCGGGCCGCCGTCACCGCCTACCGCGACGAGCAGATCGCAGCCGTTCAGACCGCGGCACAGACACCGGCCCTGACACCCGACCAGGTCGTGCTCCTCGCCGACACGATCCGCCGGTCGCTACGGCCCGAAACCCGCCTGCACACCACCTTCGGCACACCGAACGCACAGCCCCGCAGCACACAGGAGGAGCAGGCCGGCCCACTCTCCTACTCCGCACAGTCGGTGGAGCGAGAACTGTCACCGAGCGTGCCCACAGTCTCCACACGCGACACCATCGGAGACACCGAACCGACACCCCGCCCGGTCACCAGCACCCCGCTCACCACATCCACCGACCCGACCACCGACACCGACACGGACGCAGGTACCGAGTCCCGGACTGCCGACGACGACACCCCCACAGAGACCCCGGACTCCCGGTACCTCTTTGACGGTGCTAGCGACAGCGACAGCGACGACTCCGACTCCGTGACGCTCGTCGGCGACGAAGACGACCGGGACCCGGACAAGTCCGGCCCGGGCATGCCAGGCCGCACGACGTGGATGCCGAAGGCGGATGTCGAAGCCTGGCGCAGTGGTGTCGAACCTCCTATCACCGTCGCTCCGGCGCAGACCAGCAGCCCGGAAACCGACGCACTCCACCAGCAAATCTTGCGCAAGCGCCTCGAAACGCTGAACCCGGGAAGCGAAGAACACCGCCGCATCACAGAAACACTCGCCACCTATACCGAGCAATCCGGCGGCGAAAATGCCCGGGACACCCACGCCGCGTGGAACGTGGAAGGCGCAGAGGCGCAGCCCTTGTTGTGGACCGTCAGGCCAGCAAAGGCAGTTGTCGCGGAGCCTGACGTGGGCCATGTGGATGCGCGCCATCACTCGATGGTTTCCGCTGATGGGCACGAGTGGAATCGTGGGCGTTTTGGTACGGTGAACGCTGCTCCGGATCGGGGATTTGGGGGTGGCCGTGGGGGTCGCTCTTTGCCGGGGCTTCCGGTGGCGGGTCCGCGGCGGCTTCCACAGCCGCCGGTGGTGGGGTCGGGGCGTGGTGCCGTGCCTGTCGGTCCGTCTTCGCATGTGGCAGTTCCTCCGCTTCCTTTGGTTCCGGTCCGGGGCAGGCCGGTTCAGGCGGGTGAGCGGGTTGTTCTGGGTGCAGTGTCGCATTGGGACTCGGCGGGGCTTTTTCCGGACGGCGTTATAGATTTCTCTTCCGTCTACAATGCGACGTGGGGCGGTCTTTCGGATTCTCTGCGCGATCACCGTGCTGATGCTTTGTGGGCTGGTCGTGGTGACGGCATGACGGTGGTCACGGTTCGGCTGGACGGTCAGGGGCGCATCTTGCAGCCTGGCGTTGCGGGCGGGCCCCAAGAAACCATGCACTACCGTGATTTCATTCGCCGGCTCACGCGTGTGGTAAAGGGTTCGCAGATTGTTCTGTGGAGTGCGGAGCCGGTCGGGGGCGCTCTACCTGAAGCTATTGCCCGCGATACTGGGCGGCGAGTTTGGTCTCATACCGGGCAGTTGACTGTTCGGGAGAGTTCCAGTTCGGGGCATTGGCATCTGGCGCCGTCGCGGCATCGCTCTGAGACTCCGGCCGGCCGATGGATGGTGTCCGAGCCGGTTGCGACCATAGCTTCTGTGCCAGTTGCGGGTCATGTGGAGGGCCGAATCAGTGGTATAGGTTCGGTCGCGGTGTCGGATCTCGATGTGTTTACCAAGCCTATTGTGGGCCGTGACGGGCAACAGATCGGCGTAGCCACCTTCTCTCCGAGGGAATTCGCGCAGCGCGACGTTCCGTATTCATATTTGCCGAGTGTGGTAGCTTTCGAGGTCGTCAAGAATGGTCAAACCATCCGGGAGGAGGGAGCGCCATGGGCCGGGAGCGTCCAGCCGTTCTTCTTCGCTTCCCATGGTCTCTATAAAACGATTGCTCTTGAGACCAACTCCGGTACTCTGAAGGTTTCGGCGGCGGAGGCCGCCCGCTGGCTCTTGCGGAGCACTCCTGCTCTCAGCCGTCTTCCGGGGCATGTTCCGATTGCACTTCTCTGCTGCAGGACGGGAAGCGTCAATCCCAGAGAACGTTCAGCCACCGTCGTGCCGGTGGCTCAACAGATTGCCGACACGACCGGGCGGCGCGTCTACGCCCCTACAGTCGATATGGTGTCAAACGGGGAGGGTAATTCTCCGAATGAGTTCGGTCTCCTTGAAGACCCGGCAGAAGGAGTCAGGGCGGTATGGGTCACGTTCCGCCCGGAACCGCAGGGCCAGGAACTCGAAAGACTCACCCAAATCAGTCGGCTCGACCCCGCCGCGACCCTGGCCAAAGTCCGTCAGCTGCGCCAACTCCACGGCGTAGACATCGAGGACAACCGTGAGCTGTTCCATGCACTCCTGAATCCCGACACGCCGCCACACCACGCCACGGCCTCTACTGCACCCCACGCCCACACGCAGCAGTCAACCTCACGGCCCACGCCTATACACGAGCCGCAACTCAGACCCCTCCGCCACCCTCAATGGCACGCCAACAGCCCGTCGGCGCGGCCCCCGGAGGAGATCAATCCGCGGGGTCTGGACCATGTGCAGGATGGCCTGGAGAGCGTCGCCGACGCCCCTGTCGGCGGGCAGCGGGACCGAGTGCCCGGCACACACCCGGACGCGATCGGGACGACCGGACCGACACCGGGCCGGAAGGCACCCGCGGGACCCCGGAGCCGGCAGGCGACCGCCGGCACGAGCAAGACGACGTCAGCTGAACCCGACGCGCTGCGGGAGGAGCCGCCCCGTGACGTCGCAGCGGCCGGCACCTCGGCCGGTCAGCGCGCGCGGAACACGCGCTCGGACGCCACGGGCCGGAAGGCACCCGTGGGGCCGCGTAGCCGGCAGGCGACCGCCGGCACGGACGCGCACACGCAGGACACGGCACCGCGGGAGTCCCCGCAGATCGAGGAACGGCCGGCCCCGGGCCCGTACCCGACGAGCGCACCGTTCGGACCCCGTTTCCGGGACCAGGACGGAATCCGTGCTGATGTACTGGCAGCGGCGGTACACGCCCTTCAGCGCCGGGGCCGCACGACCCGGCCCGCCGGCAACCGGACGGCCTCGGCCGTGAGCGTGTCATCGGCTCCGCACACCCAGGTGGCCACGGACGGGCAGAGCCAGGCTTCCACGTTCGGGAACACCGCCCCCACCGGCGTCGGGCACCTCTCGCCACAAGCACCGCGAGCCTCTGCGGTCACCTCTGATGCAGAGCCGGTGCCTCAGGCCGCCCCGGACACGGCATGGCCGAAGGCGGTGATGGACACCACGGCCCAGCACACGGCGGCTTACCCCGTCACCCCCGAGCAGGCCGAGCTGTTGGAGTCCCTGCAGCGGACCCCGGTATCGGTACCCGACGACGGTGACTGTTTCCTGTCCGCGCTCCTGGTCACCGTCCACTACGCCTACACCCCGCAGCAGCTCGCCGACGTCGCCCCCGCGTTCCCTCGGCACACCAGTACCGACCCCGTAGGGGAACTTCGGAGCGCGGTGGCCGCCGCCTTCGCCCGCCCGGAGGTCTGGGAACACGTCGGGTTCTTCTTCGACAACGGCACCGAAGGCGAAGCCGCCCTGCTGCCCGGCTCGCGCCTGCACCGGCACGTCGTCGCGAAGCTCGGCCAACGCAAGCAGTGGGACGGCGAGTTCGGTGACGTCCTGCCACAGGTCATCCATGTGCTGCTTGCCGCCGAGGGCCACGCCCTCGACTTCGGCATCGTCGACTATTCCGACGGCCGGCGGACCGCCATGCCCTCAGCGACCAGTACGAACGTGCTCGTCCTGGCCAAACACCCCGAGGGCAGGGCAACCCACTACTACGCCACCCGCCCCGTGGACGCACGCCCGTACCAGGACCTGATCCGCCACTACACGGCCCTGAGCGCCGAGGCCGGGCTCACGGCTCGCCAGACAACGCGTGAACTGCGCACGCGCCCGCCGCAACAGAGCCACTCACCTGTCGTCCGTACGGCGAACACCGATGACAGCATGGTCAACGGGCTCCGCGCAGCACCGTCGGCCATCAGCTCATCCGCACAGCAAGCGCCGCGCGGAAACGAGGCGGGGCGCCGGCGACGACAGGGCGTGTACCTCGGGAATCCGAACGACCTGCAGGTAGGCCGGGTGGAGACCGGCAGCCCGGAAACCGACGCACTGAACCAGCAAATCCTGCAGAAGCGCCTGGAAACGCTGGAGCCGGGAAGTGAAGAGCACCGCCGCATCGCAGAAGTGCTCGCCACCTACACCAAGGAATCCCGCACGCCCTCCGCAGGCACGCCGGACCTTCGCCCGTTGCCCGCCCCCCCGAAGCAGCCGGTGAACCCTGCCTACACCCCGGAGGCCTTGCACGGCGAGGTGGTGGCTCAGCTCCGACGGCGGAAATTTGAGGACCTTCCCAGCGTGCAGGAAGTGGAGAGCCTGTACGTCGAAATGACCGACGCCTTTAAGAGCGACCTCTTGATGCACACGGCCTCGCGCATCGCGGACCGTTGGCTGTCCGGTGAATGGCCGCGGCTGCCCGGCGGCGCGAAGAAGAAGAATCGGGCGTCGACCGAGCAATCCAGTGCGTCGGGGGCTGGACCGTCCGGTCGACAGGGCAGCAGTTCCGCGACGGTGGAGCAGTCCGAGACAGTTGTAGAGCCACCAGAACCCGCGGTTGTGGTGTCCGACGAAACCGTTCGTACGGTCCGGGCCGTGGCCGCGAGGCTGTCGGTGGGTCTGACGCCTGCGCAGAACAGGCAGGCCGCAGATTTCGCCGTGGAGATCATGCGGAAGGCGCCCTACCCCCAGGGGTGGCCACTGGATGTGATGGTGCAATTCGCGGCCGATATCATCCTGCGCGGACCGCAGGTGAGGGCAGCGTTGAGCCCTCATCCGTATGTGGTGTATGCGACGATGACAAACACGGCGCTCTATCACCTGGTAGCAGCGGAGCCCCGCCTGGCCCGACCGTTGAGTAAAGCTTCCAACGTGGTGGCCGCGCTCGGTTCACTGGTCGACAAATGGTCTCGTGCCCCCTATCCGTCAATGGCGGCGGTCCTCATGAAGGAAGGGTTGATCGAGCAACTCGAGAAAGACCATGACCTCCGTGCCGGGGTAATGTCGATTCCGCTGACCCTGCTTCATTTCAGGGGTAACGTAAATATCCTGCGTGAAATCGGCCGGATGAACAACAGCCCAGCCGGTTGGCCATTGGAGATGTCGGCTGAGCTCGCCGAAGCAATTATGGATTCGGCCGATCCGGTGGAGATGCTGTGGAATTTGGCGGCCGATTCTGCTCTTTCCTCCGCGTTGGCGAACCATCTGCAGAGAAAGGCTTCCGACAAGTCGTTCTTCGAATATCTCCTGGGCGACATGGGCCTGCGGGATCAACTGAGGTCGCGCCCTGAACAAATCGCCACTGCCCTTACGTCGCTGCGGGCTCTGAAGGCGGTGAAAGCCAACCCGGGTGTACTGGATATTCTGCGTGAATCCTCGGATCTGACGGACGTCCTGGAGGATCTGCCGGAGGTGACGGCCAGGCTCTTCGAGGTCCCCGCGCGGATTCGGGCTGCGGTCGACAACAAACACGTTGCCGCAGCACTCTCCTATGATCCGCACCTCTACGACTCGGTCGAGGACGACCGGCTAATTCGTGCGTTGCAGGCAACAAGGCCACCGCAGCCCGAAATCAGGACGGACGCGAGGAAGCTGACGGAAGGGGAACTGGAGAAGCTGGGATTCTTCAAACTCCTCAGCCTGACAAAAGAAAGATACCCCGCTGTTGCCGCGATCATGAAAGAGGATCGCAACGTGGAGCGGCAGCTGGTTGAATATAATACGCAGTCCACCCAATCGCTGCCGATCATGCTGCGAACCATCCTGCTCCACCCGGGTGAGTTCGCAGGGCATAAACTGCGTCGCATCTTCCACCCGGCCACGCTCGACCGAATGACAGATTTGGCGCTCCCGGCCGATTCGGTTGCTGCCGCGAAAGCGCTGCAACTAGCAGCCCGTCATTGGCATGCGCTTCTGACCTACGTGACTGAAGGCCGGAGTGCGATAAGGGAAATGGTTTATGCCCGGCTGGGCGAGTCACCCGACTCCTTCGCGACCTTCTACAAGTATCCCGCACTGTCTTTCCTGGGCTCTCGTGACCCGCGCCCCCTCTCGGACATTGGGCCGAAGAAATTGCTGGCTAATCCGTGGCTGATCAGTTCTGTGGCATCGGAGCCGGGTATTATCGATGTGGCAGCGGACAAGGATCTGTGGAGGGCGTGGGGTGACGAGCGTTCCGGCCTGCTGAGGCTGGCTCACCGGCTGGGTTCCCTGACATATGAGGTCACGTCTGAGCAGGAGCTGGCGCTCGCTGAGAATGTAGCTGCGGTGGGTCATTTTCTGCCGCGGCTGGAGTCGGCTTTCGGTGCGATGTCGACGACTCATTGGATCCGGCTGCTGACCGATAAGCAGTTTTATCCGCTGCTGGCCCAGCGGTATGAGCGGAACAGCCCTACGGCGCGGGCGCTGGTCGCGTTCCCGCAGGTGTTGCGGGAGGCTGTCGCCCGACCGCGGTTTGCCGAGCGGTGGGAGGCCGACCCGGTCCGGCTGGACGAACTGGCGCTGGCGGCGCTCGTCGACGCAGGCGGGCGCGGCACACGTGGGACGCAAGCCGCCCCGGAGGCCGTTCGTGAGTTGATGCGGGAGGTGGAGAGGGGCGAGGACCAGGTCATCACGCCCGAGGGCATCGAACTCGATCCACGGCTGCTCGACGGCGCCCGGAAACTCACAGAGTGGCTGAGGGACCGTGTTCCCGCGAAGAAGGTACGGAGCACTGAGGCGGGCGGCAGCGAGGTCGCCGAGGATGTGCTGGACCGCTACGAGCGTGTGCTGGGCGATGAGTCGATACGTCAGGCCGCGCTGGGAAACCGCGTTCTCGCGCAGCAACTGCTGTTCTCGCCTGACGTGATCGATCTGATCCGGACGCGCCCTTCACTGGTGGAGCACTTCGGACGGACCCCGTCCATGCTGGGGCAGGTCATTCGTCTTCCCCGGCTGGCCCGCCTGCTGACGGACAACGACGACGCCTTCCGTATCTTCGGCAGTCCCCCCATGCGAGCAAACTTCGAAGTGGGCAGGTGGTTCGTCAATGTAGAAACGAACCGGTACATGGCCGCTGTCTACGCGCTCCGCGCTGGGCAGCTAATGCAGGCGGAGCCGCGGTACGAGGCATTCATCGCCCGGCACGAGTCCGTGGCGAAGGCTGTCGCGGAGCGCGAGGACACGTTCAACACACTTCTGCAGGAAGCGGATCTCTTTGACACGCTGAAGGAGGCCGGTAGCGAGGTCGTCGACGCGGTGATAGCCACGCAGGGCCGTCTGGCGGCAAGCGCCGCCCGCCCGCACCTGGTGACCGCTCTGACCCGTGTCCCTGCTCTGGCCTCGGCCCTGAGCAGCCGTCACGATGTGGCGGCTGACGACGTGACGTGGACCCAGCTGTTGTCCGACGAGGCGCTGTTGGAGCAGCTCACCGTTCACCCCGGGCTGGCCGGCCTGGTGGTCGCGGATGCGCAGGTGGGTGAGACGGTGATGGCCGCGCCCGGGTTCATCGCGACTCTGGCCGGGGTCGAGGAGGGTGTGCGCAGGCTGCTGACGACGGAGGGCGTGCTGCGCCTGGTGCGCCAGAATCCCGGCCTGGCCCAGGACCTGGCGCGCAACGACGACTTGCGTGCTGCTGTGACCGCGCTGCCGGGCCTGAGCGACATGCTGGCCGAGCAGCCGCAGGTGCTGGCGGTTCTGCGAGAGCGTCCTGAACTCATCGCCGCGATCCGGGCCAACCGGAACCTGGTCGACGAGGCGGCTGCCCAGTCCCCAGTCTGGGCGGTCATCGAGGCCCGTCCCGCGCTCGCCACCGAGATGAACTCCAAGTTCCGTAACTGGCTGCGCCAGGGCGAGCTTGCCGGGGTGCTGACAGCGTCGCTACCCCAGTCCCTGAGCCCGCAGGGTGCGCGCCTGCTGTACCGGGCGTTGTGGCGCGGTGACGTGCGTGCCCTGCTGGTGAAGGAGCAGGCATTCGCCGCCGTGTTCCTCAACCGCCCGGCGTGGCAGGAACGAGCAGCCACCGACACTGACTTCGCCGCCTCCGTCCAGAACCTGCTGCGCGCACCGAAGACGGTCGCCGCCCTGTTGGAGGATCCCGACGGCAGTCGTCTGTTCACCGCCCTTGACGAGCAGCGGCACGCCGACGTGCTGACGCGGCGCGCGCCCGTTGTCCAGTCCGGTGCTGGTGATGGCATGGCGTCGGCGGTGCCGGTGGACGCGGGCGTAACGGTGTCGAGTGATGGTGGCGTGCGCGAGGTGCCGGTGCCCGGGCCGGTGGGACCGGCCGCGGGTGAGGTGCTGGCATGGGAGATCACGGGCCTGCTGGCCGGGCCCGCCGCTCCCCAGGTCACGGCTCATCTGCGTGAGCACCCGGAGGTGCTGCCTCTGCTGGAAGCGGCCCCGGCCGTCGCCGAGGACATCGCTGCCCACCCCGAGCGCCTGCACACCACCTACAACGCCCACGCGTTCTTCGAGAGCAGCCTCCCGCACCCCGACGTGCTCCAGGTCTCCGACCCGGCGGATCTGCCGCGGATATGGGGGCCGGGTGCGTTCGAGGCAGCCTTCGACGCGTTCTTGACATCGGTCGACGTCGCCGCCAGCGGCCGGCACTACACGTCGCTGAAGGATGCTTCCCGGCCGGCCTGGGACACGGTGGCCAAGAGCCGGTACGACGCACTGGCGACACGGCACAATGAACAGCGAGCCCGATTCGCTGCCTTCCGTGCCGACGACGCGGGCAGGTGGGATCTCAGTGGCCGCATCCACTACGCCGGCCAGGTCGGCGAAAGCGACTTCACCGATCTGCAGCGTCAGGTCCTCGAAGGTGCGGCCAAGGACCTGAGCGGTATCCGTGAGACTCCAGGCGCCCGCAAGATCAACCGCCCCCTGCACGCCCACCTCGACGGCGGCAGCGGAGGCGTCGCCTTCAGCTACGTCCTCGCCGCCGACGGCCACGTCGATCTCCTCGTCTACGCGAAGAGCACCGCTCGCTCCGACAACAACGACTACCGCTGGAACGACGGCGCCTACATCTCCGGCCCTCCCGCGCTCGAGGGCATCGCCAACCACCCCGCCCTTGAGACCTCCATCAAGGCGGTCGAATCCGCCAGGCAGGGTCTCGCCCGCACGGCCAAGCCCACCATGGCCCCCCCGCCGTCAGTGAGCTCCCCCGCGACCCAGCGAGCCGCGACCGAGCGGGCACACCACCTCGCCCGCACCGTCACCGAATACCACACCGCACTCACCGACTTCACCAGCACCTCACGCAAAGCCGCAACCGCACGCCCCCAGCGAGCAGTCCGCCTCCTCACCGCCCACGACACCCTGCGCCTGCAGGGATCAGCCCTGCTCCCTCACGAGCTGGACAAGATCCCGGACGAGACACAGGCGGCTGCCGACCGCATCTACCGCACCGCTCTCACCCAGGCCGGCAACCACACCCCGGTCAACCCCGACGACCAACGAGCCGTCATCGCCCTCACCCTCCTGAAGGCGAACACCGACACCGCCCAAGCGGTCGCCCACGCCATCACCCGGCCCAACCCGGACCACCCCGGCAGCACGGAGCAGAGGTCAGCGGCCGGACGGGACGTCCAGGTACGCATGGCCCTCACCGACCCCGCCACTTACGCCAAGACACGCGCCCTCCTTGAGGACGCCCTCAAAGCTGCCGGCGACAAGCCCGGCGCCAGGCCGGAGTACCTCGCCGGACTGAAAGCAGCCCTCGACACACACGGATCGAGCACCCCGCACACCTCCCTCGCGACTCAAGCCGTCGGCCCGAACGACCCCGTCCGCGCCGGCGAGGACACCCGGGCGGTAGGCGGTTCGGCACCGCTCGCCGAGCGGGAGCTTGTGACGGCCGCACCGACCGGCCCGGACAAGCCCCTGCCCGCCCTGCCGGAGAGCCCGCTGCCGCCCCTGCCGGAGGAATCCACCACCGGCCTTACACCTCCGGTGCCCGGGGTCGCTCAGGGTGAGGACGGTTTGGAGCCGGGGCCTGAGGGGAGCGGTAGTGATTCGCCGCGGTTCGTCTTGGGGCAGCGGATTGATGTGCATCCGTTGGCGTATTTCTCGGCGGTGCCGCGCGATGGTCTGCCCGGGATGGACCGGCTGCTCGAGGATCTCCGTGCGCTGATTCCTGATGTGACCGCGACGGAGTTGAATGAGCTTCCGGTCAAGCTGGAACAGAACCTCCGGTTGCTCGTGACACCTGCGGTGGATCGGCTGAGTTCGTTCGTGCAGCATCTGGGCGGCGCTGATGTGTTGTTCACCATCCGTCCGGAGAATGCGTCTGTGGTTCACAGTACGCTGGCGGATTCGGGTCCTGGGCAGCCGGCCGGAACCGAAGCGAATGCCGCCATGTTCAATACGGGGTCGTTCTCGCATTCTTCGGGTGTGAAGAGGCCTGCCTATTCGGGTGGTCTTTCGGCTGGTACGGCTATGGGCCCCGTGAACATGGGTGTGAGCGGTTCCAAGACCGTGAACAGCAAGCATCACGGCATGGGCACCGTGCACATGACGGAGGATGGCCAGGTCAGCAACCACCGGACGCCGCAGACTCTGCTCGCTGTGGACATGAATCTGTCTTATCGGATTCGTACCGTCGATAAGGCGACGACGCAATGGAGGAGTCTGGAGTCGCACTCTCTGCCCACGCCCGAGGAGGCTGCAAGGCGGCGGCAGGACGGGGCTGGCGACGGTTCGGAGTCGGTCTCCACGGAGTCTGAAAAGCTGCATCTATGGATACCGGATCGGTTTTTGTCACCTCAGGAATCTGAGGTGGTGGTGAATCCGGACGTGGCGTTCCCAAGTGTTCCTGAGCGATACGCCGCACTCGGTCTGACGGATTTGCCGACGCTACAAGACAAGGCTGTGGCTGGGCTGCGCGCCCTGTGGCCGGAAAGCGACGGAAATACTTATCTGCGTCATGGCAGCAAGCTCTTGGAGCAGCTGCGGTACGGCCTGAACAGTTTGGTCACCAATCTTCGGAGGTCACAGGTCGGGGGTGGTGTACCAGGTCAGCTGAGGAGCGGCTTCCCGATCTACCTGTATGCGCCGGATTCGTCGGTCTCGGTCGCGACGGTGCGTGTTCACACCCGGATCCTTGACGCTGCTGGTGCGGCGGAGGCAGGGATAAGTCCGCTGACGATGTTCGGTGGCACCCCTGAGAGCGACGCCAACATTGAGGCCGTTCATACGCTCTTGACCGGTGTGTCGGGTGACCATGGCGTCTCACAGAGCCGGTCGGTCGGTGCGTCGCTCGGGGCGGGTGCGGCTGTCCCCTTGGTTGATGTCCGACTGGGAGTCTCGGTATCGGGCTCTGTCGGGGTGTCGACCTCGCAGGGCAGTTCGTCGGCGTTTCTCGGACTGAACGTCGATGTGAGCCGGTGGGTGGGACCGACTCCCTTCTATTCGGTGCCGATGGAGTACCGCCTGGACATCGAGGTGCACAAGGTGCGCGATGGAGTGCAGGCAGGACTTCCGGACGAGGATGTGCGCAGCTTTGGCACCGCGTCTCTGACCCTTCCTGATGTCGCGGCATACCAGAGTGGGTTCCCCGTTGCCGCGGAATCGGTCGGAGACATCAAGGAGCGCGCTATTTCGCGGCCGTCCGATGATTCCGACAAGAATGTGATGCCGGCGTTCATGCGTCACACGGTGGGGCAGAGCACCGTGCGTGTCGACGAGGCGACCATGAAGGAGATTGTCAGTCTTGTCGGTAGCACGCTGAGGGAAAATCACTATCTTCCCGACGCGGACAACGACTACGCGAATGCGAATGCGTCATCTTATCCACTGGGCCTCGATACCAGGCTTGATAACGCCAGGGCGCTGGAGAACTGGTTCCTAGGGATCGGCGAACGTTTCAACACCGCGTTGACACCGGCTGGAAGTCAGTTGCGACTGGCGCGCCAGGAAAATATCCCGGGCACTGAGTTTACTTGGCGGGAGCGGTATGCCACTGTCAATCTGAAGGTGGAGTTCGACCCTGCGAAGGCCGAGTCCCTGGGGATCCGGAAGAATGAACGTAATGTGAAGCTTCCGATGGCCTTGAGGATCGCCGGGCAGTCAGAGGGCGGGGCTTTGAGCCTTTCGCCCAATGTGAATGCCGGGGTTTCTCACGGCGATGTACGGAATGTGGGGATGAACGCGGGTGTCAGCCTGAGTTCCGGGTCGGACCAAGGCAATACGTGGGTCATGAACCACCCGGTTCTGTTCGAGGCGATTGGCGCTCCCCGGAAGTACCGAATCAACGGTCTGTTGATCGAGTTGACGATCTCGGAGAGCGACGATGGCCTGATCCCTGGGCGCCGGACCGGTGGCCAGAAGATGGTGGGTCATCATGTGCTCCGGGGCCGCACCGCTGAGGTGCTTGTTTCGGATCTGGTTCCGGATCTCGGGGTACGTCTCAATCCCTCGGAATTGAGTAGGGAGGGGCGGACCGACCCTGAGGTGTTCGAGGACGCGGTGACCTACTCGCAGGACACAGCCGGCGTGACCGAAGGGCTTCTGGGGCTTCTGCCGGATGATCTGCGCGGTGCTGGTTCGCAGGTGGAGGATTCGATCCGGCAGTCCACCATGAATCACATGATCGTGGCGCAGGCTCCTCACATGCTTCAGGGGCCGGGTCATTTCGATCTGGACAACGGTGTGGCCGACGGGCTTGTGAGAAACGCGTATGCCGTCGCGTCCGTGGCGATGACGGGCAGGAAGGCGACGTTTGCCGGTGCCACCGCCGACCCGGTGGTTCTCGCACAGATCGCTTTGCTGCAGTATCAGGCGAGGAGCGGTCAGTTCAGTGGGCGCGCGCTTCAGGCGGGTGTGGGTTTCACAGGCGGCGGTGAGGGGCCCTCAACGCAGACGGCAGGTGCGGGCTTCTCGTGGGGGCAGCGAACGGCCCGTTCTCACACGTTGACGGGTGGCTTCGAATCCATCGCCCTCGCCGTCGGCACGGTTTATGTGTATGGCGCGAACACGAGATTCGACATGGCGCTCGACTGGTACAAGAGCGCTCTGCTCCTGCCGACCGAGAGCGAGTCTGACTCTGCGCATGTCGATGGCCGGGTCATGGTGTTCCTGGTCCCTGAGCACGCGGCATTGACGTTCTACATGCGTGGCCAACTGGAGGTTTCGCGGGAGCGGATCTCGGAGCTGGTGCAAGTGTGGGCTGAGGGTGACCCGGAGAAGTTCAAGCTCAGCACCACGCTGATGGCGCGTCTGCTGCTGCACTGGAGGGAGCATCCCGGGGACCTGCCAGAGGATTCCGATCTGACGGCACTGGCCGCCCGGGTGAAGGAGCAGCACGAGCTGGGCAGACTGCGTCTGGTCAACGAGAAGGTGTTGCTCCGGTTCAACGCCGCGTTCCCGGAGCATGCTGTCAGCCCGGTGGAGCTGCATCTTCCCCGCTATCTGGCGAATCCGTACGAGCCGCATCGCATCATCGGGCCGGCGACCATCAGCAAGGTGCGGTTCGCGGACGGTGTGACTCTGTGGGGCACGATCCGTGCCATGGTGAGCCAGTCGGCTCCCGGCCTGCTCACGACGTCGCCGCTGCTCGAGGTGGCCCGTGGCGGTCGCATTTTGGGGCAGGTGCATGCCGGGCAGATGACTGCGGAGACACTCTTCTCGAATCTGTCGAAGATCCTTTACATGGATATGGTCGGTGGAGAGGTCGAGCTGCGGTTCGTCAACACCTACGGCCCCTTGCGTGAAACCGTGTCGATCGTGCTGTCGGCGAATCTGGTGGGCAAACTGGAGCCGGAGGACGAGCGGCCGGACGGCCAGGAGTTCTATCTGCACGGTCAGAACGCGCGTGACGAGTCGTCGAGCCGCTCCAAGGGTTTCTCCATCTCAGGGAAGTTGGGCTTCAGCGGGGCCGGGGACAGCGGCCATGGGGGTAGCGGCGGCATCTCCGAGGGAAAGTCGGCCGGCAGAAGCGCTGAGGTCAAGATCGCCGAGAAGGAGTACTGGGAGTCCCGTCTCGACGCCTACAAGGAAACGGTGGATTTCCGCGGCAAACTGCAGGTGGCGATCCGCGTCATTCTCGGGGACGCGGCGGATGCCCCGATGAACAACGCGGCGATGGACATCCAGCGCGGAGTGACAGGCCGGGTCTCGTCTGTCCAGCACCTCGCCGGGACGATGCAGCTGGCCATTTCCTCCGCCCTTCTCTCTCCTGAGAAGCCGATTGTCTACCAGCCTCCTTCCAGCATTCCGGTGAAGTTCCCGCTGAACTCGCATCCAGTGGGCTTCGTCCTGACCAGCGGCCATCACCGGCAGATCCGGAGCCTGCTCTATGGCGCCTTCGGTGATGTCGCGATCAAACCCGGTGTCCGCCTGAATACCTTCCTGCCATCGATGATGGCGAATTCCATGCTCACAGCACAGGCTCTTCGGGAACGGACCGAGGGGACGGATCTGACCGACAGCCTTGCGTTGCCTCATTCGCCCCTGCTGAGGGCATCGGTGACGAAGAAGATCCAGTACACCGATCTTCGGATCATCAAGGAGTTCGACGGCGCGGGTTTCGGTACTTATTTCAAGCACCTCACCGCTCTGAACAGGTCCCAGAGAACGAACAACGGCATTTCACCCGGAATGAATATCGGTCATGACGGTACCGGGGAGAATCAGGGGACTTCCTTCAGCGCCGCCGGGGGCAGCGATAGTGCGGTCAACTCGGAGGTGCAGCCCCGCACCGAGTCCTTCGCGAAGGAACAGAAGCGGATACTCCTCGTCTCGGCAACCGCGTCGATCTGGCTGCCGACGACCGTCACGCAGAGCTCCGTCATTCCCTTCGTCGGTCCGAAGACGCTGGGAGCGGTCAACAGCCAGAAGATAAGCGGCCTTACCTACTGGCTTGTGGACGAGGACGGCTACGAGGCGATGCGGGCTTCGGTGGAGCAGTCGCGCACCGAACGGGCCGGCCTCGTGCTCAGCTGGGATATGTCACCGAAGTCGGTGCAGACCTTTGATCTCGCCGGCCTGCTGGTGACGGTGGCGGATGACGAAGGGGTCAGCGCGGAGGTGACACCCCATCTGGTGGCCCGGATCCTGGGTGACCGGATGGATCACGGGCGGTTGAGGGTCGCGGCGCGACAGGACGCCTCGCCCCGAGTGCTGCGCAAGACGCGCCCGATGCGGCCCCGGATCACCGACAGCCGGCTGCTCGTGCTCGACTTCGACCCCGAGTGGGTGAAGCGGCAAACGGGCTGGGAGCCGGTCACCCGTTTCCAGGAGCCGGAAGCGGGCGTGCTCGGCCCTGACCAGCCCGCTCTCGGTGCCAACGTCGTGCACCTTGCCAGCCGGCTGGCCGTGGAGCTGGACTCCTACGTGGAACTCCGGATCAAGGGTGACAGTCCGCGCACGTGGCGCTTCCACCCCCAGGGCAGGATTTTCGCCTTCGACCCCGGCACGCGGACCGACGGGTCCCCCCTCACCGTGGCCGAAGCGATCGCGGCGGACGTGCTGACACCGCAGACCGCCCGTCTGATCGAACGATGGGGAGCCGACCTCGATCTGGGCGGACTCGAGAGCACCTCCTACAGCCGTGACCTCACCCTCAACCAAGCCGTCCTCAAAGAGATCGACCACCTGCGCGCACAGTTCGCCACCACGCACCCTGCCGAGGCCACCACCCTCGAAACCACCGAAAACCTCTGGCAGACCCTTGACCACCCCACCACCGAAACAGGCGACCTCTCCACGACCAGCGAAATCGAGGAGATTCGCGCACGCACCGAAATCGCCCTCAACCGCCTCTACGACCTCGCGTCCGGACGGAACCCCGAGCCCCTTCCCCAGAACGAGACAGAACGCCTTCAGGAACAGGCGACCACCGACCGGACACGGCTCGAAGCACAAGGCATCTGGCCACCCACCACACCCACCCTGCCCGCCCATACCCCGGCCCCGCCGACAAACCTCGCTGATGACGGCGGACGCCGGCCGGCGTCCGGTGAACCCACAGCACCCCGCATACCCTCGGACCTGCTGACCTACCAATTCGAGAACCGGCGCCATGTCCTCAACATGGAGCAGAAGCAAAAGGCAAACGAACTCGTAGGCCACCTGCGACGAGTCATCCGACACCGCCGCGAGCGCGGACTCCCCCCCATCGTCATCACCGTGAAAGCAGGCGGAAACGGAACCCTCCTGCCCAGCAAGAACCGTGAAACCCAGGCCACTTCCACAGGAAAAGTCCGCGCCCGGACACTGAAGGACTACCTCCTCGAACAACTCGGCTCAATCGCCGACACACATGTCACCACCCACACCGAAAGCCTTGGCACCAACACACCCGACAACGCCACCCGCACAGCGCGCCGCCAAGCACACATCGACATCCACTACCCGACCGAAGACGCCGCGCCACAGGACCCGGCAGAAGTGGCGCCCACCACGGAGCCGGCAGCCACCGACCCCCTGTCCGCCCCCGCACCGGCCCAGGACACGGAGACCGCCAACAGGACTCCCGTCGACGGGCCGACTGACCCTGCCCGTCAGGGGAACGCGACCGTGGACACACCTCACGTGGGTGGTGTCACCACGGTGGATGTCAGCGTGGAAGCGGGGGAGGGCGGCCCGCACGGGGCGCGACCCGCCACCGGCTCTGGGCGTGCGCTCGGGTGGGAGGACGACGGGAGTGTGCCGGTCTCCTCTCCCACAGCCCCTGCCCGCCCCGCGGACCCCGCACCGGCTTCCGATCCCGGCACTGCAACTGTTTCGGTCTTCGGCCGGGTGTTCACCCTTCGTCTGCCGTCCGTCAGGGCCGTTCGCGGGCCGAGATGGGGGGAGCTGGTTGCGGCTGGGCACGCGAAGGTAGCCGCGTTCAAACGCTCCGTCGCTCCGAGTGGTATCGCGCCCAATCAGGTCAGCCGGCTCTGGTCCCGAGCCGGGGAGAATACGGCGAGGGCTTTGTCGCTGGCGGACCACGCGTGGGCACGGCAGAAGACGAGGTTCCAGGACAGGTACAAGGTGCAGCGACAGCCAGCGTTGGTTGTCCTGGTGAACACCACCGTCGAGAAGCCCTGGTTGGCGCAGGAGTCTGCGCAAGGCAGCGTAAGCGCGCCCGCAGGAACTCCGTACGGCGATGGGCCGGCCCTCACCACCGAGGTCCCTCACAGTGAGGTCACCCCTGCCCAGCCCGCCCCCGGATCCGGCGAAGACAAAACAGCCGCCGACACCGTACGCGCCTCTGACGCCGTCTTCACCGCCCTGACATCCGGCGCCGGAGCACCGGCTCCCGCTCGCACCCCGGCACACACGGACAAGCCGTTGCCGCCGCTGCCGGAAGGGAATATCCCGGCAGGTACGACGGATGACCGAGTGTCCGCGATGCGTGGCGACGCGCCGAAGCTAACTGAGGGAGCTCGTCGGGAGTCCTCTGACGGCCAGCGGGGACCGGTGCCGCCCGCGGTCGTGGCGGACGAGCAGTCGGACGGTGCGGACAGCCTGTTTGGCGGCTCCGATGTAACCGGTTCCGATGACCTGGTCACGGATGACGGCGTTCAGGGCTTCCCTGCGTATCCAGTCGTGGACCCGGTGACCGGCCTTGACGTGGTTGAAGGGCCAACGGTCCGTTCCGTTCAGGTGAGCGGACCCGCGGACATTCCGTACAGCGACGGGCTGACCGCCACCATCGAGTACGGTCCCGATGGTGACGCCTCACCCCTCGTGCCCGGGGACGACGCGGCGCAGTACGGGCCCGGGGGAGCGGAGCCCGGCACGGTGCACGATTCGGCAGACGTGGCCCCCACCACGGAACCGGCAGCCACCGAGCCCTTGTTGACCCCCACACCCAGCAAGAACGAGGAAACCGCCGACAGCAGCCTGCCCGTCTCCGACGCCGTCCTCGCCGCCCTGTCACCCGGCACTACCACTGACCGCTCCCGCCCCGACCCCGAGACCAGCCGGTCCGGCACGGACAAGCCGTTGCCGTCGCTGCCGGAGGTGGCCGTGGCGGATTCGGGTAAGCCGTTGCCGTCGCTGCCGGAGGTGGTTGTGGCGGATTCGGGTAAGCCGTTGCCGTCGCTGCCGGAGGTGGTTGTGGCGGATTCGGGTAAGCCGTTGCCGTCGCTGCCGGAGGTGGTTGTGGCGGATTCGGGTAAGCCGTTGCCGTCGCTGCCGGAAACCAACACCAGCAGCGCACCGGAAAACCGGGCAGTCGAGGCGTCGGGGTCCGGGCAGCATTCCCAGTTGTTCATGGCCGCATCGTCCCCCACTACCCGCAGCAAACTGCGCAAAGCCTTCGACCGCGTTCTCGGCCGACAGGCTGTGGCCGCGCCTGCCCGCCCCCTCTGGTGGGGATACGACACCCGGCTGCCCATTGCGGTCGATCTGACAATGAAGGGCGTGGGGAAATACTATGAACTGTCGCCTACCCTAGCCAAGCATCTGTACCGGCTTCCGGTATCTCGCCGCCGTGATTTGAAGAAAAACAATATTCCACTGTACGTTGCGCGCAGCCCTCAGGAGATACTTAACGCAACCATGAAGGAGCGGCTCGCGAACCGGGACGCCCTCCTTTCAGAGATTGCGGCCAAGGCGGGAATATTCTCCAAGCTTCCCGATGTCGCACTGCGGAGGTTGCCTGCCCAAGAGAGGAACCTTGTTCCGGAGTTCGAGGGTGTGTATCTGAAGCGCCGGATCGACTCCGGTGATTTGCCCAACCAGGACAGGAACAGGTTGGAAGAGTCGGGAGGAATTGCCTTCACGGAACGACCTTTGATGGTGGGGCGTACCCGGGTTTCCGTCCGACACGACCGGTCCATCCCTGAGCCGTGGCTGGACGAGCGTCTGTCCTGGATTGAGCGGGCGGTGAAGTATGCGCAGGCGGCGGGATTCGACCTCGATGATTTCGATGTCTGGGTCCCCAAGTACACACGGTTGATAGAAATCGACGACGCCATGAAGGTCACTACGTCGAGAGTCGGAGATTTCCCGAATCCGGGTGCATCCGCGTTCGGTTCCGGGGGCATCATCCTCGGAGAACTCGGGGCGATGCGTCAGGGTGGCGGCCCGAAGAGTTTTACGTCCTCCCTGTACGAGGAGTTCGAAACGGTCACGCTCGTCCACGAACTCATTCACCAGCTCGCGGACGAATTCCTCCTGTTTGACGGGATGTTCAGAACTGCGCTGCGGGACCCTGCTGCGATTGACCGGATCGGGCGTATCAGCGCTTACGCGAAGAAGGGCGCCTCGCCCGCTGAGTTCGTGGCGGAGTACGGCGCGGGGCTGGTCCTCGGCAGGCCATACCGGGACGAACTCGGGTCGGAAGACGCCGACTACCTGCGACAGCTCTACGACGATCTCGGGGGCCCGCAGCCGGCCACCACAGGTCGAGAGGACCTGCTCCCCACCCCGCTGCCACTCGATCACGAGAAACTGGCGTCCCTGACAGAGCGGGTGAACACCCTGACCGCACGAGGGCGCCATCGGGCGGTCACCGAAAGTGAAATCGACACCGCGCACCGGGAACTGCTGAGCGCTTACGAGCGCAGGCTGAACCTCGACCTGAGAGCAGCCAGACTCGCAGAAATCCTCATCCAACCGCTGGCACACGTTGAGCCGCATCCGGTCGAACACGCGGGACCCGCATACCGGGAGGCACTCGAGGCGGTGACGAGGCCGGTTCCGGGTGGGCCTGCGGACCCGCTCGTGCCGCCGACCGTGTCACAGCCCGGCGCCGATCCCGTCCCGGGCCGCGGCCAGGAAGACTCCCCGCGCCCGGCGCGGGACGCACGACATCAGACCGACAAGCCGGCGGCGTCTCCTCAGGACCACGCCGGGACTGCGCCGGACTCATCGCGTCCGGGCCAGACGCGGGTGGAGCCCGGTCCGTCCG
This sequence comes from Streptomyces sp. NBC_01341, assembly GCF_035946055.1. Classification (NCBI taxonomy): domain Bacteria; kingdom Bacillati; phylum Actinomycetota; class Actinomycetes; order Kitasatosporales; family Streptomycetaceae; genus Streptomyces; species Streptomyces sp. NBC_01341. Next base: position 1,612,641 of record NZ_CP108364.1, on the reverse strand, counting down.
CCGACGGCACGCGGGGTGATGGCGTGCGGTTGCTCACCACGGTGGCGGCCCCGGTGTCCGGGCCGGCCGGTGGCCGGGTGGCGGCAAACACCTTGGGCCAGGTCCTGGGATCGGCCGCCATGGAGGACCTGTACACGGCCATAGGTGAGATCACCGGCTACCGGAAAGACACCCCCCAGTGGCACATGCAGCGTGAACGCACGCGCGGCCTGCTGCGATATGCCTGGACAGGCTTCACCGCGAAGTTCGGCCATGCCACGCGAGAGACGGAGCGCCAGCGCTTTTCCGACACGATCCGGCAGTTCCTGACCGACCCCGAACATCTGGCGCAGCAGGCACCGGCCGACGCCCACGCGATCCAGCAGCTGCGCGAGACCTCGCCGGGGGTGGTGGCCCGTTATGACGACGAGACAACCGAGACCGCTGCCGAACGCATCAGCACCATGCTGGAAGAAGACCTCGACCAGTTCATCCAGCAGACCCGCGAGGCGACAGATCCCACCGACCTGGGCCCCGATCTCCTGAGCACCGCGGTGCTCTACTTCACCAACCGCCCCGCCCTGCAGGAATTCGCCCCTCAGCACGCCGAGTTCTTCCACTCCACCCTCAACGAATACTGGGCCGCGAGGGAAGCCCTCACCGAGGACTATCGCCGCCGCAACCAGATTCCCCAGCCACCTGCATCCCGGCAGGGCTTGCCGCTTCATGTGCCTCTCGCTCCGGGCCGGCGCTCCGTGGATGCCCCGGCCGACAACGCCGAGGGCACCGATCGGCACACCCCCCTCGACAGGCCGGTCGGCAACGCGTCGCCCCCGAGCATCGACGAGACCATCCAGCAGAGCCAGGCGCGCGAGCCACACGAGGCAGGGGCGCAGACCGTCCCCGGCCAGGAGCACCTGGCCCCACGCGGCACCACCTCCACCCGACGCCCCCTGCCGACACCGCCGGAGCCCACGCCCAGGAAGGCAGAACGGCCATATCCGTTGGTCGATGCCGATGTCCTGGCGCGCTGGTCCGAGAGGTTCGCCCGGGCCGACAAGGTGTTGGGGAAGCTCAACGAGGACGTGGCGGACGCCCTGTTGTCGCAGGCGGCCTGGATCATGACGGGACGGCATCAGGCACGGCCGAACGTCGATGGCATGGAGCCTCTGGAGACGACGGAGGAGCAGTACGTCGCGCTCTTCGACAACATGGCCGCTCTGATCGCCGTTCGACTGCACGAGGATCCCCGCCCGGACCTCGCCCCCACGGAGCGGCCGGCTTGGCTCCTGTCCGAAAAACTCCGTGCCGAGTTCGGCACTCGTGCCACGAGAGGGCTGCCGGGCGGTGCTCCGACAGACTTCATGCCAGACACCCTCCAGCCCGGCGAGCCCAGCCGGTCCGGCAAGTCGGCGGCAGACGGCGCGCGGAACAACACACCGACCGGTACGGAGCGTGACGGAGAGATCACGACGGACACGGTGCCCCTCCTCGACAGCGACGACACCGTCACGGTCGTCGAGGTCTCCCATGAGCCCGAGCTGACGGAGGAGCTCCAGGCGCGCCTGCAGGACGATCGTGTCCGCTCCGCGCTCGTCGTCCGGTCCGACATGGAGGGCCTCGCCTACGACAGGCGCCTGACCGTCACCTGGAACCTGAACGCGCAGGCAGAGATCCCCGTCCGTGAGGTGGGCCTGAACGACCTGGACACGGCACGCCTCGTCCTCGGCAAGCCCGACATCGACCCCGATCTGGCCGAGAGCCTGCGTCGGCACTACAGCAGTCAATCGGTGGAACCAACACTCCAGAGCCCGCCGGTACCCGCGACGGCCGGCGAGGACTGGCGGAGCGAGGCGCACCCGATCGTCAACGACCTCCTCGACGAGGTCACCCAGGCCGAAGAGGGCTGGGCCGCGTTCACGCCAGGAGCGGACACCGAGGAGGCGGCGCATCAGGCTGAGTCCGGTGAGACCCCGACCGTGTCAGCCACGCGACGGATCGCTGACGTTCCGGACGAGGCGTGGACCGGCACCGAGGACGACACGGACCTGTCCGACAACGACGGGCAGATAGAGGACATGCTCGCCCAGTTGGGGCAGGCCTATGAACGGGCTGAGACGGGCCGGCCCGCCGATTCCGCATTCGAGCCGGACGTCCTGCTGTCGCCCGATGTCATTGCCTCAGCCTTCGTGGATTCGTACCCGAACCTGGGTTCGCGGTTCGACGACTACGACGATGACGGGGATGCGGGCGGTGGGCAGCATGACACCGACGGAGACGCGTTCCTCGATTTCCTCAACATGCTGCGGCCCCTGCACGCCCATGTCGTGGACGCCGTCGACAGCGTCGAGCGGGACATCGAACTGGCCGTCATCGCCAAGCCCGGGCACTACACGCGTGGCGAGGTCGGTCACGCGTCGGTGGCCGTCCTGCTGCCCGGACAGCAGCATCCCGTCGTCATCGGTTTCTACCCTGCCGAGGACGCGGACCTGATCTCCGGCAACGTGCCTGGCAACATCAGTGACGAGGGTCCCGGTCTGGTCTTCGCCGAGGGGGTCCGGGTCCTGGGGACGTACGCCGTCAACGCGGATCAGCTGACCGAGGCCTACCTCTACGCGACACGCAACTTCGAGGCGTCGTACAACCTCCTGCGGTACAACTGCGTCAAGTTCGTGAACGAGTTCACGGCCGCGGCGACGGGCAACGCCCCTGCCGACCTGTCCCTCAGCACGCCGGACCGTCTCATCTCCGCCATGACGCAGGGCGCCGACTGGCGGTGGGCCGACAGCGCGACTCCGGTCACCGAGCTGACCCAGGACGACCAGGTCCGCCTTGCCGCGGTCTCCGTCGAGCTGAACACGCTCGAAGGGGATCAGCATCACGAGGTGATGAACTGGGCGAAGTACCGTATCGCCTTCGACCATCAGCGTCCCCTGGTCACCGGCGAGCGCACCCGGGTGCAGTCCGATCAGTTCGACTTCCTGGACTCCCTCGCCACACTGATCGCACACGAGGCCTACGTCCAGGGCGAGGACGCCGCACGCGCCCTGTCCCAACGGCTCGGCACCACCTACGGCACGCTCCGCACGCCGGTACTCACCGCGGACGTCGAGCAGACCCAGCAGCCGGCGCCCGTACAGGTGCCGACCTGGAGTCCTGACGATCCGTTCCTCACGTACCTGGAGATGATGGAGCCCCTGCGCAGCTACGCGCAGGAGAACCTTGGCAGCACCGCCAACGACATCGAACTGGCCATCATCGCCAAGCCCGGGGCGAGCGGTTACCTCGACTACTTGAGCGGCGAGGTCGGGCACGCGTCGGTGGCTGTTCTGCTGCCCGGGGCGCAGCATCCCGTGGTCGTCGGCTTCTACCCGGCCGAGGACGGCTCGGCGATCCCGACCGACATCCCCGGCAACATCAGCGACGAGGGGCCCGGCCTTCTCTTCGCAGAGGGGGTCCGGGTCCTGGGGACCTACTCCGTCAATGCGGACCAGCTGACCGAGGCCTACCTCTACGCCACCCGGAACTCCGAGGCGTCGTACAACCTGCTGCGGTACAACTGCGTCAGATTCGTCCGTGAGTTCACGACCGCAGCGACCGGGCACGACCCCGCCCGCCTGGCCCTCAACACGCCGGACCGTCTCATCTCGGCCATGGCGCAGGACGCCGACTGGCAGTGGGCCGACAGCGCGACGCCGGTCACCACGCTGACGCGGGACGACCAGTTCCGCCTTGCCAAGAGCGCGGGCGAGCTGAGAACCCTCGAAGGGCTTCAGTACCGCGAGGCGATGAACTGGGCGAAGTACCGTCTCGCCCTGGACCATCAGCGTCCCCTGGTCACCGGTGAACGCACCCAGGCACAGGCCGATCAGTTCGACTTCCTGGGCGATCTCGCCACGCTGATCGGAGCCGAGCGGCACGCCCGCGGTGAGGACGCCGCACGTGCTCTGTCCCTGCGGCTCGGCACCACGTACGGCACGCTCCGCACGCCGGTACCCACAACGGACACCGCACAGACTCAGCGGTCCCCGCAGACCTTCGACGGAATACTCGATCTCCCGGAGATCACAGACCTCACCGAGAACACGACCGGGGATGAGGACGCGAACCGCGCCGACTTCACTGACCTTGGAGACTTCACAGACGCGGACCTCGCCGAGTCGACGGTCCTCTTCGACGCGCCCGAATCCGCGTTCCTGGACGTCAGCGACGACTGGCCCGCCGACTACGCGCCCATGATCCTGTTCGACGCGCCGGATTCCGCGTTCACCGACACGGAGGGGGACTGGCCGGATGACGCTACGGACGACGTGGCTCCTTCCGGCGACCCGGAGGCGAGGGCTGATGTCCCGGCCGATGAGCACGCCGAAGCGTCGCGCCAGGACACGGGAAGCGCAGATCCTGACGCGCACCCGCGCGTCGAGGAGACGTCGCGCCTGCATCCCGACACGCCAGGTCTCGCGGCAGCGAAGACACGGGCCTGGGGGGACCGCGGTGTGCGCTTGCCGCGTGACGAGAGCGCCCTGCGAGAGATCGTCGCGGATGCCCTGGAGGCGCACCGCCTGCAGGAGATCGACGTCACCGCGGACGACGACGCTTCAGGACCGGTGTCGGAATCCCCGCACGAGATGTCAGTACAGAAGTGCCTGACCTTGGTGTACTCCCTGCGCGACACCCTGTTCCCCGATGGCATCACATTCGGCTCCCGGGACGACAGCGCGCTTGACGGGCCCGCACCGAGCCGGGACTGGACTCCGGTCGGCGCGTGGCAGACGGTTCAGGACGCGCTGAGGGACACCGGCGTCGGCAGTACGGCGTTGATCGTGGCCCGGCGCCTCTCGGGCATGGGCCATGCGTGGGCCCTGCACCATCTGCCCTCCGACAGCGGCGACGCCGGCCCCGGCCGGATTGTCACGATCGACCTCACTCGGCCCGACAGTGTCACCACCGCGCCCGTCGACATCGCACCGATCGAAGCGCGCGCCGTGATCATCGACAAGACCGGCCGCGTCGCCACCGACACACTGCCGCGCTTCCAGGAATCGACCTCGGGACAGCACGCCTTGGTGCTTCCCGCCGTGAACCATCAGTACGGCGCCGGGTCGGTCGAGAAGGAGAGCCTGCATCCGTTGGCAGCGCCCCCGGGGGTGAGGATGCTCGCTGTACACACATCTGGCGCCAAGATCGATGTCGACAAGATGATTTTCCTCCGCGCCCCCGATAACACAGTGCACCCTTACGACCCATTCGATCAGGGATTGCTGCCTAACGGGTTCGAGCTAGAAGTTCTCCCGATTACTGAAATCGTTCTACCCCCGCTGATGGTCCTCCCGCATGGAGACGACAGGAAGCTGACGGCAAGCGAGGGATTGGCACTGCTGCGAAAGACGCAGCACGCACTGGATACCACCACCCTCACAGGCAGGTCGTTTCCTCTCGAGAAGATCCTGACACCGGAGGAGGGGTGGAAAGTCACGTCCCGCGGACACGGGAGCCGGGTGTACCCGTCTCCGCACGGTGTAGGACACCGGGCATATACGCAGTACACGTTCGGCGTTCCTCTGACTCTGCTGACGGAGACCCTCGGATTGAGTGAGGAGCGTCTGGCTCTAGGGCATCTGCGGGCCCTGGTAAGCACCGGTCGACTGGTCGGGAATGCCGTCACCGTTCAATACGTGCGCGAGGTGCTGGGGATCGATGCATCGCAGCACCAATTGCCGTTCCTCGCCGGACTGCCGGGCGTGGAGGAAATCCGTGGCTACACGTGGCTACTGTTCAACCACGTGGCCGCATGGCCGCTGCGAACGCGCTTCTTTAAGGAATCCCTGGCAAAAAACATGCTTCCTGTGGCATTGCGCCATTCGTTCGCTGTGGCGCATGAGGCGCTTTCCAGCGACGCTAAGGAATTCCTCGAGAAGCAGGCGCGATGGATCGGTCTTCTTTTCGCCAATAACATTAAATACGTCGCTGCCGTTTATCGCAAAAAACTTACCCCGGGAATTCCTGATGATATGCAGGACGTTCTTGATGCTGCGTTGCCTGATACTCGATTCACGGTCAAGGACCACTTGCTCACCGGCCTTCTGGGGAAAAAATATGGGAAACAAGTAAGCCAGACTTCCGCTGCCGGCATGGACGACTTTGGGCAACTGGACACGAACGAAGGGCAACTCGACCTGCCCCTGCTCCTCCTGGAGATGAGGTACTTCGGCGATTCGGGCAGCCTTGCCCTGAAGACCGACGACGAGATCGAGTCGGGATTCCAGGAGATCGCCGACACGGTGCGGGATTCTTACGGTCGGGCGACGCGCCTTCACCGGAAATCGGCCACCCAACTGCTCGCCGGGTACGGCAGGTTGCTTGACATGCCACTCGTCAAAGCCCTGACGCGGGTCTTCGAGACCGTGAGGGACCTCGCGCCGGTCCCGACGGATCGGTACCGCCAGGGGCGCGCGCTGCCACTTCTGGTCAAACAGCGGCTCGCCTACGATGCGGTGGAATATCTCGGCACGGGCAGACTGCGTCCTTCGTTCCGCAGCCGGCTGGAGCAGCTCGGTTCAGCGCTCGGTGGGCCCACGGTCGGCTTGCCGGGCCAACAGCACGACCAATACGAGGGCGCCCGTCGCGCGGTCCGCGACGCCTTGCGCATGGTTGACGTCATCGAGCGCGGCCCGGTGGACGAAGATGAACAGGTCGTATACTCCCGCACGGCGCCCGGCCCCGCGTCGAGTCGGCCCCCGAGGGTGCCGGCCCTTCCGGCGCCGGCTCCGGGGCCGCGGGCAGGGGAGCTGGATCTGGACGGGGTCGCCCTCGGGGTGGACTGGTACACCGCGCTGCCGGACACGGAGCCGGTGCGGGTCGCCGATTCCGTCATCGAGGTCCCGGCGGGCGTGACGCGCCCGGTGGCTGCACGGTTGCAGCTGACCGATCTGCTGCGGCGCATGCTGGTGGACGACGGTGTCCGCGCAAGGGTCGCCGGCAGTGGCGTACGGGTGCGTGTCGTTCCTCAGGACGTACCGCTTTCGGAAGCGGCGGGACACGCGGACAACACGCTGTCCCGAGCGGTCGCCGGCCGTCCGGTCCATGACGCACGCGGGCTGACCCTTCCCACCGAGAAGCTCGTCCTGGTCGCCGAGGAGAATCTGCTGGGGGAGTCGGCTGCGGTGGAACCGGGGCAGCCCGTCCAGGCGGACGGCTATTCGTCGGCGGTCCACGAACTGGCCCACCTCGTCTTCCACTTCGGTCTCACCCCGGAGGACCGGGCGACGGTGCGCACATCGTTCGGCCGGAAGACGGAGCTCGGGCCGGACGCCGCATGGGCCGACGGGCCTGTGACGGACGCGGTCGGCCGGGAGACGGGGAACTACGCGTCACAGGACGCCGAGGAGTACTTCGCGCAGACCACGACCGCACTGCTCGGCGCCAACCACGGCAACGATCCACTGACCGGTCAGGCACGGAACAACGGCGCGGTGTGGGTGCGGGAGAACGAGCCGGACCTGTGGCCGCTGCTGGCACGGGTCTACGGGGCCGATCCGGAGCAGACCGGCCGTTACAACCCGCGAGCGGCCGTGACAGCCGAGGACAACCTCTGGCAGGGCTTCCGCGCCCTGACCACAGGGAGTGGGGAGACATCCACCCCCGCCCCCGCCGCGGAAGGAGTCGACGGCGCCGCACTGGACGCCCTCTACGGTCCCGTGGTGACGCCGAAGCGGGTCAAGGACGAGGAGCGCTACCCGGGGAGCGCCACCGCGGTACGGCCCAACCCGCTGCGATTCGCGTTGGACGACATGCCGCCGTCACTGCTGTCCGCGAACCCAGACGCCGTATGGCTGTACGCGGTGGGAGAAGACGGCGAGATCACCCTGGGCAGCGAGACCGTCACAAGCACCATGCGGCCTGACGAGTTCGAGTCTCTACTCGCCGGCATCCTCCTGCGTGACCCGGAATCCCTTCACGACGCGGACCCCGCAGTGACTCCCGAGCAGAAACTGAAGTCCATTCTCGACGGCCAGGGGCACGTCGGTATCGCGGTGCGGTTCGACGACGAGCACGGAGACACCCTCGCCGGAGGAGCCCGGATCTCCGGTGAGTTCCGTAAGAGCCCCGATGGCGACTTCTGGATCGTCAACGACAAGTCGGGCCGCTACATGAGCGCCAAGGTACGTCCCGGACTCGACCCGGCACAGTCGGCCGAATGGCTGCACAATGTCGCAAGCCGGTTGAGTGACCACCTCGGCGGTGCCGAAGTCCGACCCGTGCAGGTCAAGTCGGCGGCGACGGTCAAGGCGAAGCCGGACACCGTAGACGCAGGCGCCACCGGACCGGACAAGGACAAGGGCCGGGCAGTCGGTCTTGAGAGTGAGCCGTCGGTCCCTTCACGGGACTCCGAATCACAGCAACCGCCCGCGGAACAGGGCGCGATGGGCGACGCGACAGCAAGGGCCAGGCAGGACACGGGAAGCGCAGATCCTGACGCGCACCCGCGCGTCGAGGAGACGTCGCGCCTGCATCGCGACACGCCAGGTCTCGCGGCGGCGAAGACACGGGCCTGGGGGGACCGCGGTGTGCGCTTGCCGCGTGACGAGAGCGCCCTGCGAGAGATCGTCGCGGATGCCGTGGAGGCGCACCGCCTGCAGGAGATCGACGTCACCGCGGACGACGACGCTTCAGGACCGGTGTCGGAATCCCCGCACGAGATGTCAGTACAGAAGTGCCTGACCTTGGTGTACTCCCTGCGCGACACCCTGTTCCCCGATGGCATCACATTCGGCTCCCGGGACGACAGCGCGCTTGACGGGTCCGTACCGGGCCGGGACTGGACTCCGGTCGGCGCGTGGCAGACGGTTCAGGACGCGCTGAGGGACACCGGCGTCGGCAGTACGGCGTTGATCGTGGCCCGGCGCCTCTCGGGCATGGGCCATGCGTGGGCCCTGCACCATCTGCCCTCCGACAGCGGCGACGCCGGCCCCGGCCGGATTGTCACGATCGACCTCACTCGGCCCGACAGTGTCACCACCGCGCCCGTCGACATCGCACCGATCGAAGCGCGCGCCGTGATCATCGACAAGACCGGCCGCGTCGCCACCGACACACTGCCGCGCTTCCAGGAATCGACCTCGGGACAGCACGCCTTGGTGCTTCCCGCGATCAACCATCAGTACGGCGCCGGGTCGGTCGAGAAGGAGAGTCTGCATCCGATCCAGATGCCGCCGGGGGTGAAACTCCCGTCGGGCAGAATCCTCGCCGAACACAAATGGGGCGACGGTGACCGGCGCGCCAAGATCGTGGCCGACAAGTCCTATTTCCTTCGTACCGCCGATGGCACGCTGCATCCGTACGAAAAACCTCGCCAGGGCCAGTCGCTGCCTCCCGGGTCCAAGCGCGAACTGCACGCGATCACCGAAATCGTCCTTCCCCCGCTGACCGTCCTTCCGCGTGGAGACGGCAGGACGCTGACGGCAAGCGAGGGGATGGCACTGCTGCGGAAGACGCAGCACGCACTGGACGCCACCACCCGCCAAGCCGAGTCGTTGCCCCTCGGGCAGATCCTGACACCGGCGGACGGCTGGACCCTCACGCCCGACGGACGTCAGAGCCAGATACAACCGTCTCCACACGGTCTGGGACACCGGGCCTATACGCAGTACACATTCGGCGCTCCGCTGACCGTACTGACGGACACCCTCGCACTGGGTGAGGAGCGTCTGGCCCTACCGTGGCTGCGGGACCTGGTGAGCACGGGTCGACTCGTCGGGGATGTCGTCGCTCTCACATACGTGCGTGAGGTGCTGGGGATCGATGCATCGCAGCACCAATTGCCGTTCCTCGCCGGACTGCCGGGCGTGGAGGAAATTCGTGGCTACACGTGGCTGCTGTTCAACCACGTGGCCGCACGGCCGGTGCAAAGTCGTTTCTTTAAGGGAACCCTGACAAAAAACATGCTTCCCGTCGCATTGCGCAATCCGTTCGCTGAAGTACATGAGGCACTTTCCGGCGACACGAAAGAATTCCTCGAGACGCGTGCGCGATGGATCAGCATTCTTTTCGCCGAGCGCATGGAATACCTCGTCGAAGTTTATCGCAAAAATTATACTCCCGGGACACCCGCCGATGGGCAGAACGTCCTTGCTACGAAACTTTTCGACGGCTTCACAGTCAGGGAGTACTTGATCACCGGGCTGTTGGGGAAGAAGATTAGGACGCAAGTCAGCCAAGAAGTCGCTGTCGGAATGAATGACGAGCTATATCAACAACTTGACACGAACGAAGGGCAACTCGACCTTCCCCTGATCCTCCTGGAGATGAGGTACTTCGGCGATGTGGGCAGCTTGGCCATGAAGTCCGCCGACGAGATCGACTCGGGATTCGAGGAGATCGCCGATACGGTTCGGGGCTCCTACGACTGGGCGACGCACCTTAACGGGGAATCGACCGCACAGTTGCTTCCCGGCTACCGCGAGTTGCTTGACGGCCGCCTCGTCAAAACCCTGACGCGGGTCTTCGAGACCGTGCAGGACCTCGCACCGATTCAGAAGGATCGGGACCACCAATGGCACGCTCTGCCACTTCAGTACAGACAACTGATCGCCGACGAGGCGGTGAAATATTTCAGCACCGGCGAACTGGATCCTTCGCTCCGCGGCCATCTGGAGCAGCTCGGTTCAGCGCTCGGCGGGCCCACGGTCGGCTTGCCGGGCCAACAGCACGACCAATACGAGGGCGCCCGTCGTGCGGTCCGTGACGCTCTGCGGATTGTCGACGCCATCGAACGCGGCACGATCGAGGACGTCGAGGAGAGTCCGGCCCTTCCGGCGCCGGCTCCGGGGCCGCGGGCAGGGGAGCTGGATCTGGACGGGGTCGCCCTCGGGGTGGACTGGTACACCGCGCTGCCGGACACGGAGCCGGTGCGGGTCGCCGATTCCGTCATCGAGGTCCCGGCGGGCGTGACGCGCCCGGTGGCTGCACGGTTGCAGCTGACCGATCTGCTGCGGCGCATGCTGGTGGACGACGGTGTCCGCGCAAGGGTCGCCGGCAGTGGCGTACGGGTGCGTGTCGTTCCTCAGGACGTACCGCTCGCGGAAGCGGCGGGACGCGATGGGGGCGAGCTGTCCCGAGCGGTCGCCGGCCGTCCGGTCCATGACGCACGCGGGCTGACCCTTCCCACCGAGAAGCTCGTCCTGGTCGCCGAGGAGAATCTGCTGGGGGAGTCGGCTGCGGTGGAATCGCGGCAGCCCGTCCAGGCGGACGGCTATTCGTCGGCGGTCCACGAACTGGCCCACCTCGTCTTCCACTTCGGCCTCACCCCGGAGGACCGGGCGACGGTGCGCACATCGTTCGGCCGGAAGACGGGGCTCGGGCCGGACGCCGCATGGGCCGACGGGCCTGTGACGGACGCGGAAGGCCGGGAGACGGGGAACTACGCGTCACAGGACGCCGAGGAGTACTTCGCGCAGACCACGACCGCACTGCTCGGCGCCAACCACGGCAACGATCCACTGACCGGTCGGCCACGGAACAACGGCGCGGTGTGGGTGCGGGAGAACGAGCCGGACCTGTGGCCGCTGCTGGCACGGGTCTACGGGGCCGATCCGGAGCAGACCGGCCGTTACAACCCGCGAGCGGCCGTAACAGCCGAGGACAACCTCTGGCAGGGCTTCCGCGCCCTGACCACAGGCAGTGGGGAGACATCCACCCCCGATTCGGTCCCGTCCGCGGACGTGTCCGCCACCACCGGTCCTACCGTTGAAGACACCGCCCCCGCCGCGGAAGCAGTCGACGGCGCCGCACTGGACGACCTCTACCGACCTCCGCACCCGGCGGAGAATCCCGAGGCCAACGCTCCGACGCCGCCCCCGTCGCCGGACTGGGTGAGGGAACAGGAGGCGGCGGCGGGTCTGGCGCCCGGCGTGTGGTTCGGCCAGGGCAGTACGGACGTACCGTCCGATCAGCTGGGCACGGTCGACACCGTGGCCGGCCGGGCCGTCCAGGACGCACGGCGGGCCGGAGCCGACCGGGAGCTGAGGCCGGTGGTCACGGTCACCGGCTACGCCGAGGGAGGGATCGAGGACGCCGATGGCGTCGCCGTCGATCAGAAACGTGCTCAAGAGGTCGCGGACGTGCTGCGCGTCGGCCTGACACGTCAACTCGGCGAGGCGGGACTGAGTCCGGACGCCGTGGTCGTGGTCGTGGTCGCCCGTGGTGAGGATCTGCCGGATGCGGATCTGGCCAGCGGACTGGACCGGTCCGTGCTGCTCCGACGTGCGACGATCACCCTGCATACCCCCACGAGCCTGATCGGCCCGGGGGACGCGGACGCAGTGGTCGCCGGACCGGGGGACCTGGCCTTCGCCGCTCTCACCGGACACCACCGCAAGAAGATGCCCCTCCCCGATGCCGCCGGCGAGTCGCCGGACACCGAGCCCGCCGACGACGGGCGCGTGGCCGACTCGCTGTCCGGTGACGGCCCGGGCGCGGCCGTACCCGATGAGGAGCCGGTCGACGAGTCCGGTGTCGCCGAAGAGTCCGCAACAGCACAGAGCGAGGGCAAGTCCGCCGAACCCGAATCGAAGCAACCGCCCGTGGCGCAGGGCGAGCTGAGCGAAGGGGAAGCGCGGGCCTGGGAGAACTACGGAGCGGCGCTGGCGGAACTCTCCGCCGCCCGCGGCCTCGCCGACTTCGCGCCTGGCGAACCCAGCGGCATCCGCGCCCTCCGTCTGCATCGGGTGACCGAGGCCGAACAGCGGCTGCTCGAGGCCGAGCAGGCGACTGTCGGTCAGCTGGCGGAGGGAGAGCAGGCGCGCCCCGAGGCTCTGGTCCGGCAGGAGTACGGCGAGGCGCAGGGGGCACTCACTGCTGCGCTCGAGTTCCGTGCCGAGCTCCTCAGCCGCGGCCGCACCCTGGAATCCAAGCAGGCGGGCGACAGGGTGAAGCACGCCCAGGATCGGCTGGTCCGCGCGCGGGGGGCGCTTCCGAGCCACTCGTACTCGTCGGCGGCCGCCGCGCTGTCAGCCGAATCCACCGGCACCGACGTCCCCGTCGTACCACCGATTCAGTTCACCGGGCCTGACTCCTCGGTGCCGCCGTCGTCCCCGACCGGCGAGACACCGACCATCGAGGGGCCTTCCCCTCAACCTCTCGTGCCGAACGCCGCGTTGCCGCTCAGCGAACCCACCACCGTCGACGACTCGCTCGGCGACGTGCCTCCGGTTACCGGGGGAGGGAGACCTGTTCAGGCGGAGGGCGTCGACGAGGTGCTCCCCAAGGGCGTCGGCGAATCCTTCTTCACCTCAGTGCTGGCGCACGCTGTGGAACACCGACTCCCGTCCGTACCGGCCGACATGACCGTCCGAGACTTACGAGCACACGCAACCGCCTGGTTCGCCGCATCCGATCTGCGGACGGACGACTCCATGCGGGTGGATCCGCTGGACGTCATCGTGGGCGACCTCGACACCACGACTCTCAGACACACCCTTGACGGGGTGCCGCTGCCCGGCCTCCTGCCCCACCAGCAGACCGCAGTCGACGAAGCCCTGACCGATCACATGTACAGGGAGGAGCTCCAGCGCCACATCACCGACCCGCAACTGCGCGTCACCGTAGCCGGGTTGCCCGCCGAATCCGTGCGGGACCTGCTGCCGCACTACACCCCTGACCTCGCCGAGGCGCCGGAGGAGGAGCGAGTCAGACTGACCGACGCCCATCACCGCGACGCGCTGAAAGCACTTCTCGTCACCGAGCTGCGCCGTGACGACGAGGTGTCAGCACACCACTGGCAACGGCTCCTGGCGAGCGCATACCCGCAGTGGGCGGAAGCGGCGCCGGACCTGTCCGAGATCATCGGCAGTACGACCGCGAGCCTGGTCGAGCAGTCGATCCATGACATCCGCCTGTCGGAGACGCCCTTCTTCGACCGCGGAATGAGAGCTGTCGCCCTCAGCGTCGGACTGGAGTCGGCAGAGCCGGAGAACGGAATTCCCGGCTTCCACTTCGTCGCAGACGTTACCAGCACTTCATCTGACGTTCAAACGAACGATACCGGGCCCTCCTCTGCCCAGTCACCCGCGGAGGCCCAGAAGGGGCAGGACCCGCCCGCCGAGAGGAGAGTCCGCTTCCTTCTCCCCGGCAGCGAGGAAGTCGTCTACCCAGGGCCGAACGCCGCCATCGCCTCGATCGAGTCGCAGCTGAAGCTGCACCGCCCACCCCGCGTCGACCGCTCGATGCTCGTGCCGCCCGCTTCCGGCACACCTGTGAGCTTCGCCGACGGCAGCCGGCTCCCCGTGTACGTGACGGGTGACGGCACCGCGCCCGGACGCACCTACGGCCATGCCGCGGCCACCCTGCGTGGCATCGACCAGGTCGTGACGGAGATCGACGCGACGTTCGGCCTGGCAGGGTCCGCCAAGACGGAGTCCGGCGACCTGCTGGCGCATCTGAGGGGCGCGCTGCGCGACACTCCATCGCTCTTCCACGGCCACGGGTACGAGAGTCCGCCGTTCACCCTCGACGGCCACCGTCCGGTGACGTTGCGGGTCAGAACGGTGCCCCACGGCCGCTGGGAGCGGTTCACCGACACCCACGGCACGCCCGTCAAGGTGGACGTCGCCCACCGCAGCCAGTCCACCACCGGCGCCTCCAAGACAGTGAGCAGCACCTTCCAGATCGGTGCCAACGTCCAGATCGGTCCAGCGGCCGGCGTCGTGGGCTTCGGCTCGGTCGGCGGAGGGGTGAGCTCCGCCCGGTCGTACAACTACGGCATGCTGGACCAGACGCTCAGTCAGGTCGAGACCCGTGCGCTCGACGACTCCCACGTCCATGTGGACGACGTGCAATACGTGTTCTGGCTGAGCGGCGAGGCGCCGGGCTATGGCTCCTCCGGCCTGCCGCGCGCGGTCCTGCGCGACCACGCCACCTTCGGTGTGCGCAACGGGCTGGCCCTGCGGCTGGCGGACAGCGACACCTTGCCCTCGGCGGTCGCGCGTACGCCTGACGAGATGCGACTGGGCCCGCAGAGTGACTACCGACTGGTGCACACCGAGGGGTACGGACCGGTCCAGGAGATCCGCCAGTGGGCCCTGGAAAGGGCCGGCCGCCCGGCGCCCGGCACCCAGGCACACAACGAGATCGCCGGGTTCTTCACCTCCGACAGCTTCACGCGCAAGGCGGAACGACTGGCGCGCGGGCCGGTCACGGGCAACCCGCTGCTGGGTGAGGGCACCTCCGCCAAGGCGAAGGGCGCCTTCGTCGTCGAACGTGTCGTGCCGGGCGAGGCACACCTGCTCACCAGCACCAGCGCCAGCGAGATGCGCAGCACCGTCCAGCAGACCGTCAAGAACGAACGAACCCTGACCAGGGCCAGAGGGCAGCAGGTAAACGCATCGCTGGGCGCGAGCTTCGACGTGAGCCCGGACGGTGGCGGTCTCCTCGGCTCCGTCCGGATCAGAATCGCCGCCGCCATGCGCTACGCGCGGAACACGACGAGCGGTCTTGTCTTCGGCGGCTCAGGAAGCCGGAAGCTCGTCGGCAGGTCCAAGAAGGTTCCCACGGACCTCTACCTGGTACAGAAGACGGTCCACGTGCGCATGACCGGTGACAAGGAGCCCACGAAATTCACCACCTGGAGCCTGGACCGGATGACGCGCACCGAGGCGCGTCGCCTCGCCGGCTGGGACGACGGCACCACCCTGCGCAAGCGGAACGGCACCGGCCAAGGCGATGAGCCCCTCGCCCCCGTCTACCTCCCCGAGCAGAACCCCGCCCTGCTGGGCATGAGCCGGCCCGAGACGTTCACGTACGAGAACGGCGACAGAGTCGCCCCCGGCAACGGTGACAACGCCCCCGAGCTGACGTTCCTGGAGTCCTTCACCGACCAGGTCATCCGGGCGGCAGCCCGTGAATACCCGGACATGATCGCACCGTTGGCCGAACTCGACCCCGACGACCCCCGCTGGCGCAACAACCGGAACCAGTACCGCATGGTTCTCCACAACACCCTGACCGTCGTCAACACCCTCGCCCACCACAGCGTCGCCGGGAATCTCGAGGCCATCATCACGACCGGGGTGCGGATCGGCCTGACCGTTCCCGGCCGCTTCACGCGCTCCTACCGTTACATATGGGTCGACGGCAGGATGACGGATCGTCGGTACGAAGGAACCCAGAACGACCTGATCCTGCGAGGCAGCATCACCGGCACCGAGCGGCTGGACAGTCAGAAGAGCTTCGACCAGGCGCTGGAGCGCGGCTTCGACGCCGCCTTGCAGCTCAGGGGCGCCGAAAGAGGAGTGATGGGCACGCCCAGCAACATCGGGTCCGTGCAGGTCGGCCCCCGCTGGGTACGGCAGACGGGCCGCAAGATCTCCTACGGCCCCACCGTGTCGTTCGAGCAGATGGCCATCAGCGGCAAACCGTCCCACCTGCACAGCTACCGGCTGGAGCTGACCGCGAGGACCGGCGGCTACTGGCGCTTCCGCAGCCTGTGGCGGGGCATCGGATCGCTCGGCGTGCTCGGCACGCAGCCCTTCGTCATACCGGAGAAGGAAGTCCATCTCGTCGACGAGCCGGTCACGGGCCGGGTGGTGCTCGCCGTCCCCGACGAGCACACCCCCGGGCCCGACGCGCACGTGAGAGCCGCCCCGGTTTCCGAGCCGAAGATCGAGGTGCTGCACCCGGCGACGGTCAAGTCCCTGACAACCGGTGACCTGAGCGGGTTGTCCGAGGACCGCCCGGGCCATCCGTTCGGCGACCAGGTGTTTGAGACGGTCAGTGCCGGCGCGCACCGGGAACTGGCCACGGGGATCACGGATGTGATGAGGGAGGCTTCCGGCGGCTCCTGGCACTACACGCAGATCGGGGCGCCCGCGCACGGCGCCGCCGCACGGATCGCCCTGCCGCAGTGGTCGGGCAACTCCGACCAGGCGACCGGTCCGTACGGCGAACGGATCACGGGACTCTTCGGCAAGGGCCCCTACCTCCACCAGATCGGCACCCTGGTGCACCGCATGCGGATTCTCAACCCCAGGGCCGTCTCCAAGCCGGTGAAGTTCGAGACGGAGCAGACGATCGGCGCGGAGCTGCAGTCCTCCGGTGCGATGAGCACCACCCAGTCCTTCTTCACCGGCGTCACCACCTACTTCCTGCGCACCCATGACGAGAGCACCGCGTTCAACGGTGTCTACGCACTGTTCAACCGGTGGGGCCGCTCCCGCACCGAGTCGAGCACGGTGACCCGCGTGGTGACCTCGGAGATGGTCCGGGTCGACGAGGGGCACAAGGTGCTGGTGGTCGGTGACACGCAGCACGACGTCGCGGGCTCCGTGCGGCCCGACGGCCTGCTCGCCGGGCCGCACAGGCTCACCACCTGGTTCCGCGACAGCAGGGCCGGAAGACAGCTCACCTTCTTCGCCGACTGGCTCGGCCACCTCCCGGAGAAGGCCGCGCACCGGCTGGGCCTCATCACGGACGGGTTCGGTGACGTGCCCGGTTACGTCTCCAAGAGGTGGAGCCTTCCTGCCTGGCTGCGGGACAACCCCTTCGGCTCCCATCCCGTGAACTCACTCGACACCACGGAGGTCGTGGCGGAGTTCGACCGTAAGCTGCGGGAACTGGACCTCGACGACACGAGCCGTGAGCGCATCCTCTCCATGGTCACACCGCACGCCCTCCGGGCCCTGCGCGGCGAGATGACCACCGGGCCCGACGCGGCGGAGCGCACCTCGGGTGGAGTACGGACCCGCGCCCGGGTGGGCCGCTGGGGATACCGCCACGTCCTCGTAGGCAGCCGAACCGTACCTCTGCGCATGGAGCTGGTCGCGCGGGAACCGGACTTCCAGGGTATTGACCACAGCGTCACGCTGTGGGACAACCGGGTTTCCACCGAGACCGTGGAAGCAGGCGTGTCCACTGCCGCCAGCCGTGCGCTCGGTGTCGGGGTCAGCGAACGGATCCAGACCGGCAACGACAGGGTCGGCGCTGCCGGGCCCACGTACAACGAGCTGGGCACGAGTATCCGGTCCACCACCGCCGCCGGTTCGACGGCGCTCTACAAGACGCACATCTTCTATCCGAACGAACCGCACGCCGAATACCTCACGGGATACGAGCTGCGACTCGTACTCGAGCTCGACGGCAGGAAGATCGAGGCCAGGGGCGATGTCGGCCGGCTCCGCGAACACCTGCCGCTGAGCCTGACGGTCCCCGAGACGGGCGACCCCGTCTCCGCGGCAGACCCGCTCGCCACGCCCGTACTGACCCCGCCCCCCTACCAGGCCACGATCTGGGCCCAGCGCGGTGCGGGCAGGATGCGCCAACTCATCGACCGGTGGCGTGCCGTGCCGCACCCGGACGGCACCGTGCGGCCCTTCGAACTGCCCAAGCACGGTTTCCTCGTCCGCCGGGTCGTCGGCCAGGAAACCCTGCGCGCGGCCGGGGACCTGGCGATAGCCAAGGCGTACGGCACCACCGTCGTGAGCACCGCCGACCGGGTCGAGCTGTCCGGGAAGGCCCTGGACGACGCGGTGGCCAAGGCCAGGCGAACCGGCCTGACCGAGCCCACCTCGGCCGCGGCCCTCGCGGTGTACACCGGCACCACACAGGCGTCGCTGTCCGCCTTCTACGACGACACCACGACGGCCGACGGCTACCAGGTGGCCGGGCTGCACGAGCAGACCTTCGCGTCGGGTTCCGACGGCGACTACCGGCTGTACTCCCGACCGGACTTCACCGGCGCACAGCTGCTGGCGATCTCCCCGGAGAGCACCATGGAGACGGCCGACCGCATCACCCACAGCCGAGACGTGGCCGAAGTCCGGACCGGCCTCCACAACATCGCCGCCGGTACGCAGCCCGTCGTGAACGCCGAAGCGGCCGGCAGCTCCTACCCGCAGGCCTCCGGTACGGGCAGCAACACCGGAGAAGCCGAGGGGCGCAAACTGGCCGTCGCCGAGGCCGCGCAGCTCAACGTCAAGCCCAAGACCGGGCGAACCTTCCTGTTCGCCATCCCGACGAGCTGGCTCAGCGTCGCGGACGTGGACCGGCACTTCAAGGACAGCCCGGTCGGTTCCTGGCTGGGCAGGAGCCTGGGGCCGTTCGGTCACATCAAGCCCGGCCCCCAGGCCGTGGAGACGAAGGCACAGGTCATCGCCTGGGTACGGGAGGACGTCGCCCGGGAGCTGGGGCTCATCACCGATGACAACTTCCCGTCCGAAGTCGCGGCCGCCTGGAAGAACGTCTCTGCAGCGGCCGACGCCTGGGTGAGCGCGGACAAGAAGTACTGGGGGCACCGTCGGGACGCGGCGGAGAAGCAGGACGCCCTGCGGCAGGCTTCGACCACCGCCGAGCAGCACCTCCGCGACGCGCTGGAAGCGGACCGGACCCGTACCGGGGACGGCGATGGTGCGAACCGTCCCGAGACGACCGGCACCGATGCGACGACGGCCGGCTCCGACGCGACGACGGCCGGCTCCGATATGGCAACGGTTGCCCGGCAGCGGGCGGCGGAGGCGGAGTCCGAGCGCGAGAAGGCCGAGTCCGAAGCGGTCGGGACCCTGCGGGCCGACCTCGACAAGGCGGAGGCAGCCGCCGCCGAGTACCACCGCGTACGCGCTGAGGCAGACCGGTTCACCCGCTGGCACCGGCTCTCCGAAGAGCAGCGCCGCACGGTTCCCAAGCCGCCGTCCGCCGACTTCAAGAAGGCTCCGGCCGCCCCCGCGAACAAGCCGGAGCGATACTCGGAGACACCGGGCCAGGACGGGGGTGAACCCGTTCTCACCTCACCTTCCGGGGAGAAGTACACGGTGCACGACGTGCCGTCCGACGGGAACGGCTTCTACGTGGCGCTCGCGGAAGGTCTGCATCAGGCAGCTCCCCAACTGTTCGACGACCACGGGCTTCCCTCGGCGGAGGACCGGCAGCAGTTCGTCACCGGGCTGCGCGAGAGATTCGCCGAACGGCTCGGACAGGACGCCGACCTGCTCGCCGTCACGGTCCCCGACAACACGGACAAGTTCACCCGGGCAGAACTGGCTGCGGCGGATGTCACCTTCGACCGGGCGGCTGAGCGCAGGGAGTTCGACGACACCGGTCACATCCCCCTGCACGCCGACCTGCCCGACGGCGATCGCGTCCGCCTCGCCCAGCAGCAGCTGCTACGCGGCGGAGACGCCGACGGCGGCGCGGGGTGGGACCACGGCGCCGCCGACGTCCTGCCACTGCTCGCGGCCCGCGTGTTCGGAGTGCGGGTCACGGTGGTGCGTGACGACGGCGGATTCCAGCAGTTCACACCGCCCGCGGAGGGCGGTGACGACGACGCCCGTGGGCAGGACCCGGCGCCGCAGAGGACGGGCCCGGACGACGCCGCTCTCCCGCACGTCGTACTGCGTCTGAAGAACCGGCACTACCGGGTCGCGCTTCCCGAGGACAAGTCCGCACTGCAGCCGATGCTGTTCGACGCGGGGACGCAGGTTCCCGCATCCGGGAGCGCCACGGACGTACTGGACGCCCGGAACGACACCGCGTCGAACCAGCCGAAGCGCCCCGCGCACAAGACACCGCCGTGGGGATCCGAGGCCGCGCCGGACCGGTGGCGCCACGGCACGGTCGCCGGAAGGCCGACCCTCACGGCGCCCGACGGCTCTGTGCACGATCTGATCCCGTCACGCGACGACGGCAACGGCTTCTGGTCGGCCCGCGCCCAGTGGCGGAGCGAGGCCGGCATCCAGGATGCCGCCGGCTCGGCCCTGCGGGACCCGGTCCGCAAGCTGGTGGAGAGGTTGTCGCTACCGCCGTCCGCCGAGCTCGACCGCTCCGGACGTTTCACGCACGAGGAGCTGAGCGCAGCGCGGCTACGCCTCAGCCCCGCGCAACTGGAACAGTTCAACGACGCCGGCGGCAGACTGCCCGACGACGTACGCCTGACCACCTCGCAGCTTCAGGCGCTGATGCGCACCCAACTCACAGCCGGCCGGCACTGGGACGACGCCGCCACCCAGCTCGCCGTCGAAGCGGTCACGACCGGAGACGAAGTCCGTCTCACCGTCGTCTCCGAGGACGGCAGTGCCGTCACCCACGCCAGGGCCGGTGCGACGGACACCAGGACGATGGTCCTGTACCGGCGTGGCAGCGAATTCCTGCTGGTGCGCCCGAGACCGTCCGGGACGCGAGCCGCGGACACCTCGGAGACCCAGGCGGCCCCAGTGACCCCGGAGGCCCTCGGGGTCCAGCAGGCGCCGGAGGTTTTGGAGGTCGCGATGCCTCCAGCCCCTCCTACCCCTCCTACCGCTCCTGCCCCACAGGCCCCACAGGCCCCACAGGCCCCGCAGGCCCCGAAGACCCCGGACAGCCACGGAGGTGGTGAGCGCCGGCAGACTCCCGAACCCGCGAGGCAGACTGTGAGCGGCGAAGCGAAAGCGCGGTCGTCAGTCGAGCCCACGCCCGGCACGGGCGAGCAGCCGCCCCCTGCGGATCCGGCGCCTGCCAACGCCAACCGGTCAACGGAGTCCGGCGCGTCCTCGGACGGACCCGGCGGTGTGGCCCCTGTACCACCGCAGCCCACGGAGACACCGGCCGAGACGGAGACACCGGCCGAGACGGAGACACCAGCAATCCAGGACCAGACGGTCACCAGGACGGGAGGTCCCGCGGCCAGGGAGAACACCGGCACCCACCGGCAGCCGGAGCAGGAGGATGACGGTCCCGTCAGCCTCGTTCAGACGGTGTTCTCGGTGCTCACCGGCAATGATCGGCCGACTACGCGGCCTTCGCCCGACACCAGGGGCGGCCGGGCACGGTCGGTACCGGACGGGGGCCGGACCCCATGAGCCCGCCGGTCCTACGCCACGGCCGCCAGCGTGTCCGCCAGCCGTCGCCGGCCCGCACGCGCCGCCGGCAGCACCGTGAGACCGACCGCGCCCAGCAGGGTGGCCGCCCCGAAGAAGATCAGAAAGACCGCCGGCGGGCCCTGGGCGATACCGGCTCCGATTCCGCTCGACCGGCCCTGCGCGTCGATCAGCCAGCGGGCGAGCGGCGTGCCGAGCGTCGCAGCGGCAACGAAGGCCGCGAGAGTGGTGCAGCCCGTGGACGTCATAGTCACCGCGGTGATCTGGCGGGGGGAGAGTCCGATGGCTTTCCACGCCAGCAGGTCGCGCTCGCCCTCGCGGACGGTCCCGCCGATCGCCGTGAGCACCTCGACGAGTCCTATGAGGGCCAGTACGAGGATGAGTCCTGCCACGACGCCACGCAGCGGAGAGAGTTCGTCGGCGGGGTTGGCCGCGGCATGCACGTCCAGGCGGTCGTGCCCGGCGGCGGTCAGCCGGCGGGTCACGGCGCTCGGATCGGCGCCGGAGCGCAGGCGGACCTGGTACAGGGACGGTGCGAGATGCGGGTCGTTCTCGCGGAGCGTACTGAGCGAGGTGGAGATGACGCGGCCCGCGTTCTCCGGTTCGATACTGCGACCCACGATGTGCAGGATCTGGGGCCGGTCGCCGACGGTCATGCGGACCCAGTCGCCGACGTGCACGTTCAGCAGGTCGAGGAGACCCTGGCCGGCGACGGCTTCGTCGCTCGCGCGCGCGGGGCGGCCCTCGGCGAGGGCATAGGGGTAGGGGGAGCGGCGGGTGCCCAGGCCGCGCAGAGCGATCGTGGCCGTCTGCCCGGGGACGAGTGCGGCCACTTCGACGCCCGGATAGGCGGCAGCGACCTGCGGGTCGTGTTCCAACAGGGCGCGGACGTCCCGGTCGCCGAGTGCCTTGTGGGGGTGGACGGTCAGGGCGGCCGGTACACCGATGCCCTCGGGGTTGCTGTGGAAGCGGTCGAGGGTTGTCCAGGCGCTCACGGCCACGACGATCAGCAGCAACGGCAGCGTGAGTCGGGCGATGGTGGTGAGGGAACGCGCCGGGCGGCTGAGGGCGGTGTGCAGGCCCAGCACCAGAGGTGCCGGCACTTTGACCTCGAGGGCTCGCCGCAGCAGTGCCGGGAACCGTTTCGCCGCCCGGCTCCCGGCGGCCGCTCGCCGTTCGTGAAGCGTGCTGGTGACGGTCGGCCGGGCGGCGGGCACCGGGGGGACGCGTCCCGCTCGCCAGGCCGCGAGCGCGGTTGTCGCTGCGATGAACAGCACCACCCCCGCCGGGATGACGAACTGCGACATCGTGTGGCCGGGCAGGACCCGCCACATACGGACGGCGTCTCCCAGCCTGCCCGTGACCTGGCTGCCCAGTGCGTCCGTCACCGCGACCGCCCCGACCGCGCCGAGGAGGGCGTACGCGATGTGCTGCGAGAGGAAGACGCGGACGACCTGGCTGGGTGTGAAGCCGACTGCCTTCAGGACGGATATGTCGCGCAGGTGGCCGCGGATCCGGGTGGCTATCGCCCCGTGAACGGCCAGTGCGGCGGCTATGAGCGCGCCGAAACCGAACAGCCCCAGCACCTGGCCGAGGAGTCGGTTGTCGCCCTGGGCCTCGGCACGTGCCTGCCGCCAGGTGGAGACCTCGCCTATGGCGCCGACGCCGAGCGTGGTGACGGCACGCTGGACGGCGTAGTCCGTCTCGGCGGGGTTGATCAGGCGCAACCCGATGATCTGGCCGGTGGGGTGGGGCACGACGGAGGGGAGGGCCCAGACGAGACCGGGCTGCTCACCCGGGCGGTAGCGGGCCTCGGCGGTGTCGGCGATGCCAACGACCGTGACACTTCCGGTGCCGTCCGGCAGGGAGAGGGTGTCGCCGGGGTCGGCGAGCAGCGCACGGGCGAGGTGGCTCTCGAGGACCACGCCGTCGGGTGTCGTGGGGTCCAGCCAACGGCCGGCGGTGAGGAGGGGGCGGCCCACGGCAGGGGCCGAAGGCGTGGCGCGCAGTTCGACGCCGGCGCGGGTTCCGCGTGAGGTGAGGGTGGTCGCAGCGGTGGCGTAGGGGCCGGCAGCCGCCTCGACCCCGCCCATCTCCGTGAGCTTCGGCAGGTCGGTGGAACGTCCGGTGTGGATCCAGACGTGCGCGCCGTGTGTCTGGGAGAAGACGCGCTGCCAGGGGTTGGTGGCGTAGCCGAACAGCGCGGTGGCCAGCAGCAGGGACATGACGATGCCGGCGGTGGCGAGCACGAGGAAGAGCGCCTCTCCGCGGTGCGTGCGCAGATCGGCGTGTGCCCAGCGCAGGGTGGCGCGCATGAGATCTAGCCCTTTCGGCGGTTGTCGTACGTCAGCACGTCAGTCCTTGAGCTTCAGCACTCCGGACGTCCCCGGCCGGCGCGACGGGCTGGTGTCGAGTTCCGCGTCGTCGGCGATCCGGCCGTCGAAGAAGCTGATCACCCGGTCCGCGGCACTCGCGAGCCGGGCGTCATGGGTGACCAGCACGATCGTCTGTCCCCGCTGGTGGAACCGGGACAGCAGCCGCATCACCTCGCGTGTGCCTTTGCTGTCGAGGCTGCCGGCCGGTTCGTCGGCCAGCAACAGTGGCGGGTGATTCACCAGGGCCCGTGCCAGGGCGACTCGCTGCTGCTCACCGCCGGACAGTTCGCCCGGCATGCTGCGTTCCTTGCCCGCGATGCCCAGTTCGGTGAGGAGCAGGTCGCGTTCGGCGCGTGCCCGCTTGGGTGACACACCGGCGAGGAGGGCCGGCAGTTCCACGTTGTCGGCGACCGAGAGGTTGGAGACGAGGTTGAAGAACTGGAAGACGATCCCGATCCGCCTGCGACGTTCCACGGCCCAGCGGGTCTCCCGCCAGGTGTCCGTGCACTCGCCGTCCAGCCAGATCCTTCCGCTGTTCGGTTGCTGCAGTCCGCTGAGCAGATGCAGCAGTGTCGACTTGCCCGCCCCGGAGGGGCCGGTTATCGCCACGAACTCGCCCTGCCGCACGCACAGGTCGACACCGCGCACGGCGTGTGCCGGCCCGCTCTCCCCATGGTGTGTCCTGACCAGGCCCTCGGCGCGCAGCACCGGAGCGGGGGTGTCGCTCACTCCAGTTCCTCCAGCTCTTCCTGGCACCGTTCCAGCCAGTCCAGGTCGGCCTGAAGGTGCAGCATCGCACCCTCGATCAGGAGCTGTGCGATTCGGTTGTCCCGGTCCTCCACGGCAGCCAGCTTCGACAAGTTGCGCATGGAGTTGAGGTAGTGACGTCGCTGCCTGTTGATCAGAGAGATCTGATCGGCTATGCCGGTTTCCGAGGCGAGGGCCAACTTCATGAAGAACTCGTCCCGCACCCGCGGCTCGTCCTCGGACTTGTCGAACCAGGCGCGGAGCGCCTCCTGCCCAGATGCGGTCAGGCGGTAGACCTTCTTGTTGGGCCGGCTGGACTGTTCGATGTCCTCGCCCTCGATGAGTCCTTGCTTCTCGAGGCGACCGAGGGTCACGTAGATCTGGCCGACGTTCGGCTGAGGGTACGCGGAGCCCAGCAGTTGCTCAAGGCCCTGCTTCAGCTCGTAGCCGTGGGCGGGTCCTTGTGCCAGGAGCGCCAGGAGGGGCAGGCGCACTGTCGTGGTCCTCCTGTCCTCGTAAGATGTCCCTGGCTTCAGTATCGCCCATGCCTAACGGGTATACATGGCCGCCGTTCCGTGGCGACAATGCCGTCGCTGCCGGTGTTACAGGGAGGTACCGATGCGGTGGACCAGAGCCGCGAGCAGGTGCCTCCTTGCTCTCGGACTCGCGCTGACCGGGTGTGTCGCGCCGGATGCCGAGCACGACGGCGAAAGCCGGGGGCCGCTCACGCTGGCCACCGCCGGAGATCTCACCGGGTATCTCGGTTCCGTGCTGGAGGGGTGGAACCGTACCCACCCGAGGGAACGGGTGACGCTGGTCGAGCTGCCCGACTCCGCCGACGAGACGCATGCGCAGATGGTCACGGACCTGCGCGAGGCGGACCGCGGCCGGTTCGACGTGCTCAACATCGACGTCACCTGGACAGCTGAGTTCGCGGACGCGGGGTGGATACGCCCGCTGGATCCCGGTCGCTTCTCGCTCAAGGCCTTTCTGCGGCCCGTCGTGGACACCGCGACGTATGACGGGCGGCTGTACGCGGTGCCCTACGTCACCAACGCCGGACTGCTTCTGTATCGCAAGGATGTCCTCGACAAGGAGGGCCTCCCGCCGCCGCGGACCTGGGCGGAGCTGGAACGAGACGCGAAGACCATAGCGCCGAAGTACGGTCTGGAGGGTTATGCGGGCCAGTTCCTTCCCTACG
The DNA here is from genome assembly GCF_035946055.1 of Streptomyces sp. NBC_01341. Classification (NCBI taxonomy): domain Bacteria; kingdom Bacillati; phylum Actinomycetota; class Actinomycetes; order Kitasatosporales; family Streptomycetaceae; genus Streptomyces; species Streptomyces sp. NBC_01341. The sequence continues at coordinate 1,586,503 of NZ_CP108364.1, read as the reverse complement.
AGGGCCTGACCGTGAACGCCGCCGAGGCGGTCTACTCGGCGGGTGGCACCATCCTCGGGGACGAGGGCGACAGGGTCACGGTGAACTCCGCGCCGGCCCGTGAGGGGATCGGCTTCCTCGCCCGTGGCGTCCGGGAAGGCTGGATTCCGAAGCCGGCTCTCTCCTACAAGGAAGAGGAGTCCAAGCAGGCGTTCCAGGATGGACGGCTGCTCTTCCTGCGCAACTGGTCCTACGCGTACGCCGTCGCGTCGGCCCCCGGCTCCCCTGTCGCGGGGAAGATCGGCGCCGTACGTCTGCCAGGCCCCGACGGGCCGGGTACCAGCGTGCTGGGCGGTTCCGACCTGGCCGTCAACACACATGCACGGCATCCTGATTCGGCGTCTCGCCTCATCGCGTACCTGACCAGTGAGACGGTTCAGCGCCAGGTGCTCACACGTGGCGCGCTGCCGCCCGTGCGGGCGGCTCTGTACGAGGATCCGGATCTGGTGAAGCGGTTCCCCTATCTGCCCACTCTGCGCTCGAGCGTGCTCTTTGCCGCGCCGCGGCCGAAGAGCCCGCGCTACGACCAGGTCAGTCTGGTGGTGCAGGCGGTGGTGCGTGACGCGATGACCGGGCACGAGACATCCGAGGCGGCAGTCGAACGTCTGGCGCGGGAGCTCGCTGCCATCCCCCACCGCTAGTTACCTGTTAAGTAACGCTCGAGCCTCGTGCCCTCTACTTGAGGCCGATTTATGCCCATAAAAAGGATGTCCTTCCTGCTATCTCTGTGATTTTCGTTGACATGCTGAGGACACCTCTACTTAACATGTATGCATAACAACGGGTCACGAGAGACAGGTAATGGGTTGAACATGCACGGTTGGTGGCGCGACGCGGTCATCTACCAGGTGTACGTCCGCAGCTTCCTCGACAGCACCGGCGACGGCATCGGCGATCTCGCCGGAGTCAAGGCCGGACTGCCTTACCTGAAGAAGCTGGGCGTGGACGGGATTTGGCTGAGCCCCTTCTACCCCTCGCCGCAGCACGACCACGGCTACGACGTGGCCGACTACTGCGACGTCGATCCGACCTTCGGCGACATCGCCGAATTCGACCAGCTGATGGCGGCCGCTCACCGGCTCGGCATCCGCGTCCTGCTCGACATCGTGCCCAACCACTGCTCCTCCGAGCACCCGTGGTTCAAGGCGGCGCTCGACGCAGAGCCCGGCAGCCCGGCCCGCGCCCGCTTCCACTTCGCCGACGGCCGAGGTCCGGGCGGCGACGAACCTCCCAACAACTGGCATGCCATGTTCGGCGGCCCGGCCTGGACGAGGATCACCGAGCGGGACGGGCGCCCCGGCCAGTGGTACCTCCACATGTTCACACCCGAGCAGCCCGACTGGAACTGGCGCAATCCCGAGATCGGCGCCGAGTTCGACCGCGTGCTCCGCTTCTGGCTGGACCGGGGCGTCGACGGCTTCCGGATCGACGTCGCCGCCGGCCTCTTCAAGCACCCCGAGCTGCCCGACTCCCCGGACCCCGAGGCCGACGCCCGCACCCGCGACTCGGTCAACCCTCTCGCCTGGAACCAGCCCGAGGTGCATGACGTCTGGCGGCACTGGAGGTCGATCTGCGAGGAGTATGCGGCCCGCGACGGCTCCGAACGCCTCCTCGTCGGCGAGGTCTCCGTTCCCTCCGCCCGCGAACACGCCCAGTACGTGCGCCCCGACGAACTCCACCAGGCCTTCTTCTTCGACCTCCTGAGCGCCCCGTGGGACGCGGACGCCTTCCGCAAGGTCATCGCGGAGGCCATGCAGGACATCGCCGGTACCGGCTCCACGGTCACCTGGGTCCTCAACAACCACGACCAGGTCCGCACCGTCACCCGCTACGGCGAACCCGCCACGGAGGGCAGCGGACTCGGCCCGGCCCGCGCCCGCGCCGCCGCACTGCTGATGCTCGCGCTGCCCGGAGCCGCCTACATCTACCAGGGCGAGGAACTGGGCCTGCCCGAGGTCGTGGACCTGCCCGACGATGTCCTCACCGACCCGATCTACCACCGGACCGGCAGTCGCGCCCGCATCCGCGACGGCTGCCGTGTGCCGCTGCCCTGGTCCGGACAGGCGTCTCCGTTCGGCTTCACCTCCGGAGCCGAAAGCGCCAAGCCATGGCTGCCGCAGCCCGAGTACTTCGCCGAGTACGCCACCGACCGCGCGCTCGCCGACACCCGCTCCTTCTGGCACCTGTACCGCGAAGGACTCCAGCTGCGCGCATCTCTGGCCCAGCTGCGCGAGGGAGCCCTCCTCTGGCTGGACACCCCGCCGGGAGTGCTCGCCTTCGCACGGGGCGACGGCCTCGTCTGCGCCGTCAACTTCGGTACGGCGCCCACCCCGGCGCCGGTCTCCGGCACCCCACTGCTCTCAAGCGGCCCTTGCCCGGCCGGAGTACTCCCAGGCTCGACTGCGGCCTGGTGGATCAACGACCTCTGACGCTTTCCGCGGCCAACCACCTCCTAAGGAACATCAATGATGATGCGACGACGTACCACCCTGCTCATGAGCTGCACCGCCCTCTCCCTCGCACTCGGCGCCACGGCCTGCGGTGGCAGCGACCCCGTCACCGCTGGTGGCGGAGACAAGGCACTCAGCGGCCAGACGGTCACCGTGGCCGGAGTCTGGTCGGGCACCGAGCAGAAGAACTTCCAGAAGGTGCTGGACGCGTTCAGTACGAAGACCGGCGCCAAGACCGCGTTCGTCTCCACCGGCGACAACGTCTCCACTGTCGTCGGCAGCAAGATCGAGGGTGGCAACGCCCCCGACGTCGTCATGGTCCCGCAGGTTGGCGTGCTCCAGCAGTTCGCCGAGCAGGGCTGGCTCACTGAGCTGTCGGCCGCCACCGAGAAGTCCGTCGACGCCGGCTACGCACCCGTCTGGAAGAACTACGGCAGCGTCGACGGCAGCCTCTACGGTCTCTACTTCAAGGCCGCCCACAAGTCGACGGTCTGGTACAGCCCCGACGCCTTCAGCCAGGCCGGCGTCAAGCCGCCCACCTCCTACGACGACATGCTCAAGGCCGGGCACACGATCTCCGACTCCGGCCTCGCTGCGTTCTCGGTCGGTGGCCAGGACGGCTGGACCCTCACCGACTGGTTCGAGAACATCTACCTCTCCCAGGCCGGCCCCGAGAAGTACGACGCCCTCGCCACCCACAAGCTGAAGTGGACAGACGCCTCGGTCGTCCGGGCGCTCACCACCCTCGGCAAGCTCTTCAAGGACAAGGAGCTGATCGCCGGTGGCCAGAAGGGAGCCCTCAACACCGACTTCCCGGGTTCGGTGGAGAAGGTGTTCGGGCCCGAGCCCGACGCCGGCATGGTCTACGAGGGCGACTTCGTCGCCGGTGTGGCCCGCGACCAGTTCGGCAGGACCATCGGCAAGGACGCCGACTTCTTCCCCTTCCCCGCCGTCGACGGTGGCAAGGCTCCGGTCGTCAGTGGCGGTGACGCCGCAGTGGTCCTCAAGGACGGCAAGAACGCCAAGGCCGGCATGAAGCTGCTCGAGTACCTGGCCACCCCGGAGGCGTCGGCCGTGTGGGCGAAGGCGGGGGGATACCTCTCCCCGAACAAGAACCTCCCTCTCGACTCCTACAGCGACGACGTCACCCGCGCCACCGCCAAGTCCCTGGTCGATGCGGCCGACTCCGTCCGCTTCGACATGTCCGACCAGGCCCCCGCGGCGTTCGGCGGCACCAAGGGGGCGGGGGAGTGGAAGCTGCTTCAGGACTTCCTGCGCGACCCCTCCGACCCCGCAGCCACCGCCTCGAAGCTGGAAGCCGCCGCCGTCAAGGCGTACAAGGGCTGACGCGACATGACCGTCACTCTGGTCAAAGAGACCACGAGCCCGCCGCCGGCCGCCGCCGGACGCACCCGCCGCTCCCGGCGGCGGGCCCGCCCGATCGCCCTCCTGTTCGTGCTCCCCGCACTGCTGCTGCTGGGCGCCCTCGTCGTCTACCCCGTGTTGTTCTCCGTCGGCCGCAGCTTCTTCGACGCCTCCGGCTCCGACTTCGTGGGCACCGACAACTACACGGAGATGTTCCGCGACCCGGCGACCTTCAAGGCCGTCCGGAACACGGCCATCTGGGTCGTGGCGGCCCCGACCCTGCTGACCGGTCTCGGCCTCGTCCTGGCCGTGCTGGTGGAGAAGGTCCGCTGGGCAACGGCGTTCAAGCTGCTGCTGTTCATGCCGATGGCCGTGTCATTCCTCGCCGCGGGCATCGTCTTCCGTCTCGCCTACGACGAGGACCCCTCCAAGGGCGTGCTCAACGCGGCCGTCGTCAGCGTGCACGACGCCTTCGAGGACTCCGCCGCCTACCCGACCGCCAGGGCCCGCGACGATCACGGGCTCACCGCGGGTCCGGACGGCTCCTACCGCACGAGCGAGCGCGTGCATCCCGGCGGGTCGGTGAACTTCGGGATGGTGGGCATCGCCCCGGGTGATGTGCCCGGGGCCGCGCGGCCCGCGTACGCGGCGGCCGACCACAGGGCCGCGGCCGACGAGGTCAGCGGGGTGGTGTACCTGGACTTCACCCCCGGCGGGGGAGGGGAGCAGGGCAAGGTCGACCGTAAGGAGAGCGGACTGCCGCAGATGCGCGTCGAAGCCGTCGATACCGACGGCAGGACAGCCGCGAGCACCACCACGGCCTCCGACGGCTCCTTCCGTCTCTCGGGCCTCGCGGCCGGCAGCTACACGGTGAAACTGCCCGCCTCGAACTTCGAGCAGCCCTACCAGGGTGTGTCGTGGCTGGGGCCGGCCCTGGTGACGCCGGCGATCATCGGTGCGTACCTGTGGATCTGGACCGGGTTCGCCATGGTCCTGATCGGGGCCGGGCTCGCGGCCCTGCCGCGGGACGCGTTGGAGGCGGCCCGGATGGACGGTGCCAACGAGTGGCAGATCTTCCGGCGCATCACGGTGCCGCTGCTGGCCCCCGTACTGACCGTTGTCTTCGTGACCCTGGTCATCAACGTGATGAAGGTGTTCGACCTCGTCTACATCATCGCACCGGGGCCGGTGCAGGAGGACGCGACTGTCCTCGCGACGCAGATGTGGCTGGTGTCGTTCGGCGGCGGCAACAACCAGGGCCTGGGCAGTGCGCTGGGCGTGCTCCTCCTGGTGCTGGTCGTCCCGGCCATGGTCTTCAACGTCCGCCGCTTCCGAAGGAGTCAGCGATGAACGCGATCCGGCGTGGGCTGGGCAACGGCCTTGTGCAGGCACTCCTCGTGGTGACGGGGCTGGTGTGGCTCACCCCGCTCGCGGGACTCCTGGTGTCGTCCCTGCGGTCGTCCCAGGACACGGCGAAGGGGGGCTGGTGGACGGTTTTCTCCAGCCCCGGCCAGCTCTCCTTCGACAACTACACGGCGCTGCTGAAGAACTCCGGCATGACGCAGTCGCTCTGGAACACGGTACTCATCTCGGTGCCGACGACCTTCCTGGTCGTGACCATCGCGGCGCTGGCGGGATACGCCTTCGCCTGGCTCGACTTCCCGGGCCGGGACAGCGTTTTCCTGGTCGTCGTGGCCCTCCTGGTGGTGCCGGTGCAGATCGGCCTGCTGCCGGTCGCCAAGCTCTTCGGGCAGCTGGGACTGTTCGGCACCATCCCCGGTGTGGTGCTGTTCCACGTGGCCTACGGCCTGCCGTTCGGAGTGTTTCTCCTGCGGAACTACTTCGCCGAGATGCCGAAGGAGATGCTGGAGGCAGCGCGGATGGACGGCGGCAGCGAGTGGCGGATCTTCGTCCAGCTGGTCCTGCCGGTGGGCCGGCCGGCCATCGCCAGTCTCGCCATCTTCCAGTTCCTCTGGGTGTGGAACGACATGCTGGTGGCCCTGCTGTTCGCGGACAGCTCCTCGCAGCCGCTGACCGTGCAGCTTCAGTCCCAGATACGTCAGTTCGGCAGCAACATCGACGTCCTCGCACCGGGCGCGTTCGTCTCCCTGGTTGTTCCGCTGGTGGTGTTCTTCGCCTTCCAACGGCACTTCGTTCAGGGTGTGATGGCGGGGTCGGTCAAGTAGGCCCAGCACACGGCATACGGACACGGCAGCCCGTGCGGCTGTCGTGTCCGTATGTCCTCGCAGCTCCGTAAGCATGCCCGGCACGGTCAGAGCGGGCGTCTCCCCGGTCGGACGCTCCAGCTCGTGCGATGTCGATGCGGCGATGAGATCGTCCACGGACATCGGCGAACCGTCGCTCCCTGCCTTCGCGCGACTACGCCCGGCCTCGAGGACGTGGTGGATTCATTTTGCAGACGGGAGCACCGCAGTCCGCCCGACATGGATGCACAGGGCACAAATTGACTAGTCAAGTACTGCTGGTGAAGGATTACCAGCGCCCCGTGGGAGTGCCACCGGGGCGAGGTGGCGCCGGCCACCTCTCCTCTCGGAAAGTCGGGAACCAATGATCAAGAGCGTGCGAGTGAAGGCTGCGCTGGTCGCCGCAACGGCTGCCGGAAGTCTCCTTACCTTCATACCCGTCGCCGGCGCAGCCCCCAACGCGGGGAACTGCACCAGTTACGGGGAGCCGGGAGTCATCCAGTTCTTCACCGGAGTGAACTACACCGGCAACTGCTACGAGGTATTCGCCGCGTACGGCACGGGAGGAGTCTCCGACTTCAAGAACGTTCCCAACGGAATGAACGACAGTATCTCGTCCCTCAGGAGCTGGGCTGACGGATCTCAGTACCGGGTCGGCTGGCTGTACAAGGACGCCTACCAGAGCGGATCAGTCTTGGAGTTCAAGGGCGGGGACTCGATCTCTGACCTGAAGGACCGCAACTTCAACGATGTCGCGTCGTCGTTCCACGTCGGCTGGTAGATCCCCAGGCATCGGGCGCCGCCGGCACGCGAGGGCACGCTGACGTAGGTGGTACATCCCCGTGCCGTGCGCGCTGCCGTCGTGGGAGCGGCACTTCCGATCCCGTGCCCCCCTTCGCTCGGAACCCTCGATGTGTGATGTCTCCGGGGCGTGTGCGGCAATGCCGAGCGGCGCAGTCGTTCGTGGCGTACCGGCCGGTGGGCCTGCCGGTTGGGTGGCTCTGGAGCCGCCCGGATACGCCGGACGCCCCGCACATGTGGGGCGTCCGGTGGCGCTCAGGCCGAGGAGGAAGGGCGGGCGGACGCCTGGGTCCGGGCAGTGGCCCGGCGGTGTCCCGAGCCCTCGAGCGGCAAGTCGCTTGACTGTGCACGTGCCCCTCGACGTTGCTGGCAGAGAAGTCCCAGAGATGCATGCCGTCGCACCTCCCGCCGGCCCGCTGAAGAGCAGGCCAGGCTGGGTGCGACGGCATCTTCGTGTCAGATGTCCCGGAAGATCTCGATCTGCGCCCCCACCGAGTTCAGCCGCTCCGCTAGCTCCTCGTAACCCCGGTTGATCACGTACACGTTGCGCAGGACCGACGTCCCCTCCGCCGCCATCATCGCCAGCAGCACCACCACCGCCGGCCGCAGCGCGGGCGGGCACATCATCTCGGCGGCGCGCCAGCGGGTCGGGCCCTCGACCAGGACGCGGTGCGGGTCCAGCAACTGGAGCCTTCCACCGAGGCGGTTGAGGTCGGTGAGGTAGATCGCGCGGTTGTCGTAGACCCAGTCGTGGATCAGGGTCTTGCCGTGCGCGGCCGCCGCGATGGCCGCGAAGAAGGGGACGTTGTCGATGTTCAGCCCCGGGAAGGGCATCGGGTGGATCTTGTCGATGGGCGCCTCCAGCTTGGAGGGCCGCACGGTCAGGTCCACCAGGCGGGTCCGGCCGTTGTCGGCGGCGTACTCGGGTGTCCGGTCGCAGTCGACGCCCATCTCCTCCAGGACCGCGAGCTCGATCTCCAGGAACTCGATCGGGACGCGACGGATCGTCAGCTCGGACTCCGTCACCACGGCGGCGGCGAGCAGGCTCATTGCCTCGACCGGGTCCTCGGAGGGGGAGTAGTCGACGTCCACGTCGATCTCCGGTACGCCGTGCACGGTGAGCGTCGTCGTGCCGACGCCCTCGACGCGCACCCCGAGCGCCTCAAGGAAGAAGCACAGGTCCTGGACCATGTAGTTGGAGGAGGCGTTACGGATGACGGTCGTGCCGTCGTGGCGGGCGGCGGCCAGCAGGGCGTTCTCGGTCACCGTGTCGCCGCGCTCGGTCAGGACGATGGGGCGGCCCGGACGGATCTGGCGGTCGACCTGTGCGTGGTACAGCCCGTCGGTGGCCGCGATCTCCAGGCCGAAGCGGCGCAGCGCGATCATGTGCGGCTCGATGGTCCGTGTGCCGAGGTCGCAGCCGCCGGCGTACGGCAGGGTGAAGCGGTCCATGCGGTGCAGGAGCGGGCCGAGGAACATGATGATGGAACGCGTCCGGCGCGCGGCGTCCGCGTCGATGGCCTCCAGCTCCAGTTCGGCGGGCGGCAGGATCTCGAGGTCGACGCCTTCGTTGATCCAGCGGGTGCGCACCCCGATGGAGTTGAGGACCTCCAGCAGGCGGAAGACCTCCTCGATGCGGGCCACCCGGCGCAGCACGGTGCGCCCCTTGTTGAGCAGGGAGCCGCAGAGCAGTGCGACGCAGGCGTTCTTGCTCGTCTTGACGTCGATGGCGCCGGAGAGCCGGCGTCCGCCGACCACCCGCAGATGCATGGGCCCGGAGTAGCCGAGGGACACGATCTCGCTGTCGAGAGCCTCACCGATGCGAGCGATCATCTCAAGGCTGATGTTCTGGTTGCCGCGCTCGATACGGTTGACTGCGCTCTGACTCGTGGCGAGCGCCTCGGCGAGCTGGGTCTGTGTCCAGCCGCGATGCTGACGGGCGTCACGGATGAGCTTGCCGATACGTGCGAGGTAGTCGTCTTCCATGTCCAGCACGCTATCTCACATATGAGATGAAGATCGTGCCGGGGGTGTGCGCGTCGCGTAACAACACCGTGCCGGGCCGCTGATGGGTGCCTGATACGAGGATCAGGCGCGCCCCGCGACCCGGCGTGTGATGTTCCGCCGATCGGGTGAGTCAGCTGCGACGGCTGCGCTTGGTCGTCTTGCGCCAGCCGAAGGGCCCGGGCAGGTCCATCGACGTGGTGCGCCTGCCGGTGCTGCTGTGGGTGCGCTTCGGGCCGTGCCGTCCACCGGTCGTGACGGACCACGAGCGACGGTTGATGTTCAGCCGGACGCCCGGCAGGATCTGAAAGCTCTTGCGGAATGTGAGCGGCATCTGCGCCTCCTCTGTCGGGAGTACGGGTATCCCGAAGCGGCCGGGTCATGCCTGCGACATCGCAGGGTCCCGTGCCTGCGCCCCGTCCATCCTGCGCCCCGTCCATCCTGCGCCCCGTCCATCCTGCGCCCCGTCCGTCCCGCGTCTCCGGCGCGGCGGCCGCACTGAGGGTGTGTCAGCCGGCCGGGTCCGGCCCCCGCAGGGCATTGGCCAGTGGCGCCACCACGCGCCATCCCGTCGCCTCGTACAGGGCGCGGCCCTCCGCCGTCGACGCCAGCAGGCCCACCGTCGCGCCCTTCTCGGTGGCCGCGTCGACAAGGGTGCGCATGATCACCCGGCCGAGCCCGCGTCGCCGGTGGGCGGGGTGGGTCTCGACCTTGTCGACGACGGCGGTGGCGCCGTCGATCGAGGTCTGGCCGCGCGCGGCGGTCGTGCCCTCGGGCGTGTGCACCCGTGCGTGGACGACGCCGGAGTCCGCCCAGGTGCGGAGCCGATAGCCGCCGGGGAGCGGGGGTGGGGTCCGGGCGGTTCCGGCGTGCAGCGCGGTGGACATCAGGAAGCCGGGTGCGCCGGGGAGGGACCAGCCCGGCGCGATCCAGGCGGCGAGCGACTCCGCCGGCACGAAGGCCTTCAGCCATATGCCTGGGCCGGTGGTGCTCCCGGTGAGCTCACGCACGGTCGCCTCGTCGGCGGTGGGCAGGACGTGGCTCATGACGTGCCCCGGCAGCCCGATGGGCACGGTGAAGCCCCAGGGCAGGGCGGCCGGTTCGACGGCGCCGCGTGAGAGGGCCCATCCGCGGACCCATGCCCGCACGGCCTCGGAGGTGTTGGTGAAGTGCACGGCGCCTTCCCGGGCGGTGTGGTCGTCATCTGTGTGTGCGTGCCGCACCGGGCGAGGTGGAGCGAAGCGCACGGTGATCGTTCGTCACGCTCGGGCGGCGCATGTCCGGCGACGCCGCGAGAACACGGCCCCGCCGGACTCCGGCGGGATCCGCCCGGCCTGGGGCGCGGCCGTGCGTCATCGCGGAGTGGCGCCGGACACGGACGCCCGGGCATGACCGCGCGGCGGCGATGTACTAGAGTTATCTCGACATCGAGATATCTGCCGAAGCGCACCGCAGCCGCCGCTCGGTAAGGGTTACCTAACTAATCCTTACCTTAGCGGATGGTGGGGGCCGCAGGCGGCGCCGGCCGCACATGAGGCGCGGCGCGGTTGAACGCGCACATTGAAGAAGGAGACTGTCGTGTCGGCGAACAGCTTCGACGCCCGCAGCGCGCTGCGCGTGGGCGACGAGTCGTACGAGATCTTCAAGCTGGACAAGGTCGAGGGCTCCGCGCGCCTCCCTTACAGCCTGAAGGTGCTGCTGGAGAACCTGCTCCGCACCGAGGACGGCGCGAACATCACCGCCGACCACATCCGGGCGCTGGGCGGATGGGACTCGCAGGCCCAGCCCAGCCAGGAGATCCAGTTCACGCCGGCCCGCGTGATCATGCAGGACTTCACGGGCGTCCCCTGTGTCGTGGACCTCGCCACCATGCGTGAGGCCGTCAAGGAGCTCGGCGGCGACCCGGCGAAGATCAATCCGCTGGCCCCGGCCGAGCTGGTCATCGACCACTCCGTCATCGCCGACAAGTTCGGCACCAACGACGCGTTCGCCCAGAACGTCGAGCTGGAGTACGGCCGCAACAAGGAGCGCTACCAGTTCCTGCGCTGGGGCCAGACCGCCTTCGACGAGTTCAAGGTCGTCCCCCCGGGCACCGGCATCGTCCACCAGGTCAACATCGAGCACCTGGCCCGCACGGTCATGGTCCGTAACGGCCAGGCGTACCCCGACACGCTCGTCGGCACCGACTCGCACACCACCATGGTCAACGGCCTCGGTGTGCTGGGCTGGGGCGTCGGCGGCATCGAGGCCGAGGCCGCGATGCTCGGCCAGCCGGTCTCCATGCTCATCCCGCGCGTCGTCGGCTTCAAGCTGACCGGCGAGCTCCCGGCCGGCACCACGGCCACCGACCTCGTGCTGACCATCACCGAGATGCTCCGCAAGCACGGCGTCGTCGGCAAGTTCGTCGAGTTCTACGGAGAGGGCGTCGCCGCCACCTCCCTCGCGAACCGCGCCACCATCGGCAACATGTCGCCGGAGTTCGGTTCCACCGCCGCGATCTTCCCGATCGACGACGAGACGCTGAAGTACCTGCGCCTGACCGGCCGCGACGCCCAGCAGGTCGCGCTCGTCGAGGCGTACGCCAAGGAGCAGGGCCTCTGGCTCGACCCGGCCGCCGAGCCCGACTTCTCCGAGAAGCTCGAACTCGACCTCTCCACGGTCGTCCCCTCCATCGCCGGACCGAAGCGCCCGCAGGACCGCATCGTCCTCGCGAACGCCAAGGCCCAGTTCGCCCAGGACGTCCGCAACTACGTCGCCGACGACGAGGAGGCGGGCAAGGAGTCCTTCCCGGCCTCCGACTCCCCGGCCGCCGCCAACGGCGTCCCGTCGAACCCGGTCACGGTCACGGCCCCCGACGGCACGACGTACGAGATCGACCACGGCGCCGTCACCGTCGCCGCGATCACCTCCTGCACCAACACCTCGAACCCGTACGTCATGGTCGCCGCGGCGCTCGTGGCGAAGAAGGCGGTCGAGAAGGGCCTGACCCGCAAGCCGTGGGTCAAGACCACCCTCGCCCCGGGTTCGAAGGTCGTCACCGACTACTTCGACAAGGCGGGTCTGACCCCGTACCTCGACAAGGTCGGCTTCAACCTCGTCGGTTACGGCTGCACCACCTGCATCGGCAACTCCGGCCCGCTGCCGGAAGAGGTCTCCAAGGCGGTCAACGACCACGACCTGGCCGTCACCTCGGTGCTCTCCGGCAACCGCAACTTCGAGGGCCGGATCAACCCCGACGTCAAGATGAACTACCTGGCGTCCCCGCCGCTGGTCGTCGCGTACGCCATCGCCGGCTCGATGAAGGTCGACATCACCAAGGACGCCCTCGGCGTCGACCAGGACGGCAAGCCCGTCTTCCTCCAGGACATCTGGCCCTCCGAGGCCGAGGTCAACGACGTCGTCGCCAACTCCATCGGCGAGGACATGTTCAACAAGTCCTACCAGGACGTCTTCGCGGGCGACGCCCAGTGGCAGGCGCTGTCGATCCCGACCGGCAACACCTTCGAGTGGGACTCCGAGTCCACCTACGTGCGCAAGCCCCCGTACTTCGAGGGCATGACGATGGAGACGACCCCGGTCGAGGACATCACCGGCGCCCGGGTGCTCGCCAAGCTGGGCGACTCGGTCACCACCGACCACATCTCCCCGGCCGGTGCGATCAAGGCCGACACCCCGGCCGGCAAGTACCTCACGGAGCACGGCATCGAGCGCCGTGACTTCAACTCCTACGGCTCGCGCCGTGGTAACCACGAGGTCATGATCCGCGGCACGTTCGCCAACATCCGCCTGCGCAACCAGATCGCGCCGGGCACCGAGGGCGGCTTCACCCGCGACTTCACCCAAGCTGACGGCCCCGTGTCGTTCATCTACGACGCCTCCCAGAACTACCAGGCCGCGGGCACCCCGCTCGTCATCCTGGCGGGCAAGGAGTACGGCTCCGGCTCGTCCCGCGACTGGGCGGCCAAGGGCACCGCGCTCCTGGGCGTCAAGGCCGTCATCGCCGAGTCCTACGAGCGCATCCACCGCTCGAACCTCATCGGCATGGGCGTCCTCCCGCTGCAGTTCCCGGAGGGCCACACCGCCGAGTCCCTCGGCCTCACGGGCGAGGAGAGCTTCTCCTTCACCGGTGTGACCGAGCTGAACGACGGCACCACGCCGCGCACGGTCAAGGTCACCACCGACACGGGTGTGGAGTTCGACGGCGTCGTCCGCATCGACACCCCCGGTGAGGCGGACTACTACCGCAACGGTGGCATCCTGCAGTACGTGCTCCGCAGCCTGATCCGCAAGTAGAGGCAGCGCGAAGTGAGCGAGGGCCGCACCCCCGGGGTGCGGCCCTTCGCCGTTAGGGTCGAAGGTCTGATGAAGAACAACCTCGCCTCTCCCGCCGCCAAAGCCGGGCACGAGTCCGTGCGGCGCCACAACCTGAGCCTCGTCCTGCGGACCGTGCGCGACGAGGGCGAGGTCACCCGGGCCAGGGTGGCGAGCCTCGTGGGGCTCACCCGGGCCGCCGTCTCCTCCCTCGTCGAGGAACTCCTCGCCCTGGACTGCCTCAGTGAGTCCGGCAAGACCTCCAGCGGCTCGGCCGGGCGCCCCGGGACCGTGCTGAAGCTCTCCCGCACCGGCCCCGCGGGACTCGGAGTGGAGATCAACATCGACTACGTGTCGGTGTGCGCGGTGGACCTGACCGGCACCGACCGGGTCCGCGTCACGGAGCACACCGATCACCGCAACGTCCCGCCCGCCGAGGCCCTGGCCCACGCCGCCCGGCTCACCAGCCGGGTCATCGCCTCGACCCGGGAGCAGGAACTGCGTGTGGTCGGCGTCGAGTTGGCGTTGCCCGGTCTGGTGTCCGGCGGAGTCGTCCGGCAGGCACCCAACCTGGGCTGGAGCAGGGTCGCGGCCGAGGGGATCTTCGGGCAGGCGCTCAGCGCGCTCCGCCCTGCCGGGAGGGCGCTCGCGGTCGGCTCCGACAACGAGGCGAACCTGGCGGCGCTGGCCGAGCTCTGGTTCGGCGGCCTCGACGGCGTACGCACCTTCCTCTATCTCACCGGTGAGATCGGGGTGGGCGGCGCGCTCGTCGTGAACGGCGAGATGCTGCGGGGCGCGCACGGCTTCGCGGGCGAGATCGGGCACGTCGTCGTCGACCCGGAGGGCCCGCTCTGCCGTTGCGGGGCGCACGGCTGCCTGGAGCAGTACGCGGGCAGGGCGGCCCTGCTGCGGACGGCGGGGATCGACCCCGCCACAGGGCTGCGGGGGATCGCCGAGCTGGAACAGCGGGCCGCGGCCGGGGAGCAGCGGGCCGTCACCGCGCTGCACGAGGCAGGGGACCGGCTGGGCGTGGTCCTGGCGGGCGCGGTCAACCTCTTCGACCCGGAGGCGGTCGTGCTGGGCGGGATCTACCGGAACCTGATGCCGTGGCTGGAAGGGCCGGCCGACGCCCAGCTCACCCGCCGGGTGGTCTCGGGCCGGTGGCACGAGAACGGCAGCCGCCTGCGGGCGTCCTCGGTCTCCGGCGACGCGGCGCGGGGCGCGGCGGCCCGGGTGGTGCAGGAGGTACTGGGCAATCCGGCGGCGTACGCGACGCGGTGACGGGCCGTCCGCGGGACCGTGACCGAACGACGCCACGCCGTTGCCGTCGATGACTTCGTGCCACGCACGCCACTCCTCCAGCCCGTTGCAGCAGCCGGGCAGGAACGCGACACCGGTATCGATTTCCCGCGTCTCCCGGCCGGACAGCGCGGTCGCGGTGACGGGGCCGGCACCTGTCCTGGAACGCCTACGGGGGCGTACACGCCGACCGCACGCGTACGCCCCCTGTGGGGAAAGAGGACTGATCAGGCCCGGTGGGCCGCGATCAGCTGCTGGTAGTAGCGGTAGCTGTCCTTCGGCGTGCGCTCCAGCGTGTCGTAGTCGACCCGGATGATCCCGAACCGCTTCGCGTAGCCCAGCGCCCACTCGAAGTTGTCCAGCAGCGACCACACGTAGTAGCCGCGTACGTCGACCCCGGCGTCCATGGCCGCCCGCAGCGCGGTCAGATGGGTGCGTAGGTACTCCACCCGGTCCGCGTCACGGACCGACCCGTCCGCCTCGACTTCGTCGAACTCCGCCGAGCCGTTCTCCGTGATGTGCACGGGCGGCAGGGCGTCTCCGTACGTCTGCTTCAGCGCGGTCAGCAGATCGGTGAAGGACTCCGGGACGACCGGCCAGCCCATGGCCGTCCTGCGGACGTCCGGGTACTGGCCCTCCGCGTAGCGGTTGTCCGTCGCCACCCGCAGTGCCGGGTCGGCCTCGCGGTGCGGGGCCGCGGCGACGACGATCGGCCGGTAGTAGTTGATGCCCAGGAAGTCCATCGGCTGGGAGATCAGCTCCAGGTCGCCCTCGCGGCGGAAGTCCTGGCCCGTGATCAGCTCGCCCCAGGTCTCCTCCTCGGTGGCCGGGTAACGGCCCGAGAGGAGCGGTTCGGTCCACACCAGGTTGTGCTGGGTGTCCGCCCGCACGACCGCGGCGAGGTCGGCGTCCGACTCCGTCGCCGGGACGTTGCGGTCCAGGTTGAGCGTGATGCCCGCCTCGCGGACACCCGCCGCGCGCAGCGCGTTCATCGCGTGCCCGTGCCCGACCAGCAGGTGGTGCGCGGCCGCGAGTGCCCCGCGGCCCTCCTTGGCGCCCGGTGCGTGCCGGCCCACCGAGTAGCCCAGGAACGCGCTGCACCAGGGCTCGTTGAGCGTGATCCACCGCGGCACCCGGTCGCCGAGGTGCTCGGCGACGATCGCCGTGTACTCGCCGAAGCGCTCCGCCGTCTCCCGCACCCGCCAGCCGCCCTTGTCCTCCAGGGCCTGCGGCAGGTCCCAGTGGTAGAGGGTGGCGGCCGGCTCGATGCCCGCCTCCAGGAGCGAGTCGACGAGCCGGGAGTAGAAGTCGAGCCCCTTGGGGTTCACGGCGCCGCTGCCCGTGGCCTGGATGCGGGACCAGGCGATCGAGAAGCGGTAGGACTCGACGCCCAGGTCACGCAGCAGCGCCACGTCCTCGGGGTAGCGGTGGTAGTGGTCGCAGGCCACGTCACCCGTGTCGCCGCCGTCCGTCCTGCCGGGCGTGTGGCTGTAGGTGTCCCAGATGGACGGGCCGCGGCCGTCTTCCTCCGCGGCGCCCTCGATCTGGTACGAGGCCGTGGCCGCGCCGAAGACGAATCCGGGCGGGAAGACCGGGAAGTCACTCATGGGAACCCTTACTTGACCGAGCCGCCGGTGATCCCGGCGGCGATGTACTTCTGGGACAGGACGAGGAGCACGGCAGCGGGGACCGCGGACAGCACGGACGCGGCCATGACCGAACCCCAGTCGCCGACGTGCGCCCCGATGTACTGGTAGATGCCCAGCGTGATCGGCTTGACGTCGTCCGTCGTGTTCAGCGTGAGCGCGAACATGAAGTCGCTCCACGCGTAGAGGAACGAGAACAGTCCGGCGGTGATGAGGGAGTTGCGGCTCATCGGCAGGACGACCTGGACGAACGTACGGATGCGGCCCGCGCCGTCGACCTCGGCCGCCTCGATGACCTCGCGCGGGATGGACACCATGAAGGAGCGCATCAGCACGATCGCGAAGGGGATGCCCAGCGAGGCGTCCGCGAGCATCAGGCCGAAGTAGGAGTTGACCAGGCCGAGGTCCACGTACGCGCTGTACAGGGCGTTCGCGATGACGATGCCCGGGACCATCTGCGTGATGAGCGTCCCGAAGACGATCGTCCGGCTGCCGCGCAGGTTGAACTGCGCCAGCCCGTACGCCGCCGGTGCGGAGATCACCAGACAGATGGCCACCGCTCCGAGCGCCACCGCCAGCGAGGTCAGCAGGTTGGTGCCCTGGTCCGTGATCGCCGAGGTGAAGCCGGAGAAGTCGACACCCGTCGGGACGGGGCCCACGTCGACCAGGCTCGCGTCCGGCTGCAGTGCCGTGTTGATCATCCAGTACAGCGGGAACAGCATGACCGCGAGGACGGCCAGGCCGAAGACGGTCGCACCCCAGCGGCGCTTCGGCCGGTGGACGGCGGCGGGAGCCGGGGCGGCGGGGATCTGGGTGGTGGTCGCCATGCCGGTCACTTCCCCTCGTTGCGGTTGACCCGCAGGTAGAACACCGCGAAGACGGCGGAGATCAGGATCAGGATGTTGCCGACCACCGCACCGGCCCCGAAGTCCATCTGGACGAAGGAGTTCTGGTAGGTCAGCGTGCCGAGCGTCTGCGTGGAGTCGGCGGGACCGCCGTCGGTGAGGGCGAGCACCAGGTCGAGGATCTTGACCGTCGACATGAAGCCGAGCACGAGCACCACGGTGATGACGGGCTTGAGCATGGGCAGGGTGACCGAGCGGAACGTACGCCAGGCGGACGCGCCGTCGAGCGCGGCGGCCTCGCTCAGCTCCTTGGGAACCTCCTGGAGGCCGCCGTAGAGGATCACCATGTTGAACGGGATGCCGATCCAGATGTTGACGAGGATCACCGAGATCAGCGCCATGCTCGTGCTCGTCAGCCAGGGCGTGTCACCCGGCAGGCCGACGGTGTCCAGGAACGAGTTCAGGACACCGGTGTCCTGGTCGAAGATGCGCCGCCAGACGATGCCCGAGACGACCATGGGGACCAGCCACGGCAGCAGGATCAGCGAGCGGAGGATGCCGTTGAGCGGGAAGCGCCGGGTGAAGAAGACCGCGAGGGCGAGGCCGATGGTGAACTGGCCGAGGAGCGATCCGACGGTGAAGAGGATCGTCTGCCACAGGGCCTTGCCGAACAGTCCGTCGCTGAAGACGTTGTTCCAGTTGTCCAGTCCGTTGAACGGCGCCTCACCCGTGAAGAAGGTGGACGGCGAGTAGTCCTGGAAGCTCATCACGATGTTGCGGACGAGCGGGTAGCCGAAGAACAGAGCCATGAAGATCACGGCGGGGGCGATGAAACCCCACTGGGCGAGCGTCCTGCGCCGCTTGGTGCTCCGCGGGTTCACCGGCTTCCTGACCGCGGCGGCCGCGGGGGCCTTCGCGTCGGTCGGCAGCGGGGTGGCCGAGGCTGTGGTGGATGACATGGTTCGTGACCTCAGTTCCCGCTCGTGACCTGCTGCTGGGCGCGCTTCAGAGCGGCCTCGCTGGACTCGCCGGTGAGGGCGGACTGGAAGGCGCTCTGCAGGGCGAGCGACACGGACGACCACTGCGCACCGACCTTCGCCGTGCGGGACCGTGCCGTGGAGACCTGTCCGGCCAGCGCCGCCAGCTCGGGGGCCTTCGTGCGCCAGACCGCCGCCGCCTTGGTGTTGGCCGGGACCATCCAGCTGTTCAGGGCGTAGGTGATCTGCTCCTGCTCGCCCGCCATGCAGCCGATGATCTTGGCGGCGGTCTTCTCCCGTGCGCTGTCGCCGGTGTTCGGCACGGTGAGCACGCCACCGCCGAGCGGGCCCACGGAGTCGTCGCCCGCTTCGGGGACGGGTATCCCGGCGATGCCCCAGTTGAGCCCCTTCTTGGCGTTCAGGGTCTCGACCTGCCACGGGCCGTTGATCATCATGGCCGCGTTTCCGGCCATGAACTGGTCGTTCACGTCGGCCTGGGTCCAGTTGACCGTCGATTTGGAGAGCGAACCGTCCTTCAGCAGGCCCTTCCAGTAGTCGAGCGCACCGGCGACCTCGGGGCTGTCGAGCTTCGTCTCGTCACCGCCGTTGGACCACATGAACGGGGTGAACTGGAAGACGCCGTCCTCCGCGCCGCCCGCGCTGAGCGCCACGCCGTACCGCTTGCCGTGTGTCAGCTTCCTGGCGGTCGACTGCATCTCGGCCCAGGTCGTGGGCACCGGCAGGCCGGCCTTGTCGAGGGTGTCCTTGTTGTAGAAGAGCGCCAGGGTGTTCACGGTGCGCGCGGCCCCGTAGTACTTCCCCTCGAACGAACCGAAGTTGACGATCCCCTCGGGTATGTCCGTCGTGGTCAGCCCGACGTCCTTGAGCGGGATCAGCCCGCCGGCCTCGGCGAAGGTCGGCATCTCGGAGGCGTCCAGCTGCAGCACGTCCGGCAGCGACTTCGAGGACGCCATGCGGAGCGCCTTCGTCATCAGCTGCGCGGCCGGCACGCTCTCCTGCTCGATGGTGATCCCGAGCTCCTTGCTGCAGCGTTCGAGGGTGTCACCGTCCCAGCGGTGGTACGACTCGTCGGTCGACGAGTTCATGACGGTGTAGACGTTCTCGTCCCGCTGCTGGCCGCATCCCGACAGGACGGTGCCGGCGACGATCGCGGAGACGACGGTGAGGGGGACGACGATCCGCCTGGTGCGGCGGCTGCGGCGTCCGTTCCGCCCGTCCGGGGAAGGTTCTGTCACGGTGGTGCCCTTGCGGTGAGAGGGGGGCCGGGACCCATGGGAACGCTCCCACGGGATGCTCGTCAAGCCCCTGCACGGATCCGGCGGTGTCACGGCGGGGGAGCGGAGGGTGTCCGGCGGCAGGGCCGCCGGACACCGGATGTCAGCGGAGGCCGAGGAGGTGTTCCATGGCGAGTTGGTCGAGGGCTTCGAAGGCCATGGTGCGTTCGGCGACGGTGGTGGCGTCGAAGTCTTCGTAGGCGGTGCGGTCGGCGAGGAGGGCTTTGAGGCCGTCGTCGGCGGTGGGGCGGGCGAGTTCGTGCAGGCGGGAGGCGGTGAGGGCTTCCTGGACGGCGGGGTCGGCGCGGAAGGCGGTGGCGCGTTCCTTGAGGATGAGGTAGTTGCGCATGCAGTTCTTCGCGGATTCCCAGACGCCGTCGATGCCGTCGGTGCGTACGGGCTTGAAGTCGAAGTGGCGGGGGCCGGCGTAGTCGGAGGTTTCCAGGAGGTCGACGAGCCAGAAGGCCTGGCGCAGGTCGCCGGCGCCGAAGCGGAAGTCCTGGTCGTACTTGATGCCGGACTGTCCGTTGAGGTCGATGTGGAAGAGCTTGCCGGCCCACAGGGCCTGGGCGATGCCGTGGGGGAAGTTGAGTCCGGCCATCTGCTCGTGTCCGGTCTCGGGGTTCACGCCGACCATCTCGGGCCGTTCGAGGCGTTCGATGAAGGCGAGGGCGTGGCCGATGGTGGGCAGGAGGATGTCGCCGCGGGGCTCGTTGGGCTTGGGCTCGATGGCGAAGCGCAGGTCGTAGCCCTGTTCGGTGACGTAGTCGCCCAGGAGGTCGAAGGCTTCCTTCATGCGGTCCAGGGCGACGCGGATGTCCTTGGCGGCGCCGGACTCGGCGCCCTCGCGTCCGCCCCAGGCGACGTAGGTGGTGGCGCCGAGTTCGACGGCGAGGTCGATGTTGCGGATGACCTTGCGCAGGGCGAAGCGGCGGACGTCGCGGTCGTTGGAGGTGAAGCCGCCGTCCTTGAACACCGGGTGGGTGAACAGGTTGGTGGTGGCCATCGGGACCTTCAGCCCGGTGCGGTCCAGGGCGTCCTTGAACCGGCCGATCAGGCGGGCCCGCTCGCTCTCGGTGGACCCGAAGGGGATCAGGTCGTCGTCGTGGAAGGTGACTCCGTGCGCACCGAGCTCGGCCAGCCGCTCCACCGACTCGACCGGGTCCAGTGCGGGACGGGTCGGCTCACCGAACGGGTCGTTGCCACGCCAGCCCACGGTCCAGAGACCGAAGGTGAACCTGTCCGCAGGAGTGGGAGTGAAGCGGTCCGTCATTGCACAGCCTCTTGTCGACGTCAGGCCAGGGTGGCGGCAGGCACCGCCCCGACCAATTTGTTTGCTTGCAGTACTAATACGTCATCCCGCCGATGGTTTCTAGACCATTTCCGTGACGTATCGGTCACGTGGCGCCAACATGGCAGATCCATGGCTGCGGGCCCGCTGGATGCCTACTCGGGCATTCCGCCGCATTCCTCCGTCCGCCACCCCCGGCGGGTGCATTTGTTTTGTGTACGATCAAAATCGAGAAGCCCGCGCAGCCCCGCTCGCCGCAGGCGCCCCGGCCTCCCCCGCAGTCCCGCCCCTCCCGACCGGCTAAGGACCACCCCATGAAGTTCACCGACGGCTTCTGGCAGTTGCGCAGCGGTGTGCACGCCTCGTACGCCACCGAAGTCCGCGACGTCCGTCTCGATGCCGACCGCCTCGCCGCCTACGCCGCGGTGAAGCGGGTCGAGCGGCGCGGCGACACCTTGAACGCCCCGCTGATCACCGTGGACGCCCACTCCCCGGCCGAGGGTGTCATCGCCGTACGCCTGACCCACCACGCGGGCAAGCGCGGCAAGGGCCCCGACTTCGAGATGCCCGGCGCCGCAGCCCGGTCGGCCGCCACCACCCGCACGGAGGGCACCACCGCCGAGCTGACCAGCGGCCCGCTGACCCTGCGCCTCCCCACCGAGGGCGCCTTCGGCATGGAGTTCCTCGACGAGGCCGGCCGTGTCCTGACCTCGGCCGGCCGCAAGGGCAGCGCCTTCGCCACGGTCGACGGCGGCGGGCACCACATGGTCGCCCAACTCGCCCTGGGTGTCGGTGAGACGGTCCACGGTCTCGGCGAGCGCTTCACGCCGTACGTGAAGAACGGCCAGGTCGTCGACATGTGGCAGGCCGACGGCGGCACCAGCAGTGAACAGGCCTACAAGAACATCCCGTTCTACCTCTCCTCCCGCGGGTACGGCGTCTTCGTCAACCACCCCGGAAAGGTCTCCTTCGAGGTCGGCTCGGAGGCCGTGGGGCAGGTGCAGTTCAGTGTCGAGGACCAGACGCTGGAGTACTTCGTCATCGCCGGCCCCACGCCGAAGGACGTCCTGGCGCGCTGGACCGCACTCTCCGGCCGCCCCGCCCTGCCGCCGGCCTGGTCCTTCGGCCTCTGGCTGACCACGTCCTTCACCACCTCCTACGACGAGGCGACGGTCACCTCCTTCGTCGACGGGATGGCCGAGCGCGGTATCCCGCTCAGCGTGTTCCACTTCGACTGCTTCTGGATGCGCGAGTACCAGTGGTGCGACTTCGAATGGGATCCGGCCGTCTTCCCCGACCCGGAGGGCATGCTCGCGCGTCTCAAGGACAAGGGCCTCAAGATCTGCGTCTGGATCAACCCGTACATCGGGCAGAAGAGCGCCCTGTACGAAGAGGGCGTCCGCGAGGGGTACTTCGTGCTCACCCCCGAGGGCGACGTCTGGCAGTGGGACAAGTGGCAGGCCGGCATGGCCCTGGTCGACTTCACCAACCCCGAGGCCACCGCGTGGTTCCAGAGCAAGCTCAAGGGGCTGCTCGACCAGGGCGTCGACGGCTTCAAGACCGACTTCGGCGAGCGCATCCCCACCGACGTCGTGTGGCACGACGGCTCCGACCAGGAGCGCATGCACAACTACTACACGCACCTCTACAACAAGGCGGTCTTCGAGCTCCTGGAGAAGGAGCGCGGCCAGGGCGAGGCCGTCCTCTTCGCACGCTCGGCCGCCGCCGGCGGCCAGCAGTTCCCCGTCCACTGGGGCGGTGACTGCTGGTCCTCCTTCGAGGCCATGGCGGAGTCCCTGCGCGGCGGCCTCTCGCTGTCGCTGTCGGGCTTCGGCTTCTGGAGCCACGACATCGGCGGCTTCGAAGGCACCCCCGACCCGGCGGTCTTCAAGCGCTGGCTCGCCTTCGGCCTGCTCTCCTCGCACAGCCGGCTGCACGGCTCGTCGTCGTACCGGGTGCCGTGGGAGTTCGGCGACGAAGCGGTCGACGTGGCACGGCAGTTCACCCGGCTGAAGCACCGCCTGATGCCGTACCTCTACGGCGCCGCGGTCGAGACCCACCGCACGGGCGTCCCGACCATGCGACCCTTGCTGCTGGAGTTCCCCGACGACCCCACCGCGCGCGTGGCCGACCGGCAGTACCTGCTGGGCCCGGACCTCCTGGTCGCGCCGGTCTTCTCGCAGGACGGCACGGTCGAGTACTACGTCCCCGAGGGCACCTGGACCCACTTCCTCACCGGCGAGACCGTCACCGGACCCGCCTGGCGGCAGGAGACCCACGGCTTCGACAGCCTCCCCCTGCTCGTCCGTCAGGGTGCTGTGCTCGCTCTCGGCGCCGACGAGTCCCGCCCGGACGGGGACTGGCTGGAAGACCTCGAACTGCGGGTCTACGCCCCCGAAGGCACGGGCGACTTCACCCGCACGGTGACGGTCCCCGACCTCATGGGCGCGGTGGCCGCCACGTACGAGGTCGTCCACCAGGGCGGCGAGGTCAGGGTCACCACGGACACGGACCGGCCGTACACGGTCACCCTCGTCGGCTGACCCTCCCGGCAGGCCCCGCCCCGGGCAGGGCCTGCCGAAGCGGCGTCAGAGAGAGCCGCTGCCGAGGGCACGCACGAACGGTGTCCAGTGGTCCGGGGTGAACGCGTGCGGCCGGCGCTCCGCCGCCTCGAACATGCCGATGTACGAGCCCGAACAGAACACCCGCTCGCCGAGCTGCCCCTGCGACATCGAGGCCGCCTCCCGCAGTCGTCGCAGCTCGGAGCCGTAGAAGGCCCGTGCGTCGGTGTAGGGGTCGAGTTCTCTGGCATGCGGCATGACCCGGGCCGTAGTGGACGGACGCCCGACCAGGGGCGGGATACGAATGCGCGCCACCCTTTCGGGGCGAGTCGCCCCGGGCGGGGCCGGGAGGAATGCGATCGTGTCCCGGCGGGTTGGCACCACCGGCACCACACGAACCACGAGCAGGCGTACAGAGCGGAAGAAGTAGTCATGGGCGAGCTGATCCTGATCCGGCACGGCGAGACCGAGTGGTCCCGGTCCGGGCAGCACACGAGCTACACCGACCTGCCCCTGACGGAGCTCGGCGAGCGCCAGGCCCGTGCGCTCGTGCCCCTGCTGGAGGGGCGGCAGATCGGGCTCACCCTGGTCAGCCCGTACCTTCGGGCCCGACGCACCGCCGAGCTCGCGGGGCTCACGTCCCCCAGGGAAATGCCTGACCTGCACGAATGGGAGTACGGAGCCTACGAGGGTGTCACCACGGTCGAGATCCGCCGCACCCGCCCGGACTGGGACCTCTGGAGGGACGGGGTCGCCCTCGGTTCCGTCGAGGACCACCCGGGTGAGTCGCCCGCCGAGGTCGGGGCCCGCGCCGACCGTGTCCTGGCCGAAGTCCGCGCGGCGTGGTCCCGGATCGGGGACGACGACATCGCGCTCGTCGCCCACTCCCACTTCCTGCGCGTTCTCACGGCCCGCTACCTGAAACTGCCCGTCACCGGGGGCGAGCTCTTCCAGCTCGCCACGGGCGCCGTCTCCCGTCTGGGCACGGAGCACAACAAGCCGGTCATCAAGTCCCTGAACATGTCACTGCCCGAGCGGCTGGTCAAGGCGATCGACTGACGCGGAGCCACAGCACGGGCTGGATGGCCGTGCACGGCGGGACGACGCACGAACGGCCGGCACCTCGCCCCCGAGGTGCCGGCCGGTTCCGTGGGGCGTGCCGTGGATCAGGCCGCCTTCCTGAGTGAGGTGAGGTGGGCGAACACGACGACGTTGGCCGAGTAGCCGTTCTTCTTGTCGAAGCGTCCGCCGCAGGTCAGAAGCCTGAGCTCCGGACGCCCTGTCGGCCCGTACACCTGCTCGTCAGGGAACTTGTCCTTCGTGTAGGTCTTCACCTTGTCGACGGTGAAGACCGCGGTCCGCCGGTCCGCCCGGGTGACCTTCACGGTGTCGCCGCGGCGCAGGACGTTGAGATTGAGGAAGATCGCGGGACCCGTCGCCGTGTCGCGGTGGCCGACGAGCAGTGCCGTTCCCGCCTCCCCGGGTGACGGTCCCTTGCGGAACCACCCCACCAGCTTGGGCCTGGTCAGGGGCGGTGCGCCGAGCCGGCCCCTGGAGTCCAGTGCCAGGCCGGTGACCGGAGCCTCGATGAAGATCGCCGGAATGGCGACCTTCAGTGGACGGGAATGCACCAGCGGGGCGTGCGAGGCGGGCACCTTCTCCGGGGGCTTGTGCGGCGCCCTCCGGAAGGGCGGCGCCCCGCCGCCCGCGGCGTCGCTGCCGCGGGCGGCGGTGACCGACGAGGCGTCCTCGGGCGAGTCGGAAACCGCCCACACGACGCCGGTCACCAGCGAGAAGGTCACACTCAGGGTCATCGTGAGCCGGCATGCGCGGCTCGGACCCCGTCGTCGCCGTCGGCCGCGCGTGTTATGCCTCGTTGCGGGCACGACGCCGGGCGGATCGACGGACCATGATCAGACCCGCGACTCCTGCGGCTCCGGCCACGAGCGCAGCCGAGGTCCCGATGTTCGAGTCGCTCTCGGAGCTGACACTCGTCATGTCCGGGACACCGCCGCCGCCCGCGGGGACCGCGCCGGACGGCTTGTCGTAGATCTCCGCGGCACCCTTGCTGCTGCTCTTGTCGGCCTGCGCGCCGGTCTCGGACGAACCCCGGCCCTCGCCGCCCTCGGCGCGGCCGCCGCCCTGGCCACCCTGGCCGCCCTCCCGCTCGGGCCGGGAGCAGTCGACCTCGAAGCTCTTCTGCTTCAGCGGCGCGCCGGCCACCAGCCACGTGAGCTTGTACGTGCCCTCGGGCAGGAGGTACTCCTGGCTGCGAGCCTTGCCGTCGATGAGCGGCAGCGACGCCGTGAGCGTGTCGCCCGGGGGGACGGTCGGGGGCTGCTCGGTGATCGTCCAGGTGACGAACGGCAGCGCGTCGAAGTTGTTGGCCACGAGTGCGAACTTGCAGACCTCGACGCCGTCGCGGTCGCCGCGGGAGTGCCAGCTGACCGAGCGGATGTCGATGTCGCCGCTCTCGCCGACGGCGAACGCGGCGGGAGCACCGGCCAGAGTGGCGACACCCGCTACCGCGACGGCGGCAGCGGCCTTGATGCCCGTGCGGGCGGTGCGGGAGCGGGCGGAGGCGGAATTACGCATGCTAGACCCCTTCGAGCCGAGATGATTGTCGTACTGATCACCTGATCGCTTAAGGGATGACACGGATCATCGGCAGAGTGTGTCGGGACACCGTGAAAGCGCCCAAAGTTACCCTGACTAGCTCAAAGGGGAGCGGCGTGGATGTCGGATCGTGGCGCGGAGAAGGGCAGGCGGGCCACTCCGGGCCCGTAGACGTGCCCGGCGGTCAGCCGGGCACCCGAGGTGTCCTGCCGATGCCGGCGGCGCCCGCACGCGGCCACCGGCGCCACGGCCGCGAGGGCGCCGACAGTGATCGCCGTCCCTGCCGCACGCCCGAGCACGACTCCGCGGAGGTCCCGCCGGACGCGGCACCGGCCCGGCGCGAACGGCATCCGCACGGCATCCGCGGGGACACGCGGAGCACGGCACGACCGGGGGCGGCCACCCCTGCGTGCGGGTGGCCGCCCCCGGCCGGGTGAATCGATCGGACGGGCGGACCGTCAGGAGATCAGCTCGATCTCCGCCAGCGTGGCAGCGGTGTCGCTGACCAGCCGGTACTGCGTGTACGTCCCCGGCGCGTGCACCGAGAACACCCGGGTCTGCTTGTCCCAGGCGAACGTCTGGCCGGACCGCTTGTCGAGGTCCTTCCAGGACTTCCCGTCCGCCGACCCCTGCAGCACCCAGCCCGTCGGGGCCTTCGCGGCGGTGGCCGAAGTCAGGGTGTACTGCACGGCGTTCGTGCCCGTCGTGACCGGCAGGTCCGCCGTCTCGACCGTGGCCGAGGTGGCGGAGGAGTTGTCGTACAGAGCGCCGTCGCCCTTGAGCACGTCGCCCCTGGGCGCGGGCACCTTGTCGTCCTTGGTGATGGAGACCGGGGCCGCGTCCTTGCCCGTGCCCCACGCCGACGGCTTGGAGCCCATGTCGAAGTCCAGCACGCCGCCCTTGGCCAGCAGGTCGTGCGGCAGCGAAGTGGAGGTCCACTTCTTGCCGTTGACCTTCAGGCCCTGGACGTAGATGTTCGTCGAGCTGTTCTTCGGCGCCCTGACGACGAGGTCGCGGCCGTTCTCCAGGTGCACGGTCGTCTTCGTGAAGAGCGGCGAGCCGATCGCGTACTCACCACTGCCCATGACCAGCGGGTAGAAGCCGAGCGAGGAGAAGAGGAACCAGGCCGACTGCTCGCCGTTGTCCTCGTCGCCGTGGTAGCCCTGACCGATCTCGCTGCCGGTGTAGAGCCGGCCGAGGACCTCGCGGACCTTCTCCTGGGTCTTCCAGGGCTGCGAGGCGGCGTCGTACATGTACGTGGCGTGGTGCGCGACCTGGTTGCTGTGGCCGTACTGGCCCATGCGGACGTCGCGTGCCTCGGTCATCTCGTGGATGACGCCGCCGTAGGAGCCGACGAACTCGGGTCCGGCGGTCTCCGGGGTGGAGAAGTACGTGTCCAGCTTCTTGGCGAGACCCTCACGGCCGCCGTAGAGGTTGGCCAGGCCCTTGCTGTCCTGCGGCGCGGTGAAGGCGTAGCCCCAGCCGTTGGTCTCCGTGTAGTCGTAGCCCCAGACACGGGGGTCGTACTGGTCGGAGGGCAGGCGCCAGTCGCCGTTCGCCTTCTTGCCCTGGAAGAAGCCGGCCTTGTCGTCGAAGAGCTTGACGTAGTTCCGGGCGCGGTTGAGGAAGTACTCGGACTCCTCCTTGTAGCGCTCCTTCTTCGTCTTCTTGTAGAGCGCCTGGCCCATCTGCGCGATGCCGTAGTCGTTGAGGTAGCCCTCCAGCGACCACGACAGGCCCTCGTGCGTCGAGGTGTTGGCGTATCCGGTGAAGACCGAGGTGTCCATGCCCTTGCGGCCGACGCCCGAGGACGGCGGGGTCACCGTGGCGTTCTTGACCGCCGCGTCGTACGCCGCCTCGGCGTCGAAGTCGACGCCCTTGACGTACGCGTCGGCGAAGGCCACGTCCGAACTGGTCCCGGTCATCAGGTCGGAGTAACCGGGCGAGGACCAGCGGGAGATCCAGCCGCCGTCCTTGTACTGCTGGACGAAGCCGTCGACCATCCTGCCGGCCTGCTTCGGCGACAGGAAGGAGTAAGCCGGCCAGGTCGTCCGGTAGGTGTCCCAGAAGCCGTTGTTGACGTACACCTCACCCTTGACGATCTTCGCACCGGTGTGGGTGGGGGTGTCGGCCCCGGTCTGCGGCGAGAACGGGCTCGCATAGGTGGAGACCCCGTCGACCTGCTCGAAGCCCGAGTTCGGGTAGAGGAAGAGCCGGTACAGGCTGGAGTAGAGGGTGGTCAGCTGGTCGGCGTTCGCACCCTCGACCTCGACCTTGCCGAGGATCTTGTCCCAGGCCTTCTGCGCGTTCTTGCGCACCTTGTCGAAGGAGGTCTTCTCCGGAAGCTCCGTGGCGAGGTTCTTCTTCGCCTGGTCGACGCTGATCAGCGAGGTGGCCAGGCGAAGACCGACCTTGTGGTCCTTACCCGCGTCGAAGCGGAAGAAGCCGGTGACGTCGTCACCGCCGCCGCCCTTCAGCTTGCCGCTGTCGGTGACCGGCGCGTCGAAGGAACCGTATACGAAGAGCCGGGTCGCCCCGGTGGAGCCGCCGCTCTTCACGTCGGAGTAACCGGTGAACGAACCGGTCTCCGGGTCGAGGGTGAGACCGCCGTCGTTGGAGATGTTGTCGAAGACGAGGCTCGCGTCGTCACCGGGATAGGTGAACTGCATGCGCGCCGCGTGGTCGGTGGGCGTCATCTCGGCCTTGAGGCCGTTCTCGAACGTCACGCCGTAGTAGTGCGGCGTCGCGGTCTCGTTCTCGTGGCGGAACGGCAGCGCGCGGGCCGTGCGGGAGGCGTCAGGGGTGCCCGCGGCCGCGGACGGCATCATCTGGAAGGTCTGGCGGTCGCCCATCCAGGGGCTCGGCTCGTGACTGGCGCTGAAAGCCTGCAGGGTGGGCAGGTTGTCGGCATTGTTGCCGCGCGCGTAGTCGTAGAGCCAGCTCGTGGTGCCGGCGTTCGTGACCGGCGTCCAGAAGTTGAAGCCGTGCGGGACCGCGGTCGCGGGGAAGTTGTTGCCGCGCGAGAAGCCACCGCTGGAGTTGGTGCCGCGCACCGTCGAGGCGTAGTCCGAGAGGTGCGCCTTGCGCTTCTCCGGGGCCTTCGGGGCGAGCGCGATGTCGTCGATCCAGCCCTGGAACTTCGACGGGCCCTTGGGGGAGTCGTACGCAACCAGGATCCGGTCGACCGTCTTGCCGGCGGCCACCGTGCCGATGCGCGAGGCGACCTTGTTCCACTGGTTGACGTACAGCCGCTTGGCGTCGGCCTGGCCCTGCGGGGTGAGGAACCCGCCGTGGGAGTCGGTTGCCTTCAGCTCGCTGAGGTACGTGCCGTCGGTGAACGCGAGGTCCACGGCCACGTGCGTGGCGGGGTAGTCGAGGTCCGTCTCGGTCATCTGCGGATAGACCAGGTAGGACAGCTGGGTGTCCTTGGTGACCGCCGTGTCGACGTCGAAGACCTTGTTGTACGAGTACGCGCGGCCGTCCGGCTTGTGCGTACCGGCGTACCGCAGGGCCTTCTTGCCGGTGAAGCCCGCGCCCTGCTTGGCGGTGGGGGAGCCCGAGGGCCCGCGGTCGGCCTGGCTGCGCATCTCGGCGGGGGCGGGCGTCGTCGTGTCCCCGTCGGAGAACTGGACGTCGGAGAGCTGGATCGCGTCCGACGCACCGTTGTTCTTCGTGAACTCCAGCCGGAAGTGCTGGTAGGCGGTGCCCGTGGTGAAGTCGTACGACTTGGTCTGGTGGCGCTCGGAGAACGTCTCACCGGTGCGCGTGTCCAGGTCGGTCCAGGTCTTTCCGTCGGCGGAGCCCTTGAGGGTCCAGTCCTTCGGGTCCCGCTCGGCGTGGTCGTTCGCCGAGGTCAGGGCGTAGGTGACGACCTTGGTGGGCTCGGAGAGGTCGAACTCGACCCAGCCGGTCGTCGCGAAGGCCAGCCATTTGCTGCCCGGTTCCACGTCGACCAGGTTCTCCTTGACCTCACCGGAACCGGCGTTCTCGCCGCTCGCCCGCAGATCCGTGACCCGGTCGGTGACATTGCCCGGTATTCCGGCGGTGAATCCACCGTCGACACCCGATGCCCGCTTCTTGCCGTCCGCGCTCTCTTCGACCGTGTTGCGCCAGTCCGGCTGCTTCTCGTCGGTTTCGAAGGAAGAGCTGAACGTCGTTTCGCGGGACGGTTTATGGGCGGCGGCGGACGACTGTGCGAAGGCCGTCGTGGGCGCTGCGAGAGCCAGCACGAGAGAGGCCGCGAGGACCGCGGCCGAGTGGCTTTGTCTGTGGCGCGAGCCTTGCTGGGGACCACGTAGGGGCTGCATACGGAGCCATTCCTCCCGGGGACATGCTTGGACAACGTTGTCATCATGCAATACGTGTTCCAGTAGGGAGCCAAGTGACCGCATGTGTCAAGGGTGTTGCGCGGGGTCGCCCTGGTGATTCGACCGTATTGCGAGAAACGGTGCATCCGTGCGAGGGCGCACGGTGCCGAAGCGTCCGCGAGGTCTCAACTCGGGAAAGATGGCCGCTCAACCATGCATTCGATCTTGCTCAGTTGGCGGCAAGTGGACTATACCTGTCGGCGTCTGCACAGCCGCTTCACAACGGCGCGCGGACGCGGGGGAGGGTGCACGTCCGCGGGGTGCGAGAAGCGACCTGCTATACGGTTCCCGGAACTCCTCCACTGCATAGTCACGACGAAATGTGCACGACCCAAGCGCAACTGACCGCGGTGGCGGGACCCTTCGCCTGAGGCGAATTCACCATGGGTGACCGGTACACCGCCTGAGTCCTGTAGAAGGCGAGGACTTGAGCATGGGATCCATCTCAGGCCGCACGAATGAGGGCCTTGGCCGTCGCGATCTGATCAAGCGTTCTGCCGCACTCGGCCTGATCGCTGTTCCGACGATGAGCTTCCTGTCGGCTTGCGCGAGTAGCGACAGCGGAGGTGACGACAAGGTCGAAAAGGGCACCAAGAGCGCCAAGAACCCGCTCGGAGTCAACGAGACCGCCGCCCTCGAGGTCGTCATCTTCAACGGCGGCTTCGGTGAGCAGTACGCCATCGACGCCGAGAAGAAGTACAACGCGGCCTTCCCCAAGGCTCCGAAGGTCAAGCACGCCGCGACCGAGAAGATCCAGTCGACGCTGCAGCCGCGCTTCAACGGCGGTACCCCGCCGGACCTCATCGACAACTCGGGCGCCGAGCAGATGGACATGGGTGTCCTCGTCGGCAAGAAGCAGCTGCTCGACCTCACGCCGCTCATGGACGCCCCGTCCTACGACGACCCGGCCAAGAAGGTCCGCGACACGCTCCGCCCCGGTGTCCTGGAGATGGGCCAGTTCGACGGCGACCCCGTCTGGATCATGTACTACGCGTACACGGTCTACGGCGTCTGGTACTCCCAGACCAACCTCGAGAAGCTCGACGCGACGTACCCGGAGAACTGGGACGACATGCTCGCGCTCTGCGAGAAGGCGAAGAAGAAGGGCATCGCCGGCTGGACCTACCCCGGCAAGTACCCGTACTACCTGCCCTTCTCCCTGTACCCCTTCATCGGCAAGATCGGCGGCCGCGAGGTCCTCGACAAGATCGACAACCTCGAGCCGAACGCCTGGAAGGACCCGGCCGTCAAGGCCGCGTTCGAGGCGTACTACGAGCTCTACAAGAAGGGCTACATCCTCAAGGGCACACCCGGCCTGACCCACATCCAGTCGCAGACCGAGTGGACCAAGGGCAAGGCGCTCTTCATCCCGAACGGCTCGTGGGTGGAGAACGAGGCCGCCCCGACCACGCCGGACGACTTCAAGATGATGGTCGGCGCGCCGTCCAGCCTCGACTCGTCCGACAAGCTGCCCTTCGGCACCATCTGGGCGTCCGGCGGCGAGCCCTTCGTCGTCCCGGCCAAGGCGAAGAACCCCGAGGGGGCGATGGAGCAGCTGCGCATCATGCTCAGCGAGGACTCCTCGAAGAACTTCACCAAGTCGGTGAAGTCCCTCAGCGCCTTCAACGGCGGCACCGACGGGCTGACGCTCTCCACCGCCATGCAGTCCGGTGTCGACGTCCTCAAGACGGCCGGCGACAACGTGGTGAACCCGCGTCTGCAGGACTGGTACGTGAAGCTGCAGAAGGAGCAGATCGGTATCGCCGGAATCGGCGAGATGATGGCGGGCCGCGCGACCCCGGCGGAGACCATCAAGAAGATCCAGGCCTTCGCGGACGCGGCAGCCAAGGACCAGTCCATCAAGCACTACAAGCACCAGTGAGCAACCGTCACCAGCGGCGGCACCCGCTCGGAAATCGGGGTCGGTAAACGATGCAGCACGGCAAGTACCGGTTCATCGCGGGATTCCTCGTGGTCCCGCTGGCGTTGTACGCCATCTTCGTCATCTGGCCCTTCGCCCAGTCCATCTACTACTCGTTCACGGACTGGACCGGACTCAGCCCGGACTTCCGGATGGTCGGCTTCGACAACTACAGTCGGATGCTCGGCGACGACATCTTCTGGAAGTCCCTGCAGCACAGCGTGCTGCTCGCCCTGCTGCTGCCGCTGGTGACGCTGGGCCTCGCGCTCTTCTTCGCCTTCATGCTCAATGTCGGCGGCCGTCGGCGCAAAAGCGCCGCGGTCGCCGGGGTGCGCGGCTCCTCCTTCTACAAGATCGCTTACTTCTTCCCCCAGGTCCTGTCGATCGTGATCGTGGCCCTGCTGTTCCAGTTCGCGTTCAACCCGTCGTCCGGAATGCTGAACGAGGCACTCAAGGCCGTCGGTCTCAAGAGCCTGCAGCCGGACTGGCTCGGCGATCCCGACCTCGCGCTCTACTGCGTGATGGTCGTGCTGATCTGGTCGACGGTCGGATTCTTCGTCGTCCTCTTCTCCGCCGGCATGGCGTCCATCCCGAAGGACTTCTACGAGGCGGCGCTGCTCGACGGCGCCAGCCGCATCACGACGTTCTTCAAGATCACGCTCCCGCTGCTCTGGGACACCGTGCAGTCGGGCTGGGTCTACATGGGCATCCTGGCGCTCGGTGTCGAGGCATTCACCGCCGTACAGGTCATGACGGTCGGCCCGGGAGGCCCGGACTACTCCACCACCGTCCTGCCGCTGTACGTCTACCAGACGGCCTTCAGGGACGCCCAGGCCGGTTACGCGACGACGATCGGCGTCGGTCTGCTCATCGTCACCATGCTCTTCGCGGGCATCGTGATGCGGCTGGGCCGGCGCGAGCGGCTGGAGTTCTGATGCCGGGCCCCTCGCGGTACGGCGACCGGACGACCGGTGGCACGCAGAACAGTTCGGTCCCGGTGGCCGGCTCGACAGTTGTACGAGGTGAGCACGCATGAAGGTCACTGAGACCCCTCCCGCCGTCCCGGCCCAGCGCTCGCCGGTGACGAAGACCGGCGCGCCGGCCGGCGAGACGGCGAAGAGCAGCGAGGGCAAGGTCCTCAACGTCTTCTCGCACGGAGTGCTGATCATCTGGGCGGTTCTCGTCGTCATGCCGCTGCTCTGGGCGGTGATGGCGTCCTTCAAGACGGACGACTCGATCCTGTCGACGCCCTGGTCGCTGCCGGACAGGCTCCACTTCGAGAACTGGTCGCGCGCCTGGAACCAGGCGCACATGAGCGACTACTTCCTCAACACCATCATGGTGGTGGGCGGTTCCCTCATCGGCACCCTGCTGCTCGGCTCGATGGCGGCGTACGTGCTGGCGCGGTTCGACTTCCCGGGGAACCGGTTCATCTACTTCCTCTTCATCGGGGGGATGAGCTTCCCGATCATCCTGGCGCTGGTCCCGCTGTTCTTCGTCATGAACAACATGGGCCTGCTGAACTCGGTGCACGGGCTGATCCTGGTCTACATCGCCTACTCGCTCCCGTTCACCGTCTTCTTCCTCACCTCGTTCTTCCGGACCCTGCCGACGTCGATCGCGGAAGCGGCCATGCTCGACGGGGCCTCGCACAGCCGCACCTTCTTCCAGGTGATGCTGCCGATGGCCAAGCCCGGCCTGATCAGCGTCGGCATCTTCAACTTCCTCGGGCAGTGGAACCAGTACATGCTGCCGACGGTGCTGAACACGGACCCGGACGGCAAGGTGCTCTCCCAGGGGCTGGTCGAACTGGCCACGAGCCAGGGGTACAAGGGCGACTGGTCCGGCCTCTTCGCCGGCCTGGTCATGGCGATGCTGCCGGTGCTCCTGGCCTACATCGTCTTCCAGCGGCAGGTCGTCGCGGGTCTGACGGCGGGGGCGCTGAAGTAGGACACCGCGGGACGGTCCCGCCGCACACGATCGCCAGGAGGGCCGCGTCCCGCGAGGGGTGCGGCCCTCCTGGCGTAGGAGCGGGTGGACCTGCCGGGGATGCGGGTGCGAGGGTGCGGTCTGATCCGGAATCCGGTCAACCATGCGCCTCCCAGGTTCACTTCCGGAACTTCAAACATGGTGCGCGTACTGGTTCGGCACCGATCCGGATGCGGGACCGTCACAAGATCTGGTCCGTACCAGGCATACCCGTCGGACCCGCCCGAACAGGACTTGAACGGTCGCCGGGGGTGGATGAGGGTGGACGACGGGTCACCTCGGTGGCTTCAACAAGCGCTTACTGAGCGGCTGTTGGTACGGGGGCCAAGGGGGGCGCCGCGTGATCGGCGGGCGGCGGATCTTCATCCGGCGCGGGGCCGACGCGCGCGGCACCGGCGTGCGCCGGAACACGGACTCTCTCCTTCCAGCGCTCCCGGACGTCTTCCTCCGGTCCCGTGAAAGGGGAGTTCATGGCTGACGAGATGGTGCTTCGCGCCCAGAGATTCATCAACACCACGTACGGCAACGGCGCGACCCTCGGCATGTCGAAGCTCGACGAGAACGGCCAGACCAGCTGGACCGTGATGTACGCCCTGACCCGGGCTCTGCAGTACGAGATGGGCATCGGTTCGCTGTCCAACAACTTCGGCGACGGCACCCTCGCCGCGATCGCCTCGAAGTACGGCAAACTGGACGCGAGCACGGTCCCCTCCGCGAACTTCTGCCGGATCCTCCAGTCCGCCCTGTACTGCAAGGGGTACGACGGCGGTGACATCGACGGCACGTACAACTCCCGCGTCCAGGACGCCGTGGCGAAGCTGCACCAGAACATGGGGGTGGACGTCACCTACCCGGGCGGCGCCCTCTGGCCCAAGACCGTCAAGGGCCTGTTCAACATGGACGCCTACGTCACGGTCAACTCCGGTTCCGACACCATCCGCTCCATCCAGCAGTGGCTGAACGGGCGTTACGTCCTGCGCAAGGACTTCTACATCATCCCGTGCGACGGCCACCACTCGCGTGACGTCGCGAAGTCGATGCTGTACGCCATCCAGTACGAGCTCGGCATGGCCGACGGCACGGCGAACGGGGTCTTCGGTCCGGGCACGCAGACGGGACTGAAGAGCCACACGCTGTCCACCGGCAGCTCGGGGGTGTGGGTCCAGCTCTTCACCGCCGGCATGGTGCTCAACAAGCGCCCCGTGGCCTTCTCGTCCTCGTTCACCTCCTCGCTGGCGTCCGCCGTCAGCACCTTCCAGTCGTTCATGCACCTCGCGGACAACGGCACGGCCGACTTCCGCACCTGGTCCTCGCTGCTGGTGTCCTACGGCGACCAGACGCGGCAGGGCGAGGCGTGCGACGGCGTCACGAAGATCACCCCCGCCCGCGCGCAGGCGCTGAAGAGCGCGGGCTACAAGTACATCGGCCGCTACCTGTACAACCCGTCCACGACCGACCTGCCCGAGAAGGAGATCCAGCCGGGCGAGCTCGCCACGATCAAGGAGTACGGGCTGCGCTGCTACCCCATCTACCAGACCTGGGCCCGTTCGGTGGACTACTACAGCCCGGCCCAGGGCGTCACGGACTGCGCGAACGCCGCGTACAAGGCCGAGGAGCACGGCTTCAAGCCCGGCAGCC
This sequence comes from Streptomyces sp. NBC_01341, assembly GCF_035946055.1. Lineage (NCBI taxonomy): Bacteria > Bacillati > Actinomycetota > Actinomycetes > Kitasatosporales > Streptomycetaceae > Streptomyces > Streptomyces sp. NBC_01341. The sequence goes on along the minus strand of NZ_CP108364.1, from coordinate 1,550,884 downwards.
GGATCTACTTCGCGGTGGACTACGACGCGGTCGACGACGAGGTCACCTCGCACATCCTCCCGTACTTCAAGAGCGTGGCGGCCCAGATGAGCCGGATGGGCAATCCGTACAAGATCGGTGTCTACGGTCCGCGCAACGCGTGTTCCCGCATCTCCGACGCCGGCTACGCGGGGACCAGCTTCGTCTCCAACATGTCCTCCGGCTTCTCCGGGAACCTCGGCTACGCGATGCCGGAGAACTGGGCGTTCGACCAGATCGTCACCAAGTCGATCGGGTCCGGCGACGGGCACATCGAGATCGACAACAACATCGCCTCCGGGCGTGACACGGGGCAGGGCGACTTCGACGCGCCTCCGGCCCAGAAGCTCGACATCGGGTTCGACCTCTCCTACTGGGAGGCCCTCGCCGACGAAGCCACCGAATACATGAAGTCCATCGGCAGAGGCGAACAGTCGAACAACATCTACACGCGCAGGCAGTGCCTGGAGACGATCATGTCGCTCGACGACGTCATCACCTCCACCGCCCGTCGCTACCGGATGCGCAAAGCCCTCATCCAGACCACCGCCTTCTGGGAGTTCTGCCACTACGGGCAGGAGGACCTCATCAAGGACGGCGGCGTCGGGTTCTACTACACCGGTACCGTCCCCGACTGGGCCCAGAACCTCCCCGGTGTCTCCAAGGTGCAGGACAGCAGCACCGGCGTCGGCCAGATCCAGGGCCGCATCGGCATCCTGGCGTGGAACAACTCCATCAACGCGGGCCTCGCCGACGGCACGATCCTCGACCCGGCCGACGTCCGCCCGAGCCCGGACGCGGACCGGTACAAGATGTGGATCAAGCTTCTGGAGGACAACGCCTACAACGTCCGGACCGTCGCCCACATCCACATCTGGGGCGCCGACGGCAAGCAGGGCGACGCGACGGAGACGCCCCAGCGCCGTCCCGCTCTCGACTACACGCAGACCGAGATCTACGAGGTGCTCCGCCGCTACCAGGGCCCGGTGGAACCCGCGTTCAGCGACGCGACACTGCGGATGCCCCTCTACGCGATCTTCGAGAAGTACAACAGCGCCGTCCGGGGAGCCTGACGTTCCGTGTTCGCAGCTTCCGACCCCTACCAGGGGCACAGTTTCACGGCACTTCTGACGATCCTGATCGCGGGAGCGGCGGCCCTGTGCGGCATCGCCGCACACCTGGGCTCCCGGTTCGCGAGGCAGGGGCGCCCGGCCCGTACCCCGGCGTCCACATGGCGTGACGCCACGCTGCTGGCGTCGGCCGGGGCCCTCGCCCTGTATCTGTGGGGCTGTCTGCACCTGCTCCTGCTCGACCGGCAGGAGCGCGGCACACGCTGCGCGTACGTCGACGGCGAGCTGCAGAGGCCGGGCGCCGAGGCGACCACCGGAGACTTCATCCCGCTGCGGCTCGTGTGCCGCATGCCCGACGGCTCCAGCCACACCGCCGTCGTCCCCGAGTACATCAACCCGACCATCGCCGTACTGCTGCTGCTCGCTCTGGCGGCGGGGACTGTCTCCCTGCTGCTCCACCGCAAGCGGCAGGCGACACAAAGGAAGGCAGGCCGATCGTGATCCGTACCGAGATGTCCCGCAGACACGCACTCACCGTGGCGGCCGGAGTCACCGCCGCGACCCTCGCCTCGGGCGGCGTCCTCGCAACCCCGGCCGCTGCCGCCCAGACCGTGACCGGCGCGCCGCCTCTCCGGAACGACCGGCTGAAGAAGGCGCTGAGCGATTTCGAGGACCGCCGCCGACGGCTCCTGACCGGCCGCCCGTCCGGCAACGGCTGGGAGATGCAGAAGGCCGTCGACGCGGAGGGCGAGATCGTCACGCACTCCGTGGCGGGCACGGGGCTGAAGGTCTCCCTGCGCGAGGGCGACGCCGCGACGCTCCTGCTGCACGTCGTCCGCCGGTTCCACTACGAGATCGACGCGATGGGCCTCCCGGGGGAGCCGACGCCGATCCAGGGCTGGGTGGCCCCCGGGAAGGTGAGGGACACCGCCCGGCCGCGCTCCAACCAGGCGTCGGGCACGGCGGTGGTGATCAGGCCCGGCTCCTACCCGCCCGGCGTGCGGGGCGGCCTGACCACCGCGCAACAGCTCGTGCTCCGGGACGTCATCGCCGACACCGAGGGTCTCGTCCGCTGGGGCGGCGACGACCGGCCGGCCGACGAGGGCCTGTTCTACCTCGCTGCCGGGCCGGACGACAAGAACCTGCCGAAGGTCGCCGCGAAGCTTCGGACATGGCGGGAGACCCCCGGCCGGGGAGCCGGAGTCATCATGGACGTGGCGGAGCCCTCGCGGCGCCGTCGCGCCGAGCGCTACCGGTAGGTCCCGGCGCGCCTGCGGTCCGGTAGGCGCCGGACCCGGCCGTAGCGGCGCCCGTGCGGGGCGGACGTCCACGCGTCCGTCCCGCACAGTTGCGTGCGATCCCGGGATCGTGCGCGAAGCGGATGTGGAGCCGGGTCGGTGGAGTTCCGGTCCGCAGTCCCGTAAGTGGCCTGCCGAACAGTGCGGTTGGGGCGTCCGCATGTCCGCGTGCGGGGCGTCGGCCGTTCACGGCGTGAACTTCCGCCGCCGGCCGACGGCTTGTGCGGGCGCCCGCCGCGAGCCGCCGACGGCCGTGCGGGGAAACGCCTTTGGGCGGCGAGGGCCGGAAACCGGTGGAGGCGCGGGGCGGCCGAGTGGGGTGCTGACCCCGTAAATCACGGCTGCGGGCGACGAATCGCCGGTCGCGCGCGTGCCCGCCAGGGGGGCCGGCGACCTCGTCCTGACGCCCGTCGAAGGCGACGGCGGGCCGCGGGAGCGACGTGCTCGTCAGAGGCCTCCACTGCTCAGGTCTTGACGGGGGGCACCCCAAAACGCTCAGCTTAGGGTTCACATGTTAGAGAAAACGGCAGGAGTGAGTGAGTCGATGGAGACTCCGGGGTCGCAGACATCTCTGCATCGGGCCAATCTTGAGCGGGTCGTGCGTGCCGTAAGAATGGCGGGGTCCCTGACCCAGGCCGAGATCGCCAGAAGCACCGGCCTCTCCGCGGCCACTGTCTCCAACATCGTGCGCGAACTCAAGGACGGCGGCACGGTCGAGGTGACGCCCACCTCGGCGGGCGGGCGCCGTGCCCGCAGTGTCTCCCTCAGTGGGGATGCCGGCATCGTCATAGGGGTTGATTTCGGGCACACCCACCTCCGTGTCGCCATCGGGAACCTCGCCCACCAGGTGCTGGCCGAGGAATCCGAGCCGCTGGACGTCGACGCCTCGTCCGCCCAGGGCTTCGGCCGGGCGGAACAGCTGGTCAACCGCCTGGTCGAGACCACGGGGATCAGTCCCGAGAAGGTGATCGGCGTGGGACTCGGCGTGCCGGGACCCATCGACGTCGAATCCGGAACCCTGGGCTCCACCTCGATCCTGCCGGGCTGGACGGGCATCAATCCCAGTCAGGAGCTCGCCGGCCGCCTCGGGGTCCCGGTGTACGTGGACAACGACGCCAATCTCGGGGCGCTCGGCGAACTCGTCTGGGGCAGCGGCCGCGGGGTCAGGGATCTGGCGTACATCAAGGTCGCGAGCGGTGTGGGCGCCGGTCTGGTGATCGACGGGCACATCTACCGGGGCCCGGGCGGCACGGCCGGCGAGATAGGGCACATCACGCTCGACGAATCGGGCCCCGTCTGCCGCTGTGGCAACCGCGGCTGCCTGGAGACCTTCACGGCCGCCCGGTACGTCCTGCCCCTGCTCATGCCGAGCCACGGTCCCGATCTCACGATGGACCGGGTGGTGCAGCTGGCCCGTGAGGGCGATCCGGGCTGCCGCAGGGTCATCGGGGACGTGGGGCGGCACATCGGCAGCGGGGTGGCCAACCTGTGCAACCTGCTCAACCCGAGTCGCGTGGTGCTCGGCGGATCCCTCGCGGAGGCAGGGGAGTTGGTGCTGGGTCCCATCCGCGACTCGGTCTCGCGCTATGCCATCCCCAGCGCCGCCCGGCAGCTCTCCGTGCTCCCCGGCGCGCTCGGAGCGCGGGCCGAGGTGCTGGGCGCGCTCGCCCTCGCGCTCAGCGAAATGGGCGATTCGACCCTTTTGGAGAGCACCCTTCCCGCAGCGACTCCCGCCTTCACTTAGATAACGAATGGCACCGTTGTCATCTCGTTAAGTATTTACTCCTTGACGCTGGCGGCGCGGCCGAGTTGACTTCCAGCCACCTCGGCCGCAACGTCGCGGCCTCGTCAGGGAGGTTCGAAATGAACACGCGTATGCGTCGTGCCGCCGTTGCCGTTGCCGCCACCACCATGGCTGTCTCGCTCGCTGCTTGCGGTAGTGCGAAGGAGTCCGGCGACAAGGCCTCCACGGACTCGGGCAAGAAGGGCGACGCGATCAAGATCGGTCTGCTCCTTCCCGAGAACGTCACCGCTCGCTACGAGAAGTTCGACAAGCCGATCATCGAGAAGAAGGTCAGCGAGCTGACCGGCGGCAAGGCGGAGGTCGTCTACGCCAACGCCAAGCAGGACGCCACACTGCAGGCGCAGCAGGTCGACACAATGATCACGAACAAGGTCGACGCGCTCATCGTCGACGCCGTCGACGCCAAGGCCATCGAGAACAGCGTGAAGAAGGCCAAGGACGAGGGCATCCCCGTCGTCGCCTTCGACCGCCTCGCCGAGGGCCCGATCGACGCCTACACCTCCTTCGACAACGAAGAGGTCGGCCGCGCGCAGGGCAAGGCCCTCCTGGAGGCCCTGGGCGACGCCGCCAAGCCCACCATCGTCATGATGAACGGTGCGATCACCGACCCGAACGCCGCGCTCTTCAAGAAGGGCGCCAAGTCGGTGCTCGACGGCAAGGTGACCTACGGCAAGGAGTACGACACCAAGGAGTGGAAGCCGGAGAACGCCAACTCCAACATGGAGGGCGCGATCACGGCCCTGGGCAAGGACAAGATCGCCGGCGTCTACTCCGCCAACGACGGCATGGCGGGCGGCATCATCCAGGCCCTCAAGTCGGCCGGCCTCTCCAAGCTCCCGCCGGTCACCGGCCAGGACGCCGAACTCGCCGGTGTGCAGCGCATCGTCACCGGTGAGCAGTTCATGAGCGTCTACAAGTCCTACCCGCAGGAGGGCATCGTCGCCGCCGAGATGGCCGTCGCGCTCGCCAAGGGTGAGAAGCTCGACTCCATCGCCACGTCCAAGATCGACAATGCCGGCACCAAGGGCATTCCGACCGTTCTCGTCCCGGTCATCTCGCTGACCAAGGAGAACATCAAGGACACCGTCATCAAGGACGGCATCTGGACGCTCGACGAGATCTGCTCGGCCAAGTACAAGGACGCCTGCGCCGCAGCGGGCCTGAAGTAGGCCCCCTCCGCCCGGCAAGGCCCTCCGGGGCCGGGCCGGGCGGTCCCGAAGCCTGTCCGGCGCCCGGCCCACCAACTGTCCCGCTACCGGGCCGGGCGTCGGACGGAACGCTTCCGATTCTTTTCTCACTCTTCTGCTCAACCACCGCGCCTCCCCCCAGAGGCGCGGTATCCCCGCCGGGTCAGGCGGCGAAGGAGATGGTTCACGTGTCCGCTACGCCCGTGTTGGCGTTGCGAGGGGTCTCCAAGCGATTCGGTGCCGTCCAGGCGCTCACCGACGTAGAGCTTGAGGTCCACGCCGGTGAGGTGGTCGCCCTGGTGGGTGACAACGGCGCCGGTAAATCAACGCTGGTCAAGACGATCGCAGGTGTCCACCCCATCGATGACGGAGTCATCGAGTGGGACGGCCGTCCGGTCCAGATATCCAAGCCGCACGATGCCCAGAACCTGGGGATCGCGACCGTCTACCAGGACCTCGCGCTCTGCGACAACATCGACGTCGTCGGCAACCTCTACCTCGGCAGGGAGCTCCGCAAGTTCGGGATCCTCGACGAGGTCGAGATGGAGCGCCGCTCGCGCGAGCTCCTGAGCACGCTGTCGATCCGCATCCCCAGCGTCCGCATTCCGATCGCGTCCCTGTCCGGCGGTCAGCGCCAGACGGTCGCCATCGCGCGTTCGATGCTGGGCGAGCCCAAGCTCGTCATCCTCGACGAGCCCACCGCCGCACTCGGCGTCGAGCAGACCGCACAGGTCCTCGACCTCGTCGAGCGGCTGCGCGAGCGCGGTCACGCGGTCATCCTCATCAGCCACAACATGGCCGATGTGAAGGCCGTCGCCGACAAGGTCGCCGTGCTCCGGCTCGGCCGGAACAACGGGGTCTTCGACGTGAAGACGACCTCGCAGGAAGAGATCATCTCCGCCATCACGGGCGCCACGGAGAACGCCGTGACCCGTCGTGCGGCGCGCAACGCGGAGGCCCAGAAGTGACAACCGACAAGACGTCCACGGCAGTGGTCAACCCGGAGGCGGCCAAGGGCGCCGACACCGTGGTCGACCCCCGGCTGCTCGTCCGCGAGCAGGGCCTCGCCGGATACCTCACCGAGTTCAAGCGCAAGATGCGCGGTGGTGACCTCGGCTCGATCCCCGTGGTCATCGGCCTGCTCATCATCTGCGTCGTCTTCCAGAGCCTGAACTCCGAGTTCCTCTCCGCGAAGAACGTCAGCGACATCGCCGTGACGATGGTGGCCACCGGCATGATGGCCGTCGGCATCATCTTCGTGCTGCTGCTCGGCGAGATCGACCTCTCGGTCGGCTCGGTCAGTGGTGTCGCCGGAGCGGTCGTGGCCGTGCTCAGCGTCACCCACGGGGTGAACGAGTGGCTCGCCGTCCTCATCGCGATCGCCAGCGGCGCTCTCATCGGCGCGATCCACGGCTTCTTCTTCGCACGGATCGGCGCCCCCGCCTTCGCCGTCACCCTCGCCGGTCTGCTGTTCTGGCTGGGCTTCATGCTCCAGCTGCTCGGTGACACCGGCACCATCAACCTGGACAGCGACGGCGTCATCGGCAAGCTGACCACGTACTACTTCGCGGACGTCGCCGCCGCCTACGGCCTCGCGGCCGTCGCGGTCATCGGCTACTTCCTCTCCGCCTTCCTGGACACCCGCCGCCGTGAGGCGGCCGGCGTCCCGTCGCGGCCGGTCGTCGACATCGTGGTGCGCACCGTCATCCTGGCGCTGTTCTCCTTCGGCGCCGCGTTCATGTTCAACCAGTACCGCGGTCTCCCGCTGGCCCTGGTCCTCTTCCTCGTCGTCCTGGTCGGCACGGACTTCGTCCTGCGCCGCACCGCCTACGGCCGGAAGATCTTCGCGCTCGGCGGCAGCGTCGAGGCGTCCCGCCGTGCGGGCATCAACGTCACCGCGATCCGGATCTCGGTCTTCGCCATCGCCGGCACCTTCGCGGCGATCGGCGGCCTGTTCTGGGCCTCCAAGATCGCGGCGGCCAACCAGGGCTCCGGCGGCGGCGACCTCCTGATGAACGTCATCGCGGCGGCCGTCATCGGCGGCACCAGCCTCTTCGGTGGCCGTGGCCGCACCTGGAACGCCCTGCTCGGCGTCATGGTGATCGTCTCGATCCAGTACGGCCTCGCCCTCGAGGGCATCGCCACGCCGATCAACTACATGATCACCGGCGCTGTTCTTCTCATCACGGTCGTCATCGACTCCATCACCCGCAAGACGCAGAAGACCGCAGGCCGCGCCTGACCTTCGCACCTGCGGACATGTGCCCGGCATCCTCCGCGATGCCGGGCACACGCGTGTCCGGCGCGCCCCGGCGCGGCAGGGCGGAATGCGCCGCCCGATGACCGTGCCCGCCGGCGGAACATTAGACTCATCGGATCGACACGCTCGACCAGCTCTTACGCAAGGAGGCACGGGTGGACCTGCTGACCCGCATCGGGGGACCGCGCGACCTGGACCGGCTCGGCCTCGAGCAGCTCGACCAGCTCGCCGGGGAGATCCGCACCTTCCTCGTCGAGGAGGTGTCCAAGACCGGGGGCCACCTCGGCCCGAACCTGGGTGTGGTCGAGCTGACCATCGCCCTGCACCGGGTCTTCGAGTCCCCGCAGGACAAGGTCCTCTTCGACACCGGTCACCAGAGCTACGTGCACAAGCTGCTCACCGGCCGGCAGGACTTCTCGAAGCTCAAGAGCAAGGGCGGCCTCTCCGGATACCCGTCCCGCGCCGAGTCCGAGCACGACGTCATCGAGAACTCGCACGCCTCGACGGTGCTCGGCTGGGCCGACGGCCTCGCCAAGGCCAACGAGGTCCTGGGCAAGGACGACCACGTCGTCGCCGTCATCGGTGACGGCGCGCTCACGGGCGGCATGGCCTGGGAGGCGCTGAACAACATCGCCGCCGCCAAGGACCGCCCGCTCGTGATCGTCGTCAACGACAACGAGCGTTCGTACGCCCCTACCATCGGCGGCCTCGCGAACCACCTCGCCACTCTCCGCACCACCGACGGGTACGAGCGCTTCCTGGCCCGCGGCAAGGACCTCCTGGAGCGCACGCCGGTCGTCGGCAGGCCGCTCTACGAAACCCTGCACGGCGCCAAGAAGGGCCTCAAGGACTTCATCGCCCCGCAGGGCATGTTCGAGGACCTCGGGCTGAAGTACGTCGGCCCGATCGACGGCCACGACATCGAGGCCCTGGAGTCGGCGCTCCAGCGGGCCAAGCGCTTCGGCGGTCCGGTCATCGTGCACTGCCTCACCGAGAAGGGCCGCGGTTACACCCCCGCCCTCGAGGACGAGGCGGACCGCTTCCACGCCGTCGGCAAGATCCACCCGGACACCGGCCTGCCGATCTCCACGTCCGGCCTCGACTGGACGTCGGTCTTCGGCGAGGAGATGGTCAAGCTCGGCCACGAGCGGGAGGACATCGTCGCCATCACCGCGGCCATGCTCCAGCCCGTCGGCCTCGGCAAGTTCGAGGAGGCCTTCCCGGACCGCATCTACGACGTCGGGATCGCCGAGCAGCACGGCGCGGTCTCCGCGGCCGGGCTCGCCACGGGCGGGCTGCACCCCGTCTTCGCGGTCTACGCGACCTTCCTCAACCGTGCCTTCGACCAGGTCCTCATGGACGTCGCCATGCACAAGTGCGGCGTGACCTTCGTCCTGGACCGGGCCGGCATCACGGGCACGGACGGTGCCTCGCACAACGGCATGTGGGACATGTCGATCCTGCAGTGCGTGCCCTCCCTGCGCATCGCCGCCCCGCGCGACGCCGACCAGGTCCGCGCCCAGCTGCGCGAGGCCGTCGCCGTCGACGACGCCCCGACCGTCGTCCGCTTCTCCAAGGGCGCCGTCGGCCCCGCGGTCAAGGCGGTCGGCACGGTGGGCGGCATGGACGTCCTGCGCTCGGCGGGTACGGACAAGCCCGACGTCCTGCTGGTCTCCGTCGGCGCGCTCGCCCCGATGTGCCTGGAGATCGCCACGCTGCTCGACGCCCAGGGCATCTCCACGACGGTGGTCGACCCGCGCTGGGTCAAGCCCGTCGACGAGGCCCTCGCACCGCTGGCGGCGCAGCACCGGGTCGTCGTCACCGTGGAGGACAACAGCAGGGCAGGCGGTGTCGGCTCGGCCGTCGCCCAGTCCCTGCGCGACGCGGACGTGGACGTGCCGCTGCGTGACTTCGGCATCCCGCCGGTCTTCCTCGACCACGCCTCGCGGGCCGAGGTCATGGCCGAGATCGGTCTGACGGCGCCGGACATCGCCCGCCAGGTCACCGGTCTGGTGGCCAAGCTCGACGGACGGTACGAGAGCCGGGCCGCCGAGCCCGTCCGCGACTGATCCACCGCACGGCCCGTTGGGCCGGTCGGCCGCTCCGCACGGGTGGTCCGACCGGCCCATTCGCGTGAAAGGGGGCCGGGCGGAGCGTGCCGGGGCGGCCGGTTCCGAATCATGGCGTGCACGACGAGTGCGCGGAGGTACGCCGGTGAGCACGCAGCATGACACGCCCCCCAGCGGAGGGGGGCTGTTCCGGACCAAGACGGTCGAACAGTCCATCCGCGATACCGAGGAGCCGGAGCACGCGCTCAAGAAGTCCCTCTCCGCTCTGGACCTCACGGTCTTCGGCGTGGGTGTGATCATCGGTACCGGGATCTTCGTCCTCACGGGCAAGGTCGCCAAGGAGACGGCCGGCCCCGCCACCGCCCTCGCCTTCGTCGCGGCGGGCATCGTCTGCGCGCTCGCCGCGCTCTGCTACGCCGAATTCGCCTCCACCGTGCCGGTGGCCGGATCCGCGTACACCTTCGCCTACGCCTCGCTCGGTGAGCTGGTCGCCTGGATCATCGGCTGGGACCTGGTGCTGGAGTTCGCGCTGGGTACGGCGGTGGTCGCGGTCGGATGGTCCGGCTACATCAGGTCGCTGCTGGACAACGCCGACTGGACCCTGCCCGACGCGCTCTCCGGCCCGGACGTGGCGAGCGGCTTCGGCTTCGACATCCTGGCTTTCGCACTGGTGCTGGTGCTCACGGTCATCCTGGTCCTCGGGATGAAGCTGTCGGCCCGGGTGACCACGGCGGTCGTCGCCATCAAGCTCGCCGTCGTCTTCATCGTGATCATCGCCGGCCTCTTCTTCATCAAGTCGGCCAACTACACGCCCTTCATCCCCGAGGCACAGAAGCAGGAGGGCGGATCGGGCCTGGACGCACCACTGGTCCAGCTGATCTTCGGCTACGAGCCGACGAACTTCGGGGTCATGGGCATCTTCACGGCCGCGTCCGTCGTGTTCTTCGCCTTCATCGGCTTCGACGTCGTCGCCACGGCGGCCGAGGAGACCAAGCTCCCGCAGCGTGACATGCCGCGCGGCATCCTGGCCTCCCTGATCATCTGCACAGTGCTCTACGTCGCCGTGTCCATCGTGGTCACCGGTATGCAGAACTACACCGAACTCTCCGTCAGCGCCCCGCTCGCCGACGCCTTCAAGGCGGTCGGACACCCCTTCTACGCCGGAGTCATCAGCTTCGGCGCGGCGATCGGCCTGACCACGGTCTGCATGATCCTGCTGCTGGGCCAGACCCGTGTGTTCTTCGCGATGAGCCGCGACGGACTGCTGCCCCGGTTCTTCTCGGTGACGCACCCGCGCTTCGGCACGCCGTACCGCCCGACGATCCTGCTCGGTGTGATCATCGCGATCGTCGCCGGTTTCACCAGCATCAACGAGCTCGCGACCCTGGTGAACATCGGCACGCTCTTCGCGTTCGTCGTCGTCGCCCTCGGCGTGATCGTCCTGCGCCGCACCCGCCCCGAACTCCACCGCGCCTTCCGCACGCCGTGGGTGCCCGTCCTGCCGATCGTCTCGGTGGCCGCCTCGGTCTGGCTGATGCTGAACCTGCCGGCGGAGACCTGGCTCCGGTTCGCGGTCTGGATGGTGATCGGCGTGATCATCTACTTCGCGTACGGGCGCCACAACAGCCGTATGTCCAAGGAGCGCTGACCCGGTCAGTCACGACGCGAAGGCGGCAGCGGCCGTACCGTACGCGGTCCCGTGCACCTCGCCCCGTACGCTTCGACCCGCTGCCGCAGTCCCCGGTCGGACGTGACCACGACACAGTCGCCCCGGCCGGCCCGGTCGTCCGCCCACGCCGCCACCAGGTCCACGATCAGGTCGTCGCCGCTGCCCGCGGCCGCCTCCACGCGGACCCCCGGCACGGACACGACCGCGCGGGCCGCGCCCTCCACGACCAGCACCAGTTCGGCGGGACCGGGAACGCCCGGCAGCCCGTCGAGGGCATACGGGACGAGCGAGTCCCGCAGCCGCTCGGCGGCCCCGCGCCGGTCCCTCCACCACTGGTCCGGGACGGACCCCACCACGTTGGCGGCGTCGATGATCACGAGAGCCCGTTCGTTCGTCACCCCGTCAGGGTGACACGCGCTCAGCCGCCCGTCGCGGGAGACTCCTTCGCGGACTCCGGGATCGTGCCGTCCGAGCGGATCGCCTTCCAGAGGTCGCCGGCCTGCGGCTGCGCCGCCACCACACGGTTCGGGTCGCGTTTGTCGTAGGCGACCGGCAGCATGATCGTCTCCATGGACGAGGGGTCGACGCCGTTCATCGAGCGGGCGAACTCGGTGAGGGACGTCAGTGAGGCCAGCCCCTCGTCGGTGGTGAGCGACTTGGTGGCCGAGTTGGCGATCTTGTACGCCGTCGTCGGACTGCCGAGCAGGTCCTGCGACTTGATCTCGGTCAGCAGCGAGAAGAGGAACTGCTGCTGCAGCCCGATCCGGCCCAGGTCGCTGCCGTCTCCGATGCCGTGCCTGGTCCGGACGAAGGAGAGGGACTCGGTGCCGTCGAGCTTGTGCGTACCGGCGGTCAGGTCGAGCCCCGACGCCTTGTCGTGGATCGGCTCCTTGACGTCGACGGTGACGCCCCCGATGGCGTCGACCAGACCCTTGAACCCGGCGAAGTTGATCTCCATGTAGTGGTCGATGCGGACTCCGGACATCTTCTCCACCGTCTTCACCACGCAGGCCGGACCGACCTGCGAGTACACGGAGTTGAACATGACCCGCTCGGCGGGTGCCGTCGTCGAACCGTCGGACCTGGTGCACTCGGGCCGCGTCACCAGGGTGTCGCGCGGGATGGACACGGCGACGGCCTGGGTCCGGCCCTCGGGTATGTGCACCACCATGGCGGTGTCGGAGCGGGCCCCGCCGACGGCGCCACCCCCGCCCAGTTCCTGGTTCTCCGCCCCGGCGCGGGAGTCGGAGCCGAGGACGAGGAGGTTCTGGCCGGCGGTGGGCAGCTTCTTGGGACGGTCCTCACCGAGCGCCTTGTTGATGTCGACACCCTTGATGTTGTTGTCGAGGTCCTGATACATCCAGTACGCCGTGCCGCCACCCGCGAGGATGAGCAGGACGAGCACCCCCAGGGTGATCTTGAGGCCGCGGCGGCGTTTGCGCGGGCCTTCTCTGCGCTTCCGTCCGCCGCCATGAGACGCCGGACGGCCTTCCTGTGTGCCCTGGGACATGGCGTCGTGACTCATCGTGGTCGAGTCCTCAATCTCGTGGCCCGTGGGTGGGCTGTGGAGTGCGTGGGACTCGGGTGGGGGGTGTGGCCGGTCCGTGTGTGCATGACTGAGCGTGCACTATAGAACAGACGATCGTGCGCTTGGGGCGTTTTGGTCCCGGAATCACAACCCGCGCTGTCCGGACCGCCGTTCGTTCTCGGGCTGGTCGCCGATGCGCGGGTGGGGCTGCGGATCTCGCACCCGCGGCGCCGCACGGAGGGCCGGATCGGGCGAATCGGTGCTGAGCATATGATGTTGTCGGTCTTGTGCAGGCAGGATGAAGAACCGGTGAAGCGGAGAGGGTGTTACGGGCATGCGGAGAAGAGGACCGGACTCCGCGAGCAGTGCCCCCGCCCTCGCGTCCGCGCGCCGGGAGGTCCGCGGAACGCCGCGTGGCCGCTGGATGCCGCTCGGCAAGGACGGCAGGCTCACGCTCTACGCCCGCACGGACGGCGGTCTGTTGCGCTGGACGCAGCGGAACCCGGGCGGTGACCGCTGGGACGGCCCGGACTTCGTGCCGATCGCGGATCTGACGGACCTCACCGTCGTCCAGGGCGCCGACTCGTACGTGCATTTCCTCGGGCGCCGCGAGCGCCGCGGTTCGGACGGGCCGGGTGTGGACTTCGTGCACGCCGTCCAGTACCAGACCGGTCGCCCCGTCACCGCGTGGCGGTCCCTCGGGAATTTCCATCGTGACCGGGAGACCGGCCGGCAGGCCGGCGTGCCCACCGGGGCCGTCGACGCCCAGGGGGCGGTCTACGTCTTCGTGCGCAGCGCCGACCGAGGTCTGCAGATGTGCCGGGAGGCGAAGGGCGGCAAGTGGGGAGCCTGGCAGGACCTCAAGGGGGCCGGGCTCGCCGCCGGGATCGTGCCGTCGGTGACCTCGAGCGGGCTCGTGGAGGTCTTCGCGCCCAGCGATGAGGGTGCTCAGCAGTGGCGCCAGGACGACCCCGACGGTCCGCTGCACAGCACCGGGACGTCGCTGCGGTTCTACGCCCGGGAGGGGTCGGTGGCGGCCCTGGAGACGGCGCCCGGCCGGCTCACCTACTACTGGACCGATGAGAACACGGCGGGGGTCGTGTCCTACCGGGCCGGCGCCTGGCCCGTGCCGGTGGGCGGGTACCCCGGGGACGGTGCCCTCGCGGCCCTGCGCACCCCGCTCGACGGCTACGACTGCACGGTCCTCGCCCAGCGCGGGGCAGGCGGCACTCTGCTGATCGGGGTCTGCGGCACCGAGGGGGAGCAGGGCGGTGTCTGGTGGTCGGACACCACCGAGGACTGCGTCGGTGATCCCGCGCTGGCCCTCGACGGCCACGGCCGCGTGGTCGTGGCGGTTCCCGGGAAGAACGGGGTCGTGTCCGTGGCCCGGCAGGAATCGGGCCCGGGGCTGACCCTCGCACCGCACTGGCACCGGCTGTGACCCGCCGGCACCTTCCGGCGCATCGACGACACCGTCCGTTCACTTCCGTTCCATGTGTCGTTCTCGTGAAGTCGTAAAAGGTTGTACGAGTTCCCGGTGGGATTCCTCACGGCTACATGTCGTACATCTGCACTTTTTTGGCTGGACACTGATCAGCTCTTTATGTGAAGGTTCTGTGACTTGCTTGCGACTGAGCAGGTGTGACCGTCCTGCGCGGCGGTCCTCATGGGGGATGACAGGTTTCGGTCTCGTACCGTCCGCCGTCCGGGCACGAGGTGGTGCCTGGCAGCAGACGCTGGACCGCAGTGGCGTGGGTGGTGGATGCCTCGTGGTCGGTTCCGGTAATCCGGAGGCGGGATCGCTTGTTTCGGCGTACCGGTCGGTGGTGCCGGTCGGTGCGCGAAGAGGCATCGTCCGCAAGGTGCCCGCCCCGCTGCGCTCCGCCGTGAAGTCCTCGTTCACCTCCGTCGACGCCATCCGGTCGGCAACGGTCGTCTGGGCGATGGGCGGCCGCCGCAACGGGCCCCGGCACAGTGCGGCGTCGATGCGCCGGGTGGTGCGCCTCAAGGGCCGGCACGTGCACGCCCTGCTCGTGGAGGGCGCCACCGCATGGGCGGCCCAGGCCCGCAACCTGCACATCCTCATCGCCACGCTCGAGGCCGGCGGCATCGAGTACTTCTGTATCCGCGGTGCCACGAAGGACGTTCCGACGGTCGCGGTGCCCGCAGAGCTGCGCGAGTCGGCGGAGGAAATGCTCCAGATCGCCTTCGAGCAGACCCCGGGTTACGTGGGCACAGCCTCAGCGTCGGAGTCGGGCATGCGGCCCGGCGACGACGACAAGTCGTGGCGCCAGCTGCGCAAGCACGACGCCCTCCGGGTCGCCTGGTACGTCACCGACCCCACGCAGCAGCTCGTGTTCGGCGCCGACCAGGGCTGTGACCTCGAATTCTGGGCGGAACGAGAAGGCCGGCTCGTGGCACCCCGACCCAACCGGGTGGTCGAAGAAGTGCCGGTGGACGCACCACGCCACACCGTGCCGCAGGCCCTGTTCGCCCTGGTGCCCGGCTCCTACACCACCGGCAGCGCGCGCACCGTGGCCGAATTCACCCAGCCTCTGGCGGAGGACCACCTCTTCCCCATCGACGTCGTCTACACCTGGGTCGACGACTCCGACCCCAGATGGAGCGCCGAACGCGATGCCGCCCGCGCGGGCAGGCCGGGCGCCCCGTCCCAGACCCTGCACGCCCAGGCGGCGAACGACGCGCGCTTCACCAGCCGCGACGAACTGCGCTACTCCCTGCGCTCCCTGCACCAGTACGCACCCTGGGTCCGCACCGTCTACCTGGTCACCGCCGGACAGGTGCCCGGCTGGCTGGACACCGACGCCCCCGGCATCCAGGTCGTCGACCACCGTGAGATCTTCTCGGAACCCACCGCGCTGCCCACGTTCAACTCACACGCCATCGAAAGCCAGCTGCACCACATCGAAGGCCTGTCCGAGCACTTCCTCTACCTCAACGACGATGTGTTCTTCGGCCGCCCGCTCGGTGCCGAACGCTTCTTCCACACCAACGGCCTGACCAAGTTCTTCCAGTCCAAGGCGCTCATACCGAGCGGCCCCGCGGACACGGACGACCTGCCGGTGAACGCGGCCGGCAAGAACAGCCGGGCGCTGATCGAGCGGTCCTTCGGCACCCGTATCGCGCAGAAGATGAAGCACACCCCGCACCCGCTGCGCCGCAGCATCCTCGCCGACATCGAGCTGGTCTACAGCGAAGAGCACCAGCGCACCCAGCACTCCCGCTTCCGGTCCCCGGAGGACGTCCCGATCGCCTCCTCGCTGCACCACTACTACGGCTTCCACACCGGCCGCACGACCGTCGGCAACATCCGATACCAGTACATCGACCTCGCCGCCGACCAGGCCCGGCGCCGCCTGGACAACCTCCTCGCCCATCGGAACTTCGACACCTTCTGCCTGAACGACACCGTCGAACATGACGACCCCGAGGCCCAGGAGCGGATGGTGAGGAACTTCCTCGACGCGTATTTCCCCGTCCCCAGCCGTTTCGAGCGCGTGGACCGGGACGAGTACTGCGACGTGAGCGGGCCGGGCAAGGCCGAGATCAGGCAGTGAACGCCCCGCGCCCCGCCGCAGCACCTGTCCCCCGTAACGAAAGTGAACCGCGTGTTTGACACCACCAGTCGCGAAGCGGCCGGCGAGACCTTCATGGGCACCGGCTCCCGCCCGGAGCCCGGACCGGCGCAGCTGCGCAGGAGCCGTACGGAGCGGCAGGTCGTCGTAGACATGCACGAGCGGGTGGCGCTGGTGCACGACCGGCTCACACCACTGGCCGCGCGCGAGCTGAACAACCTGGAAGTCCGCCGCGCCTTGGAAGCCGAGCGGATCGACTGGTTCGCGGTGCCGGGCCTCGACGACACCGCCTCCGCGGTCGGAGTCGACGCGCGTCAGCGCCCCCAGGTCCTGGCGGCGCTGCGCGCCCGGCTGTCCGGCAGCAAGGGCTACCTCGCCCGCCCGAAGGCCGGGATGGCCCCCGGCGACGGCGCGTGGGAGGGCTCCTCGGACAGGACCTGGGAGAGGGCGAACGGCCTGCCCGTCGTGCGCGCCTTCTGGTTCCGCACCACGGAGGAAGGGCACCTGACGCATGGTGCCGACACAGGCTGCGACGTCGAGTTCTGGGAGCCCGGGGAGAGCGTGCCCGGCCAGGGTGTCGACCGCCTCGTCGCCCCCCGCCGCAACCGCGCCAGCGAGCAGATATCCCTCGGCGGTCAGCAGCTCGTCGTCGCCGGAGAGCACATGACCAGGCTCGTCGGCCGGGCCCACGGCTCCGAGACGCCGCCGCTGCGCCCGACGCGGACCCGCCCCGAACTGGCCATTCCCTTCCCCGACGAGCACCCCTTCCCCATCGACGTCGTGTACACCTGGGTGGACGGCGACGACCCGGCCTGGCAACGGCGTCGCGCGGAGAGCCGTGGTGAGGTCTTCCACGCGGAGGCCGCGAGCCTGGCCCGCTACGTCTCCCGCGACGAGCTGAAGTACAGCCTTCGCTCGGTGCGGATGTTCATGCCGTGGGTGCGGAACATCTACGTCGTCACCGACCGGCAGACCCCGCACTGGTGGACCGACGGCGACGGAAGGGCCCGCGTGGTGGACCACCGGGAGATCTTCGACGACCCCTCCCACCTGCCCACCTTCAACAGCCACGCCATCGAGTCGAGGCTGCACCACATCCCCGGGCTGTCGCGCCACTTCGTCTACTTCAACGACGACATGTTCATCGGGCGGACCCTCACACCCTCCGCGTTCTTCCACCCGAACGGCATCGCCAAGTTCTTCCCGTCACCCGCACAGGTCCCCTACGGCCCCCCGGAACCCGACGAGGTGCCCACGTCGGTCGCCGCGAAGAACAACCGCAGGCTCATCCAGGAGCGGTTCGGCCGCACGCTCGTGCAGAAGATGAAGCACGTGCCGTACGCGCTCAACCGGGACATCCTCGCCGCCATCGAACATGACTTCCCCGAGGAGCACCGGCGCACCTCCGCCAGCGCCGTGCGCAGTGTCTCCGACCTGTCCATCGCCTCCTCGCTGCATCACTACTACAGCTACTACTCCGGACACAGCCTCCCCGGCGACCTCCGGTACGGCTACTTCGCCCTGGACGACCCCGAGCTGGAACACAAGCTGCAACTGCTCCTCCTGCGCCGGGACCGGGACACCTTCTGTCTCAACGACTCCGCGAGCGACCCCGCCGAGATCGAGCACCAGAGCCAGCTGCTCCACCGATTCCTCGAAGCCTTCTACCCGGTGCCGAGCCCGTACGAGAAGACGGCGGCCTGAGCCATGAACATCGAGATCCTGGTCCACACCCTGGCCACCGATTCCATCGGCGCACGCGCGGCCGCCCGTCTAGCCCAGTCCCTTGCCACCCGTCACCGGGTCGCCGTCGTCACCGTGCGAGGCGCCTCCGCACCGCACCCGGCGCTGCAACTGCCCAAGGGCGTCGGTGTCGTGGCACTGGCACCCGCGGTCGCGGCCGGCGACCGTGACGACGAGAACACCTCGCAGCTCGTCATCGCCGGCGACCCCGAATTCCGGCGTTACAACCGCGCGGACGACGGGAGACTCCAGAAGCACCTGGCCGCGAGCGGCGCGGACGTGGTGATCGCCCTCAGCTCCGCGCTCGGCGCCGTCCTCGCCCAGTGCCGCGTACCCCACGCCCGGCGCATCGCCCGTCAGCCGGCTCCCGTCGAGCGGCTCCCGGAGTCGGTGCGTGCCCGCTGGACAGAGCTCTACCGCGAACTGGACGCGGTCGTCCCGCTCACCCGGGGCGACGCCGCCGCCCCGGAGTACCGGGCGTTGCTCGCCGCCGGCGTCGAGGTGCGCCACATCCCCGAGCCGGTGCTGCTGGCCGAGAACCCGGACAAGCCGATGACAGGAGTGGTGATCAGCGCGGGGCGGCTGGTCTCACATCGGCGCGTCGACTTGGCGCTGCACGCCTTCGCCCAGAGCCAGACGGCCCAACCGGGCTGGCAGCTACGGGTGTTCGGCACCGGTCCGCTGCGCCGTGAGACACGTGAACTGGTCACCGCGCTGGGTCTCCACGACCATGTGCTGCTGTTCGACCGGGAAGCCGGCGAGGAGGACTTCTACGACGCCGACATCGCCCTGGTGACCTCGGAGCGCCTGGACAGCGCCCGCCCCGTGTGGGAGGCGCTCGCCCAGGCCACCCCCGTGGTCGCCGCGGAGGTGCCCTGCGGAGCTCCCGAGGTGCTTGCGGAGGGCCACGGAGGGCTGCTGGTCCCGGTCGGTGACGTGCATGCCACGGCGCGCGCGCTGGAGCGCTACATGGCGGACGAGGGGCTGCGCTCCGCGCACCGGGTCCAGGCCCTGGAGACCGCGCGGACCGCAGGCGCGGAGCAGGTCGGCGACGCCTACGAGGACCTGTTCGCCGGGGTCAGGGCGGGGGCGCGTGGTCGGTGGGGCCAGCGGCGGCGTACGGGCGGGAGCGCGCCCGCCGAGGCGCGCCCTCTGGCAACCGCCGACTGCCGCGTGCTGCCGAACGGCGTGTGGGAGGTCACCGTGCACGGCGTCCCCGGGGCCCGCGCCGTACGCGTCAAGGAGCAGGGACAGGGCAGGACCGAAGTGCTCGACATCGCCGTCGGGAGCGGCGCGACCCCGGCCCGTATCGACGCCCGCGCCCTAGCCGTGCTGGGCGAGGGCCGGGCCGATCTCTACGCCGTGGACGGCAAGGGAAAGGAAAGCCGTCTGCGCTACGGGCGGTGCACGCTGGGCGGCGCGCGCGATGTCGGACACCTCAGCGACCTGGACCACTTCCACTGGGCGCTGCCGTACGCGACCGAGGGCGGCTACCTGCGCCTGCGTGTCTGGTCCCGGGCGAGCCATGCAGAACTGGTCAGCGTCGACTACGGCGATACGAGCCTGTGGCTGACCGGCTGGCTGCACGGGCAGTGGCAGGCCGGCGGCGAGCCGGCGTTGCTGCTGCGCCGGCGCCAGGAACCCTCGCGCACCCTGGCAGCCGGCCGGGTGCGGTTCGAGGACGGCTGGTTCGGCGCGGAGTTGCACATGGACGAGGCCATGCGAGCCCGGCTGCTCATGCGGGAGAACTGGGACGTGCTGCTCACCGACGGCAGCAGCGAGCCGGTCAGGGTGGCACGCATCGCCGACGACCAGGTGGTGCGGCGCGATGTGCAGCGCTTCCCGGAGCTGGTGCGGGAGGAGCCCTCGGACCTGTTCGGACCGGACGTCGACCGTGCCGTGGTCGGCCTGCGGCCCTACTTCACCGCGGACAACGAACTCTCGCTCGTGGTGACCGAGCATCACTGACAGTCGCCCCTCTCCGGACCTCGAGTACCCCAAGGACAACCGTGCGGATCTCCTTCCTGCTCCACAGCATCGACAATTTCGGCGGGGTACCGCGGGCGTCAAGCAGTCTGGCGTCCGCGCTGGCGGTGCATCACGAGGTGGAGATCGTCTCCGTCTTCCGGACGGCGGACCGGCCGTCCTTCGCACCGTCCACCGACGTCACCGTGCGCTACCTGGCCGACCGTCGAGAGGGGGCGGCGGGGGCCAAGGGCGGAAAGCCGTCACGGATCATGCCGCGTGAGGACGGCTGGGCCGACGAGTACACCCAGGAGATCGACGACCTGATCCTCGCCCACCTCGACAGGTGCGACGCCGATGTGGTGATCGTCGCCCGGCCGGCGTTCGCCGCGTATCTCATCGCGCACGGGCGGCACGGCTACGGGCGCGTGGTCATCGACCACGAGGGCTCGATGGTTCCCACGCAGGAGCTGCGCGACCGCACTCTGGCGCTGTACCGGGAGATGGACGGCGTCGTCTGTCTCACCCGGGCAGACGTGGACGGCTACCAGCGGCAGCTCGGCGACCAGGCGCCCCCGCTCGCCGCCATCGGCAACATCGTGCCACCGCCGGCCCGCCACAACCCCGTAAGCGGCCTGCCTCTGATCGCCGCCGCCGGGCAGCTCGTGACGCGCAAGGGCTTCGACACGCTGATCAACGCGTTCGCCCTGGTCGCCCCCCACCACCCGCAGTGGCGGCTGCGCATCTACGGCCGTGGACCCGAGCAGGCACGGCTGCAGGACCTCGTGCACGCGCACGGACTCAGCGACGCCGTGCGTTTCATGGGCGCGCTGCCCGACCTCACGGCGGAGTGGGACAAGGCCGCGTTCGCGGTCAGCGCGGCCCGCCGCGAGTCCTTCGGCCTGACCATGGTGGAGGCGATGCACCACGGGCTCCCGGTTCTGGCCGCCGATGCCCCCTTCGGACCCGGCGAGATCGTCGTCCCGGGCCACAACGGCATCCTGGTTCCGGTCGGTGACGAGCAGGCCATGGCCCAGGCGATGCGCCATCTCATCGAGCAGCCGGCCGAACGGGAGAAACTGTCCCAGGGCGCCTACGCCTCGGCCCCGCTCTACAGCGCCGAGCGCATCGCCTTCCGCTACGACGCGTTCCTGCGGGAGGTGGCCGCCTCCGTACCGAGGGAGCCGGCCGCCGAGGCCGCGCCCGCCGTCATGCCCGCTGTCCCGGCGGAGGTGCTGGTGCGCGGCGACGGATCCATCGAGGTCCGCGCCGCCCTGGAGCCCGGCGCGGAGCCCCCCGCGCTGTGCATCACGCCGCGGAAGGCCGATACGCCGCTGGTCAGGCTGGCCGCTCTCGGGACGGCGGTGGACGAGGCGACGGGCACTCCGCGATCGGTGTACGCGATCCCCGCCGAACCTCCGGTCCTTGCCGAGGGGCGTTACGACATCGACCTGGAGCTGCCGGACGGCCGACGCCGGCCGCTCGGTGCGGAGAGCGTCCACACCGGCGGTCTGCTGGTCCGCCGGGTCCCGGCGGAGGGCCCCGCGTACTGGCCGGTGCCCTATCGCACCGCGGACGGTCATCTGTCGGTCCTCGTGCGGCACCGCGTGCAGCACGCCGAGGTGCGTGCAGTGCTGGTGGGGCAGGACGGCTGGCTGGTGCGCGGCACCCTGATCGCACCGCCGGGCGCCGGCCTCGACGGGCTGCGCCTGGCGGCCGTGCCGCGCAGAGGGGACGCCGCGTCCACGGTGACGGGCCAGGTTTCCGTGGGGCCCGGCGGCACCTTCGAGGCGCACCTGCCGTTCGCCGGCGTGGTGGCCGCCTCGTCGGGCGGCCACGACGACTGGGACCTGTGGCTGGAGCGGGAACCCGGTCAGCCACGTATCCGGCTGGGGCGCTTCTTCGACGACATCCTGGAACGCAAGCGGATCGACGTGTATCCCACGCAGCGCTGGCACCACCCGACGCAGGGCCCGGCACGTGGAAGGGTCTTCTTCACACCCGGTAACGAGCTGTCCTTCACCGTCAGTCCCGACAAGGGCTGACACCTCTTCCCTCCGGCCCGTCAGTCCTCGTATCCGCCGTGGAGTACACGTTCATGCCTACGCACTACCGCCGCACCCGCAAGGCCGTCATCCCGGCCGCAGGTCTCGGCACCCGGTTCCTCCCCGCGACCAAGGCGACTCCCAAGGAGATGCTTCCGGTCGTGGACCGCCCCGCCATCGAGTACGTGGTGGCGGAGGCCGTACGCAGCGGACTCGACGACGTGCTCATGGTCACCGGCCGGAACAAGCGGGCCCTGGAGGACCACTTCGACCGCGCCTACGAGCTGGAGCACCTGCTGGAGCTGAAGGGCGACGGCGAAAAGCTTCGCCAGGTCCGTGAGTCGAGCGAGCTGGCCGATGTCCACTACGTGCGGCAGGGCAACCCGCTCGGCCTGGGCCACGCGGTCCTCTGTGCCGAACCGCATGTCGGTGACGCCCCGTTCGCCGTGCTGCTCGGCGACGACCTCATCGACGAGCGTGACCCGCTGCTCGCCCGGATGCTGGAGGTCCAGGAGGAGCGCGGCGGCAGCGTCGTGGCACTCATGGAGGTCGACGACGACCGGACGCACCTGTACGGCTGCGCGGCCGTCGCCCCCCTGGACGACGGCGAGGAGGACGACGACGTCCTGGTCGTCACCGGTCTCGTGGAGAAGCCCGAACCCGGCACCGCGCCCAGTAATCTCGCCGTGATCGGGCGGTACGTCCTCGCGCCTCAGATCTTCGAGGTCCTTCGAAAGACCCCGCCGGGTCGCGGCGGCGAGATCCAACTGACCGACGCACTACGCCAATTGGCCCTCGATCCGACGCTCGGTGGTCCCGTGCACGCGGTGGTCTTCGGCGGGCGCCGCTACGACACCGGGGACCGCGGCGACTATCTGCGTGCCGTCGTGCGGCTGGCCTGCGAGCGCGAGGACATCGGCCCCGAATTCCGTTCCTGGCTCGGCGGCTTCGTGCGGGAAGAGGGCATCCTGTAGCGAGGCGGCCGGTCGGGGCGGGGCTGCGCCCGGGAGACGTCGCCCCGGCCGCGTTTCGGCGCGGGCTTCCACGACCGGCCGATCGCTGTCCGCCGCGGGAGCCGAAACGGTGAGGGGCCGTACGGGAGTGATCCCGTACGGCCCCTCACCGCGTGCAGCGTGGTGTTACGCCGGTACGCTCGCCACGCCCGGCTCCAGGAACCGCTTCCCGTTCACGCGCTCCGAGACGCCCTCACGGTCCAGGTACGGCGTGATGCCGCCCAGGTGGAAGGGCCAGCCGGCGCCCGTGATCAGGCAGAGGTCGATGTCCTGGGGCTCGGCGACGACGCCCTCGTCCAGCATCAGGCCGATCTCCTGCGCGACCGCGTCCAGGACGCGGTCGCGGACCTGCTCCTCGGTCAGGACGGTGTCGCCCTGCTTGAGGAGGGCGGCCACCTCGGGGTCGAGGACCGGCGCGCCGGAATCGTGGACGTAGAAGCCGCGCTTGCCCGCCTTGACGACCGCCGCGAGGTTCTCGGAGACCGTGAAGCGGTCCGGGAACGCGCGGTTCAGGGTCTCGGAGACGTGCAGGCCGATGGCCGGGCCGACCAGCTCCAGCAGCACCAGCGGGGACATCGGCAGGCCGAGCGGCTCGATGGCCTTCTCCGCCGTCTCCACCGGGGTGCCCTCGTCGATGATGTTCTGGATCTCGCCCATGAAGCGGGTGAGGATGCGGTTGACGACGAACGCCGGGGCGTCCTTCACCAGTACCGCGGTCTTCTTCAGCTTGCGGGCGACGCCGAAGGCCGTGGCCAGCGAGGCGTCGTCGGTCTGCTCGCCGCGGACGATCTCCAGGAGCGGGAGGATCGCGACCGGGTTGAAGAAGTGGAAGCCGACGACCCGCTCGGGGTTCTTCAGCTTCGACGCCATCTCGGTGACCGAGAGGGACGAGGTGTTCGTGGCGAGGATCGCGTGCGCGGGGGCGACCGCCTCGACCTCCGCGAACACCTTCTGCTTGACGCCGATCTCCTCGAAGACGGCCTCGATGATGAAGTCGGCGTCGGAGAAGCCCTCCGCCTTGTCCAGCACACCGGAGACCAGGGCCTTGAGACGGTTGGCCTTGTCCTGGTTGATGCGGCCCTTGCCGAGCAGCTTCTCGATCTCCGTGTGGACGTAGCCCACACCCTTGTCGACGCGCGCCTGGTCGATGTCCGTGAGGACGACCGGGACCTCCAGGCGGCGCAGGAAGAGCAGCGCGAGCTGGCTGGCCATCAGGCCCGCGCCCACTACGCCGACCTTGGTGACCGGACGGGCCAGGGCCTTGTCCGGAGCACCGGCGGGACGCTTGGCACGCTTCTGGACCAGGTTGAAGGAGTAGATCCCGGAGCGCAGCTCGCCGCCCATGATCAGGTCCGCCAGGGCCTGGTCCTCGGCGTCGAAGCCGGCGGCCAGGTCACCGCTCTTGGCGGCGGCGATGATCTCCAGCGCCCGGTAGGCGGCCGGGGCCGCGCCGTGCACCTTGGAGTCGGCGATCGCCCTGCCGCGGGCGACGGCCTGGTCCCAGGCGTCACCGCGGTCGAGCTCGGGGCGCTCGATCGCGATCTCGCCCTTGAGGACGGCCGCGGTCCAGATCAGCGACTGCTCCAGGAAGTCCGCGCCCTCGAAGATCGCGTCGGCGATTCCGAGCTCGAAGACCTGCTTGCCCTTGAGCTGGCGGTTCTGGTTGAGCGAGTTCTCGATGATCACCGAGACGGCGCGGTCGGCGCCGATCAGGTTGGGGAGCAGCGCGCAGCCGCCCCAGCCGGGGACCAGGCCGAGGAAGACCTCGGGCAGGGAGAACGCCGGGATCGCCGTGGAGACGGTGCGGTACGAGCAGTGCAGCCCGATCTCGACGCCACCGCCCATGGCGGCGCCGTTGTAGTACGCGAACGTCGGGACCGCGAGGCCGGAGAGGCGGCGGAAGACGTCGTGGCCGCCCTTGCCGATGGCCAGTGCGTCCTTGTGGTCCTTCAGGAGCTCGACGCCCTTGAGGTCCGCGCCGACCGCGAAGATGAACGGCTTGCCGGTGACACCGACGCCGACGATCGAACCCTCGGCCGCCTCCTTCTCGACCTGGTCGACGGCGGCGTTCAGGTTCGCCAGCGACTGCGGGCCGACGGTGGTCGGCTTGGTGTGGTCGAAACCGTTGTCCAGCGTGATGAGGGCGAAACGGCCAGCGCCGCCGGGAAGGTCGAGGTGGCGTACGTGCGCCTGCGTGACGACCTCACCGGGGAACAGCTCGGCCGCACCCTTCAGAAGCTCGGTGGTGGAGCTCACTTGCTGCCTCCGGCTGCGTTCTCGAAGTTCGGGTTCTCCCAGACGACCGTCGCGCCCATGCCGAAGCCGACGCACATGGTCGTCAGGCCGTAGCGGACCTCCGGCTGCTCCTCGAACTGGCGGGCCAGCTGAGTCATCAGGCGGACGCCTGAGGAGGCGAGCGGGTGGCCGTAGGCGATCGCGCCGCCGTACTGGTTGACGCGCTGGTCGTCGTCGGCGATGCCGTAGTGCTCCAGGAAGGCCAGCACCTGGACGGCGAAGGCCTCGTTGATCTCGAAGAGACCGATGTCCTCGATGGAGAGACCGGCCTTGGCCAGGGCCTTCTCCGTCGCCGGGATCGGGCCGTAACCCATGACCTCGGGCTCGACACCCGCGAAGGCGTACGACACGAGGCGCATCCTGACCGGGAGGCCCAGCTCGCGGGCGGTCTCCTCGGACGCGAGCAGCGAGGCGGTGGCACCGTCGTTGAGCCCCGCGGCGTTACCGGCCGTCACGCGGCCGTGGGCGCGGAACGGGGTCTTCAGACCGGCCAGGGACTCCAGGGTGGTGCCCGGGCGCATCGGCTCGTCGGCGGTGACCAGGCCCCAGCCCGTCTCACCGGCAGCCGGATCGGTGCGGCGCACGGAGACCGGCACCAGGTCCTGCTGGATCCTGCCGTTGGCGTACGCCTTGGCGGCCTTCTCCTGCGAGCGGACCGCGTACTCGTCGGCGCGCTGCTTGGTGATCGTGGGGTACCTGTCGTGCAGGTTCTCCGCGGTCATGCCCATGAAGAGGGCGGACTCGTCGACCAGCTTCTCCGACACGAGGCGCGGGTTCGGGTCCACGCTCTCGCCCATGGGGTGGCGGCCCATGTGCTCCACGCCGCCCGCGATGACGACGTCGTACGCGCCGAAGGCGATGGAACCGGCCGTCGAGGTGACGGCGGTCAGGGCGCCCGCACACATGCGGTCGATGGAGTAACCGGGCACCGACTGCGGCAGACCCGCCAGGATGCCGGCGGTGCGCCCGAGGGTGAGGCCCTGGTCGCCGATCTGGGTGGTCGCGGCGATGGCGACCTCGTCGATCTTCGCGGGATCCAGGTCCGGGTTGCGGCGCAGCAGCTCCCGGATGGCCTTCACGACGAGATCGTCGGCGCGGGTCTCGTGGTAGATGCCCTTCGGGCCCGCTTTGCCGAACGGGGTGCGGACGCCGTCGACGAAGACGACGTCCCGGATGGTACGAGGCACGATGGCTCTCCTCCAGGGTGCGGGATGGCACTGCTGCGGGCGTACGCGTCGGCACGCCACGCCCCTCATGCTACTTGCGGGTAACCAGACTGCCCACCCCCCACCGCCGGAGCGGCGAACGTCACACGTGCGGGGGGCGGCGCCGGCGGCCCGGCGAGGCCGGGTAACTGGCGTGAATTCGATCCTCGTCGATGGGACCTGCCCCCGTGCCGCCCCGACACGCGGACGCCCCCCTGCCGGTCCGGCAGGGGGGCGTCCGCGGTTCCGCGGATGTCAGGCGGCGTCCGAGTCGAGGGCCCGCAGCAGCAGAGGACCGACCTGTTCGATCTGCCAGCGGCGCGCGCCGTGGCCGGCCAGCGCCGCCTCGACCGCGTCCGGTGTCAGGGCCTTCGGCGGCTCCCAGCAGACCCGGCGCACCGTGTCGGGGGTGATCAGGTTCTCCTGCGGCATGTGCAGCCGCTCCGCGAGCTCCGACACCGCGGCACGGGCCGCCGAGAGGCGTGCCGCGGCGGCCGGGTCCTTGTCCGCCCACGAGCGGGGCGGCGGCGGTCCCGCGGGGTGCTGGCCCGGCTGGGGCAGCTCGATCTCCGGCAGTGCCTTGGCCCGGTCGACGGCCGCCTGCCACTGCTCCAGCTGACGCCGGCCCATGCGGTGCCCGAAGCCGGGCAGGGCGGTGAGCGCCTGGACGTTCACCGGCAGCGCCAGCGCCGCCTCGATGATCGCGGCGTCCCCGAGCACCTTGCCGGGCGAGATGTCACGGCGCTGCGCCACCTGGTCACGGGCGGTCCACAGCTCCCGTACGACCGCGATCTGACGGCGGCGGCGCACCTTGTGCATGCCGGAGGTCCGGCGCCACGGGTCCTTGCGCGGGGGAGCGGGCGGCGCCGACGCGATGGCCGCGAACTCCTCCAGGGCCCATCCGAGCTTGCCCTGCCGGTCCAGCTCCTTCTCCAGGGCGTTGCGCAGATCGACCAGGAGTTCGACGTCGAGCGCGGCGTAGCGCAGCCAGGGCTCCGGCAGCGGGCGGGTGGACCAGTCGACCGCCGAGTGGCCCTTCTCCAGGGCGTAGCCGAGGACGTTCTCCACTATCGCGCCCAGTCCGACGCGCGGGAATCCCGCCAGCCGGCCCGCGAGCTCGGTGTCGAAGAGCGAGGTCGGGGTCATGCCTATGTCGCGCAGGCAGGGCAGGTCCTGCGTCGCGGCGTGCAGGATCCACTCGGTCCCGGTGAGGGCCTCGCCGAGACCGGACAGGTCGGGGCAGCCGACCGGGTCGATCAGCGCACTCCCGGCGCCCTCACGGCGCAGCTGCACGAGATAGGCGCGCTGGCCGTAGCGGTAGCCGGAGGCACGCTCCGCGTCGACGGCGACGGGACCCGTGCCCGCGGCGAAGGCCGCGACGACCCGCGCCAGTGCGTCGTCGGTCGCCACCACCGGGGGAATGCCCTCGCGCGGTTCGAGCAAGGGGATCGGCGCCGGGGCGACGTCGTCCGGGGGGGCGCCCCCGGTGGTTCGCAGTGAGGTGTCTGCTGCGGTCTCTTGGGCGTCGGTCACATGCCAAGGGTATCTGTGTATGCGCGTCGCCCGTCGACGGAACGTTCCGTCGACGGGCGACCATGCGCGTAAACCGGCCGGATGTGCATCCGCGCAGGTACCGGCGGGGCGAGGGGGTCAGTGGATGATGCCCGTCCGCAGGGCCACGGCGACCATTCCGGCGCGGTCTCCGGTGCCGAGCTTGCGGGCGATGCGGGCGAGGTGGCTCTTGACCGTGAGGGCGGAGAGGCCCATCGAGACGCCGATGGCCTTGTTGGACTGGCCCTCGGCGACCAGGCGGAGCACCTCCACCTCACGGCCGGACAGTTCGCGGTAGCCGCCCGGGTGGCTCGGGGAACCGGGAGGCCTGCGGTGCATCCGGGCGGCGTTCGCGCCGATCGGGGCGACACCGGGACGGGTGGGATGGCCGATGTTGGTACGGGTGCCGGTGACGACGTAGCCCTTCACGCCGCCCGCGAGGGCGTTGCGTACCGCGCCGATGTCATCGGCGGCGGACAGGGCGAGGCCGTTCGGCCAGCCGGCGGCTCGGGTCTCGGACAGCAGGGTCAGCCCGGAACCGTCGGGCAGGTGGACGTCGGCAACGCAGATGTCGCGCGGGTTGCCGACGCGGGGGCGGGCCTCCGCGATGGACGACGCCTCGATGACGTCACGAACTCCGAGGGCCCACAGATGGCGGGTGACGGTGGAACGGACGCGCGGGTCGGCCACGACGACCATGGCCGTCGGCTTGTTCGGGCGGTAGGCGACCAGGCTTGCGGGCTGCTCGAGGAGAACGGACACCAGGCCTCCTGGGGAGTGGCGGGACGGGCCGGCTCGGGGATGAAGCCGGGGCGAACCGTGCTTGAAGGGTCATTGACCTCTTCGGCAGCAGGCGCGTCCTCCTTTAGGGGAAGATCACGATTTCATGCGTAACAATTCGGGCAAATAGGACGCGCGATCGATTGTACGAAAAGAGAGCCGGTCCCTGTGCGACCGGCTCTCCGGGAAAGTGACGGAGCGTTATGAGACCTGGGGGCCCCGGCGCTGGGGGAGGTTCACCACCGCCGCGTCGGCCGTGCCCGACGGCGGCAGGCCCGCGAGCTGGCAGAGCAGATCGCCCCACGCGACCAGGTGGGCCGCCATGTCCGGCACCCCGCCGCGCCCCTCGCGAGGCGTCCACGACGCCCGGATCTCGATCTGTGTCGCCGGACGCCGCGCGGAGAGCGCGCCGAAGTAGTGCGACCCGGCGCGGGTCACCGTGCCGCCGGCCTCGCCGTACGACAGCCCCCGGGCGTCCAGGGCGCCGGTCAGCCAGGTCCAGCACACCTCGGGCAGCAGCGGGTCGGCGGCCATCTCGGGCTCCAGCTCCGCCCGCACCAGCGTCACCAACCGGAACGTGCCCTGCCAGGCGTCGTGCCCGGACGGATCGTGCAGCAGCACGAGGCGGCCGTCGGCGAGATCCTCCTCGCCGTCCACGACCGCGGCCTCCAGGGCGTACGCGTAAGGGGCGAGCCGCTTCGGCGGCCGCGTGGGCTCGATCTCGAGTTCGGTGCGCAGACGGGCCGAACGCAGAGCGTCGACCGCGGACCGGAACGCGACCGGGACTGATTCGCCCTCCGCACCCCCCTCGCCGCCGGTGCCATCGGAATGATCGGAAAATTGTCCCTGAGCCGGAGCCATGCGGGGAAGAGTAGGCGGAACCGGAGCCCCGTGCAGGGAGGGACACCCATGCGGCGTCCGGCTCATTGCCGCTCCGTGCGAAGATTCTGTGTGTGAGTGTCAACGACCTTCCCTCAGAGCTCAGCTCCGTCCGATCAGGGGAGGGCCCGTCCTCGGGCCTGCAGACGACCCCCGCCACCCACGAGTCGGCCTTCCTCAAGGCGTGCCGACGCGAACCGGTGCCCCACACGCCGGTCTGGTTCATGCGTCAGGCGGGGCGGTCACTGCCCGAGTACCTGAAGGTCCGCGAGGGCATCGCGATGCTCGACTCCTGCATGATGCCGGAGCTGGTCACCGAGATCACCCTGCAGCCCGTGCGCCGCCACAAGGTCGACGCCGCGATCTACTTCAGCGACATCGTCGTACCGCTCAAGGCGATCGGCATCGACCTCGACATCAAGCCGGGCATCGGCCCGGTGATCGCGGAGCCGATCCGCACCCGCGCCGACCTGGCCCGGCTGCGTGACCTCACCCCCGAGGACGTCCCGTACGTCACCGCGGCCATCGGCATGCTCACCGCCGAACTCGGTGCGACGCCGCTCATCGGCTTCGCCGGTGCTCCGTTCACGCTGGCCAGCTATCTCGTGGAGGGCGGCCCGTCCCGCAACCACGAGCGCACCAAGGCCATGATGTACGGCGACCCGGAGCTCTGGGCCGACCTGCTCGACCGGCTCGCGGAGATCACCGGCGCGTTCCTGAAGGTGCAGATCGAGGCGGGCGCCTCCGCGGTCCAGCTCTTCGACTCCTGGGTCGGCGCTCTCGCCCCGGCCGACTACCGCAGCTCGGTGATGCCGGCCTCGGCGAAGGTCTTCGACGCCGTCGCGTCGTACGGCGTCCCGCGTATCCACTTCGGTGTGGGCACCGGCGAGCTGCTCGGCCTGATGGGCGAGGCCGGCGCGGACGTCGTGGGCGTCGACTGGCGTGTCCCGATGGACGAGGGTGCCCGCCGGGTCGGCCCCGGCAAGGCACTCCAGGGCAACCTCGACCCCGCCGTGCTGTTCGCGCCGACCGAGGCGGTGGAGGCGAAGACCCGTGACGTGCTCGCCGCCGCCGCGGGTCTCGAGGGCCACATCTTCAACCTCGGCCACGGCGTCATGCCGACGACCGACCCGGACGCCCTCACGCGGCTCGTGGAGTACGTCCACGAGCAGACGGCGCACTGAGGTCCGACCCTCAGCCCCCGTCCCGCAGGGCCGCCCGCACCGCCGCGACGGTCTTGCGGGCGGCCACCAGGACCGGGTCCCAG
This sequence comes from Streptomyces sp. NBC_01341, assembly GCF_035946055.1. NCBI lineage: Bacteria > Bacillati > Actinomycetota > Actinomycetes > Kitasatosporales > Streptomycetaceae > Streptomyces > Streptomyces sp. NBC_01341. The sequence continues at coordinate 1,519,642 of NZ_CP108364.1, read as the reverse complement.
ACCGGTGAGAACGGCGGGGCGTAGCCGAGGTCGAGCGCGGTCATGCCCTCCACGGTCATGCCCGCGGTCAGGGCGACCGCGGCGACGTCCACCCGCTTCGCCGACCCCTCGCGGCCCACGATCTGCACGCCCAGCAGCCGTCCGGTGCGGTACTCCGCGAGCATCTTGACCGTCATGGGCTGCGCTCCCGGGTAGTAGCCCGCCCGGCCCGTCGACTCGATCGTCGCCGTGACGTAGCGCAGGCCGACGGCGCGCGCGTCCTTCTCGCGCAGCCCGGTCCTGGCGATCTCCAGGTCGCAGACCTTGCTGACCGCCGTACCGACGACACCGGGGAACGTGCCGTAGCCGCCGCCCACGTTGGCTCCGATGATCTGGCCGTGCTTGTTGGCGTGGGTGCCGAGCGCGATGTGGCGGGTGCGGTGCGCGACGAGGTCGAGCACCTCGACGCAGTCCCCTCCGGCCCAGATGTCGTCATGGCCCGCCACCCGCATCGAAAGATCCGTCAGAAGACCGCCGTGCGGGCCCAGGGGCAGACCGGCCGCGGCCGCCAGGGTGGTCTCCGGCTCCACGCCGATGCCGAGCACGACCACGTCGGCCGGATAGGTCTTCCCGTCCGTCGCGACCGCGCTCACCCGGCCGTCCTCACCGGTCAGGATGCCGGTGACCGAGGCCTCGTTGACCGTGGTGATGCCCAGACCGTCCATCGCCTCGTGGACCAGCCGCCCCATGTCCGGGTCGAGGGTGGCCATGGGCTGGGTGCCGCGGTTGAGCACCGTCACCTCGAAGCCGCGCTTGAGCATCGCCTCGGCCATCTCGACGCCGATGTAGCCGGCACCGACGACGACGGCCCGGCGCTCCGTGACCCGGTCCAGCGAGTCCAGGAGCGCCTGACCGTCCCCCAGGGTCTGCACGCCGTGGACGCCCGGCGCGTCGATGCCCGGCAGGTCCGGGCGGACCGGCCGGGCGCCCGTCGCGATCACGAGCTTGTCGTAATCCGTCCAGTACGACTCACCTCGGGCGAGGTCCAGCGCGCGGACCCTGCGCCCCGGTACGTCGATCTCCGTCACCTCGGTATGGGTGCGCAGATCGATGGCACGGTCCCGGTGCTCCTCCGGGCTGCGGGCGATGAGCTCGTCGCGGGACTCGACGTCACCGCTCACCCAGTACGGGATGCCGCAGGCGGAGTACGAGGTGAACTCCCCGCGCTCGAATGCGACGATGCTCAGCTCGTCCGGCCCCTTGAGCCTGCGGGCCTGCGACGCGGCGGACATCCCCGCCGCGTCGCCCCCGACGACCACCAGTCGTTCCGCCGCCATTGCAGGGTCCCTTCGCCGCCGTGTGCAGGTCCGGGGCCCACGCTACGGCGCTTACGGGGCCGACGGGGCCTGCGGGGCTTCCGAGGGCTCCTGCGGTGTCGTGCGGCGTCGTGGCAGCCGTCCCCGCACGAGCCGCCACAGCACCAGCAGGACCGCCACGGCGGCAAGGAAGGGAGCCGTGGCGCCGATCGCCACCGCGATCCACCGCAGCATCGTCACGAACGCGTCCCAGCCGCCCGCCAGCGCGTCCATGAACCCGGTGTCCTCGTCCTCCGGGTCCGTGGCGTCCTCGTAGGGCTCGTTGAGTTCGAGCGTGACGGTCGCCAGTGAGGTGCGGTCCTTCAGGGACGCCTGCTGGGCGAGGAGCGACTCCAGGTCCGCCTGGCGGCTGCTCAGTTCACCCTCCAGAGTCACCACGTCCGTGAGCTTCTCGGCCTTGTCCATGAGGTCACGGACCCGTGCGACGCTCGCCCGCTGGGTGGCGATCCTGCTGTCGACGTCGACGACCTGACCGGTGACGTCCTTCGCGTTCGACGTGCGTGAACGCAGCTTCCCGGAACCTGCGAGCCGGGTCAGCACCTCGTCGTACCGGTCCTGCGGCACCCGCAGGACCAGATGCGAGGTGTCGTACATGTCGTCGATCCGCTCCGTGGTCTCCTCCGCGACGAGGCCACCGGCCCCCTCCGCGGCGGCGCGGGCCGCCGCGACCGCCTTCGGCACGCTCTTCACCTCGACGGAGAGCGTGGCCGTGCGGATGACGTGCACCGCCACCGCGGATCCGGGCTTCGGTGCGGAGCGGGCGCCGCCGGCGGGCTTCCCCCCGGACTCCGCACCGGCGCCCTCGGCGCGGGGTGCCGCCGCCTTCTGGTCGGACGCGGCGCCCAGCGACTCCCCGCCGCCGGCCGATGAGCACCCGGCGGTGGCCAGAAGGACGGCGAGGAGTCCGGCGGCAGCCAGCGCGTGCGGGCGGCGCCGGAGGGCGCGGACGGAATGGACGGGTGGATGACTGTCCGTGTGGCGTTCGATGGTCATGATGCGTCCCCCCAGGGCCGTTTCAGATGGTGCCGGTTCGACGTGAGGGCCCCTGTGCGGGTTTCGTCCGCGTGGTTTCGAAGCGGTCACGTTCGGGACTCGGAAGGGGTTTGAGAGAGTGGACCCATGCAGCGTTCTCTTCAGCGCGACACCGCGCGTACGGGCCACGCCGTCGTCATCGGCGGCGGCATCGCCGGACTCGCCGCCGCCCACCGGCTGCTGGACTCCGGTCTCCGGGTCACGGTCCTGGAGGCGACCGGGCGGGTCGGCGGCAAGCTGATGACCGGGGAGATCGCGGGCACCCGGGTCGACCTCGGGGCCGAGTCGATGCTCGCGCGCCGGCCGGAGGCGGTCGGGCTCGCCGTCGCGGCCGGACTCGGTGACCGCCTCCAGCCCCCCGCCACCGCCACCGCGTCCGTCTGGACGCGGGGCGCTCTGCGCCCGATGCCCAAGGGCCACGTCATGGGCGTACCCGGTGACCCCGCGGCGCTCGGCGAACTGCTCTCGCCCGAAGGGCTGGCCAGGATCGCCGAGGAGCGAGACCTCACCCCGACGGCCGTGGGGGACGACGTCGCAGTCGGCTCCTACGTGGCCGACCGGCTGGGCCGGGAGGTCGTGGACCGGCTCGTCGAGCCGCTGCTGGGAGGGGTGTACGCGGGCGACGCCTACCGGATCTCGATGCGCGCGGCCGTGCCGCAGCTCTTCGAGGCCGTGAAGGAGGGCGGGCCGCTCCTCGACGGCGTGCTGCGCGTCCAGGAACGCGCCGCGGCCCGGCAGCAGACCGGGCCCGTCTTCCAGGGGATCGAGGGAGGCGTCGGTACCCTGCCGGGCGCCGTCGCGGACGTCGTGCGGGCAGGGGGCGCGGAGATCCTCATGGACACCCCGGTGCTCGGGCTGACGCGGACCGCGGACGGGTGGGACGTGCGCACGGACAGTGGGGTGATCGCCGCCGACGCCGTCGTCCTGGCCACCCCCGCCTGGTCCGCCTCCACCCTCCTCGCCGCCGAGTGCCCGGCCGCCTCCGTCGAGCTGGCCGCGGTCGAGTACGCCTCGATGGCCCTGGTCACCATGGCCTTCCGGCGCTCCGACGTCGCCGGGACCGAGGCGCTGCGGGGGCGCTCCGGGTTCCTCGTCCCGCCGGTCGACGGGCGCACGATCAAGGCCGCGACCTTCTCCAGTAACAAGTGGCGGTGGGTCGCGGACTCCGCGCCCGACCTCTTCGTACTGCGTACGTCGGTGGGCCGCTACGGCGAGGAGGAGCACCTGCACCGCGAGGACTCCGAACTCGTCGACATGTCCCTGCGCGATCTCGCGGCAGCGGCCGGGCTGACCGCCCGGCCCGTCGACACCGGGGTCACGCGGTGGATCGGCGGACTGCCCCAGTACCCCGTGGGCCATCTGACCCGGGTCGCGCGGATCCGTGACGAGGTCGCGAAACTGCCCGGACTGCGGGTGTGCGGAGCGGCGTACGACGGGGTCGGGATCCCGGCCTGCATCGCCGGCGGGCAGCGCGCGGCGGACGAGATCGCGGCGGACTTCACGGGGCAGAGCGCCGGGACCCCCACCCGGGTTCGGGGCACGCGGAGCGAGGCGGGACAATAGCCGTATGAGTGCGCCAGAAAAGCTTCCGAACGCGGGTAAGAAGGCCAAGGACCTCAACGAGGTCATCCGCTACACCCTGTGGTCCGTCTTCAGGCTGAAGGACGTCCTTCCCGTCGACCGCGCCGGTTACGCCGACGAGGTCCAGGAACTGTTCGACCAGCTCGCGGCCAAGGACATCACGGTCCGGGGCACCTACGACGTGTCCGGTCTGCGGGCCGACGCCGACCTGATGATCTGGTGGCACGCCGAGACCTCGGACGAGCTCCAGGAGGCCTACAACCTCTTCCGGCGCACGAAGCTCGGCCGCTCCCTGGAGCCGGTCTGGTCGAACATGGCGCTGCACCGCCCCGCCGAGTTCAACAAGTCGCACGTGCCCGCCTTCCTGGCGGACGAGACCCCGCGCGACTACATCAGCGTGTACCCCTTCGTGCGCAGCTACGACTGGTACCTGCTGCCCGACGAGGACCGCCGTCGCATGCTCGCGGACCACGGCAAGATGGCCCGTGGCTACCCGGACGTGCGCGCCAACACGGTCGCCTCCTTCTCCCTGGGCGACTACGAGTGGGTCCTCGCCTTCGAGGCCGACGAGCTGTACCGCATCGTCGACCTCATGCGTCACCTGAGGGCCTCCGAGGCGCGGCTGCACGTCCGTGAGGAGGTCCCGTTCTACACGGGGCGCAGGAAGTCCGTCGCAGAATTGGTGACCGGGCTCGCATAGCCAGCGTTTCCGGCCATCCCGACCCGGAAGATCAGTTGGCGGGCAACGGCGCGTGTGACGCCGCCCGTCGTTCCAGCGACACCGGGTCCGGTACCGGGTACACATCGGCCGACGGCCGGCGAACCGTCGTGATCCGCGGGGGAGTCAGCCATACCTCCCCGCGGGCCACCGCCTCTCGCCGAGTCCGGCCGGTGTGTCCCGGACCGTATACGTGAATAGGGCATGACGGAGGGCCGCCCCGGTCGGGCGGCCCTCCGTCATGTTGAGCGGATCCCCGGGGGCGCGCTCGGGCCGTGAGGTCCGGGTGCCGCTCAGCTCAGCAGGGCCGCCCGCAGCTGCGGGTCCTCGACCGCACCCACGCCCCGTACGGCCACCGCCGCGAGCAGATCGCGGTCCACACCCTGCGCCGGTGCCGGCAGCGAGTCCAGCCACCGCTGGCCCGTCGGGGAGGCCCACGGGCTGTACGGGTGGTTCTCCACCCGCGCGATGGCCAGGCATCCCAGGGTCAGCACGAGCGGCAGTGCGAACCATGCCGCCACCGGTCCCGCGTGGGAGGTCTCCTGACCGGGGATCAGCAGGGCCGCGGCGGCCAGGGCCACCACGAGCACCGCGGTGCCGCGGACGGCCCGCACCGCCGATTCGAGGTCCGTCCGCGTGCCGTGCGGGACGGCGAGGCCCGCGGCGACGAGGCGGTCGGCGAGGGCGCGCATGGCGTCGGCCGCCGCGGCGGCCGCCCTGATCGGCGCTATGCGGGACTGTCCGTCCGGCCCGATCGCACGGATCACGGTGCGCTCGACCTCGTCCCGCCCCTCAGGATCGACGACCGTCGCCCAGCCCGTGTGGGCGAGCAGCAGCCGTCGCCGCAGATGCATGGAGACCAGAGCCAGATCGGCGACCCTGTGAGGTCCGCCTGCCAGGAACGCCGTCTCGTACAGGTTGAGTTCGGGGTGCGCGGGCTCCCTCGTGACGGGCGTCGGCCGCTGGGCCGTGCTCGCGGTGACGAGGCACAGACGGATGCAGGAGACGCCGGCGGCGCCCCATGCGACGAGAAGAAGTACGACCCAGAGCATGGCCGAGTTGTATGCGAAATCTGCAAGGAAGCGCCATGGGTTGTTCACGATATGGACGAAACGTGGTCACAGGTCGTCATCGGTGGCTGAAACCTGACGGAGGCGTATCCGTGCGCCCGGCCCTGCGGCGGCGCCGTTGTGACGCCGCACGACCCGTCCTCCCGGGCGCGTGGACGTCTGTCTGCGTCAGGAGCTGCTACCGCAGCTGGACCCGCCACCACCGCAACTCGACCCGCTACTGCAGCTCGACCCGCTACTGCAGCTCGACCCGCTGCTGCAGCTCGACCCGCCGCCCCCGCAGCTCGACCCCGAGCTGCACGTGGAACCCGTCCCCGAGTCACCGCCCCCGCCCGTGGAGCCTCCGCACCCACCGCCGGGACCCGCACTCGCACACCACACCACGGGCACGAACGCCGCCGCCGCGGCAGGTGATGCGGCGGACGACGTCACCGATGAGGAACGCCCCGCGGGCCGTTGCCGGGCAGCGGCCACCAACTGTCCCTGGAGCTCCGCGTCCGGGAGTGCGCTCAGCCCCCTGGTGGCCACCAGATGGGCCGGATCCGTCACATGGGCGTTGGCCGCCCGGTAGCTGTCGGCGGCGCGGCGCCCCGCCCTGGTGAGCCGCGCCTTGGCCGCCGCCGCGGTGGCCAGGCCGACCACGGCCCCCGTCAGCAGCGCGGGCAGCACCTTCACGACGAAGGGGAAGGGAACGTCGGCGTACCCCTCCTGCACGGCGTACTGAGCGACGGTCAGGGCGATGCTGAGCGGGAACCCCACGATGCACCCGATACCCAGGGCCAGTGCCCAGCCCCGGCGGGTCCGGCTCTCGCCCGGTGCGACCAGCAGGCCCCGTGCGGCCAGACCGTCGCCGATCTCCTGCACCGCGGGGTGCCGCATCACGGCCTCGCGCAGGGTGTGCAGGGCGCCGCTGGGAGCGGCGGCCAGCTCCTGGACCACGGCGCGCTCCACCGCGTCTCGCGCCTCGTCCCGCTGGAGCACGACGATGCCCGGACCGCCGACGGCCAGCCGCCCGTCCGCGTGCATGCGGGTGAGCGCGGTGTCCACCACCCTGGCCGGGCCGCCGCTGAGGAACGCCTCCTCGGAGAGGTCGTGGACGTATGCGGCGCTGCCGCTGCCGCGCATGCCGACGCGGCGCGTCGTGACGATCAGGACGGCCGAGGCGACGGCGACGGTCAGGGTCAGCAGCAGAGCGAGTGTGTTCATGACGGTCACTTTCCGAGAAGAGCGGCACGGGCGGCGTGGACCAGGCGGGTCGCACGGCGGGGCGGGCGGGGGGCGGCGCGCTCCTCCCACCAGCGCGTCAGCCGCCGGCGGGCGGCCTCGTCGACCGGGTGGCCCGCGACGAGCAGCTGCTCGGCGAAACCGAGGGCGTCGCGGCGGTATCCGGCGGACATCGGCCGGTTCCGGGCGTATGCGAGGAACGCCCCCCGGTAGCCGTCGCCGAGGATCTCGGGCAGCTCCGGGGCGACCTTGGCGACGACGTCGGCCCGCTTCGCCGCCAGGGCCCTGCTCTGCACCGCGAGGCGCCTGTGGTCGAAGCCGTCCGGCACCGGGGTGCCGGCCACCAGGGACGACAGCAGCGCGGTCTGTGCCACAGAGGTACGGCCGCGGGCGCCGGCCGTACGGGAGGCGGGCCCGGCCACCCGGCCGGCCGGCTGCCGCCGGACCCGACGGGGTTCCGAGGCCGCCGCGGCGAGCGTCTCCCGGATCGCGGTGAGTTCGGCCGCCAGCTCCGCGCCCGGCGGGAAGTCGTCGTCGCGCTCCAGCAGCACACCCGGCGGGTCGACGCGGGAGCGGAGTTCGCCCAGTACGTCCAGGACCGGCCGCGTCACGGGATGGGCGTGGGTGTCGTGCCAGACACCGTCCTTCTCGACGCCGCCCGCCACGTGGACGTACGCGATGGCCTCCACCGGCAGTTCGTCGAGAGCCTGCGCGGGGTCCTCGCCGCGGTTGACGTGGTTGGTGTGCAGGTTGGCGACATCGATCAGCAGCCGTACGCCGGTGCGCTCGACCAGCTCCGCGAGGAACTGTCCCTCGGTCAGCTGATCGCCGGGCCAGGAGACCAGCGCGGCGATGTTCTCCAGGGCCAGGGGGACGGGCAGCGAGTCCTGCGCGATCCGCACGTTTTCGCACAGCACCTCCAGCGCGTCCCAGGTCCGGGCCACGGGCAGCAGATGGCCCGCCTCCAGTACCGGCGACGCGGTGAGGGTCCCCCCGGCCCGCACGAACGCGATGTGCTCGGTCACCAGCGGTGTGCCCAGCAGCTCGGCCTTCGCGGCCAGTGCGGCGAGACGGCCGGGGTCCGGGCGGTCCGCACCGCCCAGCCCCAGCGAGACGCCGTGCGGGACGACCGTGACTCCGCGCTCCCGCAGGCGCACGAGCGATTGCGGGAGATGGTCCGTGCAGATGTTCTCCGCGACCGCCTCGACCCATTCGATCCCCGGCAGCGCCTCGACCGTCTCCGCGATCTCCGGTCGCCAGCCGATCCCCGTTCCCAGCTCCATGGTGTTCCCTCCCCGTTCTGTGCAGGGGTGATGGCCCCGCGGGGAGCCCGCGAATCCGAAAGGAGGGACGTTCAGAGGTGGATTTGAGGTTTCCGGAGGCTGTGCCCGTACCCGTTACCAGGGTGGCCTGACCACCGGCGCCTGACCACCGGCGCCGGCGGGCCGGCTACGGCTGGGGCAGCGGAGCCATGGTGGGCGGCACCGGGCGCGAGGTGAACGACTGGTCGCCGCTCGGGGTCACCGGAACCGGGACCTGCGGGACGCCACCGCCCGAGGACACGGGCGGCCCCGACGGACTGGACGTCGCGGCCGCGGCGGCGTCACGCGCCAGGCCGTCGAAGTCGACGAACCCGGTGCGCTCCAGCATGGTGATGTGGTCGAGCACCGTCTGGTTGGCGTCGGAGGCCAGCTGCCGGATCAGCGAGTTGCGTGTCGTGTGCCTGACCTGGGCGATCAGGGCGAACACCTTGCCGTGCGCGGCCCGCAGGAGGTTGGCGAACTTCTGCTCGTACTCCTGCCCGCTCGCCGCCGTGAGCTCGTCGAGCCAGCCCTGCTGCAGCTCCGAGGGCTGGTTCGGGAGCTCCACACCGAGCTTCGAGGCCACGTCGCGAGCCCGTCGGTCCAGGTCCGTGTGCCCCACCACCAGGTGGTCCCCGGCCTGCTTCACGCCCTCGCTCGGCGCGCGCTCGATGGCCTGCTGCCCCGCCGGCAGCTCCCAGAGCCCGGCGAGGCGCACCTTCACCAGGAAGTCCCGGTCGGTGGCGGAGAGCGGGCCCCACTGGGTGGCGACGCTGGACGCGTTCAGATTGGCCTCGCCCGTGCCCGAACGGTCGGCGTAGGACCAGACGGGAAAGGCGAGCGCGCCGAGCGTGGCGACCAGCGCGGCGATGATGAGGGCCGTTCCGTTGATGCGTCGCAACAAGATGTTCTCCCGGGCCGGTACGTGACAGCGTCGAATCAACCGCCAACTGAAGCGTCGATCAACCTACTTGGCGGTAATGCCGTGGCGGCAGTACGGGGAGATACGTATTCGGGCGCAGGGATGTTCAACAGGGCGGCGAAAGATCCGGTGCGGCGCCCGGCCCGGCCCGGCCCGCAGGTCAGCGGCGCAGCGCGGGGTGATCGGCGACGACCGTGCAGGAGCCGGGGGCGACTTCGGTGAACCCGGCGTCGCGCACGACCGGCAGTCCGCTCGCCGTGAGCGCGCGCCAGCGGACGGCGTCCGGCGTCGCGACCGAGAGCGGGAAGCCCGCCTCGCGCCAGGCCTTCCGCTCCGTGTCCGACAGCTCCCACCAGGCGAGCTGCGCACCGTGCCCGGCCTGTGCCATCGCCTTGCCCGCCGACATGCCGACCTCGGGGTTCATCCAGAGCACGGGACCTGCCGGGTCGGGCGCGGCGGGGGGTTCGGGGTCGTCCAGATCGGTGCCCGACACCTGCAGTTTGGCCAGCTCCTTGGGCCAGCCGTCCAGCGGTACCGGCGGGAAGACCCGCACCTCGGCGCGCTCGCCGGTGACCGTGATCCCGGGCAGCGCGGACGCCTTGCGCCACTCCGCTCCGCGCGCCCGCCTGACCACCTTGCGGATCCGGGCGTCCTGCCAGTCACGCATGGCCCGTGCCCATTCGCCCTCACCCTCGGCCCCGCCCTCCGCGAGCGACCGGGGGTCGGACAGGATCGTGAGGACGGCGCGGGCCGCGGTCGCCAGGGCGTCGTTGCGCGCCGGGGGGTCCGTCCTCTCGATGCGCACCACCAGCGGCAGGACGAACTGCGGGGCCTCGTCGCGAGACGTCGGCTCCGTGCGGAACGGGCTGTCGGCGGGGGCGGAGGGCTCCGCGGGGGAGGGTTCGGAAACGCTGTCGCTGCTCACGCCACCAGTCTGCCAGGCGCGGGCGACGACCCGTTCTTGGCGGAATACAAGGCTCCGGGTGAGGATGCACGGCATGAAGAGCGACCTCTTTTCCAGCGAGCACACGGCGCAGCAGGCGACCGTCCCGGGCATGACCCTGCAGAACGCCAAGTCGATCAAGTACGCCGTCAACGGTGAGATGCACGCGCGCCAGGGATCGATGATCGCGTTCCGGGGCAGCCTCCAGTTCGAACGCAAGGGCCAGGGCATAGGCGGCATGCTCAAGCGTGCCGTCACCGGTGAGGGCCTGCCGCTCATGGCGGTCTCCGGCCAGGGCGAGGCGTGGTTCGCCCACGAGGCGGCGAACTGCTTCATCGTGGACATGGAGCAGGGCGACGTCCTGACCGTCAACGGCCGCAACGTCCTCTGCTTCGACGCCACCCTCGCGTACGAGATCAAGACCGTGAAGGGCGCCGGGATGACCGGCGGCGGGCTCTTCAACAGTGTCTTCAGCGGCTACGGCAAGCTCGGCCTGATCTGCGACGGCACCCCCATCGTGATTCCCGTCACCGCACAGCAGCCGGTCTACGTCGACACGGACGCCGTCGTCGGCTGGAGCGCCCAGCTGTCCACCTCGCTGCACCGCTCGCAGAGCTTCGGCTCGATGGTGCGCGGCGGCTCCGGCGAGGCGGTCCAGCTGATGCTCCAGGGCGAGGGCTTCGTGATCGTCCGCCCCAGCGAGCTCAAGCCGGAGAAGGCGTCGGCCCACTGATCCCGGGGGGCGGCCCTGGCGTCCCGGCCGCCGCACTGGGCGACTGCGTACCCTGGTGGGTATGGACGATGCGTACTGCGAGACGCCCGCGCCGGCCCCCGCGCCCCTGGACGCGGGCCCGCCGTACGCCGAGTGCGTGCTGTGCCGGGAGCCCACCGAGTACCCGGAGTCGGCGAAGGGCAGCACCCTCTGCCCCGTCTGTGCCTGGCAGGAGGCGGGACGCTCCGCGTGCTCCGGGTGAAGCGTGCGGGCGGGACCTCGCGCACGGGGTGTCCTCAGCCGCGCATCAGCTCGGAGACCTTCACGAAGCGGTAGCCGCGCTCGCGCAGCTCCGGCACGATCCGCCGTACGGCGGCATCGGTGACGGGAGCCGCGCTGCGGGTGCAGTGCATGACCACCAGCGATCCCGGCTTCACCTCGGCCAGTACCTGTTCGGCCACGGCGTCCGCGTCCGTCGCGAAGGCGTCCCCGCTCACCACGTCCCACTGCACGGCGGTCACCCCGGTGGGGGCCAGGGCCTTCAGCGAGGCGTCGTCGTAGCAGCCGCCGGGGAAGCGGAAGTACGGCACGACGTTGCGCGCGCCCGTCCTCCGGATGGCGGTGAACGCCTTCTCCACATCCCGCCGCATGTCCTTCTCCGCCACGGACGGCAGCCCGTAGCAGGGGGAGGAGAAGGCGTAGTGGCTGTAGGAGTGGTTGGCGATCTCGAACAGCGGATCGCTGCCGATCGCGCGGGCCTGCGCCGGGTATTCCTGCGCCCATCTGCCCGTCATGAAGACCGTCGACGGCACCGCGAGCCGGCGCAGCGACGCGATGAGCCCGGGATTGTCGAAGTGCTCGCCCGCCGCCGCTCGCGGTCCCTGGTCCGCCGTCATGTCCGCGTCGAAGGTGAGGGCCACGACCTTGTCGGACGCGCCCGCCCCTCCGGTCCCGGAGGGCGCCCCGTCCCCCCGGCGCTCGAAGACCGGCGTGAGACCGCCGGGACCGGGTGCGAGCACGGGAGGCGCGCTCCTCGTGGCCGGTTTCGGAGGCCGCGAGGGGGAGGCGGACGGTGTCGCGGACTCCTTGCCGGGTTCCTGACCGGATGTCCTGCCGGACTCCCGCACCGGTGACGGAGCGGCTGCCGGAGCAGCCGTCGTCCCGGTGCGGGTGCCCTCAGGAGCTCCGCACCCGGTGAGCGCCGCACCCAGTACGACACAAGCAGTCATCGCACGAACAGATCTGATCATCCGAGGAAGCTAACTGATGGATAATCAGATTATTCAGAGGCGCTCCGGCCGGGCCCGCACGGCCTACCCTGCGACCTGTCCTCCGGTTCGCCCAGGGGTGACGGTGCCCCACGGCCCGGTCGCGGCGGGTGGCCGCACGTGATCAGCGCCAGGGGCCCGTCACGGCGAACGTCGTCCCCGGCGTGTAGCAGTTCACGAACATCGTCCGGCCGTCCGGCGAGAACGTGACCCCGGCGAACTCCCCCCACTCCGGCTCCTCGGGCGTCCCGATGTTCTGACGCCCGCGCGCCATCGCGTAGACCTCGCCGCGCCGCGTCACCCCGAGTACGTGCTGGGCGCCGCCGCCGTCCTCGCAGACCATCAGCCCGCCCCCTGCCGCCAGGCAGATGTTGTCGGGTGACTCGCCCGGCAGCTGCACGTCGGTGTCCGGGCCGAAGACGATGACGAGCGTGAGCCGGCGCCGCTTCGGTTCGTACCGCCACACCTGACCGAAGTGATCGCCCGCCGATCCCTCCGCACTGTGCGCGAAGCTGGAGACGAAGTACACCGAGGACCCGCCCCAGTAGCAGCCCTCCAGCTTCTGGGCGTGGGTGATGCCCTTGGGGCCGAAATCCTGGAGCCGGATCGGCGTACCGGCGGCCTGCGGGTCCGGTACGGGGACCCATTCGATCCGGTCGAAGGTCGCGCCGGTCTCCTGGATCGCGGAGAGGTCGGGCACCCCGGGGACCCGCATGGCCTCCAGCGCGCCGCCGGCGCGCAGCGAGCCGGTCCCGCCGAGCGGTTTCTTCGGCAGGAAGCGGTAGAAGAGCCCGAACGGCCTCTCGAACGCGTCCTCGGTCTCGTACACGATGCCGTTGCCCGGATCGACGGCGATCGCCTCGTGCTGGAAGCGGCCCATCGCGGTGAGCGGGACGGCCCCGGTGCGGCGGGGATCGGCGCCGTCGACCTCGAAGATGAAGCCGTGGTCCTTCGTGTAGCCGTTGGTCCCCGCCCGGTCCTCGGTCTCCTCGCAGGTCAGCCAGGTGTTCCAGGGGGTGGGGCCGCCGGCGCAGTTGACGGCCGTGCCGGCGATGGCGACGCGCTCGCCGCGCACGGCGCCGTCCGCGTCGAGCTCGATGGACGTACAACCGCCCTTGCCCATCGGGTCGTAGGTGAGCCCTTCGACCGTGGGAACACCGATCTTGCCGGTGACCCGGTTCTCGTGGTTGCGCACGAGATGGACCCGGCCGTGGCGGCCGGCGAAGGCCGACATGCCGTCGTGGTTGCTGGGGACCAGGCCCTCGCCGGAGCGGAGCGGCTCGCCCTCCCGGGAGAGGACGCGATAGCGGAAACCCTTCGGCAGATCCAGCAGCCCGTGCGGATCCGGCAGGAGGGGGCCGTAACCGCTGTGGCCCCGGGCTTCGGCGGTGCCGGCGAAGAGTTCGGTGAAGGCCCCGGTGAAGGCTACGGAGGCCGCGGTGGCGGCGCTGCCGGCCAGGACCTGTCGTCGTGTCGCGAGTCGTCGAGGTGCGGATGACATGAGGCAACTCCCTGTTGGCGGACAGGTGAAGTGACCCGCATGTGTGTACCACGCGTCGGGGCGCGCGGGAACCATGCGGGCCACGGTGCCCCATGTGTCCCGGGGGCGGATGAGGCCCCTGGGGCGGGAGTGAGGTCAGGCCAGCGACGCGGTGAGCGTGATCGTGGTGCCCGTGAGCGCCTGGCTGACCGGGCAGTTCGCCTTGGCGTCCTCGGCGGCCTTCACGAAGCCCGCCTCGTCGAGGCCGGGGACCTCGCCCTCCACGGTGAGGTGGATGCCGGTGATGCCGGTGCCGGGCTGCAGTGTGACCTCGGCCTGCGTGTTCAGCCGGGTCGGCGGCGTACCCGCCGTCGTCAGGCCGTTGGACAGGGCCATCGAGAAGCAGCTGGAGTGCGCGGCTGCGATGAGCTCCTCGGGGCTGGTCTTGCCGTTCGCCTTCTCCGCGCGGGACGGCCACGAGACCGCGAACTCCCCGACGCCGGAGGAGTCGAGGGTAACGACGCCCGTGCCCTCGAGCAGGTTGCCTTCCCAGACCGTGTGCGCCTGACGCGTGGTAGCCATACTGGTTCCCTTCGAACGGTGTGCGTGGTTACGCGGGTGCGGGGCGCGCCCTGAGGCGGCCTCACACCCGTCGCCCCCGAACCTACTGCGCCACCAGACCCTTTGCGTCACGCGCCAGCGCCGTCAGCCGCGAGATGGCGCGGAAGTACTTCTTCCGGTACCCGCCGTTCAGCATCTCGTCACTGAACAGCCGGTCGAAGGGCAGACCGGAGGCGAGCACCGGGATCTCGCGGTCGTACAGCCGGTCGGCCAGCACCACCAGGCGCAGCGCGGTGGACTGGTCGGGCACCGGGCCGACGTCGGTGAGACAGACCGCCGCGATCCCGTCCGTCAGCGCGCCGTAGCGGCTCGGATGCACCCGTGCGAGGTGGTCGAGGAGGGCCGGGAAGTCGTCCAGCGAGGCACCCGCGGTGGCGTACGCGGCCCTGGTCACGGAATCGTCGGAGTACGGCGGCGGGGCCTCGGGCAGTCCGCGGTGACGGTAGTCCTCGCCGTCGATCCGCAGAGGCCGGAAGTGCGCGGACAGCCCCTGGATCTCGCGGAGGAAATCGACCGCGGCGAAGCGGCCCTCGCCCAGCTTGCCGGGGAGCGTGTTCGAGGTGGCGGCCAGGGCGACGCCCTGTTCGACGAGCCTGCTGAGCAGGGACGACACCAGGACGGTGTCGCCCGGGTCGTCCAGTTCGAATTCGTCGATGCAGAGGAGCCGGTGCCCGCCCAGCGTCTGCACGGTCTGCTGGAAGCCGAGCGCGCCGACCAGGTTCGTCAGCTCGACGAAGGTGCCGAACGCCTTGAGTGAGGGGTCGGCCGGAGTAGCGTGCCAGAGCGAGGACAGCAGGTGCGTCTTGCCGACGCCGTACCCGCCGTCGAGATAGACGCCGCGCGGCCCGCCGGGTGCCGCCTGCTTCCTCCCGAACCACTTGCGCTTGCCCGAACCCGTCGCGTGCGCACCGCCGAGCCCGGCGGCGAAGGAGCTGAGCACACCGACCGCCTCGGTCTGGCTCGGCTGGTTCGAGTCCGGTACGTACGTATCGAAGCGCACCGAGTCGAAGCGCGGCGGGGGCACCATCTCCGCGACCAGCCGGTCGGCGGGGACGCGCGGTTCGAGGGCGCACAGGGACTGCGGGGCCGTTTCGGCTATGGGGCTCTGCCCCGGCACGGCTGTGGAGGACGACACAACTCTCCACCTTAAGGCCTCTCCCGGAAGGCCTCCGGCGCCGTGCCAGACTGCCGGACATGCGACGCCTGCTCCCTGTGACGGACCCGACCACCCCAGCCGCTGCCGCCGATCGCGAGTGGACGCTCGACGAACTGGCCGGCGCCTACGCCTACCCGGCGGGTGACCGCCCCTGGCTCCGGGCCAACATGGTGTCCACCCTCGACGGGGCGGCCCAGCACGACGGCCGCTCCCAGGGCATCTCGTGCGCCGCCGACATGCGGATCTTCGGAACCCTGCGAGGGCTTGCCGACGCCGTGGTCGTCGGCGCGGAGACGGTGCGCCTGGAGGGTTACCGTCCCGCCCGGGCCCGCGAGGCCTTCGCCGCCCGGCGGGCCGCGGCGGGGCAGGGCCCGGCCCCGGCCGTCGCCGTCGTCAGCGCCGGCCTCGACCTGGACTTCTCCCTCCCGCTCTTCGTCTCGCCCCTGGTCCCGACCCTCGTGATCACCGGGACGGCCGCACCCGGGGACCGGGTCCGGGCGGCGAGGGAGGCGGGGGCCGAGGTCCTGTTCGCCGGGGACGGCGCCGCCGTCGAGCCCGCCCGTGCGGTGGCGGAACTGGCGGCCCGCGGTCACACCCGGCTCCTCACCGAGGGTGGCCCGCGGCTGCTCGGGCAGTTCGTGGCGGCCGGTGTGCTGGACGAGCTCTGCCTGACCCTGTCACCGCTGCTCACGGCCGGAGACGCGCAGCGC
The DNA here is from genome assembly GCF_035946055.1 of Streptomyces sp. NBC_01341. Taxonomy (NCBI): domain Bacteria; kingdom Bacillati; phylum Actinomycetota; class Actinomycetes; order Kitasatosporales; family Streptomycetaceae; genus Streptomyces; species Streptomyces sp. NBC_01341. Next base: position 1,503,549 of record NZ_CP108364.1, on the reverse strand, counting down.
ATCGCGGGCGGGCCGGCGGTGGTCGTGCCGGAACGTTTCTCCCTCGTCTCGCTGCTGGAGGAATCAGGGTTCCTCTTCACTCGGTACGGGAAGATCTGACATTGAGCGGAATATCCCGTTCCGGTTAACTCCTGGTGGGCACACTAAGTCCTGCTACCCCGTGCAATTGCGGGGAAGGATGGTTTCAGCAGAAGCGGCCGCCCCGTCGGCCGACAGGATGAAGCGGAAGGGCGCCTGCCGTGTTCACGAGCGTTTTGATGATCGAGAAGCCCCTCACTCCCGAGGACGTGGAGTTCGTCACCACCCTCCACGGCGAGGAGCGGATCTCGTTCGTCGTCCTGATGCAGCCCCGCAGCGACCAGGCCGACGTACTGCTGAGAGCGATCGACGACGTCGCGATCGGCGAGCTGCGGGAGGCCGTCCGGGAGGGTGAGCAGCCGGAGGGCAAGGAGGCCCGCGAACCCGCGGAGATGGCGCTGGAGTACTCGCTCAGGGAACTGCGCGAGGCCGGTTCGGAGGCCGTCGGCCAGGTGGTCGAGGACCATCCCCTGGACAAGCTGAAGACCGTCGTCGACGACTCGGGCGCCGACGAGGTCATCGTCCTGACGGCGCCTCACTACGTCGAGGAGTTCTTCCACCGCGACTGGGCGTCCCGGGCCCGTCACAAGGTCGGCGTACCGGTGCTCAAGCTCTTCGCGCACAGCGAATAGGCTGGGGGCGGACCCCTACCCACGTCAGCACACCTCGGGAGACTCACGCATGGCACCCGGTATTCCTGCCGCCCTGGAACGGCCGCACTTCATCGGCATCGGCGGAGCCGGAATGTCGGGCATCGCGAAGATCCTCGCCCAGCGCGGAGCGAAGGTGGCGGGCAGCGACGCCAAGGACTCCGCCACCGCCGAGGCGCTGCGGGCACTGGGTGCGACGGTCCACATCGGTCACGCGGCCGGTCACCTGGCCGACGACGCGACCTCGGTGGTCGTCTCCAGCGCCATCCGCGCCGACAATCCCGAGCTGGTCCGCGCCGCCGAGCTGGGCATCCCCGTCGTGCACCGCTCCGACGCGCTCGCCTCCCTGATGGACGGGCTGCGCGCCGTCGCGGTCGCCGGCACGCACGGCAAGACGACCACCACGTCCATGCTCGCCGTCGCGCTGTCCGAGCTGGCACTGGACCCGTCGTACGCCATCGGCGGCGACCTGGAGGGCCCGGGCACCAACGCCACGCACGGCGGCGGCGACATCTTCGTCGCCGAGGCCGACGAGAGCGACCGCAGCTTCCAGAAGTACGATCCCCAGGTCGCGATCGTCCTCAACGTCGAGCTCGACCACCACGCGAACTACGCGTCGATGGACGAGATCTACGAGTCGTTCGAGACCTTCGTCGGCAAGGTCGTCCCCGGTGGCACCCTCGTCGTCGCGGCTGACCAGGCCGGCGCCGTCGAGCTGACCGAGCGGGTCCGCGGCAGGTCCTCCCTGGACGTGGTCACCTACGGCGAGTCCGAGACGGCCGACGTACGGGTCCACAAGATCACCCCGCGTGGCCTGACGAGCGAGGTCACGGTCGTGCTCAACGGCAAGTACCTCACCTTCACCGTCTCCGTGCCGGGCCGCCACTACGCACTCAACGCGGTCGCCGCCCTCGCCGCGGGAGTCGCGCTCGGTATTCCCGCGCACAACCTGGCCTCCGCCATCGGCAAGTACACCGGGGTCAAGCGCCGCCTCCAGCTCAAGGGCGAGGCCGCCGGTGTCCAGGTCATCGACTCCTACGCGCACCACCCCACGGAGATGACCGCAGACCTGGAGGCCATGCGCGGCGCGGCCTCGGACGCCCGCCTCCTCGTGGTCTTCCAGCCCCACCTCTTCTCCCGCACCAAGGAGCTCGGCACCGAGATGGGCCAGGCCCTCGCCCTCGCCGACGCCTCCCTCGTCCTCGACATCTACCCGGCCAGGGAGGACCCCCTGCCGGGTGTCACGAGCGAGTTGATCATCGACGCCGCGAAGGCCGCGGGAGCCGAGGTCACGGCCGTCCACGACAAGGCCGCGGTCCCCGCCGCGGTCACGGGAATGGCGAAGCCGGGCGATCTGGTTCTCACCATGGGAGCGGGCGATGTCACCGACCTCGGCCCGCAGATCCTGGACCACCTGTCGAGCTGAGGAGCCACCGTGTCGTACGACGTCGAGAAGCCTGACGAGCAATGGCGGGCCGAGCTGACCCCCGCCGAGTACGCGGTGCTGCGCAAGGCCGGCACCGAGCCCGCTTTCGTGGGTGAGTACACCGACACCAAGACGGCAGGCCTCTACTCCTGCCGTGCCTGCGGTGCGGAGCTGTTCCGCTCCGACACCAAATTCGAGTCGCACTGCGGCTGGCCGTCCTTCTACGACCCGAAGGACACCGACGCCGTCGAGTTGCTCCGGGACGACAGCCTCGGCATGGCACGCACCGAGGTGCGCTGCGCCCGCTGCGGTTCACACCTCGGGCACGTTTTCGAGGGCGAGGGATACCCCACCCCGACGGACCAGCGGTACTGCATCAACTCCATCTCGCTGACGCTCGCGCCCGACGAGGCCTGAGAGACGTGGGAAGCCCCGGCGGCCAGGGCCGGCCGGGGCGCAGCACGACGCCGCCCGCCAGGAGACGCACTCCTGGCGGGCGGCGGTACGTTCCGGTCACGCGGGTGCGGGCCGCGTGCGACCCCTCCGCGACCGGTCAGGCTCACACCTTCGTGAGCTCCGCCGCCGGCCGCTGCACCGGGATCTCCTGCTGCAGCCGCTCGCCCTCGATGTCGAGGTCCGGCAGGATCCGGTCCACCGGACGGGGCAGCCACCAGGCGGCACGGCCCAGCAGGTGCATGACCGCAGGTACGAGGGTCATGCGGACCACGAAGGCATCGACGAGCACGCCGACGGCCAGGGCGAAGCCGATCGACTTGATGACCGGGTCGTGCATCAGCACGAAGCCGCCGAAGACGGCGGTCATGATGATCGCCGCTGCCGACACCACCCGCGCGTTGTGGCCGACACCGCTGACGACCGACTCGCGTGCGTCGCTGCCGTGGACGAAGTCCTCCCGCATCCGCGAGACGAGGAAGACCTCGTAGTCCATGGCCAGCCCGAACAGGATGCCGATCAGAAGGATCGGCAGGAAGCTGACCAGCGGCCCGGGTGTGTCGAGGCCGACCAGATCCGCCAGACGGCCCTGCTGGAAGATGGCCACGGTGATGCCGAACGTCGCGCCGATGGTCAGCAGGAAGCCCAGCGCCGCCTTGACGGGTACGAGGATCGAGCGGAAGACCAGCATGAGCAGCAGGACCGACAGCCCGACCACGAGCAGCAGGTAGACCGGCAGGGCGTGGGCGAGCTTCTCGGAGACGTCGATGCCGACCGCAGTGGCTCCTGTCAGCGCCACGGACGCCCCCCGCACGCTCTCCACCCGGTCGCGGATCGCGTTGACCGTGTCCTCCGTCGCGGCATCGGTCGGACCCGTCTCGGGGATCACGGCCAGCAGCGCGGTGGTGCCCCGCTCGTTCTTCTGCGGCGGGGCGACGGCGAGCACCCCGTCGGTCTTCGTGATCAGCCCGGCCGCCGCCGCGGCCGCGGCGGCGGTCGCCTCCGGGGTGTCACCGGAGACGACGGCGATCAGCCGTCCGTTGAACCCCTCCCCGAATCCCCGGGTGGTCAGGTCGTACGCCTCGCGGTTGGGGGAGCCCTCCGCCTCGGTGCTCGCGTCGGGCAGCGCGAGGCGCATGTCCTGCAGGGGCAGGGCCAGCGCGCCCAGGCCGATCACGCCGACGAGCAGCAGGGGAACGCGCAGCCGCGCCACGACCCGGCCCCAGCGGAAGCCGAAGCCGGTGCCGGCACCTCCGTGCGCCTCGGCGGAGGCGACGCCTGAGGTCCTGTCCAGGTTCCTCTGCTTGCGGGGCAGTACCCGCACTCCAGCGAAGCCGAGGACGGCCGGGAGGAGCGTGAGGGACACCAGTACCGCGAGAGCGACCGTGGCCGCCGCCGCGAGGCCCATGACCGTCAGGAAGGGCACCCCGGCGACGGCGAGCCCCGCCAGCGCGATGACGACGGTGGCACCCGCGAAGACCACGGCTGAACCGGCCGTACCGGCCGCGCGGCCGGCCGCCTCCTCACCGTCCATGCCGTCCTCGACGTACGTGCGGTAGCGGGAGGTGATGAACAGGGCGTAGTCGATGCCCACCGCCAGGCCCAGCATGAGCGCCAGGATGGGCGCGGTGCTGGTCAGCTCCACGGTGCTGCTGAGGGCGAACAGTCCCGCCATTCCGGCCGCCACCCCGACCAGCGCGTTCAGGAGCGTCATGCCCGCCGCCACCAGGGACCCGAAGGTCAGGACCAGTACGAGAGCGGCGACCCCGACTCCGATGACCTCGGTCGAGCCGACCTCGGGTACGCCCCGCATGATCTCGCCGCCGTGCTCCACGCGCAGATCCGCGACGGACGCGCCCGCCTTCGAGAACGCCTCGCGCTGGGCGTCGGTGATGCCGTCGACCCCGGTGGTGAACTGCACCTGGATCAGTGCGTAGCGGCCGTCCTGCGAGACGGCCTTGGACACGAAGGGGTCGACGGCGGCGAGGACGCCGGGGACCCTCGCGGCCTCGCCGGTCACGGGAGCCACGGCCTGCGGTGTCAGCTTCCCGCCCTCGGGCGCGGCGACGACTATGGTCCCGGTGGCGCCGCCGGCCTGCGGGAACTCCCGGGACAGTGCGTCCAGGGCTTTCTGGGACTCCGTGCCCGGAATCGAGAACTTGCTGGTCGTGGGCCCGCTGAAGGCCGCCGCTCCTCCTCCGAGGAGGGCGAGCAGCAGGAGCCAGAGCGCGAGCACGCGCCCCCGGCGACGGAAGGAGAGCCGGCCGAGCCGGTAGAGCAGGATAGCCATGCGGTAGAGGCGTCTTTCTCTTCGAACTGGACGACTTCTGTCAGCTGACGGGATGCCCGAGGGTTCTCAGAGCCCCCTGCACCAGCGCGGCGCGCATCGCGTCCGGCGCGACATCCACGTCGGCGGCGACCGTGACCGCCACGCCGCCGATGACCATCTGTGCGGATACGCGCGCCGCCGGTTCTCGCGACCGGCCGGCCAGTGCGTCCGCGAGCTGGTCGACCGCCTCGGGGATGACGGCCAGGACCGGATGGCCGAGCATGTCGGGCAGCTCGGCGAAAATGATCTTTACCTCCTGGCGGAAGCGCATCGCCAGACCCACGTAGACGTCCACCGCCGCTCGCACGGCCCGGTCGCCCTCCAGTGCCGCCAGGTCGTCCCTCATGGCGGTGAGGCTCTCCGCCGGAGGGGTCAGCAGTTCCGTGAGGATCGCGTCCTTGCCCGCGAAGTGGTAGAGCAGGGACGCCTTGGAGCACCGTGCCTCGACCGCGATGTCGTGCAGCGAGGTCCCCTTGAAGCCGCGCTCGGCGAACAGGCGCACTGCCGAGTCGAGAATCTGACGGCGCATGGGGGAGGGCTGGCGTGGCATGCGGACACCGTAGCTGACCGATCGGTCAGAACTGGCCGATCGGCCAGGTTCTCGCCGTGAGCCACGCCACTTTCGCGCGAATGCCTCAGTGGTGAGGGGAGGCCGCCGTCTCGGCCCGGCCGGGGGACGGACAAAGGCCCCCCAGTTCAACTGGAGGGCCTTACAGTGGCTTCGGTCGGGCGGCGGACGGCTCGGGAGGAGTGGGCGGGCTCTACTCCTCTTCGTCGGAGCCGGACTCCGCGGCCGCCTCGGCCCGCAGCAGCGGGTGCGCGACCCCCGGGAACACCCGGGCCCGCACGACCTCCTCGGCCGCCCCGCCCAGCACCACGGTCTCCGCGACCCCCCACGGGCGCCCCGCGAGGCGGACGGTCAGCGTGTACGAGGACGAGCAGCCCATGCACTCGTACCGGTCCGCCCAGACCTCGACCTCGGTCAGGCTGCCCGGGTAGCGCCTCACGTGCAGGTGCCGGGCATGGCAGCGGTCGCAGGTCTCGCCCGGCTCGCACGTGCCCCCGCAGGGGCAGGGCACATCCAGCGAACCGGCGGGCTGCCAGCGCTGGACGAGCACCGCGTCACGCGTGGCGCCCATGTCCTTCATCGCCTTCAGATTGCGCGCGGCGACGTTGTACGACTCGCCGGTCGCGGCCATCCGGTCCCGGATCACGTCCTTGCGTCCGCGGTTCGTCGTCATCCTGCTCCTCCTGGGGTGTCACGCAGCCCGCCGGGAGGCACACGAGATCAGAGTCTCCAACGGTACCCGCCCCAGGAGGACCGGCCTACCCGCACCGGATTCACTCAGGGCCGCGGCCCCGTCAGCGGCACTTCAGTTCCTTCTCCGCGAAGGCGGTGAACTGCTTCAGGAGGGCGGGGAGGATGCGGCGGGCCTGCTTCTCGTCCGGTGCATGGTCTGCGGTGACGTCGAGTTCCACGTATTTACCGAACGAGGGCGACGAGTTCGTGGGCTCGCAAGGGATGTAGGATGCCGCCCCGTCGCTCCAGGAAATTCCCTTCTTTCCCGCGTCGACGGCTTTGGGGCGGGCCTGGTCCCATGAACTCCAGTCGATCTGGCTCTCGGAATCCCGACGGGTGGCCACGGCTCTGAAGCCGTAGTTCCCGTCGATGTACACCAGGCAGCTCAAGCTCCGTACGTGCTCGGAATAGTGGAAGGGCTCGGCGCGCTGCGTGACCGCGTCGCCCGTGGGGAGGAGGGGAGCGACGTCAGCACCGGCGAAAGCTCCCCAGCAGACTCGCTTGGGTAGTTCCGGTACGGATTTCGTCTTCTCGTCGGTCGAGCATCCGGCGAGGCCGAGGAGGAGCGAGACGGTCGCAAGGGTCACTGCAGCTGTTTTCTTCATTCTGTTCACTACTGCTTTCCCTTGGGGTGCGAAGTGGCGACCAGATCTCGCCCGATCGAATGCGCTGAGCCGGTCTGAGTGGATGCGGCGCCTTGATATTCCTCGATCTGTTCGGCTGTATAACCTGTTCCTCGGGCGGCTGCTGCGACCGCGTTCCGAGCTGAATCCTTCGCTGCTGATTCCGCCCCTGCGTAGCCCACTGATGATTCGAGGCGAGCCTCGCCCGAGGTGTCCTTCTCTGCACTCTCCAGAGCCGACTCGGTGATGTCCTCCTGAATCCAGTCGACGACGTCGCCTCCTACCGGGATCATCTCCACGTATTTGGCGCCGACGGCACTGAGGATGCGATTTGTCCATTTCGCATTCTCGGCGGTGCCCTCGTTGTACTCCACGTCTGCGTGGGCCTTGGCGTCGTGAACCGCGTATGCCCGAGCCTCGGACATCATGCCCGCGATCTCGCCCCCTGGGTGAACGGCGTTCTGGACCGCCAGACCGGTGTCACCGTGGCTCCCGGGATGGCGGAACACATCACTGACCAGCGCCGTCGTATACGCCTGCTGCGCATTGGTGATGGCGCCGTAGGCCTGTGGGTCCTGGGCCACCGCGCCCAGGAATCCGGCCATCTGCCCCTTGTCGAATTCCGCCGCGTGCCCGAACGGTTTGATCTGGCCCGCCCCGTTCTCCGCCGTGGCCTGCAGGTCCGGCATGTACTCCGCCGCCATGTTGCCGAACTGCCGGGACAGTCCGCTGAGGGGTGCCGCAGGGTCGCCGGCCTTGGCGGCCACGAGTTCGGGGTTCGTGCCGGTCTTCTCCACGACCTGCTCCATGACTTCGGCCATGGCCTTGCTGTGGGAGACGGGCCGCGCGTCGTCGTCGCCCGGGGTCCGTCCGGTGACCGCTGCTTCCAGCGCGTTGCCCATGGCGGTCTGGCCCGGGGTGGCCTCCCCGCCGACCGCCGTGTCGTACCAGTCGGCCGTCGGCTTCTTGTCGAGCATGTAGTCGACCACGCCCTGAGCGTTCTTGCCCTTGATCTCGGCGTCGGACAGCGTGACGATGCCGTCCTTGTTGGTGTCCTCGCGGATCCCCTCGTGGAAGAAGGCGGTGGAGGCGTCGGGGTTCTTGCTCATCGCCTCCATGAGTCCGGTGAGGGGGTTGAAGCCCTTTCCGCCCTCGGCGTCGAGGTTGATCGCCATCTTCTGGTCGTAGGGCAGGTTGGCTGACCAGACTCCGGGGTCCTTCTTGTCCATCGCGACCATGTCCCGGCCGACGGCCGTGAGGAAGTCCTTGTCGTACGTCCCCTCACGAAGCAGTGCGCCGAGCGCCTGGTAGCCGTAGACCTTGGTGCCGACGCCCGCGAAGCCCGACACGTCGACCTCCTTGCGGCCGGCCTTCAGGAGCTGTGTGGTCCACGTCGCGTCCAGATGGTTCGGCGTCGAGGTCTGGGTGGCAAGACCGAGCATCGCGCCCATGTCGTTCTGCATGCCGCGGACCAGGGCCGCCCGGTCCTGGCCGAGGGGGCCGAGCGATGTCGCGTCGAGCGACATCCTGGTGTAGGCCTCGAGCGTCCCCTCCGCGCCGATCTTCCGGTAGAAGCCGGTCGCGAACTCGGGATCGTTGCGGTTGTCGTCGATGAGGTCGGCGAGTTGCTCGAGGGCCTTCACGTTGCGGGCGGTGCCACCCTCGCCCGTGACCGTCTTCAGCAGGCCGGCGGCGCGGTCGACCTGCTCGGCGTCGAGGCTGGTGAACTTCGGTGCGCTGAAATCCTTGTCGCCCTTCACGTTGGCCATGAGGGCGCGTCTCAGGGAGTCGTCGGCGTCGGAGAAGTCCTCGACGAGCCGGTCGATCCGCTTCTGCCAGGCGACGACGGCAGTCTTCTGCTTGCGCAGGGCCGCCGGGTAGTCGGGATCGTGCCGCGCACCGGGGTCGTCCTCCAGGTCGTACCGGGGGGACACGTGCCCGGCCGCGCTGATCACTATCCCGGCCTTCCCGGCTTCCTCGTCACGGATCCTGACGAGCTCGTCCTTCGCGATCTTGAACGAGGTGTGCGCGTCCGCGAGCAGTAGCCGGATGCCCTTGGCCTCGGCCGCCGCGTCCTCGAACTCCTCTGCCGTCTTCGCGATGAACGGTCTGGTGACGCTCGCGTTGACTCCGTCCCAGTCGGCCTTGCCTGCCTTCGCCTTCATCCCGGTGCGGGCGTCGTCAGCCAATGACTCCAGCTTGGTGACCATCTCCGCCCAGCTGTCGGCGGCTTCCTCGAGCTTGCCCAGAGGCGCGCTCACGACGTCCTCGAACTCCATGGCTCTCTCCCCCGTAGGCCGGCCGGTGATCGGACGGACCCGCCCAGTGCTGCGCTACAGCGTAGGGCCTCTCGTTCGGATCATGCTGGGCGCGCGGGGTCTGGTGCCGTTCGCGGAGGTACGCACCTGCGAACGGGCACCCGAGGTCAGCCCCTGCGCACCCGGCCCGCGATGCGTTTGCCGAGCCGTCCCAGGGACCGGGGCGGACGGTTCCAGGTGCGGAAGGCTTCCAGGGTGCGGCTGCTTCCGTCGCGTTCCACCGCCTGCTCCGCCGCCGCCAGTCCCTCGGCCGACAGGGCGCGGACCGCCGGGCGCAGCACCTCGTCGAGCAGGGCTGTACGGGTCCGGGCCCAGGGGGCGCCCGCGTGCGGATGGGAGTTCCACACGGCGAAGCAGTCGGCGACGTACGCGGGGTCGGCAGCCAGCAGTGCCCGGACCTCGTCGCGGCGGGCGGCTGTGCCGTAGGCCGCGATCAGGTCCTCGTCCCCGCTGTGCACGAAGGCGTACAGCTCGGCCTCGGGCCGGTCCGGGGCCAGCAGCCGTTCGGCCAGGGCTCCGTAGGCGTGTTCGAGGGCCGAGGGCTCCACGGGTTCGGCGCGGCTGCGCAGCGTTCTGGCGTGGTCGGCCCAGCCGGGTTCCGCCGATCCGGAGCGGATGTCGCGCGCGAAGTCCAGGAGCATCAGGCAGGCGCGCTCCCGGGCATCGATCTGCTGAGGGAAGCCCCGCAGCAGGTAGTGGGCCAGTTCGGCGGCGCCCACGTCACCGGAGGGGGCCGCGAGGGCGGCGTCGACCATACGCGCCCAGGTGCCGGCCACCCGGTGGGCGTCGGACGTCGTCTCGTCGAGCAGTGACCTGGCCTCGTCCGCCGTCGGGGTGTCCTCGCCCCAGACCAGGCCCACGGCGGTCCGCAGCACCAGCGGTTCGGCGAAGGGGGACATGCCCGCGGCGCGCAGCACGGTGTGCAGGACGGCCGGCCGGCCGGCGCCCCTCGTCCGGGCGGCGGGCGCCTCGGCGCACATGCGCAGGTGCGGCAGCGCCTGCGTCCCGGTGAACGGCAGCGTGACCCGGGACAGGAGGTCCTCCGTGGCCGCGGGGTGGTCCGGGGCGAGCCTGTCCAGCTCGCCCAGCAGTGCCGTACGCACGTCGAACTGCTCGTCCAGCAGTTCCAGCAGGGCGGGACATGCCTCGGCCCCGTCATGGTCCAGCAGGGCGCGGGCCAGGCGGCGTACGGCCCCGGGGAGCAGTTCCGTGGAGTCGAGGCCCAGCAGCCGCACGAGCCGCAGCACCTGCACGGTCCGCGCGACGCCGCGGGGCGGGGCGGAGAGCTCGGCCAGCAGTTCGCCGCCCATCTCGTCGACCAGAGCGGCGAGGGCGCGCTCCCCGTCAGGGCCCTCGAACACCGACCGCGCGGGAGGTTCCAGGGTCACGTCGTCGCCCCGTACCGCCTCGGTCACCAGGAGGGCTGCCAGCGGTGCGGTCACGGAGGCGGGACAGCGGCCGTCCAGCGCCGTCAGCAACCGGAGAGCCGCGGCGCACTCCGCCGCAGTGCGGTCGTCGGCGGGCGCGGTCAGCGCGTCGGTCAGCTGCCGGGTGCGCTTCTCGTCCAGCGCGTACGGCCGCTCGGCAGCCCAGTCGGCCGCCGCCGCACGCTCGTTGGAGCCGAGCACGATGCCCGCGCCGAGCGCCGTCACCGCGAGCGGGCCCGCCGCGAACGGCTCGCCCGGCAGTTCTGCCGCGTCGCGGAACAGCTCGGGGGCCCTGCTGCGCCAGATGCGGGCCGCGGTCCCCGCCCAGGCGTCGTCCACCACCGCGGCCGGCCGAGGTCCGGAAGCGGCGTGTACACGGAAGCGGGGGTCGCTGATGTCGGGCGCGTCCTCCGGCAGGACTCCTACGACATGGTGCGCGGTGCGTCCGGGACGGCGGGTGTACGTGGTGAAGCTCAGCCGTTCGGCGTGCTCCCGGGGGAGCGCGGCGGTGGCCAGCGCGACCCATCGGGCCACATCGGCGCTCTGCCGCTCCACGAGGACGACCCGCGGCGCCGACAGGTCCTCGCTCGCCCGGCGCAGGTCGGCGAGGACAGCCGCGAGCCACGGGCTGCGGGACACCGCGAAATCACCGAGGCTCTCCCTGGACAACCCCTGCGAGGGGCCGGGCGCGGTGGACAGCACGGTCAGCGGATCCGGCGGGGTGCGGTCCGGTGCCGCGGAGAGCCAGCCGGCCGCGCCCCACGCGGCGACGGGGAGCGTCCCGCCGGGTATCGGCGTGCCGGGCGTCAGGTGCACGGCGTGGGCATGGAAGCCGGCCGGTCCCGTGGCGACCGCGCGGCTGATCAGATGGCTGCCGTCGGAGAGTGCGACGTAGCCGAACGCCACCGGCAGAGAACGGAGTTGTGCGTCGGAGAGCCGGTCGGGAGTGCCTGCCGGAGCTTCGTAGGACAGAAGCGGAGCGGCTTCGGCACGGACCGGCCCCGGTATCGCGGGATCGGTGGCGGTGAAGCGGCCACCGGTCTCCCCGTCGCCGGACGCGACGGAGGTGTAGTGCAACTGCGGGAGGCTCATGCGTAGGCCCTCATCGTCCCTGCCACGTGCGTCCCCGTGCCACGCACCGGCCACCGCTCGCCGCCCTGTTGGGGCGGCCCGGCCCGGCGGAGCGACGACCCCGGCGGGGAGCCTTCCGTAGTCGTGCGGGCGACGCTATCAAGGCCTGACGCCCCGTTGGGCCGCGCGCGACGGGACGACGCCCTAGGTTGGACGTATGACCGAGGCAGCGCTTTCCGCGGGAGTGGTGGAGTACGAGGACACGGGCGGCGACGGGCCCGTGGTGGTCCTGCTGCACGGCGTCGCCATGAACGGCTCGCTGTGGCGGCACGTGGTGGCCGGACTCCGCCCGCACTACAGGTGCGTCGTGCCCACGCTGCCGCTCGGTGCGCACCGGAGGCCCATGCGTCCCGACGCCGATCTGACGGTTCCGGGGGTCGCCCACATGGTGGCCGAGTTCCTGGAGGTCCTGGACCTCGGCGATGTCACCCTGGTGATGAACGACTGGGGCGGGGCACAGGCCCTCGTCGCGGACGGCAGGGACGAGCGGATCGGCAGGCTCGTGATCACGTCATGCGAGGCGTTCGACAACTACCCGCCGGGCCTCCCCGGCCGCAACCTGCTCGTTGCGGCGAAGGTACCCGGCGGGCTGCGGCTCGCCTTCGCCGTGCTGAAGTTGAAGCCGATGCGCAGGCTGCCCGTGACCTGGGGCTGGATGAGCAAGCGGCCGGTCCCGCACGAGGTGATGGACGCGTGGTTCCGGCCGCTGTGGACCTCCGCCGCGATCCGGCGGGATCTGAGGGCGTACGTGCTCGGGGTGCCGCCCGGGGACGAACTCGTGAGATGGGCGGACGCGCTGCGGACGTTCGACCGCCCGGCGCTCGTCGTCTGGGCGTCCGAGGACAGGGTCATGCCCCCCGCGCACGGCCGGAGACTGGCGGAGATGCTGCCCCGGGGCGAACTCGTGGAGATCGCCGACAGCTTCACCCTCATCCCGGAGGACCAGCCGCAGCGGCTGAGCGAGGCCATCAGGGCGTTCGTGCCGCTGTCCTGACGGGGCGGGGGACGGCGTGGCCGGTGGGTCCGCGGGCACGCGGTCCCACCGGCCGGAGGGGCGGACGGTCCGTCAGCCCGCGGTGGTCTCCGGTGCCGTGCCGCCACGGCGCATGCCGATCCCGGCCAGGAGCGCCCCGACCGTGCACAGGACCGCCGTGACGACGACGGCGCTGTGCACACCGTTCATGAACGCGTTGCCGCTGCCTTCGACGACGGCCGCCCGCAACTGCGCGGGCATGCCGTCCGAGACGGGTGCGACACCCATGGCCACCGCGTCCCCGGCCCCCCGGAAACCGGCTGCCGCCGTGGCGGGAACGCCCGCCGAGGTCAGCTCGCCCACGAGGGTGGAGCCCACCTTCCCGCTGATCAGTGACACCAGCACGGAGGTGCCGAGCGCGCCTCCGACCTGCAGTGATGTGGCCTGAAGGCCGCCCGCGACACCACCGTCCCGCTTCGGCGCGTTACCGACGATGGCGTCGGAGGACGCCGACATCACCATGCCCACGCCCAGCCCGATCGCCAGGAAAGGCGGCCACAGGGCGGCGTACGGGGAACCGGCGTCCCAGGTCAGCATCCACAGGGAGGCTGCGGCCTGGAGCACCATGCCGACCGGCATGCTCAGCCGCGGGCCGAAGCGCTGGGTCAGTGCGGCGCCGAGGGGAGCCGCGACCACGGTGGCGAGGCTGAGCGGCAGGGTGCGGACACCGGACTCGACGGGCGTGAAGCCCCGCACGTTCTGCAGGTAGAGCATCACGAAGAAGATGACTCCGAGCAGGACGAAGAAATTGATCGCGGTGACGACCGTGCCGATGGCCAGCGACCGGTTGCGGAAGAGGCGCATCGGCAGCAGCGGGTGGCCGAGGCCCGACTCGTACCGGCAGAAGACGGCCAGCAGGACCAGCCCCGCGGCGATCGAGCCGAGTGTTCCGCCGGATGTCCAGCCCCAGGTCTCGCCCTTGACGACGCCGAACACGAGGGCGACCAGTCCGGCCCCGAGCAGGATCACGCCGGCCACGTCGAAGCGGTGGTGGCCGGTGGAGTCCTTGCTCCTGGGGAGGACGAGCAGGCTGACGACCAGCGCGACGACACCGATGGGGGCGTTGACGAAGAAGACCGACTCCCAGTTGACGTGCTCGATGAGCAGCCCGCCGACGATCGGCCCGAGCGCGGTGGAGCAGGACGCCACCATGGCCCACAGGCCCACGGCCATGCCGAACCTGTGAGGAGGGAAGACCGCGCGAAGGAGCCCGAGCGTGTTGGGGATCAGCAGTGCGGCGAAGACACCCTGAACGGCGCGGAAGGTGATGACGCCCTCGATCGACCCGGAGAGGGCGATCGCCACGGAGGCCAGCGTGAAGCCGACGGTGCCCACCATGTAGACCGTGTGCCGCCCGAAGCGGTCTCCGAGCTTCCCGCCCAGGATCAGCAGGGCCGCCATCGCCAGGAGGTAGGCGTTGGTGACCCACTGGAGGCCGGCGGTCGACGCCTTGAGGTCCCGGCCGATCTCCGGGTTCGCGATCGCGACGACGGAGGCGTCGAGGTTGACCATGAACAGGCCGATGGCGACGGCGACCAGGGTCAGCCAGGGGTTGGCGCGCCTGCTCCCCGGCGCGCGGGGTGGAGCGCTTTCGGGCAGGGAGGAGGTGTCCACGGTGGTGGAGGACATGCGGAAGCCTTGTCTGTGGGTCTTCGGGGTGGAAAGAGGGCACGCCGGAGCGAGCGGCCGGCGGACCGGGCGCACGGCGGCGGCCGGTCACCGCTGTCGCGGCGGCCGGTGACGACGTGCCGGACGCCGGCCGCGGGCGGGCTTCCCGGGTGAGGTCAGCCGGCGGGGGAGTGCAGATTCCTGTTGAGGGAGGCCAGCGCGCCCAGGGCCGCGCCGAGCGCGTCGAGCTCGCCCTCGGTGAGGGTGTGCAGGGCCCGGCTCAGGTGGGCTTCCTTGATCGTCCGCGCCTGGGCCAGCCGCTCCCGGGCCGTGGCCGTCGGGTGCAGGTGGGCGACCCGCTTGTCGGCCGGGTCCTGCCTGCGCTCCAGCAGCTCCTGATCGGTGAGCTGGGAGACGAGCGCGCTGACGTTGTTCGGCTTCATGAGCAGGGCCTCGGCCGCTTCGCGGACCGTGATCCCCTCGCGTTCCTCGACCAGGAACAGCAGCGCCAGCTGGCCGTCCGGAAGCCGGGGATGCGGGAACCCGTGCGCGACCTGCCGCTCCAGACCCCGGTGCAGCGCGGGCAGGAACGTCACGAGCGCGGAGGCCACGTGGTCGATGTCCTGGTCGGGCGCGGTGGGGTCGGGCATGCCCGCAGCATAGGTACGACTCTATAGGTATGTCAACATATGTAAATGGCGTCGGCCTCCGGGCGGGCGGGGCGGCCCCGGACTGCGTGCCGAGAGGCCCCGGCTGGGTGGTATATCTGCAGTTGAGAGCCCCCGAAGCGTCGTGAAGGCGGTCGAGAGAAGGACCATGGACAAGCCCACGCACTTGATCGAGTTCGAGACCATGCTGCTCGGGCGGCACCTCCAACTGAGCGCTCCCCGGTCACGGCGGGGCGGCGGATACCTCGACCGCAGCGCGTACACGCTGCTCAGCCGGATCCGCATGGAGGGCCCGATGTCCATCGGGCAGCTCAGCGAGGCCTTCGGGCTCGACGCGTCCACCCTGAACCGGCAGACCGCCGCGATGCTGCGGGGCGGTCTCGTCGAGCGCATCCCGGACCCCGACGGTGGCATCGCCCGCAAGTTCCGCATCACCGATGAGGGTGAACGGAGCCTGGAAGCCGAGCGGACCGAGAACATCCGCGGTCTCGAACGGGTGATGGCCGACTGGAGCCCTGACGAGGTCGCCGGGTTCGCCGCGTACCTCAAGCGCCTCAACAGTGACATCGAGAACCTCGACGGCCGGCCCTGGCCCCGTCCCTGACGGGAGGGCCCGTACCGCCCCTGAACTGCGGCGATCCGCTGCACCGGCGTCCTTCGTCCGGGCGGCCCGTGTGGCCCTCCCGGCCGGGGGCCTGAAGCTGATCTACGGCCGCGCTTAAGAAATCCTCGATGGACCTGAGGCGCCGGGTGCGGCACATTTCTTGGTGACGGCAGAGATTCCGGTGACAGGCGCCCCGTTCTGTCCCGGCCGCCGTATCCCCCGCCACCCCGGGCCGCAGACCGCCTCCGGCACGTCCGCGCCCGGGAACGCCACGCACCAGGACAGGGAGCCGCACCCGTGAAGGCACTCGTGAAGCACAAGGCCGAACCCGGACTCTGGCTGATGGACGTGCCGGAGCCCGAGACCGGGCCCGGAGACGTGCTGATCAAGGTCCTCCGCACCGGGATCTGCGGCACCGACCTGCACATCCGCGATTACGACGGCTGGGCCCAGCAGGCCGTGCGCACCCCGCTGATCCTCGGGCACGAGTTCGTCGGCGAGGTCGCCGGGATCGGCGCGGACGTCGTCGACATCAAGATCGGCGACCTGGTCAGCGGTGAAGGCCACCTGGTGTGCGGGAAGTGCCGCAACTGCCTCGCCGGCCGCCGGCACCTGTGCCGCTCCACCCTGGGGCTCGGCGTCGGCCGGGACGGAGCGTTCGCCGAGTACCTCGCGCTGCCCGCCTCGAACGTCTGGGTGCACCGGGACAAGGTCGACCTCGACATCGCCGCGATCTTCGACCCGTTCGGCAACGCCGTGCACACGGCGCTGTCCTTCCCCCTCGTCGGGGAGGACGTGCTGATCACCGGCGCCGGCCCGATCGGCATCATGGCCGCCGCCGTCGCCCGCCACGCGGGTGCCCGCAACGTCGTCATCACCGACGTCAGCGAGGCGCGGCTGGAGCTCGCCAGGAAGGTCGGGGTGGACCTCGCCCTGAACGTCGGCACCGAGACCATCGCCGACGGCCAGCGCCACCTCAACCTGCGCGAGGGCTTCGACATCGGCCTCGAGATGTCCGGGCGCCCCGAGGCCATGCGGGACATGATCGCGAACATGACGCACGGCGGACGGATCGCGATGCTCGGCCTGCCCGCGGCCGAGTTCCCCGTCGACTGGTCCCGCGTCGTGACCTCGATGCTCACGATCAAGGGCATCTACGGCCGCGAGATGTACGAGACCTGGTACGCCATGTCCGTGCTCCTGGAGGGCGGGCTCGACCTCGCCCCGGTGATCACCGGACGCTACGGGTACCGCGACTTCGAAGCCGCGTTCGACGATGCCGCGAGCGGTCTCGGTGGCAAGGTACTGCTCGACTGGGCCTCCTGAAGCTCCTCGCACGCACCCCCGTAACCACCTGGGAGACATCCTCAATGTTCGATTCCGTACGCGACGACCTGCGCACGACCCTCGACGAGATCCGCGACGCCGGGCTCCAGAAGCCCGAGCGGGTC
Source organism: Streptomyces sp. NBC_01341 (assembly GCF_035946055.1). NCBI lineage: Bacteria > Bacillati > Actinomycetota > Actinomycetes > Kitasatosporales > Streptomycetaceae > Streptomyces > Streptomyces sp. NBC_01341. Next base: position 1,486,450 of record NZ_CP108364.1, on the reverse strand, counting down.
ATCGGCACCCCGCAGTCCGCCACCGTCGCCGTCACCTCCGGTGGGCGCGCCGGTGAGGTCCTCAACTTCTGCGCCAACAACTACCTGGGGCTCGCCGACCACCCCGAGGTCGTCGCCGCGGCACACGAGGCCCTGGACCGCTGGGGCTACGGCCTGGCGTCCGTGCGCTTCATCTGCGGCACCCAGGAGGTCCACAAGGAGCTGGAGCAGCGGCTCTCGGCCTTCCTCGGCCAGGAGGACACGATCCTCTACTCCTCCTGCTTCGACGCCAACGGCGGAGTCTTCGAGACCCTGCTCGGCCCGGAGGACGCGGTGATCTCCGACGCCCTCAACCACGCCTCGATCATCGACGGCATCCGCCTGTCCAAGGCGAAGCGCTACCGCTACGCCAACCGCGACATGGCCGACCTGGAGCAGCAGCTCAAGGAAGCCTCCGGGGCGCGGCGCCGCCTCGTCGTCACCGACGGCGTCTTCTCCATGGACGGATACGTCGCGCCGCTCGCCGAGATCTGCGACCTCGCCGACCGCTACGGGGCCATGGTCATGGTCGACGACTCGCACGCCGTCGGATTCGTAGGACCCGGCGGCCGGGGCACCCCCGAGCTGCACGGCGTCATGGACCGCGTCGACATCATCACCGGCACGCTCGGCAAGGCCCTGGGCGGTGCGTCCGGCGGCTACGTCGCGGCGCGCGCCGAGATCGTGGCCCTGCTGCGCCAGCGCTCGCGCCCGTACCTCTTCTCCAACTCGCTCGCCCCGGTCATCGCCGCCTCCTCCCTCAAGGTCATCGACCTGCTGGAGTCCGCGGGGGACCTGCGCGAGCGGCTCAACGCCAACACCGCGCTCTTCCGCTCCCGGATGACCGAGGAGGGCTTCGACATCCTGCCCGGCGACCACGCCATCGCCCCCGTCATGATCGGGGACGCGGCGAAGGCAGGCCGGATGGCGGAGCTGCTCCTCGAGCGCGGTGTGTACGTGATCGGGTTCTCGTACCCCGTCGTCCCGCAGGGGGCCGCGCGCATCCGCGTCCAGCTCTCGGCCGCCCACTCCACCGACGACGTCAACCGCGCCGTGGACGCGTTCGTCGACGCGCGGAAGGCACTGGAGGCGTAGCAACTCCCGCCACCAGGGACAATGGGGGCATGATCGATGCACGGCGGCTGCGCATCCTCCGTGCCGTGGCCGACCACCGTACGGTGACCGCCGCGGCCGCCGCGCTCTACCTCACACCCTCCGCGGTCTCCCAGCAGCTCGCGGCCCTGGAGCAGGAGACCGGTCACCGGCTCGTCGAGCGCGGCGCACGCGGTGCCCGGCTGACGCCGGCGGGTGAGATCCTTCTGACCCACGCCAACGCGGTGCTCGCGCAGCTGGAGCGGGCCGAGGCGGAACTCGCCGACTACGGTGCCGGTGTGGCGGGCACCGTGACCGTCGCAGCGTTCGCGACGGGCATCGGCCTCGTCCTCGCCCCCGCGATCGCGGAGCTGTCGCGCACCGCACCCGGTATCCGGGTGCGGGTGCAGGACGCCGAGGGTGACGCCAGCGTGCCGATGGTGCTGGACCGGCAGGTCGATGTGGCGGTCGCCGTCGAATACCGCGGCGCGCCCGGCGAGGACGACCGGCGGCTGACCCGGGTGCCCCTGTACTCGGAGCCCTTCGACGCGGTGCTTCCGGCCGCCCACCCTCTCGCCGGCCAGGAGCACGTGGCCGTCGCGGACCTCGCCAAGGACGCCTGGATCGGCCCGTACCCCGGTAATCCCTGCCACGACGTGGTGGTCCTGGCCTGCGAGCTCGCCGGGTTCGCACCCCGGCTCGAGCACTCGTCGGACGACTTCCACGCGGTGGTCGCGCTGGCAGGGGCGGGCGCCGGGGTGGCGCTGGTACCCCGTTCGGCGCTGCGCGGCACCGGGCCGGCCGAGGCGGTGGTCCGGCCGGTCGAGGGCGTCGTCCCGACCCGCAGGGTCTTCGCCGCGGTGCGGCACGGGGCGGAGGGCCATCCACTGATCAAGCCGGTCCTCGACGCACTCCTCGCGGCGGCCCGGCCGGGCGGCGCCTCCGAGGCCCGGGCCGCGTGAGGGCAGGCCTCCTCGTCCGCTCGGCTCACGCGGGCTGCAGCAGGTCCCACCGGTTGCCGTAGAGGTCCTGGAAGACCGCGACGGAGCCGTACGTCTCGTGCCTGGGTTCCTCCAGGAAGCGGACTCCGGCCGCCAGCATCCGGCTGTGGTCACCGGCGAAATCCTCCGTGTGCAGGAAGAAGCCGACCCGGCCGCCGGTCTGCGCCCCGACGGCCGCCAGCTGGGCGTCGTCCTTGGCCCTGGCCAGCAGCAGCCCCGTGCCCGTCGTGCCGCGCGGCCGCACGACCACCCAACGGGTGCCGCCGCCCCGGTCCGTGTCCTCCACCACCTCGAAGCCGAGGGCATCGGTGTAGAAGGACAGGGCTTCGTCGTAGTCGCGGACGACCAGTGTGACCAGGGCGATGTGGGACATGGGGATCCTCGTCCTCGGAATGGCGGCAGAGTTCAGTTATACGTAACACTAACGCGCGGCCCGTCCGCCCGTGGACAATGCGCGCCATGGACACGAACGACCTCGCCGCCCTGGTGGCCCGGGCCCGCGGGCTCGCCGACCCGGGCGACCGCCGCATCCTCGGCATCGCGGGCCCGCCCGGAGCGGGGAAGTCCACCCTGGCGGCCCGGATCGTCGACGCGCTCCGGGGGCGCGCCGTGCTCGTCCCGATGGACGGGTTCCACCTGGCCGGGGCGGAACTCGAACGCCTGGGCCTGGCCGCCCGCAAGGGCGCTCCCGACACCTTCGACGCCGCCGGTTACGCGGCGCTCCTCGCGCGGCTGAGGAAGGCCGGGGAGCCCTGGCCGGTCTACGCGCCCGCCTTCGACCGGGCACTGGAGGAGCCGGTCGCCGGTTCGGTGTGCGTCGCCCCGGACATCCCGCTCGTCGTGACCGAGGGGAACTACCTGCTCCTGGACGAGGGGCCCTGGGCCGCCGTGCGCGGGCTGCTCGACGAGGTGTGGTTCCTCGACGCCGACCCGCGGGAGCGGGTGAGCGGCCTCGTGGAGCGGCATGTCCGGTTCGGTAAGCCCCGGGCGCACGCCGAGCGGTGGGTCGCCGGCTCCGACGAGCGCAACGCCCGGCTGGTCGAGCGGTACCGCGACCGCGCCGACCTCGTCGTGCGACGTCCCTGAGGCCGTGCCGCGCACTCGCGCCCATACTCGCGTCCGCCCGGGCGGACGGGCAGGATGCTGTGTGCCGCATCGCCCCGCCAGGAGGTCCCATGTCCAGCCCCGACCAGCCCGCGCCCTTCACCGCCGAGGACTACCGCGCCCGGATGGCCCGCGCGGCGGAGTCCGCCGACGCCGCCGGCCTGGCGGGTGTCCTCGTGGCCCCCGGCCCCGACATGGTCCACCTCACCGGCTACCGGCTGCCGGCCGAGACCGAGCGCCTCACCATGCTGGTCCTGCGCGCGGGACACGAGCCCGTCCTCGTCGTCCCGGCACTGGAGGCAGCGGACGCTGAGCGCGCCCCGGGCGCCCCCGCCCTCACCCTGCGGGAGTGGACCGACGCCGCCGATCCGTACGCCCTGACAGCCGCGCTGCTCGACCGCAAGGGCCGGTTCGGGATCAGCGACAACGCCTGGGCGCTCCACCTCCTGGCGCTGGGCAAGGACCTCCCCGACGCCTCCTACGCCTCGCTCACCGACGCCCTGCCGATGCTCCGCGCGGTCAAGGACGCGGCCGAGCTTGAACGGCTCGCCGCGGCCGGGGCGGCTGCCGACGCCACGTACGAGGAGATCCTGAAAGTCCGGTTCTCGGGGCGCCGGGAGAGCGAGGTGGCCACCGACCTCGCGGCCCTGCTGAAGCAGCACGGCCACGCGCAGGTCGACTTCACCGTGGTCGGCTCCGGACCGAACGGCGCGAACCCCCACCACGAGGCCGGCGACCGGACCATCGAAGCGGGCGACATGGTCGTCCTTGACTTCGGCGGGCTGAAGCACGGCTACGGCTCCGACACCTCCCGCACGGTCCACGTCGGTGAACCGACCGCCGAGGAGCAGCGCGTCCACGACGTCGTGCGGGAGGCGCAGGAGGCGGGCTGCCGCGCCGTCCGGCCGGGCGTCGCCTGCCAGGAGATCGACCGGGCGGCCCGCGCCGTCATCACGCAGTCCGGTTACGGCGAGCGTTTCATCCACCGCACCGGCCATGGCATCGGCGTCACCACCCACGAGCCGCCCTACATGATCGAGGGCGAGGAGCAGCCGCTCGTGCCCGGGATGTGCTTCTCCGTCGAGCCGGGCATCTATCTCCCGGGCCGGTTCGGCGTCCGCATCGAGGACATCGTGACCGTCACTCAGGACGGCGGCAGGCGGCTCAACACCACCTCGCGCGAGATGGCGATCGTGGAGTGACGGCCCGTCCGGCCCTACCCCGGTGCTGAGGACCGAGGTGGCGGCGCCCCCGGTTCGGTCCGGCGCGCCCCAGGGTGACGGCCCTGTTCAGTCGTCGGACAGCACCACGCAGGACTCCGGCGCAAGGTGCAGCAGCCCGTCCGGCCCCGGGGCGCCGGCCGGCTCCCACGCGGCCAGCACCCGGCCCCCACCCCGGCGCCGGCCCGCGCCGAGCGGAATCGCGGCGGGCTTGCCCGACAGGTTGACCACGACCCGCAGGTCCCCCCTTCGGCAGACGAGCCAGCGCGCCTCCTCGTCGAACGCCGTCCTGACCGAGGCGAGATCGGGGTCGGAGAGGTCGGGCAGGGCGTGGCGGAGGGCGATCAGCTCGCGGTACCAGGCCAGGAGCCTGGAGTGCGGCTCCCGCCCCGCTTCGCTCCAGTCCAGGCAGGACCGGCCCCGGGTGTCCGGGTCCTGCGGGTCCGGGATCTCCTCCTCGGCCCAGCCGTGCTCCGCGAACTCCCGCCGCCTGCCGTCCCGCACGGCGCGGGCGAGGTCCGGATCGGTGTGGTCGGTGAAGAACTGCCACGGCGTCCGGGCGCCCCACTCCTCGCCCATGAAAAGCATCGGGACGAACGGCCCGGTGAGCACCAGCGCCGCCGCACACGCCTGGAGCCCGGTCGGGAGCGTGGCGGCGAGCCGGTCGCCGAGGGCGCGGTTGCCGATCTGGTCGTGCGTCTGGGCGTAACCCACGAAGCGGTGCGCGGGTGCCCGGGTGACGTCCACGCGGCGGCCGTGCGTGCGGCCCCGGAAGCTGGAGTACGTGCCGTTGTGGAAGAACGCGCTGGTCAGCGTCTTGGCCAGGGCGGCCAGCGGGGCGGTCGCGAAGTCGGCGTAGTAGCCCTGGGATTCGCCGGTGAGAGCGGTGTGCAGGGCGTGGTGGAAGTCGTCGTTCCACTGGGCGTGCAGGCCGATGCCGCCCTCGCCGCGGGGCGTCGTCGTCCGCGGGTCGCAGAGGTCGGACTCGGCGATCAGCGCGAGCGGCCGCCCCAGCTCCGAGGCGAGCGCGTCGACGGCCGTGGACAACTCCTCCAGGAAGGTGAGCGCACGGCTGTCCGCCAGTGCGTGCACGGCGTCCAGGCGCAGGCCGTCCAGCCGGTAGTCCCGCAGCCAGGCGAGGGCGCTGCCCAGCAGGTACGCCCGGACCTCGTCCGACCCCGGTGCGTCCAGGTTGACGGCCGAGCCCCAGGGCGTGTGGTGCGTGTCCGTGAAGTACGGGCCGAAGGCCGGGAGGTAGTTGCCCGAAGGGCCCAGATGGTTATGGACCACGTCCAGGACGACGGCGAGACCCAGGCCGTGCGCCGTGTCGACAAAGCGCTTCAGTGCGCTCGGGCCTCCGTACGGCTCGTGCACCGCCCACAGTGACACTCCCTCGTACCCCCACCCGTGGGTTCCCGGGAACGGGCAGACGGGCATCACGGACACATGGGTGATGCCGAGGTCCACGAGATGGCCGAGCCGCGCGGCCGCGGCGTCGAAGGTGCCCGCGTCCGTGAAGGTGCCGACGTGGAGCTCGTACAGGACGGCGCCGGGCAGACCCCGCCCCGCCCACGTGGTCCGCCAGGCGTGGGCGTCCTGGTCGACTACCGCGCTCTCGCCGTCCGGCCCGTCCGGCTGGCGCCGCGACCGCGGATCGGGCAGCACGGGGCCGCCGTCCAGCGAGAAGCCGTACCGGTCGCCGTCCCCGGCCTCCGCCTCGGAGGTCCACCAGCCCGGCCGCAGAGGGTCGCGCTCCATCGGGCCGCGCCCGCCCGCCGTGCAGAGCGCCACGGACCCGGCCTCGGGAGCCCACACCTCGAACTGCATTCACCACTCCTCGTCCATGAACCGGATGCCGCGCCGGAGGCCCCATGATCGGCGGAATTCGCGTGCACGGCCCCGGGACACTGGAGCGAGCCCGCACCTGACGATTAGGGTCTGGTCCTGATCATTGCCCTGCCGGGTTCCGCTCATTCGCGGCGAGCCCGGGCAGTAATACAAGGTCCCTCTTACGGCTGCTGGAGGCCGAGATGACCGTGCCGACGTTCCCACCCGGATTCCTGTGGGGTGCCTCCGCCTCCGCTTTCCAGACGGAGGGGGCCTTCGACGCCGACGGGAAGGGGCCGTCCGGCTGGGACGCCTTCGCCGCGCAGCCCGGCCGCATCAAGGACGGCACCGACACCACCCGGGGCACCGGCTTCCACGAGCACTACCGCGAGGACGTCGCCCTGCTCGCCGGACTCGGCGCGGACGCCTTCCGCTTCTCCATCAGCTGGCCCCGTGTCGTCCCCGGCGGGAGCGGCTCCCTCAACCCCGCCGGGCTGGACTTCTACGACCGGCTCGTCGACGAGCTCTGCGCGCACGGCATCACCCCGGCCCCGACCCTCTACCACTGGGACACCCCGCTCCCGCTCGACGAGGCGGGCGGCTGGCTGAACCGGGACACCGCCTACCGCTTCGCGGAGTACGCGGGAATCGTCGCGGAGCGCCTCGCCGACCGGGTGCCCATGTGGATCACCATCAACGAACCGGCCGAGGTCACCATGCTGGGCTACGCGCTCGGCGAGCACGCCCCCGGCCGCACCCTCCTCTTCGACGCCCTGCCGGCCGCCCACCACCAGCTCCTCGCGCACGGCCTCGCCGTGCGGGCGCTGCGCGCCGCGGGCGCGGACAACATCGGCATCGCGCTCTCCCACTCGCCCGTCTGGACGGCGGGCGACTCGGACGAGGACCGCGTGGGCGCGGAACTCTACGACACCCTGACCAACTGGCTGTTCGCCGACCCGGTCCTCACCGGCCGCTATCCCGACGAGGGCTTCGCCGCCCTGATGCCCGGGCCGGTCGAGGACGACCTCAAGGTCATCTCGGCTCCCCTCGACTGGTACGGCGTCAACTACTACAACCCGACCCTCGTGGGCGCCCCGCGGCCCGAGGCACTCGACTCCTTCTCGGGGTACGCCATGCCCGAGGGGCTGCCGTTCGGCATCAGGGAGATCGAGGGGTACGACACCACCGACTTCGGCTGGCCCGTCGTCCCCGAAGGACTCGCCGAGACGCTCGGCCAGTTGCGTGACCGCTTCGGCGACAGGCTGCCGCCCGTCTACATCACGGAGAACGGCTGCGCCGTCGACGAGCCCGTCGCCGACGGCCGCCGCATCGCCTTCCTGGAGGGACACCTGGAAGCCCTGCGGACGGCCATCGACGCGGGTGTCGACGTACGCGGCTACTTCACCTGGTCACTGACCGACAACGTCGAGTGGACCGAGGGGGCGAGCAAACGGTTCGGCCTGGTCCACATCGACTACGAGACGCTGCGGCGCACCCCCAAGGAGTCGTACGCCTGGTACCGCGACGTGATCAGCGCGCAGCGCACCGGGAGCACGCAGGAGACGACGCTCACACCAGGTGGACACGCTCCCGCGTGACGCGGTGGCCGGCCGGGTGGGCACGTCCACCGGTCTGCCCGCGCACCGGCTCCCAGCGGCCCGCGAGCGGCAACCCTGTTTCCCGAGACGGGATTTGCGGGCTCCGGTGCAGGTCAGGAGCACTGATACCGGGGTTCTTCTGGACACCCCCGGGCTGTCGGCCCGACAATCGGCAGTGTGACGTCCTCCTTCGAGTCCCACACGTACCCCGCGCGGTTGTCCGACGCCCAGCGCGACCGTGTCCTCGGTGTGCTCAGGGACGGCGCGGCCCAGGGCAAGCTCTCCCACGACACCTTCCTGCGGCGCATGGAACTCGCCCTGGTCGCCCGGCGCCCCGAGGACCTGGCGGCGCTCACCTCCGACCTGGAGTCCGGCGGGCGCTGGACCCGTGGGCTCTTCCGTGCCGTGGGCGGCGTCTCCGCCTTCCCCGCACGGGTGCGCAGGGCCTGGCAGTCGGAGCGGCTGCCCAAGCTGATGCTGCCCGTGCCCGGCCCGCACCCCCTGCTCATCGGCCGTGATCCGGGCAACGGACTCCGGCTCAGCCACGAGACGGTGTCACGGCTGCACGCCGAACTGACCGCACACGGCAGCCGGTGGATCCTGCGCGACCTGGGCTCGACGAACGGCACCTGTGTCAACGGACAGCGGGTCGTCGGGTCGGTCGTGGTGCGCGACGGGGACCAGGTGAGCTTCGGCCGGATGACCTTCCGGCTCACCGCCTCGCTCCCGGCCCCCCCGGCCTGAGCCCGCCCCACCCCGGTCAGCCGCCCCCGGGGGTGCCAGAACCGCCCGTCCGCACGAGGAGCGCCACGGGACGCTCCGCGAAGAGTTCCGCCACCGGGACGTCAGGACCGGTGAAATCCCCGCCCGGTGACAGGAGGTCGGTCCACGGTCCCTCGCCGGGCAGCGTGAGCACGGTGTCGCGCCAGCCGCCCTCCTCGTCGAGCCGCAGCGCCAGCCGCGTCACCGCCGTGACCACCTCGCCGGACCGGCAGAACGCCAGGCAGTGGGCGGCCGCAGGACCCCGCGCGGACACCGGGGCGTAGGTGCCGGACTCGCCGAAGACCTCGGGGCGTTCCCGGCGCAGCCGCAGCGCGGCCACCGTGAGCGCCGCCTTCTCGTCACCGCCCTCCGAGGGCCTGCTGAACGGCCGCCGGTTGTCCGGGTCGACCAGTGCGATGTACTCCCGCTCCGTGCCCTGGTAGAGATCGGGGACGCCCGGCATCGTCAGGTGCACCAGCGCCGCGCCCAGGACATTGGCCCGCACGAAGGGCGCGAGTTCCTGCGCGAACCGGGTCATCAGCACCCGTGCCTCGCCGGCGTCGCTGGCCGGACCCGCCCCGACGAAGTCGGTCACCGCACGCTCGTACGCAGGATCCGGCTCGGTCCAGCTCGTGAACAGACCCGCTTCCCGCACGGACTTCAGCAGCGCGGGCTCCAGCCGCCCCGCCATCTCACCCACCGGCAGGCCCGCGCAGCCGTACGCCGACTGCCAGGCCTGCCAGGCCAGCTGCGGGTCGGGCGCCGGCACGGGCGTGGCCCTGGACAGCTGCTCCACCAGGGAGGACCACCTCTCCGGGCACTCGGACAGGACCGCGATCCGGGCCCGCACGTCCCCGCTGCGTTTGGTGTCGTGCGTGGTCAGCACGGTGCCGGTGCCGGGCCAGTCACGGCTGAGGCGGGTGCCGAAGGCATGGAACTCCTCGGGGCTCACCGCCGGCTGCCCCGGGTCGCCGCCCACCTCGGTCGCCGAGATCAGCGGGACGTACCGGTAGAACGCCGTGTCCTCCACGGACTTGGCGTGCAGGGCGGAGGCCGTCTGCGCGAACCGCGCGCAGAACGACGCGTGCTCCGGCCCGTCGCCCAGCCGACCCAGCGCCAGGCCCCGCACCACGTCCACCGCGTCCGCCTCCTGGGGGACGGAGAACGCGGCCTTGGCGTCCCGCACCGCCTCGGCCGGCAGCGTCGACTCCGCGATCTCCGTGAGCGGCCCGCCGGCCGTGACGTACGGCCGGTAGACGGGCACCCGTACCAGCAGCTCGCGCACCGCCGTGTGCAGCGCCCACGGGGCGTGGTCGCGCGTCGAGGGATCCCCGGCGCAGACCTGGACGGCGAGACGTGTCAGCCATTCCGTCTCGGCGGCCAGTTCGTGGGTGACGACGCGGTACGCCGCCCTGCGGACGGTGGCGGTCCAGTAGCCGCCGCGATCGCCCTGGGGGCCCGCGAAGTCCCGGTAGCGGCCGAGCAGGTCCGCCGCGCCCATCGGGTCGGTGAACAGGCCGTCGATCCGGTGCAGCGCGTCGTACCCGGTCGTCCCCGCGACCGCCCAGCCGGCGGGCAGGGCCTCGGCGCCGGTGAGGATCTTCTCGACCACCGTCCAGCGTCCGCCGGTGGCCTCGCCCAGCTGCCGGAGATACGCCTCGGGATCGGCCAGCCCGTCCGGGTGGTCGATGCGCAGCCCCTCGACGACCCCGTCGCGGACCAGTTCGAGGATCTTGCCGTGAGTGGCGGCGAACACCTCGGGATGCTCCACCCGGACCCCGATCAGGTCGGAGATGGTGAAGAAGCGCCGGTAGTTCAGCTCGGTCCTGGCCAGCCGCCACCAGGCGAGACGGTAGTGCTGGGCGGCCAGCAGTTCGGGCAGGGGGAGGTCCGCCGTGCCGTCGCGCAGGGGGAACTCCAGATCGGCGTAGCGGAGTACGGGCGTGCCGTCGCCCCGGGCGCCCCGCTCGAAGCGGGCGCTCTCCTCGCCGACGCGCCCCCCGAGCACCGGCAGCAGGACCTTCCCGCCTCCGGCCGCCCAGTCGATGTCGAACCAGCGGGCGTACGGGGAATCCGGACCCTCGCGCAGCACCTCCCACAGCGGCAGGTTGTGGCGGGGCGCGGCGGCCATGTGGTTCGGCACGATGTCCAGGACGAGCCCGAGGCCGTGGGCCCGCGCTGTGGCGGACAGTTCGCGCAGCCCCTCCTCACCGCCGAACTCGGCCCGCACCCTGCCGTGGTCGACGACGTCGTAGCCGTGTCCGGAGCCGGGCACGGCCTCCAGGACGGGCGAGAGGTGCAGATGGGAGACGCCGAGCTCGGCGAGATACGGCACGGCGTCCGCGGCGGCGGCGAACGGGAAGTCCGGTTGGAGCTGCAGCCGGTACGTGGCGGTGGGCGTCATGGACTCGTACGTACCCAGCCGGGCGGCTCTCTCCCCACCTTCTCGGCCACCCGGCACCCACCGGCGGGGCGCCATCGCGTCCCCGGCACCCCATCGGCCTACGCCGGACGTTTGAGCACGCTGAGACTCCGGCCGACGAGAGTCACCCGCTCACCCGCGGACACCTTGGGCCCCGCGCCCGGCGGCACCCCGTCCGGTACGGCGGTGTCCACGACGACCTGCCACTGCTTGCCGTGGTTCATCGGCACGGCGAACTCCAGGGTCTCGGCCCCCGCGTTGAACATCAGCAGGAACGAGTCGTCGGAGATCCGCTCGCCGCGGGGCCCCGGCTCGGAGATCGCGTGGCCGTTCAGGAAGACCGTCATCGCCTTGGCGTGGGCGGCCTGCCAGTCCCGCTGGGTCATCTCCTCACCCCTGGGGGTGAACCACGCGATGTCGGACAGCTCGTCGTGCGTGCCCTCCACCGGACGGCCGTGGAAGAAGCGCCTGCGCCGGAAGACCGGGTGGTCGCGCCGCAGCCAGACCATCGCCCGGGTGAACTCCAGCAGGCTCGTGTCCGTGCCGCCGCCGTCATCGTCCTTGTCCTCGGCGCGCGCGGCGGCGGCCGGGTCGGGCCAGTGGACCCAGGAGAGCTCGTTGTCCTGGCAGTAGCCGTTGTTGTTGCCCCGCTGCGTGCGTGCGAACTCGTCGCCGTGGCTCAGCATCGGCACGCCCTGGGACAGCATCAGCGTGGCGATGAAGTTGCGCATCTGACGGCTGCGCAGCTCCAGGACCTCCTTGTCCTCGGTCTCGCCCTCCGCGCCGCAGTTCCACGAGCGGTTGTGGCTCTCGCCGTCCCGGTTGCCCTCGCCGTTGGCCTCGTTGCGCTTGTCGTTGTACGAGACGAGGTCGTGCAGCGTGAAGCCGTCGTGGCAGGTCGTGAAGTTGATCGAGGCGAGCGGGCGCCGCCCGTCGTCCTGGTAGAGGTCGGACGAGCCCGTGAGGCGGCCCGCGAATTCGGCGAGCGTGCGCGGCTCGCCCCGCCAGAGGTCACGGACGGTGTCGCGGTACTTGCCGTTCCACTCGGTCCACAGAGGCGGGAAGTTACCGACCTGGTAACCGCCCTCGCCCACGTCCCACGGTTCGGCGATCAGCTTCACCTGACTCACGACCGGGTCCTGCTGGACCAGGTCGAAGAACGACGACAGCCGGTCCACCTCGTGGAACTGGCGTGCGAGCGTGGCCGCCAGATCGAAGCGGAAGCCGTCCACATGCATCTCGGTCACCCAGTACCGCAGCGAGTCCATGATCAGCTGCAGGACGTGCGGGGACCGCATGAGCAGGGAGTTCCCGGTGCCCGTGGTGTCCATGTAGTACTTCTGGTCATCGGCCAGGCGGTAGTACGAGGCGTTGTCGAGCCCCCGGAAGGAAAGCGTCGGGCCGAGGTGGTTGCCCTCCGCCGTGTGGTTGTAGACCACGTCGAGGATCACCTCGATGCCCGCTTGATGCAGTGCCTTGACCGCCTGTTTGAACTCCAGCACCTGCTCGCCCCGGTCGCCCCACGAGGCGTAGGCGTTGTGCGGCGCGAAGAAGCCGATGGTGTTGTAGCCCCAGTAGTTGGCGAGGCCCGCGTCGGCCAGCCGGTGGTCCTGGACGAACTGGTGGACCGGCATCAGTTCGATCGCCGTCACCCCCAACTCGGTCAGGTGGGCGATGATCTCCGGGTGCGCGAGTCCCGCGTACGTGCCGCGCAGTTCCTCGGGCAGGCCCGGGTGGAGCATGGTCAGGCCCTTCACGTGGGCCTCGTAGATCACCGTGCGGTGGTAGTCCGTACGGGGGCGGCGGTCGTCGCCCCAGTCGAAGTAGGGGTTGACCACGACCGAGCTCATCGTGTGCGGCGCCGAGTCGAGGTCGTTGCGCTCGTCCGGCTTCCCGAACGGATAGCCGTACACCGCCTCGCCCCACTCGATCTTTCCGGAGATCGCACGTGCGTACGGGTCGAGGAGCAGTTTCGCCGAGTTGCAGCGCTGCCCGTGCTGCGGCTCGTACGGGCCGTGCACCCGGAAGCCGTAACGCTGCCCCGGCATCACCCCGGGCAGATAGGCATGACGGACGAAGGCGTCGGTCTCGCGGAGTTCCACCGCCGTCTCCGAACCGTCGTCGTGCAGCAGGCACAACTCGATCCGGTCGGCGGCCTCGGAGAAGACCGCGAAGTTGGTTCCGGCGCCGTCGTAGGTGGCGCCGAGGGGATAGGCGTGTCCCGGCCAGACCTGCATAGATAGGACTCTTCCACTTCTGATCCGGGTGCTGGGGGTTTTCGCCCCGATACTCCCCGAAAGACGGTCCTGTACCTAGTACGTCGGCCGGTGCGGCCGGGTCCCGTCGACGCGATCCCGTCGGGCCGGTCAACCTGGGACACTTCCGTGTCGCCCGGACAGGGGGCACGGGCCGCCCGACAGCTCCTCCGTCCGGTATGCGGCATGCGAGAGGGTGCGCAATCACTATGAACCATCTCACTCCATCCGATCTCGTCGCAAGGAACAGGCCGGATTCATAGGGGAGTTGAGTGAGGAGCATGTGCATCCTGCTGCACCGGCTCCCGCTTGCGGAGTACCCTTCCTTGATCGTTGGTGGGGGAGTGGAAGGCGGTACGCGGGTGAGCTCGGGAGGATTCGAGCTGCCCCCAGGTGACGCAGGTCACGAGGGGGAATCGACCGATGCCCAGCCGGGGGCGGTCTCCCTCGCACAGCCCATGGAGATCGGCGCCGAGCTGGACTGGGGCGCGGACGCCTGGAACGAGGTGCGTACGCGCGCCCAGCGGGCGGGGCGTGCGTACATCTGGCTGAATCTGGTGGAGCAGCGGCTGCGCGCCGTGGTCTCCGCGGTGATCCGGCCGATCTACGAACCGGTGCACGGCGAGGACTGGGTGGTCGCCGCCGCGGGGCCCGCCGGGCAGGAGTGGGTGCAGCGGGCCGTGGCGGTCCGTGAGGTCTCCCGCCGCAAGGGCTATCTGCTCGACCCGGCCGACGACAACGTCCTCAGCTTCCTGACACTGCCGCAGCTGCGCGAGCTGATGGTCCAGCACTGGCCCTGTTTCGAGCCCTACTTCGACGACCGCCGCGAGGTCGAGCTCGCACTCGACGAGCTGGAGGTGGCCCGCAACGTCGTCTCCCGCAACCGCGCGCTGAACGAGGCGGTGCTCGCGCAGGCCGAGCGGGCCTCCGCCCGGCTCCTGGAGATCCTCGGCAGCGGGGCCGCCGTCCCGTCCGCCGACCGGCTGCCCGTCGACGCGGTGGAGGAGCTGGTCGGCGACCGCTACGCCGACGTGGTGTCGGTCCACCCCGACCGGGTGCGGCTGCAGCGCCAGCTGCCCGCCGAGGACCTGTTCGGCGGCGCCCGCCGGCTGGACGCGATCGGCATCGGTCTCAACCTCCTCACGCAGAACTTCTCCGGGCGCCGGCTGGTCCGCCTCGCCGAGTCCGGCTGCCGGGTCAGGCTGCTCTTCATCAACCCGGCGAGCAGCGCGGTCAAGCGCAGGGAGCGCGAACTGGGCCTCAAGAAGGCCGAGCTGAGCCGCTCGGTGGAGATGAACATCCTCCACATGCGCCGGGTCCGCTCCAAGCTCCGGGACCCCGACGCCTTCCAGATCCACGTCTTCGACGAGACGCCGCGCTTCACGGCGTACCTGGTGGACGGCGACGGTCCCGACGCCGTCGGGGTCGTCCAGCCCTATCTCCGGCGGGCACGCGGCATGGAGGCGCCCGTGCTGGTGCTGCGCGGCGGCGGGCGCGCGGTGGTCCGGGCGGGGCAGGACAGCGAGCACGGACTCTTCGAGACCTACCGCGAGGAGTTCGAGTCGGTCTGGACGGACTCCAGGCCCGTCTCCTGACGCCCCCTCCTCCCGTTGTCAGTGGCGCGTGCGAGGGTTGGTCATCACTCGGGGGAACGCACCACAGGAGGAGGCAGGGGATGAGCTGGCACCAGGAGCGCCTGGTCGGTTTCGACCTGGAGACGACGGGCACGGACCCGTCGGAGGCCCGGATCGTCACCGCCGCGGTCGTCGCGGTGGACAGCAGGCACGGCGAGCCGGTCCGCAGCGGCACCTGGCTGGCGGACCCCGGCATACGGATTCCCGAGCAGGCTTCCGCCATCCACGGCATCAGCAGCGAGCGGGCGGCGGCGGAGGGCCGCCCGGTGCGCGAGGTGGCGGACGAGATCGCGGGGACGCTCGTGGAGTACTGGCGCGAGGGTGTGCCCGTGGTGGCCTACAACGCGGCGTTCGACCTGACGCTGCTCTCCGCCGAGCTGCGGCGCCATGGTCTGCCGTCCCTGGGTGACCGGCTGGGCGGCCGGGAGGTCGGACCCGTCATCGACCCGTACACCATCGACCGCGCCGTCGACCGGTACCGCAAGGGCAAGCGCACCCTGGAGGCGGTCTGCGTGGAGTACGGCGTGGTGCACGGCGGGGCGCACGACGCGGCCGCCGACGCGCTGGCGGCGGTGCGCGTGGCCTACGCGATAGCGGAGCGGCACGGCTCGGTCGCCGCCCTGCCGACGGCCGAGCTGCACGAGCGTCAGATCGCGTGGTATGCGGACTGGGCCGCCGACTTCCAGGAGTTCCTGCGCCGCAAGGGCACGGCTGACGCGGTGATCGACGGCCGCTGGCCGCTGCGGGAGCCGGCCGCGGCGACCGCCTCCTGACGCCGCCCGCTCAGAAGGGGTACCAGCGCACCTCGGGGTCGTCCTCGCGCAGTGACGCCACCCTGCGGCGGAATTCCGTCAGTGCCCTGGGGTTCACGGCGGCGTGCTGGGAGACCCAGGCGCAGCTCGCCGTCTCGCGTGCGCCGCGCAGCACCGCGCATCCCTCCCAGGCGCGTACGTCCCAGCCGTACGCCTCGGTGAAATCGTCGTAGGCGTCGGCGGGCAGGCCGTACCGGTCCCGGGAGAGTGCGAGGACCACCAGATCGTGCTCGCGCAGATCGGCTGAGAAGGTCTCCAGGTCGACCAGGACCGGCCCGTCGGGGCCGATGTGGACGTTCCGGGGGAGGGCGTCGCCATGAATGGGGCCCGGTGCCAGGTGGGGGGCCAGGGCAGCCGCTGCCTTGGCGAAACCGTCGCGCCGGCCCCGCAGGTAGTCCGCGTCGGCGGGGTCGATCGCGTCGCCCGCCAGTCGCAGCCAGCGCTCGACCCCGCCGAGCAGCTCGCGGCGCGGAAGCGTGAAGTCCTCGGGTGCGGGCAGGGCGTGCACCTGCGTGAGCAGCGGCGCCAGATCGCGCGGCAGCGGCGGGCGTACGGCGTCCGGCAGCCGGTGCCAGAGCGTCACCGGGTGCCCCTCCACCAGCCGGGCGTCCGGTTCGGCGGCACGCACGGCCGGCACGCCGGACGCGGCCAGCCAGCGGGCCACGGCCACTTCACGCGCAGCCCGGTCCCGCAGCTCCGGGTGGTGGGTCGCGTCCCGGCCGACCTTGATCACCACGTCACCGTCGGCGAACACCGCGTTCTCGCCCAGCGCGAGGAGCTCGGCGCCGCCCGGCAGTCCGGCGGCGGTCAGAACCTCGCGTGCGCGCATCTCGTCCATGGCCGGATTTTCTCATCCCCGCAGGCCACCTTGACGAACGGGCGGCCCGTCAGCACGATGACGGAGGCCGCCCAGGCAGCCAGACGGATATGAAACCGATCCAATCGGGCAAAGGGGTCGAATTCATGGCACTGGCGACCGCAACGACGCGGTCCGGGCGCAAGGTCCCCCAGGAGGGGCCGCGCGTGCGCCGGAGGCGGGACGCGGCGACGTGGTTCCTGGTACTGCCCGCGCTGATCCCGATCCTGATCCTGAGTGTCGGCCCCCTGCTCTACGGCATCGCACTGGCCTTCACGGACGCGCAGTCGGGGCGTACCCGCTCCACGCAGTTCATCGGCGTCCTCAACTTCCAGGACCTGCTGCACGACGGCCTGTTCTGGGAGTCCTTCCGGATCGGGCTGCTGTGGGCCGTCGGCGTCACGGTGCCGCAGTTCGTCCTCGCCCTCGGCCTCGCACTGCTGCTCGACGCGAACCTCCGGATGCGCTGGCTGGCCAGGGCGCTGGCGATCATCCCGTGGGCGATGCCCGAGGTGGTCGTCGGCATCATGTGGCGTCTCGTCTACAACCCCGACGCGGGCATCCTGAACGAGACGATCCGCGATCTCGGGCTCGGGGACGGCAGGGACTGGCTGACCGGCCTCGCCACCGCCCTGCCCGCCGTGATCGTCGTCGGCGTCTGGGCCGGCATGCCCCAGACCACCGTCGCGCTCCTCGCCGGACTCCAGAACACCCCGCACGAACTCCACGAGGCGGCCGCCCTGGACGGGGCCGGCGCGTGGCGCCGTTTCCGGACCGTCACCTGGCCCGCCCTCAGACCGGTGGCGCTCGCCATCAGCGCCCTCAACTTCATCTGGAACTTCAACTCCTTCGCCCTGGTCTACGTCCTGACCAGCGGCGGCCCCGGCGGACGAACCCGGCTGCCGATGCTCTTCGCCTACGAAGAGGCGTTCCGCTACGGACAGTTCGGCTATGCCGCCGCCATGGGATGCGTGATGGTCGCCGTCATCTCGGTGATCCTCGCGGTCCACCTCGTCGGCCGGCTCAGGGGAGGCGAGGACGCATGAGCCTCCGTACGGGCAGAACCGCGCGCGCCGGCCAGTACACCGCGCTCCTGTGCTACCTCGTCTTCCTGGCGTTCCCCTTCCTGTGGCTGATCTCCACCGCCTTCAAACCGGCCCGCGAGCTGGGGTCACTGCACCCCACCTGGATCCCCCGGGACCCGACCCTGGACAACTTCCGGCAGGCCTTCGACGAGCAGCCGCTGCTCAGGGCCGCGGCCAACTCGCTCACCGCCGCGCTCTGTGCGGCGCTGATCGCCGTGGTCATCGCCACACCCATGGCCTATGTGATGGCGCGTCACCGGGGACGCATGGCCACGGCCGCCACCGGGTGGGTCGTGATCAGTCAGGCGTTCCCCTTCGTCCTGGTGATCATTCCGCTCTTCCTCGTCCTCAAGAACCTGCACCTGATCAACTCCTTGTGGGGGCTGATCCTGGTGTACGTCGTCTGGTCGCTGCCCTTCGCGCTGTGGATGCTGGCCGGCTACGTACGTGCCGTGCCGCCCGAACTCGAGGAGGCGGCGGCGGTCGACGGCGCAGGGAAGGCGCGCACCCTCCTGTCCGTCACCGCACCGTTGCTGGCCCCCGGGATCGTCGCCACGGCGCTGTTCGCGTTCATCACCGCGTGGAACGAGTTCTTCTTCGCCCTCGTCCTCCTCAAGACACCGGAGAAGCAGACCTTGCCGGTCGTACTCACCCATTTCCTCGGCGCGGAAGGGGTGGCCGACCTCGGACCCCTCGCCGCCGCCGCGTTCCTCGCCACCCTGCCCTCACTCGTCCTCTTCGCGGTCATCCAGAAGCGGATCACGGGCGGTCTGGCGGCCGGGGCGGTGAAGCACTGATGCGGCTCCCCACGACGGCCGCGGTGCTCGCCACCGCGTTCGCTCTCCTGCTCTCGGGCTGCTCCGGCGACGGCGGAGGCGGCGCGGACGCCGACGGCACGGTCCGGCTCAGCTTCCAGTCGCTCGCCTGGCAGAAGGAGTCCGTGGAGGCCAACAGGCAGCTCGTCCAGGAGTGGAACGCCGCCCACCCGGACATCCAGATCGACTACGTCCAGGGCAGCTGGGACAACGTCCACGACCAGCTGCTCACCTCCTTCGAAGGCGGCGAGGCGCCGGACATCATCCACGAAGCCTCCGACGACCTCGCGGACTTCGCGTACGGCGGCTACCTCGCCGACCTGCGCGCCCTCCTGCCCGGCAGGCTGACCGAGGACATCCCGGAGCAGTCCTGGGCGACCACCACCTTCGGCGGCGGCGTCTACGGAGTCCCGTTCCTCCAGGAACCCAAGGTCCTGATCGCGAACAAGGAGATCCTCGACTCCTCGGGCGTACGGATCCCGACCCCCGAGAAGCCGTGGTCCTGGACCGAGTTCCGGCAGGTGACCGCCGAGCTGACCGGGAAGGGGCGGTACGGCGTCGCCTGGCCGCTCAAGGAACCGGTCTCCGTCACCCTCAACCTCGGCCTGTCGGCCGGCGGGCAGCTCTTCCACCGCGGCGCGGACGGCACGGTGGAGATCCGCTTCGGCGAGGGGGACGGGGTCATGCCGCGTACGGTCCGCGACCAGGTCGGCTCCGACGGCAGCGCGGCGCGGACGGCTCTGGGCATGGGGGGCTCGGACACGCTCCCCGGATTGTTCGGCGGCAGGTACGCCATGGTCCCGCTGGGCTTCTCCTACCGCCAGCAGGTCGTCGAGCAGGCGCCCGAGGGCTTCGAGTGGACAGTCCTCCCCACACCGTCGGGCAGCGGCGGGCTCGCCCAGGGCGTCAGCCCGCAGACCCTCTCGGTCGCGCAGGACAGCCCGCACAAGAAGGAAGCCGCGCAGTTCATCGACTTCATGCTGCGCCCGGACAACATGGTGCGCCTGGCCAAGGGCGACTGGATGCTGCCGACCGGGACCCGGGCGCTCGCGGACCCGGCCCTGCACGTGGCGGAGAACGGCTGGGCGACGGGGACGGCCCTGGCCCGCGCGCTGCGCCCGGCTCCCGCGCAGTCGGTGCGCGGTTACCCCGAGTGGAAGGACAAGGTGGCCACCCCCGCGCTGCAGGAGTACTACAGCGGGGCCATCGGCGCCGAGGAGCTGAGGAAGCGCCTGGTCGAGGACGGCAACCGGGTGCTCGACCGCTACCAGCGCTGATCCGAGGCCGAGGCGCTGCCGGTACTGATCCGAGGCCGGCGGTGATTTCCGGCATCGCGGGTTCGGCCGAACCGCTGGACCCGAACCAACTGGACGAGACGTATCGTCTCGTTTATCGTCGATGGCATGACGCCGACGCCGCGTGCCCACATCGCCATGTTCTCCATCGCCGCCCATGGGCACGTGAACCCGAGCCTCGAAGTGATCCGTGAACTCGTCGCCCGTGGGCACCGTGTCAGCTACGCCATCCCCGCCTCCTTCGCCGACGCGATCGCCGCAACCGGCGCGGAGCCGGTGATCTACACCTCCGTGCTGCCCACCTCGCCCGAGGGCTGGGGCAGCGAACTCATCGATCATCTCGAGCCGTTCCTCACCGATGCCGTCCAGGCCCTGCCGCGGCTGGCCGAGGCGTTCGAGGGCGACGAGCCGGATCTCGTCCTGCACGACATCACCGCGTACCCGGCCCGGGTGCTCGCCCACCGATGGGGCGTGCCCGCCGTCCAGCTGTGGCCCAACCTGGTCCCGTGGGAGGGGTACGCCGAGGAGGTGGGGGACCCTGCGACCGCCGGGCTGAAGCAGACGGAGCGGGGCCGCGCGTACTACGCGCGCTTCGCGGCCTGGCTCGCCGGAAACGGCCTCGGCGGCCTCTCGTCCGACGACTTCGTGGCCCGGCCGCGCCGGGGCCTGGTGCTGATCCCGGAAGTGCTCCAGCCGAACGCCGACCGCGTGGACCACGACAGGTTCACCTTCGTCGGGGCCTGCCAGGGCGACCGTGCCGACCAGGGGGAGTGGGAGCGGCCTGCCGACGCCGGCAAGGTCCTGCTCGTCTCGCTCGGCTCGTCGTTCACGGGCGAGCCGGCGTTCTACCGTGCGTGCGTCGAGGCCTTCGGTGACCTGCCGGGCTGGCACGTCGTGCTGCAGATCGGCGCCCACGTCGACCCCGCCGAACTCGGGCGCGTACCGGGGAACGTCGAAGTGCACCCCTGGGTACCGCAGTTGTCCGTGCTGAAGCAGGCGGACGCCTTCGTCACCCACGCGGGTGCGGGCGGCAGCCAGGAAGGACTCGCCACCGGTACACCGATGGTGGCCGTCCCGCAGGCCGTCGACCAGTTCGGCAACGCGGACATGCTGCAGTCGCTCGGAGTCGCCAGGCGCCTGCCGAAGGAGGAGGCGGACGCCGCGGCCCTGCGCGCCGCCGTCCTCGCTTTGGTGGACGACCCCGAGGTCGCCGGGAGGCTCGCGCGCATCGGGGAGCGGATGCGGGGTGAGGGCGGCACGCGGCGGGCGGCCGACCTCATCGAGGCCGAACTCGCCCGGTAGGTACGCGCCCGGCGCTGCGGCGCTGCCCGGCGTGTGCCTTTCCCGGACCGCTTCCGGCGGACGCCGGAAGCGCCGTCAACGAGGTGAGGCGGGGGTGGACCGCCCCGGCCGCCTTGAAGTGCCGGGCCCGGGGAGCGCCGGGAGTTCGCGGGAGGCTTCGGGGCGCGGCAGCCATCGCCCGAAGGGCCGCCGGAACTCGTCGGTGCACGACCTGAAAGGGTGCAGGGGTGTTGGCCGACGACCGGACCGAGGCTCCGGACGTCCCCGTTCCAGGTGCCCCCATGGGCGAGCGCAAGCCGGGCTTCAGTGTCCGATAACGCCTGGTGTGCGGCAGTTTTCTGTGGCGAAAGCTTGCCGACTGCGTGACGGCTGCATGAAGGTCTTGATCTGCGCGCGTCAATCGAGCAGTGTTTCGACCCAACCCCCGGAGATCTTCCGGCCGAGGGTCAATCCCCCCACAAAGAATGACGAGGAGACCCCTCTTCATGGCAACTCACAAGCGCACTCGCTCGCTCAAGCTCACCGCGTCGATAACAGCCGTGGCGGCTGCCGCCGGCGTC
Organism: Streptomyces sp. NBC_01341; assembly: GCF_035946055.1. Lineage (NCBI taxonomy): Bacteria > Bacillati > Actinomycetota > Actinomycetes > Kitasatosporales > Streptomycetaceae > Streptomyces > Streptomyces sp. NBC_01341. Next base: position 1,464,792 of record NZ_CP108364.1, on the reverse strand, counting down.
ACCCTCTTCACCACCCAGTTCGCGGGAGCCGCTCCGGCTCCCGCGACGGGCACCGTCTACGGCGCCGACGCGGCCTCGGCCGTCTCCGGCAGCTACATCGTGATGCTGGACGAGAAGGCCGACAAGGCCGAGCTCGCTCAGGAGTACGGCGGCAAGCTGAGGCGCACCTACAGTTCCGCCATCAACGGGTTCTCCGCCAGCGGCCTTTCGGACACCGAGGCCAAGCGCCTCGCCGCCGACCCGGCGGTGGCCAAGGTCGTCCAGAACAAGAAGTTCCACATCGACGCCACGCAGGACAACCCGCCGTCCTGGGGTCTGGACCGGATCGACCAGGCCGAGACCGCCGGGGACGGCGCCTATACCTATCCGGACGCCGCCGGTGACGGCGTCACCGCCTATGTCATCGACACCGGTGTCCGTGTCACCCACACCGACTTCGAGGGCCGGGCCACCTCGGGCTTCGACGCCGTGGACAACGACGACGACGCCAACGACGGAAACGGACACGGCACACACGTGGCCGGGACCATCGCCGGTGCCGCGCACGGCGTCGCCAAGAAGGCCGAGATCGTGGCCGTCAGGGTGCTGGACGACGCGGGCTCGGGAACGACCGAGCAGGTCGTCGCCGGCATCGACTGGGTCACCGCGAACCACAAGGGGCCGTCCGTCGCCAACATGAGCCTGGGCGGGGGCGCCGACCCGGCACTCGACGCCGCGGTGCAGAAGGCCGTCGCCTCCGGTGTCACCTTCGCGGTGGCCGCCGGCAACGAGTCGAGCGACGCGGGGGAGGGTTCGCCCTCCCGGGTCCCGGAGGCCATCACGGTCGCCTCGTCCACGAAGGACGACGAGCAGTCGTCGTTCTCCAACTTCGGCTCCGTCGTGGACATCTATGCCCCCGGCTCGGACATCACGTCCGCCTGGAACGAGAGCGACGACGCCACCAACACCATCTCCGGGACGTCCATGGCGACCCCGCACGTCGTCGGCGCGGCCGCCGTGTACCTGGGCGGACACCCGGACGCGACTCCCCAGGCGGTAGCCACCGCGCTCACCGGGGGCGCCACCTCGGACGCCATCAGCAACGCGACCGAGGGCACGGCCAACAAGCTCCTGAAGATCGTCGAGTAGCGAGACGCGACGGCCGCCGTGCCCTCCCCCACGGGGCGCGGCGGCCGTCGGCAGGGCCTTCCGGCCCGACGCGGACCGGACGCCCTAGGGTGGGGACATGAGCACGATGTACGCGGCGCTGCTGCGCGGGGTCAACGTCAGCGGCCACCGGCGGGTCCCCATGGCGGAACTCCGCACGCTGCTCGGCGAACTGGGCCACGAGGACGTCGCGACGTACCTGCAGAGCGGCAACGCCGTGTTCCGCAGCGCGACGGGCGACGAGAACACCCTGGCCGCCGGGCTCCAGCGGGCGATCGAGGAACGGTTCGGCTTTCCTGTCGACTGCCTCGTGCGCTCGGGCGCCTATCTCGCGGCGGTCGCGGACGGCTGTCCCTTTCCCGCCGCCGAGCTGGAACCCAAGCAGCTGCACGTCACCTACTTCGACCAGCCCGTCGACGCCGCCCGTTACGCCCCGCTCGACGCCGAGGCGTTCCTCCCCGAGGAGTTCCGGGTGGGTGAGCGGGCCCTGTATCTGTACGCACCCGAAGGGCTCGGCCGCTCCAAGCTGGCCGTCGCGCTGGGCCGCCCCGCGCTCAACCGGGGCCTCGTGGCGACCAGCCGCAACTGGAACACCGTGGTCAGGCTTGTGGAGATGACGCGTGACTGAGCCCTCGCCCGTCGTGGCCGCGGCCGTGGCGGGCGAGCCGCGATGCTCACGGATCCCGGCGCGTCGCGTCCCGGACCCCTCACCGCGTCCCGTGTGAGGGCGACCGGCTCGCTTCCGGTCTGGTGCACCTCACCTTCGACACAGAGTCCAGGGGCCCGCCCTCGCACCGCAGTTCGTCGCGGCGGCTGACGACGCACGGCTGGCTCCTCTCCTTCCATCAGGCCACGCCGTTCGTCGACGATCCGTTCGCCGAGGTCTGAGCGTCCGCTCCCGGAGCCTTCCGGCCACCTCCTCAGCACAGGCCGTGCTCGCCTCGCAAGAGTGCGCGTCCGGTCCGATTCGCGCGCCGGGCGCGGCCGGTTCTCGCCGGAAAGTCTGATTCAGGCCAACTGGGATGCCTGGGCAAAACGCTGGTAAAGAGCCTGAACGGACAGGGTGCCGAAGGCTCCGCTCCGGGCTGCCGAGTGCCTCGTGCGCCCGGCTCCCGGGCCCTCGTGGTGTGTGTGAACGCGATGCGCGTAGACAGCAACCGACGTCCGCTCGCCGCTTCACGCTTTGCTGCAATTCGCTGGCCCGCTCCGTTCGATGAGCGGACGCCGGCGTTCGGAAGGCACCTCCACGCATCGCGGGGTTCACGGTCCGTTCTCCGCCACGGTCCGGAAGGGGGCCTTGCCACCGGCCCAACCGGAGCCGAGGATTCGGGGCGTGCGGTTGGCAGGTCCACGACCAGACCCACCTGGCCGCGGAGAACCGCACAGCACTCGGTCCGCCCACCCAGCTGACCGGACACCCCCCAATACGGAGGATCCTGTGACCTTCAAGCGCTTCGCCCCCCTCGGTTCGCTCTCCAGACGCGCTCGCCTCATCGCCGCGACCTCAGGTCTGGTCACCGCCGTGGCGCTTGCGGCCCCCACCGCCGTGGCCCAGGCCGCATCGGACACCGTGACGAAGGCGGAACTCAGCTCGGCCAGCTCGGCCGTGCGCGGCGCCGACATCGCCGGCACCGCCTGGTACACCGACGCGAGCACCGGCAAGGTCGTCGTGACCGTCGACAGCACGGTCAGCGCCGCCGAGATCGCCACGATCAAGAAGTCGGTCGCCGACTCGGGCGCGAAGGCCGACGTCAAGCACACGGACGGCACGTTCAACAAGCTCATCGCGGGCGGCCAGGCCATCTACGCCGGCGGCGGACGCTGCTCGCTGGGCTTCAACGTCCGCAGCGGCAGCACCTACTACGCGCTGACCGCCGGGCACTGCACCGAGATAGGCAGCACCTGGTACACCAACTCGGGCCAGACCACCCTGCTCGGCACCCGGGCCGGCACCAGCTTCCCGGGCAACGACTACGGGCTGATCCGGCACTCGAACTCGGCTGCCGCCGACGGCCGTGTCTACCTCTACAACGGCAGCTACCAGGACATCACCTCCGCCGGCAATCCCAGCGTGGGGCAGTCCGTCAGGCGCAGCGGTTCCACCACCGGTGTCCACAGCGGCACGGTCACCGGTCTCAACGCGACGGTCAACTACGGTGGCGGTGACATCGTCTCCGGTCTGATCCAGACCAACGTCTGCGCCGAGCCCGGCGACAGCGGCGGCCCGCTCTTCTCCGGTAGCACGGCACTCGGCCTCACCTCGGGCGGCAGCGGCAACTGCAGCTCGGGCGGCACCACGTTCTTCCAGCCCGTCACCGAGGCGCTGAGCGCCTACGGCGTCAGCGTCTTCTAGGCACCACCCCTCCCCGACGGGCCGCGCTCCCCGAGCGCGGCCCGTTGCCGTTCCCGCTCCCGCTTCCCGGGGGCGCCGGCACTGTGCGAGGCTCGTCCGCATGCGCTACATCATCGTGGGAACGGGAGCCGTGGGCGGCGCCATCGGCGGACGGCTGGCCGAGGCGGGCCACGAGGTGGTACTCGTCGCGCGCGGGACGCAGTACGCCGCTCTGCGGGACGGCGGGCTCAGCCTCACCACACCCGAGGGAACACGTACGCACCGTCTCCCCGTCGTCGACGGGCCGGCCGGGCTGCGCCTGGAGAGCCACGACGTCCTCGTCCTCGCGGTGAAGACTCAGGACGCCACCGACGCGCTCGACGCCTGGAGCGCCGCCCCGGTGGAGGGCGGCGGGACCGCGGGGGAGCGCCTGCCCCTGATCTGCGCGCAGAACGGTGTCGAGAGCGAGCGGCTGGCCCTGCGCCGCTTCCGCCGTGTCTACGGCTGCTGCGTCTACCTTCCCGCGAGCTTCGTCGAGCCCGGCAGGGTCGTCGCCGCCGGAGCCCCGCTCACCGGCATCCTGCACCTCGGCCGCTATCCGTCCGGCACCGACGACACCGTGCGAGCGGTCGCCGCTGACTGGGAGAAGGCCAGGCTGGAGGCGCCGGTCGTCCCCGACGTGATGCGCTGGAAGTACGCCAAGCTGCTGTCCAACCTCGCCAACGCGATCGAGGCAGCCACCGGTGTGCTCGACAGTCCCGAGGGACGCGCCCTGTTCGGCCGCGCGCGGGCGGAGGGGCGGGCGGTGCTCCGGGCCGCCGGTATCGAGGCCACCGGGAGCGAGGAGCAGGAGGCGGCGCGCGGCGGCAGGATCCGCTTCGACCCCTTCGACGGCTCCGAACGGCGCGGCGGGTCGTCCTGGCAGAGCCTCACCCGGGGCACGGGGACGATCGAGGCCGACTACCTCAACGGTGAGATCGCCCTCCTCGGGCGGCTGCACGGTGTCCCGACGCCCGTCAACGACGTCCTGCGGCGCACCGCCAACACCTTCGCCCGCGAGCGGCGCCCGGCCGGGTCCATGACCGTCGCGGAACTCACCGCGCTGGCCGACGCGGAGTCCTGAGCCCGAGGGGAGCCGGGTGTCGCGTTCCTTCAAGACCGGCGGTCCCGTGCGGACCGAGGATGAGCGGCACGAAGAACGCGTACGCCTGTGCGGGCACCCCGGCCCGGACCGGGACAGCCCTTAGGCGCTCATCGACCCCTGCACCGCGACGCGCGCCTCGTCGTACCGGGCGAGCAACAGCCGGGCGAGCGCGGGGGACGGTCCCAGTACTCCGGCCAGCACATCGGCCCCCGTCTCCTCCGCGCCCGCGGCGATCCGGTCCGGAAGACGGCCGGGGGCGATCACGTACGGGGCCACAGCGACCCGGCCGACGCCGTCGGCCCGGAGCGAGCGCACCACGTCGGCGGTACCCGAGAAGCCCTCGGCAGTCACAGCGGAGGCGAACGCAGGCCGCACGGCGCACCAACCGGTGTGCCGCAGCTCCCGCGCGATTTCAGCGATCACTGCGCTCGCCTCCGGGTCCGTGGAACCCGCCGACGCCAGGACGAGCCCGGTCGTGGACCTGTCGGCGGGCGAAAGTCCCGCTTCGGCGAGCCGCTGCTCCAGCGCCGCGTTCAGCAGGGGGGACGGGCCGAGGACACCCGCCTGGGTGATCCGCAGCCTCGGGAGCCGGGTCCGTGCCTCGTGCAGCACGGCGGGAATGTCCGTCTTGGCGTGGAAGGCGCGGGTCAGCAGCAGCGGGAGCGCGACGACCTCGTCCGCCCCCTCCGAGGCCATACGCTCCAGGACCCGGGGCACGGACGGGGCGTTGAACTCCAGGAAGCCCGTCTCCACACGCAGACCGGGCCGCAGCGACCGTACCCGCGCGGTGAGCGCGTGCACGGTCGCCGCGTGCCGCGGGTCACGGCTGCCGTGGGCGACGACGAGGAGCACGGGTGAAGGCATCGTCGCTCAGCTCTTGACCAGGAGACCGCGGCTGCGCAGGACGCGCCGCTCCAGCGGGCTGAAGATCAGCAGGTCGATCGCGATGCCGACGAACAGGATGAGGAGGATGGCCAGGAAGATCCCCGGCATGTCGAAGTTGTTCCGGCCGTTCTCCAGCAACTGGCCGAGCCCCAGGCCCAGGTCGGGCGAGGAAGCGATGATCTCGGCGGCCATGAGGGAACGCCAGGAGAACGCCCAGCCCTGCTTGAGGCCCGCCAGATAGCCGGGCAGCGCGGCCGGCAGCACGATGTGGATCGTCCCCCGGAGTCCCGTCGCCCCGATCGTGCGGCCCGCGCGCAGGAACAGCGGCGGCACCTGGTCGACACCCGAGACCAGACCGTTGGCCACGGACGGGACGGCACCGAGCAGGATCACCGCGTACATCGTCTTGTCGTCCAGGCCCAGCCAGATGATGGCCGGGGCCACCCACGCCACCGACGGCAGGGACTGCAGCCCGGACAGGATCGGGCCGATCGCCGCCCGGACCACCCTCACCCGGGCCACGAGCAGACCGAGCGGTGTACCGATCGCGACAGCCATCACGAAGCCGAGCAGACCACGCGACACGCTGGTCCAGATGACCTCCAGGAGTGTGCCCTGCGCCCACATGTCGGTCAGGCTGTCCCAGACCGCAGCCGGCGGCGGGAGCTTGTAGTCGTCGGTGACCTTCGCCCAGACGAGCAACTGCCAGACCAGGACCACGAGGACGACCGCGGTGACCGGCGGCAGGACCTTGTTGAGCAGGATCTCGCGGGCCGGCGTCCTGCGCACCTGCACGGCGTCGAGCGCGTCGAGGCCCGCTTCGAGACCTGCCAGGTCGTCGGCCTTCGTATCAGTGCTGGCCATGTCGGCGGATCTCCCCACGCAGTTGTTCGGTGATCTCGACGGACAGCTCCGCGACGGCGGTGTCCTCGATGCGGCGCGGCTGCTCGATGTCCACCGTCCACTCGCGTGCGATCCGGCCGGGGCGCGACGACAGCAGGATGACGCGCTGCGCGAGCCGTACGGCCTCGCGGACGTTGTGGGTGACGAAGAGGACCGACGCGTTCGTCTCGTGCCAGATCCTCGTCAGCTCGTCGTGCAGCACGTCCCGGGTGATGGCGTCCAGGGCCGCGAACGGCTCGTCCATCAGCAGCAGTTGACTGTCCTGGGCGAGCGCGCGGGCCATCGCCACCCGCTGGCGCATGCCGCCGGAGAGTTCGTGCACCCGCTTTCCGTACGCCCCGCTCAGGCGCACGAGTTCGAGCAGCCGTTCGGCCTCCGGGCGGCGGTCCGCCTTGGGCACCCCGCGCAGCCGCAGGGCCAGTTCGATGTTCTTGCCCGCGGTCAGCCACGGGAAGAGGGCGTGCTCCTGGAACATCAGGGCCGGTCGTCCGCCGGGGGTCTCGATGGACCCCGCGGTCGGGCGGTCGAGTCCCGCGACGAGGTTGAGCAGGGTGGACTTACCGCACCCGGAGGCTCCCAGGAGGGTGACGAACTCGCCCGGAGCGACATCGAGCGTGATGTCGTCCAGGACGAGCTGCTGCCCCGAGGGTCCGGCGAAGGACTTGGAGACGTGCGTGATACGAGCGGCGTAGTCGACCGCTGCACGGTCCTCGGCCTTGGTGAGGGTGGTGGTCGCCATGGTCGTCACCTCCTGGGAAACGTCAGGAATCCTGGTGCGGTCGGGTGGACTACTTGGCGCCGAGACCGGCGTCGGCGACCTCGGGCCGGCCCGCGGCCTTGAGGATCTTGTTCAGCGGCCTCAGGTCGTAGATGCCGGCGAGGTCGGGCTTCTCCAGCAGGCCGGCCTTCACCGCGTGGTCCGCCTGCGCCTGGAGGGTCGCGGCCAGCGGGTCGTCGGTGATCTGGATGGACTTCCACGCCGGGTCGAGGACCTCGGCGGGGAGCGCCTTGCCGCTGAGCTTCTCCAGGGCGCTGTTGGCCGAGGCCTTCGCCTTGTCCGGGTTGGCGTTGATCCACTCGTTGGTGTTCACCGTGCCGCGCAGCACCGCGTCCACGACGTCGGCGTGCTCGGAGAGGAACTTCTGCGACACGATGATGTTCGTGATGACGAACTTGTCGTCCGGCCACAGCTTCGACTCGTCGAGCAGGACCTTGCCGCCCTCGGCGACCAGCTTGGACGCGGTCGGTTCGGGAACCCAGGCGCCGTCCAGGGAACCCGACTTGAAGGCGTCCGGGGTGACCTTGTTGTCCGAGCGGACGACCGAGACGTCGCCCTTGCCGCTCTGGGCGTCGACCTTCCAGCCCTTCTCGCCGATCCAGTTGAGGAAGGCCACGTCCTGCGTGTTGCCGAGCTGCGGGGTGGCGATCTTCTTGCCCTTGAGGTCGTCCAGGGTCTTGATCTTCTTCGGGTCGACGACCAGCTTCACGCCGCCCGACGCCGAACCGCCGATGATGCGCAGGCTCTGGCCCTTGGACTTGCTGTAGCCGTTGATCGAGGGGGAGGGGCCGATGAAACCGATGTCGATCGAACCCGCGTTGAGCGCCTCGATCTCGGAGGGCCCGGCGTTGAACGTCGAGGGCTTGACCGTGGTACCGCCCAGTTCCTTGGCGATGAGGCCCTCCTGGATGCCGACCAGGGCGGTGGCGTGCGTGAGGTTCGGGAAGTACCCGATCTTCACGGTGTCCGTGGAGAGCTTCTTCCCGTCGGCGGAGACGTTCGACTTCTCACCGTCGTCGTCCTTCGCCTCGGAGCCGTAGCCGCAGGCGGTGAGCGCCACGGCGAGCAGCGGCAGTGCGGCGGCAGCGGTGAGGCTGCGGCGGATCGTGGTACGGGTGGCAGGCACGGGAGGCTTTCCTCTCGTTGGCCCGGTTCTCACATCCCCCGGAAACCGGGTGGCGCGGCCGGGCGGTCGGCAGGTCTTCGTCTGAACTGGCGGTGCGGGCGGTACGAGCGGGCGCGCGGGCAGTGCGCGTACGTCATCACGCACATCGCCCGACCCCGCCCAGTCCTCCCCCGAGCTCTCGGCTTCGCTCGACCAGGGGGCACCCCCACCCGAGGGCGCCGCTGCCGACACGGCCGCCCTCCTTCGCGAAGGTCGAGAAGAAGTCGTTGATCATCAGAAGTCCCACTCCGCGTCCTGGGCGGCCGAGTCCGCGTCCGCCTCGGTGACGGCGCCGAACGACGCGCCCGCCATGCCGGCCGACAGCGTCGTGCCGTCGGCGGGGTCGATCAGCAGGAAGGAGCCGGTGCGCCGCGAGTCCGCGTAGGCGTCGAGCGCGAGGGGCTCGGCGGTACGGACCACGACCCGGCCGATGTCGTTGGCCACCAGCTGCCCGGGTGCCGGGTGCTGGGACAGGTCATCCAGCGTCAGGCGCGAGGGGATGTCCTTCACGATCGCCTTGACCGTGCGCGTGGTGTGCTTGAGCAGCACGCGCTGGCCCACGGCGAGCGGGCGGTCGGCCACGTGGCAGACCGTCGCCTCCACGTCCTGGGTGACGGCGGGGGCGTCGCCCACCGGGGCGATCAGGTCACCCCGCGAGACGTCGATGTCGTCGGCCAGCCGGATCGTCACCGACTGCGGCGCCCAGGCGGCGTCGACGCTCTCCCCGAGCGCGTCGATCCCCTCGATCGTCGTCGTGCGTCCGGACGGCAGCACGGAGACGCTCTCCCCCACCCGGAACACCCCGGCCGCGATCTGACCGGCGTATCCCCGGTAGTCGCGGTGCTCCGCGGTCTGCGGGCGGATCACGTACTGCACCGGGAAACGCGCGTGGCACTCGGTGAGGTCGTGGCTGACGGGTACCGTCTCCAGGTGCTCCAGCACCGTCGGGCCGCCGTACCAGTCCATGTGGGCGGACGGCTCCACGACGTTGTCCCCCGCCAGCGCCGAGATCGGGATCGCGGTGATCTCCGGGACGCCCAGGGAGGCGGCGTACGCGGTGAACTCCTCGGCTATCGCGGCGAACACGGGCTCCGCGTAGTCCACGAGGTCCATCTTGTTCACGGCGAGGACGACGTGCGGGACGCGCAGCAGGGCGGCGACCGCCGCGTGCCGGCGGGTCTGCTCGACCACGCCGTTCCGGGCGTCGACCAGGACGACGGCCAGCTCGGCGGTGGACGCGCCCGTCACCATGTTGCGGGTGTACTGCACGTGCCCCGGGGTGTCGGCCAGGATGAAGCGGCGCCGCGGGGTGGCGAAGTAGCGGTAGGCCACGTCGATCGTGATGCCCTGCTCGCGCTCCGCGCGCAGGCCGTCGGTCAGCAGAGCCAGGTCGGGTGCTTCCTGGCCGCGGTTGGAGGAGGCCAGCGCGACGGCTTCCAGCTGATCGGTGAGGACCGACTTGGAGTCGTGCAGCAGACGTCCGACGAGGGTGGACTTGCCGTCGTCGACCGAACCGGCCGTGGCGAACCGCAGCAGGGTGGTGTCCGACAACTGCTCTGTGGTGGTGGTCATGTCTAGAAGTACCCCTCGCGCTTGCGGTCTTCCATCGCCGCCTCGGACATCTTGTCGTCGGCGCGGGTCGCGCCCCGCTCGGTGAGCCGGGACGCGGCGATCTCGGTGATCACGGCGTCCAGGGTCGTGGCGTCGGAGTCGACGGCGCCGGTGCAGGACATGTCGCCGACGGTGCGGTAGCGCACCTGACGCGTCTCCACCTTCTCGTGGTCCTTGGGCCCGCCCCAGTCGCCGGCGGTCAGCCACATGCCGGACCGGCTGAAGACCTCGCGCTCGTGGGCGAAGTAGATCTCCGGGAGTTCGATGCCCTCACGCTCGATGTACTGCCAGACGTCGAGCTCGGTCCAGTTCGAGATCGGGAAGACCCGGACGTGCTCACCGGGGGCGTGGCGGCCGTTGTAGAGCTGCCACAGCTCGGGGCGCTGGCGGCGCGGGTCCCACTGGGAGAACTCGTCGCGCAGCGAGAAGACCCGCTCCTTGGCCCGTGCCTTCTCCTCGTCGCGGCGGCCGCCGCCGAACACGGCGTCGAAGCGGTGCTGCTGGATGGCCTCGGTGAGCGGGACCGTCTGCAGCGGGTTGCGCGTGCCGTCGGGCCGCTCGCGGAGCTTGCCCGCGTCGATGTACTCCTGGACGGAGGCGACGTGCAGGCGCAGCCCGTGTTTCTCGACGGTGCGGTCGCGGTAGTCCAGGACCTCGGGGAAGTTGTGCCCGGTGTCCACGTGGAGCAGCGTGAACGGGACGGGAGCCGGGGCGAACGCCTTCAGCGCCAGGTGGAGCATCAGGATCGAGTCCTTGCCGCCGGAGAAGAGGATCACCGGCCGCTCGAACTCACCCGCCACCTCACGGAAGATGTGCACGGCCTCCGACTCCAGGGAGTCCAGGTGGCTCAGCGCGTACGGGTTGACGGTGCCTTCCGGCACGGTGGCGACGCTGCTCACGCCAGGCCCCTCTCGGTGAGCAGCGCGCGGAGCGCCGCTGCGGACTCCTGCACGGTCTGCTGGTGCGACTCGATCCGCAGGTCCGGGGACTCAGGGGCCTCGTAGGGGTCGTCGACCCCGGTGAGTCCACTGAGTTCGCCCGCTGCCTGCTTGGCGTACAGCCCCTTCACATCGCGCACGGAGCACACCTCGACGGGTGTCGCGACGTGCACCTCCAGGTAGGCGGTGCCCTCCTGCTGATGACGCTTGCGCACCGCGTCACGGCTGTCGGCGTAGGGCGCGATGACCGGAACGAGGGCCTTCACACCGTTGGCGGCCAGCAGTTCGGCGACGAAACCGATGCGCTGCACGTTCGTGTGCCGGTCCTCGCGGGAGAATCCGAGTCCGGCGGAGAGGAACTCCCGGATCTCGTCGCCGTCGAGCACCTCGACCCGGTGCCCGTCCGCGCGCAGCCGGCCCGCCAGTTCATACGCGATGGTGGTCTTGCCGGCGCTCGGCAGACCGGTGAGCCAGACGGTGGCTCCCGTCTCCGTCACGCTCATCGATATCTCCTGATCAGTCGTCATCAGCCGTGCAGCCCGCATTCGGTCTTGCCGCGCCCGGCCCAGCGGCCGGCCCGGGCGTCCTCGCCCTCCAGCACCCTGCGGGTGCAGGGCGCGCAGCCGACGGAGGCATAGCCGTCGTCGAGCAACGGGTTCGTCAGCACGCCGTGTTCGGCGACGTACGCGTCCACGTCGTCCTGTGTCCACCGGGCGATGGGTGAGACCTTGACCTTGCGGCGCTTCTCGTCCCAGCCCACGACCGGCGTGCCGGCCCGGGTGGGGGACTCGTCGCGGCGTAGTCCGGTCGCCCAGGCCGCGTACCCGGTAAGTCCTTCCTCGAGCGGCTTCACCTTGCGGAGCGCGCAGCAGAGGTCGGGGTCCCGGTCGTGCAGCCGCGGGCCGTACTCGGCGTCCTGTTCGGCGACCGACTGACGCGGGGTCAGCGTGATGAGGTTGACGTCCATCACGGCGCCGACCGCGTCCCGCGTGCCGATGGTCTCCTCGAAGTGGTAGCCGGTGTCCAGGAAGACGACGTCCACGCCGGGCAGGACCCCGGAGGCCAGGTGGGCGACGACAGCGTCCTCCATGGAGGAGGTGACACAGAAGGCCGTGCCGAAGGTGCCGGCGGCCCACTTCAGGATGTCGCTCGCGGAGGCGTCCTCGAGGTCGCGCCCCGCCTGTTCGGCCAGTTCCCTCAGGGCCTCGTCGGTGAACCGGCCTGCTCGCAGAGTGTCCGTCATGTCCCCTCCCCTTCAACGTCGTCGCGCCGCAGCCCCTGGGCCAGGAGGCCCAGGAACTTCAGCTGGAACGCGCGGTTGCAGGAAGCACATTCCCAGGCGCCGTGCCCCGCCTCGTGGGGACGCAGGTCCTCGTCCCCGCAGTACGGGCAGTAGAAGGGTGCCGCTCGCTCGCTCATGACAGCGACTCCGCACTGGCGCGGGCCGCCCAGGTCGCGAAGCGCTCGCCCTCCTCGCGCTCCGCCTGGAAGTTGCCGAGCACCCGCTCGACGTAATCCGGCAGTTCGTCCGACGTGACCTTCAGGCCACGGACCTTGCGGCCGAATCCGGCTTCCAGGCCGAGGGCCCCGCCCAGGTGCACCTGGTAGCCCTCCACCTGGTTGCCGTCACCGTCGAGCATGAGCTGGCCCTTGAGGCCGATGTCCGCGGTCTGGATGCGGGCGCAGGCGTTGGGGCAGCCGTTGATGTTGATGGTGAGCGGCTCCTCGAAGTCCGGCATGCGGCGCTCCAGTTCGTCGATGAGCGCGGCGCCCCGCGCCTTCGTCTCGACGATCGCCAGCTTGCAGAACTCGATGCCGGTGCAGGCCATCGTGCCGCGCCGGAAGGGGGAGGCGTGCACCTGGAAGTCCAGCGCCTCGAGCCCTGCGGTCAGGGACGCGACCCGGTCCTGCTCGACGTCGAGGATGAGCATCTTCTGCTCGACCGTGGTGCGCACCCGGCCCGAGCCGTGCGCCTCGGCCAGATCGGCGATCTTCGCCAGGGTGGAGCCGTCGACCCGGCCGACGCGCGGCGCGAAACCGACGTAGAAGCGGCCGTCCTGCTGGGGGTGCACACCGATGTGGTCACGCCAGCGCGACGAGGGCTGTGCCGGGGCCGGCCCGTCCAGCAGTGGGCGTTTGAGGTACTCGTCCTCGAGGATCTGCCGGAACTTCTCCGGACCCCAGTCGGCCATCAGGAACTTCAGGCGGGCACGGGTCCGCAGCCGGCGGTAGCCGTAGTCGCGGAAGATGCCGACCACACCGGCCCAGACGTCGGGGACCTCGTCCAGCGGCACCCAGGCGCCCAGGCGCTCGGCGAAGCGCGGATTGGTGGAGAGACCGCCGCCGACCCACAGGTCGAAACCGGGGCCGTGCTCGGGGTGGTCGACGCCGACGAAGGCGATGTCGTTGATCTCGTGCACCACGTCCTGGACCGGCGAGCCGGAGATGGCGGTCTTGAACTTGCGTGGCAGGTTGGAGAATTCCTTGCTGCCGATGTAGCGCTCGTGGATCTCGTCGACCGCGGGTGTGCCGTCGATGATCTCGTCCGCGGCGATGCCGGCCACCGGCGAACCGATGATCACACGGGGGCAGTCGCCGCACGCCTCCGTGGTCGAGAGGCCCACGGCCTCGAGCTTCGCCCAGATGGCCGGGACGTCCTCGATGCGGATCCAGTGCAGCTGGACGTTCTGCCGGTCGGTGATGTCGGCGGTGCCGCGGGCGTACTCCTCGGAGATCTCACCGATGACCCGCAGCTGTGCGGTCGTCAGTCTGCCGCCGTCGATGCGCACCCGGAGCATGAAGTAGCGGTCGTCGAGCTCCTCCGGCTCCAGCACGGCGGTCTTGCCGCCATCGATGCCGGGGCGCCGCTGCGTGTACAGGCCCCACCAGCGCATACGCCCGCGCAGGTCGTTCGGATCGATGGAGTCGAAACCGCGCTTGGAGTAGATCGTCTCGATACGTGTCCGCACATTGAGACTGTCGTCGTCCTTCTTGAACTGCTCGTTCCCGTTGAGCGGCGTGAAGTGACCCATGGCCCACTGACCTTCACCACGGTGACGTCCGGCCTTGCGGCGGGGCGTGGCGGTAGCAGGCTTCTCGGGGATGGCGGCCATGGCTATACGTCCTTCGGGACTGCAGGAGGGCGGCTCTGAACTGCACACCCGCGTGAGGCGCGGCGGTGCGCAGGGATGGAGCGGAATCAGGAGATCGCGGTGCTGGAGACTCTCAGCGGACCGGACAGATGGCGCTGGACATGCGGCCGAGGTCGACGTGCCGCCGACTCACCAAGGCAATTCCAGTTCCGGACATGACGGAAGCGTGTCACGCGGATCTCGGGCCAGTCCACCACGATCCACCATGTGGACGAGATGGTCCCGGGATGCGAGACGTCGTGGTTGGGGCCACGCGGCCGTGTCCGCACAGTGCTTTGCCGGACGCGCGGTCAGGCGTGCGCACCGGGCCAGGGACCCGGGTTCGCCACGTCGGCCTCCCGCTCGGTCCGCGTCTCCGCCAGCCGGAACCCGCGCCTGAGGTAGTTGTCCATCGCGTGCGGGCCGTCGTCCGAGCACGTGTGCAGCCACACCCGTTCGGTGGGCTTCCGTCCCGGGTGCCGCTCCACCAGGTCCCACGCGCGCGCCACGCCGTACGACAGAAGGTGTCCGCCGATCCGGCGGCCCCGGAAGGCCGGGATCAGCCCGAAGTAGGCGATCTCCACCACACCGCCCTCCTGCGCGTCGAGCTCGATGAACCCCGCCGGGGTCCCGTTCTCGTACGCCACCCAGGTCTCCGCCCCCGGACGTTCCAGGATCTCCCGCCACCCCGCGTACGAGAGGCCGAGCCGGTCCGTCCACCGGACGTCCCCTCCCACCGCCGTGTAGAGGAACCGGCTGAACTCCGGCAGCGGCGTCTCCGAACGCGTGACCGTCACCCCTGCCGCCGGGGCGGCCGAGGGCTTCAGATCGGCGGGCGAGGTCTGTTCCAGATACCAGACGGTGACGTCACGGAGTGGGGCTGCGGAGTCGCTCATGGCCGTCAGGGAACCACGGCCGGGGCCCCGCCCCCAAACCCGGCGGTTTCAGGCCGCCCCCGCCGGCGCACGCGCCCCGACCACCACCGGAGCCGTCGAACGGGGCAGCAGGTCGGCGGGCACCTCCGGGAGCACCACCTCCACCTCCACGCCCTCGCCGAAGCGGTACGGACGGTGGCACAGCACCTCCGCGAGATGCCGCCGCATCCGCGATATCTCGGCCCGCACCGTCACCGTCCGGGTCGCGTCGCCGAACACGTCCTGAGCCAGCTCCGCGGCGGTACGCCCCTCACGCCGCAGGGCGAGGGCGTACAGCAGCTCGGCGTGGCGGGGCGAGAGCCGACGCGTCCACGTGCCCACGGGACCCGTCACGTGGACCGTGAGCCCCCGCTCCCGGCTCAGGTCCAGCACCACCCGGCGGGGCGGGCCGTCCTGCGTGCCCTCCGCGACCTGGACCAGCCAGCCGCCCGGCAGGGGCTCCACCCGGCACATCCCGAGCGCTGCCAGCCACACCGGCCCCGGGCGCAACGACTTCGGCAGCGGCAGCCGGTCCACGGGCGGCATGCCGCTCACGGCGGCCAGCCAGCCGTGGGTGTCCACGACCAGGGCGCGGCCGCCCAGCCGGCACAGGATAGGGGCGGCCACGGACCGCAGCCGCTCGATCGCGACAAGATGCCTGCCGCGCAGCTCGCTCTCCGCGAGCGCCGCCACCGAGCCGACCAGGGCCAGCGTCGCCGGATGGAAGGTGGACGCGGGGCCGCTGACGTCGACGATGCCCATCAGCCGCCCGTCCCGGGGGTCCCGCACCGGAGCGGCGGCGCACGTCCAGCCGTGCAGGGCGCGGATGAAGTGCTCGGCGGAGTGGACCTGCACCGGGGTGCGGACGGCGAGGGCCGTGCCGATCGCGTTCGTCCCGGTCGCCGACTCCGACCAGGCCGCGCCCTCCTCCAGGCAGATGTCCTTGGCGCGGCGCATCACCGCCGGGTGACCCTGACGCCACAGGACCCGGCCCTCGGTGTCGGTGACCACCATGATCTGCTGCGCCGCGTCCGCGATGCCGGCCAGCCCCTCGCGCAGCAGGGGCATGACCTCGCCGAGTGCCGAACAGGTGCGCCGGTGCTCGATCTCCCCCGTCTCCAGGAGTCTGCTCTCCGGCGACTGCTCGGGATCGATCCCGCTGCGCATCACCCGGTCCCAGGACGCGTCGATCTCCGCGCGCGGGGCCGCCACCGGGCGGGCGCCCGTCAGCCGGGCCTCCCGCGCGAGGTGCACCGACCGCTCGGTGAGCGCGGGACACGGGGCGTCCCCCGGCCCCGGCGGTGCGACGGGCCTTGCGTCCATGAGCGTCCCCCAGCACAACGTGGGTCCCGCCCGGAAGGGAGAGGAACCCGGAGGACCCATCCTGCCGTGCCGCAGGCACCGCCACCCCGGACTCCGCACAATGTTGCAACCCCTTGCAACTCTGGTGACCGGACGCTGACCGTACGACCATGGCGGAACGCCGCCCGACGCGTCCTCGACCCGCCGTGCGGTCAGCACAAGCGTGGGGGTGGTGCCGTGTCGGCGCAGCACCACCCCCGTCGTTTGCGTCCTCAGCCGGTTCCGACCCGCGCCCGTTCCACGACCGAGGCCAGGTCGAGGCTGTGCGGCAGCGTCCCGAAGGCCGCCCCCCAGTCCCGGCCGAGCCGTGAGGCGCAGAACGCGTCGGCGACCTCCGGCGGCGCCCAGCGCAGCAGCAGCGATCCCTGGAGCACGAGGGCCATCCGCTCCACCAGCCGCCTGGCCCCCGCCTCGGCACCCTCCAGGTCGGCCAGCCCCGTCAGCAGGTCCTTGATCGCCGCGTCGAGCCTGTGGTCCGCGCCGCGCGCCTTCCCGACCTCCCGCAGGAAGGCGTCCAGTGCCTGAGGCTCCCGCCGAAGCGCCCGCAGCACGTCGAGGGCCTGCACATTGCCCGAGCCCTCCCAGATCGAGTTGAGCGGTGCCTCGCGCAGCAGCCGGGGCATGCCGGACTCCTCGACGTAACCGTTGCCGCCGAGGCATTCCAGGGCCTCGCCGACCACCGCGGTGCACCGCTTCGTCACCCAGTACTTGGCGGTCGGCACCGCGATGCGCAGGAAGGCCCGCTCCGCCTCCGTGTCCGCGTCGTACGCCGCGGCCAGCCGCAGCGCGAGCGTCGTGGCCGCCTCGGACTCGAGCGCCAGATCGGCCAGGACGTTGCGCATCAGGGGCTTCTCGATCAGCGGCCCGCCGAACGCGCTGCGATGGGCACTGTGGTGCGCGGCCTGCGCCACCGCCTGGCGCATCAGCGCCGCCGAGCCCACCACGCAGTCCAGCCTCGTCGCCGCGACCATCTCGATGATGGTGCGGACCCCGCGACCCTCCTCGCCGACCCGGCGGGCCCACGTCCCGTCGAACTCGACCTCACCCGAGGCGTTGGACCTGTTGCCCAGCTTGTCCTTCAGCCGCTGGATCGCGAACACGTTGCGCACGCCGTCCGGCAGGACCCGCGGCACGAGGAAACAGCTCAGTCCGCCGGGCGCCTGCGCCAGCACGAGGAACCCGTCGGACATCGGGGCCGAACAGAACCACTTGTGTCCGGTGAGCAGGTACTCCCCGTCGCCGGCCAGCGGCTCGGCCCGGGTGGTGTTGGACCGTACGTCGGTGCCGCCCTGCTTCTCGGTCATGCCCATCCCGAACAGCGCGCCCGCCTTCTGCGACGCGGGCCGCAGACCCTCCTCGTACACGTGCGAGGTCAGCAGGGGCTCCCACTCGGCGGCGAGTGCCGGATCGGTCCGCAGCGCGGGTACCGCCGCGTGCGTCATCGACAGCGGGCAGCCGTGGCCCGCCTCCGCCTGCGTCCAGACCAGGAAGCCGGCCGCGCGCCGCACGTGGCCGCCCGGTCTCCCCCAGGCGTCCGTCAGCCCGGCAGAGACGGCGTGCCCCAGCAGCCGGTGCCAGGACGGATGGAAGTCCACCTCGTCGACGCGGTTCCCGTAGCGGTCGTGCGTCCGCAGCGTCGGCGGGTTCTCGTTCGCCCGCGCACCCCACGCCTGCGCCTGGACGGAGCCGGCGGACCGGCCGAGCTCACCGAGTTCCCGGCGCGCCTCGTCGAGGACCCCGGGGTCCAGATGCCGTTCCACGGCCTCCGTCAGCGCGAGGTCGGCCGAGAAGACGTCGTAGCCGGCCAGTGGCGGAACCTGGTTGGTCACTGTGTGGGTGCTTGCTGCCATGCCGATACGGTAAGGACGTGCAGGCAGCAAATGAAACACCCGAGCGGCCACCGGGGCGGCTCCACCGGGCCCGAGTCCTCTACCGCAACGTCTCGAAGCGGCAGATGGCGTGGCAGTTGCTCAAGGACACGGTCAATTCGTGCATCGAGTACCGCATCCTCGGTCTCGCGGCGGAGGCGGCGTTCTTCACCCTGCTGTCACTGCCCCCGCTGCTGCTCGGACTGATCGGCCTGCTCGGTTACGTCGACGACTGGACGGACACCACCACGGTCGCCTCCATCGAGCGCAACATCCTCGGTGCCGTGCAGACGGTGCTGTCCCAGCGGGGTGTCAACGACATCGCCAAACCGCTCATAGCCGACGTCACCACCGGCGCGCGCCCCGACGTCATCTCCATCGGCTTCGCGATCGCCCTCTGGTCGGGGTCACGCGCGGTCAACGTCTTCATCGACACCATCACCGTGATGTACGGCCTCGACGGCCACCGCGGCATCGTCAAGACCCGGCTGCTCGCCTTCCTGCTGTACGTGGTCGCGCTGCTGCTGGGCGCGGTGGTGCTGCCGCTGCTGGTGGTGGGTCCCGACCGGGTGGTGCACTTCGTCCCGTGGGGGACCGAGGTGCTCGCGGTCATGTACTGGCCGCTGGTGATACTCCTGTCCATCGCGTTCCTCACGACGCTCTACCACGTGTCCGTACCCGTGCGTTCGCCGTGGATAGAGGACGTGCCGGGGGCCCTGGTCGCCCTCGGGATGTGGGTGCTGGGGAGTTTCCTGCTGCGGATCTACCTCACCAGCACGGTCGAAGGCCCCACCATCTACGGCTCGTTGGCCGCGCCCATCGCCGTCCTGCTCTGGATAGGCATCTCCGCCTTCGCGGTACTCGTCGGCGCCGCCGTGAACGCCGCGATCGACCGCGTGTGGCCCTCGCTCGCCACCGCCGCGGCCCGCGCCGCCAGCGACCGGATCAAGGCCGCCCAGGCGGCGGAGCTCGTCGCCCGTACGCAGGCGGCCAACTGGGACGCGTACGCGGACGACGAGGACGAGGACGTGTGCATGCCGTCGGAGTTCCCGGAGCGCTGGTCACGCTTCCTGCCCCCGGACGACGTGAAGTCCCGGCTGCACGGCAACCGGGACAAGGACGCCCCGTAGCCTGGTAGGCATGGGCGCACGGTACGAGGAGCGGCTGTCCCGCTTCGGCGGCGCGGTCCTCTGGACCTGGACCGGGCGGCGGGACCCGGCACGCCCCGTGCTGCCCGACGGCTGCATGGACCTGCTCTGGACCGGGGGGCGGCTGCTGGTCGCAGGCCCCGACACCCACGCGTTCACGCCCGCCGAGGCACTGTCCGGCACCTGCGTGGGCATCCGATTCGCCCCCGGCACGGCCCCCGCCCTCCTCGGCGTGCCCGCGCACGAGCTGCGCGACCGGCGGGTCGCACTGGACGCGCTCTGGCCCGGCGGGGAGGTACGCCGGCTCACCGAGCGGACCGCCGAGGCCGACGACCCCGCAAGCGCGCTGGAGGGCATCGCCCTCGGCAGGGCTGCCGTCGCCGGGCAGGCGGACCCGCTCACCGCCGCCGTCGCCTCACAGCTGCGGCAGGGACGCTCCGTCGCCGCCACGGCGCAGGCCGTCGGCCTCGGGGCCCGCCAGCTGCACCGGCGCTCCCTGGCCGCGTTCGGTTACGGCCCCAAGACGCTCGCCCGGGTGCTCCGGCTGCAACGCGCCCTGGCCCTCGTACGCGCGGGAACGCCGTACGCCGAGGCCGCCTGCGCGGCGGGCTGCGCCGACCAGGCGCATCTGGCCCGGGAGATGCGGGACCTGGCCGGTACGACGCTCGGCGGCTACCTGGCCGCCACGGGTCACGACGGGTCGGCGGCGAACAGCGACACCGCGCAGCCGTCGGGGTCCAGGACGACGGCGTAGCGCTGCCCCCAGACCGCGTCCCAGGGCTTGAGATGGCCCCGGTATCCGGCGCCGGTCAGATCCGCGAACACGGAGTCGACCTCGGCAGGGCTGTCGCAGAGGAAGGCGAGCCCGAGGCGTTCGCCGCCCTCGGAGCCCTTCCACCCGGGATCGAAGGAGCGGACGACGTCCTCGGTGTCCCAGAGCAGGCGCTGCCCGCCGGGGAGGGCCACTTCGACGTGCGGGGCCGATTCGGCTCCGGCGGGGATGTCGAGACCGAGCCGGCGGTAGAACGTCAGAGAAGCGGCCAGGTCGGAGGTGGTGACGGACAAGGCGTCGAGTCGTGGAGTCATGGAACGACCGTATGCGCGGGGCCGTGACCGGGTCTTGTACGAAACGGTCACGGGCCCGCGCGGCGGCGGTCATCGGGAGGCGCGGGCCCCGTCGCGCGGCGGCTCAGCCGTGGACGCAGGCGTCGGGTGACGTGCCCGGATCCGTCAGGGGCAGGCCCAGCTGGGCGCGCTCGGTGAGCCACCGCGTCGGCCGGTACCGCGGGTCGCCGGTCGTGGCGTGCAGGGCCCGCTGGAGTTCCAGCACGCGCCCGGCCCCGACCCGGTCGCCCCAGGCCAGTGGCCCCACCGGGTAGCCGAGACCGGTTGTGACGGCGAGGTCGATGTCGGCGGGGGTGGCCAGCGAGCGCTCGGCGATCGAGGTGGCGACCGACACCACCGAGGCGAGCAGCCGCTGCGCGACCGAACCCGCGGTGTCCCGCACCACGGACACCGCGAAGGGCTCGCCGCCGTCCGCCGCCCGGGCAAGGACCGCCCGCGCGTCCCGCGCCGCTGCCGGGTCGGCCGCGGGGGTCACCGCGAGCACCCGGCGGCGGCCGGCGGGCGGCAGCGGGTCCGCCCCGAAGGCGCGCTCGGCGGGCAGCCCCAGCGACGCCACGGCGGCCGCCACCGTGGTGCCCCACACCGGCACGAGGACGACGGCTTCCGCCGAGGGCGCGAAGCCGCTCTCGACCGTGGCCCCCGCCGCGCTCAGCGCGCTCCGCAGCGCCTCGCCGTCCTCGCCGGCCACGAATACCGGCCGGTCCGCGTCCCCCGTCACCGGCGGTTCCGGGGTCTGCGCGGGCGCGTCCGGGCCGTACGCGAACCAGCCCCGGCCGGTCTTGCGGCCGTGCAGCCCGGCCGTCACACGGTTGGGGGTGAGGGAGGAGGGGCGGAGCCGGTCCTCGTGGCGGAAGCCCTGCCAGATCGAGTCGATGACCGCCGCCGTGACGTCGAGTCCGGTCAGGTCCATGAGTTCGAACGGGCCCATGCGCAGCCCCAGCACGTCCCGGGCGATGCGGTCGATGCCCGCGGGGTCGGCGACCGACTCCTCCAGCAGCGCCAGCGCCTCCGTCACGAGGCCCCGGCCGGCGTGGTTGACCAGGAAGCCGGGGGCGTCGGCGACGGTGACCGCACGGTGTCCGCAGCTCTCCACCAGCGCGGTCAGGGCCGGCGGGATCTCCGGCCGGGTGGCGGCGCCCGGCACGACCTCGACGATCTTCATCAGCGGGACGGGGTTGAAGAAATGCAGCCCCGCCAGCCGCCCCGGGTCCCGGAGCGACGACGCGATCCGCGTCACCGACAGGGAGGAGGTGTTGGTGGCGAACACCGCGGAGGCGGGCAGGGCCGCCTCCAGCTTCCCGAAGACCTCCGCCTTGGTGCCGAGGTCCTCCCGCACGGCCTCGACGACCAGACCGACCTCGGGGCCCGGCGCCCACGGATCGTCCAGCGGGACGAGCCTGGCCAGAGCAGCGGCGGAGTCCCCGGCCGGCATCCGGCCCTTCTCCACGGCCCGGTCCAGCATGGACCGTACGAAGTCCACGGCCGCTGTCACCGCCTCGGGCCGTACGTCGCAGAGCTCGACGGTGTGCCCGCCCGTGACGGCCCACTGGGCGATGCCGCGGCCCATGGCTCCGGCTCCGACGATCCTGATACGCATGGCGGTGACGTCCTCTCGGCAGGTGCGGTCGACAACAGCGAAGGTAGACGCCGGCCGCCCGGCGGGTGCGGGCGGCCGGCGGGAAGCGGGGGAGGTCAGCGGAGGTAGACGCGGTCGGGGTCGACGTCCTCGCGCAGGAGCCGCAGTTCCGCCCCGGTCGGCGGGGGCACGGTGTCCACCGAGTCGGCCACCGCCAGGTCCCAGCCCGTCGCAGCGCGGACCTGTTCGACCGTCACCCCCGGGTGCACGGCGACGAGTCGCAGCTCCTCGCCGACGCCCGAGCGGGCCAGGATGCCCAGTTCGGTGATGACCCGGGTGACCCCGGCACCCAGTGGGCGGATGCCCTCGGCGAGCGCCCGGTCAGGACCCGGGGTCGTGCAGAAGTCCAGCTCGGCCGTGAAGGAGCGGGGGTCGTGGCGGCGCATCACCACGAACACCTCGCGGGAATTGGCCATCACCTCGATCCCGCCCCCGGAGCCGGGGAGCCGCACCTCGGGCCTCTCCCAGTCGCCGATGACGGAGGTGTTGAGGTTGCCCCACCGGTCGATCTGCGCGGCGCCGAGGAAGCCCACGTCGATGTGGCCGCCCTGCAGCACGCAGCCGAACAGCGCGGGCATCGACAGGACGGCCTCCGCGCCCGAGATGAGCACGGCGTCGGCGATGGTCTCGGGCAGATGCGAGGGATGCGCCCCGCAGACCCCGGACTCGTACACCACCTCGATCCGGGGCGCGACCGTCAGATGGGCCAGTTCGGTCGCCAGCGTGGGCAGTCCGATACCCGCGAACACCGTCCGCCGAGCTGCCAGTTCGCGCGAGGCGACGACGGAGAGCAGCTCCGAGGAGGTCGGGGTGCCCGTCGCTGTGGTGGTCATGGCCGACTCCTCGTCGAAGGGCGCGTTCACAGACGCCGCCCGTAGTTCACCGGTTCGCTGAGTGCCTCGCCGACCGCCAGGCCGGCCCAGAACTCCTCGCCCTGCCGTGCGGTGTACTCGGCGTGGTCCGCCGTTCCGTACACCCACTCCGCCAGCCACTCCCGCAGCCGCTCCGGGTCCTTGCTGATGTGCGACCACGCCCGGTAGAAGGCGTTGTCACGGTCGTAGTAGCCCTGCGCGAAGGACGGGTGCGCGCCGCGCGGGCAGACGACGACCGCGTCCACGGCATGGGCCGGGACGAGCGTGCGGTTGGGGTCCGAGCGGATCACCTCGTCGTCGACGACCTCCTCCACCACGACGACCGCCCGGTCCGCCGCGTACACCGCCTCCGCCTGAACACCCGTCAGTCCCCAGATCTGGGTGTTTCCCCGGCGGTCGGCCCGCTGGGCGTGGATGACCGTCACATCGGGGTTCACCGGCGGCACGACGTAGATCTGCTCCGGCTCCCCGTCAGGGCCCGGGTACGGCGACGTCACCTTGCGCAGATCACTGTTGACCGCGGGCAGGTCGCTGCCGCCGTAACTGCGCAGGGGATAGAAGGGCAGCCGCTGCGAACCGGCGAGGTAGCGGCAGATCATCCCGTAGTGGCTGTACTCCTCGAAGGCGAGCGGCGCCGGATCGGCGTGCTCGATCCGGCGCCGGAGCTCACCGAGTGAACCCGCCGAGGAGTTGCCCACGAAGGAGGACACCAGCCTCGACACGCAGCCGGCGGCGATCATCTGGTCCACCACGATGTCCGCCGTCATCCGTACGACGGTGAGGTCCTTGCGGCCCTGGCGGATGATCTCGTGCCCGGCGGCGGTGGGGATGAGATGGGTGAAGCCCTCCAGACAGACGGTCGCCCCGTCGTGCACGAAGGCGGCGATCGCCTCCCTCATCGACATGACCTTGCTGGGCCCGTCGGCCGTATCCGTCCGCTCCACGGTGCTCCTCGGCGAGTGCGTGTTGGTCGATCCACCGTCTCAGCGCCCATTGATTGCTGTCCAATATCAAATTAAGGTCGAACCGAGACCGCTGATTAATGAATGGATGACCTCGTGGAGCTGCGCCATCTGACCGCCTTCACCGCCGTGGCCGAGGAACTGCACTTCGGCCGGGCCGCCAAGCGGCTCCAGATGGCTCAGCCACCGCTCAGCCAGCAGATCCGCCGGCTGGAGAAGGAACTCGGTGTCGCGCTCTTCGAACGCAACACCCGGTCGGTGCGGCTGACCAGCGCGGGGGAGTCCTTCCTCGAGCCTGTCCGCACGGTGCTGGAGGACCTCGACACCGCCGTCCGTGCCGCGCGGGCCGCAGGGCGCGGAGAGTACGGGCGCGTCACCATCGGCTTCGCGGGCGCCTCCAGCCACGGGACGCTGCCCCTGCTCACCCGGGCCGTGCGGGCCGCCCATCCCGCGCTCGAACTGGTCATGAAGGGGCAGACCTATGCCAACGTCGCCCTCTCCGGGGTCGCCGACGGCACCCTCGACCTCGGCTTCGTCCGCCTCCCGGTCACCCGGCCGGGAGTGTCCTTCCGGGTGATCGACGAGGAGGAACTGCTGTGCGCGCTGCCCTCGGACCACCGGCTGGCCGGTCTGGAGAGCATCCCGATCGGGATCCTCGCCGACGAACCCTTCGTCTCCTTCCCCGCCAACGCGGGCTCCACCGTGCGTGACGCCATGGTCCAGGCGTGCGAGGCCACCGGCTTCAACCCCCGTGTCGTGCAGGAGGCCCCGGACTCCTACACCATCCTGGCCCTCGTCGCCGCCGGGGTCGGGGTGACACTCACCGTCTCCTCCGTCCAGCACATCCAGCAGACCGGGCTGGTCTACCGCCCCCTCGCCGGTCCGCCCATCCGTCGCCAGGCCGCGCTGGCCTGGCGCGCGGACAACCCGTCGGCGGCGCTGCGGACGGTGCTCGCGGTCGCCGAGGAGGCCCTGCCGACACCCGGGGCCGATTGAGACGCCTGGCGTCCTGAACACCCGCCAACTCGATATTGGACCGACTCGGCGGTCCAGTGCGAAGGTCACCCCACACACCCGAACCCGCCGAAAGGTGTTCCGCCGTGCCCGACCCGACCGATGTCGTCATCTGCGAGCCGCTGCGCACACCCATCGGGCGATTCGGCGGCGCCTTCGCCCGGCAGACGCCCGCCGCGCTCGCCGCACGCGTCATCGCCGAGGTCGTCGCCCGCACGGGCATCGACCCCGAGCGGATCGACGAGGTGATCCTCGGACACGCCTACCCCACGTCCGACGCCCCGGCGATCGGCCGGGTCGCCGCCCTCGACGCCGGGCTTCCCGAGACCGTCACCGGCGCCCAGACCGACCGGCGCTGCGGATCGGGGCTGCAGGCCGTCCTCGACGCGGCGATGCAGATCCGGGCCGGTTTCAGCGAGGTCGTCATCGCGGGCGGCGTCGACGTCATGAGCGCCGCCCCCTACTACACGCACGACGGACGCTGGGGCATCACGGGCCCCGGCCTCCAGCTCCACGACTCGCTGGCCCGGGGCCGCGTCACCGCCGGAGGCGTCAACCACCCCGTGCCCGGCGGCATGATCGAGACCGCGGAGAACCTGCGCCGCGCCTACTCCATCAGCCGGGCCGACCAGGACGCCCTCGCGCTGCGCTCCCAGGCACGGGCCGCCCGCGCCGCGCAGGAGGGGCGTTACGACGCGGAGACGGTCCCCGTCACCGTACGCACCCGCAAGGGCGAGACGGTCGTCACCGCCGACGAGCACCCCCGTCCCGACACGACCGCCGAGCAACTCGCCGCGCTGCGGCCCATCATGGGCGAGTCCGACCCGGAGGCGACCGTCACCGCGGGCAACGCCAGCGGCCAGAACGACGCGGCCGCAGCCTGTCTCGTGACCAGCGCCGCCACCGCCGAACGGCTCGGGCTCACCCCGCTCGTCCGTCTCGTCTCCTTCGCCCGCGCCGGTGTCCCCGCCGCGACGATGGGCATCGGCCCCGTCCCGGCCACCCACGCGGCCCTCGGCCGCGCCGGGCTCACCCTCGCCGACCTCGACCTGATCGAGATCAACGAGGCGTTCGCCGCTCAGGTCCTGGCCTGCACCCGGGAGCTGGGGCTCGGTGAGAAGGACCACGAACAGCGGATCAACGTCAACGGATCCGGTGTCTCGCTCGGCCACCCGGTCGGCGCCACGGGCGCCCGCATCCTCGCCACGCTCAGCCACGAGATGCACCGCAGCGAGGCGCGCTACGGCCTGGAGACGATGTGTATCGGCGGCGGTCAGGGCCTCGCCGCAGTCTTCGAGCGCATCACCGTCTGACCCCCGCCGGTGTCACCCGCACGCACGGAAGGGCCGTCCCGGCAGCGCCACGCTGCCGGAACGGCCCTTCCCGCTCGTTCCGCTAGTTGCGCGAACCGCGGGTACGGCGCATGAGCACCGTGCCACCCAGCAGCAGCGCCGCACTCGCACCGGCGGCCAGGCCGATGTCGCCGGCGCCGGTCTGTGCCAGCTGCGAACCGGGTGTGTTCGGACCGGGGTTACCGGCCGGCGGCTGGTCCACCGGGGGCTTGGAGGTCGGCGGCACCGACGTGGGCGGCTCCTCGGACGGCGGCTCCTCCGCCGGGGGCTCCTCCGTGGGCGGCTCCTCGGTGGGCGGCTCCTCGGTCGGGGGCTCGTCGACCGGCGGCTCGTCGGTCGGGGGCTCGTCGACCGGCGGCTCGTCGGTCGGGGGCTCGTCGACCGGCGGCTCGTCGACCGGCGGGTGCCCGTGGTCGTGACCACTGTGGTTGGCGCAGGAGTTGCCGAACGCCGGGTTGAGCGCACCGACGACGTCGATGGTGTTGCCGCAGGCGTTCAGCGGGATCTCGACGGGAACCTGGGCGAGGTTGCCGGACGCGACACCGGGGGAGCCGACCGCGTGGCCGTCCGCGCTCGCGCCGGAGGACCCGCCGCCGTGCTCGCCGCCCGAGCTGACGTTCGCACAGGTGTTGCCGAAGGCCGGGTTCAGCAGAGCGATCACATTGACGGTGTTGCCGCAGAGGTTGACCGGGACGTGAACCGGGACCTGTACGGCGTTGCCCGAGCCGACACCGGGCGAATTGGCGGCGACACCGTCCGCCGACGCATCGGCGTGCGCATAACCGCCCGCGGCGGTCAGGATGCCCGACGCCGCCGCCATGACGATCATGCTTTTATTCAGAACCTGTCGCATTAAATGCCCTTCTCCGGTGAAATTCGCGCGGGCGGTGACCCTGATGGAACTCATTCCATCGACGCGGACGACTCCATAACGACGCAGCGGTTGCGGGGGAAACTTGGAGAGCGGTGCATATTGTGTAACCACCCGAAAGGGTCACGTACGGGTGTTCGCTTTCGGGGTGGACTTCTGGCATTCGGGTGAACGAGGGCCGATGGGGGGAACCAAACGCCCGGCGCCGAGTTGATCAGTGCGCTCCGTCTCGGGGCACTCGGTACGAGAAGGGTTCATCGTGATCAAGAAGGTTCTGGCTACGGGTGCCGTCGCCGCCTCCATCCTCGGTCTCTCGGCGACCAGCGCCATGGCGATCGGCGACGACACGGGCACGACGTCGGTCAACGGCAACGGCGCCGAGTCGGAGTTCGGCAACAGCGAGACCAAGGGTGACCAGAGCCCGCAGCTCAGCCTCGTCCAGGGCTCGCTGAACAAGCCCTGCATCGCCCTCCCGGTCAAGGCCAACGCCGGTGCGCTCGTCGGCATTCTCGCCGCCGTCGCGGTCCAGGACGTCAACGTCCTGTCCAACCCGCAGAACCAGCAGTGCACGGACAACTCCACCCAGGCCAAGGGCGACGAGCCGCTGTCGCACATCCTGTCGGACATTCCGGTTCTCTCCGGCAACGGTGCCGGCAACAGCTGACCGGGCCGCACGAACCGGTCCGGGTCGCCGACACTCCTCCATCGTGCGGCCCGGGCCTGCAGCATTCGGGCGGTTTCCCGAGAAACTTCGCGCATAGCGTTTCGATGCCGCCCGCCGATCGTTATGGATAACAGCTTCGGAGTCACGAGTGCGTCGGGAAAAGCGCTCGTGCGGCACGAAAGACGTGTCCGCTCAGGACTCCGCTGCAGAAAGGGATGAAAGTGAAGTACACCAAGGTCGCCGCCGTCGCCGCCGGAACCCTCATGGCGCTCGGCGCCGCTGCCCCGGCCATGGCCGACTCCGGCGCCGAGGCTGCTGCCGTCGGTTCCCCGGGCGTCCTGTCGGGCAACATCGTGCAGGTCCCGATCCACATCCCGGTGAACGTCTGCGGCAACACCGTCAACGTCGTCGGCCTGCTCAACCCGGCGTTCGGCAACGTCTGCATCAACGACTGAGCTTTTGCCGACCGAGCCGACGGCTCGTCATGAGAAGGCCCTGGACCGTGCATACCGGTCCGGGGCCTTCTTCGTTGTCGCCGGGTGAAATTCCGCTGGTGCGCAGTTTCCCCCCGTACGGCTTGATCGTTGTCCCGTCCAGAGGCGGCGGATGCCGCCCGAGAAGGGATCTGAGAAAGTGAAGTACGCGAAGACCGTCGCCCTCGTCGCGGGTTCCGTGGCCACCCTCGGAGCGGCCGCGCCCGCCTCCGCGGCGGTGGCCACCCCCACCGCCCCCCGGATCAGCCTCACCACCGGCGTGAACCAGCTGACGTCGGCCGTGCCGCAGATCCCTGACCAGGTGGTGAACCCCCTGGTCGACACGGTCGGCCGGAGCGCCGGGTCCGCCCGGGAGGACGTGGACTCCACCGCGGACACCGTGACGGGTGTGGCTGACGCCGCCGCGCCGCTCCTGGGTGGGCTTCCGCTCGGCGGCTGACCGGAATCGGGGTCCCGCTCCCGCATCGTCCCGCAGGCCCGGTTCCTTCTCTTTTTCCACGGAAATGGGACACGGGAAATCGTTCGAGTGAAATGACGCAACCGGATCCCACCGGGCGCAGTTGTTCAGAATGCTCCGGACAGGCGGGCAACAGATTAATCAGAAGGGCACGTTCATGATGAAGAAGATCCTGGCGACCGCGGCGGTCGCCGCCTCCGTCGCCGGTGTTTCCGCCGCCGCGGCCCCCTCGGCCATGGCGATCGGCAACGACAACGGCACGACGTCGGTCAACGGCAACGGCGCCGACCAGTACTACGGCAACAGCAGCACGCACGGCGACATGAGCCCGCAGATCGGCCTCATCCAGGGTTCGTTCAACAAGCCCTGCATCGCGCTCCCGGCGAAGGCCAACGTCGGATCGCTCCTCGGGCTCGTCCCGATCTCGGTCCAGGACGTCAACGTCCTGTCCTCCCCGCAGAACCAGCAGTGCACCGAGAACTCCACCCAGGCCAAGGGTGACGAGGCGCTGTCGCACATCCTCAGCGACATCCCCGTCCTCTCGGGCAACGGTGCGGGCAACAACTGATTAGGCGTCACATCGGCGGCCCCCGTGCATGTTCAGGCCGGGGTCTGCCGCTTCCCGCCTCGTCGTAGTCCGTGAGGGT
The DNA here is from genome assembly GCF_035946055.1 of Streptomyces sp. NBC_01341. NCBI lineage: Bacteria > Bacillati > Actinomycetota > Actinomycetes > Kitasatosporales > Streptomycetaceae > Streptomyces > Streptomyces sp. NBC_01341. The sequence goes on along the minus strand of NZ_CP108364.1, from coordinate 1,435,373 downwards.
GCGTGGGGCCAGTGTGTCCGGGGCACGACCGAACTGTTGGGTCGTGAACCCCGGATGTCCTGGCCCCACACGTCTGTTGCGGGCGGGGAGAGCCGTCCGCAGGTCGGGTAGCCCGATAGTGCGGATATTGGGCCGGTTGCCGCAGCAGTCGCCGAGGCATCCCGCGCGGCCGGGTAGGTGCGCCCCATGGACCTGTACGACAGTCATCATTCCCCCGGCCCCGGTCACCCGCCGGAGAGCTCCACGCCCATCTATGACCGCCTGCTCGCCGAATGGCACGCGAGGTCGCAGGGCGAGGCCGGGCGGAGCCCCGCCGAGGCGCCCTGCGCTCCGCCGGCCCCGGGGGTGCCGGGGCGTCGCGGACAAGGAGCCTTCGTCCCCGCCGCACGCGGTGCGAGGGCGAGCGGAGCCAGGTAGCGGACGTCGACGTGGAAACCGGTCCAACCCGTTCGAGTGGTGTAGCGGAACCAAACCGTCCGGTCTGAGTTAATCAGGACGTTCCACAACGGGACGCTCCGAAAGGTGAAGCGCAATGAAGAAGATGATGGCCGGCGCCGCTGTGGCTGTGTCCCTGATCGGTCTCTCCGCCGCCGCGGCCCCCTCGGCCATGGCGATCGGTGACGACCACGGCACCACCACGGTGAACGGCAACGGTGCCGAGTCCGAGTTCGGCAACAGCGCGACCAAGGGTGACCAGAGCCCGCAGCTCAGCCTGGTCCAGGGCTCGCTGAACAAGCCTTGCATCGCTCTGCCGGTCAAGGCCAACGTCGGTTCGCTGATCGGTCTCGTCCCGATCGCGGTCCAGGACATCAACGTCCTGTCCAACCCGCAGAACCAGCAGTGCGCCGACAACTCCACCCAGGCCAAGGGTGACGAGCCGCTGTCGCACATCCTGAACGACATCCCGGTTCTCTCGGGCAACGGCGCCGGCAACAGCTGAAGCAACTGAGACGCGGGCGGTCCGGGGCGCAGGCCCGCGGGACCGCCCGCGTTTCGCTGTGCGGCACGCATACACGGCGATGCCCACCACTCGACGGGGGGTGGTGGGCATCGCCGCGTGCACGTGCCGTGTACGGGGGTGGATCAGCCCAGGCTGCGCACCGGCAGGAGGCAGTGGGCGGACGTCCCCACGACGTCCGGGTCGGCCACGAAGGAGCGAAGCAGGTCCTCGCCGACCGGCTGCCCCGGGACCGCCGCCGGCCACGGGCGCGTGGCGAACATCCCGTGGACCACGCCGGCCGACCGTGCCACGGCGAGCCACTCGGCGGGCACGGTGTACTGCGCCTTGAAGTGCGGCAGGGTCAGGACGACCTGACCGGCCTGGATGAGCAGCTTCACCGGAAGGTTCGGCAGTTCCGAGGCGTCCAGTGTCTCGCCCCCCACCCTCAGCCCGCTGCGCTCCAGGGCCGTGTGCATCGCCCTTGCGCCGACTTCGGGCCCCTCCGGGCCGTCGCCCAGCGAGTAGGTCAGCAGGAAGGCGGTCTCGCTGCCCGTGGCAGGGTTCGAACCGCTCCAGGCGATGAGGATCTGGGTCCCCAACTGGGCAGGTGAGTAAGGGGTGGTGACGGAGTTCGATGAGCTCATGTCCGGCACCCTAACGGCCCGATACCGGTACGTGTGCACGCGTATCACCCGATCGGGGGCCGCCGTACCGAACCGGACGGCCCGTCGCAGGCCGGCGGCTCGTGGGAAAACCTGTTGACGGCTCCCGGAGGTCCGAGGCTAGGCTGTGCGCAGTTCCAGGAACCAGGAGGTGAGGACATTGATGACTGTCGTAGCGGTGGGCACTGCCCACGACCCGAAGAGCATCGTTCCCACCCCTGTGGCCACCGGCTGAACTCTCACCGCCACACCCGCGCCCGAGCGCGCGGTGCCGGGGCCGCCCTTGTGAAGGGTTTCCCTTGTCTTTCTCTCATTCTCAGGCTTCCTCCCTGTCGCACGCGCTGACTCCGTACGGCTGGGACGACGACTGGGCCGCCGCCTTCGCGCCGTTCGCCGAGCAGGGGCTCCTGCCGGGACGTGTCGTGCGGGTGGACCGCGGACAGTGCGACGTCGTCACGCCCGACGGCACCGTCAGGGCGGACACCGCGTTCGTGGTGCCCCGTGACCCCATGCGGATCGTCTGCACGGGCGACTGGGTGGCCGTCGATCCCGACGGCGACCCGCAGTTCGTCCGCACGCTTCTGCCCCGCCGGACCGCCTTCGTACGCTCGACGTCCTCGCAGCGTTCCGAGGGCCAGGTGCTCGCCACCAACATCGATCACATCGTCATCTGCGTCTCGCTCGCCGTCGAGCTGGACCTCGGACGGCTGGAACGCTTCCTCGCGCTCGCCATGTCCAGCACGGCGGGCGCCGCCCTGCTCGACGACGGGGCGGGTGCCCGGCAGTACGAGGCGCACCCCCTCGTACTGCTCACCAAGGCGGACCTCGTACCGGATCCCGCCACGCTCGGCCACCTCGTCGAGGACATCGAACGCATCGCTCCCGGGGTGCAGGTGCTGCCCGTCAGCTCCGCGACGGGGGAGGGCGTCGACGTCTTCGGCGCGATCGTCGGCTCCGGTACGAGTGTCCTGCTCGGGACCTCGGGCGCCGGCAAGTCGACCCTCGCCAACGCGCTCCTCGGAGAGGACGTGATGGACGTGCGCGCGGCCCGCGACGTGGACGGCAAGGGCCGGCACACCACCACCACCCGCAATCTCCTCGTGCTGCCCGGTGGCGGCGTCCTGATCGACACCCCCGGTCTGCGCGGGGTGGGCCTCTGGGACGCGGAGCGCGGCGTGGGCCAGGTCTTCTCCGAGATCGAGGACCTCGCAGGGCGGTGCCGCTTCCAGGACTGCGGCCACGAGTCGGAACCCGGCTGCGCCGTACTCGGCGCGATCGAGGACGGCTCGTTGCCGGAACGGCGCCTTGCCAGCTACCGCAAGCTGCTCCGTGAGAACCACCGCATCGCGGCCAAGACCGACGCCCGGCTGCGGAGCGAGACCCTGCGCGAGTGGAAGCGCAGGGGCGCCGAGGGCAGGGCCGCGATGGAGATGAAGCGGGGCCGGATCCGATAGCGGTACCGGCCGGGTGTCCGGGCCGTCGTCCCGCGCCGCCCCGGACACCCGGCTCCACCCGGCACTCAGCCCCAGACGAGTGCTCCCAGCCACGCCCCGGTCACCAGGAGACAGCAGAAGAGCTCGACCAGCACGGAGTACCCCGTCGCGCGCATCACGGATTTGAGTGAGGCCCAGCCCGCGGCCCTGCTGCCGAGCCTCATGCGTTCCGCTCCGTAGACCGCTGCCACGTATCCCAGGACCCCACCGACCACCGGAATCACGAAGAATCCCGCGATGGCCGCGATCCCCCCGGCCATGAGCGTCCCGCGCGGTGCTCCGGACTCGCGCGGGCGTCGGGTGGGCAGGAGCGCCTTCAGCGCCTGGTTCAGCAGCAGCACGCACGTCGCGCCGATGAGCACGCCCCAGGCGACCGGGGTCGGGTCCGTCAGCGCCCACCACAGAACAGCGGCCCACACGATCGCCTGCCCGGGCACGCCGGGCACCAGCACGCCGACCAGGCCGAGCAACATCACCGCGCCCACGGCGACGAGCTGCCACACACTCATCCGACCAGCGTGCCGGACACCGCCGGGTCCCGCCCGTCAGGCCCGCGGGCCGACCGCCGGAGGTACCGCTCGTCCACCGCTCCGGCCACGGGCGGGGCGCTACCGGGGAAGCGTGCCTGTCAGCGGGGGGCCCGGGCCACCCAGCCGCGCTCGTAGGCGTGCCAGCCCAGCTGCAGCCGTGTCGTGACCCCGGTGAGTTCCATGAGCCCCTTCACCCGGCGCTGGACCGTGCGCAGGCCCAGATCCAGCTGCTTCGCCACGCTGGCGTCGGTCAGGCCGGCCAGCAGCAGCGAGAGGATCTCCAGATCGGTCGGATCCGCACCCGGGCCGTTCTCCTCACCGATCCCGTCGACGCCCAGCCGCAGAGGCATCGCGTCACGCCACACGGCTTCGAAGAGGCCCATCAGGGACTCCAGCAGTCCGCTGGCGTGGATCACCAGGGCCGCGGGCTCGGCGCCCCGGCCGGTGAGGGGAACCATGGCCAGTGAGGCGTCGGCGACGACCAGTTTCGTCGGCACCCGGTCGACGACCCGGCACTGTTCGTCGCGGCTCAGCGCCGCGGTCAGCTCCACGATCCCGGTCGGCAGGTGCAGCACGTCGCGCTCGACGACGACGCGGTAGGCCACGCCCCGCATCGACGCCCGTTCCTCCGACTCGTTCTCCATGCCCGTGACGGCGATCGGTTTCCCGGTGACCAGCGCGCAGACTTCGGACTGGGCGCCCAGCTGGAGTTGATGGAACCGGTGGGCGACGGCGCTCGCCCCCGTCACCACCTCCACCAGATCGTGCACCGCGGGTTCGGCCGCCTCGGCCCGGTACTCCTCGGCGAGCAGCACCGACGCGAGCTCCGCCTGCTCCAGCTCGTGCCGTTGCTGGGTCAGCAGAGCCCCCAGCGCGACACCGGGCGGTGCGGCCACCCAGCGGTCCGCCCGCGACGAAGACTGGGCGACGAGTCCCTGCTGCTCCAGCCGGCGCAGCGCACGCTCGGTGTCCGCCTCCGACAGGGACAGCCGCCGCGCGAGGTCGGACACCTCCGCGGCCCCGGCCGCGACCAGCGCCCGGTAGGCCGCTTCCTGTCTCTCGTCCAGACCTATCGCTGCCAGCATCCTCGGCCCTCCCCGCAGTGGTCGTCGTATGTCGCCGCGCCCGTCGGCCGGTTCGCGCGGTGGCGGGAAACGGCCACGGCGCAAACCCGCCGGGCCCATCATGCCCCTCCCTCCCGCACCTCTGGCAGTGTGGCGCCTCTTCGGTATCAGCCACCCCACCGGCGCTGGACCGAACCCTCGAACCGGCCCGCCGGGCGACCTTCCCGTGGGGGGTGGGGACGCCCGGCGGGCCCCGCTCACGTGCCACTTCCGGGCCGTTTTTCCGGATGCCCCGTTTTCGTACGGCCCGTGCGGTGGACACTAGGGGCATGAGCCAGCAGGGGGAGAAGCCCGCCGCCGACGAGGACGACTGGTGGCGGAAGCTGTACGACGACACCGCGCGGGACATCGGGCCGAGCAGCGCGGCCGACAGCCTCGACGACCGCTTCGACTCCGCGTCGGACGCCGTGGGCTCGGGGACTACGGGGGGCGCGGACCATCCGGTCACCGTGATCCCGCTGCCCGACCCGCGCCTGCCGGAGGCGGCCCCGCCGTCGGAGAGGCGCCCGCCGAGGCACGCCGCACCGAGGCCGGACCCCGCGCCGGAGCCCCCCGCCTCCGCGCCCGGGCCCCCGCCCGCAGCGGCGACGCCTCCGCCCGAGCCGCCTCCCGTGCCCCCCGCACCGCACCGTCCGCCGGCGGGCGTCGACGAGCGTGCGCCCTGGGAGGCTCCGGCCGGGCGGCAGGGACCGCGTACCTTCGCGGCCCCCCCGCCGCCTCCCGCACCGCCGGCCGTGGCCGAGGCCCCCGAACCGCCGGTGCGCCCCGTCGTGGGCCACGTCGGCGACCGACCGCCGACCTACGACGCCGAACCCGCGGCCCTGCCCCTCTCCGGGCCCGACCACCTCGACGGCATCGTGCCCGACACCGTCCTGGACGGCGCGCGGTACGGGACGTACACGCTGCGCGCCGCGTCCGTACGCGGGGACTCCGCCCGCTTCCGCGGAGAGCGCCGGCGCGACGCCCTGCTCACCGCCCGCTTCGGGGCCGGCGACGCGGCACTCGTCCTGGTCGCGGTGGCCGGCGGTGCCCGGGGCGCCGACGGGGCGCATCTCGCCGCGGCCGACGCCTGCCGCTGGATCGGCGGCGCCGTCGCCCGCAGCCACGCCCGGCTCTCGGACGACATAAGAGCGGGGCGCCGGGGTGACCTCAAGTCCGGTCTGCACCGCCTCACCGACCGTACGTACGGCAGGCTGCGCGCCCGCGCCGCGGAACTGGGCCTCGATCCGTCCGCCTACAGCGCCGGACTGGGCTGCCTGCTGCTGTCCGCCGACCCGGACTGTCGCACCCGGGTCTTCTTCGGCACGGGCCGCGGCGGCCTCTTCAGGCTCCGTGACGGCGCCTGGCAGGACCTCGACCCGGTGCTCCCCGCCCCGGTGGGCGCCGCCGAGGAGGAGGGCCCCGGCGGGGACCGGCTCACGATGGACCTGCAGATCACCACGCCCCCCTCTCCGTACGAGGAGAGCCCGCCGCAGCGGCCCGCCGAGCCCTTCCACTTCCGTGCCTCCGTCGCCCGTCCGGGCGACACGCTGCTGCTCTGCGGAAGCGGCATGGCCGAGCCGATGCGCGGAGAACCCGCGCTCGCCGGGGAACTCGCCCGGCGCTGGGCGTCGGACGCGCCGCCGGGACTGCCCGCCTATCTCGCCGACGTACAGCTCCGGACCAAGGGGTACGCGGACGACCGTACGTGCGTGGCGGTCTGGGAGGCGTAACGGAGCGCGGCATGGGTTGATGGAGACACGGACAGCCTGAGGCAGAGAGGGCGCGCACCCATGGCCAAGCAGAACGTGTCGGAACAGTTCGTCGACATCCTGGTCCGGGCGGGGGTCAAGCGGCTGTACGGCGTCGTCGGCGACAGCCTCAACCCGGTGGTCGACGCCGTCCGCCGCAACGCCGCCATCGAGTGGATCCAGGTCAGGCACGAGGAGACCGCCGCGTTCGCCGCGGGAGCCGAGGCACAGGTCACCGGAACCCTCGCCGCCTGCGCGGGTTCCTGCGGCCCCGGCAACCTGCACCTGATCAACGGCCTGTACGACGCCCACCGGTCCATGGCCCCGGTGCTCGCGCTCGCCTCGCACATCCCGTCGAGCGAGATCGGCCTCGGCTACTTCCAGGAGACGCATCCCGAGCTGCTCTTCCAGGAGTGCAGCCACTACAACGAGATGATCTCCAACCCGCAGCAGATGCCGCGCCTGCTCCAGACGGCCATCCAGCACGCCATCGGCCGCGGTGGTGTCAGCGTCGTGTCGATGCCCGGTGACATCGCCTCGCAGCCGGCCCCCGACAAGTCCGTCGAGCACGCCCTGGTCACCTCGCGGCCGTCCGTGCGGCCCGGGGACGAGGAGATCGAGAAGCTCTGCCGGATGATCGACGAGGCCAAGCGGGTGACGCTGTTCTGCGGAAGCGGAACGGCGGGCGCGCACGCCGAGGTCATGGAACTGGCCGAACGGGTGAAGGCCCCGGTCGGCCACGCGCTGCGCGGCAAGGAGTGGATCCAGTACGACAATCCGTACGACGTGGGCATGAGCGGGCTGCTCGGCTACGGCGCCGCCTACGAGGCCACGCACGAGTGCGATCTGCTGATCCTGCTGGGCACGGACTTCCCGTACAACGCGTTCCTCCCGACCGACGTGAAGATCGTCCAGGTCGACGTGCGCCCCGAACACCTGGGCCGGCGGTCGAAGCTCGACCTGGCGGTCTGGGGCGACGTACGCGAGACGCTGCGGTGCCTGACCCCGCGCGTGAAGACCAAGACGAACCGCAGGTTCCTCGACCGGATGCTGAAGAAGCACGCGGACGCGCTCGAGGGCGTGGTCAAGGCGTACACCCGCAAGGTCGAGAAGCACGTGCCGATCCACCCCGAGTACGTCGCCTCGGTCCTCGACGAGATCGCCGACGACGACGCCGTGTTCACCGTCGACACCGGCATGTGCAACGTCTGGGCGGCGCGCTACCTCACACCCAACGGCAAGCGCCGGGTGATCGGTTCGTTCAGCCACGGTTCGATGGCGAACGCACTGCCCCAGGCGATCGGGGCCCAGTTCACCGACCGGAACCGCCAGGTCGTGTCCATGTCCGGCGACGGCGGTTTCACCATGCTGATGGGTGACTTCCTCACGCTCGTCCAGTACAACCTGCCGGTGAAGGTGGTCCTCTTCAACAACTCCGCGCTCGGCATGGTCGAGCTGGAGATGCTGGTGGCGGGCCTGCCGTCGTTCGGTACGACCAACAAGAACCCCGACTTCGCGGCCGTCGCGAGGGCCGCAGGCGCCTACGGGGTGCGCGTGGAGAAGCCCAAGCAGCTGGAGGGCGCGCTCAAGGAGGCCTTCAGGCACAAGGGGCCGGCGCTCGTCGACGTGGTCACCGACCCGAACGCACTCTCCATCCCGCCCAAGATCAGCGCGGACATGGTCACCGGCTTCGCGCTCTCGGCCAGCAAGATCGTCCTGGACGGCGGAGTCGGCCGCATGCTCCAGATGGCCCGCTCCAACATCCGCAACGTGCCGCGTCCCTGAGCGCCTTCGGTCCGCCCCTGTCTCCGGGGCGGGGCCGCGACCGATGAGTTCTCCCCGTGCGCGCAGTCAGAGAACCGGTTGGTGCGCCGCGGCCGAGAGGTGTTCGCAGCGTGCGCCGCCCTGATCCGCAGAGCACCGGACACGAGACACCGAGGACACCAGATGCGCACTCTGATCAGCACCGCCTTCGTCTCCCTCGACGGGGTCGTGGAGGCACCCGGCGGCGAACCCGGCTACCGCAACTCCGGATGGACCTTCAAGGACGTGGAGTTCCTTCCCGAGGCGTTCGAGATCAAGGGACGCGAGCAGAAGGAGGCCGCGGCGATGCTGATGGGCCGCGTCAGTTACGAGGCGTTCAGCCCCGTCTGGCCGGACATGGAGGACTTCGCCGACTACAGGGTGATGCCGAAGTACGTCGTGTCGACCACGCTCACCGAGGACGAGCTGGTCCCGGCCTGGGGCGAGACCACCATCCTGCGTTCCCTCGACGGCGTCGCCGCGCTGAAGGAGACCGAGGGCGGTCCGATCATCGTCCACGGCAGCGCCGCGCTGAACCGGAGTCTTTCGGACGCCGGTCTCATCGACCGCTACCACCTGCTCGTCTTCCCGCTCCTGCTGGGCGCGGGCAAGCGTCTGTTCAGCGGCACGGACAAGGACACCCAGAAACTGCGGCTCGTCGAGCACGAGACCTACGCCAACGGTCTGCAGAAGAACGTCTTCGACGTCATCCACTGACCGCGCCCGCCTGACGGGGGGAACGGCGCCGTGGGCCCGCCGGTCCTCAGCCCTCAGCGCAGACGCAGGGCTTCCGGCCCTGCCGTTTCCGTGATGATGGAGACGAGTCGGCCGAACAGGGTCGGCCCCCGTCCGGCACGGGCCTCGGCGATCTCCCGTTCGACGCGCGCCCGATTCGACGGATGCACGCGGGGCAGCCGCTCGTCCAGTCTGCGAGCGGTCTCCGCATGACCGAGAGCACGGGCGGAGGCGGCGTGGTCGCGCCATTCGATGACGAAGCGACCGTCGTCCGGGGTGCCGAAGCCACCGCGCAGACAGTCCGCGAAGGCGTCCAGCCCACGGCCGAAATAGCCTCCGGGGCCGTTCACGGCTTCACCGATCCGATCCCAGAAGTCGTCAAGGCCGGTGATCCCGGCGCCGTCGATCACATAGGTCACGGTCATGCCCGGAGCCTACAAGCGCGTCTCCCGGAAGTGCCGGTGCCGGCCGGAGGCCCGCGTCGCAGGTGGGGGACTGCGGCGCGGGCCGGACCGGGGGTGCGGATCAGCAGTCGTGGTCGACGAGGTCGAACGACTCGTAGTGGTCCGCGGTGTAGTAGTCCTCCCGGACTTCCTCGCCCGTCACGATCCGGCGGGCCCCGCGGGTGGGGGAGCCGGGCGTGACGACCGTGTACTCGTGGTAGTAGCCGGTGCTCCGACTGGGCAGGACGGCCTCCCGGTTCTGGAAGACCGTGCCGTCCTCCTCGTACGGGAACGGGCCGCCGTCCTCGATCAGGCCGAGCGTGTCATGTGCCTCGGAAGGCAGCGCGGAGTAACAGACGCTGCCCACCGCCGTGGTCGAGGGAACGGTCGCGGCCGACGCCGTCACCGGTCCCGAGACGAAGAGGACGGACAGGAGGGCGGCGACGCCGCCGAGCGTGGTGATCCGTGGGGGGATTCGCATGCCCACCATGATGACGCGCGTAGATGCCCGTCCGTCAACGGCAACTCATGTGAATTTTCCGCATGTTAACAGTGAGTGCGCATCCTGATCCGCTCGTCCGCGGTGGGTCCTGAGCGGCCGTGTGTTCATCTGTTGACGCCCGGAATAGCTTGACCGCTCGCCGATGGGGAATGCATCGGGGGCAAGCGTTCGAGACATGACGGAGCGAAGCGAATCCGAGAGGGGCCGATTCATCGTGCGTGCGGGGGACATGACGAAGCGACGGGAGGGTCCGCCGGCGCGGCTGCATCGCAGACTCGGGCACGCCGACCTGTCGGCCGTGGGGGAGATACGCGGGGCGCTGCGGGATTTCCTGCGCTACCGGCGGCGGCCGGAGGACACCGAGGTCGCTGAACTCCTGCTCTCCGAACTGGTGACGAACGCGCTGATCCACACGCGGAACGGGGCCGTGGTCACCGTGACGTCCGCACCCGCGCGTTTGCGCGTGGAGGTGCGTGACTTCATGACGGAGCAGGAACCCGCGCCGTACGTACCGAACGCCGACGACGGTACGCACGGCAGGGGTTTGCTCCTCGTCCAGAGCCTGGCGGACTCCTGGGGAGTCACGACTCAGGCGCTGGGCAAGGTGGTCTGGTTCGAGCTGAGCGGCGGCATGGCATGACGCTCAGCCGAACTGCTGTTCCAGGTCCTTGAGTTTCTGCTCCAGCGAATCGAGCCGGGGCAGGGCCTGTGTGTCGTCCTCGGCGGTGAGGTCGACGGGCGCGGGTTCACCGCTGGTGGTCTGTGCCGAAGTACTCCTGGATTTCGGGCCGTTCACGGCTTGCAGGGATGGACGGGGGCGCAGGGGCAGTTGTCCCGGCCCTGCTATGGCGGGTTCCGCGACGGCCGGTGGGCCGCCCCCTGCCGCCGGGGCGATGGCCTGGACGTCCATCTGGCGGCCCGACCGTCCGCCGCGCCCCCATACCCGGTTCTGCCGGTTCAGGGCCTTGATGTGGGCCCGGTCCAGTTTGGCCTGATCCTTCCTGCGGTGCCGGTCCTGTTCTCTCTCCCGGCGGTCCTCGCGCACCTCGTCCACCGCCTCGTCCAGGGTCCGGACGCCTTCGAGGAGCATCAGCGACCAGGCGCCGAACGTCTCCCTGGGGGCGCGCAGCCACCGTACGATCCGGATCTGCGGCAGCGGACGGGGCACCAGGCCCTGCTCGCGGAGTGCCGCACGGCGTGTCTGCTTCAGCGCGCGGTCGAACAGCACCGCGGCCGAGAGCGACATGCCCGCGAAGAAGTGCGGAGCGCCCGCGTGGTCCATGCCGCGCGGCGCGTGCACCCAGTTGAACCAGGCGGCGGCACCGGCGAACGTCCACACCAGCAGTCGCGAGCCCAGAGCCGCGTCGCCGTGGCTGGCCTCACGTACGGCGAGCACCGAACAGAACATCGCGGCCCCGTCGAGGCCGAAGGGCACGAGGTACTCCCAGCCCCCGGAGAGGTTGAGGTTTTGCCGGCCGAAGCCGACGAGCCCGTGGAAGGAGAGGGCGGCGGCGACCGCGGCACAGCAGAACAGCAGGACGTACGAGGCGGTGGCGTAGAGCGCCTCCTTGCGCCGGCGGCGCTCCTCGCTGCGTTCCCAGCTGTCGTCGGCCCCGGCCTTCTCAGCGGCGCGCTTGCCGCGCGCGACCACCGTCACCGCCGCCATGACCCCCACGAGCAGCACGGCGCCCGGAAGCAGCCAGTCAAGCGATATGTCGGTCAGTCTCATGCACGGTCCCTTGCGTCACGTAGGGCGTTTCGGGCGCCATCGTGACGGAAATTCCGGGCCGCTCAGCGGGTTTCGGGACAAGTGAACGCCATTGGGTCGGCGGGCCTCATCGTTGGACGGAATCTTCTCGAACGTGCGTGAGGGAAGGCCGTGTTGTGTTCGAATTCCGGTCGCCCGGCCGGGTGGTGTGAGCCGCGTGCGGCTCACGCGGTGGCGGCGAGCCTGCGGACGCGGTCGTCGTCGCAGGTGCGGGGGCAGGTCACGCAGGTGTCCTCCGGCCGCAGGGTGTAGAAGAGGCAGCAGCTCGCCCGGTCCCGGGTGGGGAGGGACTCGCCGCCGGGTCCGGTCAGTTCACGGAAGCCCGCCGTACCCACGTACGGCTTGGTCGTGCCCGGGAGCAGCTCCTCCAGCTCGGCCATCGCCCGGTTCTCCTCCCCGAGCAGGTGCGCGATGTACCAGAGACCCTCGACGATCTCGTCGGTCGCCATGCCCCACAGGGCGCGCTTGCCGCGTCGCATGCGGGGCCCGAACCCGTCCAGCACGGGGCCGATGTGCTCGGCCACGGAGTCGCGGACCTCGGCCCGCAGCGCCGCTTCACCGGGCACGACCCGGGCGCCCGGCAGGGCTGCGGCGGGATCACCGGGAAGGCAGGCGAACTCGCCCACCCGCAGGGCCAGATGGCCCAGTCCCCGGTGGAAGGAGACGTCGGCCACGGGGATGCGGGGCACGCGCCGGTGCAGGAACCACGGCACGGTCACCAGGAGGCAGGCCGGCCACGCGTAGCGGTGGAGTCCGAAGCTCGCCACGACGTCGGGGCGGGCGCGGGTGCCGTAGTCCCGGAGCACCTGTGCCTCGTCCCAGGCCAGGAAGTCGTCCAGTGCCGCTCCGCCCTCGGCGAGGTCCGCCGCCCGGACCCAGCCCGCCCCGGAGGGTGCCGGCGCGTCGTGGGCGAGCACCTCGGCCCGCAGCCCCGGGAAGACCTCGGCCAGACGGGTGTACGCCGCCGCGGTCGGAGACGGGGCGGTCGTGGCGAGCAGGACGGGCACGGTCATGAGGGACCACCGAATCACGATCATTTACAGGTAAGCCTTACCTTACCCGAACTGACCGATAGGGGAACCGGCGCCCACTGCGCATATCGTGCACACGGGGCCCGGTGCGCGAGCCGGCCCCTCGTTCCGAGGAGGTCCCGGGTGGAGCAGGGCAGAGTGCGGGACGGCGTGGGCCCGTATGCGCCGGCGGGCACCCCGCCGGACGTCCGTGTGCCCGAACAGGCACGCGGCGAGCACACCCACAGCGAGCGCACCGTGTCCCGCACCGTGCAGCGGCACTCCGTACGCGGCCAGATCCTGCACGCCCTGCGCTCCGCGCTCGTCGGTGGCGAGCTGACCCCGGGGGAGGTCTACTCCGCCCCCGCGCTCGGCGCGCGCTTCGGTGTGTCCGCGACGCCCGTGCGCGAGGCCATGCAGCAGCTGGCGGTCGAGGGCGCCGTCGAGGTCGTGCCGAACCGCGGCTTCCGGGTCAGCCGACGGGGTGCCCGTGAACTGGCCGAGCTCGCGGAGGTGCGCGCCCTGATCGAGGTCCCGGTCATGCTGCGGCTCGCCCGCACGGTCCCGGCCGACGACTGGTACGCGCTGCGCCCGCTGGCCGACGCCACGGTCGCCGCGGCGGCCGTCGGTGACCGCGCGGGATACGCCGAGAGCGACCGCGCCTTCCACCGTGCGGTGCTCGAACTGTCCGGCAACCTGCAGCTCGTGGAGGTCGCCGACGATCTGCACCGCAGGTCCCAGTGGCCCCTGGCCGCCGGCCCGGCGGGCCGGCGGGCGGAGCTGCTCGCCGACGCCTCGGAGCACACCGCGCTGCTCGACGCGCTGATCGCCCGGGACCTCACGGTGGTGCGGTCCCTCGTGCGCGAGCACTACAACGGCGCCGACGTGTGACGCCCCGGGCACCCCGACGGGTGCCCGGCCGCCATGCCTCGGTCCGGCCCCTCAGTTCGCCTCGACCGTCTCCGGGGCCGGAGGCTCCAGCCGGGGCGCCAGCCAGGTCGGTACGCCGCCGAGGAGCCGGAACAGCCGCCCCGCCTCGGCCCGCAGCCGGGCCGCGGCCTCGGGTTCGGTCTCGGCGTCGGCGAGCGAGATGAGCGCCGGGGCCGTGCCGACGAGGTAGCCCAGCTCCTCCCGTATCCGCAGTGACTCGGCGAACCCGTGCCGCGCCTCGGCGAGCTCGCCCTCGCGCAGGGCGAGCGAGGCGAGATGGCGCCAGGTGAAGGAGAGCAGGAGTTCGTCGCCCCGGGCGGTCGCCCCGGCGTGTGCCCTGCGGTAGGCGGCACGGGCGGACTGGGGGGAATCGGCGATGTTCTGGGCGATCAGACCCCGGCGGAAGTCCAGCAGGGGCCGGCCGGGTGCAGCGGGGGAGAGCAGTGCGGCGGCCCTGCTGAGCGCCACGCTGGCCTCGTCGGCCCGGTCGCGCGCTCCGAGCAGTGTCGAGGCGTAGGCGAGATAGCCGCGCTCGCAGGCGGCCGCCCCACGCTCCGAATCCCCGTGCGCGAGCGCCTCCGCCGCGCGCAGGGCGTCCTCGGCGTCGGTCCACCCGGTGCCCGTGTACAGGCACCGCTCGGTCAGCAGCGAGGTCCGCTGGAGTGCGGCCGCGTGGTCCGTGGCCGCGTGGGGTTCGAGCAGCGCGGCCGCGTCCGTCCAGCAGGCTCGTGAACGCAGCCGCCATACCGCGGTCTGGAGCGGCGGATCGTCATCTGCAGTCGTTCCGGAACCAGACATGGCGGTATGCGCCACGTTGCCCTCCCCGAGCGCGCCGTCGAGCTGTGGAGGCCGGCGGCGAACGCCCGCCGGCCAGGGTCTGCGCGCATCTCAGCACGGAATGGCACGCCGGGCCAAGGGGTGGGATCAATGTCAGGTGAAAGATTTCACAATCACCCGGAGCCCGGCCGGGCCACGATTGGGCCGGGAAGTCACCTCATGCGCAGGGCGAGGAAGAAGTCGAGCTTGTCCTCGAGGCGCGAAAGGTCACGTCCCGTCAACTGCTCGATACGTCCGACGCGATAGCGCAGTGTGTTGACGTGGAGGTGCAGCCGGGCCGCACAGCGGGTCCAGGAACCGTCGCAGTCCAGGAATGCCTCCAGCGTCTCCATGAGTTCCGCGCGGTGACGCCGGTCGTAGTCGCGCAGGGGGTCCAGGAGCCGCGCGGTGAACGCCCGGCGCACGTCGTCCGGCACGAAGGGCAGCAGCAGGACGTGGGAGGCGAGCTCGTGGTGGCCGGCCGCGCAGACCGGGCCCGGCCGGGCCGCGGCGACGCGGCGGGCGTGCCGCGCCTCCTCGAGCGCTCCGCGCAGCCCTTCGGCGGAGTGCACGGCGGCGCTGACACCGAGTGTCAGGCGCCCGTCGTCGGCCAGCCCGGCGGAGAGCGGCGCGCGGACGGTCTGGAGCAGGGCATCGGCGTGCAGGGCGGCGTCCCGCCGCTCCGGCTCGTCCGCCGCGGCCTCGTCCTCCGCACCTGCGCCGGTGGCGGGCGGTGCGGGGAGCGCGGTCAGCGGCACCAGCGCGACGGCCTCCTCGCCGGTGTACGCCACGGCGATCCGGTCCGCCGAGTCGGGGCCGGCCACCGCGGGGTCGACCAGGATCTCCTCCAGCACCGCCTGGGCGGCCCGGCCGCCCGGGAGGTCCGTGTCCTCGCCCGCCCATTCGACCCGGGCCACGACGACCTGCCAGTGCGGCGCTGTGCCGAGACCCGGCAGCAGGACGGGGGCGGCGACCCGGAGCCGGGCCGCGATCTCGGCCGGGGCGGCGCCCGCCTGGACCAGCTCCAGGACCTCCTGGGCGAGCCTCCGGCGAACCGCCCGCGCCGCGTCGCGGCGGTCCCGCTCGACCGCGATCAACTGCGTCACGCCCTGGAGCAGGTCCAGGCGTGCGGCCGGCCAGTCGCCCGCGTCCGCCTCGACGGCCAGCAGCCAGTCCGAGAGGACGGACTCCCGCACGTCCCTGGACGGGAGCGGGGCGGCTCCCCGGCCGGTGTTCCGGATCGGGAACAGTGAATACGCCGTACCGTCCACCTCGGCCCGGTGCGGCCCCCGGCGGCCCGAACGGGTCGCGGCGAGGTGGTGGCCGGCCAGTTCCGCGCCGACGTGCGGGGGCAGCGGCTCACCGGCCCCGGCGATCCGGCGGCCCGTGGGGGAGAGGACCCAGGCGCGCAGGTCCAGGTCGGAGGTCAGCAGATCGAGGACCACCTCGGGGCCGCCGCCCGCCGGACCCGAGGTCATCAGGCGGCGGTGCCGGTCGACGACCGCGGCGAGGTCGCCGGCCCGTTCACCGGACACCTGCCGGACCACGTGCTCGGTGATCATTGCGAACGCGACGGTCTCGTGCACGGCGAACAGCGGCAGCCGGTGCCTCAGGCACGCCTCGACCAGGTCGTCCGGGATGTCCCCGAGTTCGGCCTCGCCGGCGGCCAGACCCGCGACGCCCGCGCCCGCCAGGATCCTGACGAAGGGCTCGGAGTCGGCGGCGTCCCGCCGCCAGGCGAGCCCGGTGAGGACCAGTTCCCCGCCGGAGAGGTAGCGGCTGGGGTCGCGCAGGTCGGTCGTCATGACGCCGCGGACCGACCGGTCCAGCTCGTCCTCGCCGCCGAGCAGCCGCAGGCCCAGCGCCTCGGTGTCCAGCAGTGCGCGCAGCCGCATCGTCGATTGCCGCCGATCTCTTCGTTGGTGCGGGGGACGTCAGGGGTTACCTGTGAATTGCGGTGAGGTCACCGGTACCCGCCATTCGTTCGAATCTACAAGACGGGGACGGGGACCAGCCAACTCCTTCATGGTTTCGGTGACTGCACCGAGTGGAGCAAGACTTGTGTACTGGGCCACACACCGCGTCAAACAACACAGGAACGACCAGTAATGGGCCGGCCGCACCCCGCCCCCAGCCGAACGACCCGATTGAGAAGAAGAGAGCCACTCATGGACTTCCTTCGCCCCGCCAGCTGGGAGGAGGCGCTCGCCGCCAAGGCCGAGCACCCGACGGCTGTGCCCATCGCGGGTGGCACCGACGTCATGGTCGAGATCAACTTCGACCACCGCCGGCCCGAACACCTCATGGACCTGAACCGCATCGGTGAGCTGTCCGAGTGGCAGGTGGGCCCGGACACCGTACGCCTCGGCGCCTCCGTGCCGTACAGCGCCGTCATGGAGAACCTGAGGGCCGAGCTGCCCGGCCTCGCCCTCGCCTCGCACACGGTCGCCTCGCCGCAGATCCGCAACCGCGGCGGTGTCGGCGGCAACCTGGGCACCGCGTCCCCCGCGGGGGACGCCCACCCCGCGCTGCTCGCCGCGGGAGCCGAGGTCGAGGCCGCGTCCGTACGCGGGACGCGGATGATCCCGATCGACGACTTCTACACCGGCGTGAAGCGCAACGCCCTCGCACCGGACGAGCTGATCCGGGCCGTGCACATCAAGAAGGCGGACGGTCCGCAGCAGTACTCGAAGGTCGGCACGCGCAACGCGATGGTCATCGCCGTGTGCGCCTTCGGTCTCGCCCTCCACCCCGGGACGCGCACGGTACGGACCGGTATCGGCTCCGCCGCCCCGACCCCGGTCAGGGCGAAGGAGGCCGAGGACTTCCTCAACGCCGCACTGGAGGAGGGCGGGTTCTGGGACAGCGGGAAGATCATCACCCCGTCCGTCGCCAAGCAGTTCGCCCAGCTCGCCGCGGGGGCCTGCAACCCCATCGACGACGTACGGGGAACCGCCGCCTACCGCAGGCACGCGGTCGGCATCATGGCCCGCCGCACGCTGGGCTGGACCTGGGAGCAGTACCGCGGAGCGGGACGCACCCTCGAAGGAGCTGCCTGATCATGCGAGTCAATTTCACGGTCAACGGCCGGAAACAGGAAGCCGACGACGTCTGGGAGGGCGAGTCACTCCTGTACGTCCTGCGTGAGCGCATGGGCCTGCCCGGCTCCAAGAACGCCTGTGAGCAGGGCGAATGCGGCTCCTGTACGGTCCGCCTCGACGGTGTGCCCGTCTGTTCCTGTCTCGTCGCGGCCGGCCAGGCGGAAGGCCGCGAGATCGTCACCGTCGAAGGGCTGGCCGACTACGCCAGGCACCGCGACGACGCCCACCCCGGAACCGGATGCGCCGCGGGCGCCTGCGGCACGTCTGTCGACGCGGCCCAGCGCTGGCAGGCCAAGCCCGCCGACGCGCAGAGCGCCGACGCGGCCGACCTCTCACCCGTCCAGCAGGCGTTCATCGACGCGGGGGCCGTCCAGTGCGGCTTCTGCACCCCCGGCCTGCTGGTCGCGGCCGACGAGCTGCTCGAGACGCACCCCTCGCCGTCCGACCAGGACATCCGCGAGGCGCTCTCCGGCAACCTCTGCCGGTGCACCGGCTACGAGACGATCCTCGACGCGGTCCGCCTCGCGGCCGCCCGTCAGGAAGAGGCGGTCCGATAGCCATGGCGCTGCACCCACGAGCCGCGACCGTACCGGCCGGCACCCCCGCCAAGATCACCCAGGGCTCCCACACCCGGGGCGGCATCGGCGAGTCCACCCTGCGGCCCGACGGGACCCTCAAGGTCACCGGCGAGTTCGCCTACTCCTCGGACATGTGGCACGAGGACATGCTGTGGGGCCACACGCTCCGCTCCACCGTCGCCCACGCCGAGATCCGGTCGATCGACATCGGCGAGGCCGTCGCCACGCCCGGCGTCTACGCCGTGCTGACGTACGACGACCTGCCCGCCGAGATGAAGAACTACGGGCTGGAGATCCAGGACACCCCCGTACTCGCCCACGGCAAGGTCCGTCACCACGGCGAGCCCGTGGCGCTCGTCGCCGCCGACCACCCGGAGACCGCGCGCCGTGCCGCCGCCAAGATCCGGATCGACTACGCGGAACTGCCGGTCATCACGGACGAGGAGTCCGCGACGGCGCCCGGCGCGGTGCTGATCCACGAAGGCCGCGACGACCACCACATCGGGCACGTACCGCACCCCAACATCGTCCACCGCCAGCCCGTCGTCCGCGGCGACGCCGACGCGGCCGCCGCGCGGGCCGACGTGATCATCACCGGTGACTACGTCTTCGGCATGCAGGACCAGGCATTCCTCGGCCCTGAGTCGGGCCTCGCGGTTCCTTCCGAGGACGGGGGCGTCGAGCTGTACGTCGCCACCCAGTGGCTGCACTCCGACCTCCGCCAGATCGCCCCCGTGCTCGGCCTGCCCGAGGACAAGGTGCGCATGACGCTCTCCGGCGTCGGCGGTGCGTTCGGCGGCCGCGAGGACCTGTCGATGCAGATCCACGCCTGCCTGCTGGCCCTGCGCACCGGCAAGCCCGTCAAGATGGTCTACAACCGCTTCGAGTCCTTCTTCGGACACGTCCACCGGCACCCGGCCAAGCTCCACTACGAGCACGGTGCCACCAAGGACGGCAAGCTCACCCACATGAAGTGCCGGATCGTGCTGGACGGCGGCGCCTACGCGTCCGCCTCCCCGGCGGTCGTCGGCAACGCCTCCTCGCTCGCGGTCGGCCCGTACGCCGTCGAGGACGTCGACATCGAGGCGATCGCGCTCTACTCCAACAACCCGCCCTGCGGCGCCATGCGCGGCTTCGGCGCGGTCCAGGCGTGCTTCGCCTACGAGGCGCAGATGGACAAGCTCGCCGCGGCCCTCGACATGGACCCGGTCGAACTCCGGCAGCTGAACGCCATGGAGCAGGGGACCCTGCTCCCCACCGGCCAGCCCGTCGACTCCCCGGCCCCGGTCGCCGAACTGCTGCGCCGCGTCAAGGCCAGGCCCCTGCCACCCGAGCAGCAGTGGCTCTCGGCCGACGCGGAGGGCAGCTCCGTCGACGTACGCGCGCTTCCCGGGGGTCTGTCCAACACGACCCACGGCGAGGGTGTCGTGCGGGGCGTCGGCTACGCCGTCGGCCTGAAGAACGTCGGCTTCTCCGAGGGCTTCGACGACTACTCGACCGCCCGGGTGCGCATGGAGGTCATCAACGGCGAGCCGGTCGCCACCGTGCACACCGCGATGGCCGAGGTCGGGCAGGGCGGTGTCACCGTCCACGCCCAGATCGCCCGTACCGAACTCGGGGTCAACCAGGTCACCATCCACCCGGCGGACACCCGGGTCGGCTCCGCCGGCTCCACGTCCGCCTCCCGCCAGACGTACGTCACCGGCGGCGCCGTCAAGAACTCCTGCGAGGCGGTCAGGGAACAGGTCCTGGAGATCGGCCGCCGCAAGTTCGGCACGTACCACCCGGCCTGGGCCACCGCCGAACTCCTCCTGGAGGGAGGCAAGGTGGTCACCGACGGCGGCGAGGTGCTCGCGTCGCTCGCCGACGTGCTGGAGGAGGAGTCCGTCGACGTCGAGCTGGAGTGGCGGCACAGGCCCACCGAGGCCTTCGACCTGCGCACCGGACAGGGCAACGGCCACGTCCAGTACTCCTTCGCGGCCCACCGCGCGGTCGTGGAGGTCGACACCGAACTCGGCCTGGTCAAGGTGATCGAACTGGCCTGCGCCCAGGACGTGGGCAAGGCACTCAACCCGCTGTCCGTCGTGGGTCAGATCCAGGGCGGCACCACCCAGGGGCTGGGCGTCGCCGTCATGGAGGAGATCATCGTCGACCCGAAGACGGCGAAGGTGCGCAACCCGTCCTTCACGGACTACCTGATCCCCACCATCCTCGACACCCCGACCATCCCGGTCGACGTGCTCGAACTCGCCGACGACCACGCCCCGTACGGGCTGCGCGGCGTCGGCGAGGCCCCGACCCTGTCGTCCACCCCGGCCGTGCTCGCGGCGATCCGGGCGGCGACGGGACTGGAGCTCAACAGGACCCCGGTGCGCCCCGAGCACATCACCGGTACCTGACGGCTCGTCAAATCCCTCCGGGCGGTGCGTGCCTGCAGTGAACGTCACGCTTCCCCGCGCCCACGCACCGTCCGGAGCCACCGCACAACCGATCCATCTGCACGAAGAGTTCGCCTCGGGCCGTCCCCCGGGTCGTGCGCCTCGCAGTCATCCCAAATCCCGCAGTCACGACAGCTCCACGCGGGTGCCCCTGTGAACCTTGGGAGTCAGGCAACATGACCCAGCAGTCAGTGGAACCCAGGACGAGCGCGGAGGACGCGGGCCCCGGCACGCGTGTCCCCGCCGGACGGTCCTGGCTCGACCGGTACTTCCACATATCCGAACGCGGATCGACCGTCGCACGCGAAGTGCGCGGCGGCGTCACGACCTTCATGGCCATGGCGTACATCCTCCTGCTCAACCCCCTCATCCTCGGCGGCAAGGACGTCGACGGCCGGCTGCTCGGGCAGTCGGGACTGATCACCGCGACCGCGTTCGCGGCCGCGGCCACCACCCTGCTGATGGGCTTCGTCGGCAAGGTGCCCCTCGCCCTCGCCGCCGGACTGAGCGTCTCGGGGGTCCTCGCCTCGCAGGTCGCACCGGTCATGACCTGGCCGCAGGCCATGGGCATGTGCGTCGTCTACGGGGTGGTGATCTGCCTCCTGGTCGTCACCGGCCTCCGCGAGATGATCATGAATGCCATCCCCCTCGCGCTGAAGCACGGCATCACCATCGGAATCGGCCTCTTCATCGCCCTCATCGGCCTCTTCAAGGCCGGCTTCGTGCACCAGGGCACCGCGACCCCGCTGTCCCTCGGTCCCGCCGGTGAACTCGCCGGCTGGCCGGTCCTCGTCTTCGCCGCGACCCTCCTGCTGATCTTCATGCTGCAGGCGCGCAACGTCCCCGGCGCCATCCTGATCGGCATCGTCGTCGGCACCCTGGCGGCGGTCGTCGTCAACGCCGTCGGCGACATCGACCCGAAGGCGTGGAGCAGCGGCCCTCCCGAGCTGAGCGGCAGCGCGGTCTCCTCACCCGACTTCTCGCTCTTCGGGAACGTCGAGTTCGGCGGCTGGGGCGACGTCGGCGTGATGACGGTCGGCATGATCGTGTTCACTCTCGTCCTGGCCGGCTTCTTCGACGCGATGGCCACCATCATCGGCGTCGGCACGGAGGCCAACCTCGCGGACGACAAGGGCCGGATGCCGGGCCTGTCCAAGGCGCTGTTCATCGACGGCGCGGGCGGTGCGATCGGCGGCGTCGCCGGAGGCTCCGGCCAGACCGTGTTCGTCGAGTCGGCGACCGGGGTCGGGGAGGGGGCCCGCACCGGGCTCGCCTCCGTCGTCACCGGGCTCTTCTTCGCCGCCTGCCTCTTCTTCACCCCGCTCACGGCGATCGTGCCGGCCGAGGTGGCCTCCGCCGCCCTGGTCGTCATCGGCGCCATGATGATGCAGAACGCCCGGCACGTGGACTGGGCGGACCGCTCGGTCGCCGTACCGGTCTTCCTCACCGTCGTCCTGATGCCGTTCACGTACACCATCACCACCGGCGTCGCCGCGGGCGTCATCTCGTACTCGGCCATCAAGCTCGCCCAGGGCAGGGCGCGCGAGGTCGGCGCGTTCATGTGGGTCCTGACCCTCGTCTTCGTCGTCTACTTCGCCCTGCACCCCATCGAGAGCCGGCTGGGCGTCAACTGACGTCCCCGCCCTCCGCACCTCAGCACGCAGAAGGAGACACGCCATGCTGGACATCGCCGAAGAGCTCCACCGGTGGGTCGGGCAGGGACGCGCCTTCGCCGTGGCCACCGTGGTGGCCGTCGGCGGCAGCGCGCCCCGGCAGCCGGGAGCCGCCCTCGCCGTGGACAGCGACGGCACGGCCATCGGATCGGTCTCCGGAGGATGTGTGGAGGGCGCTGTGTACGAGCTGTGCCGGCAGGCCCTCGCGGACGGCACCACCGTCCGTGAGAGCTTCGGCTACAGCGACGACGACGCCTTCGCGGTCGGCCTGACCTGCGGCGGCGTCATCGACGTCCTGGTGACACCGGTGCGCGCGGACGACCCCGCGCGCCCGGTGTTCGCCGCCGCCCTCGCCGCCGCCGCGACGGGCCGGGCGGCCGCGGTCGTCCGGGTCACCGAGGGGCCCGACGGCCTGCTCGGCAGGCCCCTGCTCGTCCACCCCGACGGCACCCACGAGGGCGGTCTCGGAGGCCACCCCGACCTGGACCGCACCGCGGCCGCGGAGGCCCGCGCGATGCTCGACGGCGGCCGTACCGGACAGATCTCCGTCGGTGCCGAGGGCTCCCGCTGCGGCAGCCCCCTGACGCTGCTCGTCGAATCGAGCGTCCCCCCGCCCCGGATGATCGTCTTCGGGGCCATCGACTTCGCCGCGGCCCTGGTGCGGGCCGGCCGTTTCCTCGGCTACCACGTCACCGTCTGCGACGCCCGGCCCGTCTTCGCCACGGCGGCACGTTTCCCGGACGCCGACGAGATCGTCGTCGACTGGCCGCACCGCTACCTCGCCGCCACCCGCGTGGACGCGCGGACGGTGCTCTGCGTGCTCACGCACGACGCCAAGTTCGACATCCCGCTGCTGGAACTGGCGTTGCGGCTCCCGGTCGCCTACGTCGGCGCGATGGGCTCGCGCCGCACCCACCTGGAGCGCAACGAACGGCTGCGCGGAGCCGGCGTCACCGATCGTCAACTGGCCGCGCTCCACTCGCCGATCGGGCTCGACCTCGGAGCGCGTACGCCGGAGGAGACCGCACTCTCCATCGCCGCCGAGATCGTCGCCGACCGGCGCGGCGGCAGCGGACTGCCCCTGAAGGGCGCGCACACCCCGATCCACCACGAGGACGGACGGCCGCTCGTCCGGGTGGCCTGATCGCGTCAGCGAGCAGCTGGTCACCGCGGGGCGGGTTGCCGCCACGGCGGTTTCACGCCAGGGGCGAAGCCGTCCGCAGTCCCGGATTTACCGGTAGATCAGCTGCATGACATTTTCCCTCTCCTCCGTTCCCGGTCGGGCGAGACCCGCTCGCGCGGGACGCAGGGCTCTGCTCATGGCGACCTCGGTCGTGCTTCTGAGCGGGGCCGTGCTCCCGGCGGCGGGCTCCGCCACCGCCGCTCCCCAGCCGTCGACCGCCGGGGCCCGCCACGGCTCCGAGGTCCGCGATCACGACGTCACCCTGATCACCGGCGACGTCGTCCACTTCGCGGACGGCGCGGGAAATCAGGACACCGTCACCGTGGACCGCCCCGACGGCGCGCGGGGCGGCGTACACGTGCAACAGGCCGGGAAGGACATCTACGTCATCCCCGACGAGGCGAGCTCCCTCCTCGCGGCCGGCAAGCTGGACCGCAGGTTGTTCAACGTCTCGGCTCTCATCGCGATGGGGTACGACGACCAGCACTCGGCCGGCATCCCGCTGATCGCCACCTACCCGCCGGACAAGGCACGTTCGCTGCCCGCGGCCCCGGACGGCAGCAGCACGGTCCGCCGGCTCGACTCGATCGACGGCGCGGCGCTGAAGGCCGACAAGGACGAGGCCCGGGCCTTCTGGAGCGACATCTCCCGCACGGAGAAGAGTCGTTCGCTGGACAGCGGGATAGCCAGGCTGTGGCTCGACGGCAAAGTCGAGGCCACGCTCAAGGACTCCGTGCCCCAGGTCAACGCCCCTCAGGCCTGGGCGGCCGGCTTCGACGGCAAAGGCACGACCGTCGCCGTGCTGGACACCGGCATCGACGCGGACCACCCCGACGTGAAGGACCGCGTCAGGCGGTCCAGGAGCTTCGTCCCGGGCGAGGAGGTCGACGACCGGAACGGCCACGGCACCCATGTCGCCTCCACCATCGCCGGCTCGGGCGCGGCGTCGGACGGGGTCAACGAGGGTGTCGCCCCCGGCGCCGACCTGATCGTCGGCAAGGTCCTCGACGACCAGGGGTCCGGCGCGGACTCCGGCATCATCGAGGCCATGGAGTGGGCGGAGGCCGAAGGAGCCGACGTCGTCTCGATGAGCCTCGGCTCCAGCACCCCCGACGACGGCAGCGACCC
The DNA here is from genome assembly GCF_035946055.1 of Streptomyces sp. NBC_01341. Lineage (NCBI taxonomy): Bacteria > Bacillati > Actinomycetota > Actinomycetes > Kitasatosporales > Streptomycetaceae > Streptomyces > Streptomyces sp. NBC_01341. The sequence goes on along the minus strand of NZ_CP108364.1, from coordinate 1,410,786 downwards.
GATGTCGCAGGCGGTGGACGCGCTGTCGGCCGACGGAGGACCGCTGTTCGTGATCGCCGCCGGCAACGCCTACGGCGCGGGCACGATCGGTTCGCCCGGCTCGGCCGCGGAGGCGCTCACCGTCGCCGCGGTCGACAAGAGCGACGAGCGCGCGGCCTTCTCCTCGATGGGACCGCTCGTCCGCTCGTACGGTCTGAAGCCCGACCTGTCCGCCCCCGGCGTCGACATCAACGCCGCGGCCTCGCAGTCGGTCCCGGGCATCGAGGGCATGTACCAGCAGATGTCCGGCACGTCGATGGCCACTCCGCATGTGGCGGGCGCGGCGGCCATCCTGAAACAGCGTCACCCCGAGTGGTCCGGCCGGCGCATCAAGGACGCGCTGATGAGCTCCTCGAAGGAGCTGCCCGGCTACACACCGTACGAGCAGGGCACCGGCCGGCTGGACGTGAAGGCGGCCGTCGACACCACGATCGAGGCCACCGGCTCCGTCGAGGTCGCCGCCTACTCCTGGCCGCACAGCGCGTCCGACCCGGTGGCCGAGCGCACCCTCACCTACCGCAACACGGGTGACGAGGACGTCACGCTCGACCTGTCCACCGGTACGGACGGCGAGGCGTACACCCTGTCGGCGCGGAAGCTGACCGTTCCGGCCGGATCCACCGCCGAGGCCGTCCTCTCGATCGACCCGTCGAAGGTCGCGAACGACACCCGGTTCTCGGGCCAGGTCGTGGCCAAGGACGCGTCCGGCGCGACGCTGGCCCACACCGGTTTCGCCGTGTACAAGGAACAGGAGCTCCACGACCTGACCCTCCGGCTGCGGGACCGCTCCGGCGCGCCGATGGACGGCACCGTCGTCTTCGCCGCGCTCGGCGACACGCAGCTCGGCCTGGTCCAGGTCTCCGGCGAGACCACGCTGCGGCTGCCTCCGGGCAACTACACCGCGTGGACGTCCGCGGACATCGACGGTGACCGGGCCGACTCCAAGGCCGTGGCGTTCCTCGCCGCCCCCGAGACGATACTGAACAAGGCCACGACGGTCACCCTCGACGCCTCGAAGGCCCGCAAGGTCAGCGTGCGCACCCCGAAGGAGACCGAGACCCGGCAGCTGCGCTACGACATGGCCCGCACCTCTCCCGAGGGCGTGGTCCAGCGTGACGCCTACCAGATCCCGCTGACCTACGACCAGCTGTGGGCAGCCCCCACGAAGAAGGTCACCCAGGGCGGCTTCAGCTTCCTGACGCGCTGGCGTCAGGGCGAGAAGCTGATCGACCTGACGGCCGACGGCCACGACGTCCCGGTCACCGTGCAGGGCGGATCGGCCGTCGCCGAGGACACCGTGCAGAGACTGACGGCCGTCTTCGCCGGCGACGGCGCCGCGGCGGACTACGAGGGCCGCAGCGTCAAGGGCAGGGCGGTCGTGATCACGCGCAGCGACGCCGTCCCGCCCGCCGAGCGGCTGGCGAACGCCCTCGCCGCCGGTGCGAAGGCCCTCTTCGTCGTCAACGACGGCCGCGGGGTCACGATGGAGTCCTACGCCCCGTACGGCGAGCGGACCACCATCCCGGTCGCCTCGGTGCAGCGCCTCGCCGGCGCCACGCTGATCAAGGCGGCACAGCGAGGCAAGCAGGTCACCCTGGACCAGAAGAAGTACGCGGACTACCTGTACGACCTGGTCGACCGGCACGACGGCACCATCCCGGACCGCTCGCTGGCCTTCGCGCCCTCGGCCCGGCAACTCGCCACGGTGGAGAACACCTTCTACGGCCACAAGGCGACGCTCGGCGGCGGCTACCGCTACGACATCCCGGACTACGGCCCGGGGCTCGGCTTCGAGGAGTACGAGAAGTTCCCGGGCACCCGCACCGAGTGGGTCAACCCGCTGCCGGGCGCGTCCTTCTGGTACGAGAACCACTCCGTGCTGAACGCCGACGCGAGCGACACCGCCCAGGAGATGCGCAGCGCCGAGCTCGACTACACGGCGGGCCGCACCTACCGCGACGAGTGGTTCGCCCCGGTGGTCGGGCCCCGGCTCGGCACCGCCTACTGGGGGCCGTTCCGTACCGCCTACAACGACGTGCAGTTCAACATCACGCCGTGGACCGACTCGGGCGAGGGCCACTCCGGTTCGATGCCCGCGGACGAGTACGACACCACGTCGTACGCCTTCTACCAGGGCGAGAAGCTGATCAAGAAGGGTGCGGGCAGGGCGGGCAACGCCTGGGACCTGCCGGCCGAGAAGCTTCCGTACCGGCTCGTCATCGACTCGGCCCGGGACGACGTCACGTGGAAGACGTCGACACGGACGCACACGGAGTGGAACTTCCTGTCCGGCGCCCTGCCGGAGGGCACCGAACAGGCCGACATTCCGCTGCTGCAGCTCGACTACGACGTGGACACCGACCTCGCGGGTGACGTCAGGGCCGGCACGTGGGTAAAGGTCGGACTGGAGTCCGGCACCCAGGCGTGGCTGGACGGCGCGGTCAAGGCGACCGGCGCCGCACTGTCCGTCAGCTACGACGAGGGCGGGAACTGGAACGCGGTGGAGCTGCGCAGGAGTTCCTCGGGGGAGTGGACCGCCAAGCTGCGGACGCCCGCGAAGGGCGCGTCCTCGGTGTCGCTCAAGGTCCGTGCGACGGGTCCCGCCGGCCTGACCGTCGAGCAGGAGATCATCAAGGCCTTCGGCCTGAAGTGACCCGCCCTGCGGACTGACCGAGGGGGTTGTGCGTCCCGGCACGGGATGCGCAACCCCCTCGCTGCCGTGATCACTCAGCGGCCGAAGCGCGCCAGACAGTGCCACACCTTCTTCAGGTCCTGCGGGTCGTACAGATTCCGGCGGGCGGCCTCGCCGATCATCCGCGGGTCGAGGAAGCCGTCGACCGCGAGCGACGCGCCCAGTTCGACGTACTCCTGGCCCCGGTATTCCGGATGACGCCCCAACTCTACGGCGGAGAGCCGGAATCCGCCGTGCCACTCCACCGGGAACGGCAGCCGGGACGCGGCCTCCTCCACCGCCGTGCCTCTGAAGCACGGATCGAGGACCACAGCCTCCACATGACGGTCGAGCCGGACCGGGCCGTGCACATGTGCCTCGACGTAGTCGTCGAGGGCGTCCCTGTCGTCCGTCTCGGCGAGCGAGACGAGCCTGCTCCCGGTCGCCGCCACGCCGAAGTCGGACGGTTCGGCGGCGCTGTCCGGGTAGCAGTACGTGGACCGCGCCAGCGCCGGGGCGGTCAGTCTGAAGTGAGCGGAACCGAACCGTGGGGCCGCACCGAAGGCATGGCGCCGGAAGTTCAGCGCACCGTAGACGGGGCGCTCGTGAGCGTGCGCGCGGTCGTAGGCGCCACGGAAGATCCGGCTCTCCCAGTGCCACCGGTCACCGCCGGGACGGGCGGTGAGCCCGCCGTTGCTCGTGCCCGTCACGAACTGGGACAGGTAGAAGCCGTCGCCGGCGAGTCCGTCCAGGATTGTGCGGCCACCACTGACACGGTCCGGGTGGAAGTTCAGTGTCACCCGCAGGGAGGGGTCGAGAGGTGCTCCCCTCGACAGCGACGCCACGTGGTCGTGGGCGAGGGCAGGCGCGGGCGGATCGTCGACGCTCATCGGCACAGTCTGCCCCAACTCCGGCTCCGTCTGCCCGGACTCCGGGTCCGCCCGCGCGCAGCCCCTCCCCCCGGCGTCAGCTCCGACGGGCTGCCCGCGCCTTCGCCTTCCGCCGTGCGACGGTGTACGTGGACCAGTCGCCCCGGTGCCGGTCGCACCGGGACGCGTCCTTCATCGCCAGCCGTCGGCAGCGAGTGCCCTTCTGGGTGATTGCTCCGCATGCGGACTGCGTACGAGCCATGTGCGACCGCCCCCTGGTTTCCACCGGCCCGGTGCCGGCAGGGCCCAGAATTCCCGAGACCGGGCACCGGCGGAAGGCGCACCCGGGCCGTCCGGGTGCGCTCCGGAGCGCGGGGGGTGGGCCGGGGGTGCTGTCGGTGCGGGTGTCTTCGCCGGGTGCGCGGCGCCCGGCCGCAGGGAAGCTGGTGCCGGCACCGAGCCGTCCCGGCCCTCTCGTCTGGATCATGCGGGGGTCGCGTGCCCTGGTGGCCTGATCCAGCCTGATCCGAACGAACGACCCGAGGTCAGCGACCGGACTGCAGCGCCGCCCAGGTGTCTGGGCCCACGCTGCCGTCGGCGGTGAGACCGCGTGCGCTCTGGTAGGCGCGCACGGCCGTGTCCGTCGCGGTGCCGAAGGCCCCGTCGACGGCCACCGTTCTGCCCAGCGCCGCCGTCAGTGCCCGCTGCACCCGCTTCACGGCGTCACCTGAGCCGCCCTTGACCAGCGTCTCGGTGGTGCCGGCGGAGAGCAGCGCGGTCCAGGTCTTCGCGCCGACCACGCCGTCGGCGGAGAGGCCGCGCGCGGTCTGGAAGGCCCGGACGGCGCTCGTGGTGGCGGCCCCGAAGGCGCCGTCGACGGTTCCCGCCTCGTAACCCTGCTGGTTGAGCAGCGTCTGCACTGCCTTGACCTGGGCGCCGGTCGATCCCGCGGACTGCGTCGTGTAGGAGCCGAAGGTCAGGCCGTCGCTCCCGCTGCTGCTGCCGGACCCGCCGACCAGCTGCATGTAGTAGGTCCAGTTCCAGTTGGCGCCCGGGTCGGTGTGGTCGTTTCCGGGAGCCTCGCTGTGCCCGATGACGTGCGACCGGTCCTTGGGGATGCCGTACCGGTCGCAGAGGTACGCGGTCAGGGCGGCCGAGGAGCGGTACATCGGGTCGGTGAACCACGACGCGTCGTCGATGAAGCCCTCGTGCTCGATGCCGAGCGCCGAGGGATTGGCGGTCTTCGCGTGATAGGCGGTGTCCTTGTCGCGCACCATCTGGGTGATCTGCCCGTCCGAGGAGCGGACGACGTAATGGGAGCTGACCTTGGACGTCGCGTTCTGGAACCAGCTGATGGTTCCGGCGTACGAGCCCTGGGCGACGTGAATGACCACCTTGTCGATCGTCGCCGTACGGCCAGTGGCGTAGTTGGCGGAATTGGCGGCCACCCACAGGGCCGGGGAGTAGTCGGGGCTCTGTGCGGTGACGTCGGCCTTGGCCAGCGGGCCCTTCTCGGGCGCGACCGGGCGGGAGGTGACCGAGACGCGTTCGCCGCCCTGCACGGTGGTCCGCAGGCCCTCGGCGAGGAAAGTGTAGACGGTGTCCGCGTAGAGGGCGGCGATGGAACCGTCGGCGCCGCTGTAGCGGGCGACCGCCGGGTACCAGGCGTTGATGTCGGCCCGTTCCGACTTCTCCAGGCCCAGCGCGTCGGCGTGGTCCCGCAGCACGGCCGCGCCGCCCAGGATGTTGGTCCCGGTGTCCCGGCGCAGGTCGGCGGTGGACTCGCCCGTGAGCGCTGCGGCCTTTTCGAGGGAGTGGCTGACCGGGTTGCTGACGAGGTGCATCACCCCGTAGCCGTTGTCCTGGCTGGGGCGTCCGGAGTGTCCGTCGAGGTGGGTCTCGCCGTAGCCGACGGCGGCGAGCAGGTCGCGCGGTACGCCGTACGCCTCGGCGGCCCGTGTCAGGGCAGCGTTCATGGACATGCCCGCGGGGGCGGCGGTCGCCGGGTGGCCGGTGGCGAGGAGGACGGTGGCCGTGAATGGGGCCAGTACGGCTGCGCGTCCACGGGTGTGGCCGGCGGGACGTCGGGGCATACCTGCTCCTGGTTCGTGGGGGAGAGGGCGACCGCGGGCCGGGGTGGGGTGGGCCGGGGCCGTCGAGCCCGCACAGGCTATGCTTCTGGTCAGGGCATGACAACGACGCTGTTCGCGTGTCCAAAACCCCTTCACTCCAATGGAGTTGCCTGCCGGGAGCTGGCTTGCGGCGCTCTCGGGGGCCGGCCGCTCCTGCGGGCCGGCGCGTTCCGGGAAGGTGACGGCCCGGGAGCCTGCCCCCTGCTGGGCACGTGGTCCCTCGGCCCCGGATGCGGGTCAGCGTCGCCGCAGCCGTACCACCGGGATCTCGCGGTCGGTCTTCGCGCGGTACTCGGCGTACCGGGGGAAGACCTCCACCAGGTGCGGCCACACCCGTTCCTTCTCCCCGGGCGGGAGCGCCTCGGCGAGGGCCGGGAAACGCTCGGTGCCCACGCGGACGTCGACCGCGGGGTCGGCCAGCAGGTTCAGGTACCAGAGCGGGTGCCGGTCGGAGCCCCCGTTCGATCCGACGATCAGATAGTCGTCCCCGTCGCGCCCGTACATCAGGACCGTGCGTCGCAGGGTGCCACTGCGCCTGCCGACGTAGTCCAGCAGCAGGCAGGGCACGCCGAGCTGGGTGGTTCCCTTCGTCCCGCCCGAGGCCTCGTACAACTCGGCCTGCTTCGCGACCCAGTTGGCCGGGCTGACCTGTATCTCTCCGTCGCGCCGCTGCTGCGTCATGGCTTCGCCGTCCTCCGGTGCCGTCGTCCTGTCCGTACGTCCGTGCCCATGGTGTCACCCGTCCCCGCCGCGCGTCGGAATCGCACACCTGCCCGGCCTCCCTCCTCACGGGGGAACGGGGCGCGGAAATCCGGCCGCGAAGGCGTATAAAGGGTCCCTCCCGAGCAGCCGGCGTCCCCGATGGCCATCTCACCCACCACGCGGCCGGCGTCACCGCGTACCGAGAGCGGAGGAGCGTCCCCATGAGCACCTCGGAAGAGATCAGCGCCTTGCTCGTCACCAGGTTCGGAACCGATCCGCGGGACATCCGGCCCGAAGTGCCGCTCCGTCAGCTGCGCCTGGACTCCCTTGCCCTGGAGGAGCTCAGGCTGCTCATCGAGGACCGCATGGAGATCGACCTGGAGGACGTCGTCCTGTCCTCGCGCGACACGGTCGGCCATCTGGTCGCGGCCGTCACCGGCAAGGCCGGCGCGTGACGGGGCGGGGGCCGTTCGCGCGGCGGCCCGCCCGGCCGGGTATCCAGCCCTTCAGCGCGGCGGTCACCGGCGTCGGCCTGGTCACCGCCGCCGGAGTGGGAGCCGAAGCGGCCTGGCGAGGTGTGTGCGACACCGCGCTCGCCCCGTCGGTGCCGCACCTCCCCGAACTCGCGGGACTTCCCTGCGACTTCATGTACACCGTGAGCGGCCTGGACATGAAGGCGGTCCTGGGCGTCGCGGCGCAGAGGCTGATGGACCGGTTCTCACAGCTCGCCGTCATCGCGGCCCGCGAGGCGGTCGCCGACGCGGGCCTCGACCCCTCGGTCTGGGACAGCGGCAGAGTGGCCGTCGTCATCGGTTCCGCCCACGGCGGACTGCCGTTCTACGACGAGCAGCACACCCTCCTCACCGAGCGCGGAGCACGGCGGGTCTCGCCGAAGCTCGCGCCGCTCAGTGTCGTCAACGGCGCCGCCAGCAGTGTCGCCATGGACCTGGGCGTGCACGGGCCGAGCCAGGCGGTCTCCACCGCCTGCTCGTCGGGGACGGTGGCCATCGGCACCGCGCACCAGATGCTCCGCACCGGTGCCTGCGACATCGTCGTCGCGGGCGGCGCCGAATCGGTCCTGTCCCGCCTGCTGATCGCCAGCGCCTGCCAGATGCGTGCCGTCTCCACCCGCCGCGACGACCCGCAGGCCGCCTGCCGCCCCTTCGACTCGCACCGCGACGGGTTCGTCGTCGGCGAGGGCGCAGGCCTCCTCGTCATGGAGCACCCCGAGCACGCCCGGGCCCGCGGTGCCACGGTCCGCGCCCGGGTCGCCGGCTACGGGGCGTCCAGCGACGCCCACTCCGCCGTCGCGCCCGATCCCGACGGGCTCGGCATCGAGCGGGCACTGCGCACCGCACTGGCCGACGCGGACATCGACGCCCCGGACGTGGGACACGTCAACGCCCACGGGACCTCGACCGTCGCCAACGACATCATCGAGACGACGATGCTCCGCCGCGTCCTCGGCGAGGGCCCTCTCGTCACATCGACGAAGGCCATGACCGGGCACACCCTGGGCGCCGCCGGAGGCATCGAGACGGCGCTCACCGTCCTCGCGCTGCAGCACCAGATCGTCCCGCCGACCGCGAACCTCGACGCCCCGGACCCCGCGATCCCCGTCGAGGTGGTGAGCAAGGAGGCCAGGCACGCCTCGTTCGAGTGCGCGGTCAAGACGTCGCTCGGCTTCGGCGGACACAACGCGGCACTCGTGCTCACCAGGGCCTGACAGAAGACGAGGACACCATGCCCGAGGAGATCATCCGGTCCCTGACCGTGGACGGAGTGCGCTTCGCCTACCGGGTCATGCCCCGCGACCCGGCCGGGGGCGCACGGCCGGGCACCGAGCCGGTCCTCGTCATCGGAGGCGCGCTCCAGGGCATGTTCGGGTGGCCGCAGATGGACGACCATCTGGGCCCGCTGGCCGACGTGGTGACCGCCGACCTGCCGGGCATGGGCACGGCGGACCCCCTGCCGCCCGGCCCCAGCGCCCCGGTCCTGCGCGCCGCGGTCGGCGCGATCGTCGACGACCTGGGGGCGTCGCGGATCAACCTCTTCGGCTTCTCCTACGGCGCCGCCCTCGCCTTCGGATACGCACAGCACGATCCGGGGCGTGTCGCCCGGCTCGTCCTCGGAGGAGTGCCCGTGCACATCGGTGATGAGCGCCGGAACTACTGGCACCGTGCCACGGCGGCACTGGCGGAGGGTGACGCGGAAGGCTTCGCGGCGCTGGCCGCCGACGGCCTGATGTGCCTGGACCCGGAACGTCCCGTGCACCGCAGGGAGCTGGCACGGCGTTACGTCCGCAGGTCGTTCCTGCACGCACTCGCCCACTCCGGGCACGCCGCCGACTCGCTGCGGCGGGCGCTGGGCGACCGGCCGGACTTCTCCGGCGGGCTCTCGGGCGTACCGGCCCTGGTCTTCGCGGGGGAGCACGACACGGTCACCTCGCCCGGACTGCAGCGGGAGTTCGCCGCCACGATCGAGGGCAGCCGCTTCCTCACCCTGCCGGAGTCCGACCACTGGGTCGTGCTGGAGCGGTCCGACGAGGTCGCCGCCCTGGTGACCCGCTTCTTCACCGACCGGCCGCTCGAACACGCCGCGGCCCTTCTCCCGCACCAGCACGGGGCGCCGGCCGCCGCGGAACCCTCCCCCGCGTGAAGCCCGGCCGGGAGACCGGGCCGGGTGGCGGCCCCGTGGGGCCGCCACCCGGGGGCGTCAGTGCCGGTGCCCGTGGCCCTTCACGTCGATCCGCACGATCTGCGGGTCGTGGTCGCTCGCCTGGTCGGCGAACTCCGCGTTGATGTGCACCACGTCGTAGTCGAAGCGACGCACCGCGGGGCTGGTCAGGATGTGGTCCAGCGTCTGCGAGTTGCCGTCGTACACGTAGCTGTACTGCTCGCCCACGGGCAGCGTCGTGATGAGCGGCTTGAGCACCTTGCCGCTGGTCAGCGCCTTCATGGTGGGGGAGAACGCGAAGTCGTTCAGGTCGCCCAGGGCGACCACCCGGGCCGACTTGTCCGCCTCCAGCAGCGAGGTGACGAAGGTGTTGACCTCCGCCGCCTGCCGTACGCGCTGCGTCTCGGAGCTGCGTGCCGGCTCCTGGTAGCGGCCGTGCAGGGACTGGTCGCCGCCCTTGGACGCGAAGTGGTTCGCGATGACGAAGACCGGCTCACCGCGGAAGCGGAACTCGCCCACCAGCGGCTTGCGGCTGCTGTCCCAGGCCGTGCTCGTGGGGTTGATCCGGCCGGGAGAGACGGAGAGGGTGGCGCCCTTCCTGGTCCTGACCGCCGCCACCGCGGTGGTGGCGTCACCGCCCGGGCGGTCCACGAAGTCGACCCGTCCGGGGTTGAAGAGGAAGACGTTACGGATGTTGCCGCCGGGCTCACCGCCGTCCTTGCCGTCCTGCGGGGCCACATAGCGCCAGGAGTAGCGCGGGCCGCCCGCCGCGACGATCGCGTCCGTGAACCGCTTCAGAGTTGCCTCGGAGCCCACGGTGCCGTCGTCGACCGCCCCGTTGTCGTCCTGGATCTCCTCCAGCGACACGACGTCGGGGCCCGCGAGACCGGCGGCCACACCCCGGGCGAGCGTGTCGAACTTGTCCTGCGCGTCGCCCGCGTCCAGGTTCTCCACGTTGTACGTGGCGACGGCCAGCTCCTTGCGTTTCTGCTTGCGCGTCACCTCGCGCTTCAGGCCGTTGTCCTTCAGCGCGCCGAGCTCGGTGGCCTGGACGTTGTAGCCGCCGAAGGAGGCATAGTCGACGACGCCCGTGGTGCTGCCGGTCAGCACGTCGCCCACGTCGGCGACCGGGACGGGCCGCGCCGCGTCCAGCGACATCACCTTGAGGCGGCCGGTGTTCTGGTCCTCGTAGGAGGCGTAGAGCGTGCCGCCGCGCCGCGTGGGGTTCTCCCCCGGCTTCACCGTCACCCACACCTCGGCGTACGCGGTCGTCGCCCCCGTCACCCGGGTGTCCGCCATCGTGACGCGGGCGCCCTCGAGCGACTCGTAGAGGTCCAGGGCGTATGCCGACGGGTCCAGGGCCAGCGCCTCGATCGACCCGCCGCCGGCCGTGGGCACGTACGCGTCCGGTACCGAGGAGGCGCCGAGCACGACCGCGTCGGGCAGCACGTTGCCTGAGGAGAGGACCGTGACGAGCGGGGCGGTGATCTGGGTCAGTGACTGCGCGCCGGTGGCCGGGTAGTACTCGGCCACCTTGCCGCTGACCAGGACCGAGTCGCCGACGGCGACCGCCGGTGCCGCGGAACCGGTGTAGACGAACACGCCCTCGCTCGTGCGCGGGTCGGCGTCCGGCGCGGTGTCCTGGATCCAGAAGCCGCGCGATCCGGTGGTCCGCACGCCCGTGACGACGCCGGGGACACCGGTCACCGGCTGTCCCGCGAGCGGGGAGAGGCGGGTCGTGCCCTGGATGTCGTGCACCCGTACGGTGCCCGGCTCGGTCGGTCCGCCGGGCTCGCCGGGGCCCGTGCCGCCGGAGGTCTCGCCGGCCGCGTTGACCGGAGTCGGGGCGCCCGCGGTCAGGTCGGCGGCGTTGTCGTCCGTGTCCGCCAGGGCCGTGCCACGTGCCACGGAGGCTGTGGCGGAGGCACCCGCCGCCGGGCCGCTGCCCTCGCGGACGACAGCGGAGCCGTAGCCCACGAGGTCGACGATTCGGGTGTCGGCGGCGCATTCCGCCGGGGTCTTGCAGGTCAGCGGCGTGGTGCCGGAGACGAGCGCGACAGTGCCGCTCGCCGCGGACATCGCGACGCTGCCGGTCGCGTCGGGGGCCGGCAGGGCCACCGTGCCACCGGTGCCCGCCGCCTGGGCCACGAGGTAGCGGCCGCCGGGCGCGACGGTGCCGGACAGCGCGGAGACCTGCCACAGCGATCCGGCGGAGGGGGTCCCCGGCAGGTACTGGACGCTGAAGCCCGACAGGGCGAAGGCGCTCCCGCCGGCGTTGGCCAGCTCGATGTAGTCGCGGGTGAGCGTCGCACCGGAGTTGCCTCCGCCGCCGTACACCTCCGCGATGACGGCCGACGACGACGGTGCCGCGAAGGCGGCGGGCAGCGCGGTCACCGAAAGGGTCACGGCGACGGCGGTGGCCAGCAGGGCGGAGCCGGGTCTGACTATGTGCACGGGAACTGCCCCCAAATGTGTGGTGAGGGGCCAAAAGCTATGCGCGTAGACCGGTCGTGGCAAGAGACCCGAGGTTAATTCCGGACGTCATCGCCCGCCTTTCGGACGGGATTTCGGTCTCGGTCGGTGCCCGTCACTGCGTCGCGGCGGCGTCAGGGGACCCTTGACGCCACCGGCGTCTCCGCAGGTCCGCGCCTCCCGGTCAACGGCTCTCCGGGGCGCGGGCCGGGTAGACGGACAGGGAGAACGAGTGTCCGGCCGGGTCGGTGTAGACGCGGACGTCGCGCGGGCCGCTGTTGCTGTCGCCCGTGTCCACGGGCCGGGCTCCGAGTCCTATCGCCTCGCGCTCGGCCTCGTCCATGTCCCCCGCGTCCACCAGAATGCGCAGATGGGCCTGCTGGGAGTCCTCCGGGCGCGGCCAACTCGGCGGCGCGTAGCCGTGGTCGCGGCGTACGGCCAGGTGGACCCCGGTGTTGCCGACGATCTCGACGAAGTCGGGATCGCTGCCGATGCGCGTCTCCGCTTCGAGGAGGGACGCATAGAAGTCCGCGAGCTCCAACGGCTCGGCGCAGTCCAGGACCAGAACACTCGTTTTCCCGACAGTCATGCTCCATCGGTACCCCCGATGAGGCGTCACACGCCGGGTGTGCGTCACAACGTACCTGCTGGGTAGTCGAGTTGCTGAGCGCGAAGCGGAGAGGGTTCGTGGGGCGTCCCTGATCGTCTTCGCGATTTCAACCCATCGACTTCACCATATCTTCACTGGCAGCATGAAGGGATGACCCGTATAGCCAAGGGCGCCAACACCCCCGTGCCTGCCGCGCCGCTCCGTGTGGCTGTCTGCCGCCGCCACATCTCCGGCGGCCCCGTGGTGGATGCGTCCGTCCTGCTGCTCGACGAGGACGGAAAGGTCCGTGGCGACCGGGACCTGGTCTTCTACAACCAGCCGGTCCATCCGTCGGGCACCGTCCGGCACATGGGCACGGTGGAGGGCGACGGGCGGATCGCCGAGTGGCTGGAGATCGACCTCCCGCGGATCGAGCCCGCGGTGCGGCGTCTGGTGGTGGCGGGTTCCTGCGAGGGCGGTGTCTTCGGGCAGGTGGCGGACCTCGCCCTGCAGGGCATGACGCCGGACGGGGCGACGGTGGTGTCCTGCTCGGTCACGGAAGCGGCCACGGAGACGGCCTTCGTCCTGGGGGAGTTCTACCGGCGTGACGGCGGATGGAGGTTCCGCGCCGTGGGCCAGGGCTACGCCTCCGGACTCGCCGGTCTCGCCACAAACTTCGGGATCACCGTGGAGGAGGGCACCCCCGCGCAGCCCCCGGCGCCGGTTCCGCAGCCCCCGGCTCCGCGGCCCCCGGTGCCGCACGCCCCGTCCGCATCGGCCCGGCCCACGGCCCCGCGCCCACCGCAGACCCCGGTCCCGTTCGCCTTCGGTCCGGAGTTCGCTCCCGTCGTACGCCGGGGCAGGGGCGGCGACGTCGTCACCGTCCACGAGCCCATCGGGCGCGGACCGGTCGTGGTCGAGGCGTGGCACGAGGGCGACGGCTACTTCGCGACCCACACGCTCGACGCGCGCAACCGGGAGGACGAGCTCCTCTTCGACACGACCGTCCCGGGTTTCCGGGGGCGGGTACTCATCCACCACACGGCTGAGCACGCGCTGCGTCTGCGCGTCGAGGCCGACGACGCCTGGACCCTGGTCGTCCAGCCGGTCTCCGCCGCCCGGCACCTCACCGACGGAGTCCAGGGCAACGGTCCCGAGGTGCTGGTGTACCACGGGACCGCCGCCGACGTGGACGCGGCGCACTTCGGCGACGAGGACGACGGCGGCTCCTTCGCCGTCCGGTGCGTCGTACCCGCCCGGAACCCCGGACCCGACATCGGGGACCCGCTCATCAACGGGATCGGCACGGTGCGCCGCACCGTGCCGATCCCGGACGGCCCCCTGCTGCTGCGTGTCGAGGCGGACGGCCCCTGGTCCCTCGGCGTCCGGCCCCTGCCCGTACCCGACCCGGCCGCACAGGCGGCGGGCGTCCACACCGGCCGTGGCCGGGGCAGCGTCACGCTCTCCAATCCCGCCCCCGGCCGGCCCGCCCTCCTCGACTACGCCATCGACAGCGACGGATCGGTGTTCGGTCACACGGTCCGGATCATCGACGAGTACGGCGACGGCGAGCAGCTCCTGCGCGGCAGCCAGGACGGCGCACGTGGCAGGACCCTGCTGTTCCGCAACGGCGAGAGCGAGGTGGTCCTCGGGATCGAGGACGCCGTCGACTGGCGGCTGAGCCTGCTCCCCGTCGAGACGGCCCCCGCGCTCACCGGTCCCGTGCAGGGCACCGGCAGCGAGGTGTTCCGCTACGCGGGGCCGCCCGCGCTGCTCGGGCTGCGAAGACTCACCGGCGACGAGGACCGGCTGGCCATCCGCACGGTGCAGGCGCACGGCAGGACCGTCGTGTGCGCGGACACCGGCGGCCGCCGCCGCCCCGCCGTCGGGCCCCTGTGGGTGTCGGGCGCGGGTCACTGCTACCTCCTGGTCAACGCCCCGGACCACACCGGCTGGCACATCGAGCCGACGCCCCTTCAGGAGGCCCCCGCGTTCGGCCGCTCGGTGTCCGGCCACGGGTACGGCGTCGTCCACCACTCCGGGCCGGAGACCGACGTCATCCTCCGCCACGAACCCTGCGGAGGGCTCGACGTGCTCGTCGTCTGGGCACTCGACGAGCGGCTCGAACCCGTGCGCAGGGTGAGCATCGGCGGCGGCCTCCAGCGGATGCCCACCGGTTACCTCCAGATCAGGACCATGGGCCGCTGGACGTTCGAGGAACGCGGCTGACAGAAGCACGCGGCCCCGTGCCACGGCGCGCCCGGGGCCGTGATGGGCGTACCGCGGCCTAGGGTGCGGACCATGGCAGCGAGCGCGGGGGACCGGGACACAGCCACTTCCGGGCCCGGGGCCTCCGACCCCCGCCGCTGGCGCGCCCTCGCGGTCTGCCTGGTGGCGGGCTTCATGACGCTCCTGGACGTGTCCATCGTCAACGTGGCGCTGCCGTCCATCAAGGAGGGGCTCGACACCCCGGAGTCCGACCTCCAGTGGGTGCTGTCCGGCTACGCGCTCGCCTTCGGGCTGGTCCTCATCCCCGGTGGGCGACTGGGTGACGCCCGGGGCCGCCGCGCCGTGTTCATGGCAGGGCTGACCCTCTTCACCCTGGCGTCGGCAGCATGCGGCGCCGCCCAGTCCAGCCTCTGGCTCGTCGTCGCACGGCTGCTCCAGGGAGCGGCGGGCGGACTCCTCTCGCCGCAGATCTCCGCGCTGATCCAGCAGATGTTCTCCGGACGCGAGCGGGGCCGCGCCTTCGGGATGTTCGGGACCGTCGTCGGCATCTCCACAGCCGTCGGCCCCCTCCTCGGCGGGCTCCTGATCCAGACGGCGGGGGCCCAGGAAGGCTGGCGGTGGGTGTTCTACGTCAATCTGCCGATCGGCGCCGTCTGCCTCGTGCTGGCCCGGCGGCTGCTCCCCGACACGCCGTCCGCCACCCGGGTTCGGCCCCGCGACCTGGACCCCGTCGGCGTACTGCTGCTCGGCAGCGGAGTCCTCGTCCTGCTGCTGCCCTTCGTCCAGGCCCAGCAGTGGCCGGGCGACGACAAGTGGCTGCTCGTGCCGGTGGCCATCGTCCTGCTCACCGCGTTCGTCGCCTGGGAGTCCCGCTGCGCCGGACGCGGGGTCCAGCCGGTCCTGGACCTGGCGCTGTTCCGGCTGCGGTCCTTCTGGCTCGGCTGCCTGATGATCCTTCTGTACTTCGCGGGATTCACCTCGATCTTCTTCATCAGCACGCTCTACCTCCAGTCCGGGCTGCGCTACAGCGCACTCGAGGCCGGCCTCGCGATCACCCCGTTCGCCCTCGGCGCCGGCGGTTCCGCGAGCATCGGCGGACGGCTGGTGGGCCGCTTCGGGCGGCCCCTCATCGTCGTGGGGCTCACGATGGTCGCGGCCGGACTCGGCCTCACCGCGCTGGCCGCACACCTCGTCCCGGGCCGGGGCGCCGGGCTCGCCATGGCCGCACCGCTGCTGCTCGCGGGCCTGGGCAGCGGACTCGTCATCGCCCCCAACCAGACCCTCACCCTCTCCAGGGTTCCGGTGCACAACGCCGGCAGTGCGGGCGGAACCCTCCAGACCAGTCAGCGCGTCGGATCGGCCATCGGCATCGCCGCCGTCGGCTCGGTCTTCTTCGCACGGCTGGGCCCGGGCAACTGGGCGTCGGCGTACGACCACGGGCTCCTCGTCTCGGTCGCCTTCGTCCTCGCGGCCCTGGTCGTGGCGCTGGCCGACGTGGGAGCGGGCAGGCGGGAGAAGAAGCGCGCAGCGGAGTCCCACGCCACCGACCAGCTGAGGAGCAGACGATGAACGACACGAGCGCCGGGGAGAAGGACGGGAACACCGCGTACGGCCACAAGCCGTTCAAGCGTTCCCGCAGCCACTTCGCCGACCGGATCACCGCCGACGGCCGGGACGGCTGGCCCGTCGAGGCCGGGCGCTACCGGCTCGTCGTCAGCCGGGCCTGCCCCTGGGCCAGCCGTGCACTGGTCTCGCGGCGCCTGCTCGGCCTGGAGCCCGTCCTCTCACTGGCCGTCACGGACCCCATCCAGGACGACCGCAGCTGGCGCTTCACCCTCGACGAGGGAGGCAGGGACCCCGTGCTCGGACACCGCTACCTGAGCGAGGCCTACGACGCGCGGGAACAGGGCTACCCCGGCGGGGTCAGCGTGCCCGCGATCGTCGACGTGCCTACCAAGTCCCTGGTCACCAACGACTTCCAGCAGATCACGCTGGACCTGGCCACCGAATGGACCGAGCTGCACCGGCCCGGGGCACCCGACCTCTACCCGGAGCCGCTGCGCGACGAGATCGACACGGTGATGGAGGGCATCTACCGGGACGTCAACAACGGCGTCTACCGCACCGGATTCGCCAGTGGGCAGGACGAGTACGAGGCCGCCTTCACCGGGCTCTTCCGGCGCCTCGACCTGGTCTCGGAGCGGCTCACGGACCGGCGCTACCTCGTCGGCGACACCATCACCGAGGCGGACATCCGGCTCTTCACCACGCTGGTGCGCTTCGACCCCGTGTACCACGGCCACTTCAAGTGCAACCGCGCGAAACTGTCCGAGGACCCCGTCCTGTGGGCGTACGTACGCGACCTCTACCAGACCCCCGGCTTCGGCGACACCGTCGACTTCGACCACATCAAGCGGCACTACTACCAGGTGCACACCGGCATCAACCCGACCGGCATCGTGCCGCTGGGACCGGACCTGTCGGGCTGGCTGACACCGCACCACCGGGAGCAGCTGGGCGGCCGGCCGTTCGGCGACGGGACCCCGCCCGGGACGGTGCCGGCCGGCGAGGAGGTCCCCGCCGCCGGGCGCCCCTGACCGTCTCACTTCACCCGGGGCGGGGGCTGCGGCCCCCCCACCGCCAGGGGGGAATGCGCCAGGGCCACGCAGCCGACGGCGATCATGGCCAGTCCGGCCAGCTCGGGCACCAGCCACCACCCGGTGCGGATCGACTCCCCGAACAGGGTCAGACCGTACGCGATGCTGATCAGCGCGTCCCCCAGCGTCAGCATCGGCTGCACCGCCACGAGGGTGCCGGCCTGGAGGGCGTTCTGCAGGAGGAACAGCGCGCCCACCCCGGCCACCGCCGTGGCGTAGAGCTGCCACGCGGTGAGCAGGCCGGGTACGCCGTCGGCGTCGAGCCTGCTCATGGCGTCCTTCATCAGCGCGGCCGTAAGGGCGTAGCCGCACGCGGCGGAGAGTCCCAGGAGGGCGCCCCTCGTGTTGCCCGACGTGCTGAGCGCGGTGCCGATCAGCACGGCCTCGAAGATCACGGTCGCCACCAGGGCCGGGATCCAGGCCGTGTCCTGCACGTCGTCGCTGCCGCCGACCGGCGATGCGGCGATCATGCCCACGGCGAGTCCGACCGTCACGGCGGCGACGCCCGCCCAGACCGCACCCGGCATCCGGGTCCGCAGCACGAACCCGGCGATCAGCAGGGTCGCGGGCAGCTCGATCACGAAGATCGGCTGGACGACGGCGATGGGCCCCGTGGCCAGCGCCACGGCCTGGCAGACGGCCGCGACGACCACGAGGGCGATCCCGGCGAGCCACACCTTCTGG
This sequence comes from Streptomyces sp. NBC_01341, assembly GCF_035946055.1. Taxonomy (NCBI): domain Bacteria; kingdom Bacillati; phylum Actinomycetota; class Actinomycetes; order Kitasatosporales; family Streptomycetaceae; genus Streptomyces; species Streptomyces sp. NBC_01341. Next base: position 1,393,066 of record NZ_CP108364.1, on the reverse strand, counting down.
CGCAGCAGATGCCGGATGAGCGACAGGTGCATCGCCTCGCTGTCGGGCACGTCGAGGGCGGCACGGCGTTGGAGGACCGAGGCGGAGCCGTTGCTGAGCGCGGTCAGGACGGCGAACAGGACACTGATCACCGCCCCATCATGAGGGCCCGGACCCCCAGGTCCGCGGCGCCGCGGACCGCGCGAGTGTCGCCGTTTCCGGACCGCCGCACCCCGGCCCGCGTAACCTGCGGTCCATGGCCGCCCACAACGCTCCCGTGCTCTCCGACCGCGCGCTCAACAGGGCCACGCTGGAACGCCAGTTGCTTCTGAGGCGCTCGCCCGTGCCCGCGAAGGAGGCCGTCGGCGCGCTCGTGGGCCTGCAGGCGCAGAACACCCGGCCTCCGTACTTCCAGCTGTTCGCACGGCTGCGGGGCTTCGACCCGGCGGAGCTCTCGGGGCTGATGGAGTCCCGTGAGGTGGTCAGGATCGTCACCCTGCGCTCCACCATCCACACCCACACGGCCGAGGACGCGCTCACGCTGCGGCCCCTCGTCCAGCAGGCGCGCGACCGGGAGCTGAACATATTCCGGCGCGGGCTCACCGGCGTGGACCTGGAGCGGCTGGCCGCGCTCGCCGCAGAGCTCGTCGAGGAACGGCCGCGCACCATGAAGGAGCTGCGGGAAGAGCTGCTCGAGCACTGGCCGGACGCCGACCCCAGGGCCCTGGCGGTGGCCGCGCGCTGCCGCCTTCCGCTGGTCCAGGTGACCCCCCGCGGACTGTGGGGGCGCAGCGGACAGGTCGCCCTGACGACCGTCGAACACTGGCTCGGCAGGCCGCCGGAGCAGGCGGCGTCGCCCGACGCCACGGTCCTGCGCTACCTCGGCGCCTTCGGACCGGCGTCCGTGAAGGACATGCAGACGTGGGCTGGCCTCACCCGCATGCGAGAGGTCTTCGAACGGCTGCGCCCCCGGCTCGTCACCTTCCGCGACGAGCGTGGAACCGAGCTCTTCGACCTGCCCGACGCTCCCCGCCCCGACCCCGCCACGCCGGCGCCGCCCCGGTTCCTGCCCGAGTTCGACAACGTACTGCTCGGCCACGCCGACCGGACGCGGATCATCCCGCCCGCGTTCAAGGGGCGCAACGGCGTGGGCAACCAGTCCTACGGGACCGTCCTGGCCGACGGTTTCCTGGCGGCCCTCTGGCGCCTGGACGAGACGGCGGACGACGCGGTCGTCACCGTGCAGGCGCTGGGCACCCTCACACCGTCCGCGCGCGAGGAGATCACGCGGGAGGCCGTCGAGATGCTGATGGTGATGTCCACGGCGCCGGCCCACGACGTCCGCTTCGGCACCTTCATCGACTTCGGCGGCTGACACCCGCGGGAACGGTACGTCGCCCGGGGCGCGGAGGGCCCCGGCCGGCTCTCAGGGCAGCAGCCCCGCGCGGCGCGCGGCCACCACCGCCTCCAGCCGGGTGTGCGCCCCCAGCTTCCGCATCGCCGACCGCAAGTAGCTCTTCACCGTCTCCGGTCGCAGGCCGAGCCGCTCGGCGGCCGCTCCGTTCGTCGTGCCCGAGGCGACACACGCGATCACGTCGACCTCGCGCGGCGCCAGCCGCACCCGCCGGACGGCGGAGTCCGTGCCCGCCCCGCCCCCGCCCGCCGAGGCGAGCCGGCCGCACACGGCGAGCAGTTCGTCGCGCAGCACCGGGTCGAGGACCTTCGGGACCAGGGCACGCAGGTCGCGGTGCGCCTCGCGCACGTCCTCCCAGGTGCCGGGCCGCTCGTCGCTCTCGGCGGCCCGCTGCCGGGTGGACGCGAGGAGCCGCTGCACCTCGTCGCGGACGGCCAGGGCCTGTTCCACGTCCCGGGCGGCCGACACCGCCACGTCGAACGTGCGGTCACCCAGGGCGAGGGGCTCGCGCAGCGCCCCGTACAGCACGCCCCGCACCGTGCGGCCCACGACGACAGGCACGGCGACCACCGAACGCAGCCCCTCGGCGGCGACCGCGGTGTCGTACTCGTGGCTGATGTGACGGGACGCCCTGTAGTCGGTGACCGCGCACGCCCTGGACAGGGCCATCGCCTTGCCTCCGAGCCCGCTGCCCGCCGAGATGACGAGCCCGCGCAACGCGGGGGTCTGCGCCCCGCTCAGCTCCGCGATGCGCGCGTGGCGGGTGTCGGACAGCAGGCCGCCGAACACCACCGGCAGACCACTGGTGCGGCGCAGCCTCAGCAGGGCCGCCCGCAGCTCCGTCGCCTCGCCCGTGTCCGGCACGCCGATGTCCCCGCCCTTCCGGCCGTACCCCCGTCCGGGGGTGGTGAGATCCGGGTCACTGTTTACATGATGCTAAAGGACGCGTCCGCAACGAGGAGGGCACATGCCGGCAACCAGTGCGACGGAGACGTTCCGGGCGGCCCGGGACTTCCTGATCGAGCACCGCGAGGACTACACCGCGGCCTGCGAGGGCTTCAGCTGGCCCAGGCCCGACCACTTCAACTGGGCGCTCGACTGGTTCGACGTCATCGCCGAGGGCAACGACCGCACCGCCCTGTACATCGTGGAGGAGGACGGCGGGCGCACCGAGGTCTCCTTCGCCCGCATGGCCGCCCGATCCGCCCAGGCCGCGAACTGGCTGCGGGAGCAGGGGGTGTCCGAGGGCGACCGCGTCCTCGTCATGCTCGGCAACCAGGTCGAGTTGTGGGAGACGGCACTGGCGGCGATGAAACTGCGCGCCGTCGTCATCCCGGCGACCCCGCTGCTGGGACCGCTCGACCTGCGGGACCGGGTGGAGCGCGGCCGGGTCCGCCACGTGCTCGTACGGGCCGAGGACACCGCGAAGTTCGACGAGGTGCCCGGTGGCTACACGCGGATCGCCGTGGGCGCCGACGTCGACGGCTGGCTCTCCTACAGTGGGGCCGACCACGTGCCGGAGGACTTCACCGCGGACCGGCCCACGGACGCCGACGAGCCCCTCATGCTCTACTTCACCTCCGGGACCACGGCGAGCCCGAAGCTGGTCGAACACACCCACGTCTCCTATCCGGTCGGCCACCTGTCCACGATGTACTGGATCGGCCTCAAGCCCGGAGACGTGCACCTGAACATCTCCTCGCCCGGCTGGGCGAAGCACGCCTGGTCGAACCTCTTCGCACCGTGGAGCGCCGAGGCCACCGTCTTCATCTTCAACTACACCCGGTTCGACGCCACCCGGCTGATGGCGGAGATGGACCGCTCGTCCGTGACCAGCTTCTGCGCCCCTCCGACGGTCTGGCGGATGCTCATCCAGGCCGATCTCGGACAGCTGAAGACCCCGCCGCGCGAGGTCGTCGCGGCCGGTGAGCCGTTGAACCCCGAGGTCATCGAGAGCGTCCGGCGGGCGTGGGGCGTGACCATCCGCGACGGCTTCGGCCAGACGGAGACCGCCGTGCAGGTCGCCAACACCCCGGGACAGCTGCTCAAGGCCGGTTCCATGGGACGGCCCAGCCCCGGTTTCGACGTCGTCCTGCTCGACCCCGTCTCCGGGGAGCCGGGCGCGGCCGAGGGCGAGATCTCGCTCGACCTGTCGCACGCCCCCGTCGGGCTGATGACGGGCTATCACGGCGATCCGGAGCGCACCGCCGAGGCGATGGCGGGCGGCTACTACCGCACCGGCGACATCGGTTCCCGGGACGAGGACGGCTACATCACGTACGTGGGCCGGGCCGACGACGTGTTCAAGGCGTCGGACTACAAGATCTCGCCGTTCGAGCTGGAGAGCGCCCTGCTGGAGCACGAGGCGGTGGCCGAGGCCGCGGTGGTGCCCGCCCCCGATCCCGTCCGGCTCTCCGTCCCGAAGGCGTACGTCGTGCTGGCCGAGGGCTGGGAGCCCGGACCGGCCACGGCCAAGGCACTGTTCGAGCACTCGCGGGCGGTCCTCGCTCCGTACAAGCGCGTCCGCCGGCTCGAGTTCGCCGAACTGCCGAAGACCGTCTCCGGCAAGATCCGCAGGATCGAACTGCGGGAGCGCACCGCCCGGGGCACCGGCACCGAGTACGACGAGGGAGACCTGCGATGAGTGAGCTGTCCTACGCGCACGGCACCCGTGACACCCCGCTGCTCCGCGACACGATCGGACGGAACCTGGACCGCGCCGTCGCCGCCTTCGCGGAGCGGGAGGCCCTGGTCGACGTGGTGTCCGGACGCCGTTGGACCTATGCCGAGTTCGGGGCCGCCGTGAAGGAACTGGCCCGCGGGCTGATGGCGTCCGGGGTGGCCAGGGGCGACCGGGTCGGCATCTGGGCGGTCAACTGCCCGGAGTGGGTCCTCGTCCAGTACGCCACGGCCCGCATCGGCGCCGTCATGGTGAACATCAATCCCGCCTACCGGGCCCACGAGCTGAAGTACGTGCTCGACCAGGCCGGGGTCTCCCTCCTGATCGCCTCGCTCACCCACCGCACCAGCGACTACCGGGCGCTCGTCGGCCAGGTCCGCGCTGACTGCCCCGGGCTGCGGGCCGTCCACTACATCGGCGACCCGTCCTGGGACGAGCTGACACGGGCGGCGGACGCGGTGAGCGTCGAGCAGCTCACCGCGCGGGAGGCGGAGTTGTCCTGTGACGACCCGATCAACATCCAGTACACCTCCGGCACCACGGGTTTCCCCAAGGGTGCGACGCTCTCGCACCACAACATCCTCAACAACGGCTATTTCGTGGGGGAGATGGTCGCCTACACCGAGCACGACCGCGTCTGTCTGCCGGTGCCGTTCTACCACTGTTTCGGCATGGTCATGGGGAACCTCGGCATCACCTCGCACGGTGCCTGCATCGTGATCCCCGCCCCGTCCTTCGAACCCGCCGCGGTGCTGGCCGCCGTGCAGCAGGAGCGCTGCACCTCGCTCTACGGTGTGCCCACCATGTTCATCGGGGAGCTGGACCTCCCCGGTTTCTCCTCGTACGATCTCTCCTCGCTGCGCACCGGGATCATGGCCGGCTCGCCCTGCCCGGTCGAGGTGATGAAGAGGGTCGTCGCGGAGATGCACATGGAGGAGGTGTCGATCTGCTACGGCATGACGGAAACCTCCCCGGTGTCCCTCCAGACGCGCCGGGACGACGATCTGGAACGCCGCACGGGCACGGTCGGCCGCGTGATGCCGCACATCGAGGTGAAGGTGACCGACCCCGCGACCGGGGTGACGCTGCCGCGCGGTGCGGCTGGTGAGCTGTGCACCCGTGGGTACAGCGTCATGCTCGGTTACTGGGACCAGCCGGAGCGGACCGCCGAGGTCGTCGACGCGGGGCGGTGGATGCACACGGGGGACCTCGCGGTGATGCGGGAGGACGGATACGTCCAGATCGTCGGCCGGATCAAGGACATGATCATCCGCGGGGGTGAGAACGTCTATCCGCGCGAGATCGAGGAGTTCCTCTACGGCCATCCCAAGATCGCGGACGTGCAGGTCGTGGGCGTGCCGGACGCCGTGTACGGCGAGGAGATCCTGGCCTGCGTGATTCCCCGTGACCCGGCCGATCCGCCGACCCTGGACGAGGTGGCGGCCTACTGCCGCGAGCAGTTGGCCCACTACAAGGTCCCGCGGGCGCTGCGGATCCTGGACGCGTTCCCGATGACGGTGAGCGGCAAGGTCCGGAAGATCGAACTGCGGGAGGGTTACGGCGCCTAGGACCGGAGCCGTCGCGCGGGCCGGAGGGTCAGGCGGCTTCGGCGACGCCGAAACCGATGCCCTGGGTGGCCGCCGCCCACTCGATGAGCAGCACCTCGTACTCCGCGGCCTCCACCGGCGTCCAGTCCTGGCCCGCGCGCGCGTCGACGAGTGCGCGGATGGCGTCGTTGGCCTCGACGGCGGACGGGTGTGCGGGCTGGGTGAGGAAAACAGGGGTGGAGTGGGTGGGATGCCGAGGAGTTAAGACCATGCCTTCACTCTACGTCCTCATACTGACAACAGACCGAACATATGCGGCTCGGGGGGCACAGGTGACCGAAATCATCCTGCGGGAACTCGGCGGGCCCGGGGGAAGGCGTGTGTGGTGACATCCCGTCAGGGGCCTCTGCTTATCAGCTCGTCGGCGGATCCGTTCACGGGCTGCGGCGTCCCGGTGAGATCCAGGACGAACAGGGGGATGGCGAGCCCGTCCGCCCGGGAGCGCGCCTCGTCGGTGTAACCGGCCAGCGAGAAGAGCACGCCGGACACGGAGGAGTTGAGGGCGTTCAGCCATAAGCACTCGACGTCACGGAGGGGGGTCGGCCGCGTCGTCGCGTCGACCTGGGCGATGAGGCCGGCGGCCCTGAGGTCGATCCGGGAGCTGGGCCGCGCCTCGGGCTGCACCACGTCGCGGTAGCCCAGCCACCGCAGATACAGCGCGGCCGTGCTCACGGCGTCCCTGGCGGTGCGTATCACCAGGGGCCGGAACGACGGGCGCGGATGCGCGGCCGTGCGGGGCAGCGGTATGTGGGAGGGCCCGGGGGTGGTGGGCGGTGCCACCCCGTGCGTGGCCACGGGGCGTACGGGGATCCGCAGTACCGCGCCGCAGGGGCAGCAGAGCTCGGGGTGGGGCCACTGGTCGCGCCGCCCGCAGGAGTGGCAGCGCACGCTCACCCAGTCGTCGTCCCACGTGCGGTGCGTGAGGGGCACGGCCGGGGCGCCGCGCATGAGCGGCGGGGCCGTCGGGGCGCCGCAGGGGCAGGGGTACACCGGCGTGATGTAGGCGTGGTCCCGGCGGCAGACGGGGCATCGCACCGGTACGGACTCCACGTGTCGCCCCTTCCTTCGCCGCTCCCGCGGCGGTTGCGTTCCGTGCTCCCATCGTCCACCAGGAGCGACCCTCCGGGCGGAGAAACGGCGCACTCCGCCGCGCCCCGGTGCCGCGTTACCGCCCTCTCTTGACGGCTGCGCGAGGCCCCTCTAAGTTGATTCCGTATAGCAGAAGTAGATTTCCATAATGCGGAATTGGTGCTCTCAGGTGGCGCGACAGAGCCCGACTCCACCAGGTCCGAGCAGGAGCACTCATGCCTCGTATGACCGCTGCCCGAGCGGCAGTTGAGATCCTCAAGCGCGAAGGCGTCAGCAACGCGTTCGGTGTGCCGGGTGCGGCGATCAACCCGTTCTACGCGGCTCTCAAGGCGTCCGGAGGGGTGCACCACACCCTCGCCCGCCACGTCGAGGGCGCCTCCCACATGGCCGAGGGGTACACGCGTGCCGCGGCCGGCAACATCGGCGTCTGCATCGGTACGTCGGGGCCCGCCGGCACCGACATGATCACCGGCCTGTACTCCGCCATCGCCGATTCGATTCCGATCCTCTGCATCACCGGCCAGGCGCCGACCGCCGTCCTCCACAAGGAGGACTTCCAGGCCGTCGACATCGCGTCGATCGCCGCCCCGGTGACCAAGGCCGCGACGACCGTCCTGGAAGCCGCGCAGGTCCCGGGCGTCTTCCAGCAGGCCTTCCACCTGATGCGCACGGGCCGGCCCGGACCGGTCCTCATCGACCTGCCGATCGACGTGCAGCTCACCGAGATCGAGTTCGACCCCGAACTGTACGAGCCGCTGCCCGTCCACAAGCCCTCCGCGAGCCGCAAGCAGATCGAGCGGGCCGTCGAGATGCTCAACGCCTCGGAGCGGCCGCTGCTCGTCGCCGGCGGCGGCATCATCAACGCGGACGCCTCCGCGCTGCTGGTGGAGTTCGCGGAACTGACCGGGGTTCCGGTCGTCCCCACCCTGATGGGCTGGGGCATCCTCCCCGACGACCACGCGCTGAACGCGGGCATGGTCGGCCTGCAGACCTCGCACCGCTACGGCAACGCGAACTTCCTGGAGTCCGACTTCGTCCTCGGCATCGGCAACCGCTGGGCGAACCGGCACACCGGCAAGCTCGACGTCTACACGCGTGGCCGCACCTTCGTCCACGTGGACATCGAGCCCACCCAGCTGGGCAGGATCTTCGCCCCGGACCTCGGCATCGCCTCCGACGCGAAGGCGGCCCTCGCGCTCTTCGTCGAGGTTGCGCGGGAGCTGAAGGAAGCCGGCAGGCTGAAGGACCGCTCGGTGTGGGCGGCCTCCACGCAGGAGCGCCGGGCCACGCTCCAGCGCCGTACGCACTTCGACAACGTGCCGCTGAAGCCCCAGCGCGTGTACGAGGAGATGAACCGGGCGTTCGGCCCCGAGACCCGTTACGTCAGCACCATCGGCCTCTCCCAGATCGCCGGCGCGCAGATGCTGCACGTCTACCGGCCGCGCCACTGGATCAACTGCGGCCAGGCCGGCCCCCTCGGCTGGACGATCCCGGCCGCGCTGGGTGTCGCCACAGCCGACCCCGACGGCTCCGTCGTCGCGCTCTCCGGCGACTACGACTTCCAGTTCATGCTGGAGGAGCTCGCGGTCGGGGCGCAGCACCGCATCCCCTACGTCCACGTGCTGGTGAACAACTCCTACCTCGGGCTCATCCGGCAGGCGCAGCGCAACTTCGACATCGACTTCCAGGTCAACCTGGAGTTCGAGAACCAGAACTCCCCGGAGCTGGGCGTCTACGGCGTGGACCACGTCAAGGTCGTCGAGGGCCTGGGCTGCAAGGCGATCCGGGTCACCGAGCCGGACCAGTTGCTGCCGGCCTTCGAGGAGGCGAAGAAGCTCGCGGCCGAGCACCGGGTGCCGGTCGTCGTCGAGGCGATCCTGGAGCGGGTCACGAACATCTCGATGAGCGGGAGCGACATCGCGTCGGTCAACGAGTTCGAGGACATCGCGACAGAACCCGGCCACGCCCCCACGGCGATCCGCCCCCTGACGGTCTCCTGACCCCGCGGTCACCGCCGAGCCCGAGACCGGGGCCCGGCCCGCCGGTCCCCGCGAGGGACTGAGCGGGCCGGGCCCCGGTGCGTCGACGAGGGTTCCCTGCGGGCCGGACGGGCCGGGTGCGCCTCACTCCCAGTCCTGCACGGTCCTGCCGTCCTTGGACACGCTGTAGTACTCCACCGCGGACAACTCCAGGCGGAACACCATGCCGTGGTGTGCGCGGACGTCCGCCACCGTCGTCGACGCCGGCTCACGCAGGTGCCGGCTCACGGGAGGATCGCTCGCCGCCGGCCTACCCGGTTCTGCCGTCCGCGTCGGCGGGTCGCTGCGCACGGTGTCCCAGGAAAGGGTCTGCGAGGGGTCGGACACCTGGGCCGGTTCGGGCGCGTCCGGGCCCGTCGGGTTCGGGCCGCGCCCCTCGTAGTACGCGACGAGGCGCTCGCGGTGCTCGTCGTGACCGAACGGGATCGCGCCCGCCGCCCCGCCACCGGAGGCTTCGCGGTCGCCCGCTGTGAAAACGCCCTCCAGCGCGTTCGCGATCCGCTTCGGATCCCCTCCGTAGTACGCCGTCATCCGCACCGTGCACCTGATCCTGTAGCGGTCGTCCTCCGAGGACGGGAGCCACTCCTCGGCCGCACCGCCCGCGCACGTGTCGTCCAGGGACACCAGGCCGAGCGCGAGGGGCGTCTCCTCGTCGTACGCGCGCACGACGGACCTGAGATGTTCCTCGGCGCCCTCACGGGAGTGACGCGCCCGGGTGCTTCCGGCGAGTTCGCGTACCTCCTCGGGACCGGTGGCCCGGTCCTGCGCGGAACAGCCGGTGAGGGCCAGGAAGAGGCCGAGCGGGAGTGACAATGCGGCACGGACACGCGTCTTGGTCATGCGGCCAGTCTCGCCGCGGGAGCCGCGGTGTCCATCCGTCCGCGTACTCATCCGGCCGCGCCGGGGGCCGGACGAGTACGCGGGCGGCGAGCACACGGAACAGGGGTGCGGCGCACGCCGACCGGCGTACACCGCACCCCTGTTCCCCGTTCACAGCGACCGCGGCGACGGACCGTGGGCGTGGGCGGCCGGCTCCTTCAGGTCTGGAGCGGGCCGCCCGGCCCTTCGCCACCGCACTGGCGTCGTCCGCCGCCGCGGTCCCGTCCTGCCGGTGCCGCGCGCTGCCCCTCATCCGGGTACGCGGCACGGGCAGGGCCCCGGTAAGGAGGCTCAGTCCTCGCGCAGGGCGCGGACCGCCTCCTCCACGCGCTTGCCGTAGTCGGCGTCGGCGGCGTGGAAGTGGGCGAGGTTCTTCTCGATGACGTCGTCGCGGGTGACCTGGGAGAGGCCCCCGGCGATGTTGGCGACCAGGCGGTCCTTCTCGTCCGCCGACATCAGCCGGTACAGCTCGCCCGCCTGGAAGAAGTCGTCGTCCTTCGTATGGGCGGGTGCCTCGTGCGTACCCGTCCAGCCGTGGACGGCGATCGGGGCGGCCAGTGGCAGCCCGGTCTGCGCGGGACCGGCGTACGAGTTGGGCTCGTAGTTCTTGTCCTGGCGCGAGCCGTAGCGGGTCGCGTGGAGGCCGTCCCGGCCGTAGTTGTCGACGACGGCCGCCTTCGGCGCGTTGACCGGGAGCTGGGTGTGGTTGATGCCCAGGCGGTAGCGCTGCGCGTCGGCGTAGGCGAACAGCCGGCCCTGGAGCATCTTGTCCGGGGACGGGCCGATGCCGGGCACGAAGTTGTTCGGCGAGAACGCCGCCTGCTCCACCTCGGCGAACACGTTGTCCGGGTTGCGGTCCAGTACCAGACGGCCGACCCGCCGCAGCGGGTAGTCGGGGTGCGGCCACACCTTCGTGACGTCGAACGGGTTGAAGCGGTAGTCCGCGGCCTCGGCGGCGGGCATCACCTGCACGTGCAGCGTCCAGGACGGGTTGACGCCCCGCTCGATGGCCTGGAGCAGGTCCGTCTGGTGCGAGTTGGCGTCCTTGCCGACCTGCTCCGCGCCCTGCTCGGCGGAGAGCGAGCGCACGCCCTGGTTCGTTTTGAAGTGGTACTTGACGAAGAAGGTCTCGCCCTCGGCGTTCGTCCACTGGTAGGTGTGCGAGCCGAAGCCGTTCATGTGCCGGTAGGAGGCAGGGATGCCGCGGTCGCCCATCAGCCAGGTGATCTGGTGCGTCGACTCGGGGGAGTTGGCCCAGAAGTCCCAGACGTTGTCCGGCTCCTGGCGTCCCGTGAACGGGTCGCGCTTCTGTGAGTGGATGAAGTCGGGGAACTTCACCGGGTCCTTGATGAAGAAGACCGGCGTGTTGTTGCCCACGAGGTCGTAGTTGCCCTCGTTCGTGTAGAACTTCAGCGCGAAACCGCGGGGGTCGCGTACGGCGTCGGCGCCACCCAGCGAGTCGGCGACCGTGGAGAAGCGTATGAACGTCTCGGTGCGGCGGCCCACTTCGGAGAGGAAGTCGGCGCGGGTGAAGCCGGTGACGTCGTCCGTCACCTCGAAGTAGCCGTACGCGCCGGAGCCGCGGGCGTGGACCACGCGCTCCGGGATGCGCTCACGGTTGAAGCGGGCGAGCTTCTCCAGCAGGTGCTGATCCTGGAGGAGGACCGGCCCGCCGGCGCCGGCCGTGGCGGAGTTCTGGTTGTCGGCGACCGGGGCGCCTGACTCGGTCGTGAGCACACGCTGGGACATGGAGGCCTTCCGTACGGGGCTGCTGACGGCTTCAGGAGCGTAGATAAGCCGGGAACGGCACGTCAACAGTTTGTTGAAATTGGAGGATTGGATTCCGGGCCGCGGCGGCGCCTGGGCGCGACAGGACAGGTGTCAGCGCCACCGCGACCCGGAGTTCAGGGGCCCCTGGAAGGGCCGGGGTGTCAGACCTGGGAGCCGGAGAGCCGCTCGACCGAGCGCAGCAGTGCCGAGTGGTCGAGCCCGCCGTCGCCCTGGGCGCGCAGCGAGGCGACCAGCTGGGCCACGACCCCGCCGACGGGCAGGGCCGCGCCGACGTTGCGTGCGGCGTCCGTGACGATGCCCATGTCCTTGTGGTGCAGGTCGATCCGGAAGCCCGGAGCGAAGTCACGCTTGAGGAAGTTGTCCTTCTTGCGCGTCAGGACCGTCGAGCCCGCGAGCCCGCCGTTCAGGACGTCCAGGGCGGCGCCCAGGTCCACGCCCGACTTCTCGAGGAAGACCACGGCCTCCGCGCAGGCCTGGATGTTGACCGCGACGATCAGCTGGTTGGCGGCCTTCACCGTCTGGCCGGAGCCGTGGGGTCCGCACAGCACGATCGTCCTGCCCAGCACCTGGAGCAGCGGCTGCGCGGCGTCGAAGTCGGTCTGCTCGCCGCCGACCATGATGGACAGGACGGCCTCGATCGCGCCCGCCTCGCCGCCCGAGACCGGGGCGTCCAGCACGCGGATGCCCTTCTCCTTCGCCCGTGCGGCCAGGTCCACGGAGGTCTGCGGGGTGATCGACGACATGTCGATCAGCAGGGCGCCCTCGCGGGCGTTCTCCAGGATGCCGTCGGGGCCGTACGCGATGGCCTCGACCTGGGGGGACGCCGGGACCATCGTGACGACGACGTCGGCGTCGCGCACCGCATCGGCGATCGAGCCGGCACCCCGGCCGCCCGCTGCGACGAGCCGGTCGATCTTGTCCTGCTCCAGGGTGTAACCGGTGACCTGGTATCCGGCCTCGACCAGGTTCTCGGACATGGGGGAGCCCATGATGCCGAGCCCGATCCAGGCGACCTTGGGGAGGTTGCTGCTCATGAGGGTGCCTTCCGGTAAGCGTGTGTACGTGGGGCGGGGCCGTCAGCGGGCCGGCCGGTGCGCGGCCGCGAGCCAGGCGAACGACTCGGCGCTCTGGCGGTCGCCCGGCTTGTACTCCAGGCCGACCCAGCCGTCGTAACCGGCTTCGGTCAGCTCGTCGAGGAGCCTCTCCAGCGGGAGCGAGCCGGTGCCGGGCGCGCCGCGCCCCGGGTTGTCGGCGATCTGGACGTGGCCGGTCTTCGAGGCGTACGCCTTGATCACCTGGCTGAGGTCCTCGCCGTTCATCGACAGGTGGTACAGGTCCAGCAGGAACGTGGCGTTGCCCAGGCCCGTCGCCTCGTTGACGCGGTCGACGACCTCGATGCCGGCCGGTGCGCTCACCAGCGGATAGAGCGGCGACTCCGTGCCGTTGAGGGTTTCGATCAGGAGGGCCGCCCCGATCCGGTCGGCCGCGCGGGCGGCCAGGACCAGGTTCTCCAGGGCGAGTTCGTCCTGGGCGGCGGGGTCCACGCCCTCGACGCGGTTGCCGTACAGCGCGTTGAGCGCCCTGCAGCCGACCGAGGCCGCGAAACCGGCCGCCACCTCGATGTTGGCGCGGAAGCGGTCCGACTCGTCGCCGGGCACCGAGACCGCGCCGCGGTCGGGGCCGGGCAGCCGGCCCGCGTAGAAGTTCAGCCCCACCAGCTGCGTTCCCGCGTCGTCGAGCGCCTTCTTCAGGGCGTCGAGCTCGGCCTGCGCCGGGGTGGGGGTCTCGATCCAGGGCCACCAGAGCTCGACCGCGGTGAAGCCCGCCGCGGCTGCCGCCGCCGGACGCTCCAGGAGCGGGAGTTCGGTGAAGAGGATCGAGAGGTTCACATCGAAGCGCTGGTCCGAGAAACCCATTCTGCGCTCCTTCCGTATCGCGGAAGTTCGTTTCTGCTTAACGGAAGATTGCCCGGCGGGTGGCGCGGCTGTCAAGAGGCCACCCGAATTCCGGACACACGGAAGCGGGGTGGAGGCCCGCCCGGCCCACCACCCCGCCCCTGCTCACACCTGCCTGGTCAGACGCCCGGTACCGTGTCCCGGAAGGCCGTCCCGGCCGCCCGGTAGCCGCTCACCAGAGCCGACACCTGCGCGGGGGAGAGGACCTGGTCCTTCACGTGAAGGACGTAGTCCACCTGCTGGTCGTACGCCCGCGGAGCGGTGCTGCTCTGGCCCGCCAGATCGATGAGCCACTGGTTGAAGTTGATCGACATGGGCCGCTCCGGGAGGTAGGCCGCCCCGTGCGTGCCGAACGGCTGTCCGTCGACGTAGTACGTGATGGCGCTGTTGTCGATCGTCACCACCAGGTCGTGCCACCCGGCGTAGCTCTGGCGGGCCTCGCTGTGCTGGTTCACGGCCTCCCACGGATCGGGCCGGTAGGTCTCCCAGGACGTGGTGTAGAGGATGTTGGACGGCTCGCCCCAGCCGCCGTTCGGCAGGTACTCGAAGTCGTACTCGGCGTAGTCGTCGGCCATCGGCGCCTTCAGGTCGTTGATCGTGAAGAAGGTCTGCACGAGGTGGTCGCCGTCCGGACCGGACTTCGGGGCGTCGCTGAACTTCACACGTGCCGCGTAGGTGCCGTTGCGGAACTTCGACGAGCGGGTGAGGATCTCCGTCTGCACGGTCGAGGCGCCCGTGCCGGCGGTCGACGTCTCCAGATTCATGATCGAGTTGCCGCTCTGGCTCGCGAAGGTGACCTTCTCGGGCGCCCACACGGCACCCGGCACACCGGGGCCGCCCGAGTTCGAGCGGACGCTCCAGCCGTTCGCCGCGATCTTCGGGTCCGTGTGGCCGGAGTAGTTGAAGTCGTCGAAGAGCGTGGGCCCGTCGGCCGGCGGGTCGGTGGGGGGATCGGTCGGATCCGTCGGGTCGTCGCCTCCCGGGGCCTCACCCCAGGCCGTGACGCCCCCCAGCTGGGCCGTGATCCGGGACCAGTCGGCGTAGGTGCCCCGCTCGGCCCCGAAGGAGTAGTCGTCGCTCTGCCGCAGCGTCTGCCAGTCCGCGCGGTAGAAGCGCAGCTGCATGTCCCCGGTGTCCGCCCCCGGGGCGAGGCTGCCCGCACCGCCGCTGAAGGCGATCTCCAGGTAACGGTCCGCGGTGGCCGTCGGATTCGGCAGGGTCTTGAAGGTCCCGGTGATGTTCCCGCAGCCCTTGACCGCCCACGAGCAGGCGAAACGGTACGCGGCCGACGCCGAATCGGCCTTGAAGTAGTACCTCACCTTGACGTCGGCGAGCGGCACGCTCGTGCTGCCGGTGTTGCGGACCTTGAGCCACGGCTCGCTCTGGTCGGCGGTGGCCCCGGACGCGCTCGTGCGGTACTGGACGGCCAGCCCGGCCGCGGCCGCCGCGGCACCTGCCGTCGTGGGCAGTGCGGCCAGGGCCGTACAGCCCATGGCCAGGGTGACGGCGGCGGCCGCCGCCGCGCGGACACGGCTTCTGCGGAAAGCACTCATGGCGATGTTCCTCTCCGGAACGGTGGGAGATCGGGCTAAAGAGGGGGTCGCGCTGTACCTGTTGACGCGGTCGCGAGGGACCGCGCGGTCAGAGGCCGGTACCGGACACCGAGGGCGTCCAGCCGGGCGGTGTGATGGCGCAGGCGCTCGACGAAACCGGACCAGTCGCCGTTCCCGCCGGACCAGGCGCGGTCCGCCAGTGCGCACAGCCGGGGGTAGGTGAGGTACTCGATGCGGTCCGGCGTCGTCACGTACTCGGTCCACAACTGCGCCTGTGTGCCCAGGACACGGGACGCCTCGTCGGCCTCCCAGTCCAGCGGCACGGGTTCGTTGGCGTGGACCGCGTGCAGGGGGACCGGGTCGCCCGGCTGGGCCGGGGGCTCGTCCGGATCCGTGGACTGGGCGTAGTCGAGGTAGGTGGCACGGTGGTGCGCGGTCACCACGTGGTGACCGCGCCGCGCGGCGGTGCGGGCGTGGGCCGGGTCGCGCCACGTCATCACCGTGAACTCGGGCGGCAGTTCGCTGCCGCTCTCCGCCCAGCCCGTGGGCCGGCGGCCGTGCTCCACCAGGAACGAGCCGACGCGGCCCATGAACCAGCCGTGCAGCTCACCGGGGCCGTCGAGCCCCTCGGCCGCGGCACGTTCCCGGGCCGCCGGGCTGTTCTCCCACTCGGTCGTGGGGCACTCCTCGCCGCCTATGTGGATGTAGGGGGAGGGGAAGACGCCCATGACCTCCTCCAGCACGGCCCGGCAGAAGTCGAAGACCCCCTCGTGCACCCCGAGCACCGTGTCGCAGACGCCCCACCTGGTCCAGACGTCGAGCGGGCGCTCCGGGTGGTTGCCCAGCGAAGGGTAGGCAGCCAGCGCCGCGCGCACATGACCGGGCATCTCGATCTCCGGCACGACGGTCACCCCGCGCTCCGCCGCGTGGCGGACCAGGCCGCGGAGCTCGGCCTTGGTGTAGGAACCCCCGTGCGGCACCCCGTCGGACAGGGACTCGGCGCGCAGCCCGCCCACCGAGGTGAGCCGGGGGAAGGCGTCGACCGGCATCCGCCAGCCCTGGTCGTCCGTGAGGTGCAGATGGAGGACGTTCAGCTTGTGCAGTGCCATCAGGTCGACGTACCGGTGCAGATAGGAGACCGGCTGGAAGTGCCGGGCGACGTCGAGCATCGCACCGCGCCAGGCGTACCGGGGTACGTCGCTGATCTCCACGCACGGCAGCTCCCAGGCCGGGCGGTGCACACCGCCCGACAACGCCTCGGGGGGCAGAAGCTGACGGATCGTCTGGACACCACGGAGCAGACCCGCGGGCCGGGCGGCGCGCAGCAGCAGGGCCTGCGGTCCGACGGTCAGGCCGTACCCCTCGTCGCCGAGCCCGCCGAGGTCCGGGTCGAGGGCCAGGACGACGCGGCCCTCCGCCGACGGCGGCAACGGCAGCCCGGTGGTGGGGCCGACGAGCGCGCGCAGCAGGTCCGCCGCTCCCTCCGCACCCGGCAGGGCGCGTACGGAGGTGTCCTGGCCGAGGACGAACCGGCCCGGGCGTGGCGAGACCTTGTGGGGACGGGGGAGGAGTGAGGGCTCGGGGCGTGGTGCGGGCACGGGGGCCTCCGGGTTCGGGGGTCGGGCGGTTCGCGTGTGCGGGTTCGCGGGGGAGGCCCGGCGGGGCTCAGCCCTTGACCGCGCCGGCGGCGAAGCCGGAGGTCACATGGCGCTGGAGCAGCAGGAAGATGACGAGCGCGGGCAGGGCGAACAGAGTGGAGGCGGCCATGGTGGCGCCCCAGTCGGTGCCGAAGGTGTTCTGGAACGAGGAGAGCCAGACCGGCAGGGTGCGGTTGTCCTGCTGCTTGATGATCAGGAAGTTGGCGTACGCGAACTCGTTCCAGGCGGTGATGAATCCGAAGAGCGAGGTCGCCATCAGGCCGGGGGCGAGCAGCGGCAGCGCGACCCTGACGAAGGCGCCGGTCCGGGTGCAGCCGTCGACCTGGGCGGCTTCCTCCAGTTCCGGCGGGATGGTCGCCAGGAACCCCCTCAGCACCACGATCGTGAACGGCAGGGTGATCATGAAGTAGACGAGGGTGAGCGTCGGCAGCCGGTCGAGCATGTCCGTGTCGCGCGAGATGATGTAGATCGGGATGATCAGGGACTCCCAGGGCGCCATCTGGGCGATGAAGACCAGCAGCATGAACTGCCGCCGGCCCTTCCACCGCAGCCGTGCGACGGCGAACGACGCCCCGAGCGCGACGACGAGCGAGAGCAGCACGGCGCCCAGGGTGACCAGGACGCTGTTGCGCCAGAAGAGTTCGAAGCCGTCCGCCTGCACGGCCCGGCGGAAGTGGTCCAGCGTCCAGGTGTAGGGCACGAGCCGGGGCTCCGCGGACCGGATGTCCTTGGACGGCTTGAAGGCCGTCGACACCATCCAGTACACGGGGAACAGACAGACCGCGACGGTCACGACGGCGGCGGCGTTCAGCGGGATCCGCCGGACGCGGGGGCTGAGCAGGGTCATCGCGGGTCGTCCTCCTGGCGGAACATCTGGCGGAAGTAGGCGACCAGCACCCCGGACATCAGGACGACGGTGATCATCGACGCGGCGGACCCCAGGTCGTAGCGCTGGCTGGAGAGCGCCGTCTGCACCGCGTACACGGGCAGGATCGTCGTGGCGTCGCCCGGACCGCCGCGGGTCATCACCCAGATCTGGACGAACGCCTTGAAGGTCCAGATCACCTCCAGCGACAGGACCAGCATGAAGATCGGCCGCAGCATCGGGAAGGTGATCGAGCGGAAGATCCGGGAACCCGACGCGCCGTCCAGCCGGGCCGACTCGTACAGCTCGGCGGGCACGGTGGTCAGGGCCGAGTAGAGCGTCACCGCCGCGAACGGCACCGACTGCCAGACGATCAGGGCGACCAGGATCGTGAAGGCCGCCGTGCCGTTCGCGAACCACGGGTAGCGGTCGAACGAGTGGAAGCCGGCCGCGGTCAGCAGCTGGTTGACGATGCCGGACTCCGAGTGGAACAGCCACTGGAAGACCGTGGTCGCCGCGACCACCGGCATGGCCCACGCAAGCACCAGCGAGCAGAGCACGACGGTACGCCCGGCCCGGCGCAACCGCTCCGTCATGAGGGCGACCAGAGTCGATATGGCCATGATCAGTACGACGTTGACCGTCATGAAGACGAAGGTGCGGCCGGTCACCTCCCAGAAGCGCGGATCGGACAGCAGCGTCCGGTAGTTCCGCAGCCCCACGAACTCGGCGTCCCCGCTGATCAGCTGGCGGAGCCTGAAGTCCTGCAGGGAGATGACCACGGCCCGCACCAGCGGATAGACGAGCAGGTAGAGCATCCCGCCGATCGCGGGTGCGATCAGCGCGTACGGCCAGAAGCCGTGCGGGGGCCGCCCGGGCCGTCGCCGCGGCGGTGCGGATGCGGGGTGCCGCACACGTGGCGCGGTCCTTTCACGGACGACCTGCACGGCCGGCCTCCTCTCATCGGTGGAAGCCATCGGCCGGGATCAGGAACCGGCGTTCATGGCGCGGGTGATGTCCTCGGAGGCCTTCGCCGCCTCCTTGGCCGCGTCCCCGCCGGTCAGGACGGCGGTCATGTAGTCCTTGATCGGGTTCTCGGCCTCGACGGCGGCCCAGCCCGGCGTGTTCGGCGTCGCGTGCCCGTTTGCCGCGCCGACGGCCATCGCCGACGCGCCGGGGTCCTTCGCGACCGCGGGAGCCAGGGTCGTCCGGTTGGGCACGTAGCTCATGGCCACGGCGAGCTTCTGCTGCCAGGCGTCGCCCGTCAGCTCCTTGATGAACGTCAGGGCCGCGTCCGGGTGGCCGGCCGCGGCGGGGACGACCAGGTCGGAACCGCCGGTGAACACCGCCCCCGGAGTACCGGCCGTCTTCCCTGGGATGGGGAAGAAGCCCAGCTCGTCCTTGAGTTCGGGATTGTTCTCGGCGACCACCTTGGCCCCGCCCGGCGTGGAGATGACCTGGGCGACCTGGCCCTGCGCCATCACCTCGGCCTGCGGCGGGTCGTCCTCGTCGGAGTCCTTCGGTCCCTTGCCGAGCGCCTGGAGCTGCGCGTAGAAGGCCATGCCGCGCTGGGCCTCGGGTGTGTCGAGCGCCCCCTTCCACCGGCCCCCGGACTCCGTGGCGAAGTCGCCGCCCTCGTCCCAGATGAAGCCTGCGAGGGCGTACCAGAGCTGGCCCGGCAGGTAGATGCCCTGCGTGCCCCCCGTGTTGAGCTTCGTGGTGGCCGCGATCCACTGCTCGCGCGTGGTGATCGCGGCCGGGTCGACCCCGGCCTTCTCGAAGAGGTCCTTGCGGTAGATCACGACCCGGTTGGCCGCGTAGTAAGGGATGCCGTACTGCTTGCCGTCGTACGCACCCGGCTCGGCCAGGCCCTTCAGCCAGTTGTCGCCGTTCAGCTCGTCCTTCTTGTCGCTGAGGTCCAGCAGACCGCCGCTCTCCGCGAACTGGGCGACCTGGGTGTTGCCGGCCTCGATCACGTCCGGGGCGTCGTTGCTCGCCAGCGCGGCGGTGATCTTCTGGCCGATGCCGTCCCACTCCTGGATCTGGATCCGCACGTCGATGTCCGGGTGCGCGGCCTCGAACCCCTCGGTGAACTCCTTCTGGAACGCGGCCGACACGCTGTCGCGCATCAGCCAGACGTCGACCCGGGTGACGCCTCCGGCCTCGTCGGCGCCGTCCCCACCGGAACTGCAGGCACTGAGAGCGGCGGCTGTCACGAGCGCGGACACGCCGGCAAGCAAGCGGTACTTCACGGTTCACCTCAACGGGAGCAGGACCTGACCACCTGACCAGTGAAGTCCACTGGACAGCTCACCTCTTGATGGTGGATGAAGGTGGCATAGACCAATGGGGCCGTCAACCCCCTGTGTACAAAGGGGTTTTCGCGATACCTTGCCGACTTCCCCTGGTCTTCGGGGTGCAGCTGGTTACACTTTCCCTGACCAGTGGCCGTAAGGCGCCGAACTGGTAAAGCGAGCGGAACGCCGGAAAGGTCCTGCATGAAAGCCGATGTGCCGGGGACGGTGCTCAAGCGTGAACGGACCCGTGACGCGGTCCTCGAACTGATCGAGAGCCGCAGTCCCGGTGACGCGATCCCGTCCGAGCGTGCTCTCTGCGCCCTGCTCGGCGTGTCCCGGCCCACCGTGCGCGCGGCCGTCGACGAGCTGGTGGCGGCCGGGCTGCTGGTCCGTGAGCACGGGCGGGGAATGTTCGTCGCGCCGGAGAAGATCACCCAGGAACTGGTCTCCGCCGACCTCGCCCTGACCCTGCCCAAGGCGGCCGGGGCGTGGTCCAGCCGGCTGCTGGAGTTCACCACCCTCCAGGCCGGCGCCCGGGTCGGCCGCAAGCTGCGGATGTCCCCCGCCGAGGAGATCGTCTACGTCGCACGGCTCCGCCTGGTCGACGGCACCCCGATGGCGATCGAGCACCTGCACATCAGGGCCGCGCTGGTGCCCGGCCTGTCGGCGCAGGAGCTGGAGGACGGAGACCTCTACGAGCACCTGCGCCACACCCACGGAGTGCACGTCCGGGAGGCGGTGCAGGCGATCGAGCCCACCGTCGTTACGCGGGCGGAGGCCCAGCTCCTGGAAGTCCCCGAGCTCTCGCCGGCGCTGCTCTTCGAGCGCCTGACCTCGGACACCGGCGGACTGCCCGTGGAGTACGTCCACTCGCTCTACCGGGGCGACCGCTACCGGATCGTCTCCCGGCTCGCCCTCGGCCCGGCGGCCGCCGGCGCCCCACTGGTCAGGGACGGGCACCACCCGGGGATCCCGCCCGGGGACTTCGCGCACGGCGACCCGATCACGTCGTCCACCCGGGGGGACATCCAGGCGGCGCCATGAGGTGCGGGCGTGAGTGCCCGCGGTCAGGCCGCCGGGCCTCGGAGTCCCGTGCCGCGAGGCGCGGCCGGGTGAGCCGCCGGCACTGCCCCGGGCGCCGCGCCCTGCCCCCGGGGCCCCGTACGTACGTGCCATAGGGTCGGGGCGAGCCGTGCGAGCCGATGGACGCGGCGGGACATGAGGGAGGCACCGTGCGCTTGAGGGTGGAATTCACCACCGAGCCCTTCGATCTCGACGAGGCGCCCGCTCACGCGGTCGTGGCCCGGGAGGTCATCCAGGCGGCCGACCTCGACGCCGTGGACGTGGGCCCCTTCGGGAACACGGCCGAGGGAGGCGCCGACCAGGTCCTCACGGCCGTGGACTCCTTGCTGCGCAAGGCCCTGGCCTCGGGCGCCACCAGGGTGTCCCTCCAGGTCAACGTGATCGGGGAGGACACTCCGTGACCGAACCGGCCGACCACCCCCTGGTCTCCGCGGTGAAGCCGCTCGTCGACGCCATGGGCGCCGAACTGCTGGACCCGGGGCAGGCCGCCGCCGACGACGTGGTCCTCGCCTGGGAAGGGTCCGACGTCATCGCCGTACGTCTGCCGCAGCTCTCGGAATCGCTGGACCACATCCTGGCCGCGCTGGAGCGGCGGCACGGGATGCCGCTCGCCGACCTGGACAGGAAGACCAAGCAGGGTGTGGTGCGCACGCTGGAGGCACGCGGTGCCTTCTCTGTGCGACACGGTGTCGAGACGGTGGCCGGGGCGCTCGGCGTCAGTCGTTTCACCGTCTACAACTACCTGAACCGGGACAACTCGGCCAAGGGAGAGTAGCCGAGCGCAATGCGGGTCAATGCCGTCGTCCGGGAATCCGGGCGGCGGCATCATCTGTTCGTGGAATTTCAACAAACTGTTGACGTGGTGTTGCGAAGGGCGTTAGCTATCCGCAGCCCGACAACGCACAGCGAAAAACCGCCACGGAGGCTCCCGTGACTTCGAGCTCCACACCGGGCCTCGCCCGGTTCAACACCCTGGCGGCCTGCGAGGCCACAGCCGCGCTGCACGAGGTGTGTGCCAGTGCGGCGTGGGGGAACTTCGTCCTCGCCCACCGGCCCTACGCCGACGTGGACGCCCTTCTCTCCGCGAGTGACGCCGCCACGGCCGACCTCTCGGCGGAGGACCTGGCCGAAGCGATGGCGGGCCACCCGCCCATCGGCCGCCCGAAGCCCGGGGACCCGGCCTCCGCCCGTGAGCAGCGGGGGATGGCCGGTGCGTCCGAGGAACTCAGGACCGAGATGCTCGAACTGAACCTGGCCTACCAGGAGCGGTTCGGACACGTCTTCCTGATCTGTGCCACCGGTGCCACCGGTGAGCAGATGCGCGACGCGGTGAAGTCCCGGATCGGGAACTCGCCCGGTGAGGAGCGCGGACACGTGCGCACCGAACTGGGCAGGATCAACCGCATCCGCCTGACCCGCCTCGTGCAGGACTCCCCAGAACAAGGAGCGTGACGGTCTTGAGCACCGACACCACCGCATCGGTGTCCACCCACATCCTGGACACCAGCACCGGCCGCCCCGCCGAAGCCGTCGCCGTCTCGCTCGCCGCGCGCGGCCGCAGTGGCGACTACGTGACGCTCGGCGGATCCGCGACCGACGCGGACGGGCGCTGCAAGGACCTGCCGGCACTGCCGGAAGGCACCACCCACGTACGGCTCGCGTTCGACACCGAGTCGTACTTCACAGCCAAGAAGCAAGCCGAGGCGCAGCAGGACGCCCCCCGCGTAAGGGACAGCGGCGCGTTCTTCCCGGAGGTGGCGGTCGCGTTCGCCGTCACCCCGGGTGAGCACTTTCACGTACCGCTGCTGCTCAACCCGTTCGGCTACTCCGTTTACCGAGGGAGCTAGCAGACAATGCCCACGATTCTCGGCCAGAACCAGTACGGCAAAGCAGAGAACCGCGTCGTCAGGATCACGCGGGACGGCGACACCCACCACATCAAGGACCTCAACGTCTCGGTCGCCCTCTCCGGCGACATGGACGACGTCCACTACTCCGGCTCCAACGCCAACGTCCTGCCGACGGACACCACCAAGAACACGGTGTTCGCCTTCGCCAAGGAACACGGCATCGAGTCGGCCGAGCAGTTCGGCATCCACCTCGCGCGGCACTTCGTCACCTCGCAGGAGCCGATCAAGGTCGCCCGTATCCGGATCGAGGAGTACGGCTGGGAGCGCATCGCGACCGCGGACGGCAACTCGAAGTTCATCGGCGCCGACGAGGTCAAGCACTCCTTCGTCCGCACGGGCCAGGAGACCCGCGTCACCCAGATCACCTTCGACGGGACGAAGTGGGAGGTCGTCTCCGGCCTCAAGGACCTCACCGTCATGAACTCCACCAACTCGGAGTTCTGGGGCTACGTCAAGGACAAGTACACGACGCTGAAGGAGGCGTACGACCGCATCCTCGCGACCGACGTCTCCGCCCGGTGGCGCTACAACTGGACCAGCGACGAGGAGCGGATGCCCAACTGGGAGAAGTCCTACGAGCAGACGCGCAAGCACATGCTCCAGGCCTTCGCGGAGACGTACTCCCTCTCGCTCCAGCAGACCCTGTACCAGATGGGTTCGCGCATCATCAACAACCGCAGCGAGATCGACGAGATCCGCTTCTCCCTGCCGAACAACCACCACTTCCTCGTCGACCTGGAGCCCTTCGGCCTCAAGAACGACAACGAGGTCTACTTCGCGGCCGACCGCCCCTACGGCCTCATCGAGGCGACGGTGCTCCGGGACGGCGTCGAGCCGAAGATCCCGGTCGACATGACCAACCTCTGACGCGGAGCTGAACCGGCCCCCGCCTCCCAGCGGGGCGGGGCCCGGTCATCCCGGAGGGAAAATCCATGGCACAGCCTGCAACGGGGCCGGCGAAAGGCCCGTGTACCGCACCATCGACCGCTGCCGGTAGGGCAGTTCATCCGGTCGACGAAAAACTCCCCCTCTCGCGGCTCGTCCCCGCCGCGCTCCAGCACATCGCCGCCATGTACGCGGGCGTCGTCACCCCTCCGCTCATCATCGGTCAGGCCGTCGGCCTCGGCACGGCCGGCATGACCCGGCTCATCGCGGCGAGCCTCCTGATCGCCGGCCTCGCCACCCTCCTGCAGACCATCGGGGCCCGCGGCTTCGCCGGGAACCGGCTGCCGTTCGTCAACGCGGCGTCCTCCGCGGGCATCGCGCCGATGCTCGCCATCGCCGAGACCAGCGCGCCCGGCCACCAACTCCCCGCGATCTACGGGGCCGTGATCGTCGCCGGTGTCTTCTGTCTCGCCGTCGGACCCTTCTTCGGACGGCTGCTGCGCTTCTTCCCGCCGCTCGTCACCGGCGTCGTGATCACCCTCATCGGCGTCACGCTGATGCCGGTCCCCGTCGGCTGGGCGCAAGGGGGCGACGCGACCGCGGACGACTTCGGTGCCATGAAGTACCTGGCCCTGGCCGCCTTCACCCTCGTCGTGATCCTGTTGATCCAGCGCTTCGGGCGCGGCTTCGTCAAGCAGACCGCCCTGCTGGCGGGCATGTTCGCCGGCACCCTGGCGGCCGTCCCCTTCGGACTCGCCGACTTCTCCGCCCTCGGGTCCGCCCCCGTGGCCGCCCTGCCCACCCCCTTCGCCTTCGGCGCCCCCGAGTTCCGTCCTGCCGCGATCCTGTCCCTCTGCATCGTGATGCTCGTGCTCATGACGGAGTCCTCCGCCGGCATGCTCGCCCTCGGAGAGATCTGCGAACGGCGCACCGACGGGGCCACCATCACGCGCGGGCTGCGCACCGACGGCATCGCCACCCTCCTCGGCCCCGTCTTCGGAGGCTTCCCGACCAGCGCGTTCGCGCAGAACGTCGGCGTCGTGTCACTGACCCGGGTGCGCAGCCGCTATGTCGTCGCCGCGGCCGGAGGCGCCCTGCTGGTCCTGGGCGCCTTCCCCGTGCTCGGAGCCGTCGTCTCGCTCGTGCCGATGCCCGTGCTCGGCGGCGCCGGCATCGTCCTGTTCGGCTCGATCGCCGTGAGCGGCATCCGGACCCTGGCCGAGGCCGGGCTCGACGACAGCTCCAACATCATCCTCGTGGCGGTGGCACTCGGCGCGGGCATCATCCCGCTCGCGGCACCCGCCTTCTACGCCGGATTCCCCTCCTGGGCACAGACCGTGCTCGGCTCCGGGATCAGTGCGGGAGCGCTCGTGGCGGTCCTGCTCAACCTGTTCTTCCACCATCTCGGCACCCACGGCCGTAACGCTGTGGCACTCAAATCCTCCTAGGGTCCTGCCGTGCCCACATCGCCAGAGACAGAAGAAGGAAGCACCATGGCAGCTTCGGCGGACCTCAGGCCCACGCAACGCATCGTCATCGAGAACTGTTCGATCGCCACGGTCGACGCCCACGACACGGAGTACGCCTCGGGGCACGTCGTCGTCGCGGGCAACCGCATCGAGTCCGTCGGCGCGGGGAACGCGCCGCAGCAACTCGCCGACGTCGCACGCCGGATCGACGGCACCGGACACCTCGTCACACCCGGTCTGGTCAACACCCACCACCACTTCTACCAGTGGATCACCCGGGGCCTCGCGACCGACCACAACCTCTTCGACTGGCTGGTCGCGCTCTACCCGACGTGGGCCCGCATCGACGAGCCGATGGCCCGCGCCGCCGCGCAGGGCTCCCTCGCCATGATGGCCCGAGGCGGTGTCACCACCGCGATGGACCACCACTACGTGTACCCCCGCGGTTCCGGCGACCTGTCCGGCGCGATCATCGGTGCCGCCCGCGACATGGGTGTGCGGTTCACGCTAGCCCGCGGCTCCATGGACCGCAGCCAGAAGGACGGCGGTCTGCCGCCGGACTTCGCCGTGGAGACCCTCGACGGCGCCCTCGCAGCGACGGAGGCGACCATCGACGAGCATCACGACGCCTCGTTCGGCGCGATGACGCAGATCGCCGTCGCGCCCTGCTCGCCGTTCTCGGTCTCGACCGAACTACTCAGGCAGGGTGCGGTGTTGGCTCGGCGACGCGGTGTACGGCTGCACACGCACGGTTCGGAGACCGTCGAGGAGGAGCAGTTCTGCAAGGAACTGTTCGGCATGGGCCCGACCGACTACTTCGAGTCCACCGGCTGGCTCGGCGACGACGTGTGGATGGCGCACTGCGTCCACATGAACGACTCCGACATCGCCGCTTTCGCCCGCACCGGCACCGGCGTCGCCCACTGCCCGTCCTCCAACGCCCGCCTCGCCGCCGGAATCGCCCGCGTCCCCGACATGCTCGCCGCCGGTGTCCCGGTCGGGCTCGGCGTCGACGGCACCGCCTCCAACGAGTCCGGCGAACTGCACACCGAACTGCGCAACGCCCTCCTCATCAACCGTCTCGGCGCCCACCGCGAGAAGGCGCTCAACGCGCGCCAGGCGCTGCGACTCGGCACCCACGGCGGAGCCAGGGTCCTCGGCCGCGCCGACGAGATCGGCTCGCTGGAGCCGGGCAAGCTCGCCGACCTGGTGCTGTGGAAGCTGGACACCCTGGCCCACGCCTCCATCGCCGACCCGGTGACCGCCCTGGTCTTCGGTGCGGCGGCCCCCGTGGCCCTCTCCCTCGTCAACGGCAGGCCCGTAGTCGAGGACAACCACCTCACCACCGTCGACGAGGACGCGATCGCCCGGGCCACCCGCGACGAGGCCAGGCGCCTCGCACAGATCGCCGCCGGGGCCTGACGGCCCGGCACACCCCCATGAACAGGCCGGCCGAGGGGGACGGCCCTCGGCCGGCCGCTGTGGGCCGCACAGGCCCGCGGCAGCCCGTGCGGGTGCGCGTACGAGCCGTACGCGCACCCGCCACGGGTGAGCCCGAAGCTGCCCGCACCAGCTGCACGACCTGCACCAACGCACCACTCAGCACCACCTCCCTGACACCCACGTCGACCGACGTGTACCCGACCGGAGGAAGCCGTGGCAGCTACGCCCAGGTTTCGCAAGAACGCAGTCGAAGGAAAAGCGGCCGGAGCACGCGCGGTCCAAGAGCCCGGCCGGAAGCATCCGGTCGACGAGAAGCTTCCGCCCCTCAGGATGTTCACCAGCGGCCTCCAGCACGTGGCCGCCATGTACGCGGGCGTAGTGGCGCCGCCCATGATCGTGGGGCCCGCCGTGGGCCTCAGTGCGAAGGAGACCGCCTTCCTGATGGGGGCGAGCCTCTTCACCGCGGGGATAGCCACCCTGCTCCAGACCCTCGGCTTCTGGCGCATAGGCGCCAGGCTGCCGTTCGTCAACGGGGTCTCGTTCGCCGGGGTCACCCCGATGATCGCGATAGGCAAGGACCGGGGGCACGACGGCATCGCCGTCATCTTCGGCGCGATCGTCGTCGCCGGCCTGCTCGGCTTCGTGCTCGCCCCGTACTTCTGCAAACTGGTGCGGTTCTTCCCGCCCGTCGTCACCGGCACCGTGATCACCCTGATCGGTGTCTCGCTCCTCCCGGTCGCCTTCAACTGGTCGCAGGGCGGCAACGCCGGCGCCGACGACTACGGCTCGATGACCAACATCACCATGGCCGCCGTCACCCTCGTGATCGTGCTCGCCCTGCGCAAGCTGCTGCGCGGCTTTCTCCAGCAGATCGCGATCCTGCTCGGTCTCGTCGTCGGCACCCTGATCGCGATCCCCGCCGGCATCACCGACTTCGGGGCGCTCGGCGACGCCGGCCTGATCGGCTTCCCGACGCCCTTCCACTTCGGTGCACCGCGGTTCGAGATCGCGGCCATCGTCTCCATGTGCATCGTCATGCTCGTCTGCATGACCGAGTCCACCGCCGACATGCTGGCCCTCGGAAAGATCGTGGGCCGCCCGGCCGACGAGCGGACCATCGAGGGCGGCCTGCGCGCCGACACCCTCGGCAGCGCCGTCAGCCCGCTCTTCAACGGATTCATGTGCAGCGCGTTCGCCCAGAACATAGGGCTGGTCGCGATGACCAAGGTGCGCAGCAGGTTCGTCGTCGCCGCGGGCGGCGTCATCCTGGTGCTGCTCGGCCTGGTGCCCGTCGCCGCGTCCGTCATCGCCCTCGTCCCGCTGCCCGTTCTCGGCGGAGCCGGGATAGTGCTCTTCGGGTCGGTCGCCGCGAGCGGCATCCAGACCCTCGCCACCGCGGCCCTGGAGAAGGGTGAGAACGCCCTGATCGTCGCGGCGGCCGTCGGCGTCGGCCTCGTCCCGATCGCCGCGCCGGACTTCTACCACGCCTTTCCCGAGGACATGCTCGTGGTCCTGGACTCGGGCATCTCCACCGGCTGCGTCGTGGCGATCGTCCTCAACCTGGCCTTCAACCACTGGGGCCGCGAGCCGGACGCGGAGCCGGAGGCCGAAGTCGGGGCCGACGCACAGCCGAAGGATCCGATGGCCGTACCCGTGGCCCACTGACCCCACCGGTGCGCGTACGGGAACCCCGCGCGGGGAACGCGTACGCGCACCGGGCCGCAGGGCGTCAGCCGATGTGGAAGGCGTCGCCGTAGACGTGCCAGTCCAGTGGCGGATCGAGATTCAGGTTGCCGGCGCGCAGGAAGACACGCTGGGCGGTGTCCACCCGGCTGGTGTTCGAGTGGGCCTCCTCCTGCCTCATCGCCCAGACCCGGGCGTCCAGGAACGCGTCGAGATAGGCGACCTCGTCACCGCCCTGCGACGGAGGCCGGGCCTCTGACAGGGCCATGTCGCGAATGGCCCAGAAACCGGTGCGGTCGCCGCCGCCCCCGTGCATGACGATGGCGTCGTAGTAGGCGAACTGCCCCAGCGTCCCGATTCCGTCGGCCTTGCCCTGTTGCACCGCCGGGTTGAAGTACACCCGGTCGCGCTCGTCGTTCTGCGCCTGCTGGAAGGCGGGGTCCGACGCCGCCCTGGCCCAGGCCCCGGTGAATCCGGGGTCGAGCCCGTCGTGCGAATCCGTGCCGTCCACCTCGCGCAGGGCGGGCAGGTAGCCGGCCAGCGCGTTGCCGGGGACGCGCTCGGTGTACAGCTCGACCAGGTCGAGCATGTCGCCGGTTCCGGAGCAGAATCCGATGATTCCGGCGGTGTATCCGCGGCCGTCGTCGATGTCCTCGATGTAGCCGTACTGGCCCTTCCAGTCCAGCGTCGAGTTCTCGGCGCTGGATACCAGCTGCATGGCGATGTCCTTCTTCGCGGGGTCGTCGAGTCCGGTCGCGGCTGCCTCCAGGTGTGATGCCGCCGGCGTGGGGGCGCCGGCCTGGGCGGTCGCCGGAATCGCCGTGAAGGCGAGCCCGAGGGCCAGCACGGCGAATCCGACGCTGCGGGTGAGTCGGGTGGTGCGACGTGAGGTGCTGGTGTGGGGGTGATGCACCGGTCCTCCAACAGGAGTTCGTCGTTCCGATGTTCTGTTAGGAAACTTTCCTACCAGAGGTCGGAGCGCGTGGTAACCCCCTGTGCGCGTACCTGCCCCGCTCGTCAGCTCCCGTCGATGCGGTAGCTCTCCCCGTAGACCTTCCACTCCAACGGGGTCTCCAGCTGCAGTTTTCCCTGGCGGACGAACACGCGTTGCGCGGTTTCCACCCGGCTGGTGTCACTGTGCGAGGGTTCTTTCCGGATGGCCGCCACCCGGGCGTCGAGGAACGCGTTCAGATACGCCTCCTCGTCCCCGCCCTCGGCAGGTGCATCCTGCTCGGCGAGGGCCTGGGCACGTATCGTGCGGAAGCCGACCGTGCCCGCCGAGTCGGCGCCGCCGTGCATCACGTAGGCGTCGTAGTAGATGAACTGCCCCAGCGCGCTCAGCCCGTCGGCCTCGGCCCGCTCGACCGCGGGGCCGAAGTAGGTGTGGTCCCGCTCGGCGTCCTGGGCCGACCGGAAGAGCGGGTCGTCCGCCGCCTTCGCCCACGCCGACGCGTAGGCGTCGCCCAGCCCTTCGTGCGAGTCACTGCCCCGCACGACGCGCAGCGCGGGCAGGAAGGGCGCCAGGCCGTTGCCGGGGCGCTTCGCCGTGTAACGCTCGACCACCTTCAGCATGTCGCCGGTTCCGGAGCAGAATCCGATGATGCCGGCGGTGTATCCGCGGCCGTCGCCGATGTCCTCGATGTAGCCGTACTGGCCCTTCCAGTCCAGCGTCGAGTTCTCGGCGCTGGACACCAGCCGCATCGCGATGTCCTTCTTCGCCGGGTCGTCGAGCCCCTTCTCGGAAGAGCCGGGACCGGAGGCGGAACAGCCGGTGAGGACGAGGGCCGCGGCCGCGGCGAGGGCGAGACGTCTGTGCTTCACGCACCAAGCGTGCCAGGTCGGGGGGCGGGGCCGCCTGGGGTCCGTCGCCTGTAGCGTTCGGGATATGGAAGATCAGTCTGTTGTGGACGTCGGCGATGTACGGCTGGCGTACCGGACCTGGGGCGACCCGTTCGGCTCACCCGTGGTGCTGTTGCACGGCCTGGGCGGCTCGTCCCTGAGCTGGGAGGCGGTGGGCGGCCTGCTCGGCGAGGAGTGGCGGGTGTACGCCGTCGACCTCCGCGGCCACGGCGGGAGCGACTGGCCCGACGAGTACGGCTTCGAGCAGATGCGGGACGACGTCCTGGAGTTCCTGGACGCCTGCGAGCTCGACCGGGTCGGCCTCGTCGGCCACTCGATGGGCGGGGTGGTCGCGTATCTGCTCGCCGAGGAGCACGCGGACCGCGTGGAGCGGCTGGTGCTGGTGGAGACACCGCCGCCGTTCCCGGGGCAACCGGCCGGCGACGGCCGCCCGGGCGGCCCGGTGGACTACGACGAGAACGCCGTGGACGAGGTCCGGGGCCAGATCGCCGAACCCGATCCCCGGTGGGCGGAGGAGCTGGGCCAGATCGTCGCTCCGACGCTGATGATCGCGGGGGGCCCGGAGAGCACCATGCCGCAGGGGAGGCTCGCCGACATGGCCTCGCTCATCCCCGACTGCCGGCTCATCACCCTCGGCGGCGGTCACCACGTGCACAAGAAGCACGCCGACCAGGTGGCCCAGCAGATCAGCGAGTTCTTCACCAGCTGACGGGTACCTCGGGGCGGGGCAGGGGCGTCCGGGGCGCCCGGGCCGGCGGCGACCTTGCCGCCGGCCCGGGGCCCGGGCGCGCCCTGTGGGTCCGCGTGACGCGGCGTCCGGCACGCCGTGCGGGGTCGGAATGACGCCGTCACGCCGTGCCGGGCCGATGTCACATCGTCATGCCGGAGTGCATGCCCTTCGTTCCGCTCGTCCCCATGGCCCCGTTCATGGCCATCGACATGGCGTGGATCTCGTGGATCGCCGGCGGCATGATCACGAACGGCCGCATCATCCCCTCGTCCTCGTGGGACATGATGTGGCAGTGGTACATCACCTTGCCGGTCTGGTCGGCGAGGCGTCCGGCCACCGTGACAAGGCTGTTGGCGGTGACCGTGATGGTGTCCTTCCAGCCCGACTCCTCGGGAGCGACGGGCATCGGCGCACCCAGGGTCAGAGGCTTCTTCGTCCGGCCGGCGCTGACGTCCAGGCCCGAACCGTCCACGGCCCGCCGGTCGATGACCTGGAAGTTCATCAGGTGGATGTGCATCGGGTGGTAGATCGGCAGCTCCGCCGGACCCGCGCTGATGAAGTGCCACTTCTCCCAGGTGCCCGCGGCCGCGAAGAAGGTGGTGGTGTCCTCGAACATGGCGGCCGTACGGCGCAGCGTCCGGGTCCTGCCCGCCATCACGATCTGCACGATGCCGTCCTCGGAC
Organism: Streptomyces sp. NBC_01341; assembly: GCF_035946055.1. Taxonomy (NCBI): domain Bacteria; kingdom Bacillati; phylum Actinomycetota; class Actinomycetes; order Kitasatosporales; family Streptomycetaceae; genus Streptomyces; species Streptomyces sp. NBC_01341. The sequence goes on along the minus strand of NZ_CP108364.1, from coordinate 1,361,514 downwards.
GGCGTGTCCGACGCCACCTCCTGCATCTCCCAGAGCTGCGGCATCCCGCCGGTCCTGTCGAAGGCCGTCATGACGAACCGCTCGGTGGCATTCGACGGGATGTCGGATGCCTTGAGCTTGCGGAACGATCCTGACAACGTTGTCGGAAGAGGGGTCGGCGCGTGTCGCTTCTTGCTGACGCGGAACTGCATGACTTCGGGGTAGGGGATGGCGAAGTCCGGAAGGGGCGCTCCGGGCTGCTGTCCCGCGATGGTGTTGACGAGCTTGAGCCGCTTTCCGGGGAAGGCGGCGAAGTCGATCACGACGTCCGCGCGCTCGGCGGGGGAGAGGGAGATCGCCTCCTCGACGGTCTGCGGCTTCCCGAGGAGACCCATGTCGGTGCCGATCAGCTTCATGGCGCCGGGGACGGCCTTCCCGGTCTCCTCGTCGACGACGACGAGCCGGTAGATCCGGGTGTCCGATGTGTTGACGGCGCGGAAGCGGTAGGCGCGGGCCTCCACTTCGAGGTGCGGCCAGACGACGCCGTTGACCAGGGTGAAGGGAGCGAGGACGGACAGCGCCGACGGCAGCGTGCCGGGTTCGGGGGCGCCGGACCCGCCGATGATCCGCTTGAAGACGACCTGCCCGTTGAGCCGTCCCTTCGTGTCCGTGTCGAAGTTGACGTCCTGGATCGCCAGCGGGATCTCGTAGTCACCGCTGGGCAGGTCCAGTCGGGACTCCTCCTTGTCGCGGACGATGTAGTTGCCCACGAGGCCCGCCGCCACGTTGAGCGCGGTCACCGCCATGGCGTGATCGTGGTAGAAGAGGTGCGTCGCCGCCTGGTCGTTGGCGTACTCGGCCAACTGTGTGGAGCCGGGGCCGACTCCGTACTCGGCCGCGCCGTCGTTGATGGCGTTCTGGTGTCCGCCGTGCAGGTGCACCGTCGTCCACGCGGTGAGCTTGTCGACCTCGGGGCGCGGGTACGCGCCCTCGGTTCCCGGGCGGTTGTAGGGCAGGAGGCCGGGGCCGGGGCCCTCGCCGTGCACCCAGACGGCCTTCACGGGCGTGGTGCCGGCCAGCCTGTTGTTCCAGGCGATCCGGAACGTGTGCCCGCGGCGCGCCTCGATCGTGGGGCCGGGGAAGTGTCCCTTGTAGGTCCACAGACGGGTGGTGGGCATCTGCGAGTGCAGGCGGAGACGGGCCTCGACGAGATCGATCTCCGTGACGCCCTTCTTCCCGGGCCTCAGCGTGGGAGGGATCCGCAGCGGGTCCGTGAACGGGGCCAGCGTGGAGTGTGTCGGCTCGCTCACGCCCGGGAGGACGCTGGCTGCCAGCACCGCGTCGTCGCCGGAGTCGTTCGAGCGGAGGATGCCGGTTCCGGCTACGGCGACGGCTGCCGTAGTGAAGCCGGCCATGCCCAGAATGGACCGCCTGGACGTGCCAGTCATGTGTGTGCTTGTCCTCAATCAGTAGTCGACGCGCGTGAGCGCATCCATGCAGAAGCCGTCATGGCCGCAGCGCCGGGATTGGCAGTGCGACAGGGAAGCGGGCAGCGCGCGACCACAGGGGTGCGTGGTGCGGCCTGCCCGGGCGATCGGTGCCAGGGTTTCGCCATGATTGTACGATTTTCCGGGTTCCGTTCGGGGGGAAGTAGACCATAGGCATGTTGAACGTGCAAATAAAGTGTGGTTCTCATGGAGACGTCCCACGCATCCCGCGCCCCGAACGGCAGTGGCAGAGGTGGTCGGAGTGCCCTGAACTGCCGCCCTGGCCTTCCGGGTTGAGGCCCTGGCGCGTTCGCATTCGCCTCCGGCCCTCTCTCGCGTGGCGAACTCGCCCCAGGTGTCGTGGAACGTTTCGATCCGCCCTCTTGTCCGCACCCCCGTCCCCGTGGGATATAGGTCTGGACCATTGCTCCGGATGGAAGGCATCACCGTGCAACGCCCCCACGCACGCACCGCGTTGACCTGCTCCACCGCGCTGCTCATAGCCGCGCTCACCTCCTGCGCGGGGTCCGCCGAAGCGGACACCGGAAAGCCGACCGCCCCCCAGGGGGTGACCGCGCAGGCCGGCAGCGCGACCACCGCCCACGTCATGTGGGAGCGGGCCTCCGACAACAAGGGGATCACCGGCTACGACGTCTACCGCGAGGGCGAGAAGGTCGCCACGGTGCCCGCCGCGAAGCTGATGACGGACGTCGACGGCCTGACCGCCTCGACCGCGTACACCTTCACGGTCCGGGCCCGCGACGCCGCGGGGAACCTCTCCGACCCGAGCGCCGCCGTCCCCGTCACCACGCCCGCTCCGACCCCCGCCGACGAGGAACCCCCCACGGCACCCGTCGCGTTGCGGGGAAGGGCGGACGGCAGCCGGACGGTCACGCTCTCCTGGGGCGGCTCCACCGACGACGTGGGCGTGACGTCGTACGACATCTACCAGGAGGACTCCAGGATCCACAGCGTCTCCGGCACGCGGACCACGGCCCGGCTCACCGGGCTGCGGCCCGGCACGGTCTACACGTTCACCGTGCGGGCCCGGGACGCCGCGGACACGTCGTCCCCGGACAGCGGCGCCCTCGACCTCACCACCCCGGCCGCTCCCGGCGCCCCCGCGAGCACGGCGCCCACCGGCCTGCGGGCCGAGACGCAGCCGGACGGCAAGGAGTTCCTCGTCGACCTCACCTGGGACCAGCCGGACACCGGCGGCACGATTCCCGCGTACCAGCTGTTCCTCAACGGGAGGATGACGACCACGATCGTCTGGGGCGGCACTCCGCCCGCGGGGCGGGCGACGTACCGGCTCACTCTCGCCGACCCGCCCGGCACCCGCTACTCGCTCAAGATCCGCCCCAAGCTCCCGGACGGCACCTGGGGCGACTTCTCGGCACAGCGGACGGTGGTGCTGCCGGGCTGAAGCCGACGGGGCGGTGCCTACCGGCGCCGGTTCCGGAGCACTCCCGAGAACAGGAAGGCGAGCAGTCCGGCGAGCGGGACCACGAGCAGCCCCACCCGGAGGCTTGTCGCGTCGGTGACCAGACCGACGACCGGCGGTGAGGCGAGGAAGCCCAGGCGCATCAGCCATGACACGATCGCCAGCCCCGAACCGGGCTTCAGGCCCGGCAGTTCATCGGCCTCGTGCATCGCGGCGGGCACCAGGGTCGCCACGCCGAACCCGGCCGCCGCGAAGCCGAGTACGGTCCCGGATACCGTCGGCACGGCCAGGGCCAGCCCCATGCCGCCCGCGGCGACGATCCCCCCGGCCCGTGCCACGGTGCGCTGCCCGAACCGGTCGACGAGCCTGTCGCCGATGCTGCGGCCGATGAACTGCGCCCCCACCAGGGCGATGTAGCCGAAGGCCGCCAGGGTCACCGACGCGTGCAGCGAGCCGGACAGGTAGAGCGTCGCCCAGGAGCTGCCCGCGTCCTCGACCAGCGTCCCGGCGGTGGCGATCAGGACGAGTGCGGTCAGCACCCACACGGTGCGGCGTCCCCGGGCGGCGGCCCCCGCCGCCCGTTCCGGTATGCCGTCGGTGGTGGACCCGGACACCGGATCGGTGTCGGGGCCGGAGAGGCAGAACCGCAGGGCGACGCACGCGGCGACGGCGAAGACGACGGCCGAGAGGGTCAGATGCTGCCCGCGCGACAGGCCGAGTGCGATGGCCGCCGCGGCCATGGAACCGCCGGTGACGGCACCGATGGACCAGATCGCGTGGAACGAGTTGATGACGGAGCGCCCGTAGCGGCGCTGCACCCGCAGACCGTGGGCATTCTGCGCGACGTCCGTGATCGCGTCCATCGCGCCGGCCAGGAACAGGGCCCCGGCGAACAGGGCGACGGAGTCGGCAAGGCCCGCTGCCAGGATCCCGGCCCCGGTCACAAGGGTCCCGGCCACCGCGGCCCGCGCCGACCCCAGCCGCCGTACGACCACTCCGGCGGCCGGCCCCGCGGCGATCGCCCCGGCGGGGAAGGCGGCGACGGCCAGCCCGTAGGCCGCGTTGCTCAGACCGAGGTCCGCCTTGATCTGGGGATACCGCGGCAGGAGGTTGGCGAACAGGGCGCCGTTGGTGAAAAACAGCACGGCGACGGCGATACGGGCATGCCGATCGGCCGTGGTCGGCCGACTCAGTACGTCGACAGTCATGCGGGGAGCCTACAGCCAGAGCGTACGAACGTACACTCCTGGTCGTGCGTCCTTTCCGGGGTGGCCGCCCCGTCCTTCGGAACGCCGCACCCCCGCCCGTCGCCCGGCGGGGGTGCGGCGCTCCGGGCCGCGCGTCAGCCCAGCTGCTCGTACGCCGGCAGCGTCAGGAAGTCCGCGTAGTCCTGGTCCAGGGAGACCTGGAGCAGCAGGTCGTGGGCCTGCTGCCACCTGCCGGAGTCGAAGGCCTCGTCGCCGATCTCCGTGCGGATCGCGGCCAGTTCCTCGGCCGCGACCTTGCGGGCCAGGTCCGCCGTGGCGTGCTCGCCGTTCTCGAAGACCACGTCCGCGTTGATCCACTGCCAGATCTGCGAGCGCGAGATCTCGGCGGTGGCCGCGTCCTCCATCAGGTTGAAGATGGCGACCGCGCCCATGCCCCGCAGCCACGCCTCGATGTAGCGGATGCCGACCGCGACCGCGTTGCGCAGGCCGTCGTACGAGGGCTTCGCGTCCAGCGTGTCGATGGCGATCAGGTCGCCGGCCGCCACGGAGACGTCCTCGCGCAGGCGGTCCTTCTGGTTCGGGCTGTCGCCGAGGACGGCGTCGAAGGAGGCCATGGCGATCGGGACGAGGTCCGGGTGGGCCACCCAGGAGCCGTCGAAGCCGTCGTTCGCCTCGCGGTCCTTGTCGGCCTTGACCTTCTCGAAGGCGACCTTGTTCACCTCGGCGTCGCGCCGTGAGGGGATGAAGGCGGCCATGCCGCCGATGGCGTGCGCGCCGCGCTTGTGGCAGGTACGGACGAGGAGTTCGGTGTACGCCCGCATGAACGGGGCGGTCATCGTGACCAGGTTGCGGTCCGGCAGGACGAACTTCGAGCCGCCGTCACGGAAGTTCTTGACGATGGAGAAGAGGTAGTCCCAGCGGCCCGCGTTCAGCCCGGAGGCGTGGTCGCGGAGCTCGTAGAGGATCTCCTCCATCTCGTACGCGGCGGTGATCGTCTCGATCAGGACGGTCGCGCGGACCGTGCCCTGCGGGATGCCGGCGTAGTCCTGGGCGAAGACGAAGATGTCGTTCCAGAGGCGCGCCTCCAGGTGGGACTCCGTCTTGGGGAGGTAGAAGTACGGGCCCTTGCCGAGGTCGATCAGGCGCTGCGCGTTGTGGAAGAAGTACAGGCCGAAGTCGACCAGGGCGCCCGGCACCGGGGTGCCGTCGAGCTGGAGGTGGCGCTCGTTCAGGTGCCAGCCGCGCGGGCGGGTGACGACGGTCGCGAGCTCGTCGGCGGGCTTGAGCGCGTAGGACTTGCCCGACTTCGGGTCGGTGAAGTCGATGTTCCGGTTGTACGCGTCGATCAGGTTGAGCTGGCCGGTGATCACGTTCTCCCACGTGGGGGCGGACGCGTCCTCGAAGTCCGCGAGCCAGACCTTGGCGCCCGAGTTCAGGGCGTTGATGGTCATCTTGCGGTCGGTGGGACCGGTGATCTCGACCCGGCGGTCGTCCAGCGAGGCCGGGGCCGGGGCGACCTTCCAGGTGTCGTCCACGCGGACCGCTTCCGTTTCCGGCAGGAAGTCCAGGGTGGAGGTGCGGGCGATCTCGGCCCGGCGCTCGCCTCGGCGGGCGAGCAGCTCGTCACGCCGGGGCGTGAACTGCCTGTGCAGCTCGGCCACGAACGCGAGGGCCGCATCGGTCAGGACCTCGTCCTGCCTCGGCAGGGGCTCGGCGTCGACGATGGCCAGCGGGGACGGCGCTGGTGCGGACATGAGCTGTCACTCCTTCAGCGGGGCGGCGCGGGCGACGTCCCACGGCCGCCGGGTCGCCTGAAGTGGCACGGGGTGCCCTGGCTCCGGGATGCGGCCGTGAGTGCCGTCCAGGTGCGGAAGCGGCGCGGCATCGGTGCCGCGTGCTTCTGATCAGTGGATATTAGTTTCCTCATGGTGGAAGTTCAATGGTTTGTTGATATCGAGATTCTCCGGGTCGACAGAGATGCGGTCCCGATGGCGCGGCGTGCCAGGCCGCGCGCGGTGCTCTCACGCGAGGTGCCTGAGGTCCTCGGCCGTGTCGATGTCGTACGCCTGCGCCACGTCGGAGCACTCGACGAGGGTGATGGCGTCGCGATGCGCCTTCAGATAGGCGCGCGCCCCCTGGTCGCCGACCGCGCCGGCCGTGATGTCCGTCCACCGGTCGGCACCGAACAGCACCGGATGGCCGCGCCTCCCGTCGTACGAGGCGGCCGCCAGGGTCATCCGCGAACGGTAGGCCGAGCGGACCCTGGCCACCGCCTCCGGCCCGATGCCGGGCTGGTCCACGAGGAGTACGAGCGCCGCGTCCGCCTCCAGCCCGGTGAGGTCGCCCAGGCCCGCCCGGAGGGACGAGCCCATGCCCTCCTCCCACAGGCTGTTCACCGTCACCGCGCACGCGGACAGGTCCGCCCGCGCCCGGACCTCCTCCGCCGCGGCGCCCAGCACGACGCGGACGGGCCCGCACCCGCCGTTGCGCAGGGAGCGCACCGCATGCTCGACGAGGGGACGGCCGTGATGTTCCAGCAGTGCCTTCGGCCGTCCGCCCAGGCGCCGCCCGCCGCCCGCCGCGAGCAGTACCCCTGCGACCACGGGGATCCGTTGTGTGTGAGCCATGCGCCCTGGATACCACTGTGCCCCTCGGATCCGCTTCATGGGCGTCACTCCTCGGGGACCCGGGTTCCGCGTCCGGAGAGTGGCGCGCGTCACCTTTCATAGCGTTAACTGACGGACACGCCCAGGCATTTGGCCGCCGTGGGGGGCGGGTCGACACACCGGCACGATGTTGTGCGAGGGGGAGTGCTTTGTTGCGAAGCGTGGGGCAGGAGCGATTGACCGGAAGCGGTGGGGATCCGAGGGCCGCGGAGTTGCGCACCGCCGTCTCCAGGCTCCGCCGGGAGCTGGCCGGACACCGGGCCGAGTTCCCGGACCGGGGCATCGCCGAGGACGAGCTGGCCGCGCTGGACTCGATGGCGGCCGGTGGCGCGCCCGAGGTTCCCCGGTTACGCCGCTCGCTGCTGCTGGTCGCCGGGGCCATCGGCTCGGTCAGCGCACTGGCCCCTGGGCTGCGCGAGGTGCGGAACGCCGTCGATCTCTTCGGGGAGTCACCGAAGACCTGACCTGACGATACGCCGAGGCGAACCGGGAGCCCCGGGCCGGAGGGGGTCTGCCGATCGCCCGGGAGCCCCGGTCCTGACGGGGTGTACCGCCGGCGCCGCGCCCTCGGGGCGCCCCCCGGGGGCGCGTCCACCTGGGCTGCATGCGGCCGTCGGCCCGGGGGGTGACGTCAGGAGGCGGGTCCGCTGCTGGCCAGGGCCTCGGACAGCTCCTTCGCGATCTGCTGCAGGATCGGCACGATCCGCTCGGTCGCCGTCTCGGTCACCCGGCCCGCAGGCCCCGAGATCGAGATGGCCGCCGAAGTGGGTGAGTCCGGGACCGGGACCGCGAGGCAGCGCACCCCGATCTCCTGCTCGTTGTCGTCCACGGCGTAGCCCGCCCTGCGCACCTGTTCCAGGGCGTCGAGGAAGCCGTCCGGAGTGGTGATCGTCTTCTCGGTGGCGGCCGGCATGCCCGTACGCGCCAGCAGGGCGCGTACCTCCTCGGCGGGGGTGTGCGCGAGGAGCGCCTTGCCCACGCCGGTGGAGTGCGGGAGCACGCGGCGGCCCACCTCGGTGAACATGCGCATCGAGTGCTTCGACGGTACCTGGGCGACGTACACGATCTCGTCGCCGTCGAGCAGCGCCATGTTCGCCGTCTCGCCGGTCTCCTCGACCAGGCGCTGGAGGTAGGGCCGCGCCCACGTGCCCAGCAGCCGGGACGCGGACTCGCCGAGCCGGATCAGGCGCGGGCCGAGGGCGTAGCGGCGGTTGGGCTGCTGGCGTACGTACCCGCACACGACGAGGGTGCGCATGAGCCGGTGGATGGTGGGCAGCGGGAGGCCGCTGCTCGCGGCGAGCTCGCTGAGTCCGACCTCGCCCCCGGCGTCCGCCATGCGCTCCAGCAGATCGAAGGCGCGCTCGAGGGACTGGACCCCGCCACTGGGACCGGCGGGCTTGGAGTCGGAAGTGCTGGCGTGGGACGGCGGCACGTCAACGGTCCTTTCGAAGCGGAGGCAAGGCAGCAGCCTACCGGGCCGTTCCCGATCGGCCCACTGCTCCCGGTGCGGCGTCCTTGCCGGTCAGGACCTGTTTTGTCCTGGTGTCGACGGTCCGGCGCGCGTTCGGCCGGCAGCCGGGTGACGCCTCTCCTGGTCCATTCTACGTTCCGTCTGGCGAAAATGAACTTTTACTTCGTGGAAATGTCCAATCGAGACGGTGTGCTTTCCAGGTTGCCGTCCGGCAGGGAGGGGGGCTCTTGACGGGTCGCTTCCCCGAGTGAAGACTCCTTCAACAGTTCGTTGAATTTCTGCGTGAGGAGCACAGGTGCCCGGTGTGGACCCGAAACTGGTACTCCGCTCGACGCGTGTCGTCACCCCTGAGGGAACCCGCGCCGCAGCGGTGTCCGTCGCGGACGGGGAGATCGAGGCCGTCCTGCCCTACGACGCCGAGGTGCCGGGCGGCGCCCGAGTCGAGGACTTCGGCGACGACGTGATCCTGCCGGGCCTGGTCGACACCCACGTCCATGTGAACGACCCCGGGCGCACCGAGTGGGAGGGCTTCTGGACCGCCACGCGCGCGGCCGCGGCGGGCGGCATCACGACCCTCCTCGACATGCCCCTGAACTCCCTCCCGCCGACCACCACGGTCGAGCACCTGCGGGTGAAGCAACAGGTCGCCGCCCCCAAGGCGCACGTCGACGTCGGTTTCTGGGGCGGCGCGCTGCCGTCCAACGTCAAGGATCTGCGTCCGCTGTACGAGGCGGGGGTCTTCGGCTTCAAGTGTTTCCTGTCGCCGTCCGGGGTGGAGGAGTTTCCCGAGCTGGACCAGGAGCAGCTGGCCCGGTCCATGGCGGAGATCGCCGGTTTCGGCGGTCTGCTGATCGTGCATGCCGAGGATCCCCACCACCTGGCCGACGCTCCGCAGCGGAGCGGGGAGAAGTACGCGGACTTCCTGGCGTCCCGGCCGCGTGACGCGGAGAACGCCGCGATCGAGGGTCTGATCGCCCACGCGAGGCGCCTGAACGCCCGGGTCCACGTGCTGCACCTGTCCTCCAGCGACGCTCTCCCGCTGATCGCGGCCGCCAGGCGTGAGGGTGTGCGCGTCACGGTGGAGTCCTGCCCGCACTTCCTCACGCTGACCGCCGAGGAAGTCCCGGACGGGGCAACGGAGTTCAAGTGCTGCCCGCCGATCCGTGAGGCCGCCAACCAGGACGCCCTCTGGGAAGGGCTCGCCGACGGCACGATCGACTGCATCGTCTCCGACCACTCCCCGTGCACCACCGACCTCAAGACGCCCGACTTCGCCTCCGCCTGGGGCGGGATCTCGTCGCTCCAACTGGGCCTGCCCGCCATCTGGACCGAGGCGCGCCGGCGTGGACACACCCTGGACGACGTCGTCCGCTGGATGTCCGCCGCCCCCGCCGCCCTCGCCGGACTGACCCGCAAGGGCGCCATCGAGGCGGGCCGGGACGCCGACTTCGCCGTGCTCGCACCCGACGAGACCTTCACCGTCGACCCCGCCGGACTCTTCCACCGCAACCAGGTCACCGCCTACGCCGGACGGACCCTGCACGGTGTCGTCAAGTCCACCTGGCTCCGCGGCAGCCGGATCGCGGCGGACGGCGAACTCGCCGAACCGGCCGGCCGTCTCCTGGAGAGGAACCACTGACCATGACAGCGACACCGCACTTCACCGGCGACGCGCACCCGTACGCGGGCGGCGACCCGTACGCCGACTACCGCACCGCCGACTTCGCCTTCACCTCCCTCGTGGACCTGGCCGACCGGCGGCTCGGCGGCGGCGTCATCGCCGCCAACGACGAGTTCTTCGCCGAACGCGAGAACATGCTGAAGCCGGAACCGGCGGAGTTCGACCCGGAGCGCTTCGGACACAAGGGCAAGATCATGGACGGCTGGGAGACCCGCCGCCGGCGCGGCGCGAGCGCCGCCGAGCCGCACCCCACCGACGCGGACCACGACTGGGCTCTCGTGCGCCTCGGCGCACCCGGCGTCGTACGGGGCATCGTCGTCGACACCGCCCATTTCCGCGGCAACTACCCGCAGTCCGTCTCCGTGGAGGCGACCTCGCTGCCGGGCTCCCCGTCCCCCGAGGACCTTCTGGCCCCCGGAGTGGAGTGGACGACCCTGCTCCCCCGTACACCCGTCGGCGGACACGCGGCCAACGGCTTCGCGGTCGACGCCGGCCGGCGCTTCACCCATGTGCGCGTCAACCAGCACCCCGACGGAGGCATCGCCCGGCTGCGGGTCCACGGCGAGGTCGCCCCCGACCCCGCGTGGCTGGCGGCCCTCGGCACGTTCGACCTCGTCGCCCTGGAGAACGGCGGGCAGGTCGAGGACGCCTCCGACCGCTTCTACTCCCCGGCGACCAACACCATCGCGCCGGGCCGCTCCCGCAAGATGGACGACGGCTGGGAGACCCGCCGCCGCAGGGACAAGGGCAACGACTGGATCCGCTACCGGCTGGCCGAGGAGTCCGAGATCCGGGCGCTGGAGATCGACACGGCCTACCTGAAGGGCAACGCGGCCGGCTGGGCGACGGTCTCCGTGAGCGAGGGGGAGGACGCGCCGTGGACCGAACTCCTGCCCCGCACGCGGCTGCAGCCGGACACGAACCACCGGTTCGTGCTGCCCGCACCGGTGCGTGGTACGCATGTCCGGATCGACATCCACCCTGACGGCGGGATCTCGCGGCTCCGGCTCTTCGGCTCGCTCACCGAGGAGGGCGCGGCGCGGCTGACCACCCGTCACGAGGAGCTCGGCGGGTAGCGCCCGTGGGCTGGTGTGCCGGTTCGTGCCCGTCCTGCGGGCATATGGGACCCTGGCCGGAACGCCGCCCTACCGACCTGGAGACGCCATGATCTTCATCGCCGTCAAGTTCACCGTGCGTACCGCCGAGCGGGACAACTGGCTGCCCGCCATGGAGGCATTCACCCTGGCCACCCGTCAGGAGCCGGGCAACCTCTTCTTCGACTGGTCCTACAGCGTCGAGAATCCGGACCAGTTCGTCCTGCTCGAAGCCTTCGCCTCCCAGGAGGCGGGCGTGGCACACGTGAACTCGGAGCACTTCAAGGCGGCGATCGACACCATGTCCGATCTCGTCACGGAGGTTCCGGAGATCATCAACGTCGACGTGCCCGGCGACGACTGGTCCCGGATGGCGGAGGTCACCCCGCGCAACCGGTGACCCCGGGTGCCCGCGGCGGGCCCCGGCGGCCCGGCACGGTGGGCCGCCGGGCCGGCCGGGTCAGAACTCCTCGTGCGTGTCGGGGTCCCCGCCGAAGCGGTGCGGGGGCCGGGCCCCGATGAGGTCGAGTTCCCGCTGTGTGAGCTCGAACCCGAACAGGTCGAGGTTCTCCCGCTGCCTCCCCGGGTCCGCGGACTTGGGAATCGGCACGGCACCCAGCTGGGTGTGCCACCTCAACACCACCTGGCCGGGCGTCACGCCGTGGTTGGTGGCGGCCGCGATCACCTCGGGGGTCTCCAGGACCTGACGCCCCCGGGCCAGCGGGCTCCAGCTCTCCGTGACGATGCCCTTCGCCGTGTGCACGGCCCGCAGCTCCTCCTGCGGGAGCAGGGGGTGCATCTCGATCTGGTTCACCGCCGGCAGGACGCCCGTCTCGCGCTCCAGCCGGTCCAGGTGGGCCGCCGTGAAGTTGGAGACGCCGATCGAGCGGACGAGTCCGTCCCGGCGAAGCTTGATCATGGCCTTCCAGGTGTCCACGTACCTGTCGACCCGGGGCAGCGGCCAGTGGATGAGGTACAGGTCGACGTACTCCAGTCCCAGGTTGCTCCGGGACTCCTCGAACGAGGCCAGCGTCTCCTCGTAGCCGTGGTGCCGGCCCGGGACCTTCGTCGTGACGAACAGCTCCTCCCTCGGTACCCCCGCGCGGGCGATACCGCGGCCCGTGCCCCGCTCGTTGCCGTAGTTCAGCGCCGTGTCCACGAGCCGGTAGCCGATGCCGAGCGCTCCGGCCACGGCCTTCTCCGCGTCCTCGTCGTCGAGCGGCCAGGTGCCGAGGCCCACGGCGGGGACGGTGCTTCCGTCGCGGAGGTTGCGGACCGGGGTCGGTGTCTGGCTCATGGTCTCCCGTTTCGTTCGCGTGCCGTCCCCGCCAGCGTAGGCCGGGTCACCGGGGGACGCGGCGCGGGGAACCGCCACCGGACGGGTGCGGTGGAGCCCCGCCGGGCGCACCGATGAGTTCCGCCCGACAGTGGGGTCATGACAAGCACAGGCGCGCGGACTGCCGGACACGCGGCAGCGAGGTGAAGGAGCAGGATCATGGCGAAGCTGACGCTCACCACGTTCGTGTCACTCGACGGCGTGATGCAGGCCCCCGGGGGACCGGACGAGGACACCACCGGAGGATTCGAGCACGGCGGATGGCTGGTGCCGTTCGCGGACGCGGACATGGGCGCCTTCATCGGAGAGGTCTTCGACCGCTCGGGTGCCTATCTCCTGGGGCGGCGCACGTACGACATCTTCGCCTCCTACTGGCCCCGGGTCACCGATCCGGAGGACCCGGTCGCCTCCCGGCTCAACACTCTGCCCAAGCACGTCGTGTCCACCACCCTCACCGACCCGGACTGGGAGAACACCACCGTCATCGCGCGTGACGTGCCCGCCGAGATCGCCGGACTGAAGGAACGGACGGAGGAGGGCGAGCTGCAGATCCACGGCAGCGGCGCCCTCGCGCAGTCCCTGATGGCGCACGGCCTGATCGACGAGTACAACCTGCTCGTCCACCCGGTCTACCTGGGCACGGGCCGACGGCTCTTCCCGGAGGGCGGACAGCCGACGGAGTTCGAACTGCTGGATGCCAGGACCACCGGCAGTGGCATCGCGATCCAGACCTACCGGGCGGGGGGCCGCGCACGGTTCGGGACCTTCGAGCGCGACCTCTGAGCGGGCGTGTGCGCCGTCCGGACGAGGCCCTCCGGCGGTTCGCGGGGAGCGTCTCAGGGGGCCGGAGGAAGCAACGCCGGGTCGGGGGCGGCGGCGCGCAGCCGGCCCAGGATGGCCCGCGCAGCCTTCGCGTAGCCGGGGCTGTTGTTGTGCAGGACCGACTCCGCATTGGCCAGTTCCATGAACGCGATGAGCTCGAAGGCGAGTTGGGAGACGTCGGTGTCCGCCGCGAGCTCGCCCCGCACCCGGGCCTCCTCGATCGTCTCCTCCACGAAGGTGACCCAGCCGGTCTGCGTGGAGGCCAGGGCGTCGTGCACCTTGCCCTCCCGGGAGTCGAACTCGGCGATGGTCGCGTAGAAGAAACAGCCGCCGCTGAACACCCGGCGCTGCGAGTAGGAGAGCCAGCTCTCGCACATGCGCCAGACGCGGCCGAGTCCCGGCGGCGCCGCCCGGGTCGGTGTCAGCACGTGCTCGACGAAGACGCTCACGGCGGCGCGGACGGTGGCGAGCTGCAGTTCCTCCTTGGAGCCGAACAGGGCGAACACACCGCTCTTGCTCAGTTTGAGCTCGGTGGCCAGCCGACCGAGCGACAGCCCCTCCAGCCCCTCGGTCGAGGCGACGTGGACCGCGCGCCCCAGCACCAGTTGCCTGGTCTGGTTCCCCCGCTCGACCCGTCCGTCCAGCCGCGCTCCACCCATGTGCCCAACTCCGTGTGTCCGAGCGTCCCAAGGCCGACATTCTAGGAGGAGCCGGCGCCGCGGGGACACCGGTTCGGGCCGGTGACAACCCCCTGGGCCGCGCGCCGGGGCCATCCTTCGGACTGCGGTTCCCGGGGCGTCCGTCCGTTCGGTACGGTGATCGCTCCCCGTGCGAGCCGGCGAAGTCTCCACACCGATCCCGCTGTGGAGAACCAGGAGAACAACGTGTCGTCCGCCGTCCTGCCCGCCCGCGCCCCCTCGCGCCGCGCGTTCGTCGCCGACCTTCCGCTGCTGCTCGTCGCCGCGGTCTGGGGCGCCAGCTATCTCGCGGCCAAGGGCATCACCACCACCCACACCGTGGTAGCCGTCCTCGTCCTCCGCTTCGCGATCGTGCTGCCGGTCCTGGCCGTCGCCGGGTGGCGCGGGCTCCGCACCCTGCGGGTGGCCCAGTGGCGCGGCGCAAGTCTCCTGGGCCTCGTCCTCAGCGTCATCTTCCTGCTGGAGACGTACGGCGTCGTGCACACCTCGGCGACCAACGCCGGACTCATCATCAGCCTCACGATGATCTTCACCCCGCTCGCGGAGGCCGCGGTGACCCGGGTCCGCCCGCCGGGGCCCTTCCTCGCTGCCGCCGGGCTCTCGGTCACCGGCGTGATGCTGCTGACCCAGGGCGGCGGCTTCACCCGCCCCTCGGGGGGTGATCTCCTGATGCTGCTCGCGGCGCTCGCACGGACCGTCCACGTCCTGGCCATGGCCCGCATCAAGGCGGTCCAGGACGCCGACTCGCTGTCCCTGACCACCGTGCAACTGGGCGGCGCGGTCGCCGTCTTCGCCGTACTGGCTGCCGTCCCCGGCACCGGTGAGGCGCCCTGGACGGTGGCGGCGGGGTTCGGCGCCGCCGAGTGGACCGGGCTGGTCTTCCTCTCGGTCTTCTGCACGCTGTTCGCGTTCTTCGTGCAGATGTGGTCGGTACGCCGCACCTCGCCGTCCCGGGTCAGCCTCCTGCTCGGTACGGAACCGCTCTGGGCTGCCGCGGCCGGCATCGCGATCGGCGGCGAACGCCTCGGCGCGCCCGGGCTGCTGGGCGCCGTGCTGGTGCTGGCGGGCACCGCCTGGGGACGTCGTCACGCCGGCGTCACGTCCTGATGGAGTCCGCCGCGATCATCACGGCTGCGCCGGTCACGACCAGCACGATGCTGACGAAGATCCCGTAACCGCCGAGGACATCGAGCCGCGCCACCAGCGCCCACAGCCGGAACCAGCCGGTCCACTCGTGCAGCAGCCCGGCCACACCCTGCGCGAACACGATGAACCCGGCCGTCTCCACGAATTTCTTCATGGACCGAGGCTCGCGCGGCCCGCCGCACGCCCGCGTCCGCCGTCGGTCTGCGGGCGCACGGCGAAAGTCTCGGATCGTGCGACTTTGGTGTCTCCCTGGCCGGCAACCGTCTTTTCGTGTCCCCCGCCTGAGTAGATTCGTCGACATGACACGCACGGAGTACCGCTGGCTGCTGCCCTCGGCCCTGGCCGACGACGAGTTGCCCGGCGACCGGGGCAGGGCGCGCCGGACCGTGCGGGACTGGGCCGTCGACATCACGGCCTTCCTGTGCGCCGCCGGCATCGGGGTGCTCGCCCTCGCGGCGATCGAGGCCGATCCGACCACGTCCGACAGCGTCGTCTTCGCGGACTCGCTCGTCGGCGCCGCGGCGTGCTGCGGACTGTGGCTCCGGCGGAGGTGGCCCGTCGGAGTGGCCGCGGCCCTGACGGCCGTCAGCCTCGTCGAGCCGGCGGCGGCCGGGGCCACGCTGGTCGGTCTGTTCAGCCTGGCCGTGCACCGGCCGTTCCGGCCGGTGGCCGTCGTCGGCGCGGCCGCCCTCGCCATCACCCCCCTGCAGCCGATGCTGCGGCCGGACCCCGAGACCTCCTTCGTCGTCTCCGTGGTCATCGGTGCCCTGCTGATCCTCCTCGTCCTCAGCTGGGGCATGGCCGTACGCTCACGGCGCCAGCTGGTCGTCTCCCTGCGCGAACGGGCACGCCGGGCCGAGACCGAGGCGGCACTCCGCGCGGAGCAGGCGCAGCGGCTGGCCCGTGAGGCCATCGCCCGGGAGATGCACGACGTGCTCGCCCACCGCCTGACACTCCTCAGCGTCCACGCCGGCGCCCTCGAATTCCGGCCCGACGCACGACCGGCCGAGGTCGGCCGTGCCGCCGGAGTCATCCGGGACAGCGCACACGAGGCCCTCCAGGACCTGCGCGAGATCATCGGTGTCCTGCGCGCCCCCGGGGAGGGCGACGAGGGGAACAGGCCGCAGCCCACCCTGGTGACGCTGGAGGCCCTGATCGAGGAATCCCGTGCGGCCGGCATGGAGGTCACCCTGGACAACCGCGTGTCCGAACCGGCCCGGGCACCGGCCGCCACCGGGCGCACCGTCTACCGCATCGCCCAGGAGGCCCTGACCAACGCCCGCAAACACGCGCCCGGCGCCCCGGTCCGCGTCACCGTCGCCGGCGGCCCCGGCGACGGGCTGACGATCGAGGTCGGCAACCCCGCCCCCGACGCCGCCTTCGAGCCCGTCCCCGGATCCGGCCAGGGGCTCATCGGCCTGACCGAACGCGCGACCCTCGCCGGCGGAAGCCTCGACCACGGATCCCGGCCCGACGGCGGTTTCACGGTGCGCGCCCGGCTACCGTGGCCGGCATGAGCACTCCCACGCCCCCGGAGACACCACCGGTCCGGCTCGTCGTCGTCGACGACGACCCGCTCGTGCGCGCCGGGCTCGCCCTGATGCTGGGCGGGGCCGACGGCATCCTCCTGGTGGGGGAGGGCGCGGACGGCACCGAGGTCGGGGCCCTGGTCGACCGGGTGCACCCCGACGTCGTGCTCATGGACATCCGGATGCCCGGCATGGACGGCCTCGCCGCGACCGAGGCCCTGCGGAGCAGGCCCGGCGCCCCCGAGGTCGTCGTCCTCACCACCTTCCACGCCGATGAGCAGGTGTTGCGCGCCATCCGCGCCGGCGCCGCGGGCTTCGTCCTGAAGGACACCCCGCCCGCGCAGATCGTCGAGGCGGTCCGCCGGGTCGCGGCCGGAGAACCCGTCCTGTCGCCCGCCGTCACCCGCCGGCTCATGGCCCGCGCGGCGGGGGACCCGGCGGATGACGGCAGGGCCCGCAGAGCCCGTGCGCGGCACAGGTTCGCCGGACTCGGTGAGCGCGAGCAGGACGTCGCGGCCGCCGTCGGACGCGGCAGCTCCAACGCGGAGATCGCCGCCGCGCTGCACCTCAGCGTCGCCACCGTCAAGACGCACGTCTCCCGCATCCTCGCCAGGCTGAACCTCAACAACCGTGTCCAGATCGCCCTGTTGGTGCACGACGCGGAACTCCTCCATGAGGACGCGGACGAGGACGAGGCGCGGGGCACCGGCCCAGGCTGAACCCGGCAGACCGGTGGAGGGAGTGGCGCGACTCAGGTGCCGGGAATCTCCGCCATCCGCACGGGGCGGTGTTCCCGGCGCGACAGCTCGCACGCCTCGGCGACGCGCAACGCGTGCAGTGCCTCCCTGCCGTCGCACGGGTTCGCCAGCTCCCCGCGTACGACGCCGAGGAACGCGTCCAGCTCGGCCTCGTACGCCGGGGCGAACCGCTCCAGGAAGCCGGGCCACGGCTTCGCCGGGGCGGGCGGGCCCGCCGGCTCGGCGGACGTGAGGGGGGTCCGGTCGCCGAGGCCGACCGCGATCTGGTCCAGCTCGCCGGCCAGCTCCATGCGCACGTCGTAACCGGCGCCGTTGCAGCGGGTCGCGGTGGCGGTGGCGAGCGTGCCGTCGTCCAGGGTCAGCAGCGCCGCCGCCGTGTCCACGTCGCCGGCCGCGCGGAACATCGCCGGGCCGGCGTCCGACCCGGTTGCGTACACCTCCGTCACCTCACGGCCCGTCACCCAGCGCAGGATGTCGAAGTCGTGCACGAGGCAGTCCCTGAACAGCCCGCCGGAGAGCGGCAGATAGGCGGCGGGCGGGGGAGCGGGGTCGGAGGTCGACGCCCGTACGGTGTGCAGCCGCCCCAGGGCCCCGCTCCGCACCGCGGTCCGCGCGGCGGCGTACCCCGCGTCGAACCTGCGCATGAATCCCAGCTGGAGCACGCTTCCCGCGCGCTCGACCTCGTGCAGGGCGCCCAGGGTTCCCCGCAGGTCCAGAGCGACCGGCTTCTCGCAGAAGGCGGGCAGGCCCGCCCGCGCCGCCCGCCCGATGAGGTCCGCGTGGGCCGAGGTCGCCGATGTGATCACCACGGCGTCCACCCCCGCGCCGATGACCTCCTCCGCGGAGGCGAGCGCGGTGGCGCCCGTGCGCTCCGCGACCTCCGCGGCCCGGACGGCATCGGGGTCGGCCACCACGAGGGAACCGACGCCGGGGTGGCGTGCCAGGACGCCCGCGTGGAAGGAACCGATCCTGCCCGTGCCGATGAGTCCGATGCGCATGGACTCAACGTGCCGCCCGGCCGACGCACTGTCAACTATATGTCCTGACAAATTGGAGGGTGCGGCGCGAAGGTACGCGGTACGCTCCCTGCCGTGCCCAAACCCGCCGCCGACTCCGCCGCTCTGGGGCTCGGCGTGGACCGCACCAGCCCCGTCCCGCTCTACCACCAGCTGGCCCAGCAGCTGGAGGCGGCCATCGAGCAGGGGCGGCTCGCACCCGGCAGCCTCCTCGGCAACGAACTGGAGCTCGCCGCGCGGCTCGGCCTCTCCCGGCCCACAGTCCGCCAGGCGATCCAGTCACTCGTCGACAAGGGCCTGATGGTGCGCCGGCGCGGCGTCGGGACCCAGATCGTGCACAGCCGCATCAAGCGCCCGCTCGAACTGAGCAGCCTGTACGACGACCTGGAGACCGCCGGCCGGCAGCCCTCCACCCGGGTCCTGCGCAACACGGTCGAGCCGGCCGGGCCGGAGATCGCCGCCGCGCTCGGCGTCGAGGAGGGCACCGACGTCCATCTCGTCGAGCGGGTGCGTTACGCGCACGACGAGCCCGTGGCCCTGCTGCGCAACCACCTCCCGCCACGGCTGCTCGACCTCGGCACGGAGCGGCTGGAGACGACAGGTCTCTACCGGATGATGCGCGGCGCGGGGATCACCCTGCACAGCGCGCGCCAGACCATCGGCGCCCGGGCCGCCACCGCCGAGGAGAGCGAGTCGCTCTCGGAGCCGGTGGGGGCCCCGCTGCTGACGATGGAGCGCACGACCTTCGACGACGGCGGCCGGGCGGTCGAGTTCGGCTCACACGTCTACCGGGCCTCGCGGTACGCCTTCGAGTTCCAGCTGCTCGTGCGCCCCTGAGGCCCTCCGGGCGGCTCCGCGTAAGAATGTTCGGACAAAAGCATTGACGAGGTCATGCTACGTCGCTAGAACGTCGGGAGGGCGCGGCCCGCGCCCCTGCCGGGCCACGCCGGTCCGGGCTCGGGGATACTTGGCCCGGCCGGGCGGCGAGTCCGCTCTCCCGGTCTCACCAGGCAGCACAGCGAGCAGCACTAGAAGGGCACGGCGTCGTGGCAAGGGTTCGGACAGGGGTACGCGTGATGGGCGCCGTGCTGGCAACGGTACTGGCGGCCTCCCTCGCGGGATGCAGCAGCACCGGCGGCAAGCGGGCGGAGGAGCGCGCGGCCAAGGAAGCCGCCGAGGGCCGGTCCGCGGTGAACACGCCCCGCTGGACATTCGCCATGGTCACCCACTCAGGTGATGGCGACACCTTCTGGGACATCGTCCAGAAGGGCGCCGAGCAGGCGGCCGGCAAGGACAACATCAACTTCCTGTACTCGCACAACGCCGAGGGACAGCAGCAGGCCGAGCTCGTCCAGACCGCGATCGACAAGAAGGTCGACGGCCTGATCGTCTCGCTGGCCAAGCCCGACTCGCTGAAGGCGGTCGTGACCAAGGCCGTCAAGGCGGGCATCCCCGTCATCACGGTGAACTCCGGTTCCGCCGAGTCCAAGGCCTTCGGCGCGCTCACCCACATCGGCCAGGACGAGTCCATCGCGGGCGAGGCCGTCGGTGACGAGCTCGGCAAGCGCGGCCGCAAGAAGGCGCTGTGCGTCCTGCACGAGCAGGGCAACGTCGGCCACGAGCAGCGGTGTGCCGGCGCCAAGAAGTCCTTCGACGGGACGATGGAGAACCTCTACGTCGACGGCACGAACCTGCCCGACGTCCAGGCGTCGATCGAGGCCAAGCTCGGCGCGGACCAGGACATCGACGCCGTCGTCACCCTCGGCGCGCCGTTCGCCGCCGCGGCCGTCAAGGCGAAGAAGACCGCGGGCAGCAAGGCGGAGGTCGACACCTTCGACCTCAACGCGAGCGTGGCCGCCGGACTGCAGGACGACTCGCTCGGCTTCGCCGTCGACCAGCAGCCCTACCTCCAGGGCTACGAGGCCGTCGACCTGCTCTGGCTCTACCGCTACAACCAGAACGTGCTCGGCGGCGGCCTGCCCGTCCTGACCGGCCCGCAGATCATCACCGCCGACGACGCCGACGCCCTTGCCGAGTACGCGAAGCGGGGAACCCGATGACCGCGACCGGGCAACCGGCGGTGCCCGGCGCCGACGAACGCCTGCTGCACACCTCACCGCTGCGCAAGCTGCTCGGCCGGCCCGAGCTCGGCTCGGTCGTCGGGGCCGTGGCCGTCTTCCTGTTCTTCGCGATCATCGCGGACAGCTTCCTGCGGCCGTCCAGCCTGGGCACGATCCTGTACGCGGCCTCCACCATCGGGATCATGGCGGTGCCGGTGGCGCTCCTGATGATCGGCGGTGAGTTCGACCTCTCCGCCGGTGTGATGGTGACCAGCTCGGCGCTGATCTCCTCGATCTTCAGCTACCAGCTGACCGCCAACGTCTGGACGGGCGTCTTCGTGTCGCTGCTCGTCACCCTGGGCTTCGGTGCGTTCAACGGCTTCATGCTGACCCGCACCAAACTGCCCAGCTTCATCATCACGCTGGGCACGTTCCTGATGCTGACCGGCCTCAACCTGGGATTCACCAAGCTCATCAGCGGAACGGTGTCGACCAAGGCCATCGGTGACATGGAGGGCTTCGAATCGGCCCGCAAGGTCTTCGCGTCCTACCTCACCATCGGCGGCGTCGAGCTCAAGGTCACCATCCTGTGGTGGGTGGTGCTCATCGCCGTCGCCACCTGGATCCTGATCCGCACCCGCTTCGGCAACTGGATCTTCGCCGTCGGCGGCCAGGCCGACGCGGCCCGCGCGGTCGGCGTCCCGGTGATCCGCACGCGCATCGGGCTCTACCTCGGTGTCGCCTTCGCCGCCTGGGTCTCCGGGCAGCACCTGCTGTTCTCCTACGACGTGGTGCAGTCCGGCGAGGGTGTGGGCAACGAGCTGATCTACATCATCGCTGCCGTCATCGGCGGCTGCCTGATCACCGGTGGCTACGGCTCCGCGATCGGATCGGCGATCGGCGCCCTCATCTTCGGCATGACCAGCAAGGGCATCGTGTACGCGGAGTGGAACCCCGACTGGTTCAAGTTCTTCCTGGGAGCGATGCTGCTCCTGGCCACCCTGCTCAACGCATGGGTACGCAAGCGCGCGGAGGCGACGAAATGACGGCCACCAAGGCTCCCGCACCCCGGGACACGGCCGGTCCCGCGCTGATCGAGCTCGACGACGTCAGCAAGTACTACGGCAACATCAAGGCCCTGGAGAACGTCTCGCTGGAGGTCCGGGCGGGGGAGATCTCCTGCGTCCTCGGTGACAACGGCGCAGGCAAGTCGACCCTCATCAAGATCATCGCAGGCCTCCACAAGCACGACGCGGGAAGCTTCCTCGTCGAGGGGGAGGAGACGACCCTCGCCAATCCGCGCGACGCGCTGGACCGGGGGATCGCCACCGTCTACCAGGACCTCGCCGTCGTGCCGCTCATGCCGGTCTGGCGCAACTTCTTCCTGGGCTCGGAGCCGACGAAGGGCACCGGCCCCTTCAAGCGCCTCGACGTCCGGCGGATGCGCGAGACGACGCGTGCGGAACTGCTGCGCATGGGCATCGACCTGCGTGACGTCGACCAGCCCATCGGAACCCTCTCCGGGGGCGAGCGGCAGTGCGTCGCCATCGCCCGCGCCGTGTACTTCGGCGCCAAGGTCCTCGTCCTGGACGAGCCGACCGCGGCGCTCGGCGTCAAGCAGTCGGGGGTCGTCCTCAAGTACGTCGCGGCCGCCAGGGACGCCGGACTCGGCGTGGTTCTCATCACGCACAACCCGCACCACGCCTATCTGGTGGGCGACCGGTTCGTCCTGCTCAAGCGGGGCGCGATGTCCGGCAGCCACACCAGGGACGACGTCACCCTGGACGAGCTGACCCGCCAGATGGCTGGTGGGAGCGAGCTCGAAGAGCTCAGTCACGAGCTCGAGCGTGCGCCCTCCCCGGACCACCTCGGTGGCCGCCAGGTCGGGGAAGACACCCCTTAAGTCACGTTCTGCACCCCGCGCTCCTGATCCGGAGACCGGCTCCAGGGGCGCGGGAATGGCAGAATCGTGCACAGCGGACGCCGTCCGCCGCCGGATCGAGCACCGACCGGCCCCCCGACCTGCGCAGGGACGATGAGCACGTACCGCGACTTCACACACCGCGGCTCCGCCCGCGCCACCGTCCTGCGGACCGTCGGCACCAGGGAGCGGCGTTCGCACCTCACGGCGCCACGCGTCCCCACCGTCGGCATCGACATCGGCGGGACGAAGGTGATGGCGGGCGTCGTCGACGCCGACGGCAACATCCTGGAGACCCTCCGCACGGAGACCCCGGACAAGTCCAAGAGCCCCAAGGTCGTCGAGGACACCATCGTCGAGCTGGTCCTGGACCTCTCCGACCGGCACGACGTGCACGCCGTCGGCATCGGCGCGGCGGGCTGGGTCGACGCGGACCGCTCCAAGGTGCTCTTCGCACCCCACCTCGCCTGGCGCGACGAACCCCTCCGGGACGCCATCGCCTCCCGGCTCGTCGTCCCCGTCATGGTCGACAACGACGCCAACACGGCGGCCTGGGCGGAATGGCGCTTCGGCGCGGGCCGGGGCGAGGACCACCTGGTCATGATCACGCTGGGCACCGGCATCGGCGGTGCCATCCTCGAGGACGGTCACGTCAAGCGCGGCAAGTACGGCGTCGCCGGTGAGTTCGGCCACATGCAGGTGGTACCCGGCGGTCACCGCTGCCCGTGCGGGAACCGCGGCTGCTGGGAGCAGTACAGCTCGGGCAACGCCCTGGTGCGCGAGGCCAGGGAACTGGCCGCGGCGGACTCCCCGGTGGCGCACGGCATCATCGAGCGGGTCAAGGGCAACATCCCCGAGATCACCGGGCCGCTCATCACCGAACTGGCCCGCGAGGGCGACGCGATGTGCGTGGAACTGCTCCAGGACATCGGGCAGTGGCTCGGCGTGGGGATCGCCAACCTCGCCGCCGCGCTGGACCCCTCGTGCTTCGTCATCGGGGGCGGAGTCAGCGCGGCCGACGACCTGCTGATCGGCCCGGCCAGGGACGCCTTCAAGCGCCACCTCACGGGCCGCGGATACCGCCCCGAGGCCCGGATCGCGAAGGCGCAGCTCGGCCCCGAGGCCGGTATGGTCGGTGCCGCCGACCTCGCCCGCCTGGTCGCCCGGCGCTTCCGCCGCACGAACCGCCGCCGGGTCGAGCGCTACGAGCGCTACGCCCAGTTCTACGACCAGGCCGCCAGCACCATCAGGAACACGCGCGGCACCCGCAGCTCCGCCGACTGACCCACCGCCGCACGACGCGGCACATCCGGCCACCCGCACTCCGTACCGCAGCTTCGAGGGATCACCGACCATGACCGCAGCCGAGCACCACATCGTGCCGCGCCAGCCCCCTTCGTCGGGTGCCGCGGGGTCCTCCGGTTCCTCCGGCTCGGCGGGCACCCCCGGTTCCCCGGACTCTCCCGGGGGCGACGACGGGACGCCTCCGCACGACGGGCGCAGGGTGATGCGCCGCCGCCTGATCACCCTGACGATCATCGTGCTGCTGATCGGTATCCCGGCCGGCTATCTGGTGATCTCCGCGGGCCAGAGCCGCCGGTCGGGCAAGGACAAGGAGGCGGAGGCCGCGGCCCAGGGGCTGCGCGAGGACTGGCCGTCCGGAATGCAGCGCCGCATCTTCGAACTGCCCGTGCCGGGCAACGCGGTCGGGGTCCAGTACTACGAGACCAACAACTGGAAAGCCAGCAGGATGTACCTGAAGTTCCGTACGACCTCCGCCGGCCTCGACCGCTTCCTGAGCGGTGTAGGGACCGGCCGGGCGGCGCTCGAGACCGGCAAGGTCACGATCGGCGCGCGGGACCTCAAGGTCACCGGGTGGTTCTTCGGACCGGGCGTCGACTGGGCGGGCACGGTCCACAAGAACAAGGACCCGCGCCCCACCCAGAACATCACCGTCAACATGACGGATCCGGCGGCTCCGGTCGTCTACGTGGTGTCCGCGGCGACCCCCTGACGGGGAGCGGGCGGGCCGCTCATTACCCTGGAGCGAGTGAGTGAAGTGAGCGAGACGACCCCGCAGCCCGCCCGGCCCCCGCAGACGGCCCACCCCGAGCCCCTGCAGGGCGAGGTGATCCGGCAACTGCCGCAGCCGCCCGGACCCGTACCGGGACAGCCGAACGCGCAGACCCCCCACGCCGTCCCCGGCCCGCCGCCACAGATGCCCGACCCGCTGTCGCAGCCCCCGGCCGACCGGGCCGGGCACCGTATGCCCGACCCGCTGTCGTCGCAGGTGACCGCCCAGTTCCCGCAGGCGGCTCCCGGCCCGCACCACGGCCGGCCCGAGGCCGACGACCGGCCCCTGCCCGGCTTCGCCCCGCAGGGGCAGCAGCCCGGTTTCGCCCCGCAGGCGCAGCAGGGCGGCTTCGCCCCACAGCGCCCGCAGCCCGGTCCCGCCCCGCAGGGACATCAGGCTCCGCAGCCCGGCTTCGCCCCACAGCGCCCGGAGCCCGGTCTCGCCCCGCAGGCTCCGCAGCCGGGCTTCGCCCCGCAGGGACAGCAGGCCCCGCAGCCCGGACCCGCCCCGCAGGGCACCCGCCCAGGGCCCGCCGCCCCGCAGAACCCGCACCCCGGACAGGCTGGTCAGGCCCCGCAGGCATCGCACCCCGGCAGGCTGCTCCAGTACCGCTTCGACGGACCGGAGGACGCCCCGGTCCTCGTCATCGGGCCCTCCCTCGGCACCACCTGGCACAGGTAGGCAGAACCGTCTTCTGACGTCCACCTGGTCCAATTCGATGCTGTTCACGCGGGTTTGCACTTAGTGGTACAGGTGCGTCGACGGTGTTGGTGACAGGCGTGTGACAGGACGTGTGTGACGGCATCGTTGATAGGGCGAGGGAGTTGCCGGTGGGCAAGGCGGGGCCTCTCCTGGAGCCATGAGGAGAGCCCCGCTGGAGCGCTCTGGTTGGGCTTCGCCGTGAGTTCGACCGTGCTTGAACGCCTGACGCGTTCGGCTTTTCACACAGTCCGTGAAGGTCCGCGGCGGGCGGGCGAGGTGGAGTTGGGTGTGCGCGACGATCAGGATCCAGGTCGGGCGGTCCGCAGCCTCGGGAGTGTGGAGTTTCGGAGTGGTCCAGCCCAAGGACTGCTTCGCGAAGCGGAAGGTGTGCTCCAGACCGCGGCGGAGAAATCCCTGCCAGAGCGGTCCACGTCGTCCGGGGTGGGGCCGGTCTTGGAGGACCATAACCACACCGGCGGGGCATCCCGGTCCTTCGATGGATGCTTGACCTTTAGTCGCGTCAACGTACCCTCGACCACAGGTAGTTCACCGGTGTGGTCAAATGGCGGGCGTGCGGGGCGCGGGGTAGGCATGGTTCGTGGACGCCTTGTACCGCGACCACGCTGAGGTCGAAGACCGCGCAAAGGCGATCAAACGGGTCGGACTCGGGCTCCTGTCGTCCAAGTCTTGGCAGCTGAACGTTGCCTGGGTGCTGGCCGCGGCCATCGTCGCCGATGTCGGTACCTGGACCCGGATCCTCCTCCTGCGCGACGAGCTCGAACTCGCCGCCGCAGAAACGGAAACGATCCGCAGGAAGCTCTACCACCTGCCCGCCCGCCTCGCCATGCACGCCCGTAGGCGCATCCTCCACCTGGACCCGTCCTGGCCTGGGCGACGGCCTTCAGCGCGGCCTGTCAGTACCTCACAGACCTCCCGGCCATCACCTGACGGCCGGCCCCGACCCCCGAGGAAGACCAGGGCGGATGACCTCCCGCACCACCCTCGGCCCGTGGAACCCGGCGCAGCTCACCAGACAGCGATCACCGCTGAAGAATCGAGGTCGCTGATCTGGGCACCATGGCCTGCGAACCCCGGCGCATGCGCGCCCTCCCGCTCGTCCGGCCGACGGCGACGGTTGGATACCGGCCCGTCATTTCCTTTCGGTCAAATCTCGTCAAAAACTCCGAGCCAGCGGCCCCCTTCCCGGGGCTTCACACCTGAGGGAGTGGCAAAAGGCGCACCTAGACAAGTGGTACGTGTATACATCAATCACCTTTCGGGAAGGCGTCGGCTACCCGCACCTTTCGTCACCTAAACACCCTCCGGCGCACCTTCCCCCTGACCTTTCACCACCTTTGAGATGCACTGCGGCCACATGTCCAACTTCGACATCTGCGCAGGTGGGGGAGCAATAACTCCACATAGTCCCGGGCGCGTTCACATAGGCTGCGCCTGCCTCTCCGCACCCGGAGCGGCATGGAATGTCTGAGGTGATGTGTGTGCACGGCATACGTAGATGGGGACCGAGGACAGCAGCACTGGCGCTGCTGGCCGGAGTGCTCCAAGGAATCACGGCCTCACCGGCCGCGGCGGAATCCGACTGCTTTCGGGACACGTGCTCGGGAAAGGACCCCATTGCGATGGGGTGCGACAATGACGCCGAAATTCTTCAACAGGTGACTATGGCGGACGAGTCGGTCTCGGTACGGCTGCTCTGGTCGCCGACGTGTCAGGGCGTATGGGCAAAGGTCTCACGCGATCTCGATTCGTCGCCCGCCTCCGTGTATCTGACACTGTGGACGACACGCGATCCCGACGGCGGTGTTCAGGCCGGTGACAGTCCGGCCGTTCTCGGCAGCGGCGTGGCAGGCGCCTACACCAAGATGCAGAACTGGAAGAAGACGACGGCGAAGGCGTGCTGGAACGACGTCGATACCGCCTTCGACCCCGCACCGACGAAGTACACCATCCAGAGCCCCGCCAAGAGTAACGACTGGCCGGTCGACGCGAGCCTCGCGGTCCTGCACGGCAGCTGCACGGACTGGATGTGAGGAGCAACATGCGGAAAAGACGTCTCATACGCCACTTGTCCATGAATCCGCTGGTCATCATGAGCGTGGTGGCGGCATCCGCCGCGCTGGTCCCGATGGCTTCCGTGGATCCCGCACCGGCCCCCACCGCCGCGGAGAACACGACGCGCATGTTCTCCGCGCCCGGCAAGGACCTGGGGGCGGACTACACCTCCTCGGCCGATGAGATCGTGCAGGCCACCGGCGACGCCGAGGGGCTGCACATCCTTTCGGCGCGGGAGAGCGACGGGTTCTCCTTCTACGAGATCGCCCGGCTCAAGCGCAAGGAACTGTCCGACGTCGGCCCGTGGACGGGCTACGTCTGCACCACCGGCTCGGGGAACTACGCGGCGGCGGTCTACGCCCCGTCGGTCTGGTCCAACAAGCCCGGTGCCTACGCGAGCGGCGCGTTCGCCGCGGTGATCCGCCTGTCGGACGGCAAGGTCACCGAGATTCCCGACGGAGTGCAGCTCGCCTACTTCTCGCCGGGCTGCGGTGCGGGCGACGACGTGGCGTTCACCTCCAGTTCCGCCACGGACACGTCGGCCGGCCGGACCACGGTGATCTCGGTCGACGCGACCACCGGATCGGTCTCCTCCCGCCGCACCGTCGACGGCTTCCTGACACACGTCACCCCCACGGGGAAGGGCACCGTCGGCGTTCTTTCCGGCAACCTGGTCGACCTCAAGGACGACGGGAGGACGAAGCTGTCCGCCCGTACGCTCTCCAAGGTGCCCGGCCCCATGTTCGCGCTGGCCGCCTCGGCGAACGGTGCCGTGGACATCGGCACGGTCGACGGCGGGAAGAGCGTCATCTCCCGCTTCGGCGGCAAGAAGTTCACCGAGTTGGGCCGCGCGCCAAAGGGTAAGGTGAAGCTGCTGCGTGTGGCCAAGGGCGACGCGGTCGTCGGTGACGTGAAGGCCATCGACACCGGCAAGGCCCCAGGGCTCGCCAAGCACGCCGTGGACGGCCGGGTGGCCGGGATCTCGCGCCTCGGTCATCTGGTGACCCACTCGGTGTTCTCCGAACAGATGAAGGGCGTCACCGAGGGCGTCGGCTCGTCCCTGGCCAAGGGCGCCGGATCGCTCACCGTCAAGGCGACCGCGTTGAGGACGGGCACGAAGGCCACCACGCGCGTGGATGCCGACCGCAAGCGGCCGAAGTCGGACACGACGCTGACGATGGGCCCGACCGCGTTCGCCATGTCCGATGACGACGATCCGCTCACCTGCGGTGACGGTGCCCCCGAGACCCAGTGCCTGTCCGGGAACGGCGCGGCCGTCATCGGCAAGATCCCGCGCATGGAGACCCCCTGCATCGTCAAGCGCAACGACCCCAAGCGCCAGGCCCTCCAGGCCAGCGCCAACCAGGTCGAGTGGGCGGTTGACCAGGCGGTCCATGGCCAGCTGACCCTCTCGCGTCCGGCCGACTGGCACGACACCGGCCTCGGCGCCTACACCCCGCAGGGGCTGTTCCCCAAGCCGGCCCTGACCGGCGGAGGGGAGATTCCCGCGCAGGTCATGCTGGCCATCCTCGCCCAGGAGTCCAACTTCAAGCAGGCGTCCTGGCACTCCATGAACGGTGACTCGGGCAACGTCACCCGGTCCGACTGGCTCGGGAACGGGAACGGCATCCACGGCTACCCCGACGTGACAGCGGCCGACTGCGGCTACGGCATCGCCCAGGTCACGACCGGCATGGACTCGGCATACCCGGACCAGCTGGACACCGTGCACGCGGGCGCCGTCACCACGGACTACGCGGCGAACATCGCCGCCGGTCTGCGTATCCTGGGCGAGAAGTGGAACCAGCTCAAGGGTCTGGGCATGAACGCCAACAGCGGCAGTGCGGCCTACATCGAGAACTGGTACATGGCGCTCTGGGGCTACAACTCCGGCGTCTACACCGTCGGGTCCAACGCCGGCCTGGGCTTCTTCAACAACCCGATCAACCCGAGCTATCCGGCGGACCGCGAGCCGTTCCTGCGGTACAGCTACGACGACGCGTCCCGCCCCGGCGAGTGGAACTATCCCGAGAAGATCCTCGGCTGGGCGGAGAACCCCCAGCGGACCTGGAACAACGAAGAGTCCTACGTCCGGCCCGTCATGCCGCTGTCCGTCCTCAAGACGCCCCCGTACGGCACCTTCTGCGACGCGTCCAACGCGTGCGACCCGGCCGCGGCCGACCCGTGCCCGAGCTGGAACAACCTGTGCTACTGGGGCAAGAGCGCGGAGTGGATCGGCTCGCAGAGCGGCAGCAACTCCAGCACCGAGAAACTCCGCTACTCGCTCGGCTCGTCGGAACCCGAGTTGCAGAGCAAGTACGACCACGGCAACTGCTTGGACAGGCCGAATGGTAATTCCAACGCCATCGTCATCGATGACCTCGGAGAGCACGAGGACACCTACGACTGCGGGGACTTCGAGGGGGCCTGGGACGGCAAGTTCACCCTCCAGTCCGGTGACAACTTCACCATGCAGAGGGACGACAGCACCTACCGCGCCACCCCCTACATCGCCAACATCGACCTGCACCAGCTAGGCGCCGGGTACGACCACCACGTGTACTTCACACACAGCTACCCCTACGGGGAGATCTTCCACAAGGTCACCGGCCGGTGGCAGATCAACCCGAAGCTGCTTCCCTCCGGCGACCAGCCCGGCAACCGCTACCGGGTCTTCGTCCACCTGCCGGGCCACGGCGCCGAAGCGGCCATCGGGTACGACTTCATCCCGGGCGAGAACACGGCCGGCGCCGAGCCCGACCATTGCAGCATCAACCAGGGAACTCGCAGTGCGGGCGAGGAGACCTGGGTCGAGATGGGCACCTTCACCTTCTGGAAGGGCGGCCGGATCGAACTGGACAACATCCAGAAGGGTGCCACCGGAGACGACAACGTGGTGTTCGACGCGGTCGGCTTCATTCCGGCCACCTCCGCCGACCCCGGCATCTGCAGCCTCAACGACGGGGGCCTGTGATGCGCACCGCCCTCCGCGTACCCGTCGTACTGATGGCGGTCGCCATCGGTGCGGCGGGAGCCGTCTCCTGTAGCCGGAGCACCCCAGAGAGGACGGCGGCATCCGAGCGTCCGACAGCCGCGGCGCCCAAGGCCGCAGCCACGCCGTCCGGCAAGCCGGCCGAGACGCCGACCGTGACGCCTGCCACCGACTTGCCGAAGCACGCGGTGGCCGGAATGGACCGGCCCAGCATCGGCGCAGGGGTCACGATAGCTGCCGGGTACACCGGGAAGGATTTTCTCTCCCGGCTCGCGAAGGACTGGAGGCTGAACCTGGACAAACCCGTCAAGCAGGAAATGCCCAATGGGAAGATGAGAACGTACATCCACGGACGCGGCGGAACCAGAAGCGGCACCGGAACGACGGTGTCAGCCGGATTCGCCGACCACACGAACCTGTCGTCCCTGCTGTGCGGGACCGGCACGGACAAGTCCGGCGCTCTCGACTTCCTCGCGGCCTGCACCGAGCTGGACGTGGCGGGAATCGATAACGCCAAGGCGTCCTCCTGGCTCAAACAGGCCAAGAGGGAAACCGACTCCCTGTACAAGGAGCGGGCTGCCGAGACCAAGAACAAGAAGGAGTACGTCGTCAGCGGAGTATTCATCTCGGGCCCCGTGGTGATGGTCCTGCACCGGACGTACGACACGTATTCGCTGCGCATCCTCGGACACGCGGCGGCCTAGCAAGCCCATGACCGGAAGCGAGAAGCCCTGCCGGCTGCGGCAGGGCCTCTCGCCCCGCGCAGGCACGCGATCTGGAATCCGGGTGCTGGTGACCCGGCCGAAACTCCCCACTCGACAGAATGCGGAATCATGCGCACCGCACAACGCGTTCTCGTCCGCTTTGTCGCCCCGGCGGCAACCGCCCTCCTCGCCACGCTCGGCTCCGGGCCTGTGGCCTCGGCGACGCCCGCGCGGACCTCGGCCGGGGTCTGCGACAACATATGCTTCGACGGGGTGCGCGCGGCCACCCACGACGGCTACGACCGCGTCGTCTTCGATCCGTACGTGCGGGCGTCAAAATCGGACCGCTGCTTGGTAATGATGTGGCCAGGGCTCGCGAGGTGAACCAGTCGTCGTCGTTCGGACGCTGCCTGCACGGCGTGGCGAAACAGGTTGACCAGCGTGGTGTCGCCCATTAGCGCACGGCGTCGGCGTCACCACGCTCATGCTTGTAGGCCGCGCCCCCAGCAACCCGGCGGCGCCCGCCTCAGTGCGGGCGCCGCACTCCTCACAAGGTGCCGGGAAGGCGCAGGTTCTCGTACTTCGGGTTGGGTTCCCCGCGCACCGCGTTCGCGACCTCGCCCGGGCACCCCTGCGGCGGGTAGCCTGGGACGTCGCGGACCTTGTAGTAGACGCAGACTAGCCGGGGCTCCTTCGTACCGCTGCCGTAGGGCAGCATCCGCGTTTCGCCGCAGGCCGGGCAGTGCGCCTCCGCGTGGAGGAGCGTCCTGGGCTCCGTGAACACGTGAGGCAGGCGGTTCTCCGTCACGGCGGTCCGGGGCAGGGAAAGGCCATAGTGGTCGCCCAGGATCCGGTAGACGTGCGGTATCCCGGTGTCCTCGGATGCGTCGTCCCGGAAGATGCCGTGGGGGTAGCTGAGGAACCCGGCCTCCGCGACCAGACGCCGGCTCACCGGGTGCTCGACGTGGCGGGTGCCGTTCTCCCGTAGCGTCCACTCTGTCTCGCCGCCCACGGTCACCGTGACGTTCGGCGGGTCCATGGTGGTGTCGAGGATGTCCACGACCGTGTGGCGCGCCCTGAGGTCTCTTCCGGGGGCCAGGCGGTCGTCCCGGTGCCCGGCCTCGGGCGTCTCCAGGGCGAACGCCCAGCCGTCGGCCGCCTGGCCCACCATCGCCCAGTCCGGCAGCTTCGACGATCCCGGTCCGTGAAAGAACTCCAGGGCTCCCGGGGTGGTGTCCGGATCGATGAGCGTGCCCGGCCGCGCGCCCAGATACACGGCGAGGGCCTCGGGGGTGATGCCCTTCACCATGGTGAGGGCGTAGCCATTCCGGCCCAGTTCGTCGTCCAGCCAAGCGATTCCATCGTTCATGGAGGGAACCCTAGCCTGGTGTCTGCACGCCGCAGGGGCCCGGCCATGGCGGCCGGGCCCCTGCTTTCCGTTCCGGTCAAGCGGTCACGAAGGACGCTTGGCCTCGAGCCAGTAGTCGTCCCCTTCGAGGACGCGGTTCTGCTTGCGCCAGCCTGGCATGTAGCTCATGGACTGGGTGTTCTGGTTGTTCGACATGCTGGAACGTCCACACGGCTCGGTCCAGGTCGGCACGTGGGAGCGCGGGTCGGGCTGGAGGCTCCACCGGCCGTCCGTGCCGCGGATGGCGATCGTGTTCAGGCATTCCTCGCCCGAGGACACCTCCTTCAGGTTCTGCCCACCCCAGTCCTTCTTTATCGCGGCGCTCTGCCAGCTAGCCGCGAAGGGGAACTCGTCGCAGCTGGGCACGTCACCGGTACCGAGTTCGGGCGACATTGTCGCCAGCTTGCTGCGCTCCCATGCCTGCGGGCAGATCACGTCGCGGTTGTGACTGACGAGGCTCTTCGTGCTCGTGGGAGGATCGGGCACGAGGACGTCCTCGGTCAGGAAGGTGAGCGGGTTGTTGCCCCGCAGCCCGTAGTGTCCGGGCAGCTTGTTCTGGATCAGCCAGGCGTGCGCGGCCGCCGCCGGGAACTTCTTCTCGTTCATGACGTACGTCGGCCTGTACGAGCTGAAGACGCAGCCCGGAGTGGCCTTCACGTCTCGGTCGCACCGGACGTCCAGCTCCGACTTCTCAGCCGTCATTGGGTTGCTGGTATCACTGCCCGCGGTTCCCTTGACCGTCAAGTACGGGCTGATGCGGCCGTCGGAAGCGGTGGCGTTGTTCCACTTGATCTTCTGAGTGACCGTGGCCGTGTGGAGGTCGCCCGCGACGAAGGTCTTTGAACCGCTCCACACCGGAGTCTGTTTTTCACAGTAGCCACGGCAGCCGAAGTCGATGTCCAGGGTCAGCGAGGGAATGGAGATCGACGTCAGCTTGACCGACACGGTCTGGGTAAAGGTGTCACTGTCCGGGTCGAGCTGGAATTCGTGCCGGAGGTCGAAGCTCGCCTTCGGCGTGCCGGTCGTGGTCCCCGTGAACTGCAGGTCGTCCCCGAGACACGCCTCGGTCCGGGTGTAGTCCAAGGACCTTGTACCGATGGAGCAGCTCAGAGCCGAAGTGGTGGACACCGAACCGACTGACGCCTTGGCGAACTTGAGGTCCTTCGCTGGCGCGGACGACAGGCGCATCCCCTCCTGCCCGGTCGCGGAGCGTGCGGCGCCGGAGAGACCGGAGACGGTGGGGAGCACACTGAAGTAGTCGCCCGAAATGCTCTGGGGCGGCTCCACCGGTGCCGGGTCCGGAGCGGTGATGTCCGGGTCGCCGAAGGTCAGGTCCGAGGGAATGCCGGAGTAGTCGCCGGGTACGAACGCGATGGCGTCGAAGGCGATGTCCGCGGAGCCGTCACCGCCGTTGAAGTTGTGCAGGCTGACCTCGGGGGTCATGCCGTTGAAGAAGTACGCGCCGAGATCGACCCACTTGTTGGACTGGTTGGAGCTCTGGTCGATCGCCTTCACCGTCTCACCGGCGGAGTGCTTGATGCGGTACTCGGCCTTGGAGGTCTGCGCCCCGTGGTCGGGGATGAAGGCATAGACCTTGGCCTGCCCGCTGTAGTCGGTGATTTCCTTGCCCAGCTTCCAGGTACCGGTCACCTTCATCCGGTCACCCGGCGGCGGGTAGGACTCGGCGCTGCGGGTGTGGGTGAACCAGAAGTGGTTGCCGTAGCCCGCGCCGATCTGGTGGGTGTCGATCTTTCCGGGGTATGTGGTGATGGTCTGCCCGGTGTCGGAATCAATGATGTCGGAGGACTGATAGGTGAGAGTGAACGCACCATCCGACTTCGCTGCCCCGCATCCGCGCGAACCCGAGCCCGCCGGGGCTGTGCCGTTGGGAACGTCGTCCACTACAAATGCGTTTGACGGCAGGCCGGTGCTGCACTGCGGCGGGTAGGAGTTGGCGTCAGGCTGTTCCGGATAGCTGGTGTTGAACCGGTGGACCTGGTGTCCGCATTCGGCCCGGGTGTCGCAGTTCTTCCACTCGGCCGACTTGCTCCACCAGCAGTGCAGCCAATGTGGATTGGTGTCGCTGTCACCGGAGTCCAGTGCGCAGGCGCCCATGCCGGGGTCGTTGGAGTCGTTGTCCGTGATCTTCGACGGGTCGCAGGAGTTCGAGGCGTCGCAGAAGGTGTCCAGCGGCGGCTTCACCGTGGAGCGCTGTGCGTCGCTGTTCCACCAGGCGGCCAGGTAGCCGGCCCGGAAGTCTCCGGGCCCGAACATGGCGGAGATCGGACGTGCGGCCCAGCCCAGGACCTTCTCCTCGTAGGGCCAGTCCTGCGGGTGCGCCGCGTGGGAGTAGTCGTCCAGGTGCGGATCGACGGCGTGCTGGAGGAAGGGGACCCGGTTGGCCTTCCACAGCGGGTTGGCCGGGTTGTTGGTCCAGCCGAGGCCCTTGTGGCCGGAGGAGTCGGCGGCCGGGTAGAAGCCCGAGTTGTACGCCCACAGGGCGAAGAACCAGTTCTCGATCCACTGCGGGTGACCGTTGTTGACCTGTATCTCCTGGCCGTGGAGATCATTCCACTTGCGGGACAGGATCGTCACGCCGTAGGCGATGTTGGCGGCGTAGTCCAGAGCGACGGCCTCCTGGGTGGAGGGCGGCAGCGCCGTCTCGCCGTCCTTGGTCTTGCCCGCCAGCCGCATGCCGTCGGTGGCCTGGGTGATGCCGTAGCCGCAGTCGGCCTCGGAGAAGTTGATGCGCCAGGGGTCGGCCTGGTCACCGTCGGCGGTGTACTGGGTGCCGTAGTAGTTACCGATCAGGCTGTTGGATGTGACGCCGGGAACGGCGAAGCGGGTCGCCTGCCACATGTTGGATTCCTGCGCGGTGACGCCGAGCATCACCTGCGAGGGTATGTGCCAGCGGTCGGTGACGTCCGGGTCCTCGTCGTCGAGGGTGCCGTTGGGGTCGCCGGCGAGAGTGATCGGCGGGAACAATCCCTGGGGGGTGTAGGAGTCCATCCCCGTGTTCTTCCAGTTCACGGGCCGGTTGACATGCAACTCGCCGACGACAGCCTGGTCCACGGCCCACTCGACCTGACGCGGTGTCGGCTGGAACGCCTGCTTCTTCACATCGTTCCGGGCCACCGCGCAGTAACGCTCATCGGTGCCCTCGCTCGGACCGTTCGGTGACGCCGCCAGCAGCTGAGCCCCCAGCGTCTGCGTGGACATACCCCCGCTGTTGCCGCTGTCCGCCGGCATCGCGGACGACTTCTTCCCAGTCGAGATGCCCAGAGCAGGGGAGGGTCGGCTCCCGGCCGCGGCGCGCTCCGCGGTCAGCTGAGGTGTGGCGTCCAACTCGGTGTGCTTGCCGGTGGCGACCACGTCCAGACTGATTCGCGCGTCACGGGCCTGTGTGGCCTCCTCGGGCGCAATCAGGCTGGTCTTGCCATCCGCCCAGGACGTGGACACGCCCGCGTGGCCGAGACTCGACATGCGGGAACCCTTGGCGAGATGGCCCGGGTTCTTCACCGGGCCCGGCAGAGTCCCCTTGTTTTTGGCCTTACCCGTGAGGAACACCGTGCCGCCAGGGGTGGCGGACAGGTCCCAGTCGGTGAGCTTTCCTTCCGCCACCGTCTTCGGGGTGGTGTTCTTGCCCTTGACCTGTGTGGCGTCGAGGTGCTTGGCCCAGGATTTCGCTCCGGTCTTCTTGGTGTCGGCTTCCCGGTCGATGAAGGTCACGCCGTCGCTGCTGTCAGCCGCTATCTGGAATGGCACGTGTTTTGTGGTGGCGAGGACGGTTTCCTTCTGCCCGTTGATGCGGACGAGCTTGTTGCCGTGACCGGCCACGATGCCGTGCCGGGTCGGAACAGCCGAGGTGATCTGACCGGGGAAGGCGACCGGCTGAGACTGCTTGCCGGTGGCCGCATCCACGGCAATCAGCCGGGTCTTTTGCTGTTTGTCCCCGTCGTAGCTCAGCTGCGTGAACACCACATCGTCCCCCGTGCCGCAGCCTGGGGAAAAGTAGGCGAGCGAAGCGGTGAGCGGCAGCTTAGTCACCTTGCCGCTGCTCAGGTCGACGACGGCGGTGAACGCGCCGCGCACCATCAACTCGGGGTTGTTGGTGAATGTCCGGGGCGCGTAGGCGACGGCCGCGTATTTCCCGGATCCGGTCACGCACGCGTTACCTATCCAGGTATCCGCATCGAATCCGACTTCGCGCAGGGTGGCTAAGGTACTGAACTCGTAGCCCTCCTTCTCTTTGCCCGTCAGGACGTGGAAGCCCGTGCCGTCACCGGAGGTGGACAGGGCCACGTCCTGGGAGAAGGAGTAGTTCTCACCCAGGACGGAGGTGCGGTTCTTCTTACCGACTGCGTGAGGTTTGCTCGTTGCTTTGGGCAGGCTCTTGCCGCCTTGGACGGAATTCTCGGGGACCTTCGGTCCCTGGGCCTGCGCGGAAGCGGATAGCGACGAGGCGAGAATCGCCGTCGCTGCCGCTATCACCACCGCGTATTTCCTCTGTCTTGCACGCACAGCGAATTATTTCCCTTTTCTACTTCTGATCGACGAGAGGATCGAATTCGTCGACGTAAATCTTCGGAACCTGCGGAATCGGTCCCATGTCCTTGGAGCCGATCACCGCTTCATCACGCCCGGTTTCGCCAGAAGGGACGTCCTGAAGCCAGAATCGGTTGTAGGCGGTCCAGCCCTTACCATCAGCGATGCTGATCTTGACCGAGTACGTTGCGTTCCGTTCGTAGGTATTGGATACCTCGATCTCAGTCCGCACGCCGCCGCTTTCCGGCGTGGCACGCACGATCAGATCTCCGTACTCCAGGACGCGCACACGTCCTTCGGAGTGCACCGACGGCACAGGCGAGGAACGCGATGGAGGAGTGCTCTGCACCACGCTCGAAGTCGCTGGCCGCGGTGACTCGGGGGCGCGGTCAGCGGCCTCGTCCGTACAACCGGCGATCAGCACAGACGCCGCCAGCAGACACATCGCCCTGGCCATGCGAAGTCCGGGCAGTACTGCTTTAGCACTCACTGGGAGGAGGCAGCCATCTGCTCGCGCGCGGCAGCGACTTCCTTGCCGTGCTGCGACTTGATTCCAGTCAGTCGGCTCTTGTTGCCGGCGATCTGACTGTTCTGGGTCGCGGTCTCCACATCGGACCAGACCTTGACGAGATCTGTCTGCGTCTTGCAGTCGATGTCGTCAACCGCCAGGGCGATGGACTGCTGCGACGGCTTCCCATCGTTCGTGACGCCCTGGTCCATCGCCTTGTACGGATCGGCAAGTCCCGCATGCCCCTTGCCGTCCATGCACGAAGACCACGCACCGATGGCCTTGATGACCTTGGTGTCCTGCATCGACTGCATCAGGCTGTCCCCGGCGAGCTCCGCCACGACGGTCGGGTCGGCTTCCTGCACGCCGAGTTGATCCTTGGACCAGCCAATGCAACCGCCCGTCTTCAACTTCTTCCCGTTGTGCTCGGCCCGAGCGGGCTTGGTGCCCTGGCCGGGGCTGCTCAACGTCACTCCCGCTTTGGTTCCCTCGGGGGCCTTGGGCGGTTCGGGCTTGGTGTGGCCGGTCAGGACCTCGACCTCGACATCGGACAGATCACGCAGGGGCTGCTCGGTGTGCTCCCGCAGCGCCGGAGCGAGCTCGTAGCCGTACTTCTGCGCTTCGGCCCGGTTAGTGATGCCATAACGGCGTTCGATGTTGGCATCGTTGTCGCTGGGAGGGGGGTTGGCGCCCGCTCGTGGCAACGTCAGCTCGATGCCGTACTCCTTCATGCAGGACTGCTGGAGTTTGGTGGCAGCCTGCTCAATGGCGACCTGATCCTCGTAGGAGGCCATGTACTCCTCCAGCGGAAGGGTCAGGTTCTTGGTCAGGCCACTCGTGGGGATCTTCTCGGGCCAGTTATCCTTGTTCACAATCGATTTGCCGTCGGCCACGATCTTCGTGGTGTCTTCCGGAGTAGTGCCGGAGGAACAGGCACTGACCAGGAAGGCCGAAGCGGTCAGGGCTACTGCGGTGGATATCCGCTTGGTGTGCTTCACGTGGGATCCTTCTTAACCGAAGTGGGAAGATGCGTTGTTGTTGTGCAAAGCGGAGATCAGGTCGGTGAGGTTGCAGTCTCCGTAGGGCCCGTTCTTCGCGAAATACTGAGACGTGCCGCCGTAGCCGGAGTTGTAGTACACGCGGTAGTTGTCATCCCGGGCGCAGTTCTGCACCGACCCGGCATTGTTCTTCATGTACTCGCCGTTTCCGTTGCCGCCGTTACCGAAGACATACCGGTAGGTCGTCAGTGACGATCCCTGGTACTGGCTTGTACCCGAGTGGTCGGACACGTTGCTGTAAAAGGTCGTGTACGCCGACTTGATATAGCCGTCCTGGACGGCGAATTGCTTCGTGTTGTAGAACAGCCACAGATCACCGTACGAGCAGGTGATCCACGGAACATCACAGTTGTCGCTGACCTTGAACTCCGCCGCATGGGCCGGACCGGCGGCCGTCATCACAGCCACCACGGCCGCGAAGGACGTAGCGAAGGCGGCTGCCTTCTTCTTGAAGCGGATGCTCTTCATCACATCTCCATCGGTAGATCGTTAAGCGAAGAAGATCTTCACACCCGACCGGCCGCCCTGGCAACCATGTTCATGACCAGGTCAGGGCTCGTGCCAACGTGATGTCCGGTTTGTGAATGCCGAGGCCGAAGGGGACGAGGGTAGCGACTGGGGACGTGGGTGGTGCGTTGGAGGCCGGCGGCGATGAGCTTCGAGCGGCTTGTTCAGCGGTTACGGCAGTGATGTTGCGTCAGTCTGCCATCTGATGCGGTCGGTTGTAGGTCCGTACTCGTGGGCGCGGCGTGTAGGGACCGGCAAGGCCCTGGCTTGCCGCGATACGAACTGTGACTGTCGTCGTCTGCGGGGCATGAGGCCAGAACGAAGTTGCCGGGTGCGCTGCGGGTGGGCCGTAGTCGCGAGCGGACCGCCGGACGCGCCCAGGCGGATTTCCTCGCGTGCTCGCTCAGACATGGCATCGCGGTGCGGTACGTACGGCAGGGGGCTGTTTCCGGACTCAGGGACGACCGCGTGTAGTCCGTCCCGTCGTGTCGGCATGCATCGCCGCGTCCTGCCCGGGGTCGAACAGGAGGTCACTGGCTGCCGAACGGGTTGGTGCTCCCAGGTTCAGTGAGCCGTGCCGGCGCGTAGAGGGCCGGCGGTGTGGCGGACGCCCTGCTCAACCGGGTGCGGAACATACACCGAGAGGGCCGGTTACCGAAACCGGGGATCTTGACGACCATGGGAATTGCTCGCGTTCGGTCCTGGAAGGCCGAGGCACGCAAGGAAGGCGGCGTTTTCGCTGGCATCTTGCTGCGGGCCCAGGGATGGAGTGTGTTGAGGACCATGCCTGTGCGAGCGGTCCCGCGCCCTTGAGGAGAGTGAAAGTCGTGTCTGTTCCGATCAAGAAACTGTCCCCCGATGCGAAGGGGCATGCCCGGTACCGGTTCGTGGTCGACGTAGGAGCTCACCCTTCGACTGGGAAGCGGCGGCAGGTGTCCCGCACTTTCGGCACGCTGAGGGAAGCGAAGGCTGAGTATGCGCGTATCACGCACCGTCGCTACGAAGCAGCGGCCGTGCCGTTCGATGCCCAAACGCTGGACGAGTGGCTCGATGAATGGCTGGCCATGAAGGCCGAGGACCTGGAGGAGAGCACTGTCTGCAGCTACACCATGACTCTGGGGCGTCTTCGGGGAATGCTCGGTCACATCCGCCTCCAAGAACTCACTGAGGACGATGTCGAGGCGTGGATGAAATGGGCACTGCGAGAGGGCCGGGTGCGAGGTGGCAAGGCGGGTACCGGTCTGGGGGTGGCCTCGGTCGAGATGTCCCTGGCGCGGCTGAAGGAGGCGCTCGACCGGGCGGTGGCGCGGCGTCTCGTCGAGGTGAACGTCGCCAGGGAGGTGAAGGTCCCTCGTAACCTTCGGAAAGCGGAGCGGCGGGCGAAATCCGCGATTCCTCCCTGGAACATCCAGGAGGTACGCGCCTTCGTGCGCGCGGTCAAGGACGACCGCCTGTACGCCGTCTTTCTCCTGTCCCTGATGGGACTGCG
Source organism: Streptomyces sp. NBC_01341 (assembly GCF_035946055.1). Taxonomy (NCBI): domain Bacteria; kingdom Bacillati; phylum Actinomycetota; class Actinomycetes; order Kitasatosporales; family Streptomycetaceae; genus Streptomyces; species Streptomyces sp. NBC_01341. Next base: position 1,321,138 of record NZ_CP108364.1, on the reverse strand, counting down.
GCCGGCAGAGATCTGCGGCATGCGCTGGGGCGACGTCGACCTGACCGGGGCCATCCTGACCGTCACTCGCACCCGGACGCTGATGGGCAACAAGTCCGTGGTCGAGAAGGATACGAAATCGCTTGCCGGCCAGCGGCAGCTTCCGCTGCCCGACCTGGTGAAGGATGCTCTCGCCGAGTACAAGGCTACGCAGATGGCCGAGAAACTCGCGGCAGGGGAGCGGTACGAGGACAACGGGTACGTGCTCGTGGATGGTCTCGGCAGGGCGCTCAACGGGCGGCAGTTGCGTGAGCGGGCGTACACGGTCATGGCCGAGAACTCGCTGCGCCGGGTCCGTTTGTACGACGCTCGCGCGAGCTGCCTCACTCACCTTGCGAACAATGGTGTGCCCGACCATTTGCTCGCTCGTTGGGCCGGGCACAGCGACGTCCGCACGACGAAGCGCTGGTACGTGAAGCCGGATGTGGAGGATCTACGGCCGGCCGCGGATACGTGGGGAGAGATGGCGAGCGTCCCAGCCCCCGCCCCAGCCCCCGCTGACGGAGCGAATGTGAGATGTGGGAGCGTGAGCGGGTGAGCGAGAAGAACCTTGAAACCCTGCGATACCGCTTTGACGGGCCAGAAGACGCACCGGTCCTCGTCCTGGGGCCCTCCCTCGGTGTTACATGGCACATGTGGGACCGCCAGATACCCGAGCTCTCGCAGCACTGGAGGATCTTCCGCTACGACCTGCCAGGCCACGGCGGAGCCCCCGCGCATCCCGCCGCCGCCGTAAGTGACCTCGCCGACCGGCTGCTCGCCACCCTGGACAGCGTCGGAGTCCAGCGCTTCGGTTACGCGGGCTGTTCCATCGGCGGCGCCGTCGGCGCCGACCTGGCCCTGCGCCACCCCCACCGGATCGCCGCGCTGGCGCTCGTCGCCGCGTCACCGCGCTTCGGCACCGCGGACGAGTTCCGGCAGCGCGGGGTCATCGTCCGCAGCAACGGCCTGGAGCCGATCGCCCGCACCTCCCCGGAGCGCTGGTTCACCCCCGGCTTCGCGGCGGCCCAGCCCGCCATCGTCGAGTGGGCCGTCCAGATGGTCCGCACCACCGACCCCGGCTGCTACATCGCCTCCTGCGAGGCCCTGGCCGCCTTCGACATCCGTACGGAACTCTCCCGCATCGGCGTCCCGACCCTCGTGCTCGTGGGAGCGGACGACAAGGTCACCGGCCCCGCCGAGGCCCGGAACCTGGTCGCCGGCATCCCGGACGCCCGTCTCGCCCTCGTGCCCGGCGCCTCGCACCTCGCTCCGGTCGAGCAGCCGGCCGCGGTCACCGACCTGTTGTTCATGCACTTCTCGACTGCGTGGCAGGACACCCTGGCATCGATCCCCGTGCCGCCGTCCCCCGGCTTCGCGACCCCGTTCGCCCCGGTCGTGCCGGTCGCGGAGATCGCCTCGGCCGGCGAACTGCCCGACGCCTCGACGACGGGGCGCGGCGATCCGCGCGAGCGCGGGATGAAGGTGCGGCGCGAGGTGCTGGGGGATGCCCACGTCGACGCCGCGACGGCCGCGTCCGACGGCTTCACCGACGACTTCGAGGAGCTCATCACCCGCTACGCGTGGGGGGAGATCTGGTCGAGGGAAGGTCTCGACCGCCGGGCCCGCAGTTGTGTCACCCTCACCGCCGTCGTCGCCTCGGGGCACCTCGGCGGACTCGCCCAGCACGTCAGGGCGGCCCTGCGCAACGGGCTCACCCCCGTCGAGATCAAGGAAGTCCTGCTCCAGACGGCTGTCTACTGCGGCATTCCGGCGGCCGGCGCCGCGTTCGAGATCGCGCAGTCCGTGATCCAGGAGGAAACCACCCCGCCCGCGTAGCAGGATGGGGACATGAACGCTTCGCCTCTGACGCTCACCAAGAAGACCCACTCGTGCGTCCGCCTGGAGCGGGACGGGCAGTCGCTCGTGATCGACCCGGGCGGGTTCACCGAGGACGACGCAGTCGTCGGTGCCGACGCGATCCTGGTGACGCACGAACACCCGGACCACTTCGACGAGGCGCGACTGCGCGCCGCTCTCGAAGCCGATCCGGCGCTGCGGCTGTGGACCCTGCGCAGTGTGGCCGAACGGCTGTCCGCCGCGTTCCCGGGGCGGGTGCACACCGTGGGCCACGGTGACACCTTCAGCGCCGCCGGGTTCGACGTACAGGTGCACGGCGAACTGCACGCGGTGATCCATCCGGACATTCCCCGGATCACCAACATCGGCTTCCTCGTGGACGGTTCGGTCTTCCACCCGGGTGACGCGCTCACCGTGCCGGACCGGCCGGTGGACACACTGATGCTGCCGGTGATGGCCCCCTGGAACAAGATCTCGGAGGTCATCGACTACGTACGCGAGGTCAAGCCACGCCGGGCCATCGACATCCACGACGCGCTGCTCACCGATCTCGCCCGTCCGATCTACGACACGCAGATCGGCTCCCTGGGCGGAACGGACCACGGGCGCCTGACACCGGGCGACGCGACCCGTCTCTGACCCGGCTGTCAGTGGGAGCGGCTAGGTTTACCGCATGCGCATCGCCACCTGGAACGTCAACTCGATCACCGCCCGGCTTCCCAGGCTGCTGGCCTGGCTGGAGAGCAGCGGCACCGACGTGCTGTGCATCCAGGAGACCAAATGCACGCTCGAACAGTTTCCCGCGGAAGCCCTGCGCGAGGCGGGTTACGAGTCCGCGGTCAACGCCACGGGCCGGTGGAACGGGGTGGCGCTGCTCTCCCGCGTGGGCCTGGCCGACGTCGTGACCGGTCTGCCCGGCGGCCCCGACTACGAGGGAGTGCAGGAGCCGAGGGCGATCTCGGCGACCTGCGGGCCCGTCCGCGTCTGGTCCGTCTACGTACCCAACGGCCGCGAGGTCGCCCACGAGCACTACGCCTACAAGCTGCGCTGGCTCGAAGCGCTGCGGGAGGCCGTCGCCGGCGATACGGCCGGAGCGCTGCCCTTCGCCGTCCTCGGCGACTACAACATCGCGCCCACCGACGAGGACGTCTGGGATCCGGCCGTCTTCGAGGGGGCCACCCACGTCACGCCCGCCGAGCGGGACGCCCTCGCGGCACTCCGTGAGCAGGGGCTCTCGGATGTGGTGCCGCGCCCCCTCAAGTACGACCGCCCCTACTCCTACTGGGACTACCGCCAGCTCGCCTTCCCGAAGAACAGGGGCATGCGCATCGACCTGGTCTACGGCAACGCCCCCTTCGCGGCGGCGGTCAAGGACAGTTACGTCGACCGCGAGGAGCGCAAGGGCAAGGGAGCGTCCGACCACGCTCCGGTGGTCGTCGACCTCGACGTCTGACGGGCCCTGAGCCGGTTCTTCGGGACCGGCTCCGCCGGACCGGCTCTACGGAACCCGCTTCGTGCGCAGCAGATGCGGCGCGCGTTCGACGACGGCCCGCATCACCTGGCGCTTGGACGGGTTGACCATGGAATACCCCGCGACGGTGACTGTCGGCACCGTCTCGTTGCCGTCGGCGACCGAGCGGACGAAGGCCGCCGCATCCTTGTCCCGCCAGATGTTCACCTCGGTGTAGGTCAGCCCGGAGAAGCGGAGGCGCAGCCGCAGCTTCATGCAGTAGGGGCAACCGGGCCGCCAGTGGACGACCATGCCGTCGCGGTCCTCTGTCATCAGGTGTCCTTCGGATCACATGCACGGTGGCTCGAACCTCCGGCCACTGACAGCCAACCGCCCGCGTCCGCCGTGCGCAAGGCCTTGTGCGTCGATGCCGGGCCCACGAACCGGGCATCGGGCATCGGGCGGTCAGTGCACGGAAAAACCGCCATCGACGAAGATCGACTGGCCGGTCACATAGGCCGAGGCGGCGCTCGCCAGGAACACGGCGGCGCCCGCGAAGTCCCCGGCGAGCCCGTTGCGCCCCACCATCGTGCGGGCGGCCAGCGCCGCGACCCGCTCCGGGTCCGAGGACAGCCGCTCGTTGAGCGGGGTCATGACGAAACCGGGTACCAGCGTGTTGCAGGTGACGCCGTGCGCTGACCAGGCCTCGGCCTGTGAACGTGCCAGTGATTCCAGCGCGCCCTTGGACACTCCGTAAGCGCCGCTCTGTACGAAGGCGCGGTGCGCCTGCTGTGAGGTGATGTGGATGATGCGGCCGAATCCACGCTCGGCCATGGCGGGCCCGAAGCGCCGTCCGAGGAGGTAGGGCGCCTTGAGGTTCACCGCCATCGTGGTGTCCCAGACGTCCTCGTCCAGTTCGCTCATCGGGGGCCGCAGGTTGATGCCCGCGGAGTTCACGATGATGTCGGGCTCGCCGAACGCGTCCGTCGACGCCTCCGCCGCGGTCCGTACCCCTTCGGTCGTCCCGAGGTCCGCGCTCACCCACGCCGCCCGGCATCCCTCGGCGGTGAGTTCGCCGACGGTCCGCTCCAGTTCCGCCTCCCCGCGCGCCACGACCACCACACGCGCGCCCGCGTGCGCGAGCGCCCCGGCGATACCGCGCCCGATGCCGGAGCTGCCACCGGTCACCAGGGCGACCCTGCCTTCCAGCGAGAAGAGTTCGGAGAGATAGGTCTGCGAGGTCATCCTCGTACCCTAGAGAGAACGCTGCCCGGAGGGGGTGGCCGGGGGGTCACGTCGTTCATCAGCCGACCTCGCCGCGGACGCTGCCGCCGGTGATGCCGTCGACGAAGGTCACGTAGGCCGGGGTGAACGTGCCCTTCCCCGTCACGGTGCCCGTCACGTTCTCGCCGGGAGCCAGGTCGACCGTGGCGATCTGGTTCTCGTCCACGGCCAGTTCGGCCGGGTGCTTGCTCCCGTCGGTGCCCGTGACCGAGAAGTACAGCGGGTTGACGCCGACGTCGGTCCTTCCGTTGTTCGTGACCGTGACCCGCACACTGGTGTAGTCGGTGCCGTCGGCAAGGGCACTTCCCTGGAAGTCCGTCCTCGTCGCCGCGATCTCCACGGGCTCGTCGGCGGGCTTCCGCGTCTCCTGTCCGCCCGTCTCCGCGTCGCCGCCCGTCTCCGCGTCGCCGCCCGTGTCCACGGTGGCGGCCGACGGGGTGGCGGCCGACCCGGTTGCGGCAGGCTCGGCGCCGCGTGGCGTAGGGTCCTCGTCACCGCCGAGCAGGGCCGCACTGCCGATGGCGAAGACCAGGACGAGTCCGACGATGCCGAGGCAGCTGAATCCCACGATCCGCCCGGCGTTGCCTCCCCTTTGCCGTTGGGGCTGCTGAGGCGTGTGAGGTTGTGGGCCTCCGCCCGGCTGTTGCGGACGGTCGGACTGCGGCTCCTGATGCGACATGTGCCCCCCAAGGACGGATCACCGGGGCAAGACCGTAGCGGTGTGGTGCACCACAGGGGAGGTCGATGTTCCGTTGGTGATGGAGCTGTGACCGACGGGTGGTGATGACGAGTGAAGGACACCGTGTCCGGCGGAACGGCCGGGGTACACGGCGCTCCGGGTCTCGCCCCGAGGCTCTCCGGCATACGCTGCAAGCAGGAACTACCTGCCGAATGTCGAACCTGTGTGCACACCGTGGGTGGCCGAACGTGCCCGATCCGATCCCCGGGCGCCTCGCGCGTCCAGGGTCGTCGTCCACGCCTCCGGGGTGCGGCGACCCGGAGCCGGATTTGTGTCATGGTGATCCTGAAGGCGGCGCTTCAGAGGGAGTTGTTCCCGTGAGCGACGGGGGAGCGAGTGGGAGTCGACTGAGAGATGGTCATGGAGAAGACAGGATCGCCGGAAGCGGCCGGTACGCGGAGCGGGTACGGTCCGCCCGCATCTCCGCACGTTCCGAGAAACGACGTCGACGCTCCCCGAAGGACCCGGTCATGAACATTCCCTTCCTGGACAACTGGCGCAAACGACACGGCGGTACGCGGGCGGTGGCACTCAAGGAGGCCGTCAGGACCGATCCTGACGGCGTGGCGGAACTGCTGGCGGAATGCGAGCTGCTGCGCGCACGTGCGGGACAGTGCGGACTCGAACTGGACGACAGCCCCGCCTCGTTGTCGGCCCTCGACCAGCTGCCGCCCATCTGGCGCGACGACCCGGAGGAGCTGCCCTGGGTGGGCAACGACGCGGGCCTCTACCTCGGCACCGTGCTGGTGCGCACCGTGCCCGGCGCCGCATGGGACATTCTGGCCGGCGGACGGCCCGTGGTGCGGCTGGCATCGGGGCGGGAGATCGACGTCGTTGCCGCGGGTCTCGACTGGGCGGTCTCGGGAAGTCCCGAGCTCTCCGAGATGTACGCGGAATCGGCGGAGAGCGGCCCGGAGGTCAAAGCGCGATAAACAGCCTTATCCGCGGCCGGTGCGTGTCGGCCCGAAGCGTGTGTCCGCCCCGGATAGTTTGCGCTGACCTCGACACCATCGACAAGTGGGCAGGGCAGCGTATGGCCGTCGATCCGTTGATCGAACTGCGGGACGTCAACAAGCACTTCGGAAAGTTGCACGTACTGCGGGACATCAATCTCACCGTCGGCCGCGGGGAGGTGGTGGTGATCATCGGCCCCTCCGGATCGGGCAAGTCGACCCTCTGCCGGACCATCAACAGACTCGAGACGATCGAGTCCGGTCACATCACCATCGACGGAAAGCCGCTCCCCGAGGAGGGGAAGGGCCTTGCGCAGCTCCGGGCCGAAGTCGGCATGGTCTTCCAGTCGTTCAACCTGTTCGCCCACAAGACCGTGCTGGCCAACGTCACTCTCGCCCAGCTCAAGGTCCGCAAGCGCGGGAAGGGCGAGGCCGACCAGCGCTCCCGGGAGCTCCTGGAGCGGGTCGGGCTCGCCTCGCAGGCCGACAAACTCCCCGCCCAGCTCTCCGGCGGCCAGCAGCAGCGCGTCGCCATCGCGCGCGCCCTCGCGATGGACCCCAAGGCGCTCCTCTTCGACGAGCCGACCTCCGCGCTCGACCCGGAGATGATCAACGAGGTCCTGGAGGTCATGCGGCAGCTCGCGCGCGAGGGCATGACCATGGTCGTCGTCACGCACGAGATGGGGTTCGCCCGCTCCGCCGCCAACCGTGTGGTCTTCATGTCCGACGGATGCGTCATCGAGGACCGCACCCCGGAGGACTTCTTCACCGCCCCGGAGAGCGACCGCGCCAAGGACTTCCTGTCCAAGATCCTCAAGCACTGACAGGGGCACCGTGTTGCGTACGAGGAACATCGCGGCCGTACTGGTCTGCCTCCTGCTCGCCGCGTTCGCCGCGGGGTGCGGCAGGGAGGGCAGCCCCCCCGTCGAGGGCCCGAAGGCGGGTGCTCTGCCCCGGTACACCGTCGACACCGGATTCCGCCTTCCGGAGTCCAGGACGTGGACGAAGGCCAAGAGGCGCGGCTACCTCGCCGTCGGGGTCAAGGAGGACCAGCCGTACCTCGGTGAGAAGGACCCGGCCACCGGCGTCTACTCCGGCTTCGACATCGAGATCGCCCGCATGATGGCGGCCTCCCTCGGCTTCCGGCCCGACACGATCCGCTTCCGCACCATCGCTTCCGCGAACCGGGAGACGGCACTCCAGAACGGTCAGATCGACTACTACGTCGGCACCTACACGATCAACGACATGCGCAAGAAGCTCGTCGGCTTCGCCGGGCCCTACTACATGGCGGGTCAGGGGCTGCTGGTCCGCACCGACGAAAACGACATCCACGGCCCGCAGGACCTGGCGGGCAAGACCGTGTGCTCGGCCGCCGGATCGACCCCGTACCAGCGCATCGCCGCCGACTACCCCGAGGCGGACCTGGTTGCGTACGACACGTACTCGATCTGCGTCGACAACCTGCTGACCTTCCAGGTCGACGCCGTCACCACCGACGACGCCATTCTCCTCGGCTTCGCGGCCAAGGCACCGGACGAGATGAAGGTGGTCGGCAAACCCTTCTCCGAGGAGCCCTACGGCATCGGCGTGCCGCGCGGCGACACCGCGCTGCGCCTCGCACTCGACGACGCGCTGGAGGCGAACGAGAAGAACGGGAACTGGAAGAAGGCGTTCGAAGCGACCCTGGGCCTCTCCGGGGTACCCGCGCCGACACCGCCGCCCATCGACCGCTACCCGGCGAACTGAGGGGCCCTGCCACCACCATGGACGTACTGACACAGAACTTCTCGCTCTACGCCAAGGGATTCCTGGGCACCCTGGAGCTCACCGTCTACGCCTCGATCCTGGCGCTCGTGCTCGGGTTCGTCATGGCCTCCTTCCGGGTCGCTCCCGTCGGCTCGCTCCGGGTGATCGGCACCGTCTGGGTCGCGGTGCTGCGGAACACCCCGCTGACCCTGCTGTTCTTCGCCGTACTCCTCGGCCTGCCGCGCTTCGGACTCGTCCTGCCCTTCCAGGTGTTCGCGGTCCTCGCCCTCGGCTGCTACACCTCCGCCTTCATCTGCGAGGCCCTGCGCTCCGGGATCAACACCGTGCCCACCGGTCAGGGTGAGGCGGCCCGCAGTCTCGGCATGTCCTTCGGGCAGACGCTGGGCAGCGTGGTGCTGCCCCAGGCATTCCGCTCGGTGATCCCGCCGGTGGGGTCGACGCTCATCGCTCTCGCCAAGAACTCCGCGATCGCCGGGGCGTTCAGCGTCACCGAGCTGCTGGGCACCTACAAGACCCTCAACGAACTCGGCTACAGCATCATCTGGTCCTTCGTCTGGATCGCCGTCGGCTACCTCATCATCACCCTCGCGATCAGCGCACTCTTCAACCTGATGGAGAAGCGCTGGGGAGTCGCCCGATGACCCACTCCACCGCCTCCGCCTCCGCGCTCTACGACATCCCGGGGCCGGCGACGCGCAAGCGTCACCTGGCCTACGGCATCGCCGCGACGGCCGTGATCATCTGCCTGCTCGGCTGGATCCTCTATCTGCTCTTCGACACGAACCAGTTCACCAGTCAGAAGTGGACGCCCTTCATCTACGTGGGCATCCAGGAACTGCTGCTGCGCGGGCTCGGCAACACGCTCAAGGCCTTCGCCTACGCGGCGGTCCTCTCCCTGGCTCTGGGCGCCGTGCTCGCGGTCGGGCGGCTGTCCGACCACCGGCCGGTGCGCTGGCTCGCGACCCTGCTGGTCGAGTTCTTCCGGGCCATGCCGGTGCTGGTGATGATCTTCTTCATCTTCGTGGCCCTCAAGGTCCAGCCCCTCCCGGCGCTCGTGGCAGGGCTGACCCTCTACAACGGCTCGGTGCTCGCCGAGGTCTTCCGCACGGGCGTCAACTCCGTGGAGCGGGGGCAGCGGGAAGCGGCGTACGCCCTGGGGATGCGCAAGACGCAGGTCACCACGCACGTACTGGCGCCCCAGGCGGTCCGCGCGATGCTGCCGACGATCATCAGCCAGCTGGTCGTCGCGCTCAAGGACACCTCGCTCGGCTACCTGATCACCTACGAGGAGTTCCTCCACGCCGGCAAGCTCATCGCCTCGAACCTCGACTACGGGCTGCCGTTCATCCCCGTGGTCATGGTGATCTCACCCATCTACATCGGGATGTGCATGCTGCTCTCCTGGTTCGCCACATGGGTGGCGAAACGCGAACGCCGCAACCCCAAGGCGGAGGGAGCGGGCGTGACTCCCGCCGAGCCGGGACCGCTGCTGCCGGGCGTCCGCTAGCCGTCGGCCGGACCCGCCCGGCAGCAGCCGGTGATCACCCCTCGCACCGCGGTACGGGAGACGACCCACCCGTGCCCGGTCGGGGAGAAGGTCAGCTGTGTGCCGGCCGGGAACGGCCGAAGTGATGAGGACCGGCACCGCCGGTCGCCAGGGCGACACAGGACCGGCCGGGAGCCGTGGGCGCGGGACACGAGTCCGCGCCGACGGCGAAGGCCGTTCCGATGCCCGTCCGCACAGAGGATGAGGGGGCGTTGCCGACCAGATTCCACATTCATCCGGCCCCGCGTCGCGTCGCACAGACGGGCGACGCGGGGCTGCTGACACCTCGCGGGCCACAGCCCGCAGCTCCGGTCAGGCCGCGCCGGGCAACTCCTCGAGCACGGAGACGATCTCCTCCGTGGTGACGATGGAGTGGGCGAACGTGGGCCCGTTCAACTCGTGTGCGGCATGCATCATGTCGGGGGAGAACGCCGCGGTGGCGTCGCGCACGAGCGTCACGTGGTAGCCGAGCTCCATGGCGAACCGGCCGGTCGACTCGATGCAGGTGTTCGCCAGCACGCCGATCAGGATCACGTGGCTGATGTCGTGCTGCTGCAGCATCAGGTTCAGGTCCGTGTTGGCGAACCCGCTCTGCGACCAGTGTTCATGGGCGACGAGCTCACCCTCCTGTGGCTGGAAGTCGGGGTGGAACTCCCCGCCCCAGGTGCCACGGGCGAAGCTGTGCTTCTTCTGGATGGCCCGGTGCGTCGGGTTCGGGTAGGACCAGGTGTCGTAGTCCCCCGGTTCCCAGCGGCGGTGAGGGACGAACACCACTCGCACGCCGGCCCCGCGGGCGGCCGCGACCACGGATCGCAGGTGGTCGACGAGGCCGACGTCCAGGGCCACCGGCGCGAGCCGCTCCCAGTTGAGGCCGCCCTCGGAGATGAAGTCGTTGTAGGGGTCGACCAGCAGTACAGCAGTGTGTCGGGGGTCGTAGCTCTCGGACACGGGCTTCTCCTCATGGTCCGGATGACGAGCGGCGGACCCGTGGCGGGACCGGCGCGCGATGGGGCTTCGTGGGCCGCCCCGGCCTTTGCGGGAGGGCCCGACGAGGGGGTGCGGCCCGGGCGCGGTGGGGCGGCGGCCGGGGGCGGCGCGACCCGGAAATCAGCGCTCCGCTTCGGACCGGTGCCGATGACCGGAATTCCGGGGGATTCGCGCGTCGAATCCATGCGCTTGCCTTTCCGTGCGGGATCGCTCACCCGCTGCGTGATTTCCGCGTCAGATAATCGTCGCACGAGGCATCGTCCACTGCCAGACCGATTGGTTGTGCCGTCCACCCGGCGCCACTGCGTCCCGACGGGGAATTCCGGTGCGCAGTTCTGTGGTCTCCTCGCACGCGGCCTCGCGCAGGCACGGCGAATTAACGGCGGAGCGACGTGAGCGTAGTGTCGTAATGTGACCCGATGACGCGCCGTGCGGACGTCGTCGGCATGCGTGCGCGCGGAAAGGACGAGCTGGAATCCGCGGTCCGAGGCCCCGCGTGCGCAGCCGGAGACCGACCGGCCGGGGCTGCCTGTGCGCCACGCGTTTCCGGAGGAGCTGAGCCCCTGTGCTGGACATCGCCGAAGAGCTGTCCCGCTGGTGCGAGCGGGGCATGCCGTTCGCCGTCGCCACCGTGGTCTCCACCGGTGGCAGCGCTCCGCGGCAGCCCGGGGCGGCGCTCGCGGTCGACGGCGGCGGCAACGTGATCGGCAGCGTGTCCGGGGGATGCGTCGAGGGAGCCGTCTACGACCTGTGCGTGCAGGCACTGTCCGGCGAGGGTCCCGCCACCGTCCACGAGGAGTTCGGCTACTCCGACGAGGACGCTTTCTCGGTCGGCCTGACCTGTGGCGGCCGGATCGGGATCCTGGTCCAGAGGATCGACCCCGGCGAACGCCCCGAAGTCGTGCACGCCCTGACCGCCGCCGTCGCCCGCGAGGCGGCGGCCGTGGCCCGGATCGTCGTCGGCCCCGCCGAACTTCTCGGCCGGGCCCTTCTGGTGCTGCCCGACGGCTCCTACGAGGGTTCCCTGGGTGATGCCGAACGCGACCGCACCACCGCGCAGGGCGCAGCGGCGATGCTCGCGGCCGGCCGCACCGGCGCGCTCGTGGTCGGTGCCGACGGCAGCCGCTGCGGGACGCCGCTGACCCTCCTGGTGGAATCCAGCGTGCCGCCGCCCCGGCTTCTGGTCTTCGGTGCGATCGACTTCGCCGCTGCCCTGGTCCGCGCCGGGACGTTCCTCGGCTACCGGGTCACCGTCTGCGACGCCCGGCCGGTGTTCGTCACCCGCCTGCGGTTCCCCGGCGCCGACGAGATCGTCGCGGACTGGCCGCACCGCTATCTCGACCAGGAAGCGGCCGCGGACCGGGTGGACGGACGCACCGCCATCTGCGTGCTCACCCACGATGCGAAGTTCGACGTCCCTCTGCTGGAGGTGGCTCTGCGCCTGCCTGTCGCGTACGTCGGTGCGATGGGCTCGCGGCGTACCCACCTCGACCGTCTCGACCGCCTGCGGGACGCGGGCCTGACCGAGACGGAGCTGGCTCGCCTGCATTCCCCGATCGGTCTCGACCTCGGCGCCCGTACGCCGGAGGAGACCGCGCTGTCGATCGCCGCGGAGATCGTCGCCCACCGGTACGGAGGGTCCGGCGCCCACCTCAGCGGCGCGTCCACGCCCATCCACCGGAATGTCTGAAGCCTCCCGCTGCCATCGACCGGGCGGTCCGGAAGGGCAAGCGGATGCGATGACGTCCCGGTGCTCGTACCGTTGCCGTACGAACAATTCCGTGTGCGGTAAACAGGTGCGGGGCTGTATCGGCGTTCTGTCGACGGTGTCGCCGCAGTCGGGTGAATGTACGCCGCTTGTCCATGGGCGTGCGTCGTGCGGAGGTACCTGGCGGCAGAATTCCCTCACTCCAGTGTTCGGCGCCCGGTCATCACCGGGAAGCCGGTAACGGATGGGCGCCGAATTCGAGGCGTCGCAGGAACGCAGGTTTCTTTTCACAGTGGTACCGGAGACGAGGTGCAATGACATCGCGAGCGGAACCCACCGATTCGCAGTCCGTCCCACAGGCAGAGTTCGCTCTGAGGGTCAACGGTGACGTGCATGACCTGCGTACGGACTGCCGGGTCACGCTGCTTGACGCACTGCGTGACGAGCTGGGTCTCACCGGCACGAAAAAGGGATGCGACCAGGGAACATGCGGTGCGTGCACCGTGCACGTGGACGACAAGCGCGTGTTGTCCTGTCTGACCCTGGCGGCGCAGTGCGACGGGCGCGAGGTGACCACCGTCGAAGGACTGGCGGACGGCGACGATCCGCATCCGATGCAGGCCGCGTTCCTCAAGCACGACGGATACCAGTGCGGGTACTGCACGCCGGGCCAGATCATGTCCGCCCTCGGGCTGCTGTCCGAAGGACGGGCCGGCTCGCCCGACGAGATCCGCGAGTACATGAGCGGGAACATCTGCCGGTGCGGCGCCTATCAGAACATCGTCGCCGCGATCCAGGAAGTGGCCGGTGATCACGAATGAGGCCGTTCGACTACGTTCGGGTACGTGAGGTGGCCACTGCCCTGGCCGAAGCCGGGGCCGACAGTGATGCCAGCTTCCTCGCAGGCGGCACGACCCAGCTCGACCTGATGAAGGACGGGGTGCTGCGACCCGGCCGGCTGATCGACATCACACGTCTTCCCCTCGGCGGTGTCGAACTCAGGGGCGGGAACCTCTTCGTGGGAGCGCTGGCCACGATGGAGGAACTCGCGGCCGACCCCGTCGTCACCGAGCGCCTGCCGCTGGTGCGGGAGGCGCTCCTGCGCAGCGCCTCGGTCCAGCTGCGCAACATGGCGACCATCGGTGGAAATCTCCTGCAGCGCACCCGCTGCCGGTACTTCCGCGACCCGTCGGTCGCGGCATGCAACAAACGGAAGCCCGGCACGGGGTGCGCGGCCCTGACCGGTGCGCACCGCACGCACGCGGTTCTCGGGACCAGTGACCACTGCATCGCCACAAGCCCGTCCGACCTCGCCGTGGCGCTCATCGCTCTGGACGCGGTGGTCCACGCCAGCGGCCAGGACGGGGACCGCACGATCCCGCTCACGGGCTTCTACCGGCCCCCGGGGGACACCCCGGACGTGGAGAACGTGCTGAAGCCCGGTGAACTCATCACCGCGATCGAGGTGCCGCTCCTGCCGGACGGCGCGCGCTCGGACTACCTCAAGGTGCGCGACCGGGCGAGCTACGAGTTCGCGCTGGCGTCCGCGGCCGTGGCGGTGGTGCTGGACGACGCCCAGGTCATCACCTCGGCCCGGGTGGGCCTGGGCGGAGTCGCCACGCATCCGTGGCGCGCCCTCGAGGCCGAAGAGGTCCTGACCGGTGGCGCGGCGAGCACCGACGTGTTCCGCGCGGCCGCACGTGCCGCGCTGGCCGGGGCCCAGCCGCGTCCCCAGAACGCGTTCAAGGTGGAACTCGCGCAGCGCACGCTGGTCCGTGCGCTGGAGACAGTCACGGGAGTCAGCTCATGACGACGACCTCTCGCCCCCTCCTCGGCCCGGGGATCAACCGCGTCGAGGGGCCATTGAAAGTGGCCGGGAAGGCCGACTACCCGAACGACTACACGTATCCGAACATGGCGCACGCCGTGCTCGTGCGCGGCACGGTCGCGGCGGGACGCATCACCGGCATCGACACCACGGCTGCCGAACGGGCCCCCGGAGTCATCCGTGTGATCACGCACCACAACGCCGGTCTTCTCGAGCGGGCGCCCGTCACGCCACTGGGTGTGTCACCGCCGGCGCCGCTCCAGGACGATGTGCTCCTCCACTACGGCCAGCACGTGGCCGTCGTCGTGGCGGAGACCTTCGAAGAGGCCACGGAGGCCGCCGGCCTCGTCCGGGTCGACTACGCGCCGGGCGAAGCCGTCCTGGACCTGGAGGACCCGCGCGCGGAGCGGCGTACGAATCCCTGGAAGCGAGACGTGCAGAGAGGCGACGCCGCCGCTGCGCTGTCCGACGCCGACGTGACGATCGACCGTACCTACACCACTGTCGACAACACGAACAATCCGATGGGGCCGCTCACCACCGTCGCCCGGTGGGAGGGCGACACGCTGTTCGTCAACAACTCGACGCAATGGCCGACCCTCGAGCGCACGTCGCTGGCGGCGGTCTTCGGCCTTCCCGAGGAGTCCGTGCACGTCATCGCGCCCTACGTCGGGGGAGGGTTCGGCGCGGGTCTCCGGGTCTGGGCCCACGTCGTCCTGACGGCCCTGGCCGCACGGGAGACGGGGCGCCCGGTGAAGCTGGTGCTGACACGGCCGCAGATGTTCACGGCCTGCGGTCACCGGCCCAAGGGGAAGCAGCGCCTGCGGATCGGCGCCACCCGTTCCGGCGAGCTCGTGGCCATCGAGCACGATGCGCTCACGTCGACCGCGATCGACGACGACAACTTCGAGCCCACCGCGACCGCTTCGGGCACCTCGTACGCCTGCCCCAACGTCTCGACGAGGGACGTCCAGGCCCGTCTCAACATTCCGGTCCCCAACTCCATGCGCGGCCCGGGGGCGACGACGGGCAACTACGCGCTGGAGTGCGCGATGGACGAGCTCGCGGTCGAGCTCGGGATGGACCCGCTGGAGTTGCGCCTGCGCAACGACGCGGCGGTACACCCCCAGTTGGGGCTGCCCTGGTCCAGCCGTGCGCACAAGGAATGCCTCGAGCACGGCGCGGAACTCTTCGGATGGTCGCGGCGCAACCCCGAACCGGGCTCCATGCGCCAGGGCAATCTGCTCGTGGGCTACGGTCTGGCCGCCGTCGGCTACCCCTGGTTCCGGGCGCGCTGCCAGGCGCGCGCGACGGTCCGGCAGGACGGGACCGCCTACGTGCGCAGCGCCGGAACGGAGATCGGCAACGGCGCGTACACCGTGTTCACCCAGCTGTCGGCGGAACTGCTGGGCCTGGACGTCGGGCAGGTCACGTTCGGGCTGGGTGACGGCTCCATGCCCTTCGCCCCCCAGACCGGAGGCTCGGGCCTGACGGGTTCCATCGGCAGCGCGGTGTACGAGGCGTGCCGCCGGCTCATCGGGGACTTCCTGGAACTGACGGCGAATGACGCGGACTCCCCTCTGCGAGGATGCTCGGTCGACGACGTCGACGTCGACGGCGGGTACATCCGCCGCCGCGACGACCCGTCGAAGGGTGAGTCGTACGCCGAGATCCTCAGGCGGCATGCCGTCGAGGAGCTGACCGCGGACGGCGAGAGCACCCCCGTGCAGCCGCAGGACCTGGGCATGGCACCGGCCGGTGCGTTCGGGGCGAAGTTCGTCGAGGTCCACGTCGACCGCGACCTGGGGCGACTGCGGGTGGCCCGCGCGGTCTCCGTCATCGACGGTGGCCGCATCCTCAACGAGAAGACCGCCGCCAGCCAGATCATCGGCGGAACCGTCGGTGGCATCGGGATGGCCCTCTTCGAGGAAGCCATCAGCGACGACGTCACCGGACGCATCGCGAACGCCACGCTCGGCGACTACATCGTCCCCGTCAACGCCGACGTCCCCGACATGCAGGTCGCCTTCGTCGGCTCGTACGACCGCGCCAACCCCATCGGTACCAAGGGCATCGGGGAGATCGGCATCGTCGGCATCGCTCCCGCGATCGCCAACGCGGTCTTCCACGCCACAGGACGGCGCATCCGCTCCCTCCCCATCACCATGGACCAA
This sequence comes from Streptomyces sp. NBC_01341, assembly GCF_035946055.1. NCBI lineage: Bacteria > Bacillati > Actinomycetota > Actinomycetes > Kitasatosporales > Streptomycetaceae > Streptomyces > Streptomyces sp. NBC_01341. The sequence goes on along the minus strand of NZ_CP108364.1, from coordinate 1,304,821 downwards.
CTGCTGTGAGCGGCGCAGACACCATGACGCCTGACGACCTGCGCGCCGCCCTGGTCGGCGCGTGGCGCCTCGTGTCGTACGAGGCGCGCAGCGTGGACGACGGAGAGGTCGTACGCCCCTTCGGGGACCGGCCGCTCGGTCTCATCATCTATTCGGCCGACGGCTACATGTCGGCTCAGATCACGCGGCCGGACCGGCCGCTGTTCGACACGGACCGTCTGGAGTCGGGCCGCCCGGAGGAGCTGACCGAGGCGGCCCGCAACTACCTCGCCTACGCCGGGCCCTTCCGTGTTCCGGACGGTGCGACCGTCATCCACGACGTCGCGTTGAGCCTGTTCCCCAACTGGATGGGAGGGGCGCAGCTACGCGTGGCGCGACTCGACGGCGAGGTGCTGCAACTGGCGCTGGCCACCCCCACACGCATCTGGGGAGAGATGCGCACGGGTGTCCTGTCCTGGGAGCGGGTGGGGCGCGGAGGCGGGTGACACGGGTGCGGTCCTGAGGGCCGGCCCCCAGGACAGGAGAACGTGCAGTCCGACCCGAGGCGACGCGGCGATGTGCCGCGTCGCCTCGGCGTTCCCGCAGGTGCCGCCTTCGACGGCGAGCGCGTCCGAAATCTCCTCGATGCCCGAAGAGGGGCTGCTCGCGGGCGAGTTGAGGAGCAGCCGCGAGTGGAGGGGAGCCATTCGCACCCATGGCCGAGGCGGTCCTGACGGGCCGGGTGGTGCGGCGTTACCCTGCGCGGACGATCCTTCACTGGAGGTACGGATGCGTCATTCCGTCGGCCGGAATGTGTCGTTCCTGAGCGTGATCGCCGTCCTGGGCTCGTTCGGTGCCGCCGCACCCGCGGCATCTGCGCCCCCCGTGCCGCCCCCCAAGTCGCCGGTGGCGGTGGGATACGGGGGAGCCGTGTCGAGCGTCGACGCGGACGCGTCCGCCGCGGGAATCGAGGTCCTCCGCAAGGGAGGCAACGCCGTCGACGCCGCCGTCGCCACCGCGGCGGCACTGGGGGTGACCGAGCCGTATTCTGCGGGAATCGGCGGCGGGGGCTACTTCGTCCACTACGACGCCGCCACCCGCACCGTCCGGACGATCGACGGGCGCGAGACCGCCCCTCGGAGCGCCGACGCCTCGCTCTTCCAGGAGAACGGGGTGCCGATCGCCTTCAACGACGCCGTCACCAGCGGCCTCGGAGTCGGCACCCCGGGCACCCCCGCCACCTGGCAGGAGGCCCTCGACGCCTGGGGCAGCAAGCCGCTCGGAAAGCTGCTCGAACCCGCCGAGCGGCTGGCCCGTGACGGATTCACGGTGGACGAGACCTTCCGCTCGCAGACGGCCGCCAACCAGGCGCGCTTCGCCGACTTCCCCGCGAGCGCCGAGCTCTTCCTGCCCGGGGGGCAGCCGCCTGTGGCCGGCTCGGTCTTCAAGAACCCCGATCTCGCCCGTACGTACCGGACCCTCGGGCGCAAGGGTGTCGACGAGCTGTACCGCGGCGCTCTGGCGCGCGACATCGTGTCGACGGTGCGCAAGCCCCCCGTGGACCCGGCGGCCGCACGGGTCGTGCGCCCGGGAGACCTGACGACCGGTGACCTCAGGGCGTACCGTGCGCTGCACCGGGCCCCCACCAGGGTCGGTTACCGGGGACTCGACGTGTACGGCATCGCGCCTTCGTCGTCCGGCGGGACGAGCGTCGGCGAAGCGCTCAACATCCTGGAGTCCACCGACCTCTCGAAGGCCAGCGAGACGCGGTACCTCCACCGGCTCATCGAGGCGAGCCGCATCGCCTTCGCCGACCGGGGACGGTGGGTCGGCGATCCGGCTTTCGAGGACGTGCCCACCCGTGAACTGCTCGGGCAGCGATTCGCCGACTCGCGGGCCTGCCTCATCAAGGACGACGCCGTCCTGACCAGCCCCCTCGCACCGGGCGATCCCCGCGACCCCGCCCGGTGCGCCCAGGGTGAGGTGGCGGCCCCGACGACGTACGAGGGCGAGAACACGACGCACCTCACCACGGCCGACAGGTGGGGCAACGTCGTCGCCTACACCCTGACGATCGAGTCGACGGGCGGCAGCGGCATCACCGTGCCCGGGCGCGGCTTCCTGCTCAACAACGAGCTGACCGACTTCTCCTTCGCCCCGGCGAACCCGGCGGTCCACGACCCGAACCTGCCGGGGCCGGCCAAGCGCCCGCGCTCGTCGATCTCGCCGACCATCGTGCTGGAGCACGGAAAGCCCCTGCTGGCCCTCGGCTCACCCGGCGGGGCCACGATCATCACGACCGTCCTGCAGTCGCTGACCGGCCATCTGGACCGCGGGCTGCCTCTGGTCGAGGCGATCGCCGCGCCCCGCGCCAGCCAGCGCAACTCGGCGACCACCGAGATCGAGCCCGGCCTGTGGAACAGCCCCGTGCGGGCGGAACTGGAAGCACTCGGCCACGTCTTCAAGGCTAACCCGGAGATCGGCGCGGCCACCGGTATCCAGCGGCTGCCGGGCGGGCGCTGGCTGGCGGCCGCGGAAAAGGTGCGGCGCGGCGGTGGCTCGGCCATGGTGGTGCATCCGAGCGGCCGTTCCTGACGGCTCGCCGCTCCTCGGCCCCGGTGCCGGTACGACGCCGACTGCGCGCCCGTACCGGCCCCGGGGCCTCGCGGCGGCCCTGCCCGTGGGGCGCCGCGTCGGCCAGGGTGGACCCGCCAGGGCCCGCCGTGTCCAGTGAAAGGCATCTCCTACGGTGCGTACGCGCATGCTCGCCCTCGTCGCCGCCTCGGGCGCGGCCGTCCTCGCTGCCGCGGCACTGCCCGCCTCCGCTCTTCCCGCGCAGTCTTCCGGTGCTCCGAGCGAGGGTGTGGTCCGGGCCGCCGAACTGCTGGACCGGGTGAAGACCTGCGACCGGATCTCCCACGGGATGTACCGGACGGACCAGGGGGGCCCGGCGAAGATCCCCGTGTGCGGGACCAAGAGCGCCGTGTTCTGGACGGCGGACATGGACATCGACTGCGACGGCCGCACCACCGCCGTCTGCAACAGGAAGACGGATCCCGCCTTCCAGCCCGGGACGGCGTTCCAGACGTCGGCGGGCAAACCCCTGGACTCGAGCGCGCTGCCCTACATCGTCGTACCCGGCCCCGGCCCGCTCTGGAAGTACGCCGACCACGGGATCAGAGGAGGTTCCGTGGCCGCCGTCGTGCACGGCGGCAAAGTCCTGTACGCCGTCGTCGGTGACACGGGGCCCACCGGGATCATCGGGGAGGCGTCGTACGCCGCGGCGAAGAGGCTCGGGATCGACCCCGACCCGAAGACCGGCGGAACCGCGTCCGGCGTCACGTACATCCTGTTCCGCGACTCAGCGGTGTCACCCATCGAGGACCATGACGCGGCCGTCGCCGAGGGCGAGGCCCTCGCCGCGAAGTTCGTGGCCGGCGACTGAAGGACTGCCGCGGTCGTGGGGTGACACATCACCGCCGGACCGATTCACCGCCGGACCGCACCACCTCGATGAGGACGGCCACTCCCGGCCAATTACTATACCGATCCGGTCGGTATTAGAATGACGGCATGGTACGAAACCCACTGACACCCGAGGAGCGCCTGCGTGGCGAGCGTCTCGGTGAGCTGCTGCGCGAGGCGCGCGGCGGACGCAGCATGGTCGCCGTCGCCGCGGACGCGGGCATCTCGGCCGAGACGCTCCGCAAGATCGAGACGGGCCGGGCGCCCACCCCGGCGTTCTTCACGGTGGCCGCACTCGCGGGAGCCCTGGGCCTGTCGATGGACGAGCTGCTGCCGCGTGTCCTGGCGGTCGCCGTGCCCGTGCCGGACGCGGGGAACCTGCCGCTCACGGCATAGGGCGAGTAGGGTCGCGCCCGTGACCCTCCAGGACTTCGCCCGCAGTGAATACGTCAGCCTGACGACGTACCGGAAGAACGGCACACCCGTCGCCACCCCCGTGTGGGCCGCGGCCGGCGACGGCGTGCTGTACGTCTGGACCCGTTCCGACAGCTGGAAGGTCAAGCGGCTGCGCAACGACAGCCGGGTGCGCGTCACGGTCTGCGACGTCCGCGGCAGGATCGCGGAGGGTGCGCCGAGCGCGGAGGGGGAAGCGCGGCTGCTCGACGGCGAAGGGACCCGCGCGGTGCGCACGTTGCTGTCCCGCAAGTACACCTGGAAGTTCTGGCTGGTGGACTGGCCGGCCATGGTCGCCCGCCTCGGCAAGCGGCCCCACACGGGCATTGCCGTCACCTTCTGAGGGGGCGCGCGGAGCCGTTCGGCGCTTCGGACGCACCACGCCGGAAAAGCGCGCGTAGTCCCGTCGTAACACGCCTGCGGTCGAATGCCTGCGGACTGGAGTGCTCCAGTCGGGCGGCCGGCGAGGGCGACGGTGACAGTGCATCAACATGCTTTGGCAGTAAGGGTGTTCGCACAATACCTACGAGACCTGGCCGCGCTGCTCGATCCCGGCCGGGGCTGGTACGCGGTCTTCGGCACGCGCGATCCCGAGGGTATGCGCGCCTGCTTCGAGGGGGCCGAGGTACCGCCCTGGGACGTGGTCGAATCGCTGCTCCAGGATCTCGCCGCGGTGCGGGGCACGGCGTTCGCCGCCGAGGAATCCGTACAAGCAGCCGCCCTGTGGGCCGCGTCCGTCACCGCGCACGACGGGCGCCCCGGCGGACGGGAGGCACTCGCCGGACGGCTCGGAGTGATGCTCCGGGAACAGGCCGGTGCGGCCTGGCGGCTGCGGGAGACCGGAGCCGGAGCGGCGGACGGCGACGCGGACGCGGTGGCCTGGGCGCGGGACGACCACGCCCGAGCCTCGGCCCGCTGCGCGGAACTGCGGAACAGGCTCGCAGCCGTGGAACGGGCCGCGTCCGAAGGGCGGTTCGGCGCCCAGGGGGCGGAACGCCCGGAAGCCGGCGGCGAGCCCACGATCGCCCCTCCCCACCTGCCCTCAGGGCCCTCGGCGAGCGGGGTTGACCCCGGCGCGGGGAAGAAGACCGGAACCAAGCGGAGGAGATCGCGCGGGGCGCGCTTCGCGGGGCTGGACATCGAGGACGAGCTGGAGGCGAACCCGGTCCCGGCGGGCACGACCGAACCGCAGGCGCCCGCACCGGAGGCGGCCCGCCCGCGCGGGGCCCGCTTCGGGGGCGCTCCGGCCGGGGACGGCGCCGGGCGCGCCGGCCCGCGCCCCGCCCCTCCCGACCTCGCGGCGAGGCGCGCCGCCGAGGATGCCGTCGCGCTGCTGGTGCGGCTTCGCGCGGACGGCCGCAGCGGTGAGGCGCACGTCGTGCTCTGCGAGGCGGCCGGCCGGCCCGCCGCGCATCTGCCGGTGCTCGCCGACGCGCTGGACGGGGCCGGGCTCGCGGCCGACCGGGCCACCCTCCTGTGGGAGGTCTCCTCCCTCCCGCCCGCCGAACTCGCCGCAGCGGCAGGCGCGCTGGCGGCCGCCGGCCGGACCGAGGACTGCGGGCACCTGCTGCGGCAGGGGGTGGCGCGGCCCGCCGAGGAGATCGCCGACGCCGTGGTCGCGCTCGACCGGGCGGGCCTGGAACCGGAGGCGCGGGCGCTGCTGGGCGCGTTCGTCCGTGCGCGCACCCCGCAGGACGCGGCCCGTGTCGCGGAGGGCGGCCCACACCACCTCGTCCCCCAACTGCTCGCTGCCGCGCGTGAGGTGTCGGCGGCGCGGGAGTGGGACCTGGTCCACGCCCTGCGGGTCGCGGGTATTCCGGCACCCTGAGGGCTGTCCCGCAATCCCTGGCGGGCGCGCGACGACAGCTACGGCGCCTCGCCGCGTTGTCGGAACGCCCGAATGCATCCAGTATGCGAACGTCTCTCCGCCTTGCGATGCACCGCATCTGACGCCGCGCGCTGATCCACCCGACAGGCTCTCAGGGGCGTCGTCCCGGAACGACGGGGCGGCAGGGCCAGGGAGGTTACGCCGTCGCGACATCCGATGTCCGGCCCCCGGCCGTCCGGGGGCGGCCCGCTGGGGCAGGATCGGAGCATGCCGAACGAGCCGGGGACGATCGAACTGGGCCAGCACGAACTGCGCGAGATCGCGGGTTACGCGGCCGAATGTGCGCGCAGGACGCTGTCCGTCTTCGAGCGGAGCCGTCCCGCCGACGCGCGCCCACGCGAAGCCGTCGAAGCGGCGGACGCCTTTGCCCGGGGCGGGCGGCGCACACGCGATCTGCGTGATCGCGCGTGGGCGGCTCACCGGGCGGCGCGGGAGGCGGAGCCGGGCGCGGCGGCCGATGCCGCACGCGCGGCCGGCCACGCGGCGGCCGCCGCCTACCTCCATCCGAAGGCGAGCGCGCACCAGGTGAAGCACGTCCTCGGTGCGGCGGCCCACGCGGCGCGGGTGGAGGAACTGGCGTCCGGGGACGACGCGGAGGCCGCCTCCGGCACCTTGACGTGGGCGCGCGATCACGCGCCGGCCGCGGTCACCGCCGTCCTCGGGCGCCTGCCCGCGGCGCCTCCCGGAGGCGGGCGCGTGGGGGAGATCATCCGCGACCTCGACGCCGCACTCCGCTCCTGAGGGCCCGCCGGCTGTACCGGATTCCCCGCCTGCGGGCGGCGGGCGGCTTCTGCCCTGGGTGTGGCCCATGCACGTCGCCAGTGCACACGGTCTTGCCGAGAGAAATCCCCCTCCACCCCCTAGGGTCGGTCGAGGCATAACCACACAAGTGGTACATGTCAGCCCAGTGAAGTGGAGGCACCATGCTTACGCAGGAGATCACTCTCACCGCGACCCCGGCCCAGACCACCACGCTGAGTGCCCTGATGGCGGAGCCCGAGGCGGTAGTCAGTGACGCCCCGCTCTACACCCCCGAAGCGGCGGGCTTCCTGCTCGCGCTTCTCCTCCTGTCTCCCAAGGAGCCGAAGGAGTCCCGGGGCAAGTGAGTTCCCACTCCGCTTTCGCCGAGGCGGCTGACGCCCTGGCAGGCAGCGTCCTCGGTGCCCTCAGTGGTACCGGGGGCGCTGTGCAGCCGGCGCGATTCGTCGACGACGCCCCCGACACGCTCGCGGCGCTCGCCGCCGTCCGGGTCCTCGGGGCCGACCTCTTCAGCCCTCACCTCCTGACCGGACAGCCCTTCGAGACGCAGGACGCTGCCGTGGTCGCCAAGGCGTTCGACGCCTTTCCCGCGTCCGACACCACCGAGGAGCCGGTGGTAGCCCTGCGGGACAACGCCACCGCGGTCCTGCTCGCCCGGCTCTCCGGTGACGAAACCCTGCGCGCACCCGCCCCCGAACCGCAGGCCACCGCGCAGCTCACCAGCACGGGGGACTGGAGCACCTGGTCCGTCCGCATGTCCCAGCTCGCCCCGCTCGCCACGGCCGGTCTCGACGGCCCGGTGCACGAGGCCGCCCGCCGCGGAGCCCTGCCGCTGAGCCGGGGCGTCAGCCGCTCGATCCTGCGCCGCGACTTCCCCACCGCCGTACGCCTCGTCCGCTGGCTGGCGTGGCTCCGGCACGAGGGCGTGGCCCTCCCTCTGGACCCGGACATCGCGGCCGAGCACGTGCAACTGGTGGGCGGTCCGGGCCCGCGTGCCGCGCTGGACCTGGCGATCGCCCGTCACTTCCTCGAATCCCGGCCCGGCACACCCCCTGAGGCGGCACGCACATGACGACGATCCCCGAGCCCGTCACCCGGGCGGCCCGCAGCATGGCGGACAGGGCCCTCTCATGGCTGCACGCCAACCGGGACCTCGGCGGTCTCCCGCCCGGCACCACCGAGACGATGGCCGACCCCGACAGCGTCTACAAACCCCTCGGGGAGACCACGCTCGCGGCCTCCCTCATCCTGCGTGACGGCGTCGCCGGGCCCGGCCGCCTGGCCGCCGCCCAGAGCCTGATGGACTTCACCTGGGAGCAGTTCCGCCAGGGCGACATGATCTACGAACGCCAGCTCCGCCACACGCTGATGACGGACCCGCTGGAGATGTACGCCCCCTTCGTGCGCTGCGGCTACCGTCACGCCGAACTCGACCGGCTCCTCGCCCACCGGTCCCGCATGCGGTCGGTGCACAGCGTCGAGGTGCTTCCCAACCGCAGGCTCGCCGTCGCCAACGCCGCCCGGGTCGTCGGACTCGACCACCCCGACGACCCGAGGGCCCTCGCCGCTGCGACCTGGCTCGGGGCGCGGCCGGAGCCGTGGGCCATGAACTGGATCACCGCCTACGCCGTGACGCACACGGTCTTCCACCTCACCGACTGGGGCGGGAACCCGGGCGGTCTGCCGCCCGAACTCGCCGACTACGTACGCACCTGGCTCCCCGTCTGGATCGACGTCTGGCGTGAGGTGGGCCAGTGGGACCTCGTGACGGAACTGCTCGTCGTCGGCGCCTCGATCGAGGATCCCTACTGCCGTCCGGAGGACTGGGAGGCCGTCGCGGCGCTCCAACACGAGGACGGCCTCGTACCCCGCGACGGCGACCCCGTCGACGACGACCCGCAACAGCGGTTCACCGACCACCAGCACACGGTGGTGGTCGCCGCCGTCGCCGGCTCCGTCGCACTCGCCCGGGCGGCCGGACAGGGGTGAAGGCGTGACACGACCCCCGCTCAGCGAGCGTCTCCGACCCCTCCTGACGGCCGCCGACGGACCGGCGGCCGCGGTCGCCGCCGTGCGGGGCGCCGAGCGCGCGGTGCTGTGCCGCGGCCCGGTGGACGAGAACAGCCGATTCGAGACGGGCTCGCTGACCAAGACGTTCACCGCCCTGCTGCTCGCCGAACTCGCCGCGCGGGGCGAAGTCCGCTACGGCGACCGGGCCGACCGCTATCTCCCCTTCCGGCTCCCCGGGCCGCCCCTCACCCTCCTGCATCTGGCCACCCACACCTCCGGCCTGCCCCGGCTGCCCCCGGGGCTGCTGGCCCGGGCGGTCCGAAGCGGCTGGCTCAGCAACCCCTACGCCGGCTTCTCCGAGGGCGACCTGCTCGCCTCGCTGCGCCGCACCCGGCCGCGCCACCGGCCCGGCACCCGGGTGCTGTACTCCAACTTCGGCGGAGCCCTGCTCGGCCATGTCCTCGCCAGGGCGGCAGGTGGCGACGGGGGCGACTACGCCGGCCTGCTGGCCGACCGGATCACCGGACCGCTCGGTCTGTCCCGCACCGACTGCGACCCCAACAGACCTCAGGTGACCGGGCATTGGCACGGCCGTGCCCGTCCGGTGATGCTGATGCCTGGGCTGGCCGGCGCCGGCGCCGTGCGTTCCAGCGCCCGCGACCTGCTGCGCCTCCTGGGGCTCCTGCTCGACCCCGGCTCCGTATCCGATCCCTTCCTGCGCACCGCGCTCACGGAGGTCCAGCGGCCCCGGCTCGGCGTACCGAGGACCGGTTCGCGCATCTGCCTCATCTGGAACCTCCGTCCGCGCCCCGACGGCGCGCTGCTCCATCACTCCGGGGGCACACGGGGATTCACGGCGTTCGCGGGGTTCCTCCCGGCCTCCGGCACGGCGCTCGTCGCGCTGAACAACTCGGCCCCGACACCCCTCGCGCCCTTCGTCCAGGCCGCATACGGGGCCCTGGGCGCACTGGGTCGGGGGCCCGTGGACCCAGATGGACCGCTCGGGTGTGAAACATGATCGACTCCGCCGGTTCACGGCGATGGTCTTGCCCCGCTGTGTGACGGGGCTTACGTTCTCCTCCTATGCACCGTGTCTACGGGCGTAGAGAACGCGTAGAGGCTCTCTGACGCCGCGTCGAAGGAGCAGCTCATGTCCCACGTCGTACGCGCCGCACTCGTCCAGGCGTCCTGGACCGGCGACACCGAATCCATGATCGCCAAGCACGAGGAACACGCTCGCGAGGCAGCCCGGCAGGGCGCGCGGATCATCGGGTTCCAGGAGGTTTTCAACGCCCCCTACTTCTGCCAGGTGCAGGAACCCGAGCATTACCGCTGGGCCGAACCCGTGCCGGACGGTCCGACGGTCCGCCGCATGCAGGAGCTGGCCCGCGAGACCGGCATGGTGATCGTGGTGCCGGTCTTCGAGATCGAGCAGTCCGGTTTCTACTACAACACCGCGGCCGTGATCGACGCCGACGGCTCGTACCTCGGCAAGTACCGCAAGCACCACATCCCGCAGGTCAAGGGGTTCTGGGAGAAGTACTACTTCAAGCCCGGCAACGCCGGCTGGCCGGTCTTCGACACGGCCGTCGGCAAGGTGGGCGTCTACATCTGCTACGACCGGCACTTCCCCGAAGGGTGGCGTCAACTCGGACTCAGCGGAGCCCAGTTGGTCTACAACCCCTCGGCGACCTCACGGGGGCTCTCCGGTCATCTGTGGCAGCTGGAACAGCCGGCCTCGGCCGTCGCCAACGAGTACTTCGTGGCCGCGATCAACCGCGTCGGCCAGGAGGAGTACGGCGACAACGACTTCTACGGCACCAGCTACTTCGTCGACCCGCGCGGGCAGTTCGTGGGGGACGTCGCGAGCGACAAGGAGGAGGAACTCCTGGTGCGCGACCTCGACTTCGGGCTGATCGAGGAGGTCCGCAAGCAGTGGGCCTTCTACCGGGACAGAAGGCCCGACGCGTACGAAGGGCTGGTGGAGCCGTGACCGGGCTGCACGAGCGGCACCTCGCCGTCAGCCCCGAGTGGCTGGCGCTCTACTACCGGCAGCCCCTCGAACTCACCCACGGCGAGGGCCGCCACGTCTGGGACGCGGACGGCAACCGCTACCTCGACTTCTTCGGCGGCATCCTCACCACGATGACGGCGCACGCCCTGCCCGAGGTGACCAAGGCCGTCACCGAGCAGGCCGGCCGCCTGATCCACTCATCGACCCTCTACCTCAACCGCCCGATGGTCGAGCTGGCCGAGCGCATCGCCGCACTCTCCGGAATCCCCGACGCCCGGGTCTTCTTCACCACCTCGGGCACCGAGGCCAACGACGCCGCCCTGCTGCTCGCCACCGCCCACCGCGGGTCGAACCAGATCCTGGCGATGCGCAACAGTTACCACGGCAGGTCCTTCTCGGCGGTGTCCATCACAGGCAACAAGGGCTGGTCCCCGACGACCCTGTCCCCGCTGCAGACGCTGTACGTCCACGGCGGGGTCCGCAGCCGCGGACCGTACGCCGAGCTCAGCGACGAGCGGTTCATCAAGGCGTGCGTCGCCGACCTGGAGGACCTGCTCGGGCACACCCGGGAGCCCGCGGCGCTGATCGCCGAACCGGTCCAGGGCGTCGGCGGATTCACCGCACCCCCGGACGGGCTGTACGCCGCCTTCCGCGAGGTCCTGGACCGGCACGGCATCCTGTGGATCTCCGACGAGGTGCAGACCGGCTGGGGCCGTACCGGAGACCACTTCTGGGGCTGGCAGGCGCACGCCGAGAACGGACCGCCGGACATCATCACCTTCGCCAAGGGCATCGGCAACGGCATGTCCATCGGAGGAGTCGTCGCCCGGGCCGACGTCATGAACTGCCTGGACGCCAACTCCATCTCGACGTTCGGCGGATCCCCGGTCACGATGGCCGCAGGGCTCGCCAACCTCTCGTACCTCCTGGAGCACGACCTCCAGGGCAACGCCCGGCGGGTGGGCGGGCTGCTCATCGAGCGGCTCCGCGCGGTCGGAGCGGCCTCGGAGGCCGTGAAGGAGGTCCGCGGCCGGGGGCTCATGATCGGTATCGAGCTGGTGAAGCCCGGTACCGACGAGGCGAATCCGGAAGCGGCCGCCGCCGTCCTGGAAGCGGCCCGCGCCGGCGGGCTGCTCATCGGCAAGGGCGGCGGTCACAACACCAGCGTCCTGCGCATCGCGCCACCGCTGTCGCTCACCGTCGCCGAGGCGGAGGAGGGTGCGGCGATCCTGGCCGACGCCCTCCACGCGGCGATCTGACGGCAGGGCCCCCGCGGCGGACGTCCCCGCCGCGGGGCGCACCACGTCCACGTACGTCATCGAGCAGCCGGTCCACGGGTACAGGCCCGTTCCGCCACCGCGAGGAGGGGCACATGAGCCGCACCGTCATCCACGGCGGACTCGTCGTCACCGCGTCCGACGAGATCCACGCCGACGTACTGATCGAGGGCGGCCGCATCGCCGCTCTCGCCGCCCACGGCACCGACGCCGCGGCGAGCTGGAGTGCCGACCGCAGGATCGACGCCACGGGAAAGTACGTCATCCCCGGTGGCGTCGACGCGCACACGCACATGGAGATGCCCTTCGGCGGGACGTACGCCGCCGACACCTTCGAGACCGGCACCCGGGCCGCGGCCTGGGGCGGGACCACGACGATCGTCGACTTCGCCATCCAGACCATGGGCCGCTCGTTGCAGGAAGGGCTCGACACCTGGCACGGGAAGGCGGACGGCAACTGTGCCATCGACTACGCCTTCCACATGATCATGTCGGACGTGAACGCCTCCTCGCTCAAGGAGATGGACCGCCTGGTGGCGGAAGGCGTCACGTCGTTCAAGCTCTTCATGGCCTACCCGGGCGTGTTCTACAGCGACGACGGCCAGATCCTCCGGGCCATGCAGCGCGCTTCCGGCAACGGCGGCCTGATCATGATGCATGCGGAGAACGGCATCGCCATCGACGTCCTGGTCGAACAGGCGCTGGCCGAAGGACGCACCGACCCGCGGTACCACGGCGACGTCCGCAAGGTGGCCCTGGAGGCCGAGGCCACGCATCGCGCCGTCCAGCTCGCCCGGGTCGCGGGATCGCCCCTGTACGTCGTACACGTCTCCGCCGACGAGGCCGTCGCGGAGATCGCGGACGCGCGCCACAAGGGCCTCCCGGTCTTCGGGGAGACCTGCCCGCAGTACCTCTTCCTCTCCACGGACAACCTTGCCGAACCCGGCTTCGAAGGCGCGAAGTACGTCTGTTCGACCCCGCTGCGTCCCCGGGAGCACCAGGAGGCGCTCTGGCGCGGACTCCGCAACAACGAACTCCAGGTGGTCTCCACCGACCACTGCCCGTTCTGCTTCTCGGGCCAGAAGGAGATGGGGCGAGGGGACTTCTCCAAGATCCCCAACGGCATGCCGGGCGTCGAGAACCGGCTGGACCTCCTCCACCAGGCCGTCGTGGACGGCCACATCTCACGCAGGCGGTGGATCGAGATCGCCTGCGCCTCCCCGGCCAGGATGTTCGGGCTCTATCCGAAGAAGGGCACCATCGCACCGGGCGCCGACGCCGACATCGTCGTCTACGACCCCGGCGCTGAGCAGACCATCTCCGCCGAGACGCACCACATGAACGTCGACTACTCCGCCTACGAGGGCAAGCGCGTGACGGGACGCGTGGAGACGGTCCTGTCGCGCGGGAAGCCGGTGATCGAGGACCGCGCCTACGTGGGGCACGCGGGCCACGGGACGTATCTGCCGCGGGGGACCTGCCAGTACCTGTGACGCGCCGGCGGGGCGGCGGACGCCGACGCGGTGTCGGTGTGCGCGGCCCCGGGAGCGGGACGAACCGCGGGACGGTTTCCCGCCGGTCCCTCCGGCGCTACTTCGGGTCGCGGTTGTACAGCGAGGTGGACCAGAAGTACCCGAGCGCGGCCAGTCCGAGGCACCAGGCGACGGCGATCCACCCGTTGTCGCCGATCTCGGTACCGAGGAGGAGCCCGCGCAGGGTCTCGATCGCGGGCGTGAAGGGCTGGTACTCCGCGACCGGCCGGAACCAGCCCGGCATCGCGTCGAGCGGGACGAACGCGCTGGAGAGCAGCGGCAGGATCATCAGCGGCATGGCGTTGTTGCTCGCCGCTTCGACGTTCGGGCTGGACAGGCCCATCCCGACCGCGATCCAGGTCAGCGCCAGGGCGACGAGCGTGAGCAGGCCCAGGGCCAGCAGCCACTCCACGGCGGTGGCGCCGGTGGACCTGAACCCGATGGCCACCGCGACGGCTCCGACGGTGACGATGCTCATCATGCACTGCAGGACGCTGCCGACGACGTGCCCGATCAGCACGGACCCGCGGTGGATCGCCATCGTGCGGAAGCGCGCGATGACCCCCTCGGTCATGTCCATGGAGACCGACACCGCGCTGCCGATCGTGGTGCCACCGATCGTCAGCAGCAGGATGCCCGGGACGAGGTACGAGAGGTACTCGGACCGGTCCGCGCCGCCGCCCCCGATGCCCGCGCTCATCGTGTCGCCGAAGACGTAGACGAAGAGCAGGAGCAGCATGACCGGGGTGAGCAGCAGGTTCAGGGTGAGGGACGGGTAGCGCCGTACGTGCAGGAGGTTGCGGCGCAGCATGGTGGTCGAGTCGCGGACGGCGAGGGTGAGGCTGCTCATCGGGCGTTCTCCTTGGGCTGGTTGGGCTGTGTGGGGAGGGTGGGGGCGGTGAGGGCGAAGAAGACGTCGTCGAGGTCGGGGGTGTGGACGGTGAGTTCGTCGGCGTGGATGTGGTGGGTGTCGAGGAGGTCGAGGAGGGTGCGCAGGTCGCGTTGGCTGCCGTCGGAGGGGAGGGTGAGCCAGAGGGCTTCGTCGTCGTGTGTGGTGGGGGTGAGGGTGGTGGTGGCGGTGCGGTAGGCGGTGGGGTCGGTGAAGCGGAGCCGGATGTGGCCGCCGGGGACGAGGCGTTTGAGTTCGTCGGGGGTGCCTTCGGCGGCGATGGTGCCGTTGTGGAGTACGGCGATGCGGTCGGCGAGTTCGTCTGCTTCCTGGAGGTACTGGGTGGTGAGGAAGACGGTGACGCCGTCGGTGACGAGTCGGCGGATGATCTGCCACATGGTGTGGCGGCTGCGGGGGTCGAGGCCGGTGGTGGGTTCGTCGAGGAAGATGACGCGGGGGCTGCCGACGAGGGTCATGGCGATGTCGAGGCGGCGTTTCATGCCGCCGGAGTAGGTGGAGGCGGGTTTCCTCGCCGCGTCCGTCAGGTCGAAGCGTTCGAGGAGTTCGGCGGCGACGCGGCGTCCCTCGGCCTTGGGCAGGTGGTGCAGGTCTGCCATGAGGAGCATGTTCTCCTCGCCGGTGATGAGTCCGTCGACGGCGGAGAACTGCCCGGTCACCCCGATCGCCGCACGGACCCCGTCCGGTGACGTGGCGATGTCGTGGCCGGCGACCTGGGCCTGTCCGCCGTCGGCGCCGATGAGGGTGGAGAGGATCTTGACGGCTGTGGTCTTGCCGGCCCCGTTCGGACCGAGCAGGGCGAATACGGACCCGGTCGCGATGCGCAGATCGATGCCGTCGAGCACCGTCCTGCCGCCGTACGACTTGCGCAGTCCGACAGCGGAGACGGCGGGCGGGGCAGGGTGTTGTCCACCGGCAGTTTTGGACGTGGGCATGACAGGACTGGGCATGTGGCCCTCCGGGGCGAAGGATGAAGTCGGGGCGAAGGATGAAGTGGCAGGCGAACCGCGTGCGTCGGGGAACGCTCGTGCGGGGTCAGACCTTGGCGCGACGGATGTCGATGTTTCCGAACCGGGTGCGGGCGTGGACCTTGACGGTGTCCTCGGTCGTCTCCGGCGTCTCGGACGCGGTGAGGGTGTTGCGTACCTGTCCGGCGCCCGAACTCGCGTCGATCCACGCTGCCGTGCCCTCCCGGACTCCGACCTCGATCGCGCCGTAGGACGTCTCCAGCCGAACCGTGCCGCGGGCTACTTCGCCCACACGAAGGGTTCCGTGTGCCGTGGTCGCGGTGACCGAGTCCCCGGCGCGCCGGACCTCGATGTCGCCGTTGGCGCCGCTCACCCGCAGTTCGCCGGTCGCGGCGTCGACGGTCGTGGTGCCGTGCGAGTTCTTGAGGACGGCGGGGCCGTCGACGAGACCGACGCGCATGCTGCCGGAGCTGGTGGTGATCTCGGCTGCGCCGTCGATCCGGTCCACGGCGATCGAGCCGTGCGACGCGGTCAGTTTCAGCCGGCCGGTGGTGTCGAGGCGTACGTCGCCGGACGAGGTCTTCACGCGGACCTCGCCGAGCCGGCCCTCACCGACGACCTGGGTCCAGGCGCCCGTCACGTCGACGCTCGACCCCGTCGGCAGTTCGACCGACACGTCCACGGTGCCCGTGCGGCCGAACAGATTGCCCTTGGGGGTCCTGATGTTCAGGGTCCCGCTCGCGCAGACCACCTCGGTCTGCTCGGCCGCCCGTACGTCCTGGTCGCGCTTCGGATCGCGGGGCCGTACCTCGACGACGGTGTCGAGGCGGTCGCCCGCGGTGAACCCGATGGAACCGGCATGCACGTGAGCTGTGGCCGTGATCGGCGCGGGAGTGTCGTAAGAAGGCATGGCTGTACCGTCCTCTGGGGTTTCGGAGCGTTCCTGCTGGTGGGAGGGGTGCGGGTGATGACGCTGTGCGGGCGCGTGCGCGACCAGGGCTCGCGAGCCCTGGCGTGATCCGAACAAGAGGCCCTAGCGAACCCAGCCCGTGAAGCTCTGTCCGATGGTCCGGGTCTTCTCCGTCGCGCGCGGCCGGGCCCCGCCGTCGACCGCGGCCGACACCGCGCGCACCAGCCACGCGTTGACCGACAGGCCCTCACGGTTCGCGGCCTCCTCGGCGCGGGCCTTGAGGTGGGTGGGCAGACGCAGATTGACGCGGGCCGTGCCGCCGCCCTCGTCGCCGTCCACCGGTGACGGGGCCTGGAGCGGTTCGGCCACCGCGGCCGGCCGGTCGCCTGCGCCGCTGTCGGCGGGCGGCCGTGTCACCACGAAGTCGGGGTCGAGCCCGCGCAGCCGTACGTCGACCGAGCCCGGGGCGAGTTCGCGGGTGATCTCGTCCGTGGCGGCGGAGAGCACGTTCAGCATGGCCAGCCGGGTCGCCGACTCCAGGGGGGCGGTGAGCCGCTCCGCCAGTGCGCGGGCTTCGTCGCCGCCGGCCTCGGCGGCCACCGCAAGTTCGCGGCGGAGGGTGTCGACATACGGGGTCAGGTCCATGACGCCATCATGGCACCACTTTGGCGCTATGTGCAAGCTCTCCGTGGCCCCTTCGGGAGATGTCAGCCCTCTTGGTGCTCTGAACTGCGCATATGAGACGGCACCGCTCTGTGCGGGTGTGGCATGCCCCGTCCGGTCGCGGGCCCGTGGCTGCACTATGGCGTCATCTGGCGCCTGCGTGGCACCACGTGACGTCACGTGGTGCCACGGTGTGCTCCGTTCGTGCCATCTGGTGCCACACGTGAACCGGAAGGGCTTTGGGCGCACCGAACCGGATCCGCCTTCGAGGTGGATCCGGTTCGGGAAGCAGCGCGCCGGGGTGCCGCGTTCTCCTCCTGCTACTCCTGCTACTCCTGCTACTCCTGCTACTCCTGCACGAACGCGAGGAGGTCGGGGTTGAGGACCTCGGGATGCGTCGAGAGCATTCCGTGGGGATAGCCCTCGTAACTCTTCAGCCGGCCGTGGGGCAGCAGTTTCGCGGAGAGGGGGCCGGCATCCTCGTACGGCACGATCTGGTCGTCGGTGCCGTGGGCCACCAGGACCGGCACGTCGATCTTCTTGAGGTCCTCGGTGAAATCGGTCTCCGAGAAGGCCTTGATGCACTCGTAGTGGGCGTTGGCCGCGCCCCGCATGCCCTGCCGCCACCAGTTGTCGATGAGCCCCTGCGACACCTTGGCCCCGGGCCGGTTGAATCCGTAGAACGGACCCGAGGGCACCTCGATGTAGAACTGGGCGCGGTTGGCGGCGAGGGCGGCGCGGAAGCCGTCGAAGACCTCGATCGGCAGTCCGCCCGGATTGGACTCGGACTTCACCATGACGGGCGGGACGGAGCTGACGAGCACGGCCTTGGCGACCCGCCCGGCCTCGGCGCGGGCGACGTACCTGGTCACCTCGCCGCCGCCGGTGGAATGGC
The DNA here is from genome assembly GCF_035946055.1 of Streptomyces sp. NBC_01341. Taxonomy (NCBI): domain Bacteria; kingdom Bacillati; phylum Actinomycetota; class Actinomycetes; order Kitasatosporales; family Streptomycetaceae; genus Streptomyces; species Streptomyces sp. NBC_01341. Next base: position 1,287,101 of record NZ_CP108364.1, on the reverse strand, counting down.
CGATGTGCACGACTCCCCGCAGGTCGAGGGCTTCCACCACCGCTGTCACGTCGGCGGCGTACGTGTCCATGTCGTGGCCGGTGGCGCTCTGGGAGGAGCGCCCGTGCCCCCTCCTGTCGTGGGCGATCACGCGGTAGCCCTTGGAGAGGAAGAACAGCATCTGGTTGTCCCAGTCGTCCCCGCTGAGCGGCCAGCCGTGGTGGAACATGATCGGCTCGCCGTCGCGCGGGCCCCAGTCCTTGTAGTAGATGGTCGTGCCGTCGATGGTGGTGACCGTGCCCATGGTCGATCCTTCCGCTTGAACCGCTGGTGCGAGTTGAACCGCTGGTGCGGGGAGGGGGGCGTGCGGCAGTGCGTCGGATTTCGGGGGCGGTTTGCCGCTGCCGAAGAATCCAGGGCCACACCCAAACGCCACAAACGATACCGCTAAGTGGCATAAGTCTCATTTCACACTCCGCGGCCGTCGAACTGACCTCCGGCCCGGGGTGCGAGCGAGTTCGCGGCGCGGGCCGAGCCACCGCCAACCCGCTGCGTGGTCTGTCCGGCGACTACGCCCGTCTCGCGGCCCGGCTCGAGACGATCAAGGGACCGATCGTCCTCGTCGGCCCCTCCCACGGGGGCGCCGTCATCACCGACGCGGCGCCGGCAACCCCGATAGTCGAGTCGCTCGTCTCGAAGTGGCCCTGGGGGCGGGGCGGGGTCGTGCACGGACACGCCGAGTCAACGCCCGCCGAGCGCCGCTCCCGTCTGCACCGTCGCCCGCCCGGTGCTCCCTTCGGGCACCGCGTCGCCGCGCCTCGCGCCCATGCCCGGACACCGGACGCATCGCGCGTAGAGTGCCCCTTCCCAAAGCCCGCCGACGGGTCCAGGATTGTCCCCCCGCGACTCGCCTTCGGGCGGGCCGCGGTACCGGGCCGGCCGCCGCCCCGTGTGGAAAGCTCACCCGGAGCGCACCACCGAGGGGCGCCCCGCAGTCCTCCTCCGGCGTGCCGCCGCCCGGGCGGCGTACGACGGCGGGAAGCGCGTCCGTCGGCCCGGCACGTCAGTCTCACCCGCGCGCCATGTGTCAGTACTTCGACTAGGAGCATCTGTCATGGATTTCGGACTCGTCCTCCAGACCGACCCGCCCGCCTCCGCCGTCGTCGGGCTCATGCGCCGCGCCGAACGGAACGGATTCCGTTACGGCTGGACCTTCGACTCCGCGGTGCTCTGGCAGGAGCCCTTCGTCATCTACAGCCGGATCCTGGAGCACACCGAACGGCTCGTCGTGGGTCCGATGGTGACCAATCCGGGCACCCGCACCTGGGAGGTCACCGCCTCGACCTTCGCCACGCTCAACGACATGTACGGCAACCGGACCGTCTGCGGCATCGGGCGCGGAGACTCCGCTATGCGCGTCGCCGGCCGCAGGCCCAACACTCTTGCCAGGCTCGGCGAGGCCATCGACGTGATCCGGGACCTCGCGGAGGGCCGTGAAGCCACCGTCGACGGGCAGCCGGTACAGATCCCCTGGGTGAAGGACGGCAGTCTGCCGGTCTGGATGGCCGCCTATGGGCCCAAGGCTCTCGCGCTGGCCGGGCAGAAGGCCGACGGCTTCATCCTCCAACTCGCCGACCCGTACCTCACGGAGTGGATGATCAAGACGGTGCGGCAGGCGGCCGCCGACGCCGGACGCGATCCGGACTCCGTCACCATCTGCGTGGCCGCGCCCGCCTACGTGGGCGAGGACCTGGACCACGCCCGCGAGCAGTGCCGCTGGTTCGGCGGGATGGTCGGCAACCACGTGGCCGATCTCGTCTCCCGCTACGGGGAGCACTCGGACCTCGTGCCCGAGGCGCTCACGGCCTACATCGCGGGCCGGTCCGGATACGACTACAGCCATCACGGACGCACCGGAAATCCGGACACGGCCTTCGTCCCCGACGAGATCGTGGACCGTTTCTGTCTGCTCGGACCGCCCGAGGCGCACATCGAGAAGCTCCGGGTGCTGCGCGATCTGGGTGTCGACCAGTTCGCCGTCTACAACATGCACGACGCGCGCGAGGCGACCATCGACGCCTACGGCTCCACGATCATCCCCGCGTTGTCCGCCTGACGCCCTCCTCGAACCCGCAGCGGCTGTCCGAGCACCACACCCCCGCGCCCCGCACGGCACTTCTCCCGAGCGAAGGGTCACGCCACCATGACCGCTACCGTCCCACCTGTTCCACCGGTCCCGCCGACCCCCTCAGAGGGGCGGATAGCCGACCCGTCGGGCCGGATCGAACTCGCCCCGGGTTCGCTCCCCGACGACCCGCGCTTCGTCAATGACGATCTGCTGCCGGTGCCTCTGGAGCGGCGCCGCTGGACGACGTACAACTTCGCCGCCCTCTGGATCGGGATGGCGCACAACATCCCGTCCTGGCTGCTGGCCTCCGGACTCGTCGCGCTCGGGATGGACTGGAAGCAAGCCGTCCTCACGATCGCGCTGGCCAACCTGATCGTGCTCGGCCCGATGCTGCTCACGGGACACGCCGGCCCCAAATACGGCATCCCGTTCCCCGTCCTGGCCCGTGCGTCGTTCGGGCTGCGCGGTGCCAATCTTCCGGCCCTGATCCGGGCGGGTGTCGCGTGCGCGTGGTTCGGCATCCAGACGTGGATCGGTGGCGTCGGAATCTTCACGCTGCTGGGCAAGATGTTCGGCGGCTGGGCGCGGGCCGGTGAGATCGGCGGCCAGCCCTGGACGCTCTGGCTCTGCTTCGTCCTGTTCTGGGTGCTCGAACTCGCCATCATCTACCGGGGCATGGACACCCTGCGCCGGTTCGAGAACTGGGCGGCGCCGTTCGTCATCGTCGGTGCGGTGGTCCTGCTCGTCTGGGTCGCGGTCAAGGCGGGCGGTTTCGGACCGCTGCTGGACCAGCCCTCCGCCCTCGGGTGGGGCGCGGACTTCTGGCCGGTCTTCTTCCCCTCGCTGATGGGCATGATCGCCTTCTGGTCCACGCTCTCGCTGAACATCCCCGACTTCACACGCTTCGGCGCCGGTCAACGGGCGCAGATCCGTGGGCAGTCGCTCGGGCTGCCCACGACCATGACCTTCTTCGCCCTGCTCTCCGTCCTCGTCACGTCCGGCTCGCAGGCCGTGTACGGGGAGGCGATCTGGGACCCGGTGCAGCTGGTGGCCAGGACGGACAACGTCTTCGGGCTGCTCTTCGGCCTGATCACCGTGCTCGTCGCGACGATCTCCGTGAACCTCGCGGCGAACGTCGTCTCACCGGCGTACGACCTGGCCAACCTCGCGCCGAAGCTCATCAACTTCCGTACGGGCGCCCTGATCACGGGGGTCGTCGGTGTCCTGATCATGCCGTGGAAGCTCACCGAGACACCCGAGCTGTACATCTTCACCTGGCTGGGGCTGGTCGGCGGTCTGCTCGGCACGGTCGCAGGCATCCTCATCGCCGACTACTGGATCGTCCGGCGTACGGTCCTCGACCTGCCCGACCTCTACCGGCCCGGAGGCCGCTACTGGTACACGGGCGGATGGAACTGGCGTGCCGTGGCCGCGTTCGTGGCCGGGGGCGTGCTCGCCGTCGGCGGTTCCCACTCGGCGCCCGGCAAGGGGCCGTTCCCCGCCGACGGGCTGATCCCGTTCCTGAAGCCGCTCGCCGACTACGGGTGGGCCGTCGGCCTCGTCTCCTCGCTGGTGCTCTACGCACTGCTGAGCCCGGGCGTCAGGAAGGAAGCGGTGTCCGGCCCGGCAGCGCGCTGACGCGGACCGTCTCCTCCGGGGACGGAGTGGCCGTGGGCACCGGTGCGCCGAAGCCGGACAGGTCCACGGCCGCGTCCGCCCCGTCGCCCCTCACGGTGATACGCGGCGGGTGGTGTTCGATCGTCCCGGTGTCGCGGTTGTCGTCCGCAACCGGCCCGCGGAAGGTGTCCGGGTCGCACTTGCGCTCGGTTGCGTGCGCGGCGGGTGGGGTGTACGGAGGGTGAGGTTCGGCGCTGTTTTCGGCTACGGAACGTGGGGGAGGGGTGCCCTGAAGATCACCGGAACTCACCGGGAACACCGGAACTCACCGGAAACAGGGGAGAGATGAACAAGCACATCAAGGGGAACACCTTCCGCGGGCTCGCGCGCATCGCCGTCGCGGGCCTGACCCTTGCACTCGCCGTCCCGGCCACGTCGGCGGTGGCCGTCGCGCCCGCCGCCACACCCCCGGGGCTGTCCTGTGACACGGGCAAGCACGCGATCGACGACTACACCGGCTACGCGCTCTGCAGGAACAACGGCTCGGTCACGCAGACCTTCTGGGTCCATCTGGTCTGCGGCTGGTCCCCGGACGTGGACGGGGAGCACGTCACCCTGAGCCCGGGCCAGTCCGGTCAGTCGACCGCCCACTGCGCGGGGATCGGCACGGGCATCGGCGAGATCCACGTCCGTCCGTAGGACGCGCCGGACGCCGCGCGCCCGTCTTCCGCAGGGGCACGGGGAGACGGGCCGTGTGCCCGGTGCGGTGTGCTTGAGTGGGCCCCCACGCCTCGTTACTCTCCAGTAGATCCGCTCGGGCGGTCCCGGGGCGGCCCCGGGACCGGTGCACGGGCGCACGCGAGGAGGCGGCAGCGATGTCCTCAGCAGACCCCACGGAGCGGACCGGGCCGATCAGGCCGGAAGAGCCGTACGCCGCGGAACCCGGCCTCACCGACAGCGCGCGGGAACTGGCCGAGGGCAGGATGACCTCCTCGGCCCTGGTCGCCGCGGCACTCGCCCGCATCGAGGCGAGCCGCCACACCCTGAACGCCTTCCGCCAGCTGCGTACGGACGCGGCACTCAAAGAGGCCGCCGACGCCGACCGGCGGCTCGACGCCGGAGAACGGCTCCCGTTGCTGGGGGTGCCGGTGGCCGTCAAGGACGACACGGACGTCGCGGGCATGCCGACCTTCTTCGGCTGCGACGGCGCGCTGCCGCCGGCCACCGCCGACAGCGAGGCGGTCCGCAGGCTGCGCGCCGCCGGGGCCGTCATCGTCGGCAAGACCAACTCCTGCGAACTGGGCCAGTGGGCCTTCACGGAGGGGCCCGCCTTCGGCTGCACCCGCAACCCCTGGAACACCGCGCACACCCCCGGGGGCTCCTCCGGCGGCTCCGCTGCCGCCGTCGCCGCCGGGCTGGTCCCCGCCGCGCTGGGTTCGGACGGTGCGGGCTCCATCCGCATCCCCGCGGCCTGGACCCACCTCGTCGGGATCAAGCCCCAGCGCGGCCGGATCTCCGTCCATCCCCAGAGCGACGCCTTCCAGGGACTCACCGTCAACGGCCCCCTGGCCCGTACGGTCGCGGACGCCGCCCTCCTCCTGGACGCCGCGGCCGGACCGCACCCCGCCGACCCGCACCGCCCGCCCAGGATCGACGCGTCCGCCGCCGCACGGCGGGACCCCGGCAGGCTGCGCATCGGTGTCGCCCTCCGGGCGCCGCTCACCCTCACCCGCAACGCCCCCCACCCCGAGGTCCTGCGCGCCGTCACCGCACTCGCCGAGGTCCTCGCCCGGCTGGGCCACGACGTCGAGGAGGCCCGTCCCCGCTACGGGCTCATCGGCCTCTCCTTCGTCCCACGCGCCACCGCCGGCATCGCCGAACTCGCCGCGCGGCACCCCGAGCCCGGCCTGCTCGACCCCCGAACCCGCAGCGCCCTCCGCACCGGAACCCGGCTCGGCGGCCGGGTCGTGCGCGCCGCCCGTGCACGGGAGGTCCGCCAGCACGCGAGGCTCGGAGCCTTCTTCGACACGGGGCGCGGCGGCAACGGTTACGACGTCCTGCTCACCCCCACGACGGCCACTCCGCCGCCGCGGGTCGGCGAGTTCGACCGCCTGAGCGCCTGGCGCACCGACCTCGCCATGACGTCGGCCTGCCCCTACGCGTGGCCCTGGAACGTCCTCGGCTGGCCCGGCATCAACGTCCCCGCAGGCTTCACGCACGACGGCCTGCCCATCGGGACCCAGCTCCTCGGCCCCTCCCGCGGCGAGGCCCGGCTCATCTCGCTCGCCGCGCAGCTGGAGGCCGACCGGCGCTGGTACGAGCACCGCCCGCCGGCCCCGGGCGCCCCGTCGTCCGGCGCGGACGGCGCCCGCTGAGCAGATCAGCCCCGGCCCTCCCCGTGCCGGGGCCCGCGTCTTCCCGCCGAAGGGCGCGGGCCACTGTGGAGAGGGGGGCGGTCAGGAGATATCTTGATGTCAAGCAATGTTGCAGACGTGGAGCGGAGCACCCGGTGACTGACTCGACCATCATCTATACGCACACCGACGAGGCCCCTGCCCTGGCGACGTACTCGTTCCTGCCCGTCATCGAGGCCTACGCCTCGACCGCGGGTGTCACGGTCGAGCGCCGCGACATCTCGCTGGCAGGCCGGATCATCGCCGGCTTCCCGGAGCGTCTCGAGGCCGGCCAGCGTATCGATGACGCGCTCGCCGAGCTCGGCGAGCTGGCCAGGACTCCCGGCGCGAACATCATCAAGCTGCCCAACATCTCGGCCTCGATCCCGCAGCTGAAGGCCGCGATCGCGGAGCTGCAGGCGCAGGGCTACGCGCTTCCGGACTACCCGGACGACCCGCGGACCGACGAGGACAAGGACGTCCGCGCCCGCTACGACAAGGTCAAGGGCAGCGCGGTGAACCCCGTCCTGCGCGAGGGCAACTCCGACCGCCGCGCCCCCGCGTCGGTCAAGAACTACGCCAAGGCCCACCCCCACCGCATGGGTGCCTGGAGCGCCGACTCGAAGACGAACGTCGCCACCATGGGCGTCGACGACTTCCGCTCGACGGAGAAGTCCGCCGTCATCGGTGAGGCCGGTTCGCTGCGCATCGAGCTCGCGGGCGACGACGGCACCACCACCGTGCTGCGCGAGTCCGTACCCGTCCTGAAGGGCGAGGTCGTTGACGCCGCCGTCATGCGCGTCGCGGCGCTGCGCGAGTTCTTCACCGCCCAGGTCGCCCGTGCCAAGGCCGAGGACGTCCTGTTCTCCGTGCACCTCAAGGCCACGATGATGAAGGTCTCCGACCCGATCATCTTCGGCCACGTGGTCCGTGCCTTCTTCCCGAACACCTTCGCCAAGTACGGCGAGGCGCTCGCGGCGGCCGGCCTCACCCCGAACGACGGCCTCGGCGGCATCCTCAAGGGGCTCGACTCCGTGGACGCCGGCGCCGAGATCAAGGCGTCCTTCGAGGCCGAGCTCGCCGAGGGCCCGGCCCTGGCGATGGTCGACTCCGACAAGGGCATCACCAACCTGCATGTCCCGAGCGACGTCATCGTCGACGCGTCGATGCCGGCCATGATCCGCACCTCCGGTCACATGTGGGGCCCGGACGGCAAGGAGGCCGACACCATCGCGGTCCTCCCGGACAGCAGCTACGCCGGTGTCTACCAGGTCGTCATCGACGACTGCCGCGCCAACGGCGCCTTCGACCCCTCGACCATGGGCTCGGTGCCCAACGTCGGTCTCATGGCACAGAAGGCCGAGGAGTACGGCAGCCACGACAAGACCTTCGAGGTCCCCACCACCGGCACCGTGCGGGTCGTCGACGGCAAGGGCGACGTCGTGCTGGAGCAGGCCGTCGGCGCCGGCGACATCTTCCGGATGTGCCAGACCAAGGACCTTCCCATCCAGGACTGGGTCAAGCTCGCCGTCACCCGCGCCCGCGCGACCGGCAACCCGGCCGTGTTCTGGCTCGACGAGGGCCGCGCGCACGACGCCAACCTCATCGCCAAGGTCAACACCTACCTGGCCGACCACGACACCGACGGCCTGGACATCTCCATCCGTACGCCCGAGGAGGCCACCGCCTTCTCCCTGGAGCGCATCCGCCGGGGCGAGGACACCATCTCGGTCACGGGCAACGTGCTGCGCGACTACCTCACCGACCTCTTCCCGATCCTCGAGCTGGGCACCAGCGCGAAGATGCTCTCGGTCGTCCCGCTCATGAACGGCGGCGGACTGTTCGAGACGGGCGCCGGCGGTTCCGCGCCCAAGCATGTCCAGCAGCTGGTCAAGGAGAACTACCTGCGCTGGGACAGCCTCGGTGAGTTCCTCGCGCTCGCGGTCAGCTTCGAGCACCTCGCGACCACCACCGACAACGCGCGCGCCCGGGTGCTCGGTGACACCCTGGACCGCGCGACGGGCACCTTCCTCAACGAGGACAAGTCCCCGAGCCGCAAGCTCGGCGGCATCGACAACCGCGGCAGCCACTTCTACCTGGCGCTCTACTGGGCCCAGGAGCTGGCGCGGCAGACCGACGACGCCGCGCTCGCCGAGGCGTTCGGGCCGCTCGCCAAGACGCTGGCCGAGCAGGAGCAGGCCATCGTCGACGAGCTGACCGCCGTGCAGGGCACCTCGGTCGACATCGGCGGCTACTACCAGCCGGACCCCGCGAAGGCGGAGGCCGTCATGCGTCCGTCGGCCACCTTCAACAAGGCCATCGCGTCGCTGGGCTGAGCCCGGCCGCCGCGTCCGCGGACGCGGCACCACGCATACGGCCGCCCCGGCAGGTGAATACCTGCCGGGGCGGCCGTTCGCGTTCCCGGGGAACGGGCACGGCGTGTGGTGTCCGCCTCGGGTGAGCACTGCCCGATGTGTGCGGCGGCACACGGCTGGGCGGGCCTCGGCAGGATCGTCCACGCCCATGCCTCGGCAGCGCACCCCCGGCTGGTCAGAACGCGTAGCGAATCGGCATCCAGGGCGTGTGCGTGTGCACCAGGCGGCGGACCGTCTCGACCGCCTCCGCCTTGACGGCGCTGCGGTACCGGACGTTCAGGCTGCCGTTCTCCGAGCGCTTGGCCTGCTGGATCTCCGGCCGCCAGATCGCCTCCTCGGCGCGCGGGTGCCAGGCCATGTTGACCTCGTGGAGGTCCCGGTTGTGGGTCAGCATGATGGCCTCGGCCGCGGCCTGCTCCTTGACCGACCGCGGCAGGACGTCGTCCATCTGCCGGAGCAGCTCCGCCCACGCCTGTTCCCACCCGGGCCTGATGACGACGGGGGAGAGGTTGAAGTGCACTTCGTAGCCCGCCTCGACGAAGTCGGCCGCGGCCTCGATGCGCCGGGCGACCGGACTGGTCCGGATGTCCAGGAGGCGTGAGTCGTCGTGCGGCATCAACGAGAAGCGCAGGCGCGTGCGTCCACGGGGGTCGAGTCCCAGCAGATCGGGATTCACGAACTTGGTCGCGAACGAGGCCTTCGCCGTGGGCCAGCGTGTGAAGGCGCGCACGAGGTCGGCCGTGTTGTCGCTGATCAGCGCGTCGACCGAGCAGTCGTTGTTCTCGCCGATGTCGTAGACCCACGCGACCGGGTCGCACTGGTTCGGTTCCTTCTTGGGACCCTGCGCGATCACATGGCGCCGCAGCCGGCCGATCAGTGCGTCGATGTTCGTGAAGACGGTGATCGGGTTCGCGTAGCCCTTGCGGCGGGGGACGTAGCAGTAGGCACAGGCCATGGCGCACCCGTTCGCCGCGCCGGGAGCGATCCAGTCCGCCGACCGGCCGTTGACCCGCACGGTCAGTGTCTTCTTCTCGCCGAGGACGAGGACCGTGCTCTTGATGCGCACCCAGCGGTCAGCGTTGCCCTTGCTGCCGTGGAGATCCGGGATGCGCCAGTGGGAGTCCGCCGGGATGATCTCGGCGTCCGGATACCGCGCGATGATCTCCCGGCCCCGCGGGGACGCGGCCGCGGCCGACTCCGCGTGGATCTCCCTGACCTCGAGCATCCTGCGGGCCTCGTCCGAGTCCCGGAAGAGCGGTCCCGACGGCCCGGGCGCCTCCGGTCCGACGCGGAGGACGTCGAGACCGAACAGCCCGTCCTGCTGCACGTCCGTGCCGCCGGACGTGTGGGGTGTGTGCATGGCTGCTCCAGGCTGGGTGGCGTCAGGACCCCCACGGTACGAGGAGTGACGCGGGGCCGCGCCGCGTGTTCTCCGCCGGGGCCGGGCGGGGCGCCTGCCCCCCTCACGCCGCGCGGGCGTCACCGGTCCGCCGCCCTCGTCCGCTCGCGACGCCCCGCCCCGGCGGACGAGTCCCCCGAAGGAGGCCGCGCGCTGGAGCCGCCTCGCCCACCGCCGGCGCAGGGCGGGCAGTTCGTGCTGCCGTCACGACCGGAACCGGACCGCGGACAGCCGGTCCTCAGAGCTGGAACTCGGCCGGCGAGAGCCCCAGCGCCGCGCATGCCTCCTGGAGCACCATGTGCTCGGCCTGTGAGAAGTCGCCGTCCGCCCCGGCGACGATGATGCCCGTCTGGACGACGGCCCGGGCCTCGGTCGGCTTCTTGGCCGCCTTGGCGATCTCCTGCATCGCCTCCGCCTTGCCCTGGTGGAAGTCCCGGCTCAGCTGGTCCACATGCTTGTTGAACCGCTGGCGCAGCTGCTCCGGCGGGAAGTTCTGCAGGACGTCGTTGCCCAGGATCAACGACTCGACGTGCTGGCGCTCCGCCGGGTCCACGTGTCCGTCCGCCGCCGCGACGAGGGCGCACATCGCCATGCTCGCGTCCCGGTAGGCGCCGCTCTTGAGCTCGGTCTTGAGTGAGGTGAGCTGATTCTTCAGGGTGCCGACCAGCTGGGCGCGCGAACCGCCGCCCGACCGGGACCCTCCGCGTCCGCCCGCCTGGGCGCGTCCCTGCTGTCCCTGCTGCAGAGTCCTGGCCTGGTCCTTGAGCCGATCCCACACTGCCATCTGACGTCACCTCGGTCATCGTCTGAACTGCCGGTCGCGAAGCCTCGCGTCTACCCGGCCCAACGGTCCGCGACGGGTAAAGGTTCCGCAAAGTGATCCGGATGGCGGTGCGCAGCATCGGAGAACCCGCCGAAGCGCGCGCCGGACGTGTGCGAACTGCTGATTGCCGGCGAACCGCCGGCCGCCCGGTGCCTCACCGTCACTCGCCGTCCGTCGCCCGCCGCACGGCTTCCTCCCGCTCGTATCCTCGGCGCATGACGTCAGGAACCAACGGGAGCGGAACGGACCACGTCACCCTCAGACAGATCCTCGACCACGACGAGGAAGGCGTCCTGCGCCTGCTGCTCGCTCCCGCGGGACAGGACGTGACGGTCCTCGGCGTGATCATCGGCGACGAGGGTCCGGGCCGTGCGCATGCCGGGCGGATCGTGCTGGCGGCGGGACTGCCACCGGATCCGGCCACCGCCGGCACGGCCGTGCGCGAAGCGGCGCGGCGCGGCGCGGCGGCGGTCGTGCTCCGGGAGCAGGAGGGCGCGCCGGTACCGGCGGAGGCCCGGGCAGCGGCCGGGGAATGCGGCATCGCCCTGCTCGTCCGCGCCGCATGGGCGGACTGGGACGACGCACTCGCCTTGCTCCGGTCTGCGACAGCTTTCGCCACGGCCGGGCGCGACGACCTCATGGCGGATGCCACCACCGGGGGCCTGGCGGCGCTCGCCTCGGCCACCGCACGGCACTGCCGCGGCTCGATCACCGTGGAGGACCCTCAGTTCCGGGTGCTCGCGCACTCCGCCACGGGGCCCGACGCCGACGGGCTGCGACGGTCCACGATCCTGGGTGGCCGCGTACCGGACTGGCGCGTCGCCGAACTGCGCCGCAGCGGGCTGCTGCACACGCTCCGGACATCGGGGGACGTCATCCACCGGGCCGCCGACGGTGAGACCCCCGAACGTCTTGTCGTGGCCGTGCGCAGCGGCGGCGAGACGCTGGGCTCGCTGTGGGCCGCCGCCGACGGGCAGCGGCTCTCGCCCGACGCGGCCCAGGTGCTCCGGCGTGCCGCCGCGCTCGCCGTGCCCCATCTCCTGCGCCACCGGATGCGCGAGAGCGGCACCGCGCGCAGAGAGGCGCACGCCCTGCGCGGCCTGCTCCACGGAACCGGTGACCGGCGGGCCCACCTGTGGTCGCTCGGCCTGGCACCCGACGTTCCCTGCGCGGTCGTCGTCGGCGTACTCACGCCCCCGGACGAGCGCGGGCCGAAGGACCGCACCCTGGAGTCGCTGGCGCTCCAGGCCACCGCTCTCCGGCCCGCTGCTCGTGTCCTGCGCGAGGAGGACATGGTCGCTGTGCTGCTGCCCGGGCCCGAGAGCGGGCAACCGGGCGACGCACTCGCCCTGGCCCGCGAACTCGACACATTCGCCGCCCGGGTGCCCGGTACGGAGTCTGTGCGGATCGGCGCCGGACCGACGGTGGGGTCGGGTCTCGACGCGTCGCTGTCGTACGCGGAGGCGCTGCTGGTCGTGCGCGCACTGCGGGACCGCGAGGGACGGGGCCGCGATGCGCGCCCCGTGCGGAGCGCCGGACCGGACCAGGTCGGAGCGACGGTCGAGGCGCTGCGCATGCTCGACGCGGTGCGGCCCGTATGGGAGGCGGGCACCGGCCCCGTGCACGAGCTGATCCGCGCGGATCTCGCAGCGGGCGGCGAACTGGTGCGTTCCCTCGGCGCCTACCTCGATACGCCGGGGGACGTCGCGGCGGCCGCCCGGCGTCTGACACTGCACCCGAACACGCTCAGGTACCGGCTGCGGCGCATCCGTGAACGCTTCGGCGTCGACCTCGACGACCCCGACACACGGCTCGTCCTCACGCTCGCCGTACGGCTGAGCGGGATGCCGTGAGGCGTTCTGCCACGGCCTGTGTCCGTCTCGCCAAACCGCCGGCGGTGCTTTGTGCGGGCCGACGAAGACGTGCGGGGGGGAGGCGGATCAGTCTTGATCCGTCCCGCCACCCGCTCGCCGGCGGTGTGGTACCGCCCCACCGGAAAGCCCTGCCGTGACCTCAGTGAGCACGTTCCCGACCGGACCCGCCGTCCCCCCTGCCGCGCACCGCGTCCCCGCGGTGCTGCGCCGGGCCGTCGCCACCGGGCTGGTGGCGGAGGGGCACCCCGTCGCCGGGTTCCTCGACACGGACGGCATCCGCGCCTCGGTCGCGGCCCTCCAGGAGGCGTACGCCCAGGCCCCCGACGTACTTCACACGTTCGCGGTCAAGGCGGCCTCTCTGGTCCCCGTGCTCCGGCTGCTGGCCCGGCTCGGCATGGGATGCGAAGTGGCCGGCCCGGGAGAACTGCGCCTCGCGCTCGACGCCGGTGTCGCCCCGTCGCGGATCGTGCTCGACTCGCCGGCCAAGACCCGGCAGGAGATCAGCGAGGCGCTCACCCTGGGGGTGGCGCTCAACGCCGACAACCTCGACGAGCTGCGCCGCATCGACGCGCTGCGCCCCGCCCACAGCGCCTCCGTCATCGGTTTGAGGGTCAACCCCCAGGTCGGCAGCGGTTCCATCGGTGCCATGAGCACCGCGACCGCGACATCGAAGTTCGGCGTGGCGCTCCGCGACCCGGGCGCACGCGACCGGGTCGTGGCGGCGTTCGCCGAGCGCCCCTGGCTGACCCGGCTGCACGCACACGTCGGTTCCCAGGGGTGCCCGCTCGAACTCATCGCCGAGGGCATCGCGGAGACGTACCGGCTGGCCGAGGAGATCAACGCCACGCTCGGCGTACGGCGGGTCACCAGCCTCGACATCGGTGGCGGGCTCCCCGTCAACTTCGAGGACGACATGACGCGCCCGACGTTCGCCGACCACGTCCGGGTGCTCGGCGAAGCCGTGCCGGGTCTCCTCGACGGCCGCTACGCGCTCGTCACGGAGTTCGGCCGGTCGCTGCTCGCCAAGAACGGGTTCATCGCCGCGCGCGTGGAGTACACCAAGGAAGCGGGCGGCCGGCGCATCGCCGTCACCCACGCGGGAGCGCAGACCGCCACGCGCACCGTCCTCATGCCCGACGCCTGGCCGCTGAGGGTGGGCGCCTTCGACGCCCACGGCGATCCGCTGACGGGACCGCCCCTGCGCCAGGACATCGCCGGGCCGTGCTGCTTCGCCGGTGACGTCGTCGCCCACGGCCGCGAACTGCCGGAGCTGGCGGAGGGCGACCACGTCGTCCTGCACGACACCGGGGCCTACTACTTCTCGACGCCCTGGGCGTACAACAGCCTTCCCCGGCCTGCCGTGTACGGCTTCACGACCGGACAGGACGGCGACGTGCGGCTGGTCACCGTGCGAGCGCCGCAGACGCTCGACGAGATCGCCGCTGAGAGCGGACTGGCCCACGCCGACGCGCTGGCCGGCCCGGACGCTCCCGACGGGACCTGAACCCCGCCACCCACCTCTACGGCACGCGCGCCGTCCAGTCCGGGCTGCTGAACTTCGTGGCGGCCAGTTCCTCGGCGCGCGCCAGCTCAGCTCCGGTCACCAGGCCGGAGGCGAGCCCGTAGCGTTCGCGGAAGGACTCCACCATGCGGTCGATCACCGTCTCGCGGGGCAGGCCGGTCTGCCGGCGCAGCGGATCGACGCGCTTCTTCGCGGACGCGGTCCCCTTGTCGGACATCTTCTCCTTGCCGATGCGGAGGACCTCCAGCATCTTCCCGGTGTCGATGTCGTAGGACATGGTGACGTGATGCAGGATCGCGCCGGGCCCCCCGTCAGGTCCGACCATGCGCTTCTGCGCGGCCCCCGCGATCTTCCCGACGTCCGTCGCGATGTCGTTCAGCGGCTGGTACCAGGCCTTGATCCCCATGTCTCCGAGCGCCTCGAGCACCCACTCGTCGAGATAGGCGTACGAGTCGGCGAACGAGAGCCCCGAGACCAGGGAGGCGGGTACCGAGAGGGAGTACGTGATGGTGTTGCCGGCCTCGACGAAGGTCGGACCGCGAAGACACTACAAGCCTGCGTGATCATGGGCAAGCGCCTGCTCCCGCCGGTTGCCACTCACACCTGGCGGGTTGCTTACGGCACCCGCGCGGTCCACTCCTCAGTGGCGAACTTCGTCCGCACCAGCTCCTCCGCCCTGGCCATCTCTGTCGCTGTGACACTGCCGGTGGTCAATCCGTGGCGGTCACGGAAGGAGGAGATCATGTTCTCGATCACCTGCTCCCGGGCGAGGCCCGTCTGGCGGCGGAGAGGGTCGACGCGCTTCTTGGCGCTCTTGGTGCCCTTGTCGGACATCTTCTCCTTGCCGATGCGCAGGACCTCAAGCATCTTGTCGGCGTCGATGTCGTACGACATGGTTACGTGGTGCAGGACGGCTCCAAGACCACCGTCAGGGCCGACCATCCGCTTCTGGGCGGCACCGGCGATCTTGCCGGCGTCGGTGGCGATGTCGTTGAGGGGCTGGTACCAGGCCTTGATGCCCATGTCGCCGAGTGCACCCAGGACCCAGTCGTCCAGGTAGGCGTAGCTGTCGGCGAAGGAGAGGCCCGAGACCAGCGACTCCGGCACGGACAGTGAGTACGTGATCGTACTCCTGGGCTCTACAAACATGGCACCACCACCAGAAACGCGGCGAACCACGGTCATACCGTGCTTTGCCGCCCCATCGGGGTCCACCTCGTTCCGCAGCGACTGGAAGCTGCCGATGACCACAGCAGGTGAGGCCCATTCCCAGACCCGCAGAGTGGGGGCTCGTCGCCCGGCGGCAACCTCTGCGGTGAGGACCTCGTCCAGTGCCATGTGCAGGGCCGGGGCCTGCGGCTCCATGTGCACCAACTGCCAGTCGTAGTCGCTCCACTCGGTCGCATGGGCCAGTGCTCGCCGGACAGCGATACCAACACCCTCTGCGGTCAGCCCGAGCATCACGGTCGACTCCGGCAGCGCCGCCGTGATCCGGGCCGCCAGGCCTTCGGCGTCCGTCGAAGAAGGTGCGCTCTCCAAGGCCCTGTTGATCGACATGATCGCCTCGTCGGGCTCCAGGAAGAAGTCCCCTGCGACCCTCACGTTGCGGAGGGCACCCTCTTCGACATCCAGATCTACGACGACTAGCTTGCCGCCGGGCACCTTGTACTCGCCATGCACGACTTCGTTCCCTTCCAGCGCGCGGTGTGGATCCTCTGTCTTTGCTCCGACATCCGGAGAGACGCGCACATACTTCGTATTGCACCCTAATGCTCGCTCGCGACAAACGGTTATGCAGCTGCTGGGGCGGCATCGGAAGCATGACCGTCAGGCTGGGTATACGCCTGCGGGTAGAGCAGAACCCGGCGTACGGCCCGACTCGTCTGCCGCCACCTTCGGCTTTGCCTCGGAAAGGGCATCTGACCAGCGTCGGAGGCCCTTTCCGGTCCTTCGGTGGCTTGCCGCGTGACGCGGCAGAAGGTCTCTCGAAAGTCCCTCGGACAGCGCTGAAAGTCCCTGAAAAGTCCCTGGGACGGAGGAGCGGTCCAAGCCTCGGAGCTTGATCGGATCGAGGGGCTGGCACAGCGCTGCTGTTCCTGTCATGCAGCCAGTGCTGTGACCGCTGTTGGCGCGCCGGGTTGAGAGGGGACCGGGGTGTTCGTCGAGATCGTCTTCGTGGGGCTGCCAATCGATCGTGACGAGGTACGCAAGGCGATCTCCTTCGAACTCGACGAGCGGCTCCGCCACACCCTGCTTCTCCGCGAGGTCGCTGGGCTCAACGTCGGGGAGGTCGTGCAGATCGCGCAGGCACCCGGGGTCTTGAGCGTCAGGGTTGTATTCGCGCCACGCCAGCAACCCGTCAAGGTCAACGGCAGCCGCTCCCTGCGCCTCTAGCCTCGGTCGTATGGGATGCCGCACACCAGCTCAAAGACTGTCGCCGCTCGTGCCCCTGGCGCGCGACGAGAGTTGGATCTACTCTCTGCGCACCGCGCTCGTCTGCACCGTCACTCTGCTGGGGCTCCTGTTGTTGGTCGACAGCCTGCACGGGGCCCTCACACCGATCCGTGCCGCCCTGTGGAGCGGACTCTCCGTCCTGCTGTTCGTAGTGCTTGTGCCGGATCGGGTCACCGCCGGGCGAGGTTGGCTAGCCTCCCGCGGGCTGGTGCGCGAACGACGTGTCCGGACAGACCGTCTGGTTCGCGTGCGCTGGCGGGCCGGGGCCCTGAATCACGTCGTCCTTGAGGACGTCCATGGCACACGCATCGAACTTCACGCGAACCTGCTCGCCGACAACCCGGCGCTCTGGCGGCTCCTGGAAGACGGCGCCACCGCGTCCTCCGAGCAAGCCTTCCTGCTCAGCGGTAGATCGGACATGGGGCGTCTGTCCCGACATACCGACAGTGAGTCCGCGCAGCTCGTGTTCAAAGTCTCTGGCCTGGAGTAGCGGCACCGTCGACGACCTTGATGGCCGCATCGGAGACCGCGGCGCCAGGAGTTCCCCTGTCAGTAAAAGCATCAGCGCACCGGACGCCGTTCACAGGCCGCGATGTCAAGGCCGGATCAAGCGCGGCTGTCCGCTTGGGCGAAGTTCTGCGGTGTGACGTGGACGGGGTTCGGCCCCCCGGAACGCTTTGTCCAGGCAGCCCCGGCTACGCCCGACGGGAGGATCTTGACGCTTTCCTGACGCTCCTGCCCAGGTGGGCGATGAGTCCACTGCTTACGCTGGCCCGGCCGTCCGCAAGACGGCTGGAAGCCGCCACAGCAGGACACCAGGAGTACTCCATGGCCGCCCCGACCGACACGCACACGAGTCGTCTGCGGGCGTGGATGCTGGCGGGGCTGTCCGACATGGGCAAAGGCCGGCCTTCGCAGGCCGCGCCGGCGCCGAAACATCAGGGGCAGCGCTGGTGGCGGGTGATGTGTTTGACCGGTGTCGACTACTTCTCCACCCTCGGTTACCAGCCGGGCATCGCCGCCCTGGCTGCCGGACTGCTCTCCCCTGTCGCGACAGTCGTGCTGGTGATCGTGACCCTGGCCGGTGCGCTGCCCGTCTACCGCAGGGTGGCCGAGGAGAGCCCGCACGGCGAGGGCTCGATCGCGATGCTGTCGCGGCTGCTGCCCTTCTGGAAGGGCAAACTCTTCGTCCTGACCCTCCTCGGCTTCGCCGCGACCGACTTCCTCATCACCATCACCCTGTCGGCCGCCGACGCCTCCACCCACCTCGTGGAGAACCCCCATCTGGAAGAGGCCCTGCACAACAAGCAGCTCCTGATCACCCTGGTCCTCGTTGCGCTGCTCGGCGCGGTGTTTCTGAAGGGATTCCTGGAAGCCATCGGTGTCGCCGTCGTGCTCGTCGGGATCTATCTCGGGCTCAACGTGGTCGTCGTGGTCACCGGTCTGTGGCACGTCCTCACCGAGGGACATCTGGTCACCGACTGGAGCACGGCCCTCACCGCGGAGCATGGCAATGTCTTCGCCATGATCGGCGTCGCCCTGCTCGTCTTCCCCAAACTCGCGCTCGGCCTCTCCGGGTTCGAGACGGGCGTGGCCGTGATGCCGCACGTACAGGGCGATCCCGATGACATCGAGGCGAACCCCGCAGGGCGTATCCGCGGCACCAAGAAGCTGCTCACCACCGCCGCGCTGATCATGAGCGTATTCCTGATCACCACCAGTTTCATCACCACCGTGCTCATCCCTCACGAGGAGTTCGAGTCCGGAGGTGACGCCAACGGCCGCGCCCTCGCCTATCTGGCGCACGAGTACCTGGGCAACACCTTCGGCACGGTCTACGACGCCTCGACCATCCTCATCCTGTGGTTCGCGGGGGCGTCCGCCATGGCCGGCCTGCTCAACCTGATGCCCCGCTACCTGCCCAAGTACGGCATGGCCCCGCACTGGGCCCGCGCCGTGCGCCCCATGGTCATCGTCTTCACTCTCGTCGCCTTCCTCGTGACCTGGATCTTTGACGCGGACGTCGACGCTCAGGGCGGCGCCTACGCGACCGGGGTCCTCGTCCTGATCTGCTCCGCAGCCATCGCCGTGACCATCTCGGCCCGAAAGGCCGGCCAGCGCAGCTGGAGCATCGCCTTCGGTATCATTTCCGCCGTCTTCCTGTACACCACCGTCGTCAACGTCATCGAACGCCCGGACGGCGTGAAAATCGGTGCCTGCTTCATCGCCGGCATTATCCTCATCTCCCTCCTCTCACGCCTCGGCCGTGCCTTCGAACTGCGCGTGACCCACATCGAGCTCGACGAGACTGCGCAACGCTTCGTCCGGGACACGGCAAGCCGTAGGGCCCGCTTCGTCGCCAATGAACCGGATCAGCGTGACCTCGCCGAGTACCGCGAGAAGGTCGAGCAGATCCGAGCCGACAACGACGTACCCGCGCAGGACGACTTCGTCTTCGTCGAGGTGACGGTCACCGACCCGTCCGAGTTCGAGGCCGGGCTGACCGTGAGGGGCGAAGTACTGACGGTCGCTACCGGGTCCTCACGGTGGAGAGCTCCTCGGTCCCGAACGCCCTCGCAGCCCTGCTGTTGCACATCCGCGACACCACCGGCACCCGGCCACACATCTACTTCGAATGGACCGAGGGAAATCCGTTCGCCAACTTTCTCCGGTTCTTCCTTTTCGGCCAGGGCGAGGTCGCTCCGGTGACCCGCGAGGTCCTACGCGAGGCGGAACCGGACCGCTCCCGACGCCCCCGCGTCCACGTCGGCTAGGCGGGGCGTTCAGCCCGAGATCCGGCCGCGCCGCCACGTCAGCCATCGAGCTGGTTCTCAGCGTTTGCCTCGCAGCAGGCTTCGGCCTTTCTGCCTCGGCCATCTCGCGCACGCGCACCGGTTCGGCCACCCCAGCCGCCCGAACGGGGGCGCCAGCTGAGGACTTGAACAGGGCGGGCAGCCAAGGCATCGCGGACCAGGAGACCGGGGCCCGTCGGGTCGACGATGACGGCATCTTCCTTGGTCGCGAAGTAGCGGAAGAAGCTAAGACCGAACGGCAGCGCGTCTTGACGTAACCAGCAACGCACCGTGGACGCCGAGATGGTGTCGGAGATCCCGCGCGCGGTCAGCTCGGCGGCCAGTTCCGGGCACGACCAGCGCGACAGCGGTGTGCCGGTCCCGGCCGGGAGCTGGCAGGCCAGGGCCTTGGCCTAAGCGACTTGCACGGGGTTGAAGCGGGCCGGGCGCCCCGAGCGCCTGCGGTCTGCCAGGGCCGGCAGCCCGCCGCCGGCGAACCGGTTCCGCCGGGTCCGCACCGTGTCCACGTGCAGGCGGGTCTCGGTGGCGATACGGGCATTGGAGCGTCCCTGGGCCGTGTGCAGCACGATGTGCGCGCGCATCCGGGCCCGGTGCCCGGTCTTGTGGCCGTAGGCCGCCTTCTGCAGCCGGTGCCGGTCGGAGGCGGTCAGGATGATCGGGCAGACGATGGCAGCAGGCAAGGAGGGCAGCGGTCAATCTCGAGAAGGTCGTTCAGGACGGTCGAGCACCAGCCAAGGCCCCGAAGTTAGTGGCCGCACACCCTCGGCGGTCATTGCGGCCGGTCAGATCCTCAATCCCGATGACCGTCGGCCGGTGCCTTGAGCAGTCTGTTCAGATTGTCGCCGGCCCGTCGTACCCGGCGTCGGCGATCCGTTGGAGCGCGTGCAGGTCACCGGTCGAGGCCGCGCGTTGAGTGAGCAGAAACCCAGCGTGCATGGATCCCTCGTCCAACAGCTCGCTCAGTTCCCCGAGATCGCCAGCTGCGTCGGCGAGGTCGGCCAGCCGGTCCAAAGCGGTCTCGTTGCCTGCGTCAGCCAGCTCGCGCAGGGATCCCCGATCAATATTCGTGTTCTCCATGATGCCATCCTGCAACCCTGCCCTAGGGGAAAGGTCAAGTGGGACGATGGGCGCGTGATCACCATCGGGCAGCTGGCAAGGTACGTCGGAGTATCGAACAAGACCATCCGCGTTTATCACGACAAGGGGCTGCTGCCCGAGCCTGACCGCGATGCGTCCGGCTACCGCCGGTACGGAGCGAACGACGCCATCGACCTGATCAAGATCCGGACGCTTGCCGACGCCGGCGTACCTCTGGCCCGTATCAGGGGCTTGAGATCAGCGACCGACGATGAGTTCCAGCGGGCGTTGCGCGAGATAGACGACGAGCTCACCGACCGCATCCGTGGCCTGCAGGCAACGCAGGGGCGCCTGCGCCAGCTCGCCGCCGGGCAGCTGGCACCGCTGCCCACCGAGGTCGGCGACCATCTGGCGCATCTGGCCCGCTCGGGATTCACCCCTCGATGGGTGGACCTGCAGCGCGACCTGTGGATCCTCGTGTTCGCCACCCATCCGGACCTCGCGAGCACGCTGTTCCACGACCAGGCCGAGGCTCTGGCCGACCCGGAGCTGCGGCAGTTCTTCCTCGACTACGACCACGCTCACGACCTTGAGCCCGACGACCCCCGGATCGACGACCTCGCCCGCAGGATCGCCGAGGCGACCCGGGAACGCTACGGCCCCGACAACCTGCCCGGGCAGAATACGGACTCCCAGATCCCGGCCCTCGTGCAGGGCACGGTCAATGCGTCGTCCCCGGCATGGCAGCGACTCGACATACTCATCCGGTCTCAACTGGATGCGTGACTCGATGTTGGGGACGCACCGTCCCAGCTGACGTGTGGAAATGATGCGGCACTATGTCGCCGACCAGGGCTCAGCACGGCCCGGACCCTCACGTCTACCCCCGAAGGACTTCCCGAGCCGAGGAGATGCCGGCTGCGGCAAGCGGAGTCTGCGGGCGCGTCACAGTTCGGGCAGTCGTGACGTTCTGCCGCCAATGCGGCCCGACCGGGTGTGAGATCCACCCAGGAGGCCTCTCAGAAGTGCGTCGCACAACATGCGAGTTTCGAGAGGACTTTCGCGAACGGCAACCTGCGGAAGTTTGATCACTCCGGGGGCTCTCGCGGATGATCATTTATGGGAAGCGCGGATGCGGTGCATCAGAGCCACTTGTTGCGGCGCAGAGCTCGGTAGATAACGGTGCAGGCGACGGCGATGACGGTGAGGACGGCAGGGTAGCCGTAGGGGGACTTGAGTTCGGGCATGTGCTCGAAGTTCATGCCGTAGATGCCGACGACCATGGTGGGGACGGCGATGAGGGCGGCCCAGGCGCTGATGCGGCGCATGTCGGCGTTCTGCTGGACGCCGAGCTGGGCGATGCTGGCGTTGAGCATGCCGGTGATGAGTTCGTCGAAGGTGAGGATCTGCTCGCTGACCCGCTGGTGGTGGTCGGCCACATCGCGGAAGTAGGTGGCCACCTTCGGCGGGATCTGCGGGAGAGATTCCTCGCTGAGGCGTTGCAGTGCGGGGACGAGGGGCATGACAGCGCGCTTGAATTCGAGGAGTTCCCGCTTGAGCTGGTAGATGCGGCCGGCGTCGACGGGGAGGTCGGGGGAGAAGACTTCGTTTTCCAGGGTGTCGACGTCGCCGGCGAAGGCGTCGGAGACCTCGACGTAGCGGTCGACGACCATGTCGGCGATCGCGTGGAGGACGGCGGCGGGTCCACGGCCGAGGTGCTGTGGGTCGTCCTGGAGCTGGCGGCGTACGACGTCGAGGGGCGGGGCGCTGCCGTGTCGGACGGTGATCGCGAAGCCGGGCCCGGCGAAGACCATAATCTCTCCGGTGTCGACGATCTCGCTGGTCGCGGTGACCTTCTCGTGGTCGACGTAGACGATGGTCTTCAGGACCAGGAACAGCACGTCGCCGTAGCGTTCCAGCTTGGGACGCTGGTGGGCGTGTACGGCGTCCTCGACGGCAAGGGGGTGCAGGTCGAAAGCTTCGGCACCTGCTGGAACTGCTCGGCGGTGGGCTCGTACAGACCGATCCACGCGAAGCGCCCGGCCTGCGGGTCTATCCGCCTCATGATCGTGTCCAAGCTCACCTGACCGGGAACGCGGCGCCCGCTCTCGTACAGGGCGCAGTCCACCACCGTCGACGGCAGACCAGCGCCGTCCTTGCTGTCCTGCGCCGCCATGTGCTTCCTCTTGCCCTCGTTCGACCGGTAGGGGCAACCTACCCGCGAGCACCGAGGTGCCCACCCCCAGGCCCTGGAACGGTGCGGTGCCGGACATCTGGCAGGAGCGTCTCGCAGCGGGTATACCCTGATCAATGGCTCAGTTCCGTACGCGTCCGAAAGGCAGGTGAGATCCACAATGTGTGGTGAACCTCCCAGTCGTGCGCCGCGGGACGCTGCCACGCCCGGCTCGTAGCCCGGGATTCGCAGGCGGCGTCTGCGGCATGCTCAAGCATCCCCACGCCTTCCACTCCTGCCTGCGGAGGATTTTGTCGTGTCCGAGCGTCGCCGTCGTACCCTGCGCGCATTTAGCAAGCCCGTCCAGCGCCCGGCCGGGGCCGGCCCCATTGCCGACGATCCCGCCCCGGCCGAGCAGGCGAAGCAGCAGCAGCCCCGTGAAGGCGCAAGCAGCGTGGTCACCGCCGCGATCTACCACGACGGGGTCCGCACCAGCACCCATGACTCGCTCGCGGAAACCTTCGGCAAGCTCCGTGAGGCAGACGGCGGGATGGCGTGGATCGGCCTGCACCGCCCCACCGAGCCCGAGCTGCTCTCCGTCGCCGAAGAGTTCGACCTGCACCCCCTCGCCGTCGAGGACGCCCTCGAGGCCCACCAGCGCCCCAAGCTGGAACGCTACGGCGACACCCTGTTCGCGGTCCTGCGCGCCGCCCGCTACCTGGACGACGCCGAGGAAGTCGACTTCGGCGAGCTGCACATCTTCGTCGGACCCGACTTCGTGATCACCGTCCGCCACGGTGCCGCCCCCGACCTGGCCGCCGTCCGACGCCGCATGGAGAACAGCCCTGACCTGCTCAAGCGCGGCCCCGAAGCAGTGCTGTACGCGATCCTCGACGCCGTCGTCGACGGCTATGCACCCGTGGTCGCCGGCGTGGAGAACGACGTCGACGAGATCGAGACCGAAGTCTTCAGCGGCGACCCGAAGGTCTCCCGCCGCATCTACGAACTCTCCCGTGAAGTGGTGGAGTTCCAGCGCGCCACCCGCCCCCTGACCCGGATCCTGGACGGACTCTCGGCGGGGTTCGAGAAGTACGGCATCGACGAAGAACTGCGCCGCTACCTGCGCGATGTGGCCGACCACGCCACCCACGTCACCGAACGCGTCGACGGCTTCCGCCTTGCCCTGCAGGACATCCTCGCCGTCAACGCCACCCTGGTCACACAGCAGCAGAACGAGGAGATGAAGCAACTCGCGCAGGCCAGCCACGCCCAGAACGAGGAGATCAAGAAGATCTCCTCATGGGCGGCGATCCTCTTCGCCCCAACCCTGGTCGGCACCATCTACGGCATGAACTTCGACCACATGCCCGAACTCGGCTGGGTCCTCGGATACCCCTTCGCACTGGCACTGATGGCCATGGTGTGCGGCGGCCTGTATGTGGTGTTCAAGCGCCGGGACTGGCTCTGAACCCATAGAAAAGGTGCCTCTATGGTTTTCGTCAAGCCGTTGCTGGTGTGGGTGGTTGGTAGAAGGTTCCGTCTCGGAGCATGGCGAAGAGGACGTCGATGCGGCGTCGGGCGAGTGCGATGAGGGCGGCGATGTGGTGTTTCCCCTCGCGGCGTTTGCGGTCGTAGTAAGCGCGTGACTCGGGCTGGGAGAGCGAGGCGAACGCAGCGAGGTAGAAGGCCCTCTTGAGTTGTTTGTTGCCTCGCCGGGAGGGATGTTCGCCGCGGATGGAGGAGCCGGAGTTCCTGGTCACGGGCGCGAGGCCGGCGTAGGCGGCGAGGTGTCCGGCGGTGGCGAAGCCGCTGCCGTCGCCGACGTCGATGAGGATGCGGGCCGCGGTCCTGATCCCGATGCCGGGCATCGAGATCAGGACCTGGGAAAGAGGGTGGGCGTCCAGGAGTTCCTCAATCCGGGCAGCGAGGAGTTTGCGCTGTTCAAGGACGGACTGGAGTGAAGTGGCGAGGCTGGGGACGATCAGCGCGGCAGCGTCGGTGCCGGGGACGACGACGGTCTGTTCGTCGAGTGCGGTGAAGATGTCCTCGATCAGTCGCTCGGCCATCCTGGGTGCCTTGGGACGTATCAGGGTCACGAGGCGACGGCGTCCGGCTTTGCGGATCTGGGCCGGGGAGCCGAACTGGTCCAGCAGCTTGAGCGCGGCCGGGTGCTGGATCCGCGGTCCCAAGACTCGTTCCAGGGACGGGTGGATCTGGGTGAGAAGGCCACGAAGCCGGTTGGCGATCCGTGTGGACTCGCCCGCGAGATCATCGTCGAACCCGGCGATCATCGCGAGCTCGGCAACGGTCTCGTCCGCGAGATCGATCGTCCTCAGGGTATGAGGCATCGCTCGGGCGGCGTCCGCGATGATGAACGCGTCGCGGGCGTCCGTTTTCGCCTCGCCAGGGTAAAGATCGGCGATCCGCCGCATCGTGAGTCCGGGCAGGTAGGCGACCTGACATCCTGCGTCCCGGGCGACCGCCAGCGGCAGGGCCCCGATGGAAGCCGGCTGGTCAACGACCACCAGTACCGTTCCGTGCTTGGCCTGGAGCTTGTCGAATAGCTCCCGCAGCCTTGGTTCGCTATTGGGCAGCGGCTTGTCGAACACCTTCTTCCCCGCCCGGTTCACAGCGGTGGCGTGGTGATCGCTCTTCCCGACGTCCAGGCCCAGATAGATGTCGATGCCACTCTCGTCCGTCATGTCCTTCGCTCCCGTGCTCGCGTTCTCCCCGGCCTCACCTGCGGCATCAGCGTGCCGGCATCCACGTTACGAAGAGACTGCCCAAGGGCGCTCGTGCCTCTAATCAGCGGTCTGCCAATGCCTCCGGCACCGGCGACACCACCTTTTCGATCATCATCGACTGGGGGACCGAGTCATACCGGGGCCGGAGGCCGGGAGCCCTGTTTCAGGGCCACGAAGACGGTAACGGGAGACCGTCAGTGCGCCCGCTCCTTCCGAAGCTGTTCAGCGCCGCGATTCTGGTCTGGATCGCGTCCATCACCCTCTGGCTCTACCTCGACCAGTAGAGTCGGGCCCCCTCTGGTCAGTTCCTGCGCTCCGTCCTCGTCCAGCCCGGACGAGTCTGGGACATCCAGTGGCCGGCAGGCCGCCGCCCGCCGGGGCGGAGGCGATGAAGCTGTAGCGACCCAGGACGTCGATGTCGGTAGGTGTTGTCGCGGCCAAACATCCGCCCGGTGGTAGACGATCGCCATCGGGACCCCGTTGACGTGTGCAAATGCCCGCCGGGAGCAGTCGAAGAACGTCTGGAGGTTCAGGGGCTGGTGGCGAAGCAGCAGAACGGATCGCGCGACTACGACTTCCCAGTTTCTCCGAGATTCTCGGGCGGGTCTCCTGCATGCAGAGCTTGACCCGCTGGTAGTTCCCGGTGATCCCGCACTCCGTGGTCGGCCGCTCGTGCCGCTCGTGAGTCACCGCGGACTTCGCCAGAATCTCCGTCCGCAGCATCGCGTCGATCAGCGGAGCGACCCCTTCGGCCACCCGCTTGCGCGGCTGGCCACTCGCCCTTCGCGCGGAGCCGTGGACAGGTCGGCAGACAGGTACTTGCTGACCGTACGCCTGTTCAGCCTGGTCTCCTTGGCAACCTCCGACAGGCTCATCGCCCTGGACTCCACCAAGCCGCGAAAACGCCGGAGCTCGCGCCAGCGCTGCGGGTCCATGACCATGACCTACCCCTCTCTGCGACCTTCGGCAACAGGCAGCAGCGTTCCGGGGCTGACACTCACTGCATCAAGAATCCTGTACGTCCATCCGTACGCGGCATGTGCGTTCACATGTACGCCGACACCAGGATCAGAGTCGCGTCAAGGTCGCCGGGCCGGGCCCCTGAACCGTCGTCCACAGCCGATGCTGGTCACCAGCACCCGTAGCCGCAGCCGCGCAGGAACGCCCCCGCCACCGGCACGCGTGCGGCGTGAGGAGGCGCCTGCGGTGACGGAATCAGAAGTCAGACGGGGAAAGCTCAAGGTCTTCCTCGGAGCGGCCCCCGGCGTGGGCAAGACTTACCGGATGCTCGACGAGGGGCACCGCAGTGTGCAGCGGGGCACCGATGTCGTGGCGGCCCTCGTGGAATGTCACCGGCGCCCTCTCACCGAGGATCGGCTCCGCGGACTGGAGGTGCTCCCTCGCGACGCAGACTCGCACCGGAGTTGTGAGCCCGTCGAGCTGGACTGTGAAGCCGTGCTGCGGAGACGCCCTCAGGTGGCACTGGTCGACGAGCTCGCCCACTCCAACCTTCCCGGCGGCCGGCGCGCCAAGCGCTGGCAGGACATCGAGCTGCTTCTGGCCGCCGGCATCGACATCGTCACCACCGTCAACATTCACCACCTGGAGTCCCTCAACGATGTCGTCGAGAGGATCACCGGTGTTCCGCAGAGGGAGACCGTTCCCGACGACGTGGTGCGCCGCGCCGATCAGATCGAGCTCGTGGACATGCCGGCCGAGGCGCTGCGCCGCCGGATGGCACACGGGAACATCTACGAGGCGGAGAAGATCGATGCCGCGCTGTCCAACTACTTCAGATTGGGAAACCTCACCGCCTTGCGGGAGTTGGCGCTGCTATGGGTGGCTGGACGAGTCGACGAGGCGTTGCAGAAGTATCGCTCCGAACAGGGCATAGACCATGTCTGGGAAACGCGCGAACGAGTCGTCGTGGCACTGACGGGTGGTGCCGAAGGCGAGACACTCATCCGGCGTGCGGCTCGGATCGCCGACCGCAGCGCAGGCGGTGACCTGCTGGCCGTGCACATCGTCCGCAGTGACGGGCTGACCGGCGGTGTCTCATCGGCTTCACTGGCGCGCCAGCGGGCGCTCGTCGAGAGTCTTGGCGGCAGTTATCACTCCGTCGTGGGTCACGACGTGGCCATCGCGCTCACCGAGTTCGCGCATGCCGAGAACGCTACGCAGCTGGTGGTCGGCACCAGCAGACGCAGACGCCTGGAGCGGTTCTTCACCGGTCGCGGCGTCGGCGAGACGATCGTCGAACTTTCGCAGGACATCGACGTGCACTTGGTCACCCACGAGCGCTTCGGCGGAGGCCGGCTTCTGCCCTCCCGGCGGCGCACCCTGCCGACCACACGACTCGTCGCAGGACCGGTCTCAGGCCTGGTTCTGCCGGTGGTCCTGACGTTCCTGCTGGCCGGCAGCAGGGGCGGCCTCAATCTGACGAGTGAGGCCCTGCTGTTCCTCGTGGTGGTGGTCGGGGTGGCCTGTGTCGGCGGGGTGGTGTCCGCGCTTGTCGCATCGGTGACGGCGTCGCTCCTGCTCAACTACTGGTTCATACCGCCGATCGGTGAGTTCACGATCGCCGAGCCCAACAACATCCTCGCGCTCCTGGTGTTCGCGGTCGTCGCGGTCACGGTGGCCGTCATCGTCGACCGGTCGCTGCGGCTGTCGCGCCGCGCGGCCCGAGCCACCGTCGAGGCGGAGACGCTTTCCTCGCTGGCTGGGTCCATCGTCCGTGGGGACCACACAGTCCCGGTCCTGCTCGAACGCACACGAGAAACCTTCTCCATGGCCTCCGTCGAACTGCTCGACCATCCGGTGGCGGACGACGACGCCATCAACGTACCGGTCGGTCCGGACACTCACCTGGTCCTGCGGGGCCGCACCCTGCCCGCATCCGAACTGCGCGTCCTCACAGCCTTCACCGCCCATGTGGCTGCGGCCCTCGAACGCGCTCGTCTCGTCGAGGCCGCCGCCGAGGTCGAGCCCGTGAGAGCTGCGGACCGAATGCGTACGGCGCTGCTCGCCGCTGTAAGCCACGATCTGCGCACACCGCTGGCCGCCGGCTGGGCAGCCATCAGCTCCCTGCGTAGCACCGAGGTCGACTTCAGCGACGAGGACCGGGCCGAGCTGCTGTTGACAGCCGATGAGTCCATGGCCCGGCTGAACCGACTGGTCGACAACCTTCTCGACATGAGCCGGCTCCAAGCGGGGGCCCTCACCCTGAAGCTGCGCGCGACCACGCTCGACGAGGTGCTTCCCGCCGCTCTGGACTCGCTGCCCTGCGACCCCGCCAGTGTGACCGTGCGCATCCCCCACGGTGTGCCTCCCGTCGTGGCGGACCCGCCTCTGCTGGAACGCATCATCGCCAACGTCGTCGGGAACGCCGTCCGGTACACCCCGCCGGGCCGACCGGTCGTGATCACCGCAAGCGCGCTGGCCGACCGGGTCGAGTTCCGCGTCATCGACCGCGGCCCCGGCCTGCCCGTCACCGAACGTGAACAGGCTTTCGTGCCCTTCCAGCGGCTGGGCGACACCGACAACACGACCGGGGTCGGGCTCGGCCTGGCTCTCGCCCGGGGCCTGGCCGAGGCCATGAGCGGAACCCTTACTCCGGAAGACACTCCTGGTGGCGGCCTGACCATGACTCTCTCCCTCCCCGCGTCGATGCAGGGGGACTCGTGAAACACGTGCTCCTCGTCGACGACGAACCTCGGATGCTCGATGTCGTGAGCACCGCGCTCCGGGCCCGCGATTACACGGTGTCCACCGCGCCGAACGCCGGAGCAGCCCTGAAACTCGCCGCGAGTTGTCCGATAGACGTTGTGGCCCTCGACCTGTCCCTTCCCGACCTTCACGGTCTCGACGTCATCCAGTCCCTGCGAGCCTGGAGCTCGGTGCCCATCATCGTCGTTTCGGGAAGGACCGGCATCAGCGACCGCGTCCAGGCATTGGACGCTGGAGCGGACGACTACCTCACCAAACCCTTCGCAGTCGACGAGCTGGCCGCCCGAATCCGCGCCGTCCTGCGCAGGTCCCAGTACCTGGAAACCCCCGGCCCCGTGGCCTTCGGCCCGTACGCCGTCGACCTGGCTGAATACACCATCACCCGCAGACCGGGCACGGCTGCCGAACCGGCAACCGCGCACAACGTGCAGTTGACACCGACAGAATGGCGGCTCCTGCGCGCGCTGTTGCGCGCCCCAGGGCGGCTGGCGACGCGACGATCGCTCCTCGTCGAGGTCTGGGGGGACGCGCACCGCAGCAAGTCCCACAA
Organism: Streptomyces sp. NBC_01341; assembly: GCF_035946055.1. Lineage (NCBI taxonomy): Bacteria > Bacillati > Actinomycetota > Actinomycetes > Kitasatosporales > Streptomycetaceae > Streptomyces > Streptomyces sp. NBC_01341. Next base: position 1,257,454 of record NZ_CP108364.1, on the reverse strand, counting down.
TCTGGCCGCCTACATGGCCACGCTGCGGCGAAAGCTGGAAGCTGATCCCGCTCATCCGCAGCACTTGATAACAGAACCCGGTCTCGGATATCGCTTCCGGCGATGAGGAGTGTGGGCGGCAGACAGAGCGCGGGAGACATTCGTCGCCGCGCTACACCGCCGACCATGCTGAGTGGGGAGGAAAGTCTCCCGGCATCCGGTGACCTCTCCGGCGTTCACCCACCTTGAGTGACGTACGGAGTCCATGCGATCCCAGGGCGCATGCATCCTGCGACGGTTCCGACTAACGAAACCCTCCGACCGCCCGGACGGCCTAAGAGCAGCGAATCTCCCGAAGGCGGGCGCAGCAGCGTCAGGGACTCGTCAAGGACACATCGAGGGCCGTAAGGAACCTGTCAACGGAAGGGACAAGGAATCCTTGCGGGGCTTTGCTCTAGGTGTACGAGTGTCCGGATCTCACCTAGGAGCACACGATGGGCGACGTGGTCTTCATCGTCACCACGATCGCGGTCTTCGCGCTGGTGGCTCTTGTAGCCAGGGGGGTATCCAAGCTATGACCGTCGAAAACATCGTCGGCCTGGTCGTGGCCGTTTCCCTGCTTGGCTACCTCGTCCTCGCCCTGCTTTATCCAGAGAAGTTCTGAGCCCGATATGAGCCCCGTCCTCGCTGGGGTGCTCCAGGTACTCGCGCTCGTCTTTGCGCTGGGTCTGGCGTACCGCCCGCTCGGTGACTACATGGCCGGCGTCTATTCCTCTCCGACGCATTTGCGGGTGGAGAAGTGGATATACAAGGCCATCGGCGCCAATCCGAACACGCAGATGCGCTGGCCCGCGTATCTGCGCGGTGTCCTCGCCTTCTCAGCCGTGAGTGTCCTCTTCCTCTATCTGCTGCAGCGGCTCCAGGGATCCCTGCCCGGTTCGCTCGGCTTCTCCTCGATCGACCCCGACCAGGCGTTCAACACGGCGGCCTCGTTCGCCGCCAACACGAACTGGCAGTCGTACTACGGCGAGCAGGCCATGGGCCACGTCGTACAGACCGGCGGCCTCGCGGTGCAGAACTTCGTCTCGGCCGCCGTCGGCATCGCCGTCGCCGTAGCCCTGGTACGTGGCTTCGCCCGGTCCCGCACAGGTGAGCTGGGCAACTTCTGGTCCGATCTGGTGCGCGGCACGGTACGGATTCTCATTCCGATATCCGTGATCGGGGCGCTCGTCCTGGTGGCGACCGGCGTGATCCAGAACTTCTCCGGCATCCATGAGGTCGGCCAGTTCATGGGCGGAACCCAGGAGTGGAACGGCGGCGCGGTAGCCTCACAAGAGGCCATCAAGGAGCTGGGCACCAACGGCGGCGGCTACTTCAACGCCAACTCAGCCCACCCTTTCGAGAACCCCAACGGCCTATCGAACCTCTTCGAGATCTTCCTGATCCTCGTCATCCCGTTCGCGCTAACCCGCACGTTCGGCAGGATGGTCGGATCCCTGAAGCAGGGGTACGCGATCCTGGCGGCCATGGGTGTCATCTGGCTCGGCTTCACCGCTCTGATGATGTGGACCGAATTCGCCCATCGCGGACCGGCCTTCGATATTGCCGGTGGGGCTACGGAGGGCAAGGAGACCCGGTTCGGCATCGCCGGCTCGTCCATCTTCGCGGTGGCCACCACGCTGACATCGACCGGCGCGGTGAACTCGTTCCATTCCTCGTTCACGGGCTTCGGTGGCGGCATCACGATGCTCGGCATGCAATTGGGCGAGATCGCGCCCGGTGGTACAGGTTCGGGACTCTACGGAATTCTGATCATGGCGATCATCGCAGTTTTCATCGCAGGCCTGATGGTCGGCCGTACGCCAGAATACCTGGGAAAGAAGATCGGCACGCGTGAGATCAAGCTCGCCGCCTGCTACATCCTGATCACGCCGGCTCTGGTGCTGTGTTTCACGGGCGCTGCGATGGCTCTGCCCACGCCTGCCAATTCGATGACGAATACCGGGGCGCACGGCTTCTCGGAGATCCTCTACGCCTACACATCGGGCGCCAACAACAACGGATCGGCGTTCGCCGGCCTCAACGCGGACACCCAGTGGTTCAACACAACCATCGGACTCGCGATACTACTGGGCCGGTTCCTGCCCATCGTATTCGTCCTCGCCCTGGCCGGTTCGCTCGCCGAACAGAAGCCCGTACCGGCGACGGCAGGGACTCTGGGCACGCACAAGCCGCTCTTCAGCGGGCTGCTGGTCGGCACGATCCTGATCATCACCGGCCTGACCTACTTCCCGGCCCTCGCGCTGGGGCCGCTGGCCGAGGGGCTGGCGTCATGACCAATCGTCCGAAGCGAGAAGACTCGATGTCCACAGCCACCCCTTCCCGGGCACCGCACCAGGACGCTCCCACAGGTCACCCCGGGGCAGGACGCGTCGGCGGGGGCTTGTTCGATCCCACACAGCTGCTCAAGTCCCTCCCCGACGCGGTCCGCAAGCTCGATCCCCGGGTGATGGTCAAGTCCCCCGTGATGTTCGTGGTGCTGGTCGGTTCGGTGCTCACCACCGTGCTCGCGGCACTGCATCCGACCGACTGGTTCGGCTGGGCCATCACCGTCTGGCTGTGGCTCACGACGGTCTTCGCCAACCTGGCCGAGGCGGTCGCCGAGGGCCGTGGCAAAGCGCAGGCCGCCACCCTGCGCAAGGCGAAGACCGACACCATCGCCCGTCGGGTTGTCGGCACGAACGAGGAGCGGGTGCCCGGCGCCGAGCTGCGCATCGGTGATCGGGTCGTCTGCGAGGCTGGTGACAGCATCCCCGGTGACGGGGATGTCGTGGACGGCGTGGCCTCGGTCGACGAGTCCGCGATCACGGGCGAGTCCGCACCCGTGATCCGCGAATCGGGCGGTGACCGCTCGGCGGTGACCGGCGGGACGAAGGTGCTCTCCGACCGGATCGTCGTCAAGATCACCGCCAAGCCGGGTGAAACGTTCATCGACCGGATGATCGCCCTGGTCGAGGGCGCCGCCCGGCAGAAGACTCCCAACGAGATAGCCCTGAACATCCTCCTGGCGTCTCTCACCATCGTGTTCCTGCTCGCCGTCGTCACCCTGCAGCCCTTCGCGATCTACGCGGGCAGTGAGCAGTCGATGATCGTGCTGGCCGCGCTGCTGGTCTGCCTGATTCCGACCACCATCGGGGCGTTGCTCTCGGCGATCGGTATCGCCGGTATGGACCGGCTGGTCCAGCGCAATGTGCTGGCCATGTCGGGACGTGCCGTCGAGGCGGCGGGCGACGTGTCGACGCTGCTGCTCGACAAGACCGGCACCATCACCCTCGGCAACCGGCAGGCGGCCGAGTTCCTTCCGGTCTCGGGCACGAACGAGGGCGAACTGGCGGACGCCGCCCAGCTCTCCTCGCTGGCTGACGAGACGCCCGAAGGGCGTTCGATCGTCGTCCTGGCGAAGGAGAAGTACGGGCTGCGTGAACGGAACCAAGGCGAGCTGTCCGGTGCCGACTGGGTTGCCTTCACCGCCCAGACCCGCATGTCGGGTGTCGACCTCACCGAGAACGGCGCCTCACGCAGGATTCGTAAGGGTGCGTCGGGATCAGTGCTCACCTGGGTCCGCGACCAGGGGGGTGCGGTCTCGGCAGACGCCGGGCGGCTGGCCGACGCGATCTCCGAAGCCGGCGGTACACCGCTCCTGGTGGCCGTTCACGATGACCGAGGGGCACGGGTCCTGGGTGTCGTCCATCTCAAGGACGTCGTCAAGGACGGCATGCGCGAGCGGTTCGACGAGCTGCGCCGCATGGGCATCAGGACCGTCATGATCACCGGCGACAACCCGCTGACGGCGAAGGCCATCGCCCAGGAGGCCGGGGTCGACGACTTCCTCGCCGAAGCCACCCCGGAGGACAAGATGGCCCTCATCAAGCGGGAGCAAGCGGGCGGCAAGCTCGTAGCGATGACTGGCGACGGCACGAACGACGCCCCGGCGCTTGCCCAGGCTGATGTAGGCGTGGCGATGAACACCGGCACCTCGGCCGCCAAAGAGGCCGGGAACATGGTGGACCTGGACTCCAACCCGACCAAACTGATCGAGATCGTCGAGATCGGCAAACAGCTCCTCATCACCCGCGGCGCACTCACGACGTTCTCCATCGCCAACGACGTCGCGAAGTACTTCGCGATCATCCCCGCGATGTTCGCCGTGGTCTACCCGGGCCTGGACAAACTCAACATCATGGACCTGTCTTCGCCTCGGTCCGCGATCCTGTCCGCCGTGATCTTCAACGCGCTGATCATCGTCGCGCTGGTGCCACTCGCCCTGAAGGGCGTGCGCTACCGGCCCAGCAGTGCCGACTCGATGCTCCGCCGCAACCTCGGCATCTACGGGCTCGGTGGGCTCGTCGCCCCGTTCATCGGTATCAAAATCATCGACCTGCTCATCTCCCTCATCCCCGGAATCGGCTGACCTGCCATGAACGCCTCTTTGAAGAACTCCGCACGGCTCTTCGGGGCTGGGTTGCGTGCCCTGCTCGTCCTCACCTTGGTATGCGGCGTCATTTACCCACTCGCCGTCACCGGTCTCGCCCAGGGCCTCATGCCCGGCCACGCGAACGGCTCCGAGATCACGGCGAACGGCAAGGTCGTCGGCTCCGAACTCATCGGCCAGCGCTACGACCTCCCCCTCAAGAAGGGCCAGGAGACCCCGGACCCGGACCTCAAATGGTTCCAGCCCCGCCCCTCCAACGGCCTCGGCACCAACAGCGTCAACACCCAGTACAAGCTGCTCCTCTCCGGCGCGACCAACCGCTCCGGCGACAATGAGGAACTCATCGACTGGGTGACCAACGCCAAGGCCGCCGTCGTCAAGGACAACTCCGTCCCCGGCCACCCCATCACCCCCTCCCAAGTGCCCGCCGACGCCGTCACCTCCTCCGGCTCGGGCCTCGACCCCGACATCTCCCCTGCCTACGCACAACTCCAAGTCCGCCGCGTCGCGGAGCGCAACCACCTCGACACCGCACAGGTCGAGAAGCTCGTCGAGCAACACACCGACGGCCGCATCCTCGGCTTCGTCGGCGAACCCCGCGTCAACGTCCTCCAACTCAACATCGGCCTCAAGGCCCTCGTGGACCAGTGATCGGGCTGGAGCAACGGGCGCCGCGAACCGGGTCTGCGCGCACAAGCGCCGGAACCCCGGTTCCCGCCCTCCGTCCCCACTCCACGGCTCACGCGATGCAGAAAGGCGGCAGACCGATGACTCGGGTGCTGGTGGTGGAGGACGATCCGCAGCTCGTCCGGGCTCTCTCAATCAATCTGCACGCCGGCCACTACGACGTGGCCGCCGCGACCACCGGAAGGACAGCACTGCGGCTTGCCGCATCGCACTTTCCTGACGCGGTTCTCCTGGACCTCGGGCTGCCGGACATGGACGGCATAGAGGTGATGCAAGGGCTGCGGCGATTCTCCCAGGCGCCGATCCTGGTGGTCTCCGCGCGAAGCGCGTCCGCAGAGAAGGTCAGAGCACTCGATGCGGGTGCCGACGACTACCTCACCAAACCGTTCAGCATGGACGAGCTCCTCGCCCGGCTGCGGGTCGCTACCCGGCGTACAGGCTCCACGTCTGCTGCGGGTGACAACGCGACCGTCACCACCGAGGGGTTCGCTCTCGACATGGTCGCGAAGGAGGCCAGGCGCGGTGGCCACACCGTCAGGCTCACCCCGACCGAATGGCAGTTGCTGGAGATCCTGGTCCGAAACACCGGCCGACTCGTCAGCCAGAGACAGCTGCTGGACGAGGTGTGGGGGCCCGCACACCGGACGCACAGCAATTATCTCCGCGTCTATATGGCCCAGTTGCGACGGAAACTCGAGCCCGACCCCGCCCACCCTCGCCATTTCATCACCGCCCCGGGCATGGGATACCGCTTCGAGAGGTGAGGGCCGGCACCCACATCCCCTCACTCCTCTCCTCCAATCCAGTCGACTACAGAGAACGGAACCTGTCGGAAATGGGACGCGGGAAGCTCCGGATATACCTCGGCGCTGCGCCGGGGGTGGGCAAGACGTATGCCATGCTCTCGGAGGCGCACCGCAGGACGGAGCGGGGCACCGACTGCGTCGTCGGCTTCGTGGAACACCACGACCGACCGCGCACCGAGGTGATGCTGCACGGCCTGGAGCAGGTCCAGCGGCGCACGGTCCAGTACCGCTCCGCCGTCTTCACCGAGATGGACGTCGACGCCGTCCTGGAACGCGCTCCGGCGGTCGCGCTGGTGGACGAGCTGGCACACACGAACGTGCCCGGCTCCCGCAACGCCAAGCGCTGGCAGGATGTGGAAGAGCTGCTCGACGCCGGCATCGACGTAGTCTCGACCGTCAACATCCAGCACTTGGATTCACTCGGCGACGTCGTCGAGTCGATAACCGGCGTACGACAGCGTGAGACCGTCCCCGACGACGTGGTCCGCCGGGCCGACCAGATCGAGCTGGTCGACATGTCCCCCCAGGCCCTGCGCCGACGGATGGCCCACGGCAACATCTACAAGCCGGACAAGCTCGACGCCGCCCTGGCGAACTACTTCCGTCCGGGCAACCTCACCGCCCTGCGGGAGCTCGCCCTCCTCTGGGTCGCCGACCGGGTCGACGAGTACCTCCAGCAGTATCGCGGCGAGCACAACATCCGCACCACCTGGCAGGCCCGTGAACGCATCGTCGTCGGACTCACCGGCGGCCCCGAAGGTGCCACGCTGATCCGCCGGGCCGCACGGCTGGCCGAGAAGGGGGCCGGCGGGGAAGTACTCGCGGTGTACATCACCAGAAGCGACGGCCTGACCTCCGCCTCGCCCAAGGACCTTGCCGTCCAGCGCAATCTGGTCGAGAACGTCGGTGGCACGTTCCACCACGTCATCGGCGACGATGTGCCGCAGTCCCTGCTGGAGTTCGCGCGCGGTGTGAACGCCAGCCAGATCATTCTCGGCTCCAGCCGGCGCAAGGCTTGGCAGTACGTCTTCGGACCTGGCGTCGGCGCAACCGTCGCCAGGGACTCCGGACCCGACCTGGACGTCCACATCGTCACGCACGAAGAGGTCTCCCGCGGGCGGAGGCTGCCCGTGACCCGTCATGCCCGCCTGAGCACGGCCCGAAGTGTCTGGGGCTGGGTGGTAGGTGCGGGCGGACCTGCCCTTCTGGTCGCATTGCTCACCAACATCGAAGCGGATCTTGGCCTCGCCAACGACATGCTTCTGTTCCTGTCGCTGACGGTGGCCGCCGCACTGGTGGGTGGGCTGCTCCCGGCGCTCGGCTCCGCCGCGCTCGGATCGCTCCTGCTGAACTACTACTTCACACCGCCCTTGCACCGGCTGACCATCGCCGATCCGAAGAACATCCTCGCCATCGCCATCTTCGTGAGTGTGGCGGTCTCGGTCGCTTCTGTGGTGGATCTCGCGGCCCGCCGCACCCAGCAGGCTGCGCGGCTGCGCGCCGAGTCCGAGATCCTGTCCTTTCTCGCAGGCAGTGTCCTGCGCGGCGAGACCACCCTGGACGCGCTGCTGGAGCGGGTTCGGGAGACCTTCGCGATGGAGTCCGTCGCCCTGCTGGAACGGCAGAGCGAGGTCGAGCCTTGGACCTGCACCGGGAGCGTCGGGCCGTCGCCCGCCGCTCGCCCCGAGGACGCCGATGTCGACCTGCCCGTAAACGACGAGATGGCGCTGGCCCTCTCGGGACGTGTGCTGCCGGCTGAGGATCGCCGCGTGCTCGGCGCCTTCGCCGCCCAGGCAGCCGTTGTCCTGGACCGTCAGCGCTTGCGCGGAGAGGCCGAACAGGCGCGGAAGTACGCGGAGGGCGACAGGATCCGCACGGCACTCCTGGCCGCAGTGAGCCACGATCTGCGCACTCCCCTGGCGACCATCAAGGTGTCCGTCACGTCGCTGCGCTCCGCCGACGTGGAGTGGTCCGCTGAAGACCGGGCCGAGCTGCTGGCCGGAATCGAGGAGGGTGCCGACCGCCTCGACCATCTGATAGGGAACTTGCTGGACATGTCCCGGCTGGAGACAGGTACGGTTCGGCCGCTGATCCGGGCGACGGACCTCGACGAGGTCGTTCCCAAGGCGCTCGGTGGCGTCCCGGACGGGAGTGTCCGACTGGACATCCCGGAGGACCTGCCACTGGTGGCTGTCGATCCGGGGCTGCTGGAGCGCGCCGTCGCCAACGTCGTCGAGAACGCGGTGAAGTACAGCCCGCAGAACGAACAGGTACTGGTAGCGGTCAGTGCCATGGCCGACCGTGTAGAAGTCCGGGTGGCAGACCGCGGACCGGGCGTACCGGACGAGGCCAAGGGCAGGATCTTCGAACCCTTCCAACGCTATGGCGACGCACCAGGCGGCGCCGGTGTCGGCCTGGGCCTCGCGGTGGCCCGTGGCTTCGTGGAGGCGATGGGGGGAGTGCTTGCCGCGGAGGACACCCCGGGAGGAGGCTTCACCATGGTGTTCACCCTGCGCGCCGCAGACGGCGGCCCCCCTGTCGAACGCGATCTTCCTGCCACGATGACGTCATGACGCCTGCCCCCATGCCGGGGCTCGGTGGCACGGGGCCGGTCAGCGCCCGTGCGTCCAGCGGTAGCCGCCAAGTGATCCTGCGGCGGACAGCGACGAGCTTCTTCCCCAGAGGTGACGGCGGTACAGCCAGTAGCGGGAACGACGCGTGGACGAGGCAGTAGCGGGCCACCGACCGGCACAGGAATCGGTGCGGCCAACGGCGAGATCCGGTGCCGACGATCAGGAGGTCTTGCTCCTGCCCTACGGTCCCCACCAGTACCCGTCCCGGTGCGGCGGACTGGGCAGGCTGCGGTGCCCGCGTTCGCCGCCGGGCGGCTCCCAGGCAAGCACGACCCAGAGCTCGCCCTCGATGCGCCGGGCTTCGGCCGCTGCCCGGTGCAGAGGTGCCAGGCTCCCTGCGTACAACTCACGCTGACCACCACACGTCTGCAGGCGACTTCGTCCATGGGACACCACTTCCGAGTCGATTCGGTTTCTCCCCTCTCATCGAAGCCCGAAGGGGTTCACCGTCCAGCAGCTGTTGGCGCATCCCTGACGGCGGCGGCGCAGACCTATACGGACTCCTGCCTGACACCTTCGATGCCGTCCTGTCCACCGCGTCAAGAACACGGGAAGAGTTCGGCACATGGCGCCAAGAACGCGCCAGTATCCGGTTCGGCCGGCCGGTGACGAGCGCACTCTGAGCGGACCTGCAATGAAGGAGCTCGAACCGCATGTCCGTCCGCACCTCAGAATCCGGCACAGCGCCGAGCGTCGAGGCACCCCTTGACGACGGGGGCCGGCACAAGCTGACGACCGTGACCGGGCTGGCTGCCCTGTCGCTCGACGCGATGGCGTCGGTCGCGTACGGGCCGGAGGCCATCGTCCTGGTCCTGGCAGCCGCGGGCGGCTACGGGCTCGGCTTCACTCTCCCCGTCACCGTCGCGATCGCCCTGCTGCTGGCCGTTCTCGTCGCCTCGTACCGACAGGTCATCGCGGCTTTCCCGGACGGTGGAGGAAGTTACGCGGTCGCCAAGGCTCATCTGGGCCCCCGCACGAGCCTCGTAGCGGCTGCTTCCCTTGTACTGGACTACGTGCTGAACGTGGCAGTCGCCGTGACCGCCGGCGTGGCAGCGCTGACCTCCGCCTTCCCGGATCTGTACGGGGATCGTCTGGGGCTGTGCCTCGGTACTCTGGCCCTGATCACTGTCGTCAATCTGCGCGGGATCGTGGACTCGGCGCGGGCGTTCATCGCGCCGACCGTGGTGTTCGTCGGAGCGATCTTCGTCCTCATCCTGGTCGGCCTGTTCCGTGACACCCCGGTGAGTACGGAAGCCGCTGCCGGCCATGCTTCCGTACTCGGCACCAACGCAACCACCGTCGGTGCGCTGCTCCTCCTCAAAGCCTTTGCCTCCGGCTGCTCGGCGCTGACAGGTGTCGAAGCCATCGCCAACGCCGTCCCCTCCTTCCGCGCACCCGCCGCACGCCGCGCGCAGCGTGCCGAAATCGCCCTCGGTGCGCTGCTCGGTGTGATGCTGATCGGCCTGTCCGTACTGATCTCCCGGTTCGGGCTCCAGCCCGTCGAAGGTGTCACGGTCCTGGCGCAGCTCGCCGACGCATCGTTCGGACACGGCATCGCGTTCTATGTCGTGCAGTTCGCCACCATGATGCTGCTGGCACTGTCCGCCAACACCTCGTTCGGTGGCCTGCCGGTGCTCCTCAAACTGCTGGCCCGCGACAACTACCTGCCCCATGTCTTCGGGCTCAAGGCCGACCGGCAGGTCCACCGCCACGGAGTCCTCGCTCTCACCGCAGTCTCCGCCGTGCTGCTGGTCTTCTCCGGGGGCGACACCAACACCCTCGTCCCGCTCTTCGCGATCGGCGTGTTCGTCGGCTTCACGATCGCCCAGACCGGCATGGTCATCCACTGGCGATCGGTCCGCGGCCCCAGGTGGGCCGGCAAGACATTGCTCAACCTCCTGGGCGCCCTCCTGACCGGGGTCAGCGCGGTCGTCGTCACAGCAACCAAGTTCTACGACGGTGCATGGCTGATCGTGGTCGCACTGCCTCTGCTCGTGGCCGGCTTCGAGTCCGTACACCGCGCCTACGCCCGTATCGGCCGAAGCCTGGAGGTCGGCCGCATCCCGGAGCCACCGCACCGCGACCGTTCACTGATCGTGGTTCCGATCTCCTCTCTCACCCGGCTCACCAGCGAGGCCCTCACCGCCGCCGTGTCCCTCGGCGATGAGGTCCACGCGGTGACGGTCTGCCACTTGGACTCCGAGGACCGTGCGCAGAGCGAAGCACTCGAGCGGGACTGGGCCCTGTGGAATCCGGGCGTTCCTCTGATCCGTATCGCCTCCGCCCGCCGCACGATCGGCCGCCCGGTCGCCGCCTATGTACGTAAGTTGACTGCCACCGACCCGGGCGTACGGATCACCGTGCTCATCCCGGAAGTCGAACCTGCCCATGTCTGGCAGCGGCTGCTGCAGAACCAACGTGGGGCCGTCGTCGCCCACGCCGTGCGGCGTGAAACAACGGCGGTCATCTGTCGCCTGCGATTCCGGCTCTTGGACGAGTCAGCAGAACGCTACACAGGCCGAAACTCGCGTTAGCCCCCGCGCGCACCTCTGGGGCTGATCAGAGCCGGTCCTGGGCATGCACGAAGATTCCGGGTTCGAGTGGGGCCGCGCTGCGGGCCGCCCGATCGCGTAGCGGACGTACTCGCGGTGCAGCCGGAATCCGGCCGTCCAGGCACGGAGGTGACCAGCACCCGGTCGTCGCGCCTGCGGGAAAGGGTCGCGGTTCGGCCGCGGGCATCGATGTCCGCATATGACCGGTCACTCGGGCGTGCGAGAGAAGCTCGCATCGGAGGTCCTGGCCCGTGGCACACGCGATGTCCTCGTACAGGCTGCCCCGGAAATTCGTGCAGGCCTTGGCGAGAATCTGGCCGTTGCAAGCGGGCGTACCATCACACCACGCATGGGCCGCAGCATGGGTGAGGACGCGAGAGCGTGGCGGACGTAGACCATCCGCTCCTCCGGCACGATGCTGTCGAACGTGGCACGCATGACACGGAGGAAGTGAGGCGGCGCCTCCACCTAGCTGTCGGCGAACGGGGCGAGTTAGCCCAGTGCAAGGGCGTGAGGATCGCCGGGCAGGACGCCTCGGATCGCGCAACTCACTGCGACGACCTGCGGCTGGAGAACGCTTCCTGCCCGGCGAGACTGTTGCGGCTGGCTTTGGATCATGTACGGCACCACCTGATCTCGAGTACGGGGCGGCCCCCGAAGGGGCCGCCCCGTGAACTCTGAGCATTGGACGGCGGCTCGGACCGTCGCGTGGTTCTGTCGGACCGGTCACGAGATCACGCGACGCGGCCAGGCCGATGGCTGCCCAGCGCCGCACGCGACCGACACGCGGAGTCGGCGTCAGAAGCGATCCGGATACTTGACGGCGAGCACGAGGTATCCGACGAGGCTCGTGGCCACGATCAGACCGACGATGTTCTCAGTGGTCACGGCGGTCACCACAGGACGCATTACGGTTACTGAGCACGACAGTTCCTTCACGGTCGGGGGAGGGGCGGAGCGGACTTGGACGGTTCACATTCCGATGTCGCGGCCGTTGATGTCGGCGAGGGATTCGCGGCGTATCAGAAGCCTGGCGCGGCCCTCGTGGACGGCGACCACGGGTGGTCGGCCGACTGCGTTGTAACTGGATGCCATGGAAAGGTGGTAGGCGCCCGCGACCGGTATGGCGACCAGGTCGCCCGGATGGATGTCGGCCGGCAATACAGCGTCGGTGGCGAGAACGTCGCCCGCCTCGCAGTGCCGGCCGACGACGGTCGCCGTGCAGGACTCGGCCGTTGAGCGGCGGCCGATGAGCCGGGGCGCGTAGCGGGCACCGTACAGGGCGGGACGCGGGTTGTCGCTCATTCCACCGTCCACGGCCACGAAGCGACGGTCGCCCGTCATCTTCACGGCGAGCACCCGGTACAACGCCACACCTGCGGGGCCAACCAGGGCGCGGCCGGGTTCGATGGCGAGCCGGGGCGTAGGGATGCCGGCTGCGGTGCAGTTCGTGGCCAGTTCGCGGCGGATTCGTTCGCCTAGGTTGGGGATATCGAGCGGGGTCTCCCCCGGCCGGTAGGCGACCGCGTGCCCGCCTCCCATGTCCAGTTCGGGGAGCACGACTCCGTGCTGCTCGCGCACCTGGGCCAGCAGCCCGACCATGCGCCGGAGCGCGGTCAGGTAAGGCTTGACCGTGGTGATCTGCGAGCCGATGTGGCAGTGCAGCCCGACGAGTTCCAGGTGCGGCTGGCCGAGAATCCTGGAGATTGCGTGCTGAGCGCTCCCATCGATGAGGGAGAGCCCGAACTTCTGGTCCTCCGTGCCGGTGCGGATCGCGGTGTGCCCGCCCGCACTGACGCCTGGGAGCACGCGGACCAGCACCTTCTGACGAGCGCCTTCCGAGACCAGCGCGGACAGTTGGGCGATCTCCCACGGGCTGTCGATGACAATCCTTCCGACACCCAGACGCAGGGCGGCTCTCAGATCGTCCGGGCTCTTGGCGTTGCCGTGCAGCACGATGCGCTCGGGAGGAAATCCGTTGGTGACCGCGAACTCCAGCTCACCAGATGAGCAGACGTCCAGGCCGAGGCCCTCCTCCTGCACCCAGTGCAGGAGGGCGCGGCACAGGAACGCCTTCGCCGCGTAGACGACGTCGGTGTCCGGGAAAGCTCGAATGTAGGTCCGGCAGCGGTCCCGCACTTCGCCCTCGTCCAGGAGGTAGACCGGGGTCCCGAACCGCTCGGCCGCCTCGACGAGGGAGACACCTCCCACCGCTACATCGCCGCGGGAAGTGAGCCGTGCAGAAGTGGGCCAGACGGACAGACCTGCGGCATTGCTCGGCGGCACGGAAGCTGCTGCTTGCGGCGTGATCGGCACCGACGTCGAAGTAGGAAGTGCTGTGTGCATGGTGTTCCCCCAGCCGGTCAAGAGTTTGTTGCAGAAGACAACGACGGTGTGCCGCTCGCGCGCAGCGGGTCGACCGCTCGCGGGCAGCGGGCCGGCCCATACGTGCGCCGTGGCTCACAGGCCGTGCGGCCCCCGAGCCTGGCGACAGATGCCTCGCCAGGACTAGCGGCCACCAGAAATGGGTCGACGGTGAGGTCGACGACACCCAAGGGCGCGACGAACGCGCGTACAGCCGGCTCGCTGAGCCGAATCCAGATCTGCTGCTGCCCGAGCGTGCGGGGCAATTGCCTTTCATCGGTAAAGGCGACTGCGGTGCGCACGCCGAGAGGCGTACGGACGAGGCGGGCACAGCAGCCCCCGGGCCCCTGCCGGACCGGAACGAACAATGCCCCGGCCCGGTGCGGATGAAGGGGTTCAGGGTCCTCGGTGCACGGGTTGGCGTTCATGGCACTCCTTGTGGAGGCGGATCGGTGCCCCGCACTACTGGCCAGCCGGGCATGCCAGTGACGCTATGCCCGCTCCTACCGGGCCGGACATGTCCGTTAGCGAACCCTTGATCCCGGCCGCCAAACCCTTGACGCGCGATTGACAGCAGCTACTCGCAACGTGTTCAGCTCAGTGCCGGACGCTGCGGGCGCTCTGGCAGCGCTGAATGGGGGCGCACCCACCGGAACGCTCCGGGGCGTGTCACCGACTGGACTCTCACGACAGTGAGCAGGGTCGAGGGGAACACGGCCAGGGCGCCCACGCAGATGCATACCGCCCCCCAAGCACGCCCACAGCGCCACATCTCAATCGCGCCCCGACCGGTACCAGGTCGCACTTGACCTCGGGGTCGGGTGCGGCCTCCCGGGTTCAGCCCGGGCGACGTTGGTGGCGACTTCGTGCACGTGGAGCGGCAGATCCTCATGTACAAGTCGCGGCTGTACTTCGGTCCGCCCAAGGTGGCAAGGAGCGCGACGCCCCCCTGCCGAAGGTGCTCGCGAAGCGCCTCCTCGCACACCAGGAGCGGTTCGAGCCGATCGCCGTGACCGTGCCCTGGCTGGATCCCGAAAAGCCCGACTTCGCACGCGAGCACCGTCGCAAGGTGACCGTCCCCCTGCTCGTCTACACGTGGCGTCGCGGCGCGATCAACCCCACCACCTGAAACACCAAGCCTTAGGGCTTGCCGGGAATCAACACGTCGGTTTGATCTTGGTCGTGTCGAGGTCGAGGAACCTCGCGATGTCGACTGGTGTGCGGAATCGGGCGGTCGAGGCAGGGATGTGAATGCCGTGGGCTTTCAGGAGGGGGCGGACGTCTTTCGCTGCGCGACTGATGGTCATGGCGGTGGTGTTGAAGAGCTGCCCCAGGAGGTCCATGGTTGCGAGTTTTCGCAGGTGAAGCACGGTGACCAGGACCCGGTCGGCTGAGGTGAGCTTGGCCTTGGCACCGGTGCCGGGGGCCACCAGGCGCTCGTGGCCCCGGCGTGCGCGGAGCACTTGTTCGCGTTGGTCCTCCATCGCTGGTGTCAATGAGTCGATGAGTTCGCTGAGCTGTCGGCGGGCCATCCCGGTCAGTTCCGGGTCCTGGAGTGAATGCCGCGTGAGGTGAGTCGGTCTGCTCGCCAGGGCCTCGCCCGGTGTGCTGCTGGCGGTCGCCGTGTCCATCGGATGCTGGGGGTGGAGGGTGTAGTTCCAGTCGCCGTGGAAGCGGTGGCGGGTGATGGGCAGGGCGGCGATCTCGTCGTCGCTGACGCGGATGCCGGTGGGGTACTCGCCGCTGTCGAGTTCGGCCTGGACGGTGAGGCCGGTGTGGCTGGTGGTCGCGGCGATGGTCTGGAGCATGACTTCGTGGCTGGTCAGGGGTCTGCCTCGCCAGTTCATGGTGATGTGGGAGAACAGCCGGTGCTCGATCTTGTTCCACTTAGAGGTTCCGGGCGGCAGATGACACACCGTGATTTCAAGGCCGGTCTCTGCAGCGAGGTCGGCGAGGTGGACCTTCCAGCCGCGGGTGCGGTAGCCGTTGGAGCCCCCGCCGTCAGCGGTGATCAGCAGCCGGCGGGCACGGGCATAGTCGTGTCGGCCGCGAGCCTGCCACCAGCGTCGGATCGAGGCGACGGCGAACGCAGCAGTGTCGTGATCGGTGCCGATGCTGACCCAGCCGGTGTTCGCTGCCATGTCATAGATCCCGTACGGAATCGCCTTCTCGGCCTGGCCTGGGAAGTCGTGGGTCTTGACCCTGACGGGTTGCCCTGCGGGCTGCCATTCGTGCCCGGCGTTCTTGTAGTCGCCGATCAGTTCCTTCTTCTTGCTGTCCACACTGATCACCGGGTCACCGGCGTCCCTGTGGTCTCGTGCCCGCTCGTTGAGGTAGCGGAACTGGGCATCCCTGTCGGGGTGCTGAGCACCCTCGATGGTCTTGGCGTTGGCCTGCAGACTGAAGCCTTCCTCCCGCAGCAGGCCGGCGACCGTGTCGGCGGAGACCCGATGGCCCTGCCGGGTCAGCTCCGCTGCCAGCTTCCGGGTCGACTTCGTCGTCCACCGCAGCGGCGACATCGGGTCGCCCCGCTCGTCGGGCTCGACCAACCCAAGCAAAGCCGGCCGCAGCCCGGGATCAAGGTCCGCTGCCCTCTTCCGGCCCCCACCAGGACGACGAACTCGCCCCAACAACACCTGCCCAGACTCCAGTTCGGCCACTCCGCGCGTCCGCTCGGCCAACTACCCCACATCCGGCTACGCGCCGAAACTCACTGTCACCTACAACTCCTACCCCGCGAAGCCGAGTGCGGCGACGATCGCGCCGTCACAGGTCAACGCCTACAACGGCTCCCGGTACGTCACCTCGCTCACCCCGACGTTGTCGGCGAACGTCATCGACCCGGACGGTTCTAGTACCAAGGGTCAGTTCGAGATCACAGCGGACCCAGCCTACGCGGACACCACGTACTCCTACACGGCTGTATCCTCCTCGGTCTCCTCCGGTTCGACGGCCAAGCTGACGATTCCACCGGCGAGCTCCTTCCCAGCAGGCACCCACCTGCGCTATCGCGTCCGCGCCTATGACGGCGCCGACTACGGCTCCTGGACCGGCTACTCCACGTTCGTGATGAACACCGGCCTACCCGCCGCCCCGACGGTCACCTGCGACACGTACGAGCAGAACGGCTGGACGGCCAAGGCGAGTGCGGCCGTGTCCTGCACCCTTGACACGACCTCCACGGACGGTGCCGGATTCCAGTGGGGCCTGGACAACTCTTCCCTGCCGAATAAGAAGCTGGACATCAGCAACGGGAACGGCGGCGACGCGCAGACGGTCAGCATCAACCCGGCCGACGGCTGGCACACGCTGTACGCGCGGACCATCGACTCCGGCGGCAACCTGTCGACGGCAACTACCTCTTACGCCTTCGGGGTCGGCGCCGACGGGGCAGCGATCCTTTCCCCGGCCGACGGCGACACCACCGCCCGCCGCCTCACATTGTCGGCGAAGGGACTCACCTCCTACACCGGGGTGACCTGGCAGTACCGGCGCGGCGAGACCGACGCCTGGCATATCGTGCCAGCCACCGACGTCACTGCCTCCGGCGCGGTGGTCTCCGCCTGGCCGGTCGCCGTCACCAGCGGCACCGCCACCAAACTGGTCTGGAACACCGTCAACTCGCTGTCCGAGGACGGCGTCATCGAACTGCGCGCCGCGTTCACGGACGGCACCACAACAGGCCACTCACAGACCACCGACGTCACCCTCGACCGGGACGCGGGCACCGCCCCCGGCGCCCAGGTCGGCCCGGGTTCGGTCAACCAGCTCACCGGTGACTTCACACTGTCGGCCACGGACGCGACTGCCTTCGAGGCGAGCGTAGTGCGGACGTACTCCTCGCGTGCCAACGACACAGACACCGAGGGCCAGGCGCAGATCTTCGGCCCTGGTTGGACCTCCACCGTCGCCGGTGAGGCGAGCGGGTACACAGAGATCCGCAGGACCTCCGCCACTTCGGTGGAGCTCCTGTCCGGCGACGGCAGCTCGATCGCCTTCACTTTGAACTCGGACGGCAGCTGGGCGCCTCAGCCAGGGGCCGAGGAACTGACTCTGACGGGCGCGGTCAGCGGGTCGACGTTCACCCTGACCGACACCGACGCGAACGCCACGGTGTTCGCCAAGGCCGCGACCGGTGTGGCCACCTGGACGCTAGCCTCCTCGGCCTCGGCAGTCGATGACACCACGCTCACCACCGTCTCGGAGACCGTCACAGTCGGCGGCTCGACGCTGGCCCGTCCGAAGTACGTGATCTCCCCGACCGCGGCGGTCACTCCCGCGACCTGCCAGGCCACCCCGGCCACCAAGGGCTGCCGCGTCCTGGAGTTTATCTACTCGACCTCCACCACCGCCACATCCGGCGCGGTCGGCGACTACACGGGCCAAGTGAAGGCGCTCAAGCTGTGGGCCACCGGCCCCGGCGCCTCCGCCGCGACCGCCGAGACCGTCGAGTCCTACACCTACGACAGCTCCGGCCGGCTTGCGCAGGACTGGGACCCGCGAATCAGCACCCCGCTGAAGACGGCGTACACCTACGACACCGACGGTCGCGTCGCCACCCTCACCGAACCCGGTGAACTCCCCTGGACGTTCAAATACGGCAAGGCCGGCTCCGCGCTGACCTCGGGCGCGGGCATGCTGCTCAAGGTCTCCCGCCCGGCACTCGTCGTTGGCTCCGCGAGCACCACGTCCGGTACGGCGGCCACCACCGTCGTCTACGACGTGCCGCTCTCCGGTTCGACCGCCCCGCACCAGATGGACGCCACCACCGTGGCGGCCTGGGCGCAGGACGAGGCACCTACCGACGCGACCGCCGTCTTCCCGGCCGACAGCGTCCCTCCGGGCAACACCGGCAGCGGCCTGACGTCGTCCTCGTACGACCGGGCCGTCATCACCTACATCGACGCGAACGGCGAGGAGACCAACACCGCGAACCCCGGCGGCTCGCTCACCACCACCGGGTACGACGACTACGGCAACCAGGTCATCGACCTGGCAGCCACCAACCGGGAGCTGGCCCTCGGCACCAGCACGGGAGCATCCGGCAAACTGGCGGCACTCGGCCTAGCCGACCTGTCCACTGCGGACCGTGCCCGGCAGTTGGCCACCGTCTCCCGGTACTCAGCCGACGGTCAGAAGCTCGTGGACGAGTACGGACCCCTGCACGAGGTCACCCTCACCAAGGAACTCACCGGTAGCACCGCGGAGTCCACGATGGCCCCCGGTACAGTGACCCCGGCACACACCCACACCGCCTACAGCTACGACGAGAACCGGCCCAGCGGCGCTAAGGTCTCCGGCCTGGTCACCTCCACGGCGACCGGCGCCGCCGTCGCGGGATACGTGAACGACGCCGACACTCGTGCGGTGACCACCACCTACGACTGGTCGACCGGCCAGGAGAAGGCCAGCAGCGGCGCTGACACCACCGGCATCATGACGACGTACGACAGCACCGGGCGGGCGTCCACCACCCGCACAGCCGGCTCGACTGGCTCGGACGCAAACACCGTGAACTACACCTATTACACGGCCTCCGGCACCGGCACCTGTGTCTCCGCCATCTCGACCGGACTGCTCTGCAGGACGGCGCCTGCGGCCACCATCACGGGCGGCGGCACCAACCCGGCGGAGGCCGTCACCACCGTCTACACCTACGACCGCTGGGGCCAGCTCGCCACCAAGGCCGAGACCGCCAACAGCGTGACCCGCACCACCACCAACACCACCGACGGCGCGGGCCGCGTCACCAGGACCGCAATGACCGGCGGCATCGGCACGGGCACCCCGGACACGACGGTCACGTACGACGAGGACAACGGCCAGACGGCCACCCAGACCTCGAACGGTCTGACCATCGCCTACACCTACGACGACCTGGGACGTCGGACGGAATACAACGACGGCGCGGGCAACACCACGATCACGTCCTACGACATCCTCGACCGGCCGGTGAAGACCACCGACTCGGTACCGTCCGCCAGGACGTACGCCTATGGCGCCACAGGCAACGTGACGACGCTGACCGACTCGGTGGCCGGCACCTTCACGGGCACGTACGACGCCGACGGCACGCTCACGTCCGAGACCCTGCCCGGCGGCTACACCCTGGCCGTCACCAGTGACACCACCGGCCAGGAGACCAACCGTACGTACGTCACGGCGGACGGCACCACCGTCGCCTCCGACGCCGCCGGATACACGGTGCACGGCCAGCAGGCCGGCCATACCCAGACCGACGGTTCGACCACGCAGTCCGACTACACCTACGACAGCGCCGGCCACCTCACTCAGGCTATTAACTCGTCCACCGCCGGCTGCACCACCCGCGCCTACACCTTCGACGTGAACAGCAACCGCAAGTCGTTGAACGCCAGTTCGGATGACTGCGACAGCAGCACCGTCGACACCACCACGGCGACCACGTCGTACGCCTACGACAGCGCCGACCGACTGGTGAACGCCGGCTACGTCTACGACGCCTTCGGCCGCACCACCACCAGCGGAGCCACAACCCTGTCGTACTTCACCAACGACCTGGTCGCCACCGAGACCGTCGGCACCAGCCGCAACACCTGGGCCCTGGACGCCGCCGGACGTCTCGCCGTCCAGACCGCCCAGACCCAGTCCGGCAGCACCTGGACGACCAACACCACGACGACCAACCACTACGGCGACTCGTCGGACAGCCCCACCTGGGCCAAGACGGGCAGCAGCACCACCATCCGCAACGTCACCGACCTGACCGGCGGCCTGGCCGCCACAACGACGGACGCCGGCGACACCGTCCTCCAACTCGCCAACATCCACGGCGACATTACGGTCCAGCAGCCGCTGGACACCAGCGTCGCCAGCACAGTCCAGCACTTTGACGAGTACGGCAACACGCTCGACGACACGGAGGACGCCACCTATGGTGCCTTCGGCTCCTACCAACGGTCGTCTGGCACAATCAGCGGCTACACCCTCATGGGCGTCCGCCTGTACGACCCGACGACTGGCCGCTTCCTCCAGGTCGACTCCATCTACGGTGGAAACGCGAACGCCTACGACTACTGCACGGCGGATGCCGTCAACTGCTATGACCTCGACGGCCGATTCGCGGCGGTAGCGGCACTCGGATTCTTCGCCGTGGCCGACTGGTGGAATCCCATTGGCTGGATCGTCGCCGGTCTGATCGCGCTGGGTATCCTGACCTACGGTGTCTACCAGGCGGGTGTGTGGATCGCCCACTATAACCATCACACTGCGAAGTCCACTCCTTCGAACTCCCCGTACTGGAAGAAGCTGACCCCACACAAGGGCAAGACCAAGAGCAACGGTAAATCAGGGTCGAAGAAGCGGTACTTCGAATGGGACTACACCCACGGTGATATCGAGGTATACGACAAGAACGGTAAGCACCTCGGGAGCGCAGATCCCAACGGGGGACACATCTACAAGCCGCCAGTGAAGGGCCGGAAGATCAAGCCATGACATTCGTTGAGGACGTCCTGAATGGCCGAGCATCACTCGATGACATCGACACCTATCGGGATGAGTGGGATGAATCCGGGGATGACGGTGTGGATTATCACACGTTCCTCGGACTCCTCTGGCCCGAGTACGCAATGTACGCAGAGGACGACGACGTGCTGGCACACGTCATTGAGGCCCGCCGCTCAGGCCAGAACTTGCGTAGCTACCTCTCATCGAAAACGGACATGAGTCCGACAATATTCGAACTGCGGCTCCTCGCCGAACGGTACGCAAAAGAGTGGGAAGCCATTCAAGAATAGAACCACATAGATGAAGGGGATGTCCTACAAGCCCCTTCTCGCCGCCGGGTGGGGCCCTCCGAAGGGCCCCACCCGACTCCTAAGAGGAGACATCGTGGCGCTGGTCTCCGGCGACAGCACCTTCGACGAATACGGCAACACGCTGGATTCCTCGGCAGTTGCACCCGCGGATGGCTCGGCCGGTACCAGCGGCCATCCAATACTCTCGGCGGCGCCGTCCTCTGGGAGTCCGTCTCTGCACCCCAGCGACTGGTCGCTTCGTGTCCACCGACCCGTCGACGGCGACAACTCCGACGCCTACACCTACCCGAGCGCCCCCGTGAACGAACTCGACCTGACCGGACGTCTGAAGTTCCCATGGCATTACTACGGTCTGCGAATTCGCTTCAACAAGCATGCGACTGTACAGGTCGAAAGCTAGTGGCTCGTCTCGGATCCTTGGTCGGGTATCTCTGTAGGCTGCTGCGCCCGCAGGGCCTTCTCCCCGGAGGCCGCGAGGGTGTCGATAAGGCGGGAGACGGTCGGGTCGGAGGCCACCGACCCGAACACGGACAGCCCGGCCCGCAGCATGGCGACATCCGCGAGACAGTCCCCGCCCAGCGCGACCGCCAAGGCCACGTCCAGCAGGATCTTGCCCGGATCGTGCACCGCCCGAGCCTTCCGCCACGGCGCCAGCGACGCTGATATCGCGGTGTCCAAGCCGGCCTTGCGGACCGTCTCGACCAGCAGCACGCCCCCGGCCTGCGCGACCACTGCCCGGCCGCCACCCTCGATGCGGACACGCGGGTACGACCCGATACGCTTCTTTACCTGAGAAGTGCCTCCGGCTGGAGCAGGAACAAGGACCACGATAATCCTCATTCTTGCTGGTCAGAGGCACTTTTCGCTACCTGCCCACCCGTCGGACAGCCCGCTTCATGAAAGCGCGAGGC